>JAHBXZ010000034.1 GCA_019636215.1 Planctomycetota bacterium | reverse complement strand
CGCGGGTTCACAGAGTAAGTGCAACACCTTCTCCAAAAAAGGTGGGAGAGCTGGCGACACTGCTGGCTTCCTCATCCTGGCAGAAGGGGTAGCAAGCATGGGATATCACCAACTCACCCGAGGTGAACGGTACACGATCGCGCGCATGCGCTCCAGAGGGCATAGCAGGCGAGAGATAGCGAACTGCCTGGGGCGCTCGGCCGCGACGATCAGCCGAGAGCTGTGGCGCAATCGAAGCGTGCACGACGGGCACTACCGGGTGGACAAGGCGCACAGCAAGGCGATGGCCAGGCGAAGCCGCAGCCGCAAGAAGAGCCAGTTCAGTGTTGCCGACTGGACGAGGGTGGTGGACAAGCTCAGGAGCTACTGGAGTCCGCAGCAGATTGCCGGGCGGCGCCGGTTGCACAAGCGCAAGCCCATCAGCCACGAGACCATCTACCGCTACGTGAGGCACAACAGGGCCCAAGGTGGAGACCTGTGGCGAAGCTGCCGACACATGAGCAAGATCGGGCGCAAACACCGGGGAAGCCCCGCCACACGCGGGCTGCTGGCTGGCAAGAGCCACATCAGCGAACGCCCGAGCGAGGTGGACTTGCGCCAGGAGATCGGGCACTACGAGGGCGACACCGTGATGGGACCAGACGGACGCCACTGCATCCTGACGTTGGTGGAGCGCGTGACCGGCTACGTGCTGATCCAGAAGCTCAGCGCGAGGAATGCCGAGCAGGCTGCATCGGCCTTGGCCCGCATGGTGATCCAACTAAGCGGGCGGATCAAGACGATCACCCTGGACAACGGCACCGAGTTCCACGGCTACAAGAGCGTGCAGGACCGGTTCGGTGTGAAGTTCTTCTTCGCCACCCCCTACCACTCATGGGAGCGGGGCACCAACGAGAACACCAACGGGCTGATCAGGCAGTACCTGCCCAAGGGCATGTGCCTGAAGGCTCTGACCCAGGCCCAGTGCAACTGGATCGCCAACGAACTGAACAACCGGCCGCGTGAACGACTAGGATTTAGAACACCGGCGGAAGCCTTCCGCCGTCCGCGGGGTGTTGCACTTCAAAGTTGAACTCAAGC
>JAHBXZ010000033.1 GCA_019636215.1 Planctomycetota bacterium | reverse complement strand
ATGTCGCACGGCCGGGTATACTTCCTGCATCGAGTCGCAAGGAGCCTGCCATGCCTGCCCGAAAGCCTGAACTCAAGCCTGTTCCCCACCGCGCGGCCGTGGAACTGGCCCCGGATTCCCCCCATCGGCGCCGCGCAATCGAACTGGCCGAGGCCGCCATGGCCGGGCCGCTGCGCGTGCTGCAGAACCAGGCCGAACTGCTGGCCCCGGTCCTGCAGCAGTTCCAGCGCGTGATGGAGCGCGAGCTGGCCCAGCCCCTGCCGCAGCCGGCACCCGGCGAAAAGCCGCCGCGCCGCAACCCGTTTGACGTCACCGTGGCGCAGGGGCTGCGCGCGATATCGCGCATGCAAGCTGTAACCCGCGACATGGATCGGCTTGCCGAGCGGTGCTACCAGCAGGGGCGCGAAACCGTGTACCAGGAAAGCGGCGTGCGCGTGGGCCCGCGGTTATGGCCGATGGAAGCCGCCGACGCCGGCCTGTGCGCCGACACCGGCCGCCCGCTGGACCACACGCCGCAGGAATCGCCGCGCGACCTGCCCCAGCAGCCGCACGCCGAACCGCAGCCTGCCCCGGCCACCGAGGCCGCAACGAACCAGGCCTTGCAGGACGACGCCACGCCGCTGACCAGCCAGTACACCAAGTCGGTGCTGAACTCCATGCAGCGGTCGGGCACCAGCAGCCGTGTGCTGCGGCAGTTGCGCACCGAACAGAAGTCCAAGCTGCTGGCCACAAGGGGCGACCTGTGGCGCCGCGAACAGGAACTGATGATGGCGGAGGCCCGGGGCAAGCAGGGCGGCGCCAACAACGCCGCCGCGTGAACAGGAGCCGTCAACGGCTTTGGTCCACAGGTGACCAGGCTCTGTCGAAAATGTTGGCCCTGCGTTTGAGCCCCCAAAGGGGGCGCCATGGATTAGCTCCGCCCGTCAGGGCGGAGGACAGAGATTAGAGCACTACAGCAACGGCCCCGCGCGCTGGCGCTTGCGGCTCTTGTTGCCTCGCCGTGATCCGTGCTTATCCGTGTTGATCTGTGAACCAAAGCCGTTCGCATGCACCCCGGCAACGGCCTGGCGCGGTGACCGAAATGTGACAATCAGG
>JAHBXZ010000032.1 GCA_019636215.1 Planctomycetota bacterium | reverse complement strand
GCCTTGTATCTTCCAAACGATCGCAGTTGAGGAGTGAACTGCGAAGGTGTCGTGGTCGGTGCGCCAAACCCGATACGCCTATGAGCGAAGAGCTCGAGGGTTAGCCCAAGGTCAACGCACCGGCCCGTTTTCTCAAACCGTGTAGCCCGAACAGTTGTCGATCATGAACATGCATCAGCAAGGTGGGGTAGCGACAGGAGCAGGCGGGCGCAACGCTGGCGTCGACGTGAGCAAACAGCACCTGGATGTCTGCTGCGGGGATGTCGAGCGTCGCGTGACCAACGACGCGGGAGGATGGGGCGAGTTGATTGCCCTGCTGAAGTCCGCGCAGGTTGACCTGGTGGTGGTGGAGGCCACTGGCGGGTACGAGCGGGGTGCGGTCTGCGCGATGCAGGAGGCGCAGATCTCAGTGGCGCGGGTCAACCCGCGCCAGGCCCGGGACTTCGCCAAGTCCATGGGCGTGCTGGCAAAGACGGACCAGGTTGATGCCAGGCTGCTGCGCGACTTCGCCGACGTGCTGGCCCGGCACCAGGACCGTGCGAGGTTCATCACGCCGTTGATGGAGGAGGCACGCCAAGAGCTGGCGGAGCTGATGACACGCAGGCGGCAGTTGGTGGACATGCGCGTGGCCGAGAACAACCGGCTGGAGCATGCCGGCAAGAGTGCGGCGCGCAGCATCGTGAGCGTCATCAAGCTGCTGGACAAGCAGCTCGCCGCGATCGATGCGCACATCGACGATCACATGGACCGGCACTTCAAGACTCAGCGGGTGTTGCTCGACAGCGTCAAGGGGGTCGGGCCGGTGACGATCCTGACGCTGACGGCGGCGCTGCCGGAGCTTGGTCGACTGGGCCGTCGGCAGATCGCGAAGCTGGTGGGCGTTGCGCCACTGGCCGACGACTCGGGGGGTCGACAGGGCAAGCGACGAACCTGGGGCGGACGCTCCGGCGTGAGGGCGGTGGTCTACATGGCCGCGGTGGTGGCGATGCGCCACAACCCGGTCATCCGAGAGTTCTACGAGCGGCTGCTGGCCGTCGGCAAGCCCAAGAAGGTCGCCATCGTGGCGTGCATGCGAAAGCTGCTGACGATCCTCAATGCCATGCTGCGGGACCAGGCGATGTGGAACGCCTCTCGGCACCTCAACGCATCGATCGGGGCTTGACCTTGAAGACAGTTGCTAACCC
>JAHBXZ010000031.1 GCA_019636215.1 Planctomycetota bacterium | reverse complement strand
CCACCCTTGCACATGTTGCCGAACGCACCAGCGCCGGACGTGCTCGTGCCGCCACCGCCGATACGCGGAATACGCGCAACAGCGCGGCCGGTACCCCAGGACTCAGCAGAGTGGTTCATGCCGGACAGGCGGTTCACAGCGTACGCCTGGCGCGAGTTCTTCGCCATGTTCGTGTGCACGAACTGCACGATGTCGTGGCGGATCGGCGCCGTGAAGACGGCAGGGAGCGAGGTCGTTGCCACAACCTTGTCCTCCGACGAGGAGTACACGTTCACAGACGGGCGGGACATTCTTGATTGAATAGCCTTTTTATTGTTATTGTTTGTTTGTGCATGTGTATTTTTACGTACAACGAAAGCTTTTCAAACATGACGTAGGCACCAACGCACATTATTGGAATCGAAAAGCATCGTTGTTTGTTTGGGTCGAAATCAAAAGAAACAATTTAAGAGAAGTATTGGCTTCGTGTCATGAAAGAAAAACAAAACAAGGCGGGGCCCGTCGTTCAAGCATCAGCGACTCAGGGAGTGCTTACTTCTTGGCGGCCTTGGCCAGGCTCTTGCTCACCTTCGCCAGGCGCACAGCCTTGGCCTTGCGGCGCACATCGCGGTTAGCCTTGTTGCGCATGCCCTTGGCAGCCGACGTGGCCTTCGCCGAGAACGGGTTCAGGCGGAGACGCAGGCGGCGGTTCTTGATGCCGTTCGTCGGCTGCGTGTAGCGGCTCGACTTCTTCGCCTGCAGCTTCTTGGGCTTCAGCACACGGCGCACCTCCTCCGACTGCAGGATGCGGGTCACATCCGTGCTCGTCAGCGTGGGGGCGGGCAGCGTGAAGCCGTTCTTCACCTGCGACGGCGTCGTGAAGGTGCCGAAGATCTTGTCCAGCGCCTCGAAGGCACCCTTCGTCCAGATCACGAAGCGGCCGACGTGGCCACCGGGGGCCAGGTGCAGCAGGTTCAGCGCGTTCACGTTGGCGATGTCGAGGCCGAACACGTTGCGGAAGGCGCGGGTGCCCTTGTTGTCGGGGAACACCAGCATGGGGCCGCGGCGCGCCACATAGCGGCGGTTGCGGGACTTCCCGTGGCCCGAGCGCACCTCGCGCGAGTCGTTCACGCGGTTGATGTCGTCGATGGCAGCGACGGCCTTCAGGAAGGCGACCGCCTGCTTCGTCTTCTCGTAGCCCTGGATCGAGTCCTCGACCACGAGCGGGACCTCAGCCACGTTCTCGACCTTGTGGCCGCGCGACATCAGCAGCGCCGGCAGGGACGACGCAGCAAGAGCAGACACCACAGCGAAGCGCTTCTGGTGCAGGTTGATCTTGCGGTGCCAGCGGCGGAAGATCTTCGTGGGGGCGAACATGCGA
>JAHBXZ010000030.1 GCA_019636215.1 Planctomycetota bacterium | reverse complement strand
ACGAGACCTGGCTAGAGTTGGCCAGCGCGGGTCAGTTCGACGGCCAGGGCGACCACCACACCCCCAAGCCCTTCGTGCGCAAAGCGTTTGCCAAGTATCTTGAGTGCGGCATCTTTGCCCATGGCTTTGCCCGCGCTCGCTGCGGCGACTGTGGGCACGACTACTTTGTAGCCTTCTCCTGCAAAGGCCGGGGAGTCTGCCCCTCGTGCACCACCCGGCGCATGGTGGAGACAGCAGCGCACCTGAACGATCACGTATTCCCCCGCCTGCCGGTGCGCCAGTGGGTGCTCTCCGTGCCCAAGAGGTTGCGGTACTTCATGCAACGCGACGGAGCGGTGCTGAGCATGGTGCTGCGCATCTTTCTGCGGGTGATCGCACAAACTCTGCAGACCCACAGCCCCGGTGCGGCCCATATGGACAAGGCAGGCCTGCACATCGGTGCCATCGCCTTCATTCACCGATTCGGCTCCAGCCTCAATGAACACGTCCACTTCCACGTTTGTGTGGTGGACGGGGTGTTTGAGGAAGTGGAGGGCGAGGGCGATGCTGATGCGACCCCTCGAATCTCATCGCCGGGTGTCATCTTTCACGCGGCCACCGGCATCGATGCGGCTACCGTGGCCCCAGTGCAGACCACACTGCAAAAACGCATCCTGCGCGCCTTCGTTGCTCGGGGCCTGCTGGAGAACTGTGACGCCAAAGACATGCTGGGCTACAAACACAGCGGCTTCTCGGTGGACGCCGGTGTCTGCATCGAAGCCCACGACCGCGCTGCGCTGGAGCGGCTGCTGCGCTATTGCGCGCGTCCACCGTTTTCCATGGAGCGCCTACGCAAAGAGGGAAGCAAACTGGTGTACCGCTGTGCCAAACAGCGCAGCGAGCCCACCAGTGACAAGCGTGGTGCCAAGGCAGATGAGCTGCACCTCACACCGCTGGAACTGATCGACCGCATTGCCGCCCTGGTGCCACCGCCACGCACCCACCGGCACCGCTACTTTGGTGTGCTGGCACCAAACTCGCCGCTGAGGGCTGCGGTGACGGCGCTGGCGACACCGGCGCAAGCCGCTCCCGTGCTGGGCGCGTCGATCAGCACGGGGGAGTGCGCGCCTGGTGTGGTACCGATGAGCAGCGCGCTGCCATCCCAGAGCGAGCCGGTGCTGCCCAAGCGTGCAGCGCACTACCTGTGGGCGGTGCTGATCGCCCGCATCTACGAGGTGTTCCCCCTCTTGTGTCCGCTGTGTGGCGGGCATATGCGCATCATCGCGTTCATTACGCACAGCGCTGACATCCGGCACATCCTGGACCACATCGGGGCAGATTCAGAGCCACCCCGCATCTCCCCGGCGCGCGGGCCACCGCTGTGGGATGACTGTAGTGATGCGCAGATGGATGACGGGGCGCAAACCGAGCCAGCAGACTGGGACCTAGCGGCGCAACCGGCACCGGACTTTGAGGTCGATCAGCGCATCAGTTGGTGAATGAACAAAGCGGCGATTTTGACTTGCCGCGAACTGGCTCTGCGCCCGGTACACGCCGAGCGCCGCAAATCACTCTCCTGAACGCCAAACCCTGGTGGTGAACCTGACACCTGGGCGGGAAAATCGAGTGTCTCAGCCGGCTTGATGGCGCTTCCGCGGTGCGATACTTGGCCTCATGCGGTTAAAACGCCTATCCGT
>JAHBXZ010000003.1 GCA_019636215.1 Planctomycetota bacterium | reverse complement strand
TGCCGCGCGCAAAGACGGGCTGGATTCAAAGACCAGCGCAATGAAGTGCGACGGCAGGTCAGCCTTGGGCTTGGACATGGGTTCCTCCACTCCATGGCAAGCTTGAGGGCAGGCAACGCGACAAAAACCGCGCAAGTGAAGGCAGGGGTTGGGGTTCGGGGTCGGGTCAGGAACAGGAGCCCGAAGCGCCAGCGAGGGCCTGTGGTGTGTGATGCACGGCAACGGCTTGAACAAGAGCCGCAAGCGCCAGCGCGCGGCTGATACACGGCCACGGCTTTGGTCCACGGATGAACACAGATGCACACAGATCACGGCAAGGCCCTGAACAGGAGCCCGAAGCGCCAGCGAGGGGCATGTTGCATAGCAACGGCTTTGGGCCACGGATGGACACAGATGCACAGGCTCTGTCGAAAACGTTGGCGTTGCGTTTGAGCCCCCGACGGTGGCGCCATGGATTAGCTCCGCCCGTAAGGGCGGAGAACAGATGTCCGAGTTCGCTGAGCCCCCGACGGGGGCGGCATACTTACCCCCCGGGCCAGGCGAGCCGGCCTTACAGGCCGGATGGCGGGGCCTTCTCAGGATCCCAGGCCTTCGGCCTGGGCTGACAGAACCGGCCCTTCGGGCCGAAAAAGCAAAAGGACGGGTCCTTCATCAACGGCTTGAACAGGAGCCCGAAGCGCCAGCGAGGGGCATGTTGCACGGCAAGGGCTTTGGACCACGGATGGACACAGATGCACACGGATCACGGCAACGGCTTTACCGCCAAGGACGCGATGTTCGCCAGGCGCGGCAGCGGCGCGCGCGCTTGCGGCGAACGCCGGCGCGGGCTTTTCCTCTCCCCGTGTGTGTGGTATCCGCGTACAAACAGGCAGGAAACGAGTGACCGACGCGCCATCCATCCGCCGGCCCAGCCGGTTTTTTCAGATTGTGACCACAAGGCCTGTGGCGGTGCTTTGTGTTGTCATGGCGTTTGTCGTGTTTGGTTCGGTTGCGCTGGGCAAGCTGCAGACAACCCTGATGCCCAACCTGGAGTACCCGCAGCTCACCATCCGCACCAACTATCCCGCCGCCGCCCCCAGCGAAGTCGAAGAAAAAGTCAGCCAGCGCATTGAGGAACGCCTGGGCAACGTGGGCGGCCTGAGCAGCCGCAGCAGCGTTTCCCGCGCGGAATCCAGCGACGTGGTGCTGCAGTTCGGCTGGGGCACCGACATGCTTCAGGCCACGGCAGACGTGCGCGACCGGCTGGACCGCATCAACTTCGACGACGAGGCTGTGCAGCGGCCACAGATCCTGCGGTACGACCCGGCGCAGGACCCGACCATGCGCCTGATGCTTTACGCCACCGACGGGCGAGTGGGCCTGCTGGACCTGCGAGCCTTTGCCGACGACATCCTCAAGCCCGAGCTCAGCAAGATCGAGGGCGTGGCGGCCGTGCGCGTCTCGGGCGGCCAGGAGCGGCAGATTCGCGTTTCCCTGCGCGAGGCCGCGCTGAACCGCCACGGGCTGACCGCGCAGGCGGTGGTCGACCGCATTCGCGGTGCGCGTGTGGACAGCTCGGCGGGCGTGATCAACCTGGCCGGCCTGGACGTGATCCTGCGGGTGGTCAGCACCTATGAGTCGCTGCAGGTGCTGAAGGACCTCGAGATTACCAGCCAGGGGCAGGGCCGGGTGACACTGGGCGAGCTTGCGGACATCGAGGCCGTGCCCAAGGAACGCAACACCATTACCCGCTTTGCCGGCGACGAAACCCGTGGCAAGGCCGGCGAAGGCGTGATGCTGGAGGTACTGAAAGAGGGCGACGCCAACATCCTGCAGGTCGCCCAGCGCGTGTGGGTTGCGTTGTACGGCGAATCCAAGTGGAAGGAGACCCGCAAGAAACGCGGAGAAATGACCGCCGAGCAACGCGCCGAGGCCGAGGCCCAGGCCGCACAGGCGGCCGCGCGGCCGCGCCAGGGCGGGTTTTCCCGAGGCGGCGGCATGCGCATGGGCGGCGGGCGCGGCGGAGGCGGGTTCAGTTTCGGGCCGCGCGCGCTGGTTGACCAGCTTCCCGAGGGTTTCGGCCTGCGCGTGGTCAGCGACCAGAGCTACTTCATTGAGGACGCCGTCAACGACGTGACGGCCAGTGCCGTGCTGGGCGCGATTCTGGCGGTGCTGGTGCTGTTTTTCTTCCTGAGGTCTCTCAAGGCCACGGTGCTGATTGCCGTGTCTATCCCGCTGAGCATTGTCACGACGTTTATCCCGATGCAGATGGCCGGCGTGACGCTGAACCTGATGTCGCTGGGTGGGCTTGCGCTGGGCGTGGGCATGCTGGTGGACAACAGCGTTGTGGTACTGGAGAGCATCGCCCGCTGCCGTGAAGAGGGCGACAACCTTCTGGATGCCAGCATTCGCGGCATCAGTGAAGTCGGCGGCGCGATTCTGGCCAGCACCATGACCACGGTGGCGGTGTTCTTCCCGATTGTGTTCGTAGACGGCGTGGCCGGCCAGATCTTCCGCGATTTGAGCCTGACGGTTGTGTTCAGCCTGCTGGCGTCGCTGATTGTGGCGCAGTTTGTTGTGCCGGCGTTCTTCGGCATCGGCTTTGCAGGCATCGGCAAACTGGGCGCCTATGCGATGACCAGGCGCGTATTTGGCTATCCGCTGCGCGCGCGCACTGCGGACGGCAAGCGACGCTGGGCAGTCGCGGCGGCCCGGGTGGCGTACGTGGTGGCAGTGCTGGTGGTGCTCGCCGGGCCGGTGGCGTTTCTGATTGCGATGGCCATGGATACCGCGGCCGCGCCAGCCCCTGCGCCGACGGCCGGCATGCGTGGCATGGGCGGCCCCGCCCAGGCGCCGATGGACTGGGACAGGATCTCGGGTGTGCTTTTCGGGGCGCCGTTTCTGGGCATGCTGGTGGGCGGCGTACTGCTGCTGGCGGCGGTCGTGCCCCTGATGGATACCGCGGTGCTGGTGTCGCGGTTTATCTGGCGCGGGCTGGCGTTTGTGTTTACGTGGCTGTTCAAGCCGCTGGGCTGGGCGTTTGAGGCCGTGTGGACGGTGGTTTCGGGCACTTACCCGCTGGCGCTGCGCGGGGCGCTGGCACAGCCGCTGCTGGTGGTCGGGGTTGCGCTGGGCGCCGGACTGCTGGCCATTGTGGCCGCGGGCAGCCTGCAGACAGAATTGCTGCCCCGCTTCAAGCAGGACGAACTCTACGCCGACCTTTCCGCGCCCGAAGGCACGCAGATTGAAGACACCGACCGCGAAGTGGCCCGCCTGGCCGAACGGTTGCTTGCCGACAACACGCTGGCCGAGAACATCAGCCGCATCACCGTCGAAACCGGCGGCGAGCAGCAGGCGGGTGAAACCCGCCAGCGCGGCAGCCACGTGGCGCGCCTGGTGATAGGACTGCGCAGCACCGTCAACGCCGGCGATGCCACCACACTGGTGCAGGATGCCGTTCGCGCGCAGGCCGACGACATACCGTTGCTGCAGGCCTCGGCCGAATTTGACGCGCCGTCACTGGTGAAGATCGACAACGGCCTGGAAATCGAGATCCGCGGTTCCGACAAAGAGCAGCTGGGCCGCGTCGGCGCGCGGCTTGTGGCGGCCTTGCGCGGGATGCAGCGCAGCGACGGCGGGCCGCTGTTTCTGGACGTGCGTTCAAGCCTCAGCGTCGGCAGGCCGCAGGTGCAGCTGGTGTATGACCGCATTGCGCTGCAGCGCCACAACCTGAGTGCCGAGTCCGTCACGCGCGAGGTGCGCAACAAGATCGGCGGCGCCGTCAGTACCCAGTTCAGCCAGGGCGGCGAAGACATGGAGGTGTTTGTCGAGCTTCAGGGCGGCGACAAACGCAGCCTTGAACAGGTGCGCGACATCCAGGTCGCGCCTGGCGTGCGGCTGCGCGATGTGCTGGCAGGGGCGGGCGCCGGCCTGCGCGCCCTGGAGGGCCCAAGCGAGATCCGCCGTGTCGGCAACCAGCGCGCGGTGATCGTGTTTGCAGAACCCAACAACGTTGCGCTGGGTGCCGTGGCCCAAGAGGTGCAGGGCATGCTGGATGCGGGCGTCGTTGACCTTGAAGAAACCGACATAGGCTTTGCCGGTCAGGCCCAGGAAATGTCCCGCAGTGTCACCAACCTGGTGCTGGCACTGTGCCTGGCGCTGTTTCTGGTTTACGTGGTGATGGCGGTACAGTTTGAAAGCCTGCTGGACCCGCTGGTGATCATGGTCGCCGTTCCCCTGGCGGGTGTGGGCGTTGTGTTCACACTGGCGGTGCTGGGCATGCCGGTAAGCGTGATGGTTCTGCTGGGCCTGATTGTGCTGGCGGGCATTGTGGTGAACAACGCGATTGTGCTGGTCAGTTATGCCAACCAGCTTGTGGCCCGGGGCCAGTCGCCGCGCGAGGCCGCCTTGAACGCCGCACGCATTCGCCTGCGGCCGATTGCGATTACCACACTGACCACCCTGCTGGGCCTGCTGCCGATGACGGGCGTGCTGGACCCGTTCATGCCCGCCGCGCTGGCGGTGGGCGGGGGCGTGGATTCGGTGATGCAATCGGTGGTGGAAGGCATGGGTCGCAGCCTGACTGCGCCCAAGGACTGGAAGCTGGTGGGGGGCATGACGTTCTCGGTTCAGGGGGGGCTTTCCATGCTGGTGGGCGGCGGCGAGGGCGCCGAGGTGCGCAAGCCGCTGGCAATCACGGTGATCTCCGGCCTTGCGGTCAGCACGCTGCTTACGCTGTTCGTGATCCCGACGCTGTGGGCGTGGGTGAACACATCGTTGCGCAGGCGCCGGCCGGTGACGGCATGACGGACAGCGCCCTGAACCCCGAGACTCTGGCCGAACGCTATCTCGCGGCGGTGGATGCGTTTCTGGAGTCTGTGCGTTCGGTGGCCGCCCATTGGCTGGACTGGCAGGAGCAGCCCGACCGCTGGACCGTGCGCGACGTGGCCTTTCACGTGGCCGAGATTGACCAGATGCTGGGCCTGCGGCTGCGGCGCATTCTGGGCGAGGATTACCCCGAACTTGCGGGCGTGGACACCCAGGCCGGGGTGCGGCTGTTCCGGCGTTCGCGCCTGGATTTGACCCTGGCCGTGGACTGCCTTGTGGCCACCAGCGCGCTGAACACGTCGCTGATTGAAAAGCTTTCGCCCTCAGACCTCAAGCGCAAGGGTCGCCACAGCCAGGGCCATGATGTCTCGGCGGCCGATCTGGCGGCGTTCATGGCCTTTCACATTGAGGCGCACATCAAGCAGATCGCCCGCATTCTGGCCGCGGCCCGCAAATAGCAGAACAGGCGGCCCGCAGGCCGCCAGTCTTCTGCAGAACTCGGCTGACTACTTGAACCCGCCGCTGGCACCGATGAACACGAACAGGACCACATACAGCATCATGATCACGCCAAAGAAAATGAAGTGAACCAGCGAGATCGTGCGCGCGGCCTTGGTCAGGCCGAGACCGGTGGGATCCATCTGGCCACGCTGCATTTCTTCGATGTCCTTGCCCGCCATGATGTAAGCGGCAATGCCGAAGCCAACACAGACAAACCAGCTAAGGATGGAGAACACAAGCAACATGCTGCCGCGGTTGGGCTTCATGTACCCGCCGGGGCCCTGCTGACCATAGGGCTGCTGGTATCCACCCTGCTGGGGTGGGTACGCGTTGGGTTGCTGCGGATAGCCTTGCGGCTGTTGTGGTTGGTATGGATTGCCCCCGCTCATGTTCGCTCCCTAAAGTTGCCCAAAAGCATAGCAAGGCAACCGTCCGGTTGAACGGGCCTTTGCCTTACAATTTGGAACTGCAGTTGGAAGGCTAAACGCCCTGCAGCAGTCTGTCGCAGGCCTTCAGCCAGTCCAGGTCAGCCTGCAGCTTGGCCCTGATGGCAGGGTCGGTGGTCTCGGAAAGTTCTTTCTGCAGCCGGGCCAGGTCTTCGGGCTTCACGCCCTTGAGGTCGGCAATGGCCTTGGCGTCTTCGCTGAGCACCACAACCTTGTTGCCCACGACCTGAAGATAGCCCTGGCGGATGGCAAACCGCGCGGCGCCGGCAGAATCCGTGACCCGTACTTCGCCAATGCCAAGCCGCGTCACCATGGGGGCGTGCCCGGGCAGAATACCGACCTGCCCGTCATGGGCGGGCGCAACCACGCTGGAGGCCGCGCCGCTGTAAACGGGCTTTTCGGGGCTGATGATATCGACTTGCAGTGTGGCTTGGCTCATGGTTGCTGTTCAATCCGGTGCTAGTTCGGGCGCATGGGCAGGCCGTTGCCGTCCATGGCCTGGTCGTTGGTCAGGATGATGATGCCGTCAATGATCGACCATATCTGTCCGATGCCCGTGCACGACAGAATGATCTGGGCAACGCCGACACCGATGTGCCCGGCATAGCAGCGGCCGATGCCGCCGATGCCCACAACCAGCGGCAGCAACTGCAGAAAACCCGCCAGCTGCTTCTGCTTTTCGGAATACGGCATGTTGGTGCGCGGATCGACGCCGTAGGGCGCCTGCGGGTTCACGGGCTGCGCCTGGTAGGCCTGGCCCTGCTGCGGCGGATAGGCCTGGCCCTGCTGTGCCGGATAGCCCGGCTGCGGCTGGTGATAGCCCGGCTGGGGCGGATAGCCCTGCGGCTGGTACGGGTTCTGGCCCTGCGGGGGTTGGCCTGCCATGGCTGGCTCCTGTTACGCTACTTGGCGCCCTTTTCAGCGGCGGCGATCGCTTCGTCGATGCTGCCGCGCATGTAGAAGGCCTGCTCGGGCAGGTGGTCGTACTTGCCGGCCACCAGCTCGCCGAAGCTGCGTACAGTATCTTCCAGTTTCACGTAGCGTCCTTCAAGGCCCGTGAACTGCTGGGCCACAAAGAACGGCTGCGACAGGAACTTTTCCACGCGGCGGGCGCGGTTGACGATGATCTTGTCGTCTTCGGACAGTTCATCCATGCCCAGGATCGCGATGATGTCCTGCAGGCTGCGGTAACGCTGCAGAATACCCTGGACGTCACGGGCGACCTTGTAGTGATTGGCACCCACAATCAGCGGGTCCAGCACACGGCTTGTCGAGGCCAGCGGGTCCACGGCAGGGTAAATGCCCTTTTCAGAAATCTTGCGGTCCAGCACCGTCTTGGCGTCCAGGTGCGAGAACGCCGTGGCGGGTGCCGGGTCGGTCAAGTCGTCGGCGGGCACGTAAATGGCCTGCACGGAGGTAATGCTGCCGCGGTCGGTCGAGGTAATGCGCTCCTGCAGCGCGCCCATTTCCGTGGCCAGCGTGGGCTGGTAACCCACGGCGCTGGGCATGCGGCCCAGCAGGGCCGACACTTCGGAACCGGCCTGCGTGAAGCGGAAGATGTTGTCCACGAACATCAGCACGTCGGTGCCGAACGTGTCGCGGAAGTACTCGGCGTGCGTCAGGCCGCTAAGCGCCACGCGCAGGCGCGCGCCCGGCGGCTCGTTCATCTGGCCGTAGCACAGCACGGCCTGGTCAAGCACCGTCTTGTCGCTGCCGTCTTCCTTCTTGCCGATGATGCTCTCGCTCATTTCGAGCCACAGGTCGTTACCCTCGCGGGTGCGCTCGCCCACGCCGCAGAACACCGAATAGCCGCTGTGCACGCGGGCGATGTTGTTGATCAGCTCCATGATCACGACCGTCTTGCCCACGCCTGCGCCGCCGAACAGGCCGACTTTGCCGCCCTTGGCGTAGGGTTCCAGCAGGTCCACGACCTTGATGCCGGTTTCAAAGATTTCGGTCTTGGTGCCCAGTTCGTTGTAGCTGGGCGGCTTCTGGTGAATCGCCCGGCGTTCCTTGGTCTGGATGGCGGGGCCGCCGTCTACGACATCGCCCAGCAGGTTGAAGATGCGGCCCAGGCATTCGTTGCCCACGGGCACCGAAATCGGCGCGCCGGTGTTGCTGACAACCTGGCCGCGCACCAGGCCGTCGGTGCTGTCCATGGCCACGGCGCGCACGGAATCGCGCCCAAGGTGCTGCTGGACTTCAAGCGTCAGGTTGATGTTCTTGGATGGGTCGTTGATCTTGAGCGCGGTGTAGATTTCCGGCACCTGCTGCTCGGGAAACTGCACGTCAACGACAGGGCCGATGACCTGAACAATGTGACCATCAACGGGCATGAATGCTCCTGGCTGCGCGTCTGTTATGGGGCCGGGCTGTGCCCGCCAACCCCGTAAGGGTGCGCGATACTAGCGCCCGAAAACGCACAGGCAAGCGCGCTGTTGGGGCTGTTGTGCCGCGAAAAAGCGAAAGCGCGAAAAGCCACAAGTGCCGACGGTAACAGCGGTTGTTTCACACCCTGGCGGTTTCGAGCATGGGACACTGCGGCCGCGCCTACCAACCCCTCCACCAACTGGCCAGAAACACTACACCGAACGCGACACTGATGACCCCGTTCACGGTGAAGAAGGCCATGTTGACGCGTGACAGGTCACCCGGCTTTACAAGCGAGTGCTGGTACGCCAGCCCCACCACCATCAGGCAGGGCGCGGCCCAGACCCAGTTGGCGACTTCGGTGTACTGGCGCGTGTCCATGCCGCCCACGGGCGCGGGATGAGTCAGCAGCCATACGAAACCGAAAAAGCAGACGGCGGCACCCAGGTGCGTGACCCGGCTGATCCACAGTGCGGCCTTGCGACCGACGGCGGCGGGAATCGAGTGCAGCTTGTTGGCGCGGTCGAACTCGTCGTCTTGCAGGGCGTAGATGATGTCAAACCCGGCCACCCACAGGGCCACGCCCGCGCCCAGCACCCAGGGGGCAAGTTCGCCGACGGCATCCCAGCCCAGGCCCCACGACAGGGGAGCCATGCCGAACAGGTCTGCGCGCCAGCCCGCGCCGGCAAAGAACAGGTCGCCGTCGCTGAAACTGTTACTGCTCATGGCCCGCACGGCGACCCACGCGCCAACGGGTGCAAGGCCCAGGCTGGCCCCAAGCACTAGGTGGCAAAGCACCGAAACCCGCTTCATGTAAGGATAGACGGCCATCAGCGCGATCGGGATCGGGCTGAGCCAGAGTACGACCGGGCTGATGGCGAAGCAGGCCCCGAAGTAAAGCAGCGCTGCGGCAAGCGCCAGCGTCCAAGCCTGGCCCGCGCTGATGCGCCCGGCGGGCAGTTCGCGCGCAGCAGTGCGAGGGTTCAGGGCATCGATATGGCGGTCGATGATGCGGTTGAGCGCCATCGCGAACGTTCGCGCGCCCACCATGCAGCCAAGGACCAGCGCCAGCAGCAGCCACGAAAACTGCATGTGCTGGTCGAAGCTTTCCAGCCCAGGCCCCATGCCCGGCACGTGGCGGGGGTACACAAACGCCGTGGGCACGGCATAGGCCGCAGCCATCCCCGCCAGTGCGAATGGCAGCGCAAACACGGTGTGCGACAGCTTCACGAAGCTGGCGTAGGTCTTGGCGACAGCTAATGGCGACCCGGCGGACATAGGCATGAACAATGAACAATGAGCAATGAACAATGGAAGGCCGGGTAGCGAACATCGCTCATTGGGCCTTGTTCATTGTTCATTGTTCATTGGCTGTCAACACATAGGCCGCATGCACGCCGCTGCTGCTGGCGGCGTCGTGCAGAATTGCGCGCGGCGCCGTGCGCATGGGCTGCGGCTTTCCGGCCGCCAGAGGCGCGTAGTATTCACCATGCGCCAGCATCAGCGCGTTGGCGGCAAACTGTAACGCGCCGGCCGTGGGCCAGGTTCCGAAGTTGCCGCGGTGGCTCACGCCGGGGCCCACGACGGCCTCGCGCCTCTGGTGGACCCTGGCCGACCGCAGGTGGCCGTCGCGGTTGTTGGTCACCAGGTCCACGCCCGCGGCGGCCTCGTTCTGCAGCAATTCGCGGGCAAGGTCCGGCCCGCCATGGTCGTGGCGCCCAAGCCTGACGCCGGCAAGGTGTGCCAGGGCGCGCCCCTGGCGTTGCAGCACAAACACCGCCGCGCCGTCGCCCGGAACGGTGGTGCCGCGCCGCGCCAGGGGGTCCAGGCCTGCCGCGTCGGCCGCATCCAGCGATGCATAAAGGGACCGGGCGGCAACCTCGTGCAGCAATGGCGTAAGTTCATCGGCCCCGCCGACCAGGCAGACATCCACCTGCCCGGCCTCCAGGGCGGCGGCGCCATGGGCCAGTGCGGCCTCGAAGCTGATGTCGCGCTGGCTGATCGTGAGGTTCAGGCCGGTGGCATGGATATCCAGCGCGATCTGGCTGGCCAGGATGCCGTGCACGCTGTTCATGAAGTTCAGGGGGCTTGCGTGGCGCTGGCCGTTGTCGATCCAGCTGTCGATGAACTTCTGCGTAACTTCCAGCGCGCCAAATGCCGTGCCGAACACAATGCCGATGCGGTGGGGAGGGACTGTTGACGGGTCAATACCCGCCATCTGCAGTGCCTGGCGGGCGCAGACCGCCGCCATGCGGACAATGCGGAACATGCGGCGAAGCTTGCGCGGTTCAATCAGGCCGTGCGGCTCGGCCGCAACAGAAACATAGGCCGGGGCATGCACACTGTTGCCGGCCAGGCGCGGAAACTCGCGCAGCGCGCAACCGCAGCGGCCCTGCAAAAGCGCAGCCCGGAACTCAGCGGCGCCGGTGCCGATGCTGCTGACCACCCCAAGGCCGGTGATAACTACGGGCATCAGCCTTCCATCCTGGGGTTGGGGTTGGCAATGCGGCGCAGCCCGGCGCGGATGGCCGGTATGCCGAAGTTCGCAATCACGCCCATCGGCAGGCCGGTGGCGCGCAGCAGCGCGTGCATGCGCGCGTCCATGGCTGGCGACATCGATGGTTCCTGTTCAAACGCCACCACGACCAGCCCGTCGCACACCATGGGCACGACAATCGCGTTCTCAACTTCCACGTCGCGATACAGCAGCGGCACCGGCACGTCGCAGGCCACCGACAGCGGCACAGTGTCCAGTTCCAGCTTCAGGCAGGCACGATAAGCCGCCAGCGGCATGCCCGCGCCCAGGGCCTGCTGGACGCGCTCCGCACCTGCCAGGATGCAGTCGTACAGGGCCTGAATGCGGTTTGTCAGCTTGGGTTCCATGCGGCCTCCGTGGCACTGAACAGCAGCGCGGCATTGTTGCCGCCAAAGCCGAAACTGTTGGAAAGCACGTGCCGCAGGCCGGGCGCGTGCCGCGGCGAACGCACCAGGTCCAGCGCGGCCTCGGGCAATGGCGTTTGCAGGCCCAGATTCTGCGGCAGGGTCTCTGTTTGCAGGGCGCGCGCGCACACCACGGCCTCAATCGCGCCGGCGGCGGCCAGCGTGTGCCCGAAGAAGCGCTTGACGCTGCTGACGGGCACCGGTGCCTGCGCGAAAACCGATGCAATCGCCAGGGCCTCGGTGCGGTCGTTGTCAAGCGTCGCCGTGCCGTGGGCGTTGATGTACCCGATGTCGCGTGGTTCCAGGCCGGCCATGGCCAGTGCCCCCCGCATGGCGGCAATCGCGCCGGCCCCTTGCGGGTGGGGCGCCGTCAGGTGGTGGGCGTCGCAACTGTGGCCATAACCCGTCAGCAAGGCCAGCGGCGTTGCCCCGCGTTGGCGCGCGTGGGCCAGCGCTTCCAGCACGACAAAGCCTGCGCCTTCGCCCACACTCATACCCTTGCGGTTCGCGTCAAAGGGGCGCGGGCCTTCGGGGCTTACTACCTGCAACGAATGAAACCCGTACACGGCAATGCGCGAAAGGCTGTCCGCGCCGCCTGCCAGCATGACCTCACACTGGCCCGCAGCCACGCGGGCCGCCGCCAGGCCGATGGCGTTGGCACCGCTGCTGCATGCGGTCATGAAACCAAGCGTGGGGCCGCCCAGATGAAAGTGCCGGGCCAGCTGGTCCTGCGTGTTGGCGCCTTCATGCGTAAACATGGCGCCCATGCCCCGGCGCGATGTGTGGCCGGCGCGGGCCCGCTGGTACTGGGCCTCGCTGGCCAGTGTCCCGCACACGGATTGTCCCACAAAGGCCCCAGCACCCAGGCGGTTCAGGGCTGCGGGCGAAAGCCCCGCGTGGGCGCAGGCCTCTGCACAGGCCACCAGCGCCAGTTTGTCGGACCGCGACATGCGTGCCAGGCTGCGGCGCGTGGGTGCAAGGCCGACTTCGGCAAGATCCGCGTCAAGGTCGCCGCGGTACTGCCCCACGGGGAACTCGCCGGCAAGGTCCGTGTCCCACAGGCTCAGAGGCCCAAGGCCGTCCCGCCCAGCTGCCAGCGCCGCATCCATGCTTGCCACACCGCGGCCCACGGCACTGATCACGCCCAGACCGGTGATTGCCACTGCGCGCGAAGGATGGGACGCAGTCATTGGGGGCTACTTCTTGCGGTGGGCCTGCACAAAATCCGCCAGTGTTTTGAGGCTGGCAAAGGCCTTGCGACCGGAATCTGAGGATTCAATCTTGGCGCCGTAGTTAGTTTCCATCAACATGACCAGCTCCAGCGCATCGACACTGTCCAGGCCAAGCCCGCCGCCGAACAGGGGCTCGTCGGGGCTGACACTTTGGGGGTCTACATCCTCGAGGTTGAGGTGCCGGATAATGAGGTGCTTGAGTTCGTCTACCAGTGGTTGCAAAGTTCTGATCCTGCGGGTTGCTGCCCCAAAAACCGCAGCCTGTCGGCCACGGGCTGAGCGGCTAATATACGCTGTTCTCGAAACGACGCAAACGACCCTGGGAGTCCAGTTTGACACGAATTGCGCTGGTAACCGGCGCCTCGCGGGGCATCGGGCGGGGCATTGCGGCCCGCCTGGCCCGTGACGGCTGCCGCATCTGGGTCAACTATGCGGGCAACAAAGACGCCGCCGAATCCCTGGTGGCAGAAATCACCCAGGCGGGCGGTACGGCCCGGGCCCTTCAGTTCAATGTGGCCGATGGCGAACAGTGCGCCCATGTGCTGGAGGCCATGATTGAAGAAGAAGGCGGCCCGGAGATTGTCGTCAGCAACGCGGGTATCACCCGCGACGGCCTGATGGCCATGATGTCAGGCAACGAGTGGAAGGAAGTGATTGAGACCAACCTGGGCGGCTTCTTCAATGTGGTAAAGCCCTGCCTTCGGCCCATGCTGCGCAAACGCCAGGGCCGCATCGTTGCGATTTCCAGTGTCAGCGGCGAGGCCGGAAACGCCGGCCAGGTGAATTACTCCGCCAGCAAGGCGGGGCTGATCGGCGCCTGCAAGGCCCTGGCCAAGGAGATCGCCAGCCGCAAGGTGACGGTAAACGTGGTGGCGCCGGGGTTCGTGGAAACCGACATGGTCAAGGACCTGCCCAAGGAAGAACTGGTAAAGCACGTACCGCTGGGCCGGTTCGGCACAGCCGACGAGATTGCCGCCGCAGTGAGCTTTCTGGCCGGGCCGGAGGCAGGCTACATCACCGGCCAGGTGCTTGGCGTCAATGGCGGGATGTACATGTAGGGGCAAGTCGGCAGTCTGGAGTCGGCAGTCGGGAGCAACTGCGGAAAGTTGTCACAGGCTGAGGAACGAAGATGGGAGCACGCCGGTACTTTGACCTGATTGCCTGGCAGAAGGCGCGATTGTTGAACAAGCAGGTGTACCTTGCGAGCCGATCCTGGCCGACCGAAGAGCGCTTCGGCCTTACCAGCCAAATTCGCAGCGCAGCCGTGTCCGTCATGGCGAACATTGCGGAAGGCTCCGGAAGGGGCAGCGACGCTGACTTTCTTCGTTTTCTTCGCATCGCCAATGGGTCGGTGATGGAGATTGAAAGCCACCTGTATGCGGCGTTGGATCTGCAGTTCATGCCCGCAGAATCGCATGCGGGATTGCTCGCTCAGGCGCAAGAAGTGGGACGAATCTTGAACGGCCTCATGGACTCTCTCGAGAGAAAGGACTCGCGGTAGTTGTAGTTGCAGTTGCTGCCGACTGCGGACTTCAGACTGCCGACTCCCGCATCATGCCTGACCGCGTCTTCATCACCGGCCTTTCCGCCATTTCGGTTCTCGGCAAGTCCCTGGCCGAGATGGAAGCTTCGTTGCGCGCTGGACGAAGCGGCGTTGTCGTTGACCCGCGCAGGATGGAACTTGGCTTTCGTTCACCCCTGACCGGCGCGATCACCGGCTTTGAGCCCAAGGCGCGGCTGGACCGCAAGGCCCGCAAGTCCATGCATGAAAGCGCCCAGTGGCAGGCCTTTTCCGTGCTGGAGGCGATTGCCCATGCGGGTCTTGACCCGTCAAGCCTTCGCAACCCGCGCACCGGGCTGATCATCGGCAACGACAGCACCAGCGCCGCCAACGTCGAGATTGCCGATGCCGTGCGCCGCGACAAAACCACCCAGCAGCTTGGCAGCGGCTACATTTTCCAGGCCATGAACAGCACGGCCAGCATGAACCTGAACGCGCTGATCGGCTGCCAGGGCGCGAACTGGACACTGGCGGCAGCCTGCGCCAGCGGCGCCCACGCCGTGGGCCAGGGGTTCATGCTGATCAGGGCCGGCATGCAGGATGTCGTGATCACCGGCGGCATGCAGGAAATCAACTGGGAATCCATGGCCAGCTTTGACGCGCTGGGAACGTTCAGCACACGCATGGACGCGCCGCAGCAGGCCAGCCGCCCCTTTGACCGCGCCCGCGACGGCCTGGTGCCAAGCGGCGGGGCGGCCGCATTGATCCTGGAAAGCGAAAGCCACCTAAAGGCCCGCGGCGGAAGGCCGCTGGTTGAGGTACGCGGCTACGGGTTTTCCAGCGATGGCGAGCACTTGACCCTGCCCAGCGGCGACGGCGCCAAACGCGCCATGCAGGCGGCACTGCAGCAGGCCCAATGCGCACCCGGCAACGTTGACTACATCAACGCCCACGCCACCAGCACACCGGTCGGCGACGCCAAAGAGGCCGGGGCGATTCGCGAAGTGTTCGGCGAAGCCACGCCTGTCAGCAGCACCAAATCCATGACCGGCCACGAATGCTGGATGAGCGGCGCCAGTGAAATCCTGTACTCGGCCCTGATGCTGCGCGGCGGGTTCATCGCGCCGAACATCAACTTTGAGGCCCAGGAAGACGGCGCCCCGCGCATCCACGTTGTTGCATCCATGCTCGAGCGCAGGCTGCGCAACGTACTGGTCAACAGCTTCGGCTTTGGCGGCACCAATGCCGCGTTGATCCTGTCTGCCGTTGACTGACCGGCCTTGCCACAATGTCCGGCATGGCACCGTACACCATCATTGTCGGCAGCGGCATCAGCGGTCTCAGCGCGGCGATTGTGCTGGCGCGCCACGGCTGGCGTGTGCAGGTGCTTGAATCGCACGTGGTGCCCGGCGGCTGCATGCAGATGTTCCAGCGCCGCGGGCCCGCGGGCGGCAAGGTGCGCTTTGACGTGGGAGTGCACTACGTTGGTTCGCTCAAGCCCGGCCAGACGATGTGGCGGCTGTTTCGGTACCTGGGCGTGAGCGTCCCGGCCTTGCCGCTGGACGCCAACTGCTTTGACCGCATTTCTCTGCCATCGGGCGAGTTTGCCGTGCCTGTGGGATGGGATGCGCTGGCGCGGAACCTGCGACAGGCCTGCCCCGGCGAGGCCGCCGCGATTGCTGCCTTCGTGGCGCGAATGCGTGCCGTGGAAAGTTCCCTGACCTGGCATTCGCTGAATGCTGATGCGCCCGGCGCCTACGACCGTACGCCGCACGAAGTGACGGTGGCGGGCCTGTTGGGTGAACTTGGCGTTTCTCCGCGCCTGCGGTCGCTGCTGCTGGCGCAAAGCAGCCTGTACGGCGCGCCGTCGGCCCGCGCGCCACTGGCGATACATGCGGCGGTGATCGGCAGCGCCACGGAGGGCCCGCATTACGTGGTCGGCGGCGGCGACGCGATCACCTCGCGGCTGGTGGCGCGACTGCGCGAACTAGGAGGCGATCTGCGCACCCGCGCCGCCGTGGTGCGCGTGCTGGTGGAGGGCGACCGCGCCGCCGGTGTCGAACTGGCCAGCGGCGAAGTGCTGCGCGCGCCGGAGGTCATCCTGGCACTGCACCCGCGTCGGGCCCTGAATTTGATGCCTTCGGACGCATGGCGCAGCGTGCTGCGGCAACGCCTGGCCCTCGCGCCGGAGTGCGTGGGGCTGTTCTGTGTGTACGGCGTGGTGCAGGGGGAACTGGGCGAGTACGCCGGGAGAAATCACTACCTGCTGCGCGACGACGACCCGGACTGTTTCTACGACCCGTCAACGAAGGGGCCCGCTGACGCCATTGTAAACTTCGCGCCTCCGGCCGATGGCGTACAGACGTTCACTGCAATGAGTTCGGCTCGTGCCGAGTGGTTCGCGCCCTGGCAGGCCACACGCACCGCCCGCCGCGATGCCGAGTATATGGCGCTCAAGCAACGCCTGGTTGCCAACGTGATGGCCATGGTCGAACAGCGCTTGCCTGCCCTGCGCGGGCGCCTGACCGTGGTGGAAGCCTCCACACCGTTGACGATCCGCGACTATGTAAACTACCCCGGCGGCGGCCTGTACGGGCTCGAGCCGTCGGTTGACTCGCAGGGCGTCAACGGTGTGCGCCGCAAGACCCGCTATCACGGCCTGTACGTGACCGGGGCGGGCACGGGCACGCCGGGCGTGCTTGGCGCCTGCGTTACGGGCTTTGCCGTCGCCGCAACCGCGCTGGGCAACGACAGCCTGATTCGTGAAGTGCGCCGCGAAACTGATGCGTTCTTGCCTTGCGCTGCGCCGGGGCCCTCCCCTTAATCACACCATGGGCGCGCTAGTTGTCCGATGGTTTGAGTTCTTTGCACGCCGGCCGCTTTGGCTGGTTACGGGATTGCTGGTTGTTCTCGGCCTTGCCGCCTCGGGCGCATTACGCCTGCGGTTCACAGAGGACGTTCTCGGCCTGCTGCCCAAAGAAGACCCCACTGTGGTGGAGACCAGGCTGGCGCTGGGGCGCTTTCACGGGCTTGAGCGCATGGTTGTGGCCCTTGAGAACGACACTGCGGATGCCCTGGCCCGCGACGTGGATGAGGCTGAATCCCGGTTGGCGGGAGTTTCGGGCGTGACGTCGATCGTGGCTCGCGTGAGCAAGGAGGCCCAGGACGACATCGCCACGCACTACCTGGGCACGGCACCACTGCTGTTTGACGAGCCCATGAAGCAAGCCACAGAGCAGCGCCTGACCCGGGAGGAATTCCAGCGTCGCCTGCAACAGCACATTGATCGACAGGCCGGCAGTGAGGGCATCAGTGTTGCGGACAGCTTTCGGGCTGATCCGTTCGGCCTGAACGAACTGGTGCTGCGGCGATTCGAGCGGCTCAACTCTGGTTTCGATGGCAGCCTGGTCGGCGGCCGGCTGTTCAGCAAAGACCAGCGCATGGCCGTGCTTCTGGTGGAAGCGGATTTTCCTGCCAGCGACACCGGCCGCGGGCTGGATTTTCTGGCCGATGTCCGCGCCGCCTTGGCCGAACTGCCGGGGAAGTCCGCGGCCCACGTGATTGGCGCCCATGCCAGCAGCGTGGACAACGCCACTGTGCTGCGCAGTGACCTGCACCTGACTGTGGCTGCCAGCGTGATTGGCGTGCTGCTGCTGTTTCTGGTCGCGTTCCGGTCGGCAACCCCGATGCTGTTGGCGGCACTGAGTGCCGGGTTCGGCTTTGCGGTGGCGATGGGCGTGCAGGCCTGGACGCGGGGCGAGATTTCGGCGATTTCGGCCGGCTTTGCCGGGGTGCTGATGGCAATCAGCCTCGATTGCGCGATTCACCTTTCCGCCGGTTTTGCAGGCACAGAAGGAGACCGCACCCAGCGCGCGCGGCTGGCACTGGCACACGTTGCGCTGCCGTCTTCGATGGCCGTGCTCACCACGATTGTCGCCGTGGCTACACTGCGCCTGAGCAGCTTTGACGGCCTGCACCAGCTTTGTGAGATGGGCATTGTCGGCATGGCAGCGGCGCTGGCGTTTTCCTTGCTGGCAGGGCCGCAGATGCTGCGCAAGGCCGGGCCGATGCCGAAGTCCGAATCCGTGCTTGGCAAGGCACTGGGTGCGGCGGAATCTGCGCGCGCCCGGCTGCGCTGGGTGCTGCTGGGGGTTGCGGCGCTGGTCACCGCTGGGGCGGCGCTGCTTGTTCCGCGTGTGGCCTTTGACGGCGACGTGACGAACCTTGACGGCAAATCGGGGCGAACCCGTGCCGCCGAAACCCGCGTGCAGCAGGCGTTTGGCACTGACAGCCTGCGCCGCACGCTGGTGGTAACCGGCGGCGAAAACCTGGAGTCCGCGCTGCGCGAGAACGACCTTGCCGCGCAGGCACTGCATGCAGCAGGGGCGCGCTATGAAAGCGCGGCCTGGGTGATTCCTGCCCGCCAGACCCAGCGAGAGAACCTTGGCCGCTGGCGCGCGTTTTTCAATGATGCGCGCATTGCCGAAATCAAAAGGGCGATGGTCGAGGCCAGGGCAACTCGGCCTGACGGCGGCGAAGTGCGTTTTGCCGAAGGCGTTGTCGAGAAGCGCTTTGCCGCGTTCTTTGAGGCCATGCGTGCAAAGGCCGACCCTGAGCTTCTGGATGCAGAGTCATTGCGCAAACGGCCGGTATGGTCGCTGATGGCAAACTTTGTGCAGGAGCGCGACGGGCGCCTATGGGTGGGCACCACGGCGCAGCTTGCGGACGACCAGCTTGGCACTCTGCGCGCGGGTGTGCCGTCGGCGCTGGTGGTGAACAAGGCCGCGTTTGTCTCGCGCATGATCGTGCTGATCCAGCGTGACCTGGCGCTGATGGGCGGGCTTTCCCTGGCGCTGGTGGTGGGTCTGGTGTGGCTGACCTTCCGGCGCGTGCGCGAGTCGTTGATCGCGCTGGTGCCGGTGCTGGGCTCGCTGCTGTGGACGCTGGGCGCGATGGGGGCACTGGGGATTGAGTTCAACATCATCAACACGCTTGTTACGGTGTTCATCGCCGGGCTTGGCATTGATTACGGCGTATTCTTCGTGCAGACCTGGCGCGAATGCGGCGACACGGCGCAGGCCGCAAAACGCCTGCGCGTGGCGGGCACGGGCGTGCTGCTGGCGGCGCTGGTGAACCTGGCGGGCTTTGGCGCGATGAGCCTTGCAAGCCACCCGGCATTGTTCAGCGTGGGTATCACAACACTGTTCGGCATCGCGAGTTCGCTGGGGCTCACGCTGTTTGTAGTACCGACGCTGCTGGAACTTGGCGGAAGGCGGGCCGCGTGACGGAAGTAATGCCATATGAGTTGTCAGGTCGTGCGGCGCGGAGCGCCGGGACAACGTTAGCCCCCGGCTTCGAGACTGCCGCAGGCAGTCAAGACGCTGGGGGTACTCGTGCATCACACTCGCAGAGGCGCGGAGCGCCGGCACAGGCCGGCGGCATGGACCGCCTGGTCTTGTGTCGGCACTGTGCGCC
Source organism: Planctomycetota bacterium (assembly GCA_019636215.1). Lineage (GTDB taxonomy): Bacteria > Planctomycetota > UBA8742 > UBA2392 > UBA2392 > H3-PLA7. The sequence continues at coordinate 330,012 of JAHBXZ010000003.1, read as the reverse complement.
TCAGGGTTCTATTGGCCCCAAACCCCCGGCTGCACGCCCACTCCGTGGGCGCTTGCCGGGGGCTAACGTTGTGGCCGCGCTCCGCGCGGTACTGCCATACGGGCGGGCAGCCCTGATGCTGGCCTGTCTCCTGTGGCTGTCATCCTGCGCCGAGACGGACCCCTACAAGCGGCTGGACCCCGCGCCCACGCCCAGGTTGACCGTTGAAGAGGCTGTTGCGGCTTACGATTCGCGCTGGCCGGAGCAGTTCAAGGCGGTGCAGACGGTGACGCTGGACTTCGGGCCGGTTACGCGAACTCTGGTTGGATACCTAATTGTGCAGCAGCCGGGCCGGTTTCGCTTGCAGGGCATGACGGAACAGGGCATCAAGCTGTTTGACATCGTGGACGGCGGGGTCATGGGGCCGGAAGTTGCCTTTGCTGTTGATGAGTTTGATCGGCCAACGCTGGAGCAGATTGCGGCCGACATCTGGAAAGTGTTCCTGCAAAGAATGGACAGCCCTGCACCGCAGGAACAGCGCGGCCCGGCATGGTTGGAGTACACGAATTCGGGGACTGAGTTGACGGTGAAGCGCAACCATGGCGAGAACGTCATCTTCCGGCGGGCCAGGCTGGTAGGGGCCGATCCAAGGGTGGATTGGGTGCGTGCGGCGCGCGGTGCTGAACTGTATCGCGCGAACTACTACGAATGGAAGGAGTTTGGCCCGGCATGGGTGCCTTCCGTGATCGTGCTGAGAAACCGTGGAGTGCAACCCAAAGGGCCCGCCTACAAACTGACGATCCAGATCACCGAGTTCACAGTGCGCGACAAACCCTGGCCTGAAAAGACTTTTGAGTTACGCGAATGAACCTGCAGGAAACACTTGCTCGCGCGCTGCAATCTGTCTCTGTCGATGATGCCGGAGCGCAGGCCGAGTTGCATTTCGCCGGCGACGAGTTCTTCTTTGAAGGCCACTTTCCCGGCGCGCCCGTGCTGCCTGCGGTGGTGCAGGTCAGCGCGGCCGTGGAGCTGGCCTCGCGGTTGTTGAAGCAGCCGCAGCGGCTGGTCGAAGTCACCCGTGCCAAGTTCACCAGCCCGGCGGCCCCGGGCCGTGCGCTGGCGCTGCGCATTGCCATGGATGCCGATGGCGACCGCCACCGCGTGCGCGCCAGCATCCATGACAGCGAAACGCAGGTGTCCGAATTCACGCTGAGAGTAGAGGCGGCGGATTAGGGTTTCGGGTTTTCGGGAACAGCATAGGGCACAGGTGTTGGGGCATGGAGAACGGCAGTTGTCGTTGCCGTTGTCCTTCCCCAAAACCCAAAGCCTTCAACCCAAAACCGCAGTTTGCCCCTACAGGTGCATCGCGACGAACTCGTAAAGCTGGTTCACCGTGCGAATCAGCTTGGCCGCGCCTTCTTCGACCTTGAAGCCGAACTTGCGTTCCAGGGCGACCACAAGGTCAATGGCGTCAAGGCTGTCGAGCCCGAGATCCTTGTACAGGTCGGCTTCCGGCGTTACGGAGGCCGGCTCAAGCTCAAACTCTGTGGCGACCAGTTTGTTGACGCTGTCCTTCAGGCTTGTGTCCAGGGTGTCCATGGGCAATCCGTGAAGCCGTGGAAACCGGCGCTGGCCCCGGTATGGTGTCCATTCTCGCGCATTGTGCCCGGACTGCAAGACCTTAGGAGCCGCGTTGACAGAGCCCGAAGCTGCCATTTCAGGGGATGACTACACTTACCCCAGGCCCGGAAACGCCGTCATGAACGGCCTGCGCACGGCTGCGGCTTTCGGCCTTCTGTGGACCCAGCTTGTCGTTTTCTTGTTCATCCTGGAGGTTCCGTACTGGCTGTGGGACCGCTTTGCAAGCAAGCACCGCGGCGACGCCTTTTACGCGGGCCAGAAGCGCATCGTGAAGTGGTTCTTCCGTCTGTACCCGTTTGGCCGCAAGCGCCTGATCAACGTGCGCGCCAGGGCGTTTCCCCAACCCTGCGTGGTTGTGGTCAATCACCAGTCGATGCTGGACATCCTGATGGCGCTGCTGCTGCCCATCAATGCCCGCTGGTTTGTCAAAGGCTGGGCCGCGCGCATTCCCCTGATGGGCGAGCTGAACAAACTGGCCCGGCACATCGTGCTGGACGACGCCGAAGAGGGCGACCCCGACCGCCCCCGCGGCTTTGAAACCGCGCTGGAGTGGCTGTCCAGGGGCGTTTCTGTGGTTGTGTTCCCGGAGGGCTCGCGCAGCCCCGACGGCCGCATGCGGCGTTTCCGAAACGGCGCGTTTCTGCTGGCCGCCGAGGCCAAGGTGCCGATCGTGCCCGTCGTGCTGCACGGCACCGGGGCCTGCCTGCGCAAGGGCGGCGCGGCCGTCAACCCGCCCGATCTTGTGATGCAGGTGTTGCCGCCGGTGCCGACTGCCGGTGTGGAAGGCGAGCTTGCGGTCGCGCGCCTGAAGGCCGAAACACAGGACCGCATGGCCGCGGCCCTTTCCCGGCTGCGCAAGAACGAGGAACCGGCCGGCGTGGCCTGGCCCATTGGCGCAGTCACGCGCACAGCCATGTTCTTTGCCGCTGTGGTGATTGCGATGCTGGCGGGTCTGTCCCTGTACGTGAAGAACTTCTGCATCGCCGAGCCGCCGACCTATTCGGGTGACCGAAGCCTGGCGCAAACCGAGGTCATCGACCGCGGCGATGCGCGCCGACTGGGCAAGAACTGGCGCCGCACGCGCGACAACGTGCACGAGTTCGGGCTGGTCGGCAACCCGTGGCAGCGCGGCTATGCCAACGCAAAGCTGGGGCAGGACCTTGTCGAGAAGCAGGAACAGTACCTGCTGAAAACCGCACGCGAATTCCTGCCCAACGCCGCCAGCCTGTGGTTCGTCAAGCAACTGGTCGGCGTGAACAACCGCCGGCTTCCCGAGTACGTGACCGATGCCGAGAAACTTGAAGTGCTGGGCCTGGCCGAGGGCAGCATCAATCACTTTCCGGATGACGTGCCGCTGTACCACCGCATTCTCAACTATCACGCGGTCCACGACATCAGCCACATGTTCATCGACAGCCCGCTGGTCAGCGGCCGCGAACTTGCGGGCTGCACCGCCTTTGCCGCCTGGGACAAAGCCACCTTTGCCGGCGACATGATCATCGGCCGCAACTTTGACTTTGAGGCCGGGCCGGTGTTCGACGAGGACAAGGCTGTGCTGTACGTGTGGCCCGAAGACGGCATCCCGTACGTGCACGTGGCCTGGGCGGGCATGGCCGGTGCCGTAACCGGCATGAATGCCGAGGGCCTGTACATTCACTTGAACGCCGCGCGCACCGACGACACCGGCTTTGGCCGCATCGGCACGCCCGTCAGCATGCTGGTGCGCCGCGTACTGGAGAGCGCCCGCACGATTGACGAAGCCCACGCGATTCTGCGCGACGCGCAGGTGTTTGTTTCGGACAGCTACCTGGTCGCCAGCCGCGTGGATGGCCGCGCGGTGGTGATTGAAAAGTCGCCCACCCGCAGCGCCCTGCGCGAGGCCGCCAAGCCCGGGCTGATACTGCAGACCAACCACTTCCTGACCGAGCCATTTGCCAACGACACCGAGAACCGCAAACAGGTGGAGGGAGCAACAACCACCTACCGGTGGGCGCGCCTGGAAGAACTGACCGGCCGGGGCTATAGGACCTTCAACGCCAAGCTGACTCTGGACATCCTGCGCGACGAAAGGGGCATCGGCGACAAGCCGCTTGGCCTTGGCAACCGCAACGCGATTGACGCCGGCATCTGCAGCCACAGTGTGATCGCCAACGTCACGCGCGGCGAAATGTGGGTCAGCGCCGGGCCTCACACTTTTGGCAAGTACATCCGCGTGGATGTGCGCCGCATGCTGGCGGCCGGGCCCGAGGGCGCACTGCGCATGCAGCACCTGGCGGATTTTGACATGGCCCGTGATCCGCGTCTGGGCGTGGCATCGGACCTGGCCGAGTTCCGCAAGGTGGCCAGGGTTGCCCGGCTTGCGCTGGACGCCGGCGACCTGGATGCCGCAAGCACGGCCGTGCGCACCTGCCACAACCTGAACGAACATTCGTTTGAAACCGCGTACCTGCAGGGCCGGCTGGCGTTCCTGCGCGAGAAGTACCGCGAGGCCGCCGACTGGTTTGAAAAATCCCTGGCCCGCGACCCGCACTATGAGGACGTGCGCGCCGGCATCCGCGTCTGGCTGAAGAAGGCCGAAGACCGCGCCAGGTAACCCCAGGCGTCACGAGTTGTATTCGAATAACGCAGAACCCCCGCAGGGCGGGGGTTCCGGGGGGTCGGCGGGTACTACTTGCCTGGCTGTTCGGTTTCCGGTTTTGGCTCAGGCTTGGGTTCGGGCCTTGGCTCGGCCTTGGGTGCGGGTGGGGGAACCACTCCGCGCAGCTTGCCGGCCTCAATCACTTCGGTCTTGCGTGGCACACTGGCCTGGGGCGGGCGGGTCGTTTCGCCGCGGGTGATGCGCAGAAAGTTGTCGCGCCAGGAGTTGAAGTCCACCACGGTGCCAAGCATCGCGGCGCGGGCGCCGTTGTACGCGACCATGTTCGGCACGGAATCCTTGACCTCAACAATCGCGGTCTCAACTTCGCCAACCATGCGCACGACCGTGGCCGCATCCAGCTTCAGGTTGTCCAGCGCGCGGGTCAGGAACTCCAGTGCGCTGGCCTGGTCCATCGGGAAGGTCATCAGGCGGCGCAGGGCGCGCGGCAGGTTCTTGTCGATTTCGCGGCGTTCGCGCGGCGCGCCGGCAAAACGCTCGGCCAGTTTTGGCTCAATGGCGGCCATCAAACCGGCGCTGCGGGCGTCGGCTACCCAGTCCGGTGCCAGCAGCGTCCCGGCGGGTTTCACCACCGGGTAATCCTTGCCGAACTCCATTTCATAGCTGGCCGGCGCGTCAAACATCACCGAGCCAAGCTCTTCGTGAGTCAGTGTGCTGAAGCCGACAAAGTGCTGAATCTCCAGGCCGCGCGACTTGCGGCGCACCGTGGCGTTGCCATGCATCACATAGAAGGTGTACGCGTCGCAAACGACGGAAAGTGATTCGCCGTCGCGCGCATTGGGCCGGTCCAGCGCCAGTGTCCCGGAATCCAGCGAAACCACGTCGACATCCACCAGCGTAAGCGCGGAACCCTTGGCCAGAGTCACGGCGCCGTCCACAAACACGATGCTGGCGTTGCCATTGGAGTTAGTGCGAATCTGCGCGCCCTGGCGCAGCTCTTCGTCATTGGCGAGCACCTTCCACTTGCCGTCGGTCTGCAGCATTTCGGCGCGACCGCCAAGGATCGACAGCCTGGCAAGCACGGGGCGCTCGGCCGGAACTGCCGGGCCGGGCTCGGCGGCGGTCTTGCGGCCTTCGCCTTCGCCGTCAATGCGCGGGCCGGGGTTGGGCGCTTCAGGAGTCACGCCGGGCACAGGGTCCTGGGGGCCCTTTTCGGGGGCTTCTACACGATCCCCACGACCTGTTGCGGGATCTTCCACAGTCGCGCCGGGATTATCGGGTGCAACGGGCGCGGGGCTCTCGCGTGGGATCGGCGCTTTGGGCGACTCACCTTCGACGTTGTCGGGCAGCTTCGGAGCATCAGTCTCGCCGGCCGGGGCACGGTCCGGTTGGGAAGCCTCAGGCGTGGGGCCCGAGGCCTCCCGATTCCCTGAAGACGGGTTCAGTGGATCGGTGCGGTTGCCTCCACTGGGTTCCGGCACACCCGGAGCCCCGCCGGTCAGGGAAGGACCGGTTGTATTTGGTTTCATGCCCTGGCCTGACAACTGCACGATCAACGAAACCGCCAGCGCAACGACAGCGGCCGCGGCGATGCCGCTGACCCAGATCAGGCTGCGGCTGGCCGGGCGGCGGCTGTGCTGTCCATGGCGGCGGCGAAGGCGCGGCGCCGCGGTTGCAAGTTCGTCGGCCGGTACATCATGGGCCTGCAGGCGCTTCATCACGCGCTGGCTGAAATCCGCGGGCAGTGCCATGCGCCGGAACATGGATTCCGTGCTGGCATGCACGACTTTCATTTCATCGGCCTCGGCACGCAGCAGCGCGTCGTCACGCAGGGCGCGCGCAAGTACTTCGCGCTCGTCGGCGTTCAATGCGCCATCCAGCGAACGCTGGATCAATGTGCTGAGGTATTCACGGTTCATCGAACTGCTTTCGTTGCTTCGACGTACGACGACATCTGGCCAGACATCAGGCCACGCATTTACGGCCTGCACTGATTGGTGGCACCGACCATCACATTCTTACTGTTATTAACCGCGGCGACCCTGTCAGCCATGTGCCTTAGGGCACGACGCGATCATTCGTCGATCTCGGGCATGTATTCCTTTAGTGCCGAGGCCAGTGCCTTGCGCGCCCGGTGCATGCAAACCTCTACGGCGCCAATAGATAAGCCAAGGTCTTTGGCAATGTCATCGTACTCTGCGCCTTCGAGATAGCGTTTGATCAGTACAGCGCGATAGCGTTCGGATAGCTTGGCCATGGCCTTGTAAAGCAGCTCGTGGCGCTCTTTTTCTTCGGCCGACTGCAACGGGTCAATGCCGACGAACTCGCCCTCAAAGCCTTCGGGAAGCCCGGCCAGCTTGCGGCGCTTGTAGTAGTCGCGCACCAGGTTGCCGGCAATGCCCATGAGCCAGGACTTCACCCGGGCGTGCTCTTTCAGGCGAGACAGGTTCTCAAAGCCAATCAGGAAGGTCTCCTGCGCCAGGTCCTGGGCGGTGCCGCCGTCGCTGACCTTGCGCAGGACAAACCCGTACACCAGGCGCTCGTAGCGCTTGATCAGGGCCTCAAATAGCGAACTCTCGCCGGCCAGACAGCGTCGGACAATGTCCTCGTCGCTCAGGCTGCTTGGATGCTGCATGGTCATCCAAGGGGCACAGGGAGTAGATGCTACAAACGGGCCAGGCGGCAAATGGATCAGGAAACTGCGAATTGGCAGCAAGAGCCGCAAGCGCCAGCGCGCGGGGCATCAAGGCTTCGAACGTGGCTCGGCAGGCAAATTGGGAAGGCCCCCGCGTTGCGGGGGCCTCGATTGGCATGAACTCGTTTCAACTGCACCGCGCGCTGGCGCTTGCGGCTCCTGTTTATCGGCCCAGGAATTCGATGATCAGGCGTTCGTTGGCGATGACCGGGATATCCTTGCGCTTCGGAATCTGGATCAGTTCGCCTTCAAGCTTTTCCGGGTCAGCCTTGAGATAGCTTACCACCTGCGGCTTTGCGCCGATGGCTTCCTGAACCTGGATGTGGGCCTTGGACTGGTCCTTGATCGAAACCTTGTCGCCCACGCTCACCAGGAAGCTGGCGCGGTCCACCTTCTTGCCGTTGACGCGCACGTGGCCGTGTGCCACCAGCTGGCGCGCCGCACGGTTGGTTGGTGCAAAGCCAAGGCGGTAGATGATGTTGTCGAGGCGGCGTTCCAGCATCTGCATCAGCGTCTCGCCGGTGTTACCGGGCAGGCGCAGGGCCTCCTGGTAGTAACGGCGGAACGAACGCTCGCGCAGCTGGTAATAGAACTTGACCTTCTGCTTTTCGATCATGCCCGCACCGTAGGTAGAAATCTTGGTGCGCTTGCCGTCCTTGCCGTGCTGTCCGGGCTTGTACGGGCGTGTGGCCAGGGGCGACTTCTTGGTGCCCCACAAATTCTCGGCAAAGCGGCGCGATACGCGGTGCTTTGCCCCAGTGTAACGACCCATGGTCGTGGATTCCTTCTCCGGTCAGGCCACGTTCGGGGGTACACATCCCGAGGTGTCGTTGCTCGCCGGCAGAGACAACGAGCCGCCAACGTTGGCGGGCGCTAAGGGGCGGGAAGGATAGCGGGGAAGCGCAAGGAAACAAGAGCCCGAAGCGCAAGCGAGGTTGTTTTCGAGTCTGGCGAATCCGCTTGGTGCGCGGCCCGCAAAGACGAGCAGCATTGCCGCCATGACACCAAGAGCACCAAGAACAGCCCAGTGCTTGGACCGCAAGTCAGCCGCGAAAAAGCGAAAGCGCGAGGCAATGGCGGCGTTCACGATTCGGGCTTTCGCTTTCTCGCGGCCAGAGCTTCCGCCCAAATGCAGGTCCGGCGCGTGGGTCAGTTCGCGCCGGTGTATTGAGGATGTTGGGGTGGGATGGGTGACAGGCGCTTACCCTTGCGCCGGGACAAACGCTCACGCGCTGGTCCGTGGTTGGTGTCTGCTACTGGTGTGAGGGACTGACCTCCCGTTGTGACCAGTGCGAAAGCCGCAATCGGGCAGCCCCGCGGAGAAGTCTCCTGGCCGGGGGATTGCGGCTGAAACTGAAGGCGATCACTTCGCCTGTTAACCATGACTTCGGCGCTTGGGGCGCGTTGACTTGAGGAAAGTTGGCGCCGCGCCCGCGCCTGAACGTCGTAACTTCGATTTTCCATTTCCAATCGGGCCGGCCGGTTCCATGATTCGCGCCACTGTTACGGAGCCTGCCATGCACTTCGACACACGCGCCATCCACGCCGGCTATGACCCGTTTGACCACTTCGGCGCGGTCAACCCGCCGGTCTTTCTTTCCAGCACCTTTGCCCAGGCCAGCCCCGGCAAGCACCAGGGCTTTGAATACGCGCGCAGCGGCAACCCGACTCGCGCGGCGCTTGAGGGCGTGCTGGCCAGCCTTGAAGAAGGCGAGTTCGCCTGCGCGTTTTCTTCGGGACTGGGTGCCACCGATTCGATCATCAAGCTGCTGAACGCCGGCGACCACGTGGTGATGGCCGACGACGTCTACGGCGGCACCTTCCGCATTTTCGACAAGACCTTCAAGCGCTTCGGCATCGACTTCACGATGGTCGACACCACCGACGTGCGCAACGTTGAAAAAGCCATCACGCCCAAGACGAAAATGCTGTTTGTCGAGACGCCCAGCAATCCGCTGCTTAAGATCAGCGACATTGAGGCGCTTTGCGCGCTGGCGCGGTCGCGCAAGGTCATCAGCGTGGTCGACAACACCTTTGCCACCCCGTATCTGCAGCAGCCCCTTAACCTTGGTGCCGACATTGCCATGCACAGCGCCACAAAGTACCTGGGCGGCCACAGCGACGTGATTGCCGGTGCCTGCATCACCCGTGACCCGGGCCTGCATGAGCGCATCAAGTTCAACCAGAACGCCAGCGGCGCTGTGCCAGGCTTTCTGGATTGCTACATGGTGCACCGCGGCATCAAGACGCTGGGAATCCGCATGGAGCGCGCCTGCGACAATGCGGAACAAGTGGTCAGCTATCTGCTGGAACACAAGCGCGTAACCAAGGTTCATTACCCCGCGCTGGAGGGTCACCCCAACCAGGCCGTGGCAGCCCGCCAGATGAAGCGTTACGGCGCCATGATTGCTTTTGAAATCAACGGCAGCGTCGCCGACGGCGAACGTGTCGTTTCCGGCCGGCGTGTCTGGACGCTGGGAGAATCGCTGGGCGGGGTGGAAAGCCTGCTGGAACACCCGGCCAGCATGACCCACGCCAGCATTCCCAAGGAACTGCGCATGAAGGCCGGGTTGAACGACGGCCTGATCCGCCTCAGCTGCGGCATTGAGGCCGCCGAAGACCTGATTGCCGACCTGGAAGAAGGGTTGTCCAGTTACTAAGCCCATGCCGATTGTTCGCATTGCCACCCGCGGCAGCCTGCTGGCCCTGACCCAGTCACGCTGGGTCCAGGCAGAACTGGAACGCATGCACCCCGGCCTGCGCGTGGAACTGCTGGAACTCAAGACCACTGGCGACGTCAAGCTGGGCGAATCGCTGACCGCCATCGGCGGCAAGGGTGCCTTCACCAAAGAACTTGAAGACGCGCTGCTGGACGGCCGCGCCGACCTGGCCGTTCATTCCTTGAAGGATCTGCCGACAATCCTGCCCCAAGGGCTCTGCCTGGCCTGCACACCCGAGCGCGAGGACACTGGCGACATCATGGTTCTGCGCGACCGGGCCTGGGCGGGTGACCCATTTGCGTCGCTGCCGCAGGGCGCCACCGTGGGCAGCAGCAGCCCGCGTCGCAAAGCGCAACTGCTTGCCCGGCGGCCTGACCTGCGCGTGATCGAGTTTCGCGGCAACGTGGACACGCGGTTGCGCAAGCTGCAAGAGGGCCAGGCCGATGCGACGATCCTGGCGCGGGCCGGCCTGAAGCGCCTGGGCCTGCTGGATAGCATTGAACCGCTGGCGGCGCGCTTTGGGATGCACGCGCTGGATGCGCCGCAGTGGCTGCCGGCGGTGGGGCAGGGCGCGCTTGGCATGGAGGCCCGCAGCGGGGATGACAGGGTCGCGCAGCTGCTTGCGCCGATGAACCACCCACAGACCTGGGCCTGTGTGCAGGCCGAACGGTCGTTCCTGCGCACGCTGGGCGCGGGCTGTACGGCGCCGGTGGGGGCGCTGGCTACTCTACAGGAAGGAAACCTGACCTTGTCTGGCGCGGTGTTCGATGAATCGGGTAATGCCCAGCGGGCCCAGCGCAGCGGCAACGCGCAGGATGCCGAGGCCATTGGCCGCGATACGGCCAGCGGGATGCAGTTTCGGCGCGGCTGAAAGCATGGCCGCACAGGCGGGCTGCGCATCCCCGATCCGCAAACGCGCCGCCGCTGCCGGTTTTTTTGCATGAAAGGCCGGGTACAGTTTCGCGTACTGATTGAGGGAAGGCATGGGGCAAGTTACACTGTGGGCCCCTCCGCCTTATGCCCCATTAGAGAACAAGCGGGTCTTGGCCCGAACGGAGAACATGTCATGGATAAGAAAGTGATCTTGCCGGCAGTGACCCTGGCGTTGCTGGGATGCATTGCGCTGATGCTGTCGATTGTGGGCGGCCTGTACGCCTACAACACCTTCCTTGCCGAGGCCCCGGCGGTTCACGCCCAGGCCGGCAGCGACAAGGGGCCCAACTGGACAGTCACGCCGGTTACAGTCAGCGGCAGCACACAGCTGGTGATGGTGGTCACGGAAGTTGAGAACCCGTACGAAGCGGGCAAACAGACCAAGCAGATGGCGGTGTATGAGCTGCGCGGCAACAACGGCAAGTGCGACCTGTTCTTTGTGGGTTCGCGCACCATGGAATACGACTTCAAGTTCCCGGATGAAAGCGGCAAGCAGATGACAGGTGAAAAGTGGTCGCCCAAGTCACTCAAGAAGGCTGCCGAGGATTTCGCCAAGAAGCGCGGCGACTAGTTTGGGGCATCAGGCGGGTTTCAGCCCCCTGTCATAAGCCGATCATGGGGCGTTTTCGGGACTTGCGCCGGAAACGCCCCTTTTCATAGTATGCAGACGTACGGGAATGGTGTGCGGTGTGCGCGTCCGAATCGCGCCCGTTGCTGTATCCCGACCCCCGGTGGACCGGATCGATTTCCGGAGTAACGCGATGCCCAACTATAAGTCCTTCGACGACGTTCTGAACGAACTGGATATGGATGAAGACGAGCTGAAAAGGCTCGTCTCCGAAGGCCAGATCCGTGCGTTCCGCGACGACGACCGCATGAAGTTCCGGTCGGAAGACGTTGCATCGCTGGCGCGCCAGCGCGTGCCCGGCAGCGGCGGCGACGACCTTGACCTGGGCGAGACCCAGCTTGGCGGCGAGGGTCTGGAAGTAGTGGAAGAGGAAACAGACGAGACACTGCTGGACCTCGGCAATCTCTCGCAGGACCAGGACTTTGAAGACACCGGCGCCACCAGCGTGCCGACCGTCGAGCTTGCCGATTCCGGCGGCGGCGACGACCAGGACGCCACACTCACCGAAGAGCTGGTGTTCGACGAAACCGACGAACTCGGCGGCCTGGACTTCGGCGAAGGCGACGCAGACGCCACGCAGAAGATTGAAGGCGACCTGAAGCTTGATGACGACGAACTGGGCCTTCAAACGGAACCGGTCGAAGCCAAGCCCAAGGCAAAGGCCAAGCCACCCGCCAAGGGCAAGAAGCCGCCCGCGGACGAACTGGACGAACTGGACGACCTTGGCACCGTGGACGAGCTGGACGAAGAGCCCGCAGCGCCGCGCCAGATGGGCGCGCCGATGGGCATGCCCGGCCCGGTCCAGATCCAGGAGCAGGTCAAGTACGTGGAAATTGTGCCCAACGAGGGCATTGCGTGGAAGGTGCTTACCGGTGTCACGTTCCTGCTGGTCATGGTTGCGCTGGTGACACTGCCGGCGCTTGGCATGCGCGAGGGCAAGAACCCGCTGGTCGACTTCTACGGTTCCACCGGCTACTCGCTTTACAGCAAGAGCCCGAACCAGGCACTGGCGCAGGAGCCCTACCAGGCCAAGGATGCAAACGGCGTGGTGACGCGCACGACGGCCCATTCGGTCGGCTCGGGTCCCAAGACTGTGGTGTGGCCGGGCATGCCGGTGATCCGCAGCTTCGGCGGCTATGACGTGGAAAGCGCCATGGGCAAGGCCGACAAGGGTGATGCTCCGCCGCCCGCGCCGGCAGAATAGCAGCAGGCTGACCAACCCAACGCCCCGCCTGTGCGGGGCGTTGTTCATTCCGGGCAAGGGCTGGAAACAACGAAATGGCCGCCAAGCCGCGACAGATTCTCCTGATCGATGACAACCCCACGGCCGGGGAACTCGTTTCCGCACTGCTGCATCGCAACGGCTATGTCGCGCGTGTGGCCACCGATGCCGAGTCTGCACTGAGCCTGCTGCGCGCCGGCGGCATTGACGCCATTGTCTCGGAATCCACCGTCGGGGGCGCGGAGGCCTTCACGTTGTGCCGCGGCATCCGCAGTACACCCGAACTCGCTCACGTCCCGATTGTGTTCCTGGCGTCCGGTGGCGGGATGGAAGACGAGTTTCAGGGTTACCTTTCAGGCGGCGATGCCTGGCTTACCAAGCCGTTTCGCGCGCGCGACCTTCTGGATGCGCTTGATCGCGTACTGTGGGGAAACTCGCGCCCGAGTTCCAGCGCTCGTCTGGCCGCATTGAAGGACACCGGCCGGGCGATTGCCGCAGTCACGGGCCCGCGCGCGGCGTTGCTGCGGTCGGCCTGCCGCCAGGCCCTTTGCGAACTGGAGATCGAGCCAACGCTTGCCACAGCCCTGAGCCGCGCGGACCGCGAGAAGTTTGACCTGCTGCTGTGCGAATCCGACCCGTTGCAGGACGTCCAGCGCCAGGTTTCGAACTTCTTGGACCAGTTTGGCCTGAACCTGCCTGTTGTGTTCCTGCTGGAACACACACAGCCGCTGACCGGTGCCGGCCGCTGGGCGGTGCAGCTTCCGGCCACGCCGGACCAGATTGCGGCTGTGATTACCGATGCGCTGAGGAGCCGCAGGCCGGCGTGAAACGGAACCGGGGTGCTGCCATGTTCATCTACATCACACGGGCAGTGCCCGGAGTAACGCTGGAGATACTGCGTTCCAGCCTGGCCGGTGCCCGCGTGGAAGTGAACCCGCGCGATACCAACCTGTCGCGTGACGAGATTGCCGTTGCCGCCAAGGGGGCCGACGCGGTGATCTGCACCCTGGCCGACCCGATGGACGCCGCGCTGATTGGCAGGCTCGCGCCGCCGATGCGTGTGCTGGCTACCTATGCGGTGGGCACAAACAACATCGATCTTCAGGCCGCGCGGGAACTTGGCGTGACGGTGTGCAACACGCCGGGTGTGCTGACCGACGCCACGGCCGAAGTTGCGGTGGGGCTGATTCTGGCCTGCGCTCGCAGGTTTGGGGAAGGCGAGCGCCTGACCCGGGGTGATCGCTTCACAGGATGGGCGCCGCTGTTTCACCGCGGCCAGGGAGTTTACGGCAAGACACTGGGCATAGTCGGTGCCGGGCGTATCGGCTATCGCGTGGCCGCCACGATGCGTCACGGCTTTGGCTGCCGCGTGCTGTATGCATCGCGCAACCGCCACAGCGACTGGGACGAAAGTCTGGGCGCGACCCACACAGGGCTTGAGTCCCTGCTGCAGGAAAGCGACTTTGTGTCGCTGCATTGCCCGCTTACGCCACAGACGCGCCACCTGCTGGATGAACGCCGCATCGGCCTGATGAAGCCGACGGCAGTTCTTGTCAACACCGCGCGCGGGCCCGTGGTCGATGAGACGGCGCTGGTGCACGCGCTGCGACAGGGCGTGATTGCCGGTGCCGGGCTTGACGTCTACGAAGAAGAGCCGCGCCTTGCACCGGGTCTTGCGGCCCTGGAGAACGTGGTGCTGCTGCCGCACATCGGCAGCGCGACCGTCGAAACGCGGGACGAGATGGGCCGGTTGTGCGCGCAAGCTGTCGTTGACGTGCTGCAGGGTCGCGTGCCGCCCAACGTTGCCGGCTGATCAGCCGTCCTCGCGCCAGCCGCCGTGGGGCTCCACGTGATCGGGCGGCAGCTTTTCAATCTCCATGCGGAAGCGGCCGAATCGCACGGCGGTTTCGCCGCGCGGCAGAAACAGGATGCGGTGCTCAAACAGGCCGCCGGGTGCAAGGTCCACTTCGTCGGTGCCGGCGATGCTGGACTTGCTTGCGCAGATGCGCTTCCAGGACTCAACGTTGAGTGACTCAAGGTCGACCTTGGAAAACAGCATGCGCACCTTCACTGAGTCACCTTCACCCGGGTCAAGCTGAAAGACAATCCTGAGTGTGCCCTTGGCCCGGTGCAGTCGCGCCTTGATCAGCCGGCTGCCCAGCAGCCCGGTGCCGGCCGTAAGCCCCGCGTAGGCGCGCAGTTTTGGCGGCATGTCATCGGCGATGGACTCCAGGTGCCGGATGTATACCGACAGATGCAGCATCAGCTCGTGGTTGTCGAGCTTGCGGTTCACCCAGCGTCGGTCAAGAAATCTCATGTCAGCCTTCGCCGCGCCCCAGCCTGCACACAATAGAGAACTCTTCGGCTGTCACGGGCATGATGCTCAGGCGCTGGCCCTTGCGGGTAACGGCCATCTGCTCTAGGCCCCTTGCCGCCTTCAGTTCCGCCAGTGTGACCACGCGCGGGAAGCTTTCCACATGACGCAGGTCCACCATGTACCAGATCGGGTTGTCTTTGGTTGCCTTGGGGTCGAAGTACTCGTGCCCCTTCTTGCGCGCGAAATGGTCCGGGTAGCCGGCCCGTGAAACTTCGGCAATGCCGGTCACTCCCGAAGGTTCCGCGTTGCTCTGGTAAAACAGCACGGCGTCACCCACCTGGAAGTCATCGCGCAGGTAGTTGCGGGCCTGGTAGTTGCGCACGCCCTCCCAGCTGGTCGATGCAACCCTGGCAAGCTGATCGATCGTCAGCACGGCGGGCTCCACTTTCATCAGCCAGAAGCGTTGCGGCATGCATCCCCCGTGGGCGGCCAGGTGCCCTGCTTCCATTCCTGCAGCAGTGACTGGAAGTACGGCACACACATAGCGCAGTGGTGCCCGCAATGGAACAACCTGCCCAGTTGTTCAACGCTGGGCTGGTCAGTGGCCTGCCAGGCCGCCAATGCCTGCGCATTGGTGACCTGGTAACACACGCAGATGTTCACACCAAGCCGGCGAAAGTCCCAGTCCATGGCCGGATTATGCCTTGGCGTCGGCGTTTTGAACCCGGCAGCAAATGAACCACCCCGCGCAAGCGCGCGGGGTGGAAGGGGGCGCAGAAGGGGGGACTTCGGCGCCCGGTTACCGGGTGCTGCGGCCGCCGCGCGGGACACTGATCGTTTCCTTGTGTTCCACCTTCGGCTTGGCGTGCCCGTGGTCATGCTTCACGAACACCCTTTCTTCAACGATCTCGTACCGGCCGGCGACGTAGACCCTTTTCTCGACCTTCTCATAGCGGCCGGGCACATGAACTTCGCGCTGCACGCACTGGAAGAAGCCGGGCACATGCACTTCCTTCTGCACGGTCTTGTAGTGCGCGGGTACCACTTTGCACACGTTCACGTAGTAGACGTGGCCGCAGTGATCCACCCGACGTTCCTTTACTGTCACATGCTGGGCGGGCACGTACACGCGCTCTTCAACGATCCTGCAGGTGGCGGGAACCCAGACGCGTTCCTCAACGATCTTGCAGGTGGGGGGGATCCACACGTTTTCGCAGACGGTGTCGTAGTGGCCCTCAATCCACACCTTCTTCTTGACGGTGATGTAGTGCCCGTCGTTGCAGTCGTCGGCCGGCTTGGGCGCGGGCTGGCCGTGCTTGATCTCGATGGACTTGCCCGGCTTCTCGATCTTGATGTGAACCGACTGCGCCTGGGCGGTCGTCGCGCCGATGGCACCCATCAGCGCGATTCCTGCGATGCTGGCAAAGAACTTGTTCATGGCTTTCTCCCGAAGTTTGGGACACTTGGTTGTTTGGCCCTGCACCTTCATAGATGCAGGCCGCGTTTCCTGGGTTCCATGTAAACCATTATTTTATAAGAACTTAGGTGCAAATGTTTTGGCAGGGGTGCCGGGAAACTGGCAGTGTCCAGCCCCAAAAACAGCAACGGCCCGCTATGGGCCGTTGGTTGGCGTTGCGCACCTGCAGCTGCTATTTCACGGTGCCAATGTAGGGCAAGTTGCGGCCCTTGTCGTTGTCATCCATGCCATAGCCCACAAGGAACGTGTCGTCGGCAACGTCAAACGCCACGTACTCGCACTCAAACGGAATCTTGCGGCGGGCTTTCTTGTCCACCACGATCGCGTACCGCAAGGAACGCGGCCCCTGGGCCCTCAGCGCCTCATGCAGGTTGGCCAGCGTCAGTCCGGTATCAACCAGGTCTTCAATCACCAGCACGTCGTACCCGGCCACGCGGGGCAGGTGGCCTTTGGTGCGCAGGCGGCCCTGGCTTTCGCGCCCGGCATAGCTTTGCAGTCTCACGAAATCGAGTTCTACCTGTACGCCTTCAATGCTGCGGATCAGGTCAGCCGCAAAGAAGAAGCCGCCGCGCAGCACCACAAGGCACAGCAGGCGCTTGCCGGCGTAATCCGTGGAAATGCGCTGGGCCAGATCGCGCACACGCTGCTGGATCTGTTCGGCAGAAAACACGGTGGGGTAGTCGCTCATGGTCAAAGGCCGTTCATGATGTAGTCCATCAGCCTGGTGCCGTCGTCAACACGGATGCCGGATTGTTCGGCGTTGGCCTCAGTCAGGGTCAGTTGTGCGCGGCTTTCCACGCCTTGGCCGTGCATCAAAAACGGCACTGGCCGCTCGTCGTGCTGGCGCGTTTCCACGCGCGACATCAGCACCGGCACCACCGTCACGCGCACTTCGTCGCCGTCCAGCAGCTTGGCCAGCGGCTTGAAGAAGTGCTTGTCGATCAGCTCAATCGACTTCACCTTGCCCTGCGCGTCACCCTGGTGGCTGTAGTCGTCCGGGTAGCTGAAGTGCGCAATCACAAGCTGGTGCCGCGCCAGCGCCTGTTCTGTCGCATCCTTGACCTTGCTGATTTCGTCGATCATCGCGGCCTTGCGGTCAACGGCGTCGGCGGCAATTCGGGGCATGCGACCGCTGGGGTCGGGCACCAGCGGAGTTTCGCCGGGCGTAATCACGCGAATGCCCGTGGCCACGCCCACACCACGCACCAGGCTGGAAAAACTCGCCATGGCGGCATCCAATCCGAAAGTCTTCTGGAAACCGGGCACTTCCACAATCGTGCCGCCGCCCCACACCCAGATGCCGTTGGCCGGGTTCTGCTTCAGGTCAATGCGCACCCGGTTGACCTCATGGCGTGCCAGCACCTGCGGGGCTTCGTCCATCAACTTCAGCAGCACTTCCGCGCCGGGGCCCTCGGGCCGGTGCGCGCTTTGCGGCAGGTCAACCACGTTAAAGGGGCTGACTGTGGTCAGGCCGCGGAAGTCCACGCCCTCCACCACCAGCAGGTGATTGTGGCCGTGCCCCTGCACAAACCGAACTCTTGTCTGCTTGAAGTGCTGTTCCAGCGCGCGAAGCAGCTCGCGGCCTTCGGCTTCGGTCAGGCCGCCCGCGCGGGGATCAGCGACTTTGCCGTCGGCAGTCGTGACGAACTGAAGTCGAAAGCACCATTCGTTTTCGCCAAGCATCAGCCCGGCCGCCAGGGCCTCGTAATAGCCGCGGCCGGTAAGGTATGGCCCGGGTGGATAACCCAGGATGGTAAAAATCGCCGCAAGGGTTTCCGGTGGCGTGTTGCGCGGGATAGTGCGGATTGTCCCAAGCCGCCCGCCGGTGGCCAGTTTGTCCAAAGTGGGCGTAGTGGAAGCCTCAAGCGGGGTCTTCCCGCCCAGGCTGGCAAGCGGTGTATCCGCCAGGCCATCGACAAGCACCAGAAGGTAGCGCAATCGGGCCCCCAGAAGCGCCAGAATAACTCACGTCATCCGTATGTTAGGCAGGGACGATATAAGACCCCCATAAGGATGCAAACGGGGCCATTCATGGAAACTTTGCTATTATGCGGGTCGGTGCGATCTGGAACTTTAAACACATGATTCCGTCCATCCGATTTGCACTTTCGTTCACCCTGGCGCTGCTATGTGCGGCCACTTCCCTGGCGGCGCAGGAATCCAAGGTCGTCGCCGAAGTTCTGGACACCGGCAAGGCTGAGCCCGGCAAAGAGTGGACCCTGAAGCTGCGCTTTCCTATCCCGGAGGGCTTCCACGCCTATCACAAGGATAATCCCGGCGTCAGCCAGCCGATCAAGGTTGATTTCAAGGAGCTTTCGGGCCTCAAGGAAGTCAAGCAGACCTGGCCCGAGCCCAAGAAACACAAGTACGAGTACGGCGAGGAATGGGAGCTTTCGGGCAATGTCGACATCGCCTGGACGTTCGCTGTGCCCGCTGATGCCAAGGGCAAACTGGCCATCAAGGCCGAATGGGAACTCCAGTTCTGCGATGAGCATGGCTGCCACATTGCCGAAGGAACGATCGATACTTCCGTTGAAACCGGCGCCGCGAAAGCTGAGGCCCCAAAGGGCCCCGCACTGACCGCAAGTGCAGCCTTTGAAGGCGAAGCCAAGCCGGGCGGCAAGGCCGTGCTTGCCCTGACATTTGAGGTCAGCAAGGGCTTTTCGGCCTACCACAAGGACAACCCCGGCATCAGCAAGCCGCTGGCGATCAAGTTTACCGACCTTGGCGGGCTGAAGCTGGAAAGCGAAACCTGGCCCGAGCCCAAGAAGGTCAAAGAAGAATGGGCCGACGCCGAGGAATGGAAGCTAAGCGGCAAGTTCACCATCCGGTACACGTTCACGGTTCCCGCCGACGCCAGGGGCGAGTTGAAGGTCGCCGGCACATTTGACGGGCAGATCTGCGACGACGACGGCTGCCACGACCGCAGCGGCACGTTCGCGGCAACTGCGAAGGTCGGCACCATTGCCGACGAGAAGAAAAACGACGCCAAGGATGCACACGGGTTTTATCTCGATTACGACTTTGCGCTGGCCGAGTCCCGGCGCCTGAACAAGCCGTTGCTGATTGACTTCAACGGGAAGTTCTGCGTGCCCTGCCGCCGCATGGAGAAAGAGGTCTTCACCCTGCCGGAGGTCCACAAGCTGCTGGAGGGGTTTGTGGTGGTCAGCATCATTACAGATGTGAAGGATGCCAAGGCCAACCAGTTGTTCAGCCGGTTTCAATCCGAGCCGGGACAGTCGATTCCCCTGTATGTAGTGGTCGATCATTCAGAGAAGGCGGTTCGATCGATTGGCAGCACCCTGCCCGGCAGCACCCACGGCTTGCAGTTTGCGGCATTTCTGAAGGGCGAGCCAATTCCGGAAGTCGCAGGCGGTGGCCAGAAACCTGAACCTGCCCCGAAGGTTGAACCTTCGAAAGCGCCCAGCGGCTGGCCTGCGGGGCTTGCGGCCCCCAAGCCCGATGACCTGAAGGATGTGTTTGACTTCGAGTCTGTGTTCACGGCGGGCAAGGTCACGCCGGGTGGCGAAGTAACCCTGGAACTGCGCTTCAAACTCAAGACCGGGCCGGGTGGCGCCTATCACCTGTACCACCCGCAAAGCCCCCATGCCAAAGAACTCGGCGCCACGCTGATGCTGCTGGAATCCGTTGATCTTGGCGGGCTGTCGTCAGCCGGCCCGTGGGAGTTTCCCAAGCCTTTTGTGCTGGCGGCGAACGACCCAAAGAATCAGTTCAAGGTTGACGAGTGGCAGTTCCACGACGATTTCCGCATCGTGCGCCGTTTCAAGCTGCCCGCAAACGCGGCCGAGGGCGCGACGTTCCGTGTCACTGGCACATTGGCCGGCCAGTACTGCGACGAAGGTTCCTGCACCTGGTTCACCGACATGGATCAGACGCCCTTTGGCTGGCTGGCCACAGTAACGGCTTCGGCCAGTGGCGAAGCCGGCGCCATTGCCGCGGCCACCATGACGGCACGCAGCCATGCAGGCGCCAAGCCGCCTACGGTCGGTCCAGTCGATTCAACGACTGGCTTCACGTCTGAGGTCGAAGCAAAGGGACTGTTCTGGTTTCTGCTGGGCATTTTCGGGCTGGGCATGGTCACGCTGCTTACGCCCTGCGTTTTGCCGGTGCTGCCCCTGACTGTCGCGTTCTTTGTCAAGCAATCCGAGCAAGGCCGTTCGCCGCTGGTGGCAGCGGGCATCTACTGCACCTGCATTGTAGTTGTGTTCACCATGTTCGGGCTGATCACTTCGCTGGCACTTGGCGAACAAGGCGCGCAGATCATTTCGACCAATGCCTGGGTGAACATCGCCATTGGTGTGCTGTTTTTTGTGTTTGCCCTGAGCTTCTTTGGCATGTTCGAGTTGCGCATGCCGACTTTCATCAGCTCGTGGATCAGCCGCAAGCAGATGAACGCGCAGCAGCAGGGCAAAGGGTACGCGACGGCTTTGTTGAGCGGCGGAAGTTTTGCCGTGATCAGCTTTTCATGCACCGGCCCGATTGCGGCAACCCTGCTTGCTGGCGTAGCCACAGGCTTTGGCGGCGGCGAAGGCTCCAGCATGTGGATTCCGACCCTGGCCATGCTGGTGTTTGCTTTGGGTTTGGCCGCGCCGATTTTTGTGCTGGGCCAGTTTCCAAACCTGCTCAAGCGCCTGCCCAAATCCGGCGGCTGGATGAACGCCCTGAAAGTGGTGTTCGCGTTCATTGAGGTCGCGATTGCCATTCGTTACTTCTCGTGGGCCGAGATCGCGTTCACCGAGGAGACCATCCCCACCTGGATCAGCCGCGACCTTGTCGATGCCGTGTGGATTGCCTGCAGCATCGGGGCCGGCCTTTACCTGCTGGGCACTTTTCGCATGCCGCACGACCATGAGAAGGTCGAACAGATCGGCGTGGTCCGCATGCTGTTTGCAGTTGCCTTTCTGGCGTTCGGTGCCTACCTGATTCCGGGGCTGGTCAACGGCAAGCCAATGGGTCTGCTGGACGGCTTCTTGCCGCCGCGCGAGTACCATGCGGGGGTCGGCGGTGAAGGCGGCGGCTCGGCAGCCCATGCGCTGAAGTGGCACCAGAACCTTCCCGACGGCCTGGCCGAGGCCAGGGCCACCGGCAAGCCGGTGTTCATTGATTTTACGGGCAAAATCTGCGCCAACTGCCGCTGGGTGGAAACCAACATCATGCCCAAACCGGAAGTGCTGCCCATGCTTCAGAAAGACTTTGTGCTCGTGCAGCAGTGGACGGACGTCAAGAGTGACCAGGCCGCCAAGGACACCTACAAAAAGTACGGCGTCGGCAGCAAGGGCGTCCCGATGTACGTGATCGTTGATGCCGACGGCAACCTGATTGAGAAGTTCGTGCCGCCCCAGTTCATTAACACCCTCACTGCCGGCGAGTTCGCCGCGTTCATGTCGCGGGCCAAGGGTAAACTGCAGCCCACCGGATGAACCCTGACGAAACAACTGTACGCCCGCAGCGCCATCCACCGGCCGAAATGCCGCCGGACAAGCGCACCCGCACTCTTGATATCGGCGGCCCGCCCGCCAAGCGCATTTTTGACCAGGTATCCATCGTCGCTGCGGTGCTGGATACCAACATGCGCATTGTGCGCTTCAACCGCCAGGCTGAGCGCCTGTTCGGCCGTTCGTACGTGGAAGTCCTGGGCAAGCCCTACGATGAAGTACTTGAGATCTTCGGGCGCGTGAACCGCGACCACATCATCCAGCGTACCATCGCGCTGGGCACACCCAACGAGGCCCGCGAGGTGGAGATCACGGACCCGGAATCCGGCGAGCCCTACTACTTTGATTTCACCGTTGATCCGATCCTTGGTGACGACGGCAAGATGGCCGGTGTTTCCGTCATCGGGCTGGATTCCACAGAGCGCACTCTGCTGCGACGGAAACTGGCCGACCAGAACCGCGATCTGCTGGCCCTTCAGCGCGTAAGCAACGCGCTGCGCAAGACCATGGACCTTGACCGTGCGGCGCTGATCATCGCCAGCGCCCTGACCAGCGGCGAAACCGGCGGCTACGCCCAGGCCATGATCTTTCTGGTGGATGAACACCGCGAGTTCCTGCAGGGCACCGTTTGCGTGGACAGCCTTGGCGTCAGTGACCCGCGCGGCATCTGGCGCGGCCTGACCAGCAACGACGGCCCGGTGTCGCAGTCACTGGAAAAGTCGCAGCCGATCCTGGCGCGGCGCTGGGGCGAACTGACGGAGAAGGTCAAGAGCATCAAGGTGCCCCTGGATGCTGATCACAGCATTCTGGCCCATGCCGTGCGCACCGGCGAAACCATCACGCATGAAACGCTGCGCGACCACCCGCAGCTGCGTGTGCATGAGGCTGTAACGGAACACTTCAACCTGAAGCACTTTGCCGCCGCGCCGCTGCTGGCCGATCGCGAGGCAATCGGCCTGATTGTCGCCGACGCCGGCGGCAAGCCGATGCACTTTTCGCCCGAGCAACTGACCATGCTGGAGATGTTTGCCAGCCAGGCCGCGCTGGCCATCAACAACGCGCTGAAGTACCAGAACATGGTTGACCGCGCCCAGCGCGACAGCCTGACGCGCCTTTACAACCACGGCCACTTCCAGGAAGTGCTGAAATCCGAAATCGACCGCGCCGAGCGTTACGGGAACGTGCTCAGCCTTGTGCTGCTGGACATCGACCACTTCAAGAAGTTCAACGACGTGTACGGTCACCAGACCGGCGACAAAGTGCTGCGCCAGACAGCGCTGCTGCTGAACTCGCTGGTGCGCGTATCCGACGTGGCGGCGCGCTATGGCGGCGAAGAATTTGCCGTGCTGCTGCCCCAGACGACCTACCAGGCCGCGCGCGAAACCGCAGAGCGTCTGCGTGACGGCGTGGCCCGCAAAGCCACCGTGACAGGCCCCAAGGGCGAGAAACTGAGTGTCACGGCCAGCTTCGGCGTGGCGACCTTCCCGCTGCATGCATCCAGCGCGGCCGAGCTGATCGCGCTGGCCGATGAGTCGCTTTACCTGGCCAAAGAACGCGGCCGCAACCGCGTGTGTGGCGCCGAACAGTTGCCCGAGCCCGGCGAAGAAAGCACCCAGGCCCCGGCACCCGCCCGCCCGCGCAAGACCAGCGACATCGTGACCCGACTGAAGTCCACCCCCGTTTCGCCACCGCCGGCCAAGAAGAGCAAAAGCGGCAAGGTTCCCCGCAAGAGCGGCAAGATCCGCTGATCAGGGTGCAGGCCATGTCCACGACAGGCAATGGATTGCGCTTTGCGTCACGCCAGGTCGCTGTCGGCCTGGTGCTGGTTTGCGCGGCATTGGCCGCGTCGGCACAGCCCACAGAGGCCGAGACAAAGTTCCAGGAACGCGCAACCAAAACACACCGCGCCATTGCCGACGCGCTGGCCAGGCTGGGCGCGGATTGCCTGAAACAGGGCTTGAACCTGGCGGCGGTGGAACACCTTCAGCAGGCGCTTGAGCACGAACCCGGCAATGAAAAGGCCATGAAGTCCCTGGGCCATGAAAAGAAGAAGGTCGACGGCGAAAACCGCTGGGTCCTTGACCCCAAAAAGGCCCCGCCAGCCGAGGACGCCAAGGGCGTAACGCCGGCCGTGCGCACCGAATACCGCAAGGCCCGAGACAAGATCTATGCCGACGCGGCCAAGGAACTGGTGGCACTGGGCCAGTTTGCGGCGCGCCAGGGCCTGGAAGCGCATGCGCGGGTGGCCTGCGAATCCGCGTTGGCCTACAACCCGCTGAATGAGGACGCATTGAAGGGTGCCGGCTGGGTCAAGGACGGGATAAGCTGGACCAGCCCCCGCGAGATTCTGCACAGCGAGGCCGCCCGCAAGGCCTTGGCCAATCCGCCGGAGTCGCAGGAACTCGATAAGGTGCCAGAGTGGGCAACCGGGCTTGGTGATGCGGCCAACCCGGTCACCGGGCACAGGGCCGGCAAGCTGACGGTGCTGACTGCCGGCGTGCTTCATTCCGACCTGGTCAAGTACGCCGCGGCAGTTCAGTCGCTGGCGGCATCCGCCCTGGGTGGCGAAGCCCCTGAGCTGCTGGTGTTCTGTTCAGTCAATCGCAAGCAGCAGCAGGCCTACGCGACCATGCGGCACCCCGGCAACCCGGGCCTGGCAGCGGAGCTTTGGTGCGTGGCCGGTGGAGAAGTCGCCGTGGAGGCCGACGAGAAGGACTTCAAGGTCACCATGGAAAGGCTTGTGCTGGCCGTGGCGATGCATGAGGTACGTTCACGCTGCGGCGAGGTAAGCCAGCCCTGGTTTGAACTTGGCTTTGCCTCGAACATGACCCGGCGGCTGTGCGGCAGCGTGGCGCTGATTCCGTTTGCAGGCAAGGCCGAAGGGCCGTCCGAACCCGGCCGCTGGAAACGCACGCTATTGCAGAAGCTGGCCGACGAAACCCAGCCGCGGCTCGACAAGCTGGTCGTCACGCGCGACCCCGATGAACACCAGGTGATCCTGGCGCACTTTTTCACGCGCTATCTGGTGCAGGAACGCTCGGCCTGCCTGGAGCCCTTCTGTGCCGCACTGAAGGCCGGCGAGACCATGGAAGACGCGCTGAAGTCGGCCTCGCAGACCACCCTGGCCCGTCTGGAACAGGGCTGCCACGGCTGGCTGCAGCGCGGCGGTTGACGCGACCGAACCCGACACCTTTCCACAGCCTTCACGCCGCGCCCTTGGCTGCTACAAGCGCGTGCATGGATAAACTCGCGATCAAGCGTGTTCTGGTTTCGGTAAGCGACAAGGCCGGGGTGGTGGACTTCTGCAAGGTGTTGGCAGGCCACGGCGCGGAGTTCATTTCTACCGGCGGCACGGCCAAGGCCCTGCGCGATGCCGGACTGGGCGTGAAAGACATCAGCGAACACACCGGCTTTCCCGAAATGCTGGACGGACGTGTGAAGACCCTGCACCCGCTGGTGCACGGCGGGCTGCTGGCGCGGCGCGACGTGCCCGACCACCTGCGCGTGGCTGAAAAACACGGCATCGGGCTGATCGACATGGTGATTGTGAACCTGTATCCGTTCGAAAGTACCGTGGCCAAACCCGGCGTGAGTTTTGAAGACGCGATTGAGAACATCGACATCGGCGGCCCCAGCATGGTGCGCAGCGCCAGCAAGAACCACGAGGCCGTGGCGGTGGTCACCGACCCCGCCGATTACGCCGAACTGATCCGCGAGCTGTCCGAGCACGACGGCAAGCTGGGTCTTGCCACGCGGCGCAGGCTGGCGTTGAAAGCGTTTCGGCTGACCTCGTGGTACGACCACGCGATTGCCGAATACCTGCAGGGGCAGTTGTCTGGCGACGAAGAAATGCCGGCCCGCAAACTGGTGGCACTGACGCAAACCCAGGAACTGCGATACGGCGAAAACCCGCACCAGAAGGCGGCATTTTACGCGACCGGTCGCAGGCGCGAGGGCCTGGGCGACCTGCAGCAGGTCAGCGGCAAGGAGCTTTCCTACAACAACATCCTTGATCTTGATGCCGCCATGCGCGTTGCCGCCGAGTACCACGACGCCCCGTTTGCCGTGGTGATCAAGCATACCAACCCATGCGGCGCGGCCCTTGGCGAGACAATCGCCGAGGCGTTTGCGCGCAGCTACGACTGCGACCCGCTGAGTGCCTTTGGCGGCATCGTGGGCCTGAACCGGCCCTTTGACCTTGCCACGGCCGAGGCCTTTCTGGCCGGCGAGAAGTTTCTCGAGGCGGTGGTCGCGCCCGGGTTTGAGCCTGCCGCAGTCAAGGCGCTGGTGGAAGACAGCAAGAAGAAGTGGCGCAAATCGATCCGCCTGGTGAAGGCCCTGCCGCTGGTCGTAAGCCGCCCGCCGGTCGAGTACCGAAGTGTCACAGGTGGCATGCTGGCCCAGACCAGCGACGGCCACAGCGATGCGTCGCCCGAGCTGAAGGTGGTGACAAGCCACGTGCCGAACTCGGCGCAGATGAAAGAACTCAGTTTCGCGTGGCGCCTGTGCAAGCACTACAAATCGAACGCGATCGTGCTGACCGCCGGCAGGGCCCTGGCGGGATACGGTGCCGGCCAGACCAACCGCGTGGATTCCACCGAACACGCGCTGACCCGCGCCGGGCAAAAGGCCAAGGGCGGCGTGTTGGCAAGCGACGCCTTCTTTCCGTTCCCGGACAGCATCGACAAGGCCGCCAAGGCCGGCGTGGCCGCGATCATCCAGCCGGGCGGCAGCGTGCGCGACGAAGAAGTGATCGCCGCCTGCAACAACCACGGCATTGCCATGGTGTTTACCGGCATGAGGCACTTCCGCCATTGATGCGGTAAGCTGCGGCCATGTCGGAGGCTTCGGTTCTTCAGCACCTGCTTGACCCGGTGGCAGCCCCGCCGCCTTTGGCGTGGGTGTGGCCGATGATTGTCGGCGGGCTTGCGGTCTGTGCCGGCTGTATCTGGCTGGTGCGCAGGCCGTTGCGCGCCATGGGCGAGCCCTGGGGGGCGTTGCCGGTGGGGATGATTTTGCCGGCCTGGCTGGCGGGTGGGTTTGCGCTGCTGGCACCGATGTTCATTGGCGCGGGGACGGCCATTGCCGAAGGCCAGGCCCACGGGCCGCTGCTGGAGGGCGCGGTGCAGATTGCCGTGACGGTGGCGGCAATCGGCGGGCTTGCCTTGTTCCAGACCTTCAACCCGCCGCACCATCGGCTGCACTGGCTTGCCGTACAGCCTTCCGCGCTGGGCAGGTCTTTTGTGGTCTATGCGATTGTGGCCCCGGCACTGCTGGCGCTGATTGCGGCCGTGGTCGGCATCGCGCTGGTGGCAGGAATGGAAGTAAAGCCGCAGCCCCAGGTCATTGAGCTTACGTCAAGGCGCGACGGCCTGTGGATCGCGGGCGTTTACCTGCTGGCCTGCGTCGCGGCGCCGCTGCGCGAGGAGTTTGTGTTTCGCGTGGTGGTGTATGGCTCGATCGCGTCGCTGGCGGGCAACGGCCGCTGGTCGCACCCGGCGCGGCTGTGGGCGATGGTGATTTCTACGGGCCTGTTTGTCGCCGTGCACGGGCCCTGGTGGATCGGCGTGCTGCCGCTGACGTTGCTGGCCTGGGTGCTTGCGGCATTGTTTGCGCACAGCCGCAGCCTGTGGCCGCCGGTGGTGCTGCATGCGCTGCACAACACGCTGGTCGTGACGCTGCAGTTTTTTGTGTTGTAGAGCTTTTTCACTGTTTGTTTGCAGAGGTTCCGCGCCGCGCCGGCGAGCAGATCAAGGAGCGCGGACGCAGGCGTGGCTGGAGGGTTGCAGCGCAACGGCTTGAAAACGCACCGCGTTTTCAAGGGGCCGAGGAAGCGCGACGCAGAGATGCGAAGCCCGCCGCAAGCGGAAGCCTGCAAACGAACTGTGAAAATGCTCTAAAGGCTGCGGTCAGCCTTGCTTGTGGCTTTGCAGGATGCTGCGCACCGTGGCGGCCAGTTCTGCCGAAAGCCAGCGGGGCTGCACGATCCGCGCAAAGGGCCCGAACGAAGCCACAAACCCGACGGCCCAGTGCGGGTTGTAAAGCGGAAGTGTCAACAGCAATGACCCATCCCGCCCGGCCTGCACTTTCGCGCCGGGGGCGCTGGCCCAGTCATTCTGCACTTCGCGTGCAACCTCAGGCGCAAAGCGCACCTGAAGCGAATCGCCTGGCTTGCCCTCAAACAGCCCGGCCATGCGGCCGGACTTGCGTGACGGCGGGGGGCGCCGGTCGTAGCGCTGGTCGGTGACGCGCACTTCGCGGATGCGTTCCAGCCGGAAGTGCCGCGTGGCCTGCGCGGTCTCGCACCAGCCATACAGGTAAAATGCGGCGTCGTGCTCTACCACCTGGAATGGGTACACCCGGCGCGACGACAGCCTGGCGCGGTGCGAAGAGAAGTATTCCAATTCACAGGCGCGGCGGCGGTCAATGGCGTCCTGCAATGTCTGCAACATCTCGCGCATGACCTTGGCCTTGCGCGGCACCACAAAGCCGCGGCCGGTTCTGGCCATCAGCTCGCGTGCCCGGCCATGCAGTGCGTTGGCAAGCATTTCCTGCAGTTCTGCCAGCAGCCCGACGCTTTCTTCGTCTGCCCCGCCGGCGAAGTGCTCCAGCGCGTACTTCAGTGCCAGGGCCTCACCGGGCGTGAAGTTCAGCGGCCGGGCGAAGTGCTGCGCGTACTGCAGGTCGATCACGGCGTCATCACCGTGCCCGACCAGGCGGTAACTGACGTAATCGTGGGGCGAGTAAGGGGGCACCCCGCAGAAGCTGAGCACTTCGAGCCTGCGGCAGATCTGGTCCACCCGCAGCCCGGTGGCCCGCGCCGCATCGCGCAGAGAAATGCCGCGGTTGGCGGCAAGGAAGCTGAGCAGCGAAGAGAGCTCCGAAAGTTCGCTCATGCCACGCCCCCGCTCTTGCCGCTGATGGCACCCTTCAGGTGGGCCATGACATGCTGACGAAGCTCCGCAGGCCGCAGGATGCGCCAGTGCCCGCCAAACTCGCACAGGTAACGCAGCAGCTCCCCGGCATAGGCCTGGGGCAGGTGCAAGGTGGCCCCGCCGTCGCTGTGCGCATCCAGGCGATAGATGCCTTCAAACTCGTTGCGCACAATGAACGCAACCTGCGGGTCAAAGCGAATCTGCACGTTGCGAAAGCTGTTCTCGCCGGCGCCGAAGGCCTCGCTGCTGAACACGACCTCGGGGTCGAACCCGTCCGGGATGTCGTACTCGGGGGCGTCTCGATCCGGCCACGCCAGGGCCAGCGGTGCGCGGATGCGCGACAGCCGGTAGGTGCGCGGCGCACCGCGGTCAAGGTCGCGCGCCACCAGGTACCATCCGCCGCGCCGTGACACCATGCCCCAGGGCGCGACGGTGCGGGTGCTGGTCTTGCCATCGGGTGCCTCGTAGCGGAACTTGATGTGCCGGCGCGTCACCAGCGCGGCACCGATTTCCTGCAGCACACCGGCTTCGGCGGGGCGGCGACGCAGGCTGCGCCGCACCAGCGACGGTGGCACTACGGCCGGCAGACCTTCACGGCCCGCGCCGGCCTGCAGCTTCAGCAATGCCGAAGACAACAGCGACGAAAGTGGGCCCTCTTCGCCATCGCGCAGATAGGCCGAGCCAACCTGGAACATCAGCAGGCGCTGTTCTGGCCGCAGGTTCAGCGCGGGCATCAGGCAGGCCGCGCGGTCCAGCGTGTAGCGGGCTCGTGCGCCATCCTCAAGATCGCGGCTGACCACCAGCCCCTGTGCGCGAAGGTCATGCAGGTCGCGCTCGAAACGCTTCTGGCGCGAGCGCTCGGGCAGTTTGTCGTTGTAGCCCTCCACGTTGGCAATGTTCTGCCACAACAGGCCGTCGCGCGCCTTCAGCAGCGCGCCCAGCAGGTTCAGCTGGCGTTCAGACGCCCGGAGTTTCTCGGCCATGGTTCCCCCGGCGCCGATCATAGAAAGGCATGCGACAAAACAGGGGTGGCTGCCGGATTTGGCTCGTCAGGGTGCCTGGGGTTCGGTCTTGGCGGCCGGGGCATCAGGCTTGAGGGGTTGATCGGCCGCAAGCAGTTCCTCGGCCTGGCGGGCCCGGCGCCGGGAGCGAACCTTGATCACCACCAGAAAGATGGCAATCGCCACAACTGCCCCGCCCAGGATGGAGATGCTGGCAGTCGAGGAAGCCTTTTTCAGGAAGTCCTGGCCATAGATTGCCGCAAGCGCGCCAAGCGTCAGCCAGACAGGGATGCTGACGAAGCAACCCAGGAAGTCGAACAGCACAAACTTGAGCCAGGGCACCCGCATGGTGCCTGCGGTGAAGAACGAAACAAAGCGAATGCCCGCGAGCTGCCTGCCGAAGAACACCGTCCAGTTGCCGTAGTTGTCAAACCAGCCCTGCACCTTCAGCATGCGTTTTTCATTCAGCATGCGGCGCATGAACTTGAAGCGGTCCCGGATGGCAAACCCGTACCTCCGGCCCATCCACCAGGCCACGGAATCGCCGATCAGGTTGGCTGTGGTGCAGGCAAAAAAGGCCGCCACAAAGTAGTACCAGACGAACTTGTCGCCGGCCTGCTTGTAGGCCGAGAACCCGGCCAGGGTCAGCCAGATGTCTTCCGGTGTGGGCAGACCGAAGCCGGTCGCCACCAGAATCACCAGGATTGCTGCCCATATGGTGGGGCCGTGGGCGATGTTCCAGGCCGGGTCAAAGAACTTGTCAATCCACGTCGCGACCCAGCCTTTCTCGGCGGTGTCGGCGGCGGCCTGCAGCAGCATGGTCAACACAGGAAGCAAGGCTTGTCCGGGGCGGGCTAGTCGTGATCCTCGGGCGGAAGATCGGCGCACAGCAGGCCGTTTGCGGCCAGCCAGCTGCCGCCGCGATAATCCGTTGCCGTCTGCGGAAGGTTCAGTCGCAGTGCCACCGTGGGGGCGGCATCCAACTTGACAGTCTGGTGATCAATGCTGTCCCAGGTGCGGCCCATCAGCGCGACGCGGTCGCCGCTTTCTGCGGGCTGCGTGACAGTCAGGCTGGGTTCCGGGCCCATGGCGTACTCGACTTTGCCCTCGGCCTCTACGGTCAGGGCAATCGGGTAGGTGGAACCCACCACCAGCAGGCCTTCGGCCAACTGGGGGTCGGCGTCGCAGCGCGCGTGAAAATCGCGGCCATCCAGCCTGAAGTGAAGGCGTCCGGGGGCTGCCCCTTTGGGCGAATAGGCCAATATCTGCACCAAGTGAACCATGGGCGGGAATTTGCCAGCCCGGCACCGGTTGTCCAGCGATTCAACCAAAGGATTCCCACTTGAACCCCGGCATGCGTATATTGAATGGTCCAAACTGCCACGGAGACAAAGCATGAGACACTTAACCCGCATCGTATTGGTGATGGCTGTCATGTTCGCGGCCGGCACCGTCACTGCCCAGGCAAACACGCCGTGGCTGGGTTGCGGCCTGCAGGTGGTGGAAGCTGCGGATGCCCGCCGCATGGGTATTGAAGGCGGCCTGAAGGTCACGCGGGTAGACGACAAATCGCCCGCCAAGGATGCCGGCCTTGAAGTGGGCGACATCATCCTTTCGGCCGGGCAGTCCACCGTCACGACGATTGACGCCATGCGCGCGGTGCTGAAAGACCTGCGCCCCGGCGATCTTCTCAGCCTTGGTGTGCGCCGCGGCAACGGCCGCAACGAGCCGCTGATCGTCACGCTGGGCACCCAGCCCGGCAAGGAAGACCCATTTGCTGACGACGCCAAGGTGAAGGAACTTCGCAAGAAGCTGGGCGACCTGGATGCCGAACGGCGCCGCACCGCCAACGAGCTTGAGCGCCGCCTGGAAGATCTGCGCAGTGGCAAGGCGCACAAGGAAACCCAGCCGCAGCCGGTGCCCCCGCGTGTGGAAGAACCCGCCCCGGCCAAGCCCGAGCCCAAAGTGATTGAGCCTGAGCGCGCCACCCTTACCGTGACCATGGGCGCAAGCTTTGTGAACCTGACGCCCGAAGAAAGCAAGCGCCACGGCATTGAAGGCGGCGTCAAGGCTTCCACCATCACTGACAATGGCGCGGCAGCCGAAGCCGGCCTGAAGGAAGGCGATATCCTGGTCAAGGCCGGCGGCGAGGCCGTGGGCGGCACCGGCCACATGCGCACGTTGCTGGCAGGCATGAAGGCCGGCGACAAGCTGGAACTTGAGGTACTGCGTGCGGGCAAGCGGGTGACCGTGACAGTGGTTCTGCGGCCGCGCAATTAGGCGCAAACGCAGGCGCAGGTTGTGCGTTAAACACACAATGATTCAGGCCGTGACGATCGGCAGGCGGCGGATTTCGAGGCGCGGGTTCGCGCTGTTGATCGTGCTGTTGCTGATCATCGCCCTGGCGATTGTTGTCTACATACTTCAGCGCGACGTTGCCCGTGAGGGTGCCATCAGCGCAAACGTGCGCGACGACCTTTCGGCGGCTTACCTGGCCAACATGGGGCTGGTGCGCGGGCAGGTAGTGTTGAGGCTGGACAGCCACGCCGAGTACGACAGCCTGAATGAGCCATGGGCCAAGCCTTTGCGCTGGACGGGCGAAACCTGGGGCGTGGCCGATTCATCCGACGGAGCCAAGCCGACGGAGCCGCAGGTGCTGATCAGCGACGAAGAACGCAAGTTCAACCTGCTGACTCTGGTTCGCGGCACCGAGGAACAGCGCACCCGCGCGGTGGCCGTGTTCAAGCGCCTGATCGAGATCTGCCGGCGCAGTGACGAACGCCTGAAAGACAACCTGGACGGGCAGGTGCGCGTGGTGCGCCGGGCGGACGACGACATTGCCAACACCGACACGCTGGTGCGCAACCTGCTGAAGTACCTGGACGAACGCGCCAGTGAAGACTCGGACGACCTGGAGTTCACCAGCGGCACGGCCGGCAAGGCCGAGCAGCGCAGCATGAAGAAGCAGACGCCGTTTCAGATGCTGACGCTGGGCGAACTGCTGCAGGTTGAAGGCTGGACCCACGAACTGCTGCACGGCGAACTGAAACAGGGCACCGGCAGCAGTGGAACGCAGGAAGATGACAATCGTTCGTATTACGAGCTTACCGACGAAGAGCGCTTCGAGCGAACCCGCCGGCAGGTCGAAGACCTGGACACCAAGTCACGCGACCCGAACCCCTTGCCGCTGATCCACTACATTACCCTGTATTCATCGGGCCGCATCAACATCAACACCTGCTCGCGCGAGTTGCTGCTTGCAATGGACGAGCGCCTGACCTGGGATGTTGTGGATCGCATCATCACCGCCCGCGAACAGGACCGCCGTGACGTAAAGACCGCCGAGGAGAACGGCGGCACGCTGCCCGAGGCTGCGCCGGTTGAAGACCCAAATGCCGAGCCCGAGGACAAAGCCAGTTTCCGGCCGCAGGACATCGCCAACTACGCGGCGTTTGTGGCCCGCGCTACCAACGAAGAAACGGCCGAGGGCCAGCAGCCCACGCTGGAAGGTTTCACGCAGGAAATTTACACGGCCATTCGCCCGTGGCTGGTTGTTCGCAGCACCGTGTTTCGCGTAGAGGCCAGCGCCAAGGTCGGCAAGATCACCAACACGGTTTACGCGCTGTACCGCCGCACCGGCAGCAACCAGACGGCGGCTCCAGCTGGTGGCACGGGCACGGGCGGAACAGGAACCGGTGGCACGGGCACGGGCGGAACAGGCACGGGGGGCACTGGCACTGGCGGCACCGCCCAGCCGGCCACGCGGGGAGGCGAGACCGCCCTTCCGGAAGAGCCGAAGATCAAGCTGACGCTGCTGTTCAAAGACCTCAAGCAGAGCTGAAACCGGCCGCAAATGGTGACCGGCCCTCTCGGGGCGGCTCAATTCCGTCGGCGCGCTTGCATCGTGACGGAGCCTTACCCTTCAAAGACCGGTCGTGTCGGATACCAGTTTTGGAGTTTGTTTTGCGCGCTTAGGCACCGGGCAACGCGCGGCAATCGCCGCGCCGTTGTTCAACCCCGCTGCCTGTGCTGCATAAGCTTATCCTCCTTACCCTGACCGGGTGGGACGCGCGTCCCTTTCATCCAGGTCAGCGGGTTCGAACCTGCCCGGCATCTCGCAATCACTGCTTGCGCCATGTCGGGCGGGCTCGCGGCCCCAAGCCTTGTGCCATGCGGGTTTCGCGGGCCCGCAGGGCGTTGCTAGTCGAACACACCGTCGAAAGGCCTTACCTTGCCCAGCAGTTCCTGCGGCATTTTCCATTGCTCGGGCGTAATCGAGTAACCCCATGCGGCCGATTCTTCCACGGTCATGTAGCTGGCGGTCTCGGCATCCGACCACATCACAATGACCTCGTCGTCAAAGTTCGCCCAGTTGCGGGTGTTGGCAGACAACACCACGCGCCGGTTGCTGCCGCGCAGCGTCATCAGGATCAGGCATTCATTGCCCTGCGGGGCGGCCCAGCTGCACGAGAATTCGGGCAGGGTGCCCTGCGGGTCATCCAGCCAGCGGGAATCCGGCGACACGTCGTTGCCGGCGTGGCTGACCATCTTGCCCAGCATGTCGGTGTCGAACAGCTTGTGCTTGAAGCAGCCCTCAAAGAATGCGCGTCCGCGCAGCTCGGCCAGCGGGCCGCGCACCATCATGCTTTTGGCCTTCTGGTCCAGTGCCGCGGACATCTGCAACTGGTTGTAGAGGTCCTGAAGCGTCTTCTTGTCCAGTTCGTGGGTTGCGTGCTTCATCTTGGACACAACGCTGGTAGCCAGCACACTGGCCAGCAGGCCCAGGATCGCGATCACGACCATCAGCTCGACCAGCGTGAAGCCGGCATTGCGCTTGGAAGCCATAGGGAAGCTCCGGTTTGCGGGTGCTACGCGGCACCCTGCAACCGAATTGTAGCCCACCTTTGCCGTTGCGTGAAACGAATCAACCCAACTCAGCAAAGGTCTGTTGCTGATCTGCGAAAGCCCGTTTCCGGATTGCAAGGCGCCCGGGACACAGGGCGCGCATCTACTGCCAGGTTCGCTTGCGGGCATGATGCTTAAACAAGTAACAGCCAAACGCGCCCGACTCAAGCACAGGTTTTGTAGCAGCAGCGCCAGCCCGGGGGCAACCAGTGTGCCATTTGCGGAAAGCACAAGGATAGCCGCAGCTTAGGTCAGGCAGGCTGGTCCAGTACCTTCAGGCTTTCGGTGAGTGCGTTGACGATTTCCAGGATGTGCTGGGTCTCAATGTTCAGTGGCGGGACAATCGTGATCACGTTGCCCAGTGGACGCAGAATCACGCGGTGGTTCTTCAGCGCCGCGGCGCAAACCCTGTTGGCATCGGCGCGCGCGGTGTAGCCGGCGTCTTCGGCGCCCTTGGCGTCTTTGATCGGGATGCCGATGGCCAGGCCGCGCTGGCGTATCAGGCCCACGCGCGGGTGCTTGCCGATGGACTGCTTCAGCGCAAGCTGGAATTCCCGGGCACGGGCCTTCACGTTCTCTTTCAGCTTGTACTCGTTGATCATCTGGAGACTGCGAATCGCGGCTGCGCAGGCCAGCGGGTTGCCACTGAAAGTGTGCCCGTGCAGGAAGTGCTTCATTTCCGACCAGTCACCCTGGAACGCCTGCCAGATGCGGTCGCTGGCCACTGTCACGCCCATCGGCAGTTCGCCGCCGGTGATGCCCTTGCCCAGGCAAAGAATATCGGGCTCGACCAACTCCGCGGAACTGGCCACCAGCGGGCCGGTGCGGCAGAAGCCGGTGAACACCTCGTCGGTGATCAGCAGGATGCCGTACTCGCGGCAGTATCTCTTGACGCGCCCCAGGTAGTCCTCGCACAGCGGCCTCATGCCGGAGGCGCCCTGGATCACCGGCTCAATGATCACGGCCGCCAGCTTGTCGCTGAGGCCTGCCATGGTGGCCTCCAGGTTGCGGTCGTTCATGCGCCAGTTGTCGGGTTTCTCGTCCGGGTCAACCTGCATCGGGTACGACTGGTTGGTGCAGTTGAACAGCGAGGGCGCGAACTTCTGTCGGAACACCTGGATGGCGCTGGCGCTCATGGCGCCAAAGGTGTCGCCGTGGTAGCCGTCGTAGAAGGTAAGAAACTGTGTGCGGCTGATCTGGCCGATCTGGTTCTGGTACTGCAGGGCCATCTTCATGGCCACTTCAACGGCCGTGCTGCCGTTGTCGCTGAAGAACACGTGGTTCAATGTGGGCGGGTCGTCCGCAAACCGGAAGTCCTCGCGGATGGCGTCCACCAGCGCCCCGGCCAGCTCAACGGCCGGAAGGTGGCTCAGCGTGAACAGGCTGCTGTGGCAAAGCTGCCCGGCCTGGGTCTGGATGGCCTTGACCAGTTCTGGGTGGTTGTGACCCCAGACGTTGCACCACATCGAGCCAAAGGCATCCAGAAAGCGGCGACGCCGGATATCGAACAGATAGGGGCCCTCACCGCGTTCGATGATGATCGAGTCCAGTTGCGCGTACTCACGCATCTGGGTGTAGGGGTGCCAGACCACGTTGCGGTCGATCTCCGCCAGGCGCGGAAAGTCCTTCAAGGCGACGTTGCGGCTGCTGATGCGGCTGTCAGTCACGACTTTTCCACAGACGGGGTCAGGTTGGTTTAGTGCATCAATCGGGCCATTGCAAGGCAGGTGCATCCGGCATTTCACAAATATGCAGCCTGTGGACTGCGCGCAAGTTGCATGGCCTCAACGAGTTGCACAGACAGTGACCTGTCCGCCAAAACGCCCATATGGTGCAGGTTTTCTGGCGTGTTAATGTGGGCCCCCTGTTCGTAGGTACATTGGGCCACGTTGCCCCCGCTGCGGGGCGTTCTCTCGGAGACTTGAATGAAGACCATGAGGTTGCTCGCTGTCCTGGCTTTCCTGGCGATGGTTGGTGCCGCGCCCGCATTGAAGGCGCAGATGGGCCAGCCCAAGGAAAAGCCCAAGGCTGAGGGCAAAGAGGAAGGCAAAGAAGGCGAAGGCAAGGAAGGCAAAGAGGGTGAGGGTCTTGAGGGCGAAGACGAAACCACCGCCCAGCGTTTTGCCAAGCTGTTCAAGGACCTTGACCAGGTCACCGGCAAGACCGAGGTTACGGAAGACGACGTCAAGCTGGTGCTGAAGCATCACGAAGAGATCGACGGGCTGACCAAGGACGACGCCGAGTTCGACAAGGTCAAGGACCAGAGCCTCAAGGCCGCTTACGAGTACATGCTCAAGAGCGACAAGTACAAGGCCTGGGCCAAGGAAAAGGGCCAGGACCCGGAGAAGTTCCTCAAGGTGTTCATGCGCGTGTTTACCAACGCCATGAAAATGAGCCTTGAAAAGACCTTCAAGCAGCTGACCGACAGCTTCAAGGAGTACGAAGACGCCTACAAGAAGGCCAAGGACGCAGGCGAGATGGACGAAGAGGAGTACAAGCAGGGCATGAAGATGCTTGCGGATGCCAAGGCGGACTTCGAGAACTCGCTGAAGGAACTCAAAAAGATCCCCGGCCCGACCGAAGCCGAAGCCAAAATCTTCAAGACCCACGAGAAAGAACTGGCCAAGATGGCCGGCATGGACGACGAGGAAGGCGAAGCCGAAGACGGCATGGACGGCTAAGTCGTTTCTGCAACAAGTTTTGAGTCACACCAGGGGGCCCGGGAAACCGGGCCCCTTCCGTTGCCAAAGCATGACGCGAAGGTGGTTGACAATCCGGCGCGTGTCGGCTTGAATCTGCCCCTGACCCCCCGAAGTCGAGTGTCAGACAGGCCCGCGCAATGCTCGGGACGCTGTTCTGCGCTTTTGCAGGAGCATGCGGCATGCGCCAGCTTTGGCTCGCCCTCTCCCTGATGGCGACTGCGTCTGTGTTTGCGGCAGTTGTTCACGCCCAGCGCTTTCCCCAGGTGATCAACCCCAACACGCACGAGGGCAAGTACTCCACGGGCGGTGTCGGCTTCCAGATGGGCTACGGCGCCATGGTCGGCGGCGAGCTCCATCGTGAAGGCCTGGCGTCGCGCAACGTGGGCGGCAACCTCGAGGCAGTGTTCCGCCGCAACTTCCACCAGTCGCAGTCCCGTTACGCCTTTGGCGGCAAGATCGACTTCCAGGTCGGTTCCGACAACGACGTGATCGGCACGGACTTCGGGTTGGAGTTTCACAACATCAACCTGAGTACCAGCGGCGCGACCAAAAGCTCGGGCCAGGAAAATTTCATCATTGCCCCGGGCACAAACCCGGTGTACCTGGACGCGAACGAGTCGGTAACCCTGCTGTACCTGGGGTTCAACTTCACGATCAACTTCTACAAGAGCGAGTTCATCGAAACTGACGGCCGCCGCACCCGCGAAAGCTGGGGCCTGGCCCTGCTGCTGGGCGCCAAGGCCGGCATGATGTTCGGTGACTTCAGCGACCTGAACGGCTTTGCCAGCATCGGGCTGACAGTAGGCCTGACGGCGGACTTCCCGATTCCAATCCCGGGCGCGGAAGACCTGCTGTCGCTGACACCGTACGCGTTTCTCGAAATCAACTACAAGATGGGCATCGACAACGCGTTGATCGACACCAACCCGACCAGCGCCACGGCCGGCCAGGAAGTGTTGAACGACAACTTCGACCTTGGCTTCTACGGCAAGTCGCAGCT
The DNA here is from genome assembly GCA_019636215.1 of Planctomycetota bacterium. Lineage (GTDB taxonomy): Bacteria > Planctomycetota > UBA8742 > UBA2392 > UBA2392 > H3-PLA7. The sequence continues at coordinate 291,805 of JAHBXZ010000003.1, read as the reverse complement.
TGACCAGGACGGCAACGGCGTGGCGGACTACGACGGTATCGCGATTCGCCGCCACGACTTCATCCCGACCTACCTGTTCAACATGGGCCTGACGGCCAACCTGACGCCGATCTTCGTGTCGCGCTCGGGCGGCCTGATCAACAACTGGCGGTTCTGGATCGGCACGACGTTCAGCTTCCCGCTGAACCTGGGCCTGTTCATGTCGGATTACGTCGGCGATGCACTGTGGAGCAGCGATGGCCATCCTTCGCTGACCTACACCATCTCGTTCGGCGCGGCCTACTTCTTCTAGCCGATGGATTTCCAGTGATACAAAGGGCGCCGCATGCGGCGCCCTTTGTCGTTGATGGCCTGAATCCTAGCGCTCTTCAATCAGGTTCATGATCCGGAAGTTGTACAGCAGCGCTGCCGGCAGCAGCAGGCCTGCGCACACCACGGCCGTGGTACTGAACTGGAAGCTGACCAGCGCAAACAGCACCACAAGGTCGGCCACGGTCAGCGCAACCAGCAGACCCCCGTTCATGGCATTGCTGTCGGCCTTGAGTGCAGCCCGGATACCCGGCCATGCCAGCAGCGGCAAGGCCGCTGTGGCGGCCAGCACTACCAGCATGCGCCAGAGAAAGCCGCCCAGTGTCGACCAGAACCCGGGGCCGTCTTCGTCTGTTGACCCGGGCTCGCTGCGCGCGGTGCCGCTGAGCCCCTTGATGCTCAATGTGGGCTCGACCTTGGCCTTGTCCTTTTCGCGTACGATGCGGACGACGTCGATTTCGCAGATGCCCGAGTCAGTGCCGGACCAGAGTTTTTCTACGCTCACACTGATGACTTCATCGGCCTCGGCAGATTTGGCAAAGACACTCATCGGGTCAGGGCGCGAGTCTTCTTTCTTGATGACGGATTTGATCAGTTCCGTGGCGCGCTCTTCCAGCGACGGGTCACGGGGCACGTCGGCCTTGACGCCGTCAAGCTTGTTCAGGCGGCGGATGATCATGTCGCGAATCTGCCCGTTGCTGGTGTCCTTGAGCACGGGCATGACCACAATGCGCTGCTCGCCTTCCATGCGCACTTTTTCAACGTAGGTCTGGGTAAGCTGATCCAGCGCGTGGACGGTGGCCTCCTGCTGAAGCTGCTTCAGGTCGCTGGGCGACGAAAACTGCCAGCGGTACACCAGCCAGCCAACCACAACCAGCGCGGCAATGCCTATGCCGGTGCTGAAGATCTTCCAGCCAGGAATGTTGTCCAGAATCGCCATGGTTCACCGGTCAGGATTGTGCATCGCGCTTGCGCTTGGGTGAAGGTTTGGCGGGTTTCGAATCATCGTCTTCTTTTGTAGCCACAAAAGGCTTGGCGGCCTCGTCGGCGATCTGCTGTGCGTCTTTCTTGACGTGCAGTATGACAATCTTCTCGGTGCGCCGGTCCGCGTGTACCGGGCGGCCGGATTCAGCAAACAGGTTATCCAGCTTGCGTGAGATCTGGCTGGCCACCTCGTCGCGTTTGGGCCCTTCGGGCGCGGCCTCAAATTTGGTGCGCAGGTCGGCCACCATGCCGATTTCGGCCAGCAGGTACTTCACCCTGGCCGTCTGCTTCTCGATCTCGCGTTCGCGCGCGATCACGAACGTGTCGCTCTCGTTCAGCCTGGCCTTCATCGTGTCCAGCTCGCGGGTCGCGGCTGCTGCGGCGCGCGTCGCGTCGGCAACTTCCTCGCGCAGGCGCGCGACCACGGCCTCGGTCTCGGCCCGGTCGGCCGTGCGCGCGGCCTCAGCGGCCTGGTTGGCCTCGGCCAATGCCTTGCGTTCGGCCTCGCCGTTGCGGATGCGTTCGGTGGCAAGTGCGTAGCGTTCTTCGGCGCGCTGCAGCTTTTCGGCCAGCAGGTCGCGGGCGGCCGACCCTTCCTCGCGAACCTCGGCCAGTTCGGACTTTGTCTGGGCAAGCTCGGCCCGCAGGCGCGCAATGGCCTCACCGCCGCTCTGGTCTGTGCGGCGCAGTGCCTCCAGCTCAGACCTGGCGCGTGAAGCCTCGGCCCGCGCGGCTTCGAGCCCTGCTGCCGCGCTTGTGCCCGCGTCGCGCAGTTGACTTTCGGCAGTGGCCAGTCGGGCGCGCAGGTCTTCGGTGTCTTTGGCCTGGCGGGTGAGTTTTTCTTCTGCGTCCTTGGCCCGGCGTTCAACGCCGCGCGCGGCGGCCATGGCTTGCTCAAGTTCCGCCTTGCGCCGGTCAGCTTCGGCTCGTGCCTGGCCCAGGTCGGTGCGCAGGGCAACGGCTTCGGCCTCTGATTTTGTGGCGCGCTGGTTGGCGGCTTCCAGCTCGTCGCGGATACGGCCTGTGTCCACACGGGTTTTGTCGGTGCGGGCGCGTTCCGTGCGCAGGTCATCCCGCAGGCGATCAAGTTCGGCCCTGGCGGCGCGCTCTGCCTGCCGGGCGTCGTCGATGTTGCCTTGCGAGTCCAGCATGCGCGTCTGGGCGCCACTCAGGTCACGGCGCAGTCGCTCGTTCTCGCGCTCCAGCTCGCGTATGCGGCCCGAGTGCTCCGATGACAGGGTCTCGGATTCGGCCAGTTGCCCCGAGAGCGCGTCAATCGTGCGCTTGCCTGCCGCCACGCGCTGTTCAAGCTGTCCCAGGCGATAGTCGCGATCTTCCATCTGGTGCGCCAGTTGTTCGGCGCGGGCTTCGGCCTCGATCAGCTTGGCTTCGGTTTCCGCCAGCCTGGCCTCGGATTCGGTCAGTACCTCGTCGAACTCCGTGCTGCGGCCGGCGGCGTTTTCCAGGGCCAGGATTGTGGCCTGGGCCTGGGTCAGGCGGGATTCGGCATCGGCCAGTTCGCGACCAAGCTCGTCCACGGTGGCCTGCAACTCCACCATGCGGGCCGAGGCCGCAGCAGCGCTGTCGACGGACGTCTGGGCATGCTGTTGCACGGTCGTCAGGCGCGCCGAAAGCTGTTCGATGGCGGCTGCGGCCTCCAGCCGCTGGCTGTCCATCTCCTCGATCTTGATCAGCAGGTCTTCGGTCTCGCCTTCGCCCTCGGTGGATTGCGATACGGCGTGCAACAGTTCCGTCGTGAGGCGTTCGTTTTCGGCGCGCAGGCGGCGGTTGTCATCGCGCAGGCGGGCCAGCTCGGCCTGCTGCTGGGACTCAATCGACTGCAGGCGGCGCTTGGCTTCCGTGACTGTCAGTTCCAGGGTTTCGCGCTGCTTGTCGATCTCCTGGCTGCGCGCGGAATCGCCACGCTGGGCCTGATCCAGCATGGTTTCCAGTTCGCGACGTTCGCGGTCGATCTGCCGCAGGCGCACTGATGCCTGGTTGGCAATGGTCTGGTACTCGCGCAGCTCGGTCTGTAACTGGGACAGCAGCTGGTTGTCGGTGCCTTTGGCGCCCGGGTTGCGCCCGGAGCCGCCCGAATCCGGCGCGGGCAGCCCGGCGGCAAGGTCTTCCAGGGCCTCTTGAACCTCGTCCAGCGGGCTGGTCCAGTCAATGCGCGAAGCATCCAGCACCAGCAGACCGCGCGCCAGCCGGTCAAGTTCCGGCGCCCACTTCGGGTCGGCCATTTCCTGCAGGCTGGTCTCCACGACCTTGAGCGCGGCCTGGCGGTTGCGCTGTGAAAAGTCCTGCAGCTCGGTTACGACCTGGAAGCACAGACGGGTCAGGTGGCCAAGGTCGCGAAGCGCGAAGTCAACGTCTTCCTCGGCTTCGCGCAGCGCCGAAGGCCGCGCGTTCTGCGCCCTCTGGGCAGCCAGTCGTCGGCGACTGGCGACCACTTCGCTTAGCGCCTTCAGAAAGAACGTGGACAGGCCAGTTACCTGCGCCAGTGTCTGATCCTGCCGATAGCGCCAAAGGCTGGCGGCAACATGAAACACGGCGTCGGGATGGGGGGCAATGCCGGCCAGGCCGTACTTTTCAATGCACTCGGCGTGCAGCCGGGCCGGGTCGTCTAGGTACGACTCGAAGCTGATCACCGGCAGATCAAGGATGGCCTGTTGGGGCATCAATCGTCTTCCCGGTAGCCGCGGCGGCGCATCATGACTTCCTGCAGGGTGCGAATCGCGTCGTTTTCAATCTGGCGGATGCGTTCACGCGTGAGGCCTAGCTGGTCGCCGATCTCCGACAGCGTCATGGGGTGGTCCATGCCGATGCCATAGCGCATGCGCAGGATTTTGGACTCACGTTCATCGACGGCCGACAGCATGCCCGCCAGCATCTGGACCTCGTTTTCGGTCATTACCTTTTCGGCGGGGTCTTCGCTGCGGGTGTCGGGCAGCTTTTCACTGATGCTCTGGTTGCCCTGGTTGGAAGGCACGTCGCTGCTCTGTGTGTTGGAGTTCAGCGCGCTGCGCAGCATGTCGAACTGGTCTTCGGTCAGGCCGATTTCGGTTGCCACTTCATGCAGCTCGGGCGCGTTTCCGCCGTTGCGCGAGGCCATCTCGGCCGCCTTCTGCTTGAACTCGCTGATCAGCTCGACCATGTAGCTGGGTATGCGCACGGTTTTGGCCGAGTTCACCAGCGCGCGCCGGATGGATTGCTTGATCCAGTGCACGCCGTAAGTCGAAAAGCGGTTGCCCTGCGCGGGGTCGAACTTCTCAATGCCACGCATCAGGCCGATGTTGCCTTCGGCAATCAGGTCCATGTAAGGCAGGCCGCGGTTGAGAAACTCTTTGGCGACAGACACCACCAGCCGCAGGTTGGCCTTGATCATGCGTTCGCGGGCCTGCATGTCGCCGGCCTGGATGCGGCGTGCGAGCTCAAGTTCCTCTTCCGCCGTAAGCAGCGGTGTTTCGCGGATTTCCTTGAGGTAAACGTCGAAGTGAGCGTCGTTGATGCGGGCCATCCGGGACACCCCCTCGTGACAGCCTGATTTAACCCCCGCGCGGTCGTTCGCACAAGGCGACGCTCAAGATGTGGCATGCAAAACGCCGATGAAACACAGAGGTTTTCCTTGCGCAACCGGCTGGACATCAAACGTCGCGTGTCACTGTTGCGGGCCATGCCAATCGGCGTGCTGCTTCCGGCCTTGCTGATGTGCGGCCTTGGCGTGGCCTTCATCTATTCCGCCAGCAACGACTTTGAGCGCATCCACGACGGGCTGGCCGTTGCCAGCAGCCATCATCTGCGGCAGGCGCAGTTTGCCATGCTGGGTGTGCTGCTGATGCTCACAGTGGCCCTGATGCCCTCGCGGTGGCTGTGTGGCCCTTGGTACGCGTGGCTTGGATTGGGCCTTGTCATGCTGGCGGCGGTGTTCGTTTTCGGGCGAACCATCAACGGTGCCAAGAGCTGGATTGTGCTTGGCCCGATCAGCCTTCAGCCGTCAGAGCTTTGCAAGCCGCTGCTTGTCATCGTGCTGGCGGGGTATCTGCGCTATCACCAGCAGGTGGACAGCTTTGCCACCTTCGCCGCCTGTCTTTGCATATCAGGCGCGTTTCTGCTGCCGATCCTGCTGCAGCCCGACCTTGGTTCGGCCATGGTCTTTCTGCCGGTTGTGGCGGCCATGGTGTGGGTGGCGGGCGGCAACCGCCTGTACCTTTCGGCGCTTGGCACGTCGGCGATTTGCGTGATTCCTGCCGCGTACCTTGCTGGTGTGTTGAAAGAGCACCAGGTGCGGCGCATCGATATCTATCTGAGCAGCCTTTCGGGCGAGGTTGCCGACCAGTCCGGCGACGGGTACCAGGTTCTGCAGAGCATGACGGCCATCGGCAGCGGCGGCTTGTCGGGCCAGGGCTACGGCAGCGGGGTGCAGAGCCAACTGGCGTTTCTGCCGGAGCGCCACAACGATTTCATCTTCGCGGTGTATGCCCAGGAAACCGGCCTGCTGGGCGTTGCCCTGTACCTTGTGCTGATGTTTGCGATGCTGCTGGGGATCCTGGCGATTGCGCGTCGTACGCGAGAACCATTCGGGCGGCTGGTGACCACAGGCGTGGCCGCATTGTTTTTCTCCCAGACGTTCATCAATATCGGTGTGGTCAGCGGCGTGCTGCCGGTTACGGGCATCACGCTGCCGCTGATGAGCTATGGCGGATCCAGCCTGTTGTCCGCCTTCTTTGCGCTGGGCTTGGTCTGCAACATTGCCATCCAGCCCAGCCGCGTGATGGGCAAGGCCACGTTCTAGAGCACTCTCAACATTAGCCCGCAGGCTTGTGCTTGCGGCGGTCGTAGCATGGCTTTGCCGCGCTTCCTCCCGGAATCGCTGCATACAAACGCTGAAAGAGCTCTAACGCGTGAAGGCACCCTTGAGCGGATTCGGGTCCATGTCGTCAATCAGCCAGCGCTGGCGATCCTGCACAAAGTGCAAGGTGAACGCCTGCGGCTTGGGGTCAGGGCCAAGCGCGCCCTTGGGCCAGGTCTGTACGACCATGCTGGCTTTGTTGGGGCCAAACGCGCGATCAAAGTCGTCGCGCAGGCGAATGTCGTAACTGGGCCGGCCGGCCTCCACGAAGCGGTTCTGGGTAAGGTCATTCAGCAGTTTCACGCAGGCACGCAGCAGTCGCTGCACGGTAGCCTCGTGCGGAGCAAGTTGCTTCTCGAGGCGCAGGCGCTCTTTGTCGAATTCCTCGACCTTCTGCGGGTCTTCGCGCTTTTCGGTGGGCAAGAGGGCCTCATGGATGAAGCGGGGCGAAAGCAAGAACCGCATTGCCACGGTGTCACCCCTTCGCGCGGCCTCAATGGCGTCTTCAAACGTGCCGTCGGGGCCGATCACGGGCTTGTTCAATGCCGGGCGGGTGGTCGTGGTGGTGCCCACGGCACAGCCGGAAATCACAATCATCAGCAGGACCAGAAGCCTCACGGTTGGTCTTTCCCCTGGTCAAGTTGCTTACGAACCTTGCGCACGGCCGACAAGAGAGAGTTGTCAGCATTGGTGGAATCTGCCAGTTCGGGTCGCCGCTCGGCGGCAGCTGGTGCCGGGGGCGGCGCATGCGGCGGCGGAGCGACCCGGGCCGGGGCGGCAGGCGGGTGCACGATTCTGGCTGCATCGGGTGCGCGCTGGCGGTCCTCCAGCGTCTTGCGCACACGCTCAAAGGCATCCCGGGCGGAAAGAACGCGGCTCTCTTCCTTGCGGCGCGAGGCCTCGGCATGCTGTGACCGCCATACGCTGGGCATGCGTCGTGCACCGATGCCGAGCAGCAGCCCCAGGGCCGCTAGCCACAGCAGTGCCTGTCCAAGTGAAAGTCGTTCGCGGCTGCCCTCGGCCCGGGTCTGGGCAAGTTCGGATGCGGCCAGCACCAGGCTGCCACTTGTGGCCCGGGCGACGGCGGCCAGCGCGGTGCGGTCGGCGGGCCTGCGCAACAGCTCATCCAGCGGCACAAACACCTGCATCTCGCGGGCGGCCAGTCGTTCGTCGCCCTGCAGCGGGCGTTCCCGCACAGAAGCCGCGTACATGCCCGCGCCCGCACGGTTGAACTGGACCCGGTACGTGCCCGAACCCACGGGGGTGACTTTGCCTTCCATGCTTGTGCCGTCAGGCAGGGTGGTCTCTGCCACGGGGTTCACAAGTTCGCGCGGATTGCCCTTGTCGTCAAAGAAGCGCAAGGTCAGTGCCGGGCCGTGGCGGCCGACCGTCCATTCGGGCTCTACGCCCGCCACGCCTTCGGGGGGTGGCAGAAGCCAGCGGGCCCAGCGCTGCCACAACTCATCGTAATGCTGCCAGGGCAGCCAGCGGTTGGCCCAGCGGTCGCGGGCGTCGCTGGTGAACGCCAGCGCGCGGCCCAGTTCCACGTTCCAGGTTGCCAGCAGGGGGCGTTCTTTCTCTTCATCGGCCCACAGCCATACGTCGGCCTGATTGCGCGCCGTGACGGCGACAAATCCCAGCAGGTCGGGCGAGTCCGCGGCCCGGAAGTCGACGCCGTCATTGAGAGTGCCTTGCCGGCCGGGCCAGGGCTTGAAGGGGTCCTCGCGCAGGAACGCGCCGCCGGACAGCGCGGCCTCGCGCGAGAACACGGCCGGAAGCTGCGAGGCGTCCTCCACCAGAAACGACCGGCCGCCGCCCACTGCGGCGAGGTCGCGCAGAAACGGGTAGTCGCGCCCGCGGCCCATGCAGATGGTGGAGACCGTAATCTTGTCGTCCCGCAAGGCCTGCTTGACCATGTCGGCCACGCCCTCCTGGCGTTCGGTGTCTTCGCCGTCGGAAAACAGTACGATGTGCTTGCTGGTGGCTGTAACGCTGCGAAGCGCACGCAGGGCTTCGCGCATGGCGATGTCGGTGTAAATGCCGCCGCCGCCCACGCTGTTGGTGCGGGCCCGTGTCACGGCGGTCTTGCGATCGCGCAATGGCTCGATGGGCACGATCCAGTGGTTCTGCGTGTCGACCGAAAGCATGCCGAACAGGCTGCCGGGCGGGGCAAGCTCAATGGCCCGGACGCATCCCTCGTTGGCCAGTTCCATCTTGGTGTAGTTGCCCACCTGGGCCGACATGCTTCCGCTGCGGTCAAGCACCACCACCAGGACCGGGTTCTGTTTGCGGCCCTTCTCAACGACATCGCAGGTCACGGGCAACACGGCTTCGACCGGCGTCTCGTAGTATCCGCCCGGTGCGAAACTGCGCGGCCCGCCGATCATCGCCAGGCCGCCGCCGTCGCGCACAAAGCGATTGATCAACGTAAGTTGGGCCGGCGTCAGGTCGGTGGCGGGCACGTCACTGAGAATCACGGATTGAAACTGGGCCAGTTCCATGGCCTCGCCGGGCATGATCGAGGCGTCGCCCATGGTTACTTCAATGCCCGCGCGCCCAAGGGCGCGCAGCAGGGCGCGCTCGGGGCCGGATTCCCCGTGCAGCAGCAGTACTCGGGCCTCGCCGGGGCCGCGCACGGCAAGCTTGATGGAGTCATTGCGCGGGTAGCTGTTCTGTTCGGCGGCCAGGGTTACTTCGACCACATAGGTCGCCAGCCGGCGGCGCGGCTCCACGATCAGCCGCAACGGTGTACGACCGGGGCCGACGGCCACCGGGCCAATCGGCGCGCCCCCGGCGAACACGGCCGATACGGACTCGCCATTGAGCTTGATTTCGGGTGTGACTCGCTGCGAGACCGTCGAGAAAACCACCAGGTCAATCGCCAGAAGCCGCTGGTCTTCGCCGGCCAGTCGCGCAAAACAATCGGCAATGGCGGATTCGGGCAGGGGCTCGGAATCCGTCGCAAGGGTGAACAGCCGCACCCCGGCCTGGCGGGCTTCGCGCTGAAGGTCAATGCCGTAGCGCAGGGAACTGTCGTGACCGTCGCCAATCAGCAGCGCGAAGGCCTCAGAATCCGGCAGCTTGTGCTGCGCCGCCAACTCAAGTGCAGAGGCCAGCCAGGTCTCGTCGGCGGCCTCGACGCGCGGCAGGCGCAGGTCGGCATTTACGCCGCGGGCGGGCTGGGGCTGCATCAGGATCTGGGCGGTGTCAGAAAAGCCGATCACGCCGACGTAATCGTTTTCGCCCAGTGACGCGGCAAGGTCGCGCAGCACAGCCGGCAGCTTGCGCTCGGCGGCGTCACCCGCAGACAGAGAACGGTCCACCAGTACCCAGACGGTGCGTCGGTCGCCGCGCGCCTGCCAGTGCAGGCCGGCAGCGGCCACCAGTGCGCCGGCAATGCACAGGCCCAGCCCGATGCCACCCAGCGCGCGACGCAAGGCCGGCAGCGGTGTGCCGGTGCGCAACAGGACCAATGTAACGGCAGCTGCGACCGGGAGGCAGGCCAGCAGCAACCACGGAGAATCCCAGCTGATCGGGCCCCAGACGGCGCTAATCATCGTCTTCGACGGGCTCGGGCTGTTCAGGCTCGGGTTCGGGCTCTGGCTCCGGTTCGCCCTTGCGCCATGGCCGCGACTGCGGCGGCAGTAACTTCTCGCGCAGTTCGCAGAAGCGCTGCACGTCGCGGAACCGACGCTCGGTTCGCAGCTTGTCAAAGGCGTTGTCCACCATGACCAGCACAGGCGGCGAGTTTGAGGCCTCCATGGCGTCTTCCAGCGCGTGCAGGGCTTCGCCTTCTTCCTGCAGGTGCAACAGGATGCGCGCGCGCAGGTAGTGCGCGTAACCAACGCCCTGGTCGGGTTCCAGACCCACGGATTTCAGGGCGGCGTTGATGCGGTCCAGCGCCGCAGAGTGTTCACCCAGTGCACTGGATTGCAACGCCGCCAGCTGCAGGTGAAAGGGCACGGCATAGCGGCCTTCCTGCCAGCGCAGCATCGACTGCATGTCGTTGATCAGTTTGTCGACCAGCGCCGTCTGGCCGCGCCGCGCAAAGAAGGCCGCAAGCTCAAGCGTAACCGGCGCGCGCTGGTTGCCATAACCGTACCAGCCGCGATCCTCGTTGCTGACGCGGGCCAATTCCGACATCTCGCGTTCCAGCGATTCCGGCCGGCGGCGGGCCAGTGCGGCCACCGCCAGCGCGCCGTACTCGACAAACGGCTGTTCGCGCACAGGCTGATACCCGTAATAGTAGTAGTAACGGGTGCCCTCGATGTCCTGCCGGATATCCGGCAAGGCATCGCGCAGCAGCTTCATCAGCAGGTCGTCCAGCGGCAGGTCAACCGAGTAAAGTTCGTCCAGCCGTGCGGTGTAATCCAGCCGCAGCGGGTTGACAGAAAAATCGCGCCTGCAGCAGTTCTTGACGTGATCCAGCAGCAGCAGGTCCAGAGCCTGGCGTCGGGTCTGGGCATCAATGGTGGCGGCATCCAGCGCCTGCACGGCCTTCAGCCCCGCACGCCCGTAACCCTTCAGGGCATCCACCGCAGCGGTTGAAACGTGCGGGTCCAGTGAAGACACGTGCCTCGCAATCAGGCCGATGTCCGCCCCTTCGCGCTTGCGCCCCAGTTCCATCAGCGCATCCACCAGCAGTGCAGGGGCGGCGCCGTCCTTGAGTGCCTTGCGGTAAATGGCCAGGGCCTTGTCGCCCATGCCTGCGCGGGCCGTTTCGCGTTCGATGGCGGTAGGGGAAGCAAGGCTGTCGTTGGCTTGCGATGCCAGTGCCGGGCTAAGGCTGATCAAGGCCAGCAAGGCGATCGACCAGCGCAGGCGGGGCCAGGCGCGAGAACCAGTCGCGGAACGGCTGGGTGCTGCGCAGGCATTCGAGGTCGCCGTCTTCCAGCATCCAGCTGTAGTCCCGGTATCCATAGGCGACCGCGCTCTCAAGACTCTGTCCTGCCCGGGTCAGCTTCAGCTGCAGGGCCTGGGCACAGGCCAGATTATAGTAAACGGAGCCCAGAAATGTCGCCACCGCATTGCGTTGCTGGTCGCGCTGCAGGCGTTCGATCTCTTGCGCTTCACGGGCCAGGGCGAGCCACTCTTTCTCCGCGCCGGCATGATCGCCCGAGCGCAGCAGCAGGTGCGCAGCCTCGTTGCGCGCGGCAATGTCGGGGCGCGAGGAAATGCGGGCGGTCACCGGAATCCCGCCCTGTGCAAAGCGCTCGACTGTGCTGCGCAGACCGGCCAGGCGGACATCCAGCAGCTCGCGGTCGCCGTGGCGGGCCAGGGTCAGTTCAAGTTCTGTGCGCAGCCCTTCCAGGCTGACGCTGCCGCGCATCGGGGCGGGCACCTCGGTGGAGGCCACGGCTCGATGCCAGGCGCGCAGCAGCGGCGCCAGGCGCTCGCCGGCCGGGCTGGAAGCCAAGGCCCGAACCGCGGCGGTGCGAACGTCGGACAGCACTTCAATGCCTGCCAAGGTGCCTTCGCGGGCAGGGCCGATCAGGTCGACGTCGTTGGTGCGCATGACGTTCAACGCCAGGTCGAAGGTCCCCTGTGCCAGGCTCAACTTGCGCCAGGGGTTTGTGAACACCCGGTCGGCATCGGCCCCGGCGGCCAGGCGGCGGGCGGCGGCCTCGTTCAAGGCCTCGGCATAGCCGGGTTCAAGTTCAATCAGGCAGACCAGTTCGGCGTCCAGGGCGTGGGTGTCGCGCCTGCGCAGGTGTTCGAACTGGCCATGGAACTTGCCGGGCTTCTGCAGGGCGTCGATCAGCTGGTACGAGATCTCCAGACGCAGCCAGTCCTGCTTCAGGCGCAGCCAAGCGGCCAGCCCTGCCGGGGTAAGGGCTGATTCATCAACCGTGAGCTCAGATTCCGGCAGCGCCAGAACATAGCCGCGCAGGGCCGCCACCATGCGATCTTCCTGGCGGGCGTCGGCGTAGAGTTCGGCGGCATGGGCCAGCAAAGCGCCCTGTTTGCGCAACTCAAAGGCCTCCAGCAGGCCCCGGCGCTCGGCGTCCGTGGCGTCCTTGAAGGCAATGCGTGCGGCGGCGGCGATGTCGCCCTTGAGGTCAGCGATATCGGCAACGGCGATCTCGCGTTCCACGGCGGTGGGGGATGCGAGACGCCGGAACGCAGCCCGGAACTCGGCATCCTGGGCGGCCAAGGGCAGGGAAAAGACCACCGCCAGAGGGAGTGTCAGTAACCGTAGGAGAGAATATGACATTATGCTACCTCCGCGTCCCCCGGGGCTTCTTCGGGGCCACGCTCTCCTCACTGGATATTAACGCTTATGCAGTGGGGGCGTGTCCAGATAAATCGCTTGGTGAAGCGGGTTGCGGGCGGATTCGATTCGAGGGTCTAAGGCCGGTGTCGTGGGCTGGAGGTCGTCGAGTCAATTTGGGCGTTCAAGCGCGTTTCACCCTTTATGGGTTCGGCGCTTTCGCTCTTACACTTTCGGACAATCTTGAAATCAGGCCGGATTTCGCATCGTCAATTCGACATCAACGCTGCGGCTTCGCGGATTTCGGCCTCCAACCATGGGCGGCAACGCACGAACAGCGTGGGCGTTTTGTCGTCCTTGGGCACAAAGCGGGCGTGGCCGCCATTGGCTTCGGTATCGAACAGCATGCGCAGCCTGACGCTGAACTGCACTACCTCCATGCCGGCGGGCGCGCTGATCGAAAACTGGACAAAGCGGCCGGGCTCTGCCGCATCGGCGGCTTCGCGCTGGGTGTGGCGGGACTCGGCAGCCTCCATGGCCGCGTCTATTGTGCCCGCCAGAGGGCGCGGGATCATGCCTGACAGTACGCCGGTTTCAGAATCCCAGTTCACAATCACTTTGTCTTCCGGGATGCCGCTGTTGCGGCAGAACAGCAGGTTGAGCGCGCGCAGGCTGATGACCAGGCGCGAAAGGTCGGCCTTGCTGGCGCGCTGGTAGGGCACCAGCGGCACAACTTCGCGTACGCGATCCAGGGACGGGATCAGCCCGTGCATGCGCCGCAGGTTGGTGCCGATGTCAATGATCATCAGGGAACGGCCGTCGTTGGTGATTTCAAGCTTGCCCGACATGCCCCGCAGCGGCTGCAGGGCGCGCTCTACGGCCCGGGCGTCGCGTCCGCCCAGTTCGGCCACCAGCACAGCCCACTCATGCGCTGCCAGTGCCTCGAGTTCCTCGGGCGCGACACGGGGCGCGCGCGAGCCCACGTCGGAAATGAGGCACACCGTGAACCGGCGGTCGCCGCCTTCGGGCAACAGGGTGTAGCGCGGGGCCAGCGCCATCTGGCAGAGGTCGAACAGTGCAGGGGGCTCAGCGCCCTCGCCAAGCACCAGCGAAACCGGGGCCACCCGCACCAGTGAAGGTTCATCAAACCTGACAGCAACCTTGGCGGATTCCGCAAACTGCTGCACAAGCGCCAGTGCCGGAACCTCATAGCGCTTGGCGTCCTTCTGCCAGTACTTCCACAGGAAGGCGGTGCTGGTGCGCACGGTGCGCCAGTCGGGCCGGGTTTCCGCGGCCTGACCGGATGCAAAGCCCAGCATGCAGACAACCAGCAGAATCACGGCGGCGGTCATTCGCGTCATGGAATCCTCCGCCGCCGTTGTACGTGATTTGCGCGCCGGGGGCTACTTCATGCCGTTGACCGCCAGCGCCACCAGTGCGTGGTCGGAGGTAGATGCGCGCACCACAATGCGGTTCTTGGGCGGCAAGACGGCGACATTCACCGCATTGCCACGATTGGCCTGGATCACGATGTTTTTCTCGACGTTGTGGATGCTCTGGCCGCCTTCGTCGAACAGCGCGCGGATCACCAGTACGGCGTCGGCAGCCTTGACCGACTCATGCAACTCGTATACCCGCACCAGTTTGCCGTCGCTGCCCGCACTGGCGGAGTCGGACTCGCGGATCATACGCAGCATCACCAGCACCTGTCCGGCGGGGCCGGTAAGCACAAAGTTGCTGGACTCAGTGCGCACTGTCAGGCCGCCCTCGCCCCGCGCGCGGCTCTGGGCAAGCACAATGACAGTATCGATGCTGGCCAGCCGCAGCGTACCGCGCACGGTGACCCACTCGCTGGCGGGCAGCTCCGGCAGTTCGATCTCGTTCACGTACAGGGCAATGGCCGGGGCTTCGTCGGTCTTGACCACGCGGGCCTTGCCGGTGCTTGCGCCTACAATCGTCAGGCCGGCGGAGGCCATCAGTTCCGAGGCGTAGTCGGCCAGTTCGGCATTGGGAACGACGATGCCGGAGTCCGGCCCCACGTAGGGCACGTTTTCCTTGACGCGCCCGGCGGCCTGCTGGCTAAAGGTGACGCGCAGGTTCCTGGCCGAGGCCAGCCCGCCGATCAGGTCTTCGATGCGCAGGCTGCCTTTGCCGGTGACCTTCCAGGCGGTTTTGCCGTCCTGCTGGATCACTTCAAAGGGAAGGCTTGTCTGCGCAGGCCCAAAGGGAAAGCGCACCGGCGGCTTTTCTTCTTCAGCCAGCGTGAACACTGTGCAGGCAGCAATCACGATCAGGGCAGCAAGGACGCGAGTCATCGGAAGGCTCCGTAGCAGATTACTTTGTAACGCGCCACGAAGTGCCGCGTTGGATTTCACTTCAGTTGCTTGATCGACTCAACAACCTGGGTGTGCACGTCGGCCTTTGCCAGCACCAGGATCTTGCGCGTCGCGGCAATTACGGTGACACGGGTGCCGCGCATGTCCTTGGCGTCTGTGAACAGGTCACGCAACACTTTTTCGGCGGCTGTGGCTTCGACGCCTTCTGGCAGCGCATAGGTTTTCAGTGTCTGGGCCGCTGCCGCGTCGATTTCTTTGGCGGTTTTCAGCAACTGACGCAAGCGGTCTACCCGCTCCGTAATGATCACGGCCGTAGGGATCACCGTGTTCACCTGGCCACCCTGACGGGATGTCAAGTTCTGAAGCCCGGCGCGCAACATGCTGATGTCGCAGTGGCGCGGGCTGAACACCAGGTTGGCCCAATGAGCGGGGTTGGCCTTGGCGAGCTCGTCTTCCGAGATTGAACTGACGCGGGAACCCATTTCGACCAACACGGAAATCAGCAGGATGCCGTTGTCGCCTACACGAAATCCAACACGAGATGTTTCAAGCGCGTCCTGTACGAACAGGTCCAGGCCTTCGCCGGCAAACGTCTTGCTTGCCAAGCCTGCAAGGATTTCAAAATCGCCGCGAAGCTGGGTATCGCCGATCACTGCGGCGTCTTTGCATTCGGCGTAGAGTCGCACAAGGTCAGTAAGCGCGACTTTCCCGCCCGCAGTTATCTTGAGCGCCTTGACACCGTTTTCGGTCACTACTTCCAACTGGCCTCGCCCGTCCGGCTTCGGCTGTGCGAGGGCGACGGACGGAACAAGGGCAAGCAGGAGCAAGGCAATCAGGCGCATGGTTTGTCCTTACTTGAAGTGACCCAGCACTGTCGCAATTTCGGAGTGCACGTTTCCGAACGTGGCAACCTCAAGCTGATCGCCCTTGACGGTGCACCAGGTCGGGTTCCGGAACGCGGTTTCAATGAGCGCTTGCAACTCTGGCAAAGTCCAACCCACGGGCGGGTTGTACAAAATGGCAACGATGGCGTAGCTTTCCATGGTTCGGGTCGCGACATCCCGCCACACCCGTACCGCATCGGCACGCCCGGTGATCACCAATGTGTCTTGGCGGGATGCGTCAATCGTGCAACCGCGTGGTGCATATGACGCGGCCAACAGCGGGGCCAGTCGACGATCCCTGGTCATGGTGAAGCGAACGCGTTCCTGCGCCGCAGCCTCGGCCAGTTGGGCTTCGTTGACGTCGCGGGCTGGCGCTGTGACGGCTTGCAGGACCTCCAGGTCTCCGTCTTCACGGACGCACAGGATGAAACCGCTGCGGCGTAATGTTTCTTCAATCAACTCGAGCATCACGGTGCGGTCGACTTTGAGCCCTTCTGACGGCGCACTGATGGTTACGTTCGCGCTGAGTTTCAGGTCGTCCGCAATGTGGACCTTCTTGCCCGTGCCCGACTCGTACACCCGAATCAGCTCCCGCACCGGAATGTCTTGCAAGAATCCCTTCATCACCATCACGCCGTCTTTGTCGGGCTCGATCGGCTTGAACTGGGCCGATGCCAGCGTGCAGGCCAGAAGCAGGCAAAACAGGATGGTCGGCCAGCGCGGCATCTATGCCCCGAGTGCTTCCAACACCAGTCGAACCTGGGCCAGTTGTGCCGGCGTTGCGTACACGACAATCTTGCCGCGAGTGACAACAAAGTTCTGAGTACCAAGGTCTGACAGTGCACGCTTGGCCACCGACTCATCCGCGCCGGACGGAAGGTGCAACACAGTGGTCCGCGCGGTCTGGGAGTTCAAATCCGTCAGGAACGCCGCGGACTCGCGAACGTCTGCAGCACTGCCCATCATTGCCACGCCGCCACCCGGAAAGAACAGGAATCCGACGCGGTCGGCATAACGCTGAAAAGTTGAGCGCTCGGTCTGGAACAGGGCAACCTCAGGCCAGAAGTACCAGACCATCGCCGTGTTTGGGGCCTCCTGCAGGGCCGCAGTGTCCACGGGCACGACCTCGCGGACTAAGGATGACCGCTTGTCGATCCACGTGAAAGTCTTTGATGGAGTCAGGACGAACCCGGAAGCGTCCAGCGCGCTGTTCGTAAGAGAATTCACTTGCGCCAGTTGAAGGCGTGCGCCGCCGCGCCCGAAATAGATGTCAACGGTTTTCTGATTGATGTCTTCTGAAAGCACGTAGCTGTGGCGGTTGTACTCCGAATTAGCCCAAACCAGTTCCAACAGGGGCACGCCCGGGCTGTTCCCGCCAGGCCCACGGCCCTGCCCTGCGCTGGATGCGCAAAGCAGGGCCATCAGGGCAAGGGCAATCATGAAACGGTGCATGGCTGCCAGCCTACATTCCCGCCGCTTCTACTTCAGCAGATCGAGTGCTTTGGCGATCTGTTCGTGGTCGCTGACACGGGCGCGGATGATGATGGCGCGCTTGCCGCCCAGGATGCTGACTTCGACGGTGGCTTCGCGGGCTTCGGGTTTGCTGAAGAGTTCTTCAATGACGCGCTTGGCGTCGGCGGGTTCCACGCCTTCGGCAAGGTCATGGCGGCGCGGCAGCTTGGTGCAGGGGCCGGGCTTGTCCATGCCCTGTGCGGCCTTGTACAGCTCGCGCACTCGGTCGCAGCGGTCGGAAATGATCAACCCGCCCATGGCCGTGGGCATCACCGCGCCGCCCTGGCGCGAAGTCAGGTTCTGCAGAGCGCCGCGCAGCGAGTTCGAGTCAATGTAGACGGGGTTGTAGACACAATTGACCCACTCGGCCGGGTTGGCCTTTGCCAATGTGTCACCGTCCACGGTGCGGGCCACCGTGCTGCCTTCGACCATCGGAATGATCGTTCCGGCTTTGGTGCCGATGCCTGTCAGCAGCCACTTGTATTCGCCCAGCACGCCCTGCACGAACAGATCAATCTGTTCGCCGGCAAGTTCAACGCCGGCGGTGGGCACCGAAGTGCGCACCGTGTCGGGCAGCTTGCGTGGCTCGTACTGGATGCGCATGCCGCGGGTGTCGGCATAGGTGTCCAGCAGGTGGGTCAGTTCAATGTCGCCGCTGTAGGCCAGTTTCCAGGTGACGACGCCCTTGTCGTCCTTGGAAGTGCTGAGCAGCGAGGTCTTTTGGGCAAAGGTCGGCGCGGCAAACAGGGCCAGCAACAGGGAGGCAGCAATCAGGCGCATGGTGGGTGTCCTTTCAAGGGTTGGAGAATGACTACCCACGCTGATACGCGCCGTGACAGGAGTGGTTGGTCGTCAAATGAAAATGGCACAGGCAGGGGTGCCTGTGCCACCAGTTCTTGCTTCGGTTGGTCTAGTGCCGTGCGCCCATGGCCTCGAGCAGGGCTTTGGCGAGGTCGGCGGGGCTTTCGGCCACGGTGATGCCGCACTCGCGCAGTGTCTTGATCTTCTCTTCGGCTGTGCCCTTGCCGCCGCTGATGATCGCGCCGGCGTGGCCCATGCGTTTGCCCGGGGGCGCGGTGCGGCCTGCAATGAAGGCGGCCACCGGCTTGTGCATGTTGCGGGCGATCCAGCGTGCGGCGTCTTCTTCGGCGCTGCCGCCGATTTCGCCGATCATGATCACGGCTTCGGTCTTCGGGTCGGCGTTGAAGGCCGCCAGCACGTCAATGAAGTTCGTGCCGTTGACCGGGTCGCCGCCGATGCCCACGCAGGTGCTTTGCCCCATGCCGGCGTTGGTCACCTGGTGCACGGCTTCGTAGGTGAGTGTCCCGCTGCGGCTGACGATGCCGATGTTACCGGGCTTGTGGATGTGGCCGGGCATGATGCCGATCTTGCATTCGCCTGGCGTGATCACGCCGGGGCAGTTGGGGCCGATCAGGCGTGTGTTGGGGTACTTTTCGCGCAGCAGCTTGCGCACGCGCACCATGTCCATTACCGGGATGCCTTCGGTGATGCAGATCGCCAGCTTCACGCCGGCGTCGGCAGCTTCAAGAATCGCGTCGGCGGCCAGCGGTGGCGGCACGAAGATCATGCTGGCGTCCGCGCCAACCTGTTCGACGGCCTCGGCCACGGTGTTGAAGATGGGCAGCATGGCCTGGCTGCCGTCGGGGCGCTTGATGACGTTTCCGGCGGGGTCTTTGTCGAAGACCTGGCCGCCCTTGCCGGGCGTGACGCCGCCGACAAAGTTGGTGCCGTATTCAATGCAGCGCGCGGAGTGAAACGCGCCGTGGTTGCCGGTGATTCCCTGGCAGATTACGCGCGTGGATTTGTTGACGAAAATGGACATGTGAACAGTTCCGTGTCTTGAGTCCTGAGTTTCGTGTTCTGTAGCTTGCGTCCTGTCCCCGTGTCAATGCCGGCCACACCCACTGCCGATCGCTTACTTCCCGGCCTTTACCTTCTGGCGCCTGGATTCCGGGGGTGCTTCTTCTTCGTCTTCGTCCTTCTTCTTGTACTTGGCGCGAAGCTGGTCGCTCTTGCTGCTGACCGATGGCCAGTTCAACTCGGCGTGCAGGATTGCGAAGTAGGCAAAGTGATCGCGTTCTTTTTCAGGGGCGATGGTTCGCAGCTTGGACAGCGCCTCCTGCGCGGAAAGCTGGGGTTCCACCAGGCCGTTGACCAGCGCCACGCGCCACAACGCTACAAACGGCCCGCGTTCGGAATCGTCCCAGGTGATGCCGGCCACGTGAATGCCGTTCTTTTCGTTGATCAGCTTGGGGTCCAGCGGCATCGGCTGGTCGATGATCCTGTTCATGTCCACAAAGCCCGGGATTTCCAGGTGGGGTGGCAGGCCGCTTTCGCGCGATACGGCGTCATCGTCTTCATCATCGTCGTCGCCGCCGGCTACCGGCGCGGCCGGGGTGCCGTCGGCGTTCATCGGGACGGGTACAATTTCAGGGATATCCATCAGGTCGAAGTACAGGTTGGTCTTGGTGTACTTGCTGAACACATCGCGCAGAAAGCGCCGCAGGGCATAGGCCTTGCTGTCGGCGCTGGGTGTGCCGGCTTCTTCAAGTACTTCCTGGACCTCGGCAATCGGGCTGACGCGGATTTCGTTCCAGTCCACAAACCGCTTGCGCAGCGCGGCCTCGGCCTTGCCGGCGTTGGTGATGCTGTTGTTGCGCATCAGGATGCTGGCACACAGGTGCGAAACCGGGCTGCGCTTGTCCTTCTTGAAGCCGTCGGCGGCTTCTTTGCGCCAGCTGACCAGCAGCTTTTTTGCTTTGCTTTGAAGTTCACGCAGCGTGGGCATGGGATTCCTTGGTCTTGTTGCGGCTATCGGTCCTTGGGCAACGCGTCGATCCAGGCCTGCCACCCGGTGATGGCATCCTGCTGCTCGCCGGCCGGGGACAGGGGGTTGTACACAATCGGGCGCTGATCGGGTGTCAGTTTTTCATGCAGGCGCAGCAGAATCTGGTACACGTCGGTGCGCACGCCAGAGTCTACGGGCTCCAGCCATTCGGCGCGCGAGATTCTGCCATCGGCGTTTTTGTCCAGGCGCGCGAACTCGTCGGCACCGCGTACAAACTCGGTGCGTGAGACCTCACCGTTTCCATCGGCATCAAGCCTGCCAAACTCGGCCTCTGTGCCCGCGCGCAGGTACCCCAGCAGGATCAGCAGCTGGGCGCGGTCGGCATCGCCGGGGTAATCGCCGAAGTGCCGCACAACGGCCCAGCGAACCCGCGTTTCCGGGTCACCGATAGCCTGCAGAAATGCTGTGCGCTGGTCACCGGGGCCCAGAACCTGCAATGCGCGCGCCGCGCTCGCACGAACCTTGCCATGCGGATGAGAAAGGGCGGATGCCAGGCGGTCGCGCACTTCGGACGCGTCGGCTGCAGCCAGCGCGTTCACTTCGGATTTGATCAGGAAATTCATCGCCTCAACCAGGTTCGCCGCGGGTGCATTGTTCGTGCCAAGGTACCTGGCCGCGGCCATCACGCCCGAGCTGCCGGCCTGACGCAGGCGGTTATCGGCCTGCACGCGCTCAAGGCGGACTTCGGATGCCAGCCTGGCGACGTCTTCCGCAAGGGGCGGGGCGGGCGGGTCATCGGGCAGGGCCCGCTGGCCCTCCACCGGGCCGCGCGCCTGGGGTTTCAACAGGGTGCTGCTGGCAGCCATTTCCGCGTCGCGCGACTGGTCACGGTCCGGCGGCGAAATGCAGCCGGATAGCGCCAGAATCAGCGACAGGATCAGGCCTGCGCCGCGGAACCCTTCTTGCGAAGTTCGCGGGCGATGGCCTTGTTGATGCCGTGCTTGCGCAGCAGCGTCCATACGGTATTGGAGGGTTGTGCGCCCTTGCCCAGCCAGTATTCCACGCGTTCCTTCTTGAACACCAGCTTCTTTTCCTGCGTGGGTTCGGTGGGATCGTAGTGGCCCAGAATCTCTAGGTAACGGCCGTCGCGCGGCAGGCTGTGCTCGGTGGCAACCAGGCGGAAACGCCTGATGTGTTTGCGGCCGGTGCGCGAAAAGCGAAGAATGACCATCCGTGAAATCTCCAGTGCTGCCTGCGCGGCAAAGTTCCCGCGCGAGGGGGCGAAAGGGTACTCGGATGGACACCGGGTTGCAAGGGACGGGCGTCAGGGCTTCCAGTCCTTGGGCAGGCGGTTCTTGGGGGCGCTGACGCGCTCCAGGTCGAACAGGGCTTCAAGCTCGCCTTCGGCCGACCCGGTTGTGCGGGCCTTGCGCAGCGGCAACTTGCCGTTCAGCAGGTCTTCCAGCAACTGGGCGGGCACCTTGGGCACCCCGTCGGCCCCGGCAAGGCCGGGCAGGTTGGAAAACAGGAGCTTCAGGTCCAGCACCGCCCCCTGGGTGGACCCGGCCAGGATTTCTCGGGCCCGGGCAAACGCCGTGCACAGGCTTTCGACTTCTTCCATGTCGCAGCCGGACTGGTAGGCGACCTCGGCCCTGCGGGAAGTGGCCATGTTTTCGGGGAAGTTGCGTTCTTGTTCGGTCATGGCGCCGGACATTTTCTCCAGGCGCTCAATGTGTTCTTCAATATCGTGTTCGAGCTCGTGAATCAGGTCGGCCAATGTGCCGGCATCCAGCCCCAGTTTCTCGCCCTCCAGCGCCTGGCGTACCTGGTCGCCCAGCGACATGTGGCGCAGTTCTTTCATCGAGTTGATCAGGCGGGAAAGGTTGAACTCGTCGGCGTTCACGTGTTGCTCCGTGCGGTCCGCGGCCAGTATAGCACGCCGCGCGCCCGCGCAATGCTTCTACAATGTAACGCCCGGCGGGCCGGACTTGTTTCACACGGCGGCCAGACACTGCAACTGCGCGCGGAAAATCACATCCATCAGTTTGGTGGTAAAGCGCGTCCGGGCCAACAAGGTCTTGCGCAACTGGTTGGCTGCGGCCTGGTCCGGCATGTGTTCGGCATTCACCAGCCCGACAAGCACTTCTTTGTCCTCATTAATCAGCTCGGGCATGGCCGCAAGCTCCGTGGCGCGAGCCAGGTGCGCCGGGCGATCCTGCCGTGGGCTGCACAGGGCGCAGCGCAGCCGGGCCAGCAGTTCGTCGTTGGGGCGCGCAAGTTCTTGTGCCAGGGCCAGCAGCTCGTCGCACTGGGCTTCGGCCTCAAGTGTCCGGCCGCAGGCTGCCAGCGCCGCGGCACGAATGGATTGCGCGTCCATCAGCCCGCCGCGATCGTTGATCTCACGGCGGATCGCGGTACAGCGGTCCAGCAGTTCCAGCGCTGCCTCGGGCCGTCCCATCCCGACGTGAATCGTGGCCATGCTTTCCAAGGCCATGGCAAAGTTGTTCTTGTCGCCTCCGCGGCGCAGCGGTTCGATGATCTGTTCAAACTGTTCCAGTGCCTTTTCAAAACGCAGGCCGCGGTAGTCCATCGAGGCCAGGTTGCCCCGACTGTTGGCGGCCCCGGCTTCGTCCTTGATCTGCAGTTTCAGGCGGATGCTGTCTTCATACAGTTCGCGCGCGCGGTCGTAGTCGCGCATCCATTCAAAGGCCACGCCCAGCGTGTTCGCGGCGCGGGCCTGGCCGCGCTTGTCGCCCAGCCGGGCGTAGATCGAGTACGCCTCTTGCGCCAGGCGGCGCATTTCCTCGAAGTCTCCATGGATCTGTGCCATGGCAACATTGGCCAGCGAGTTGGCTATGCCGCGTTCGTCCTTCTGGGCGCGGTGGATGGCAAGACTGGTGTCGAAGCACTTGCGTGCCTGATCGAAGTCGCGAGTGTAGAAACAGCTGATGCCCTGGATGTTCAACGCTTCGGCCTCGGAGCGCCGGTCGCCGGCCTGGTGGGCAAGTTCCTGGGCCTGCCGGCCCAGTTCGATGGCCCTGTCGAGCTGGAACAGCCTCTGCGTAGCCGTTGCCAGGTTGGTCATGAGTGCGGGCAGCAGGTTCCAGACTTCCGGTTTGTTGCGCAGGGCATCGGCCCCGCCCAGCTGGTTCACGCGGTCCATCGCTGCCTGTGCCATGCCGTGCATGTCCTGGTAGCGGTGGCGTGAGTGAAAGATGCGGCAGGCCGCCTGGGCGAGCCGCAGACCCAGCAGCAACTGGTCGTTGGCCAGTGCCCAAAGCGCGGCTCCCTGCGTGTCGGCAATGCCCCAGGTGTCGGCCTCGCGCAGGCTGTGGCCCATGGGTGATTCCAGCAGTGCCGCCAATGCACCGGCGCGCTGCGCGAAATGCCGGGCGTGGCGCAGGCGAAGTCGCGCCATGAAGTCGTCGCCGGCAACGCGGTCCAGCACAGGCACCAGCCACGCGCGGATCGTGCCAAGCAGATCCATCAGGTAGCGGTCGTCGTCGGATTTCAGCGACAGAAGGCTCTTGTCTCGCAGCGAGAAAACGAGATCCATGGTTTCCGGTGGCGGATCGTCGGCGCCCTCAGCAGTTGCATCCAGCGGGTGTTCCATCAGCAGCACGGCTTCTGCCGATTCCAGCGAAAACGGACCCTCAAAGATGCTCAGTTGCAGCAGCGCCGTGCGCTCCCAGGCATCCAGCAGGCCGTAACTCCAGGCAATTGCGTCGGTCAGGCTGCTGCGCCGCCCGCCGCCTTTGTCGCGCGAAGAAAGCAGCTCAATGCCGCCGCGCAGGCGCTCTGCCAGCTGCTCGGGCGTCAGGCCGCGCAGGCGCGCGGCGGCCAGTTCAATCGCCAGCGGGATGCCATCGACGCGGTTTACAATTTCGGCAATCGCGGCGGCGTTGCGGTGGGTCAGGGCAAAGCCCGGCCTGGCCTGCGCCGCGCGTTCCAGGAACAACTGCACGGCCGGGGAATCAGACACGCGGGCAGGCAGGCGCGCGGTGCCGGGCTGCACGTCGTCCATGGCCGGCAGCGGCAAAGGCGTCACGGCAAACTCAAGTTCGCCGTCCAGCCGCAGCAGTTCGCGGCTGGTGATCAGCAGCTTCAGGCGCGGTGCCGTGCGCAGCCACTGCTGTAGCAGCGCCGCCTGACCGCGCAGGTGTTCGAAGGTGTCCAGCACCAGCAGCATCTCGCGGCCTTCCATGGCCCAGGCCAGGCGCTGGCCCGGCCCGCCACGGCCCGGCGGAAGGTCCAGCCGAAGCGCCGCTGCCACGGCTGTCGTGATGCCGGCTTCGTCGGCGGCATCGGCCAGGTCCACAAACCACACCCCGTCGCGGAAGCTGGACAGAACGTCAGAGCCCAGTGCCACCGCCAGGCGTGTCTTGCCGCAGCCGCCGGGCCCGGTCAGGGTAATCAGCCGCGCGCCGCGGTCGCGTTCGAGTGTGGCGCGCACAATCACGCCGGTGTCGGGCACGCCCGGTTCACGCGCCAGGGTGTCCAGCGGCTTGACCGAATCCGTGGTGCGCCTCTGGTTGCCCAGCAGCAGTGTGCGCAGTGCGCGCAGTTCACGGCCCCGACCCACAAAGCTGGTAGTCTGCGACGGCAGGTTGGTGGGGTTTTCGGCAACGCCCCGCAGCGGCGGAAACTGGGCCGGTGCAAGGTCGCGCGGCGTGACCTGGAACAGGCGTTCGGGTTCCTCGATGCCGCGCAGGCGCACTTCACCCAGCGAAGCTACGGGAAGGTTTTCGTCGCGTACGCCCGCGGCATGCCAGGCCGCCTGGGTCAGCAAGGTCTGGCCCCCGTGGCCGGCGGATGCGACGCGCGCGGCCTTGTTGACGGCAGGCCCGAAGTAATCGGCCCGGCCGTGGCGGTCGATTTCCACCAGCGGCTCGCCGGTATGGATGCCGATGCGCACCTTGACGGCGTCGGCCCCAGCCTTCACGTGGGCGAGTTCCGTCTGGGCGCGCAGCGCGAACTCAAGCGCGTCGGCGGGCCGTGCGAATGCCACGAAAAAGGCGTCACCTTCGGTCTTGACCTCATAGCCCCGAAAGGCCTCGGCGGCCTGGCGCATGATGCGGTTATGTTCTTCCAGCACGGGCTTGAAGGCGTCGCGGTACTTCTCCCACAACGAGGTGCTGCCCTCGATGTCGGTAAAGACCAGCGTGACTGTACCCGTTGGTGCATCCATAAGGTGGTGGCGCGGAGAATAGCAGCAACCGGCGCTCCATGTTACGGCAAGCACGGCGCGGCGTTACCGTTGCATCGAAGTTCCTGTTCAACCCGGCAAGGCCCGGCACGGTCATGCGCATTCACAAACGGCGCCCCCGGCACGACCGTTTGCGACGCCTGTTGCATCCGGCAGCTGTATTACGTGCGAAGAATTCTGGCGGCTGCCACCAGGGCCCGAAGTTTCTCGGCGGCGATTTCGGCACTTGAGACCGGGCGGTCGGCGAACGTGCCGAACCCGCAGTCGGGGTTCAGCATGACCTTGTCATGGCCCAGAATGTCCGCTGCCTGGCGCGCGCGCTGCACGATCCACTCAGGATCCTCGACTTCCATCGTGCGTGGATTGACCACGCCCAGCCCCAGCAGCTTTCCCTTCAGTGCGGACACGGCCTCAAGCGCCCCGGCCCGGGGGGTGGCGTATTCAAGCGCGAACAGGTCTACATTCATTCGCGCAAGGTAGGGCATCAGATCCTCGTAGCCGCCCGAGAGCAGCACGCCGTCTTCGCGGCTCCAGTTTCCGCGGCACACGTGTACGGCGGTGATCGGGCCGCGGATGCCCGCAACAACCCGGTTGATCAGGTCCACCGCATAGTTGAGCTCGCCCTCCGGGCTGGCCTTGGCCGCGAGAACCCCTCACATGAACGTATGAGTCTTGGACTTGCCCGCCAGGATGATCTCAGACAGCACCGGCTCATCGAACTGGACGACTTCAACTCCCATGGCCGCCAACTGGGTCAGTTCTTCGCGCAGGATTTCGACAAAGCGGTCGGCCATGGCCTCGCGGGTCGCATAGGCTGCGGAACTCAAGCTGGTGACGTAAGTAGAGCGGCTGAGCAGGTACGGGCCAGGCAGTGTGACCTTGATGGCGCGCCGCGTGCTCGCGCGCAGGAACCGTGCGTCAGTGACCGCCAGCGGTTCCCGCACGCTGATCGTTCCCGTGACCACCGGGTTCTTGATCGCAAAGGCCGGTACATCCAGCGCGTTCAGCATCTGCTCAAACGCGGCCTTGTCGTCCACGTGATCCAGCAGCTCGGCCATCGACATCAGGCGCACGCCCTCAAGACGTGACGCAATGAACGAGAAGAAGTTGTCTCTGCGCTGTTCGCCGTCGGCGATGATGTCCAGCCCGGCGTCTTCCTGGTACTTGATGGCAAGCAGCGTGGCCTGCCGCTCCAGCTCGGCCAGATCAGCGCGGCGCTTGCGGCGCGCCTCCAGCAGCCAGTCCGGGCGCGGCCAGCTTCCGATCATGCTGACGGCAAAGGGCGGCAGTTTCATGTCTGCACCCGAAGCAAGTCCACATCCAGGCGTGTGCCCCGCAGCAGGGACTGGGCCACCGGGGATCGCTTGACGGTTTCGGACCAATGGGACTTCAACACGTCCTCGTCGGTATCGGCATCCACGTAAACCTTGCCCTTCACCTGGGACAGGCCGGGGTGTCCGGTGTCTTCGATGCCCAGGAATACCAGCGCATTGTCAACCCGCGCCTGCAGGGCCATCTCCAGATTGCGTGCCGGTATTCCGGCCTTGCCGAGCCGCCAATGCAATCCCAGCAACAGGCATCCGCCAAGTGCCCCAAGCAGGTGTTCCAGCGCGGTGGCGTGCTCGTCTTCGGTATTGAAGCTGAGGGGTTGTCCCACGGAAAACGCGTGATTGCGTGACAGCACCTTGGCCTGCATGCCGCCGGCCCACTTCACGCGCAGCTTCCATTCATAGTCGCGGGCCTTTGCGAGGTCCCCCGCAAGGCTGGTGTCGCCCTGCTTCTTGCGCACGACATAATGCGTGTAGCCGCCCCCGGCCTCCTGCTGGCGCAGCAGTGCGTGCCCCACCATGCGGCACCAGGCGGGCAGGTCTTCACGCACGCTGCCTTCGCGGCTGCGGATTTCCAGCAGCCCGCCTGCGGGCAGCGGGTCAATGGCATTGCGGATCATCAGCAGCAGGCCGCTGCCGCAATCAAGGTCTCCGCCGTCGATGATGGCGTCCGGTGCGTCGTTCATGTTCATCTCCGACCCCTGATGGCGGCGCGGTACCGCGCCGCCACCGGGTTGAACGGCTAGTAACTGATGCCGGGCGCGGCTTCACCCAGGAACTCCACAAGCTTGGCGCCGCCTACAACGGCAGCCCCATCCACCAGCTTGGTTTCGTCCAGAGCGCGCTTCTTGAAGCACGGCGAGCAGACGAAGATCTTGCCGCCTGCCTTGGCAAAGTTGGCCATCAGGTCCTTCAACGGGGCGAATCCTTCTTCGTGGATGGTGTCCGCGTAACCCTGCTGGCTCAGGCGCACACCTTCAATGCTGAGAAACACCACCGTCTGTTTGTCGGAAGCAACGGCGGCATTGGCAACCACAAAACCGACGGTTGCTTTGTCGGTATTGTCCTTGCCGCACGTGATGGAGACACAGAATTTTCCGGGCATGGCTATTCCTTTCTCTGGATCCAGTAAGAGTGGTCCTGCTGTCTGATCAGTCTGTTGCCGGTCATTCCGCACCATGCGGGGATGTCCTCGGGTGCGCCCAGGTCGGTCGCTCGCAGCCGAAGCACCTGCCCGGGGGCCATCTCCCGCAGGCGCGTTCGCAGTTCAAGCACCAGGTCGCCGCAGCCCATGTCACCGGCGTCCCATTGGGCGTGCTCGCCCTGCTGGGCCGGGGCGGCCGGTGCATCTTGCGGCGGGGCCGGCGCATCGTCCCATGCCAGCGGCGGGCGCATGGCGTCTTGGTGGCCGGTCTGCTCGCTGGCCCATTGCCATGCGCCGCGATAGCACGGGCGCACGGCGACATACTCCAGCATCCGTTCGCGAAACGTACCCAACGCCTGGCCTTCGGCCGTCGCCAGTGCCTCAAGCGCAAGCGGGCGATCCTTGCGGCCCAGGGCGACATTCACCAGCAATTCGTGCGGGCCAAGCGGGACACCCGTTGCCGCGCAACGGGTGCCCGCGCCAGCCTGCACGGTGCGGATCAGTGCTTCCATGCGGCGAAGGTCTTCCGGCGTTGGTCCCTGCATGCCTACTTCTTCTCCTTGAAGGTCAGCTTGCGCTTGCCGATGCCGGCCTTCTTGCCGTCTACCTCGGCGTAGTACCAGGGCAGGAAGTTGATCGGGCCGTCGGCCTGCCCGAGTTCCAGGTCACGGCCCTCGTGCCAGAACACGCGGCGCTCGTCCAGGTTGCCAAAGTAGTATTCCACGGCCTTCAAGTCCTTGCCGTGGTAACCGCTGGGCAGCGTCAGGTTTACCAGGTCGCGGTTGGCGTCGTTCAGCTCCACGTCCTGGGCGTACAGGTCTGCCACCGAGACATCCAAAGGCACCCAGCCCACGTTGGGCGCATGGATCTCAAGCCAGCAGTGATAAGACTGGTCCTTGTCCACGCCGTCCAGCGGGCTTTTAAAGAACCCGCCGTACACAGTGCGGCAGGGCAGTTTCACGGCCATGCACAGGGCATGGTAAAGGCCGTGGAAGTCCGTGCAGTTGCCCGTGCATTTCTCATAGGTGTACGTCGCGCTTCCGCTGCCCGAGGCCTTCCACTTGCCCGGGTCAATCACCCAGTACTGCACGTGTTCAAGCACCTTGTCGTAAAGAAGCCGCGCGACCTTCAGCGGATTTTTCTCGGGGCCCACTGTGTTTTCGGCCATGGCGCGGATCTCGGCGGTCACGGCCCCCTGCTTTTGCTCGATCAGGTACTTGTCGAGCTTCTTGAGTTCGTCGGCCGTGTGCGGCCGGGTCAGGGACGGATCCACCGGCATGCACACTTCGTGGCGCTTGAGAGTGAAGCTGCTTTTCACCACGACCGGGCCGGCCTTTGGGTTGGTCAGCTCAAGCTGGATGAACTCGTTGCCCAGGGCGTCTTTCACGATGGTGGTCGAGTGCTCGCATTCGACCTTCCAGTTGCTGACCTCCTGGTCCGGGTCGCTGCGCTGGGGCATGGCGAACCAGGCCCTGACGCTCTTGGCGCCTTCGGGAACTTCCAGGGTCACCGAGTTCACGGCGTCAAAGGTTGCTGTCTTGCTTCCGTGCCGGTCTTTGCCGGCTTTTTCAACGGGCTTGGGCTTGGCGGTGGAACCTTTCTCGCCGTTGGTGGTGCCGCCGCTGCCTGTGTCCTTGCCCCCGGTGTTCTGGCAGCCGACAAGGAGCATGCCGGCGGCCAGCAGTGGGGCACAGAATCGGAAAGTTTGCATGGTGTTTCTCCGGAAATGCCGGGGTGCGGGCATGCGCCCGCACCCCGACGTGGGTTCAGAACTTGTAGCCGACATATCCCTTGAAGCGATTGGCGCGTCCTGCGCCGAATCCCTTGTACTCGGTTTCCCAGCGCGAGTACTCAAACGCGAAGTAGACAGGACCGAAGGCCCACTCGAACTTGAGGTAACCGATCTGGGTGCTGACTTTGCCGGTTGCGGGCAGATCGCGGGCTTCCGGGTCGTCGGTGGCGAATCCCGCGTGTGCAGTCCACCACGGGAAGATCTTGAATCCGATTTCGATCCAGCCGCCTATGGATTTGATTTCCTCGCCATTGGCGTTTACGCCCTGGAAAATTCCGCCGCGAACATCATCAAGGTTTTCGCCGATCCAGGCTTCGCCATGGATCCACAGCAGGTTTTCCCAGATGGGAAAGTGCATGTCGACGCCGATGGCCCACGAGTCAAAGTGGCTTTCGTCGCGCGTGCCAAGGTTGAAGTTGTCGACCTCTTCTTTCGCCCAATGCGTCCAGACGCCGATGCCCAGCGGGTTGCCCTTTTCCCACAGCTTGTAGTCAAACCCGATTCGCGTCTGCACCGTCGGCAGGGCTGATTGCACGCCGTCCAGCACGCCGTTGGAGTCAAGGTTCTGGGCATCAATGGCGCCAGTCATGCCGGCCATGACGGCAAACGTCATGGTTGCGTTGCCGAACTTGATGTTGCCGGTGACACGGGCCTGCGGGCGGCGATCGCCCAGGTTGCCCGCACCCCACATCACCATGTCGTAGTTGATGGCAGGCAGACGCGGCGAGATCAGGTCGGTCGTCTGGCCGGCCAGGACTTCAAGGTTGGTCCACTTCATGGTCAGGTACGCGTGCCGCATGCGCAGCATGCTGCGGGAATCGGACGCCGGCAGCGCGTAGAAGTCGACCTCTACCTTTCCACCGATGTGCGCGTCACCCAGTTCTTCGATCTTGCCGAAGTCCAGGTCGAAGCCCAGTCGCGCAAGGCGGGTGTACATGGTGAATTCGGACTCATTCTTGGGCGCACCCACCGGCTGGGTTCCGGTGCGAGGCGCAGTCTCGTCTTCCGACCGGACAAAGGCTGCCAGTTCCGCGTCAAGCCCGAACCGCGAATCAGACCAGGCGGCGTCAAGCTGTACGAAGCCGTAAGGCTTGAAGATCGAGTTGAACTTCGTCCAGAGATCCGGTGCTTCTTTCTTTTCCTCTTTCTTGGGCGCTTCCTTAGGTGCTTCTTCCTTTTTTTCGGGCTCTTTCTTCTCCTCGGCCCACAGCGCGGCCGGCACTGCCAGCAGCAGACACAACAGAAGACATTGGCGATACATGCATACCCCCTTTCCGGAGTGAACGAACAAGACTCGTGGATTTGGGCGGACACACGTCCGCCCGGTCACGGGCCGGTGACACCGGAAAGGGCGAGGGCTGGGATTGAGAACTCGAACGGACTCTGGGAGAGCAGGCCTTCAAAGGCCCAATTCTCAGGTTTCCGCAGCGACCTCGCCGCTTCCCGGCAAGGTCACTCATGTGAATGGAACTTTCGGGCAAAACGAAGGCGCGACCACGGCGCCTGACGGCGGCCGTGCTCACGTAAAGGGATGGCGCAATATTGGCCTGCCCCTGTGGCTCAAGTTCGCTTGTCCCGCCGCACCTGCATTATGTCTGCCCAAAGATGGGTGGGGTGGACAACAGATTCCCAACAGGATTAATCGGGGCATGACGAAACTGTGAAGTAGCTGATGATCTCCGGCCAGACATCTTTTCAGCGGCGCATTGGCACTTGACCTCCAATCGGCTTGGAGGAAACTGCGCCCATGCTGTGAGTCGCTTCCATCCGGGCGTTGCCCTTTACCTGAGCCCGCCACGCCAACTCGTGCAAGGTGTGGCATTTCACTTCGTTCTTCAAACCATAGCCCGCGCCCGGCACTGACCTGCGCGCGGCGCAGATCAGGAGCCTGTCATGGCGCACATTTACGGCCTGAACGCCGACCAGCAGAAACTCGTTGATGCCGCAACGGGCATCGCCAAGGAAGTTCTTTCCAAACACGCCGCTGACGTTGACCAGAAAGCCCGCTTCCCCAAGGAGAGCATTGACGCCCTGGGCAAGGCCGGCCTGATGGGCCTTTGCATTGGCGCCGAGTTTGGCGGCAAAGGCCAGCCGCCCCGCACCTTTGCAGCCGTTGCCGAAGAACTGGCCAAGGAGTGCGCCAGCACGGCCATGGTGTTTGTGATGCACGTGACGGCAGCCCAGCAGATTGCCGCCAGCGGTACACTGAAGGACAAAGCCGCGATCCTCAAGGACGCCGCTGCCGACCGGCACCTGACGACGCTGGCCTTCAGCGAAAAGGGCTCGCGCAGCAACTTCTGGGCGCCGAGTTCGGGCCTGGTTGCCGATGGCGCGAACTTCAAGACCGACGCCGCCAAGAGCTGGGTGACTTCAGCCAGGGCGGCGCAAAGCTACGTCAGCAGTGCGCGCATGCCCGGCGCGCCTTCGCCGCTGGCCAGCACGCTGTACCTGGTGCGCAACGGCCAGCCGGGTGTGGACATTCAGGGCTCGTTCAGCGGTGTTGGCCTGCGTGGCAATGACTCGGCACCAGTGGCGTTGAAGGGTTACAAGATTCCCGCAGGCGATGTACTGACCGAGCAAGGCAAAGGCGCCGACGGCATGTTGCAGGTTGTGCTGCCCTGGTTTGTGGTAGGCACATCGGCCATGAGCCATGGCCTTTGCCTCAAGGCGATTGAACTCACCAGCGGCCACATGCAGGGTGCGGGCATTGACTTCACTTCGCAGAAGCTGCGCGACCTGCCCAACCTGCGCGCCCGCCTGGCCGACATGGCTGTGGCCACGGACCGCTCCCGCGCCCTGCTGGGTTACACAGTGGGCGAAATGGAAAAGCCCGACGCCATGACGCCGCTTCGCGTGCTGCAGAGCCGACGCAGTGCTGTGGACACGGCCGTCAACGTCACCGACCTGGCCATGAAGGCCTGCGGCGGCGCGGCCTTCAGCCAGCATCTGCCCGTCGAACGTCTGTTCCGCGACGCCCGCGCGGGCTGGGTAATGGCGCCGACGGTGGATCACCTGGACGACTTCATGGGCAAGGCGCTGACCGGCCTGCCGCTGTTCTAGAACAGGAGCACACATGGCCGACAACACGATCCTGCTTGGCGCCGTGGCCTACGACGCCAAGGTGGTGCCAATCTGGGAAGGTATTCGCGAGCACTTCCGCAAGCAGGATGTGCCGATGGATTTCTGCCTGTTCAGCAATTACGAACGCCAGGTGGAGTCGCTGCTGGCCGGGCATATTGACATCGCCTGGAACACGCCGCTTGCGCACGTTCGGGTGCGCAAGCGCACGGGCGGCAAGTCGCTCAGCCTGGGCATGCGCGACAGCGACCGCGACTTCCGTTCGCGCGTGATTGTGCGCAAAGACGCGGGCATAAAGACGATCAATGACCTTGCCGGAAAGTCACTGGCCGTGGGCAGCCGCGACAGCACCCAGGCCCGCATTCTGCCGCTGCACTTTCTCAAGGCCCAGGGTCTTGATCTGGCCAAGGTCAAACTGATGGCGTTCGACACCGACGTTGGGAAGCACGGCGACACCGGCACCAGCGAGCTGGATGTCCTCAAGGCCCTGCACGAAGGCCGGGCCAATGCGGGCACAGTGGGGGATCTGATCTGGGTGCTTGAGCAGGCCGCAGGCCGCGTGGACACCGGAAAGCTCGAGGTGCTGTGGACTACGCCGGGCTTTGATCATTGCATGTTCGATGCCTTGCCGACGTTGAACCCCGGAAAAGTCGAGGCCTTCAAGAAGGGCCTGTTTGCCATGAAATGGGAGAACCCCGAGCACCGGCGCATCCTGGAACTCGAAGGCCTGAAGCAGTGGATGCCCCCGCGCGAAGAAGGCTACGCAAGCCTGGTAGCGGCGCTGGATGACCAGAAGGGGTGGTAGGAGTAACGAGCCTTCATGATAGGATGGTCACCGGAGGCCACCATGGCGCCAGACAAGTCCGTAATTGCCAAGCTCTCGATCGAGGAAAAGTACGATTGGTTAGAGGCGCTCGTGGCAGCGATTCACGGGCAGCAGGCAGACGAGTCCATCCCTGACTGGCAACTTGACATACTTAAGGAGCGCCTGGCCGCCTCGAGGGCGAACCCGAAACAAGGGCGGGATGTGGAACAGTTTCTAGCTGAACTGGAAAGTGAAGCGTGATCCGCGTCGAGATCGATGCCGGTGCTCGTCAGGATGTGCGCGAGACAGTTCAGCATTACAAGTCAATCCGGCCTGAATTGGCTTTGCAGTTCATAGGCAGATTGCGGGCTTCACTTGCCTTGATTCGATTGCATCCCGAGGCATTCCCGGCTAGAGAGCTCGGTGTCCGGTGGGCCCTGCTGCGGCAGTTGCCGTTCAAGTTGTTCTTCGTGTTGATGGAAGACGGGGTGCGCATCCTGGCGGTGTTGCATGCCCATGCCCGGCCTGATGAGTGGAAGAGCCGGGTCGGTTGAGGCCACAGAGATGAATGCTGCACAAGCAGCTTTGGCCATCGAAGGTGGCGACCTGCCCTTTGGCGGAGGCTTGCTGGCGCTGGTGCGCCCGGCGCTGAACCTGCTGGAATCCGGCGGGGTGCTGGCCGTGCATTCCCGCGTGGCGGGTATTGCCGATGAGTTCTTCACATGGTGCAAGGTCGAGCACCACGAACTTCTTGAGTCCACGCCTCAGGTCGGGTACTGCCGGTTGCTGATCCGCAAGGGCGGCCTTGGCGCGCCGCGGGGCGTGCCGGAACAGGGGCTGGAGTTGCGCACGCGGCAAGGAAGGCTTGACGCGTCAACGGTGCTGGAGTCCGTCCCGTTTCCGCCCTCCGCTGATCCGGCCACCGGCTTTGCCCCGCGCGGGGCGCGCGTGGAGCCGGGCGGGCCAGTCTATCCCTTTGTCTTGAACGATCGCGCCCACACTGCGCCGCCCGATGTCGCCCAGCTTTACGACCAGGCCGTCAGCGCGCAGTGGAACGCCGACACCGACATCGCCTGGGGTCGCATCAAACCCCTGCCTGCGCCTTTGCAGCAGGCGCTGGGCCAGATCATGACCTTTCTGGCCGAAAACGAACTGTCGGCGCTGTACGTGCCAAGTCGCTTTATCTCGCGCATCCACCCGGCCTATGTGGAAGTCGGCATGTTTCTGTCGACACAGCTTGCCGACGAGGCGCGGCACATCGACGTGTTTCTTAAACGCGCGCGCAAAGGCGGCGGCGGGCTGGGCATCAGCCATGCCGCAACCAGCGCCAGCCTGCATTCGCTGCTGGTGCTGGAAGACTTCACCGAGGCGGCGTTTCTGCTGAGTGTGCTGGGCGAAGGCACGTTTCTTGACCTGCTGCGTTTCATAGAAGACAACGCGCCCGATGAAGTGACCGCCGAGATTGTCCGGCGCGCCCGCGCGGACGAAACCCGCCACGTCCACTTTGGCATGAGTCACGTCAAGCACGCCCTGCAGCACGACAAGACTCTATACGGCAGGCTTGAGGCCGCAGTTCGTCGCCGCAGCGCCACGCTGGCGGGGGTCAACGGTGTGCCCGCGGCGGTTCAGGATTCCTTGACGGTTCTTGCGGCACGCGGCACGGATGCCGCTTCCGTGGCGCGAGGCCACGAGAAATTCCGCGAACTGCTGCACGTGATGCACGACAATCGTGTCAAACGCCTGCTCAATGCCGGCTTCACGCCCGAACAGGCCCAGACCTTGAGCGACCTGCATACTCCCAACTTCATGTGATCACGGCTGCGCCGTCCACGAAAATGGCTCGACGCCGCACTTGGGGCAGGCCTTCTGCTTGGCGATCACGTCTTGACGCGTCAAAAACCCGGCCTTGCAGGCGTTGCAGCGCACCCTCAGGTTGGCGCGGCTGATGGTGGGGCGCGAAGGCGGCACGGGCCCGGTGCGGGCCTTGCTGGAATCGGGTCGCGCGGTGCCGCCGATCGCGCGCGAGCCTGAAGTCAGGTCGTCAAACCGCGAGGTGCGGGGGTCCGGTTCAACGCCGCTGTCGCTGCCCGGAACGCCGGGCGCGACGCCTGCCTGTTCGGCAAGCAGGCGGTGCTCCTGCTCAAACACCGGGTCAATCTGCGCGGCCTGGGCCAGCTTGCGCTCGGCCGCACCCAGCATGCCGCGCTGGGCTGTTTCACGCGCCGAGCTGGCCAGCTTGCGGGCCTGGTCGATGGCCTGCTTGGCGGTCTTGGTGCCGGCGCGCACCCAGTCAAACCAGTTGGCAGCCGGGCCAAGCATGTCGCTGGATCGCGTGAGCAGGAAATCAAGCTCGGTCAGCTCGTTCAATGCTTCCTTCCAGGCGCGCAGTGCCAGGGCGCGCTCGGCGCGCTGGCGGTGCGTGACGGCAATCGAGGCCACGACCGCGCTGGCACCGCAGTGCCCGCAGTTGCGCAGGCCCACGCGGCGCGGCTGGTTGCACACCACGCAGGGGGTGGTCAGTGGCGCGTTGCATTGCGTACAGGTGACGGCCTCCAGAGTGTTGTCGGTGCCGCACTCGGGGCAGGCCAGCTCGTTGCTGGCGGCGGGGCGGGCCGGCACCGATGGCGGGGCATCCAGCGGCACGGCGCGCACTTCGGCCAGAAAGTCGGCCACGGTGGCGTAGCGGTCCTTGGGTTCGGGCTCGACGGCCCTTGTGACCACTGGCTGCCAGCGCCCCGGCAGTTTGGGCAGGTGCAGCGGCACCGGGCGCAGGCCGGTCAGCATTTCGTACAGCACTACGCCCATGGCGTAGATGTCGGCGCGGGAGTCCACACTTTTGGCGTCGCGCTTCTGTTCGGGTGCGGCGTAGTCGGGGGTGCCCAGGAACCAGCCGGTCTGCGACATCTCGGAATCCACCCCTTCGCGCGCCAGGCCGAAGTCAAGCAGCTTGGGCGTGCCGCTGGGGTCAATGATCACGTTGGCGGGCTTGATGTCGCGGTGCACGACACCCTTGGCGTGGGCATGGTCCACGCCCGCGGCAATGCCTACAAAGATGCCCACGGCCTGTTCGGGCGGCAGTGCGCCGCGGCGGGCCAGCCGCACGTTCAGGGGTTCGCCTTCCACGTATTCCATGACCAGGTAGGGTCCATGGTCGTCGCGGCCGTAATCGAACAGAGTCACGATGTGCGGGTGGAGCATCTTGGCGAAGTTCTGGGCCTCGCGGGTGAAACGCAGATAGGAGTCCTCGCTGGCGCCCGCGTGCTTGATGCGTTTGAGCGCAACGATGCGGCCCAGGCTGTTGTCGCGGGCCTTGAACACCGCGCCCATGCCGCCGTGGCCCAGGACCTCCAGCAGTTCGTACCGGTTGGCCGGCCCGGCAAATCCAAGCGCGACTTTGTAGGGCGTCACGGCATCAGGCGGTGATTCCCCGCGCGGCGTCGGCTGGTGCCTGGTGCTGGGCAGCGGCCCACCCCCGGGCGTGCCGGCTTCAATGGCCAGCAGTGTGCCGGTGCTGGGGTCTTCCGGCGGCGGACTGCCCATGCGGGTGCCACAGCGGAAGCAAAACGCCGCGTCGGCGGGGTTGTCGGTTTTGCAGGCGGGACAAAGCATGGTGGGAACAAGTGTAGTGACGGCAAGCAAACCGCGACAGTCATGATCGGCGCCGCTGGGTGTGTGTCCCGGAGACGGCGACGGCGAACTGCAGCGGCCTGACGCCAAGGCGCGAAGGACTGCGAAGGTGCGAAGAACGGCCACAACGACGTTCAGTTTGGCGCCCAGGGGCTTGGCTTGGACACTAACGGAATCTGTGCAGATGGCTGGACTTGCATCTCTGGCTGCTTCAATGGGCCCGGATACAGTCATGGGTACGCAACTTACGGAAAGCCAGATTGCCACACTGACGCCCAAAGAGCGTCTGGCTTTGATCGAGGTGCTGTGGGAATCGATGTCCGAAACCGAGAAGCAGTGGCCACTCAGCAATGCGCAGCGCAAGCTGGTGCAACAGCGCATCGAGGACCACCGCGCCAACCCGCACGAGGGGGAAGACTATCAAACGGTGCTGGCGCGCCTGCGGGGTAAGTCCAAGTGATTCGGGTGAAGGTCAAGCGCTCCGCCTAGGCAGATATCGATTCGGCGCGGGAGTGGCATGACCTGCAAAGCCCCGGTTTCGGCGACCAGTTCCTGGACGAGATGCAGGCGGCGCTGGATCGACTGGCCGAGTTTCCGCTTGCGGCCGCAGAAGTCGAACCCGGCGCACGCCGCGTTCTGACCAACCGTTTTCCCTACGGCATCATATACGTGGTTGAAGAGGATGCGGCCTATGTTGTCGAGGTCGTGCACCTGCACCGCGACCCGGAAGTCTGGCGGCAACGTCTTTAGGCGGGGGCGCGGCAAGCGGAGTCCCGCGGCAAACTCACACGGCGTCAGGTACGGACCACGCCGCAGGCAGAATGGGAAAAGATCCCCACATCGCCCACTTGCTTTGCTCGTTGCCGACAGGGCGCGACGCCAATGCCCATTGCGGCGGGTCCGGGAATCCGAACCAATCGCGCCGAATCAGGACCAGGTCTTCACCTTCGACCGTAGCCACATAGGCAATGTCGTTGTTCGTGAACCAGTCGCGGTCATGTCCGAAAATGCCCTCGTGAGGAAAGTTGTTCCAATCGACCTTCGTCCAGACCAGCGGCTTGAGCGCCCGCGTATGAAAGCCCCTTTCCTGCTCGTCCACTTGGGGCCCCTTGGCATCCCAGGGGATTGGCTCCCACTCGGGATCAACCTCGTCTCGGCGGTAGATACTCATCAGACTTGCCGCCTTGGCCTCTTACCCCGGTACGGGTTCCCGCGCTTCTTCATGGTGGCGGGGCCGCTGCCGATGCCGGCCGGCCTTGCGGGGTTGTCGTCTTCCCAGTCTTCTTCGTTGCCGGGAGGCACCAGTGCTTCTTTGTGGCGGCCGATCAGGTCGGTGCGGCCGGCCTCGCGCAGTGCCTTGCGCACGCGGCCCTGGAACTCGGGGCGGCTGAACTGCATCAAGGCGCGCTGGCGGCGCTTTTCGCGCATCGTAGTCGGCGTGTAGACGTAATCGCTCGTTTCAGGGTCCAGGCCGCTGTAGAACATGGCCGTTGCGGGCGTCATGGGTGTGGGGATGAAATCCTGTACCTGTTCGGGGCTCCAGTTGTTGCGCTTGAAATATTCGGCCAGGCGGATCTGCTCGTCCATCGTGCAGCCGGGGTGGCTGCTCACGAAGTAGGCCACCAGGTACTG
This sequence comes from Planctomycetota bacterium, assembly GCA_019636215.1. Classification (GTDB taxonomy): domain Bacteria; phylum Planctomycetota; class UBA8742; order UBA2392; family UBA2392; genus H3-PLA7. The sequence continues at coordinate 253,296 of JAHBXZ010000003.1, read as the reverse complement.
TTCTTTGCCAACGCGCTTGCTGGCCTCGACGAAACGTTTCTTGAATTCCTCAAACTTGTGCAGGCCGGGCTTGCGCATCTTGCTTAGAACGTCATCGCTCAGGTGTTCCGGCGCGACCTTCAAATGGCCGCTGGTGTGGTGTTTGGCGAGGTTCTCGATATAGGCGTCGCCATTGGCACCGGCGGTCTTGCCGTCAATCAACATGTCGTGTCGGATGCCGCTGGCGATGAATGCCTTCTTCACGCCGGGCACCGCGCGCACGCGGCGCAGCATTTCAAGTTGCTTTTCAAGATGCTGGCGCAACGCCGGGCAGGGGTCGGGCAGCAGGCAATCGCGGTCCTTGCACGCGCCCAGTGTCTGCTGGACGGTGCAGTAGTTGCCGTACATGTTCGCTGTGGGCCCACCCACGTCGCTGATATAGCCCTTGAAGCTGGGCATGTGGGTGATGTTCGCGGCTTCCTTTTCAATGCTGTCGATGCTGCGCGATTGAATCGTGCGCCCCTGGTGCATCCAGATTGCGCAGAAGGTGCAACTGCCCATGCAGCCACGGTGGGTGTTGATGCTGTGCTGGGTGGTCAGCCAGGCCGGAATGCCCTCGCGCGCGTAATCGGGATGCGGCAGGCGGGTGTAGGGCAGGTCGTACCAGCGGTCGAGTTCTTCTTCGGACTGATGGCGCGCGGGCGGCAACTGGATCACGCTCAGCGCGCCATGTTTCTGCACCAGCGGCCTGCCACGGATCGGGTCCTGCTGGTCAAAGATGATTTTGAAGGCGCGCGAGTAACTCTTGCGGTACTCGGGAATGGATTCTGGCCCGGTGTCCTGAAGTTCCTGGACGCGGTCGTTTCGGGAATCGGTGTTCGGGAATCGGGAATCGGGAACAGCGCAATCCGATTCTCGATTCCCGATTCCCGATTCCCGGCGAGGTGCCAGCAGGGCTTCGTAATCCAGCGTGTGCATCGGCTTGCCGAAGCGTTCGATGAACGCGGGCGTATCCAGGTACGTGATGTCTTTCTTGACGTAGCAGGTGCCGCGCACGTCGTTGATTTCGTGCAGGCTTTCGCCGCCGTTCATGCGGTGGGCGATTTCGACGATCTGCTGCTCGCCCATGCCGAAGACAAGCATGTCGGCGTTGCTGTCCAGCAGCACGCTGCGGCGGACTTTGTCGTCCCAATAGTCGTAATGGGCAAAGCGGCGCTGGCTGGCCTCGATGCCGCCGACGATGATCGGCGTCTTGCCGAACGCGCGGCGCAGCATGTTGCAGTAGACGATGGTGGCGCGCACCGGGCGCCTGCCGGGCTTGCCGCCGGGGCTGTAGGGGTCGTCGCTGCGCGGCAGTTTGTGTGCCGTGTAGGCGTTCAGGTTGCTGTCAAGGTTGCCGGCGCTGACCAGAAAGGCCAGCCGCGGCTTGCCCAGGGCTTTGAAGGCCTCGACGTTTCGGAAGTCAGGCTGCGAAAGAACGCCGACCTTGAACCCGGCCCACTCCAGCACGCGGCCGATCACGGCGTTGGCAAAGCTGGGGTGGTCAACGTAAGCGTCGCCGCTGATGAGCACGAAATCGCATGAATCCCAGCCGCGCGCGGCCATGTCGGCGCGGGTGGTGGGCAGGTACGCGCTGCGCGGATAGTCGGCAGTCGACAGTCGGGAGTCTGCAGCCACCGCCCTTGCTGCGGACTTCTGATTGCCGACTGCTGACCCGCCTGCATTCCTCGCTGGCGCTTCGGGCTCTTGTTCTGCTGCCGACTCGCTGTTGCCCGCCGACTCGTAGTACTTTGCCGCCAGCTTTGCCGCGTACTCCTGGGCGGCGGCGGCCTTTGCGCCAAGGTCGCCCTCGGCGGCGTTGCCGCGCGAGCCTTGCGTGCGCAAGAAGCGTTGCAGGGCCTCGTTCAGCTCAGGGCTCTGCTGGCCGTAAGCAACGGGGTTGCCGCGCGAGGCGTTGACGCGCTCGCGTTCCTCGGCCAGCCAGCGCTTGTTAATTTCGGCCTGCAGCTTTTGCTTGCCAAAGGGCACGGCGTGGCCATCGGGCGTGATGCGCCCGGCGACCAGGTCTTCCTTGTCGGCGTGGCCGCCGCGTTCCAGACGGTCAAGAATTTCGCCGGGGCGTTTGCGGTAGCGGTCGGCGGAATGATCACCGGCGGCGGGCTGCAGGTTCGCGTGAAGTTTCGCGTCAGGGCGCTTGGCGCCGGGGGTGTCGCTCATGGCATCCTCAGGCCTTGCGGCCATCTATCGCGGTCAAGCCGACGTATCGGCTGCCGCTGGTTGCCCGCCCCAAGGGGGCGAAGGCAGGCGCGAGATGTTAGCCTTGGAACAGTTATCCACAAGCGGAGGTGAACATGGCCGAACCCAAGAAGAAAAAGAGCTCGCCCCTCATGCGCGGCCTGGCGGCGGTGCTGACGTTGATCGCCGTGGCCTGTGGCGGCGTCGCGGCCTATGGCCTGACACTGGACGAAACCCACAAGGCCAGTGAGTCAACCGTGATCAAGGCCGAGATTGAGGATGTTTTCGCGCGTCAATTGGACGTGCAGAAGCACAAAGAATGGCGCACGGATGTCAGCGAGATCCGTGACTTCAAGGCTGAAGAAGAAGGCAAGGCAAGTTGGGTCGAAGTGTGGAACGACGGCACCGAGATGCGCATGTGGTTCGCCGAGGTGGTGAAGGACAAAACGCTGAAGGTGCGCACGGAACACACCAAGGGCGTGTTCTTCGGGACCTGGACCTTCACGTTCGAAGAAGTGGAGGAGGGCACGAAGGTGACGATCACCGAGGAAGGGCGAATCCCCAACGCGTTTTTTCGCGGCATGAATGCGCTGATGAACCGCGACCAGGGGGCAACCATCCGCGGGCACCTGGCGGCACTGAAGGCGGCCAGCGAGAAAGCGGCGAAGTAGGGGAGTAGCCGAATCAGTGCGCGGCGTCGGCCAATGTGCAAGGGAGCTTGCAGTAGGTGGCCCGTCGCGATTTGCGACCTCCGGAAAGTTGAAAATGGGGAACATGCATTCAGAGTGTGAATTGATGAAACACCTCTCGGTGCTTCATCGTCGCCTGGTTTCTCCCAGCGCCTACGACGTCGAACTCAGCAACGGATCCGCCAAAGTGCGCGCAGTTGCAGATGTGCGGGAAGAGCTCCCGACCTTTGAGCCAATGCTGCCGGGCGAATACGGACTCGCCGACGGAACCTATCTCTACACAGTGGTGGAGAAGGAAGTCATCGATCGGCGCTTGCGACAGTTCTACGAGCGACCAGAAGACTCGCTCACCAATCTTAGGCATCTTTACGCCGAGGCAGGTCTGAATGAGGAGCACATTCGGATCGGGTTTGTGCGAGAACGTGTTGGGGCAGGTGCCCTTGGCGCTCTGTTTCTCAAAACATTGTGTTTGCGACTGGATCGACCGCAGGTAGAGCAGAACATCTTTGTCGAGTGGGTCCGGGGCGTTGGCCTTCAGATTGTTGCCATTAACTATGATACGGAAGACCCAACTCACATCGTCATCCGCTGTGCTGCGGGAGACCCCGCGCGATACAGTGAAGCCGAGATTGCTCGGCTTCGGGCGTTCATCGGTGAGCATATCCAGGACGTTCCACGGACACCTTGGTCCAGGGAAGACGACGGAAACTATCGGGTGCTAGTTGGTGGCCTCACGCTTGACCGGCCGGAAATCCGAGCGATTGGCCAGAAAGGCTTCAAGCAGTGGGTTGTCATGCTGGAGGACTTGGATCTGCAAACGAGCCGCTTGCTGACAAAATGTCTTGAGTGGATGCGTATGGAAGATGCCGATAGCTCGGTGATCAGAGTGCGCAACATTGGTGAGATGCCGTCTCTGTACGTGAGACTCGACCATCGACTTTATCCCTGTCAGGTGTGCTCTGTTGGTCCCAATGGAACGGCGCTATTGGAAGTGGCTCCGATGTCCATAGATGAGATTCCAGACGTGTCGATTTACGAAGGAAATGAGTACTCGATTGTCTTGACAGAGCGGCTTTCCAGCAATGGCGGCAATTCGGGCGAGCAGTCCGGGTTGTAGCAACCTGCTCGTGTGGCCACGACGAACGAAGTTGTGCGCGCCCTACTGCCTGTGGTTCGCCTTGCTACACTGCCCGCCCGCACTGACGCGGCGCATTGAGGCCCACGGACCCACGGAACACGCATGTTCGACGCAATCTCCAGCCGGTTTACGGACGTTTGGCGCAAGATTTCCGGCAACGCCACCATCAGCGAAGACAACATCAAAGATGCCGTGCGCGCGATTCGCACCGCGCTGCTGGAGGCCGACGTAAGCCTGGCCGTGGTCAAGAACTTCACCGAGCGTGTGCGCGAAAAGGCCCTGGGCGAAGACGTGCTCAAGGGCGTGCGTCCCGGCGAGCAGTTCATCAAGATCGTACACGATGAGCTGGTGAACTTGATGGCCGAGGCCGACACCCTGGACGACCAGGGCCGCGCCAGGCTCAAGTTCCGTGGCGACCGGCCCACGGTGATCATGATGGCAGGCCTGCAGGGCTCAGGCAAAACCACCACCAGCGGCAAGCTGGCCCTGTACCTGAAAAAGAAGTGGAAGAAGAACCCGCTGCTGGTCGCGGCGGACCTGCAGCGCCCCGCAGCCGTGGACCAGCTTGAAGTCGTGGGCAAGGGCATCGGCGTGCCGGTGTTTGCCGACCGCAAATCTACCCCGCCCGAGGTCTGCTTTCGCGCGCTGGAGGCCGCGCGCAAGGGCGGCCACGACGTGGTCATTCTCGACACCGCAGGCCGCCTGCACGTTGACGAAGACTTGATGAAGGAAGTGCAGGAGATCGCTCGCAGAACCCAGCCCGACGAAATCTTCTTTGTGTGCGACGGCATGACCGGCCAGGACGCCGTCAAGTCGGCCAAGGCCTTTGACGAAAAACTGCCGCTGACGGGCGCAATCCTGACCAAGCTGGACGGCGATTCACGGGGCGGCGCGGTCATGACCGTGCGCGCCATCACCGGCAAGCCGATCCGCTTTGTCGGCATCAGCGAAAAGATGGACGGCCTGGAAGTGTTCCATGCCGACCGCGTGGCGGGCCGCATCCTGGGCATGGGCGACGTGGTCAGCCTTGTGGAGAAGGCACAAAGCGCCATCAACGAAGAACACGCGATCGAGCTTGAGCGCAAACTGCTGGAAGACACCTTCACGCTGGAGGACTTCCTCAGCCAGATCAAGGCGATCAAGAAGATGGGGCCGATGTCAGAACTGTTGAAGATGATCCCCGGCGCCAGCGAGCTGCCCCTGGACCAGGTGAACGAAAAGGGCCTGGACCATGTCGAGGCGATCATCAACAGTATGACGCCCAAGGAACGCCGCCTTCCCGAGCAGTTGAACCCCTCGCGTAAGCGTCGCATTGCCACCGGTGCCGGCCGCAGCATTGAAGAAGTCAACCGCCTGTTGAAGGCCTTTGACCAGATGCGCGAAATGGTGCAGGGCCTGAAGCAGCAGGGCCTGATGGGCCGTGCCGCGGCCTGGAAGATCGACCGCGACAAGAAGAAGATGCTCAACGAGCAAAGCAAGCAGCTCAAGAGCCAGAAGAAGCGCGCCAAGGCCAACGTGCGCCGCGCGGCCACGGACCTGGATACCTTCCGCAAGCAGTTTGACATCAAGTAGGACCACAAGAGCCGCAAGCGCAAGCGCGCGGTGTCGTTCATCGCATGAGGTTCAAGGGCCCCGCGCGCTTGCGCTTGCGGCTCTTGTTTGGCGAGTTTCCGACACTCCCCCCTGTCGCTGCAAACCCGCTTAACGTATACTGCCCCGTCGCGACGGAGGTGCAGTGAACGAACAGGCGCCCAACGTCATCCGCAACGAGGCCCACGTCGTTGAACGACGGTACCAGGAGGCCTTCGAAAGCCAGGATTTCTTTCTGCTGCTGGAGGCAGACCGCCACATCAGCATGGCCAGTGCCAGGCTTCGGGTGCTGAAGTACATCAACCCGGTCAACAGCACCGACATCGCCAAGCAGTACATCAACAGCAACAAGATCCCGCAGAACAACCCGCGCTATGTGTACCGCGAACTCGAGTTCGACCCCGAGGCGGTGAAGGTCGAGTTGTTGAACCTGCCGATTGTGGACAGCGAACTTGGGCGCATCTACCGCGCCAAGCGTGACGAGGTGTTCAACACCATATGCATGCTGGAGTCGCGTAACACGCCGGAGTTTCTTGACCGGTCAAGACTGCTGTTCGGCACGGCGGAAAAGACCACGCTTGAAAAAGCCGAGAAGTGGCTGGCACTGGAGCCTGAGCCAGAAGACACCGACCTGTTTGACGCGAAAGAAGCGCGCGCGCGCCTGACCATGACCGTGCGCCGCCAGAAGTTTCTGTGCAGCATCCGCGTGCGCAACTACCTGTCCAGCGACGCCGCCGCAGGCGAACTGGCTGTGGCCCTGCGCAAGGGCGCGTACTACAGCAAAAACGACATTGAGTCGCTGGCCGTGCATGAAATCGAAACCCACGTTCTGCGCACCCGCAACGCCGAGATGCAGCCGTTTCGCGCATTGTTCTTTCACGGTTTCCCGCGCGTTGACAAGCCTGCCAGCGCGTACCTGAGCACGGAAGAAGGCCTTGCCACGTTCAACGAAGAACTTGCCGGCGTACTGACCAACCGCCGCCGTCGCCTGCTGGCCGGGCGCGTCAAGGCCGTGTACCTGATGGATAAAGAAGAGATGTCGTTCTACGACATCTTCAATGTGCTGGTGAACCAGTACAAGTTTTCCAAGGCTGAGTCCTACACCATCTGCGAGCGCGCCTTTCGCGGTGGGGGATACACCAAGGACCACATTTACTTTTATGGCTACGAGCAGGTGAAGCAGTTGTGGGAGACCAGCCCCGAAAGCTTTGAACTGCTTTACATGGGCAAGGTCGGCATTGCGCACCTCAGCATCGTGCAGCGCCTGTTCAAAAACGGAAAAGGCATCCTGTACCCGCCGCGCCACCTGCCAGTCTTCTTCAAGGACCTGGAAGCCACGGTGCGCCTGCGCATGCCGCAGGAAGCGCTGGAAGACGACACCGCCGATTACTAGCAGAAAAAAATGGGCCCGCCGGGTTACCGGCGGGTCCCTGTTTGCCAGAAGACTTTCTGCTACTCGGTCCTAATCTCGAACTCAATGCCTACGTCGTCCTTGATCAGGTTGTCGGCCATGCCCTTGTAGGTAATGCCCCAGTCGTTGCGGTTGATCTTGAACATGGGCGCTGTGGCTGTCACTTTGCCCCCGTCCACCTTGATCGTGGCCGGGAAGGTGACGGACTTCGTCGTCTCCATGATCGTGAGGTTGCCAGTAACGGTGTGCGTTGCGCCGCTTCCACCTTCCTTGATCTCCGTGCTGACGAACTTTGCTGTGGGATACTTTTCCACGTTGAAGAAGTCTGCGCTCTTGAGGTGGCCGGTCAACTTGACATTGGTCTTGTCTTTGCCGTCAGTGCCGTCGGACGACCAGATGGAGTCCATTTTGATCTCAAGCTCCACTTGTTTGACGCCTTTGCCGTCGTCGGTGGTCACAAGTTTGCCAGCGAATTCGCTGAATCCCCCCGGATGATCCGCAGTGCGTTTGCCGCTCATGAACTTGATTTCGCCGCCGCTGGCATGGCTGAACTTTAGTTCTTTGCCCAGGCCGGTGGCCTTTTCTTCTTTGACTTCCTTGGCTTCGGCCACATTTGCCTTGGCGACATTGGCCAGTGGGTCACTGCAGGCCGACAAGGCCAGCAGAATGGATGCCGTCAGCGATGCCACGATCAGGTGTTTCATGGGTAAGCTCCTTGGATTGTGCAGTTCCTGTGATATCAGAACATCGTTCGATGTAGAATCATTCCGGGAATCTGGCGGCCCGCGGCTGTTGCCATTGCTTGCAACCTGAAATCGTCTCTGTATCAAGGTGGCCCATGCGTATCCTCAGTGGCGTACAACCCTCGGGCAAGCTGCACATCGGCAATTACTTCGGTGCTATCCGCCAGTTCGTGGACCTGCAGCACAAGGGTCACGGGCTGTACTTCATTGCCGACCTGCACGCCCTGACCACCATCCGCAATGCCGACACCATGCGCGAACTGGTGCATGACGTTGCCCGCAACTTTCTGGCCTTGGGCCTGGACCCGGTGAAGGCCACGTTGTTCCGGCAGAGTGATATCGCCGAAGTCGCGGAACTAAGCTGGGTGCTGTCTACCGTTACGCCGATGGGGCTGCTGGAGCGCGCCCACAGTTACAAGGACAAAACGGCCCGGGGCATCAGCCCTGACCACGGCCTGTTTGCGTACCCGGTGCTGATGGCTGCCGACATCCTGATCTATCACAGTGACGTGGTGCCGGTCGGCAAAGACCAGAAGCAGCACTTGGAAATCACCCGCGACATCGCTGTCAAGTTCAACACCACCTATTGCCCGGGCTTTGACCCGGCCACCGGCCAGGGCGGCGTACTGAAGCTGCCCCAGCCCATGATCATGGACGACACCGCCGTGGTGCCCGGCATAGACGGCGAAAAGATGTCCAAGAGCTACAGCAACACCATCGACCTGTTCGGGCCTGAAAAAGAAACGCGCAAGCGCATCATGGGCATCAAGACCGACAGCACGCCCCTGGAGTCGCCCAAGAACCCTGACACCTGCAACGTGTTTGCCCTGTTGAAGCTGTTTGCCCCACCAGAAGAACTGAAAGAAATCCGCGCGCTTTACGAAAAAGGCGGGGTGGGCTACGGCGACTTCAAGAGACGCCTGGCCGACCACTTCTTCGCGACGTTCGGGCCGGCCCGCCAGCGTTATGAGGAACTGGGCAACAATGAAGATTACGTTAACCAGGTTCTCAAGGATGGCGCGGCCCGGGCCCGCGAGATTGCGGTGCGCGTAACCGATGACGTAAGACGGGCCGTGGGCCTGCGCTAGCGATTTGCATTCCCGATGCATGTATTGGCCCGTACAATGGGCCGGTACCAAGCCGGAGGAACCATGTACGAGAACCGACCCAACCAGAACTACAACTACGGCCAGCCGCAGCAGGCCTACCCGCAGGCACCGCAGTACGGGCAGGCACCGGCTCCGGCCGGGGCCTACTATGGCGACGGGCAGGGGCAGTATGTGGAGGGCGCCGAAGCCGGCGATATCTCGCACCCGGCGGTCGCGGCGTTCACGCGCAAGGTTTACACCTATTTCGGCACGGCCCTGGCTACAGCCATGGGTGCCGCATTCGGCGCGACCAAACTTGCCGAACACTTCATTGCCACGGGCAACACCGGCGCCATGACCGGCCTGTGGGCCGGCGGGTTGGTGGGCTTCTTTGCCAGCTACCTGGTTGTGGTGTTTACGCGCAAGAGCCACAGCCCGCTGAAGACGGGCCTGCTTTACGTGTTTGCGGCTTCGGCCGGTGCGATGATGGCACCTCTGCTGATGGCGCACGTGGCCGCAGGCATGGGCACGTTGATTGTGCTGGCACTGGGTGTGGCCACGGTGACGTTCTTCGGGTTGACGGTGTTCACGCTTACCACGGGCAAGGACTTCCGCAGCCTGGGCGGCATGCTGTTCGCGGGCGTGCTGGCCCTGGTGGGCATGATGCTGATCGGCTGGATCGTCGGCTTCCCAAGTTTCCTGACGGCGATTCTGATGGGCGGCGGGCTGCTGCTGTTCATCGGGTTCACGCTGTTTGACACCTCGCGCGTGGTTCGCGATTACTACATGGCCAACGACGCAGTCAGCGCCGCGATCAACCTGCTGTATGACTTCATCATGCTGTTCCGCTACGCGCTGTACTTCCTGGGCGTCAGCCGCGACTAGTGCGGGCACTTGCGGTTTCAACGGGGCGCAGCATGCTGCGCCCCGTTTCAATTGAGGCCGGCATGCCCAAGCGTTACAAAAAAGGCGGCGCCAAGCGCGCCAGGCGCAACGCACGGCGACCGACCGACGAGGCGCTGCTCAAGCGTGCTGCCAAGAAGCGACGTCGTCCCAACGCCAAGGTCCAGGGCAAGCGCCGTCGTCCCAAACGCGAAGCCGCGCCCGAGTTCGTGCCTTCGCCGCGCGTGACGGCACAGGGCAAGCCGTTTACGCGCCGCCAGCGCAGCGCTGCTGAACTTGGGCAGGAATCGCCCGACGTGCCGGGCGGCCGTGTACCCGTCGTCGCGATCGTGGGGCGCCCCAACGTGGGCAAAAGCAGCCTGTTCAACCGGCTGGCAGGCTCGCGCATTGCCATTGAGGACGAGCGCCCGGGCACCACCCGCGACCGCGTAAGCGCGCTGGTGCGCCTGAAGGCCGCCGACAACACCCAGCGCGTGGTGCAGCTCTTCGACACCGCGGGCATCGGCATTGTCGACGAGGCCGAAGTGCTGCCGCACGTCGAAGAACAGATCGACAACGCCATGGCGGCGGCCGACCTGGTGCTGTTTGTGCTGGATGCACGCGACGGCGTGATCGCGCTGGACCTGCAGGTGGCAGATCGACTGCGCCGCGGCGGCTGCAAAGTACTGCCCGTGGCCAACAAGCTGGACGACCCGTCCCTGGACGACCTGGCCAACGCCCTGTTTGAGCTCGGGCTGGGTGATCCCCAGCGCGTGTCCGCCCGCAGCGCGCGCAACCTCAAGGGCCTGCGCCATGCCATCTGCGAGCTGCTGCCGCCAAAGTCCGAGGCCGAGTCACTGGACGCGCCCGAGCTGCTGCTGGCCGTGGTGGGGCGCCGCAACGTGGGCAAGTCAAGTTTCGTGAACGTTCTGGCCGACGACGAGCGCGTGATTGCCAGCGAACTTGCAGGCACCACGCGCGACAGCGTGGACGTGCGCTTCACTTTTGAGGGCAAGAGTTTCGTTGCGATCGACACCGCGGGTGTGCGCAAGAAGCAGAGCCTTCAGCACAGTGTCGAGTTCTTCAGCCAGAGCCGCGCGTTTCGCGCCGTGCGCCGTGCAAGCGTGGTGGTGCTGATGCTGGACGCGCTGGAGCCCGTGTCGCAGATGGATCGCAAGCTGGTGGAAGTCGCGCTGCAGTCACACAAGCCCATGATCATCGCGGTGAACAAGTGGGACCTGACCAACAACGTGGACCACGACGACTACATCAAGTACCTGCGCCGAAAGCTTGGCCAGATTGATTACGCGCCGGTGGTGTTCATGTCGGTCAAGGAGCGCGAAAACGTGTTTGAAGTTGTCGCGCTTGCCCGCGAGCTTCACAGCCAGAGCGGCCAGCGCGTGGGCACCGGCGAGCTGAACCGCATGATCAACGCGGCCTTTGAACGACATCACCCACAGCCGCGCCAGAACCGGCTGGGCCGCATTTTCTACAGCACCCAGGTCAGTGTGTTCCCGCCGCAGATTGTGGTGTTCGTCAACGAGCCCGAGCTGTTCCCGGAAAACTGGCGCACGTACCTGCTGCACCGGCTGCACGAGACCACGGTGTTTCGTGACATCCCGATCAAGCTGAAGTTCAAGGCCCGCGAACGTGTCGAGCTTGACGACCGACAGGCCTGAAACCCGCGGACGTCTTCATTGCGTGGTGCATGCCGATATCGCCTTCCCCCAGGCAGCAGGCACCGCCCTCATCTGTCCACACAAGATTCACACTGTGTGGAAAAGAAACTGACACGATTTATTTGTCGCATCACCAACCATGGGATAGACTTCCAGCGTCAGTTACGAAAGGTAGCTGACACACGGGCCCGGACGCGGGCTTAACCTTTTCGGTCAACGCGGCCCATCGCTTACCGGTCGCCGCGACCAAAACCCAACTTGAAGAGGAGGTGATCCGTGAACATTGAAGGCCGAAAGCGTAGGGGGCGCGTCTAACGTAGATCCGACGGGCTCGTTGGACCGACGCCCGATCCCCTGCGTATCACACATATACGTCAGGAAGGGGGGCAACCCGGGAGGGTTGCCCCTGTTCCATTTGTCGCTTGTCGCCCGGGGCACCGCCAAGGCGTGGTTTGCGGGGGCCTGTTGCCCTTGCACGGCGACACATCACAGGCTAAACCTTATCCCGCAAGGAGTTTGTGCGTGGACCAGAACCTCTTCAGCTTTGCCATCTACTGTGTGCTGATCCTGGCCGTCGGCAGCGGCGGGTTGGTGCTTTCGCACATGGTCGGCAAGCGGCGCCGCGGTTGGGTGAAAGAAGAACCACTGGAATGCGGCATGCCGCAGATCGGGGAGACGCGCACCGAATTCAACGTGCGCTTCTTCATCCTGGCCATGCTGTTTGTCCTGTTCGACATTGAAACCGTGCTGCTGGCGCCCTACGCCGCGACGTTCCTGAGCGACCTTTCAGAGGGCAAGGGTATTGAGTACCTGGCCGAGGTAGGCGTGTTCCTTGCTGTGCTGGGCATGGGCCTGCTGTACGCCTGGCGCAAGGGCGTACTGGACTGGAACGTGCCGCTTGGTGCAAACCCGGAAGAAGCCGCGCGCCAAGCCGACCACGATCATACCGACGGGGGGCATGACCACGGCCACGGGCACAAGCACGCGGCCTGAGGAATCACCTTATGGGTCTGGAACAATTGATTCCCTCGCTGGCCGGTGACGGCATCTTCACCACACAGGTAAACAAGCTGATTGCTTGGGGCCGCAAGAACAGCATTTGGCCTTACCCATTCGGCACGGCCTGCTGCGCCATTGAGTTCATGGCCACGGCCAGCAGCCGTTACGACATATCGCGCTTTGGGGCTGAGGTGGTGCGTTTTTCCCCGCGCCAGAGCGACCTGATTGTGGTGGCCGGCCGTGTGACGTTGAAGATGATGCCCGTGCTTTCACAGATTTATCAGCAGGTCGCCGAACCCAAATGGGTGATTGCCATGGGCGCCTGCGCCAGCACCGGTGGTGTGTTCAACACCTACACCCAGATTCAGGGAGTGGACCAGTTTATCCCGGTGGATGTTTATGTGCCCGGCTGCCCGCCGCGACCGGAAAGCCTGATTGATGCCGTGCTGAAAATCCAGCAGATCATCGACGGCCAGGCCAAGCGCCACGAGTTCACGCGGCCTTCCGAAATGCTGGTGGCGGAGGCAACCTGACCATGGCTGATGCCACCGCGCCCAAGCTGCCGCCGACACACGACGCGCACCCACGCAGTGCCCGTGTTCACAAAGAGAACCAGGTCGACCATGACCTGTTGCGACGCAAGCTGGGGCACCTGGTGAAGTCCATCGACACCCTGCACGGGCAGACGGTGCTGAAGGCCGAACGCCAGCACACTCGCGCGGTGATTGAAACCCTGCGCAACGACCCGGAGCTCTCCTTCCGATACTTCACGGATGTCACGGCCGTGGACAACCTGCGCCGCGAGGACTTTGAGCCCGCGCGCCGCTTTACGGTGATTCACAATCTGTACAGCCTTGAGAACACCAAGCGCGTTCGCATTGAGACCGACCTGCCGGAACACGACCCGACGATCGCCAGCACCGTGGGCCTGTTCGCGGGCGGCCCGTGGGTAGAGCGCGAAGTTTATGACATGTTCGGCATTGAGTTTTCAGGCCACCCGGACCTGCGCCGCGTGCTGATGCCCGATTACTTCGAGCACTTCCCGCTGCGCAAGGATTACCCGCTGACGGGACTGGGCGAGCGCGACAACTTCATCCGCGCCGAAGAAGTGGACTAACCGGCCTTGTGCGGCGACGCCTGCGCCCGAGTTAGGTCTTCTCGCACAGCAGCACAAGCTTCTCGGAAAACGGCGGCAGGTTCCACACCTTGCGCACAATGCGAAGGCCGCCGGCGGCGATGTCTTCGTCCAGTTCGCGCATGTTGTACCGGTGCTCGGGCAGCTTGACCTTGCTGCTGAACAGCCGGCGCACATGCTTGAACCATGTGTTCAGGCAGTACTTGTGGCGCACGTCCAGCACCACATAGCGTCTGCTGACGCGGGCGTACTCGCGGAAGATATCGGGGCGCACACTGCGCGGCACGTGCATCAGAAACCGGATGCTGATCACAAGGTCCAGGCTGCTGTCCGCAAAGGGCAGGTGTTCGGCGTCAAAGCGCGCGCTGCCTATCAGCCCTGCGTGGCCCTGCCCGACTTCGCGGGCGCTGCGCAGCATCGGCAGGCTGATGTCTCCGTTGACCAGCTTCCAGCCGTGCTCAAGAATCTGCTGCGTAAACCGTCCAGTGCCGCAGGGCAGATCCAGGACGCGTGAAATTCCGTCCAGGCCGGCCACGGCGCGCAGGATCATGTTCCACTTGTTGACGGTGGTGCGGCCGTGAAAACCGCCCTTGAAGCGCACCTTGTTGTACTTCTCGACAACGTCTTCACGCTGGTAGTGGCGCTTCTTTGCTTCCCAATCAGGTTCCTGGTTCATTCGGCGTCAACGCGAGGCTGCCGTGGCGCCTAACGAACGCCGTCCGCGCCTTCAATGCCGACGGTGCCGCCCTTGAGGTTGAATGTCAAGATCTGCCCGTTGCGTTCGACCTGCATGGCAACGTTGTCGGTCGCCCTGGTCTTTCGGATAGCTGCGCTCAGCGCCCGCCAGCTTGAGATCGCCTCGCCGTTGTATTCGTACACGAGGTCACCCACCTGCACGCCCAGACGCGCCGCCTGGGTGTCGGGGTAAACGTGCGTGATGCGCGAACAATTGGCCTTCAGCAGCTGGAGGCCCAGCGGGTTCTCGCCGTTGCGTACGCTTACACTGACCGACTTGCTGCTCAGCGCGCGCGAGCTTGAGTAAACCGTGTAGGCGCCGGGCTGGATGAACGAAATCACCGCGCGGCCGCTCTGGTCGGTGCGGCCGTTGTATGATTGCTCGCCGCGGATCTGTACTTCGGCCCAGGCGACGGGACTTCCGGCCTCGTCTGTGACAGTGACCACCAGCGACCCGCCCGAATCCACAGTGAGGTTGTGGTTGTTCTCGCCCACCGCCAGGGTGATTGTGCTGCTGTGCACCAGCTTCCAGCCGTCGGTGGCGTAAAGTTCGAGCTTCCATTGGCCCGGCTCTGCTGGCCCCAGCTTGTACTTGCCGTCGGCGGCAACCTGCGAATAGCGGCCGGTGCCCCATCCGCCGTATGCGTCCTCTTCGTCCTTTCGCAGGCGCACAGCAACGCCTGTCAGGCTGACGCCGCCGGCGCCCGTGACGATGCCACTGAGTGTCGCGCCCTGCGCGAACTGGAACTCAAACTGGTTGTCGCCGTCTTTAATCGTGACCGGCTTGCGCAGCGACGGCCAGCCCGCAGAGTTGATAGTCGCCGTGTACTCGCCCGGCTTCAGGCCCGCAAACTCCGTGAGCCCGGGCTCGCGCGGTGGAAGCCGGATGGCCCGAGGCCAGTTGCCTGCCTTGGCCTGGAACCAGACTTCATCGGCCTGCACGGGCTGCCCGGTGGCATCTGTGAGGCGCAGCACCACCCGGGCTCCGCCCTCCAGTGCAAAATCCAACGTGTTTTCGCCGGCCTTGGCATCAATCGTCTGGGTTGATGTAGCCTCGCCGAATGTCGCCGTCACGGTGTGTGTCCTGGGCGGCAGCGAATCAAACAGATAGCGGCCCTTGCTGTCCGAGGTGGCGGTTGGGGTGTTGGCCCATTCGCCACCCCAGCGGCCGCCGCGTTCCTCGTTGCGCGCGGCGCCAAGGTACACCTGCGCCCCGGCCAGCGGGTTGCCAGCCTGGTCGCGCACAGTGCCCGACAACTGCGCCGCACGTGCCAGGGTGATGACCAGTTCGGGCGCTTGCGGGCCCACGGTTGCTTCGGCGGGGCTGCCCTGCGACAGACCGGGCGCAGTGACTTCGCAGTAAAGGCTGCCGGGCTTCGACGGCAGGCTGAAGCGGCCTTCGGGGTGGTTGAAGGACTGGCTGCGGGCCTCCCATTCACGATTGGCGCGCCAATGACGCACGGTGAATGCCGTGACCGGGGTTCCCTCGATGGTTTGAACCCGCCCTTGCAGACTGGCGTCGGCCGAGATCAGCACCACTGGCGAGTCCGTGGCGGCAATGCTGGTGGCGGTGCCGCTGCCCACGCCTTCGGCCACAGCAGACAGGTTGTAGGCCAGGCGTGGGTCAAGGCCGGTAAAGGTGAAGATCCCGCGGCTGTCAGTGGTTGTCTGGCGACGCTGCCGGGCGGTGTGTTCCAGAAACGCGGCCATACGGTCGCGGTAGGCCTCAAGATCGCCCCGGTTGAACTCAGGCGGTGTGGCGTCAAACCCGGCCCGCAACGCCGTCACCGTGGCCCCGGCGCAGGGCTTGCCGTCGGGCCCGATGACCTTGCCTTCCATGCGTGCATCGCCGCTGTCGGAAGGACTGCTTTCGGGCAGCTTTACTTCAAACTTGCCGGACGTGTTGGCCGGGGGCTGGGTGGTTGAGTGGCCGTCGGTGGTGCCGGGCGGCTGGGCGGGCCGGATGATCTCGGGCTGGGTACTGTGCTTCGGTCTTGTGCCCGGGCTTTCGGTGACAGGCGGGTCAGTCAGGTCCAGGTCGGCGGCACGCAACGGGATGTTGGCTGCGACCGATGGGGCGTTGTTGTACAGAAAACTCCAGGCGCCGAACAACACGGCACCCAGCGTGATCACCAGCAGAAGCAGATTGGCGCCGCCGATACGGCTTGCAGACATGGCCCCTCCGCACCGCAATTCCTTCATCCTTTGTACGAATTCGTCGGTGCGGGGGTTCGCTTAAAATGCCCGCTACGTCGGCTTTGCTTCAGGTGGGTTGTCGTGCGGCGGGTCGGCCGGCAGGTCTTCAATCCGGGCCTTCTTGCGCCAGGCCCAGGCCAGCACAACCACACCTGCGACGGCCATACTCAGGCTCAGCAACTGGCCCCGCGTAAGGCCCAGCAGATAGCCCAGTCCCGGCTCAGGCTGGCGGAAGAACTCACTGCCCAGGCGCAAAAGGCCGTACGCCAGCAGAAACGCACCGCTTTGCACGCCGATCAGTTTGGTGCGATGCCGCACAACAAGCATGATCACCAGCAGGACGATGCCTTCGGTGACGGCCTGGTAGAGCTGGCTGGGGTGGCGCGGCGTGGTAACGACCTGGTGAACCAACTCATAGACCCCCGAATCATGGCTGTTCACGGGTGCAAACCAGGGCTGTGTGTCGCGCAGGATCTCAATGCCCTGGTCGGCGGGCCAGCGCTGCAAGTGCGCGAACGTTTCCTTGCCGACTTCCTGCTGCACCACGACAAAGGTCTCCCCCTTGCTGTTGGCCACGACCTGCCGGAACAGCGGCCCGCGCATGGGAAAGCGCGTTCCCCAGGGCAGACTGGTTTCGCGGCCCCAAAGGTCGCCGGCCAGAAAGTTGGCCACGCGGCCCAGTGGGGTGCCAAATGCGACGATGATCGGCGTCTGGTCCAGCAGGTGAAACCACGGGCGCTTGATCCAGCGCGCCCAGAACCAGAAGGCAATGATCACGCCCAGGATCATGCCGTGAATGGTGAACCCGCTGGCGTTCAACACGATTCGCCACGGGTCCTCAAAGTAGTATTGCGGGTTATAGACAATGGCCTCCATCAGGCGGCCGCCGATCACCAGCGATGCCACGGCCACCAGTACCGAATCCAGCACCGCACGACGCGGCACGCGAAAGCTGCCCTTTTTGTACCAGTGGCGGGTGACCCACAGGGCGAACACAAAGATCAGGCCATAGGCCAGGTGAAACAGGTTCAGCAGCTCAATGCCGTGGTCGGGTACACGCCGGAAAAAATGCAGCCCGCCGTCGAACCACGACAGCACGGTGGTGGAGTACTCGGGGTCGGCAATGTACGGATGATCAAGCACGCCGGCAGTCTACACCGGCGTGCCTTTCTGCCCATGAGTTGCATCAACCACTGTTACCGGCGCCGGCGACGCGCCAGGCCTGCCAGCAGCAACAAAGCAAACGGGGCCAGTACGCCGCCTGCAGCCGCGCAACCACCGCCACCGCCGCCCCCGCCACCGCCGTTGCCACCGGGCTGTGGTGTGCCGGTTATTGTGGCCGTGCCCGTTACGCCGAAGCTGAACGGCGTGGTTGTGCTGGTGTCGTTGTGGCTGAAACTGATGGTTGAGCCCTTCAGTCCCGTGCTGGTTGCCGTGAAGCGGACAGCAAAGCTGGTTGTACCGCCGGCGATGACCGTGCCGGTGAAGCCGGTCAAGTCCACCGTGAACTGATTGCTGCTGGAACCCGGGGTGCCAAGGGTCAGGTCCGCTGTGCCCGCGTTGTGGATCGTGATAGTCAGCGCAGCAGACGGCATGGCGGAAAGATCCAGTGTGCCAAAGTCGCGCCCGCCCGTGGCCGGGGCACCGTTAGCAATCACCGGGCCGGTGATGGTGCCTTCATGCACCACGATCAGCGGCAACGGTGTTGCAGGGTTGTTGCCCACGCCCGTGACTTCAAACCGGAAAGGGTTGCTGCTGGCCGCATTGTGCGTGAACTCAATGAACGAGGACTTGCTGCCAATCGTGGTCGGGTCAAACGCTATCGTGAACGTGGTGTTGTTGCCCGGGGCCACGCTGAAGACCATCGAGCTTGTGTTCAGCACAAACTCGCCACCGTCGCTGCCTGTGGCGGTGGGGGCACTGAGCGTCAGCGCCGCGCTGCCCGTGTTACTGATGGTGATGGTGATGGCCGCCGTGGGCCCAGCCGCAATGCCCTGGGTGCCGAAGTTGCGTGGGGTGCTGCCTGCCGCCGCGTTGTAGGCAATGGCGCCGCCTGGGTCCGCCACCGCAAGCACCGGCGAGGCCGCGGACTGGACAATCGAAAACGACAGCACCGTCTGCGTGGTTCCGTCGCTTACGGTCAGCGTTACCACATGTGTAACCCCCGCGCTGGTGTTGAACGTTCCGGTGGCGGGCGCCAGGCCGTAAGGCACCGCGGCCGAGCTGCTCTGCCACTGCGCCAGCACGATGCCGGTGCTGCCCAGGTTGGTGATGGCGGCGCTGACTGCACAGTTGTTGGAGTCGGCGTCGTCAATCGCGAAGTTGAAGGTCATGGACGAAACTGTGGTGCCGAAGGCGACGTTGACAGTGCCGCCGTTTGTGATGGAAAAAGTCGGCCCGGTGCCATTGGGCTGATAGCTGCCGGCAATGGTGGGGGGCGTGTTCGCGGCACCGTTGGGCTTGAACTGGATCCAGGATTTCTCGAGCCAGTCAATCATTATGCCGGTGTTCTTGTCGACATAGGTGATGCCGCTGTCTTCAAGGTCACCGAAGATGACCTCTTGAACAATGCCGTACTCCTGGGCAATCACCACGGCATAGTCTTCGGTCTTTTCGCCGCCCTGGGCAACGTAACTGGGGCTGCCGTAGCGAAACTCGATGATGCCCGTGTTGCAGTCCATGATCAGCTGCATGGTCACGGTGATGGTGCCTGAAGATCCGCTGGCCTGCTTCAGGTCGTTCCACTCGACGACCATGACGCCGCCCTGGTCTTCATAGGCGATGTAACCGCCCGATGATGGCGCGTAATCAGCCCAGCGCGGTGCCAGTACCTTGCCGCCGCTGGCCACCAGGTCAGGCTTGGAGTCCTTGTAAGTGTTGCCGCCATCCATCAGCACAAAGCCGTTGGTGCAGACTTCAAACTTGCCGTAGGTGGTGCCAAAAAAATCGAAGCCGCTGCCGCCGAACGACAGGGTGGTACTGAGTTCGTCGTCGCTTGTGAAGCTCAGGCGCGTCGCACCAGACCCCAGTGGCGTGAACGAACCCGAGCCATAGGTGACGGTGTAACTTTGCGCCGAAACGGCCGTGCACAAAACGATCACTGCCAGACAGAATGCTGTCCTCATGTCACTCCTCCGAGTTGGTCATATCCTCGCCACCCATAGTAGTACCTGCGGACGGCCATGGCCGTGGCAATCGTCACGCGGCCTAGCGGATTCGTGAATGGGCCGGAGGCCTCACAGAAACGAGAAGCGGGCGGCCCGCAGGCCGCCCGCAAGGTTGAACGACCATCAAGCCCGGGCGGTGCGCAGGCGCAGCCCGACAACCAGGGCCGAAAGCAGGCCCAGCAGCATGACCGCGCCGGGGCCGTTGCCCGTGCCGGTGCTGCAGTCGTCGTCTTTTTTGTCTTTGGTGCCGGTATCGCCCTCGACTGTGAACGTGTATGGGTTTTCGTCCGGGTCGTCGCTGGCAATGTTGACGCGCATGCTGAAATACCCGTTGGCGTTTGGGTCGAGATCGAGGACAAAGGTCGTGGACATTCCCGCGCCAATGGTGGTCGTGAGCGGCGGATTGATCGTGTAGTTCACTGCCCAGGCGTTGGAACCCGTGATGGGTGTGCCGCCGGTCAAAGTCAGTGTTCCGCCGCCGGTGTTCTGGATGGTGTAGGTGACCGAGAACTGATCCACACCGGTGCTGTTGCCCACGCGGTCTGTGCCGCCATTGTTGACGTTGATGGCCGCTCGCTGCACCTGAATGTCTGGTGTCTGCGCCGCAAGCCCGCCTGCCAGCAATGCCGCCGTAACCAAAAGCAATAGAGCCTTCATGAGGCCTCCTTTTTGCGCGGCATGCGAGGCCGGGGCGCCACATGCCGCAAAGTTACCCAGTGGTGGAAGATTACCCGCCCGCGCCCCCGCCGCGCAAGCTGTGCAGGGATGGTGCAAAGGCCGCGCCAGACGCCATAAATGCAACAGGGGCGGCCCCAAGGCCACCCCTGCGCTCTAAAACGTCCGGCGGGTGTAACTTACGCGTTTTGGCGGCGGGTACGAACCGCAACGGCCATGGCAGCCGCGAGGCCGGCCAGCAGCATCCAGCCAAGTCCGCCAGCGTCTGTCGAGCAACCGCCATCGCTGCCACCACCTCCGCCACCGCCACCGCCACCGCCACCCGCAGCGGAAACTGTGATGGTCACGATCTGTGTAGCAGCAGGGGCGACGGCATTGTCTGCAGTAACAGTGAAGGGGCCGACCGTGCCTACGTCGCCAGCTGATGGTGTGCCGGACAGGAGCCCACCTGAAGTCAGTGTCAACCAAGCAGGTAACGGACCACCTGCAGTGACCGAGAAGGTCGGGGCGGGGGTTCCGTTTGCAGTAAAGGTGTGGCTGTACGCTACCCCTACAGTTGCCGTGGAGGGCGCTGCAGTGCTGGTGAAGGTCGGGGCAACGCCAACAACGTAGGTGAACAATGTATTTGCCGCATTGGTCAGCCCGTTCGATGTCACTTCAACAGAGGCTGTGCCGACTGTTCCTGCCGGTGTGACACAGGTAATGGTAGTGGCGTTGAGCACAACCACACTGGTCGCGGCAGCCCCACCGATGGTGACTGTGGAGCTGGCGCCGAAGTTGGTGCCGGTGATTGTAACTGTGGACCCACCGATGCTGGCTCCGGTGGCGGGAACAATGCCAGTGACAGTCACTGCCTGCTGCGTAATCACGGTGATGGCCGCGGATTCTTGGGTAGTAGCGATGCTCAGTGATCCGACATTACCCATATTGGTGCCGGTGCCCGAAACGTAGGTTTGCATGACTTCGCCATTCAGTCCGTTGGTCTGGTCCCAAGCCAGAAACGTGATGCCTTGAGAGACGGTACCAGTGAACGAGGCATCGGGTACGAATCGCACTCGAGTACTGGCGTTGTCGGCTAACAAGCGAACAGAGCTCGTAGCGATGGCTCCAAAGGGCGTCCAGTTGGTTCCGCCATCTATCGAGAACTCCCAAGCGCCGTTTGCATTATCAACGGAAAGAACGGCTATGCCCTCAACCGCACCTGAGTCGACATCAGTGATGGGATCGCCACTGGCGCCTGTTGCCAACAGGGCAGCGATGGTCATGCCCTGATTTGACCCGCCGGGCAGGTCTTGGGCGATGTCCGGCAGCGCCACTGCGCCGGAATTGTCGAGTACCGGCGCATTGTTTGATGGCGAAATGTAGTAGGTCACAGTGTAGTTGCCGCCTGTTGCCGTCGCGGGCTCATAAACTCCGAACTCAAAGTTAGTCCCGGCAGGCACGTTGAAGGAGAATCCAACATTCGCCCCCGAGCTGCTGTTGCCGCTGTCGCCCAGATATCCATTGCCCTGATCCGCTGGATCATAGATGGGCGCATTGGCTTGAATGTGAAGGAAGTTGCCTGTGGCGAGGAACACAACTTGCACCTGGATCGGCGTTGCACTCGTGTTCGTCACAGTGTGAATGTCGTAGTGGTAAGGCGTGGCGGGATTGAAAAGGCCCGGATAAGCCTTGGGCGAGGATGCTACGCTGCCATCGCCGTCGCGGAAAATGCGGCCCATCTGGGTAGGGTCACTGGTGTCAATCGTGCCGGTGAGGGTCACCCCAGCCTGTGCGGCCAAGGACCCGGCAACCAGCAAGCAAGTCAGCACCGCAGGCAAAGTCATACGCATTTACAGAGTCTCCAGTCGTAGTGGCACTATGCCACGGAACTCAAAGACTACACCCAAGGGCAACCGCCCAAGATGTAGTGCAAGAAGTAATGTTCGAAGAATTGGCATCCTATCACCGGATTGTCGCGCGTCAAAAGGAGCCTTGGGCTCCGCGGACCGCTTTCATGGCAGCCAAACGCCGCAGGCCCGCCGCCCACAATGATCACGTCATAGTCGCTGTTGCCTGCCATGCGGGAACTCCGGTCTTCAAGTTGCGCAAGCCCTGCGGCGCAAGATAGCACCGGGGCGGCCTGATGGCCGCCCCGGGTTTGTATCATGATGCAAGCCGCCTTAGGCGTTCTGACGGCGGGTACGAACCGCAACGGCCATGGCAGCCGCAAGGCCCGCCAGCAGCATCCAGCTCATGCCGCTGCTGGAATCCGTGCTGCAGCCGCTGTCCTTCTTCTTCTTGGACGGGGCCGGCGGGAATGCCGCGGTGTGCCCGTTGAAGCGAAAGACAAACGGGTTTTCGTCGGCGTCGTCGTTGCCGATGGTGACCGTGAAGCTGAAGGCACCCGCGGCAACCGGCGAGATCGAGAGCGAGAACGGCTCGATTTCCGGGTCACCAAATGCAGCGGCCAAAGTGCTGTTGGCCGGCTGGGTGACCATCACTGTGCAGTTGACCAGGTTGCTGATGGCAACCGGGCCGCCCGAAAGGGTCAGCATTGCGCCGCCTTCGTTGCGGATGTCAAAGGTGCGGGTGAAGTTCAAGGTGCCCGCGTTGGGGTAGTTCACCTGGCCGTTGTTGGGGATGTTCGCGCCGGTCTGGGTGTGAACGGCGATTTCCGGTGCGCCCGTGGCGGCCATGGTGCCGCTCCAGGTGAAGAAGAACGGGTTTTCGTCAGAGTCGTTATTGGCGATGTTCAGGCGTCCGCTGAAGGCGCCGACAGCAGTTACCGTGATTTCAAAGTCGAAGTCCAGGCTGCCGCTGGCGGCAATGTCCCAGGGCAGGGTTTGTGCCGGGGTGATCGTCACGGTGTTATTCACCAGGTTGGCGCTGGCGATGGCACTGATCGTCAGGTCCACGTTGCCCAGATTGTTGATGGTGAACGTGCCGCCAATGACGTTCGTGCCAGTGAAGAGGCCGTAGATCACAAAGTTGTGGCCGCTGTTGATGGTGGTCGACCCCGGGTCGTCGACGGAGATTTCGGGCGCCGAGGGCGAAACCGTGATCGTGAAGGTCTGAACGTCACTGCCGCTGGCGTTGGTGGCCGTGACTTCAATGTTGGCAAAAGTGCCGGTGGCCGTGGGCGTGCCCGAGAACGTGGCCGTGCCCGCATTGAAGGTGATGCCCGCCGGCAGTGTGCCGCCAGTGTGGGCAAACGTGGGCGCAGGAGCGCCGGTTGCCGTTACCGTGTACGTGTACATCTGTGTCAGGAAGGCCGCAGTCACCGGTGTGCTGGTAATCGTGGGCGCAACGGCTGGAATCTCAAGGTTCACATTGTCGAGGCGAAATCCTACGCTTCCAACGGAGGAGTCACAAGCCATGCGCCAGCGAAGCATGATGTTGGTTCCGTTTGCTGACGAGGGAAGGGTTACCTCTGTTGTTGTAAACGCGGCAGAGGTCCCGGTCCAAGCTTGGCGTCCACCAATAGCGCTGCCAAAGCTGGAACTGATCGTTCCGGTGTATCCACCGCTGACGAATGAGCCGCCCGCGGTAATGATGTCAGCAAATGTGCCCGTCACGCCAACATCTATCTCAAGTACGCAACCATCGAATCCGTTTTCTGTTGTGAACGCCTTGCGAAATGTCAGTGTAGCGGTGCCACTGGCAGGAACTGCTATGGACGGGGTATTCAAACGCCGGTCACTCGGAGTATTCGGATTGTTGGTGAATGCGGCGTTTGGAGCAGAGTCAACAGTGGTGGTATCAGTTACCCAATCTGCTCCGCTACCAGACCCGCCAACGGTCCATCCAGTAGGAAGCGCGGGCGCAGTGACAGAGTCGAAGTTCTGCGTCAGGAGCACCTGAGCAGAGCTCACAGCTGCGAACACTGCAGAAAGCATAAGCACAGCAGCAAAAACCTTGATTCGTATCATGTACATGACTCCAACAGAGTTGCGGCACAACGCCGCACAAGTTTGCTGACATAGCACGAGGGGCAACCGCCCAATGCGCACTGTCAGACCAAATGTTCGATTGGGGGGGATACTGTCATGAGTTTGTCGCGAGTAAAGGCAAATCCGGGCACAAAATGTGCCTAAAAGCTCTGCGTCTGAACGGTCAGTCCGACCTATTTGCGCGATTCCACGCCCGGAATCCCGTACCGTTCCATCTTGTTGTACAGGCTCTTGCGGGCCAGGCCTAGGCGCTTGGCGCAGGTGCTCTTGTTGCCTCCGCTGTCGGCAAGCACCAGCTTGATTACCTCGGCCTCGATCTCGTCCATGGTCATGGAAAGCCAGCGCCGCGAGATGTCCTGGGTTTCAAAGCTCAGGGTTACGCGCTTGTCCAGCGCGGACAGGGCTTCTTCGCCCAGGCTGATCCAGCGCACCACGAAGTTTTCCAGCTCGCGCACGTTGCCTGGCCAGGGGTAGGCGCGCAGTCTTTCCAGCATTGCTGTGTCCGGCGGCGCAACCTTCACCCCATAGCGCAGGGCGTGTTTGGCAATGAAGAAGTCGACCAGCGCCGGCACGTCGTCCAATCTCTGGCGCAGCGGCGGCACGGTGATTTCAAACGTGTTCAGCCTGTGCAGCAGGTCCATGCGAAAGCGGCCGTCGGCTACCATCTGGTCCAGGGGCGCGTTGGTGGCGGCCATGATGCGCACGTTAATGGCCACGGCATCGGTGCCGCCAAGCCGCCGCACTTCGCGTTCCTGCAGCACGCGCAGCAGGCGCTTTTGGAACCCCAGCGGGATGTCGCCGATTTCGTCCAGGAACAGCGAGCCGCCCTCGGCCTGCTCAAACAGGCCGATTCGCCGCTCGCGAGCGTCTGTGAAGGCCCCGGCCTCAAAGCCGAAAAGCTCGCTCTCAATCAGTGACTCGGGAATCGCCAGACAGGACTGGCCCACAAAGGGTGCCTGCTTGCGCGGCGACAGGGCATGAATGGCGCGGGCGACCACTTCTTTGCCCGCGCCCGATTCGCCCAGGATCAGCACCGGAAAATCGGCATTGGCCACCTGCGCAACCTGGGCCTTGAGCTCGCGCATGCGCGGCGAGTTGCCAATGACGTTGGGAAGAAAGTCGTTGCCCATGTGTATAAAGGTAACACAGTCCGTAAGGGGCGCCAAGAAGCCAAAAGGGCCGAAACGAAGAGGTTTGTGGGTCGGCGGGTCTTGTCCTGTGTAATCACAGCACAGGCCGGGCCAATGAAACGACAACGCCCGCCGATTTCTCGGCGGGCGTTGGTTTGATTGCTTCATTTGCTATTCGCCGCCGCGGTCGGGGGCGGGGGCTGCCTGTTCAGTGCGGGGTGGACGGTCGCCGCGCTCGGGGCGGTCGCCACGGTCGCGCCTTGGGCCACGGTCGCGGTCACGGCCGCCACGGTCGCCGCCTCGGCCACCACGGCCGCCGCGGTCTCCGCCGCGTCCGCCGGGCAGTTTGGCCACGTACGTTTCGCCACGGTCCTTCAGGATCACGGCCTTGCGGCTGCCCTTGATCTTGCCCATGGCGTCCACGCCGATGACTTCAAACTCGATCTCGTCGCCGACCTTGACCACGTCTTCGGGCTTCTCGACGTAGCCTTCGGCCAACTCCGAAACGTGGATCATCGCTTCCTGGCCGCCGCTGAACTCCACAAACGCGCCGAACTCGCGCATGGAGCCGACCTTGCCCTTGTACCGTGCCCCGACGTCGGGCTTGGTGGTCATGGCCTTGATCTTGGTGGCGGTGCCCTTCACGCCTTCGCCGTCCAGGCCGAAGATCTTGATCGTGCCGTCTTCTTCGACGGTGATGGTGGTCTTGAACTGTTCCTGCATGCCGCGGATGTTCTTGCCGCCGGGGCCGATGATCAGGCCAATCTGTTCCTTGTCAATCTTGACGGTTTCAAAGCGCGGCGCCCAGCTGCTGATCTCGGGGCGGGCCTGGCCCATGGCTTCGTTCATCTTGGCAAGAATGTGCAGGCGGCCGTCGCGCGCCTGGCCCAAGGCCTTGCGCATCAGGTCGGCGGACAGGTTCTTGACCTTGATGTCCATTTGCAGTGCCGTGATGCCGTCCTTGGTTCCGCAGACCTTGAAATCCATGTCGCCGACGTGGTCTTCGTCGCCCAGGATGTCGGACAGCACGGCGTTGGTTGTGCCGTCGCTGACAAGGCCCATCGCCACGCCCGCGACTGCCTTCTTCAGTGGCACGCCCGCGTCAAACGCGCTCAGGGTCGCGCCGCAGACAGTGGCCATGCTGGAGCTTCCGTTGGATTCCAGAATGTCGCTGACAATGCGGATGGTGTAGGGGAACTCATTTTCCTTGGGCAGCATGACGCGGATGGCCCGTTCGGCCAGCGCGCCGTGGCCAAGTTCTCGGCGGCTTACGCCGCGAATCGGCTTGGCTTCACCGGTGCAGAATGGCGGGAAGTTGTAGTGCAGCAAAAACGCCTCTTCGCGGCTTTCGCGCAGGCCGTCAATCAACTGCGTGTCTTCGGCGGTGCCGAGTGTGCAGGTGACAAACGCCTGGGTTTCACCACGGGTGAAGGTCACGCTGCCGTGGTTGCGCGGGAAGGGCGACATTTCAATGGTGATGTCGCGAATCTCGTGCAGCTCGCGGCCGTCTACGCGCTTCTTTTCTTTCAAGACGATCTCGCGCAGGCACTCGTACTTGTATTCGCCCAGGATTGCCGCGACCTGCTTGCCCTTTTCGGCGGCTGCGGCTTTTTCCTCGGCGGTGGCCTTGTCGCCGACTTTGGCGTAGGCCTCGATGGCGGACTTCTTGATGGCGCTCAGGGCCTCGGAGCGTTCGTGCTTGCCGGGGGTCTTGATCGCCTTCATGTACTGGGCGTAGTACTTGTCGTGCAGCTCCTTGGCCAGCTTGGCGTCAGGGCCCGCCGGTTCCTTGAATTCCTTGGGCTTGATCCCGGCCAGCTTGACCAGCTTCTGCTGGGCTTCGCAGATCTTGATGATGGCCTTATGGGCCAGGCCCAGGGCCTCAATGATTTCGTCTTCGGACAGTTCGTTGGCGCCGGCCTCGACCATGCTGATGCCAGCAACGGTGCCTGCGACAACCATGTTCAGGTCGCCGGCGTCGATGCCTGCATAGTTCGGGTTGACCACGAACTTTCCGTCCACGCGGCCCATACGCACCGCGCCAACCGGGCCGTCAAAGGGCAGCCCAGCCAGCATGGTGGCGGCACTGGAGCCGTTGATCATCAGGATGTCCGGGTCCAGGTTGGGGTCGGCGGACATGGCCATGCCGTTGATCTGCACTTCGTCGCGATAACCGTCCTTGAACTGCGGACGCAGTGGGCGGTCGGTCATGCGCATCGTCAGCACTTCTTTGGTGCTGGGCCGTGCTTCGCGCTTGAAGAAGCCGCCGGGGAACTTGCCGGCCGCGCTTGTCTTTTCCTTGTACTCGACAGTCAGCGGAAAGAAATCGATGCCCGGGCGCGGGTCAGCGGTGGTAACGGCCACGAACACGGCGCTGTTTTCTTCGCGGACCAGGACTGCACCGGCGGCCTGCTTGGCCAGCCAGCCGGTTTCGAAGGTGATGGTGCGGCCACCGACTTCAACGTTGACGATGTGCTTGGTGATCTTGTGTTTCTCGACTGCCATGATTCTCTCTTTGCGCCAAAGGACGCATATGCCCCGCGTGCTGTCGCGGGCGGGGCGTTGAACCGAAAACTGGCGCGTGGAAAGCCGGCTTGGCGGCCGATGCCCCGGCGGGCAGAGAGGTGGGTGTCTTGTAAGACAGCCGTCTCTGTGTCCGCCTGGGCCCTGACAGGACATTCCTGCCGCGCCTGGGCCCCGAACGCCGGGACCCTTCTTGCGGCTGCGGCGGGGGCTGCCCGCCGCGGCCGTAAAACAGAAAGGCACCCGCTACTTGCGGATGCCCAGCTTCTCAATCAGGCTGCGGTAGCGGACTTCATCTTCCTGTGCCAGGTACTTCAGAAGTGAGTTGCGCTTGCCGACCATCTTCAAAAGGCCCCGTCGGCTGTTGTGATCCTTCTTGTGGATCTTCAGGTGCACGGTGAGGTTGTTGACCTCTTCTGTCAGCAACGCAACCTGAACTTCAACCGAGCCGGTGTCATTCTTGCCGCGCCCATGCTCCTTGATCAGGGCGGCGCGACGTTCCTTGGTAATCATGCTTTCTCCTGTTGCACTTACGCCTGTCGCAGCCATGGCCGCAACCTGCGCGCTTGAATGGGCGGGAACGGTAGCAGGGCAGTGTCGGTTGTCAACGAGGGGTCGAGCAGGGTGGTTCTTAGGTCAAGTGATCAGGTCAAACTGCCAGGTCGAGGCTCAGAATCCTGACCCTGACCCTGCCCCTGGACGTGAACTACTTCCCCGGCCCCAGGTCAAAAATGGTCTCGTTATCCGGCAGGCTGCGAAAGATCGCACTGGCACCTTTGGCCCGCATCAGGGCTTCGGCCAGTTCCAGGTCTTCGCT
Organism: Planctomycetota bacterium; assembly: GCA_019636215.1. GTDB lineage: Bacteria > Planctomycetota > UBA8742 > UBA2392 > UBA2392 > H3-PLA7. The sequence goes on along the minus strand of JAHBXZ010000003.1, from coordinate 224,553 downwards.
GGTGGTGATCTTGAAGTTCAGCCCGCTTCCCGCCACCACGTGGCAGACAACGCCGTCCAGCGCCGCCATGGCGGCATCGTCGGTGACATCCCTGCTGTTATGCTTTTGAAACGCCGCCAACAGTGACTCGCGCCGGAAGCACTGGGGCGTTTGGGCGGCCCACAGGTTGGCGCGATCGACGTTCTGGGCGATGGCGTCGCCTTCTACGCGCTTGATGGTATCGCGCACCGGGTGGGCCAGCATGGCTGCACCAGATGCCCGGGTCTTCTGCATTACGTTCAGCAGTTCGTTGGGAAACACGAACGGGCGGGCGGCGTCATGGATCATCACAAAGGGCAGCTTGGCATCGGTGGCCTGCAGTCCGGCCAGCACGCTGTCCTGACGGCGCGCCCCGCCGGCCACCAGCCTGTGGACACCGGCGGCCGAGAGGTCACGGACAAGCTGGGTGGCCTTGCGTGGCGGCTTGCGGATGTCAACCACCAGGCCGGACTCGCCGGTCTGCGCATTGAGGTCAGGTGCGGGAAACACGCAGACAGCGATGCCGATGCCGGGCAGGCCTTGAAAGACCCGGGCTGTTTGCAGTACCAGCGGCTCGCCCGCGACTTCAAGAAAGGCCTTCTTGGTGTGGCTGCGCATGCGCGAGCCAGAACCGCCGGCGACAATGACAAGTGAGAAATCAGGTGTTTTCGGGTTGTCGGCCATAGAGTGAGCCCGCGTACATGAGGAGGCAAATTGCCCGGGGTGCATCGTGGCAATGTCAGCCCGCCAGGCTAATCCAAAATCCAGATTCTAAAATCCAAAAACGCAGGCCTTTACCGTGCCTGAACAGCAGCTAGAACGCCAGCCTACCGGAGGCCCGCCATGCCCCAGATCACCAACATTGCCGCGCGCGAAGTTCTGGACAGCCGCGGCAATCCGACAGTGGAAGTTGAGGTCGAGACGCTCAGCGGCGCATTTGGCCGCGCAATCGTTCCCAGTGGCGCTTCTACCGGTGCCCACGAGGCCAACGAGCTGCGCGACGCCGATGCGCGTTACATGGGCAAGGGCGTGATGATGGCCGTGCGCCACGTGCAGGCCATGATCGAGCCAGAGCTTTCCGGGAACAACGTGGCCGACCAGGCCGGCATTGACCAGGTCATGCTGGAGCTCGATGGCACACCCAACAAGAGCAAACTGGGCGCAAACGCCATCTTGGGTGTTTCCATGGCTGCAGCGCGCTGCGCGGCCAACCTCAAACGGCTGCCGCTGTATCGCTATCTGGGAGGTGTGCAGGCCGTGACTCTGCCGGTGCCGCTGATGAACGTGCTCAATGGCGGGGCGCACGCCGACAACAACCTGGATATCCAGGAGTTCATGCTGGTGCCGCACGGGCTGGTGAACTTCAACGAAGCCCTGCGCGCGGGCGTAGAGGTGTTCCACAACCTCAGGAAGATCCTCAAGAAGAAAAAGCTGAACACCGCGGTAGGGGACGAAGGCGGTTTTGCCCCTGACCTGGAGAGCGACGCCGACGGCCTGGCGCTGCTGCTGGAGGCCATTGAGGCCGCAGGTTACAAGCCCGGCAAGCAGATCAGCCTGGCGCTGGACGTGGCCGCGACGGAGTTTTTCAAGAGCGGCAAGTACGAGTTCGGCGGCGCGAAGAAGACCAGCGGGCAGATGATCGACTATTACGCCGGCCTGTGCGACAAGTACCCGATTGTGAGCATTGAAGACGGCCTTGCCGAAGACGACTGGGACGGCTGGAAGGCCATGCAGAAGAAGCTGGGCGATCGAATCCAGCTGGTAGGTGACGACCTGTTTGTCACGAATGTGAAGCGCCTGTCCGACGGCATCAAGCAGAAAGCCGCCAACGCGATTTTGATCAAGCTGAACCAGATCGGGACACTGACGGAAACGCTGGACTGCATCCGCCTGGCCCAGGAGAGCGGCTTTGGCGTCGTGATCAGCCATCGCAGCGGCGAAACCGAAGACACGTTTATTGCCGATCTTGCTGTGGCCACCAACGCCGGGCAGATCAAGACCGGCAGCCTGTGCCGCACCGACCGCGTGGCCAAGTACAACCAGCTGCTGCGCATTGAGGAGGAACTTGGCAAGCGCGCGGTGTACGCCGGGCGCAACTATGGGGCGCGTTGAAGTGGGCGGCTGCGCCGCCGGTTGAGGGTCGAGATGCTCGGCTTGGCCTCGCGTCGAGAGTGGTTGTGTGGCGTGGGTTGTGGCCGTATGGGATAATCGACTTTTCGACCTCTTGCCCCTTCGCTTTCTCGACGTTTCAACCCTTCGGCCCCGCGACGAACTCTATGCCCTACATCAAGCCCGCTGACCGCAAACCCTTTGACCCGCTGATTGAGCAGCTTGTCAAGCTGATGCCCCAGAGGGACTTCGCGGGCAGCCTGAACTACGTGGTCTCGCGCCTGTGCGCCGAGCTGCTACGGCGAGAGTTGAACTACGCCCGCATCAACGAGATCACCGGCGCGTTGGAGTGCGCCAAGCTGGAGTTCTACCGGCGAGCGGCCGCGCCCTATGAAGACAAGAAGATTGCCGAAAACGGCGACGCGTATTGACGGCGAACCAGCGGTGTGCAGTCAGCAGCAACTACAAAACACCTACGGCTTGGCGCCATCCTGCGTTTGCTGAGGACTGCCCGCTGCCGACTGCCGGCTGGCCGCCCTTTTCTCCCACGGCCAGGCGAAGGCTTCTACTGGGTCGTAGCCGCTGCTGCCCCAGGGCGCGCAACGCAGTAATCTCAACCCGCCGATGACGATCCCCTGGATCACCCCGCGCTGCTTGATGGCGTCGAACGTGTACTCACTGCAGGTGGGGTGATAGCGGCAGGCGCTGGGCAGCACCGGGCTCAGCAGTTTCTTGTACAGCCACACCAGTGCCAGAAACGGCAGCACCCGCCAGGCCCACAGCTTGCGACCTGTGCTCATGCCCTCAGTGTCTACACGCAGCTTCATGCACATGGCACCAGCATAGCAACGCTTTGGCGTTGGGCAGGATGTGCAGGCTGGTGGGCCCCGCCGTGGCCGATAATCACAATTGGCCCCAAATTGTCAGAACAATGCAAATGCTGCCCATAAGACTTTGCCAAACCACAGTTTATGTGGGATAATTCAGCCAGCTACTCCGGGCGGCAGTGGCACACCTGAGGGCCAGCCGTGGAAGACTTCCCGCTGCGTGGATTCAACTTTTCCAGTTCGGCTTCCTACGCCATTGTGGAAGAGTTAGGCCGTGGCGGCATGGGTGTGGTGTACCTGGCCGAGAAAAACTGCGGCGGTGTGCTGGACTACGTTGTTTTCAAATCGTTCAAGACGCTCGACGACGAACAGGAAGCCCGGCTGCGCAACGAGGCCAACATTGCCACGTTTCTGCGCCACGAAAACATCGTCAAGACCTATGGCCTGGAAACCTGCAAGCTGAGTGACCTGCCTGAAGCGTTCCGGCGCACGTTGGGAGAGGGCGCCAGCATCAAGCCGACCTCCGACCTTCAGCTGCCAACCTTTCACCTGCGGCGGATGGTCGACCCGCGCAAGGGCCCGGGCAAGCGCACACCTGGCTTTGCACCGGCGCGCATGCCAAACCCCAAGGCAACCAAGCAGGTTGAGGCCAGCCCGCACGTGCTGTTCATGTGCATGGACTATGTCGACGGTGTTGACCTGGCCATGCTGATGCGGCACCACTTCAAGCTGCACCTGTTGCTGCCGCCGCAGATTGCCATGTTCATCATCAGCCGCATTGCGCGGTCACTGGAGTACGCGCACCAGTGGATCGTGCACAAGGATGTAACGCCGGGCAACGTGCTGATCAGCAGTGAAGGTGTGCCCAAGCTGACCGACTTCGGCATTGCAGCACCCCTGGCCGCGGCCGGTGAGGAGTTCGCCGGCAAAGTGCATTACATGGCACCGGAACAGCTGGCACGCCAGCGCAGCGACGGCCGTGCCGACATCTTCAGCCTGGGCGTGGTGGCTTATGAGCTGCTTACGGGCATCAACCTGTTCAAGCCACTCAGCAAGGGCAGCTGGGACGAAAACGTGCGCTGGGTCAAGCAGGCCCAGTCGCGCCCGATTGTGCCACCGAACGTTGTGTGCCCCGACCTGCCGGAACGCCTGAGCCAGATAGTGATGAAGATGCTCGAGTACGATGTCGACAAGCGTTACCAGCGCATGCTGGAAGTCTGCATTGACCTTGAAAAGCGTTACCTGTTCGCGCAGGGTTTCGGCCCCACCAACAACAGCATGGCCGCATACCTGCGCATCTTTGAGGGCGACTTCACCGATGCCAACCAGGACGACCTGCGCCAGCTGACATTCCTTCGCAATAAAGAGGGCAAGGTTGCGCTGCAACGCCGCATTTCGCGCGAACTGTTCAGCGATGCCGGTATGGAACTGGTCAAGCAGCGCAAGAAAAGCCCGATCTACAACGTGTTGGCGCGCCAGGAGGCCGGCAGCGTCACCAACCCGCAGCCGCAGTTCAACTACCCAGCCGCCCCGCCGTCTGTGGCCGGCGGCACGGTGATTCTGGAAAACCCGGCCAAGCAGGCCGCCCCAAGCCAGGCCACAGCCGAAGCCGCCAACGAGGGTTGAGTTGCAGCGGCTTGCCGCGACTCTAGTTCAGGTTGGCAACGCTTACGGCCTCTCGGCGGACAGCTTCGTCGCCGATCTCTGTCGCGATGTCGCGGGCTTGTTCGGCGTCACGGCGCGCCTGTTGCACCTGCCCCTGTTCATGCAGTATCCGCGCCCGGCGCAACAACGCGCTGGCGTACATGCCCATGGATCCTGTCGCGCGCGCGAACTCGGTAACGTTGCGCAGACAGGCCAGGGCGTCATCGTTTCGGCCCTGCATGCGCAGCAGTTCGGCACGCCCAAGGTCGACCTGCGCGCGCCAGTTGGCGGCCGTCGGCCCCTGCACCAGGGGCTCAGCCCGGTCAAGGTGCCCCTTGGCTCCTTCAAAGTTGCCCTGCTTGGCCAGGCCCTCTGCCAGGTGCAGGTGCGAAATCACTGCCTGCACCCAGTCCCCGCCGCGTTCGGCCTGGGCCAGCGCCTGGTTCTGAAGGCGGTTGGCTTCGTGCTGGTCGCCGCGCAGCGCATGCCGTCGGGCGTGATACAGCACCCATGCGACAGTCATGCGCGGGTCGGGCTCAAGCTCGTTCAGGGGCTCGCCGCGGGCGGCCAGACCTTCTGCCCGGCTGAAGTCGCCATGTTCCAGGGCCTCCCAGGCCAGGTGAAGCAGGGCGCGTCCACGAAACATCGGGCTGGTGCCGTGCTCGATCACGAACTCAAACCACTTGCGCGCCTCTGTATGCCGGCCCATCCGCTGGCACAGGTCGGCCATGACATCGGCCGCCTTCATTCGGCGTTCGGCGTTACCTTCCAGCAGCGGCATCAGCTTGCGCAGCGCGGCCTCGCCGGCGGCATAGTCATAGTTGAAGCGGGCGTAGTCGGCGCCGGTGGCAAGGTACTGGGTCAGCTTGCTTCGCAGGCCGTGGGCCTCGTCATCGCTGGCGCCGGGCAGGGCGTTCTCGGCGTGTCCGGCAAGTTCCAGCGCGAACGCCGGCGACGCCATGCCGGGAAGGCCCTCAAGTATCTGCAGCGCCAGCGCGTGGGCCCGCGCACGGTGCAACGGCGGCTGAAGCTGGTAAGCGGCCTGCCGTACCACGGCGTGGCGAAACAGATACACCTGTTCAGCGGGCAGATTCATGGTCGGGTACGAATGTAGCGGACAAACGGCCGGCGGTCATGGATCAACACAGGCCCCGTCGGCTGGCGAAACTAGGCAAGGCCGGTGGCGGCATGTGTTCGACGTCTGTTAGCATGCGGAACAAGTCGCACGCAGACAGGAAACGAACATGCCAAGGCCTGCCCTGTTCGAGATGGAGTTCGCCAAGGTCTACCCGCTGTACGTGCAGAAGGCCGAACGCAAGAAGCGCACGAAGAAAGAAGTAGACCAGATCATCTGCTGGCTGACTGGTTACGACAACGCGGGCCTTCAAAGGCAGATCACGCAGCAAGTGGACCTCAAGACTTTCTTCGCCAACGCCCCGGCCATGCACCCCAACAGCGCGCTGATCAAGGGTGTGGTGTGCGGCGTGCGCGTGGAAGAAGTTGAAGACCCGCTGATGCAGAAAATCCGCTGGCTGGACAAGCTGGTTGACGAGCTGGCCAAGGGCAAGCCGATGGAGAAGATTCTGCGGGCGTGACCCCGGCCCGGGTGCTCAACCCGTCTCGAACATCCGGCGGGTTTCACCGGGGCGACGGAAGGCCTGCGCGTTCAGCTCGCGCCGCTGGTCGCTGAAGCCGGCCTTGCGACGAGCAAGGTTGAACAACTGTTCAATCTGCTCCGCACGCTGGCCGTTGCCGCGCATGCGGTCGTGAAAGCCGGCATTGTTCAGACGGCCGCCGCGCAGTTCGCGGATTCGCCGCATTACTTTGGCGGCGCGGTCCGGAAAGTGCTGATGAACCCAGGCCTCAAAGATGTCGCCCGCGGCCATGGGCAGGCGCACCACCGTCATGCCCGCCCAGCTTGCGCCCGCGGCCTTGGCGGCGCTCAGGATGGCCGGGATTTCTTCATCGTTCAGGCCGGGAATCACCGGCGCTACGTTCACGCCCACGGGGATGCCGGCATCAGCAAGTTCGCGCACGGCCTCCAACCTGCGGCGGGCCGTGGCGGTGCGCGGCTCCAGGCGGCGGAGCAGATCTTCATCGAGTGTGGTGATGCTCAACACGGTGCCCACGCAATCGTGTTCGGCCAGTTGCTGCAAAAGGTCCAGGTCGCGGGTAATCAGTGAGTTCTTGGTGATCACGCTGCAGGGGTGCCGGAACTCGGCCATTACCTCAAGTATGCTGCGTGTGACTTTGAAACGGGCCTCGCACGGCTGGTATGGGTCGGTCACGCCCGAAAGGCTGATCCACGAGGGCTGCCACGATGGTTTCATGAGTTCGGCGCGCAGCAGCCTGGCGGCGTCACGCTTGACGAAGATCTTGCTTTCGAAGTCCAGTCCGGCCGAAAGGCCCAGGTACTCGTGATAGGGCCGGGCGTAGCAATAGCTGCAACCGTGCTCGCAGCCGCGGTAGGGGTTCAGGGAGTAGACAAACGGCAGGTCGGGGCTCTTGTTCTCGGAGATGATGGTGCGGCTCTCGTCCCAGTAGAACTCGGTGCGCGGGTCGGGACCTTCCTCGGCCGGGTGGTCGGCGTCAGGCGCAACCAGTATGCGCTCAAAGCGGTTGGCCGGGTTGACACTTGTGCCACGGCCTGGGATTGGTGCGTGCTGGTTCACAGGGAAAGTGTAGCAAGGGTTGCGACAAGCGCGGCTCCGCAGCACGTTGACGGCCGAGCCGCTTCGCGTCGAGGGTGGTTGTAAGGCGTGGGCAGTGGTGACAGCAGCAACTGCGGGACCTTACTTGCGCCACCGGCCAGATTGGCGACCTTCAATCCAGCCATGGACGTGCTGCAACACTTGAGCCGCCGCCCCTCAGCCACAGATCGCACACTGGAATACCGTTCGATGTCGAATCGTTAAACAGGAGAACGTACGCACGGGGGCGCACCATGATTCGCATCCGCAAGGCCCAGGATCGCGGGCACTACGACCACGGCTGGCTGAAGACGGCCCACACGTTCAGCTTCGCCGACTACTATGACCCCGAGAATCACCACTTTCGCGCCCTGCGCGTGATCAATGAAGACCGCGTGGCCGGCGGTGGCGGCTTTCCGATGCACCCGCACCGGGACATGGAGATCGTCACCTATGTGCTGGAGGGCCAACTGGAGCACAAGGACAGCCTGGGCAACCACGGGCGGATCATGCCCGGCATTGTCCAGCGCATGAGCGCCGGCACAGGCATCGTGCACAGCGAGTTCAATGCCAGCGACACCATCCCCGTGCACCTGTACCAGATCTGGATTCTGCCCAACGCCCGCGGAGTGCAACCCGGGTACGAGGAACGCGCTTTGCCCGGCGCAGGGCAAACCGGTCGCTGGGTGCTGGTGGCTTCTCCCGATGGCGCGCAGGAATCATTGACCATCCACGCCGATACGCGGCTGTACGCTGCCCGGTTGGCACCCGGTGACCAGCTGTCTCATGCCTTTGGCCAGGGTCGCAGTGGCTGGCTGCAGGTGATGCGGGGCAGCGCCGAGCTTGCGCGAAATCAGCTTTCCGCCGGTGACGGCGTCGCGATCAGTGACCAAGAACAGGTAACGGTTGCCTCCGCGCAGGGGGCCGAGTTGCTTCTGTTCGATCTGGCCTGACCGGCTATCATCCCGCCATGGGCAAGTTCAAGCCTTTGATCGCGTCGCTGGCGACCATCGCATTGGCGATGCTGATCCTGTTTGCCTGGAGCCAGTGGCGCGGCGCACCGGCGCGCGGCAACCAGGCTGCAAACCACGCGCCGCCGCCTGCCAACCTGCCCGATGCAGGCCTGAAGTATGAGCAAGTGGTGCTGGAAGACCTGCCCCAGCGCGACCCGTCCAACCTGTGGCCGCAGCATGGTCACCGCATGTCCAGCCCCGAGTTCTGGGTGCTGTGGAAGACGGACGATTTCTGTGATTGCCGGCTGATTGCCACCAAGAATGACCGATTGTGGTACGAAGTTGGCCACACCGGCGGCGATACCCATTACCTGGCCATCGACCTTGCCCAGTTCGACAGCAGTGTGACCTTTGCGGTGGACTTCACGCATGAGGGCAAGCGGTATCGGTCCAGGCCGCGATCGGTGAGCTTCGGCCGCGGGGCTCAGTTTTCGCGCAGGCAGTACAACTTTCTGGTCGCGCCGTTGCCCAATCAGACGTTTGGCCTGTTCATGGATGGCCGCGACCCGATCAAGGTTCCCGGGCGCGGCTTCAAGCATGGGTGGTTTGGCGGCGATCTGGTGGTCTATTACTCGCCGCAGCCGGGAGATGAAAAGGGCGGCGAGATCATCTTCGGTGTGCAGGACGGTACGCAGATCCCGGCGGACGGCACGGTGGGGTGGCTGGAGATGTACGACGAGCTTGCCAACACCCGCGACCGCACGGTGATTCACCTCAAGCGCAAGCCTCCCAAATGAAAACCGGGCCCGCAATGCGGGCCCGGCTGATTCACGGTCAACTTACTTGATGAAGCGGCTCTTGGCCGGCGCGGAACCACCCTTGGCGGGCTTGTCCAGGTCGTCCAGAGACACGCTGGTCTTGGCCTTCTTGCCTTCGTCGGCAGCGACAAGTTCTTCAATCTTGAACTTGGTCTTGCGTTCTTCGTACTTGCGGATCATCTTGCCCAGCTCGCTGTTTCCGCCCTCGCCGTTGATGGCCTTGTTCAGTTCCGCCAGGTTCTCCTTGGCCTTCTGGATCTTGATCTCGGCGGCCACCAACTTCACTTCTTTGCGCAGCTCCTTGAGCTGTTCTTCCTCGACCTTGATGTGCGCATCCCAGTCGGCAATTGACTTGTCATACTCGGCGACCACGCCCTCGACGCGCTTGGCGTTGGCTTCGACTTCAACCAGTTCGACCTCGATATCGGCCAGTAGCTTCATGACTTCTTCGGCTGTGTATTCACGCACCGAAGTGAGTCCGTCCTTGGAAGGCAGTTCAACGGAGATGACCGTATCGGCGGGCAGGGACTTTTCGCCCGTGGTGCTGTCCATAGTGCCCTTGGTGTCCAGTCCCTTCTTGTAGGCATTGGCCAGAGCCTCACCCTGCTTGGTGCGGTAAGCCTGCTGCATCTGGTATCCGCGCAGGGTCCAGAAGCCGGTCTTCTGTACTTTGGCGTTGTCCCAGCCTAATTCTTCACGACCCGCAAAGTAGGCTCGGTCAACCTTGAGCTTCAGGAGTGTGTCCTTGTGGTCGGCGATCTTTTTCTCGAAGTCGTCGAGTTCGCGGTTGGCCAGAACCTCGAAGTTATCGAGCTTCTTTTCGTCCCACCATTCCTGCGCCTTTTCCGGGGCGTCGGTCAGCTTGTAGACGGCAAAGCCCACGCCACCCAGAACCACCACTGCGAAGATTCCGATCACGGCCCATTTCATGCGATGTCTCCTTGCCCTCGAGGGGGTGAGGGTCCCCTTAGTCCATTGGTTACGGATTGCCTTTGCGCAGTTTCACGCCCGCAAGAACCGTACCCCGGTCAACAACGGGCGGCCATTATAATGACGGACCGGTTTTTGAATACGGTTGTTTTGGGGCCGTTGGGCTCTTCGACCCCTTTGACGCTTCGGTCCGCCCCCTATCCCATCCACGCGATGCACTTGTCCAGCGCGGCTGCCATTTCAGGGGCCGCGGCATGGTGGATCCGCCCGTGACCGGGCAACACCCACTCAAAGCGATGATGGCGCAAGGCCTTCATGGAGACCTTCAGTTCATCCCACGAGTACCAGCAGGCGTCGCGAAACGCGACAAGATGGCCCCGCCGGGGTGACCAGGCCAGGTGGTCGCCCGTGAACAGGTACCTTTGGGCGTACAGCAGGCAGGCACTGCCCCGGGTGTGACCTGGTGTCGGGATCACCACGAGTTCGGCGTCGAGCGCAACAGGCTCGCGGCCATCGAACTTGCGTTCGATGGCCAGGCCGCGGGCATCGGCGCTGTGCATGACACGCTCGCAGCCGAAGTGCCGGGCCCATTTCTCATGGTCCGCAACGTCGTCGATGTGGGTCAGAAACAGCGTCTTGATGCCGCCCAGCTGTTCAATCCGCTTCACCAACGGGCCTGCAAACCGCGGCGAGTCAACCATCACGTTGCCCTGCGGCCTCTGGATGAACCAGCTGGCGGCGCCAAAGCTGCTTTCCGCGTGAAACCCGCAGTGAAACACGTTCGCATCCAGCAATCGCGGAAACGAGGCCACGGCGTCCCTGGTGCGGGCCTGCAACGCCGGGTCGGTTACGCCGATGCTGGCGGTGGGGCAGGCGACCAGGGCCTGCAACGCCGCAAAGCGCCCCACCTCATCGACAGGCTGGGCGTAGACGGCGCTTTGGCCGTCGGCTTGGTGAAAGCTCGCCGGCGCGATCCAGCGGCAGGCGTCGCAGTCAATGCATGTGGCATCGACGTAAAAGGGGCCGTCGACGTTTTCGCTTCGGCGTCTGCGGATGTCGGGCATACTGGTTAGTATAGCACATGCTTTATGTAATAGAACTGTCCAGGGTCGAGATGCCCGGCTTGGCCTTGCGTCGAAGGTCGAGGACGGTTGACCGCTGCGGATAGACCAGGCAATCGTGCAGGCATCTGAACGCCAGGCGTGGGCGGGCGCCGTTGCTCGCGAGGCATTCATGGCCGCGCCCGACAACAGTCCTCGACCCTGAACGCGGGCCGAAGGCCCGCATGTTGACCTTAAACCGGCCGTCTAAGGCAGAACCTCCTGCCTCTCGAGTGGATTGCCAACCCGGAACTGGTGGTCCTCAATGTAGCCCTTGATCTCGCCGGCCAGCGCGGCCTCCAGGGCCGGCATCAGGGCGTGCGCCGTTTCCACCCGTTGCAGGTAGACGTAATCCGCCCCGGCCTCGTACATGGCCTTTGCGTCCTGGGCGCGCAATGCATTGACAATGATAACCGCGTGCGGTGCCAGTTTGCGGAGGCCCTGTGCGAGTTTGAGGTTGCTGGTGCCCTTGAGAATGTCGTCGGGCACGGTGCACAACAGCACATGGGCGCCCTCAATGCCGATGTGATGCAGGGTTTCAAGGTTGGAGAAGTCGCCGTACTTCACCTTTGCGCCCCGGGCCTTGATGGCCGGGTGCAGGGCCGTATTGAAGTCAACCACCAGCGTGCGCGGCAGCAGTTCAGGCCTGGTCTTTTCAATCTCATGAAGCAGGCTGCTGGCCACACGGTGGAAACCCAGGATCACCAGCGATGCGCCCACGGCCTCGTGGCGGCCTGATTCCGCAGCGCTGGGGTCGCGCAAGCCGATCAAACGCAACAGCGGTGCCAGGGCGTCGTGCAGCCTGTCGGCGCCCTTGAACAGGGCCGGCGTGATCAGCGCCGTGAGGACAAATGCAAAGATCACCGCGGCCACGAACTTGTCGTTCACGTGGCCGTAGCTCATGCCGATGTAGGCAATCACCAGGCAGAACTCGGAAATCTGCGCCAGCCTTGTGCCCGCCACGAAGCTCTGGCGGCGGTCCAGGCCCGTTGCGTACATCAGCGGCAGAAACACAACATAGCGCGCCAGTACGCTGATTGCGGCCAGCGCCGCAGCCATCAGCAGAACATCAATGCCATCGGGCGCGGGGATGCTCATGCCAAGGCCCACAAAGAACAGCGTGACAAAAAAGTCGCGCACGGCACTGACCTTGGACATCAGCTCGTAGGTAAAGGGTTTGCCGGCAATGGTGGCGCCGGCGATCAGTGCCCCCATTTCCAGCGAAATCGACATGTCGAGGTGCAGGCCGAGATACCCCAGCAGGTGGCCCGTCTGTGCGCCAAGCATGCCCACGCCAAAGCACCAGCCCAGCGCCGCGACCAGCAGCAGCTCGGGCAGGCGCGCAATCCAGTGGAACACCACTGGAAGCACCCAGCGCGCCGCGGCCATGGCTATGGCCGTGACCACAATGATGTCCAGGAATGTGAACAGGATCTTGCCCAGCTGGGGGTCGGCAAAGTTCGGTTGCAGCGCAAGCACGACAATCGCCCAGACATCCTGAAAGATCAGCACGCCAAGGCTGACTCGCCCCACAATTGTGTCCAGTTGCCCGGTGTCCTGAAACAGCTTCACTACCAGCAACGTGGACGAAGCTGCGGCCACAATGCCCACGTAAATGCCTGTGTACTGGCCGGCAAAGGAATCCCAGCCAGCCGAAGCAAGGCCCCAGGTCACGGCAAACCCAAACGCCACGCACAACGGGAATTGCAGCAGGCCCGTCAGCACCAGTGGCTTGCCGCTTTTCAGCAGCTTGCGCAGGTCGATTTCAAGGCCGATCAGGAACAGCAGCAGAATGAGACCCAGCCCGGCAATGGTCTCGATGCTGGCGCGGTCGGTGACAAGGTTTCCACCGATCGGCCCGACAATCACCCCGCCGGCCAGAAAGGCCGCAATCGTGGGCACGCGCAGCTTGGCAAAGATGACGGAAAGTACGCCGGCCAACAGCAGGCAATAACCGATTGCTTCAATCAGCGGAGGTACCGCGCCACCGGCCAGAAACATGAGCAAAGAGCTTAGTCGCTGCCTGCCCGTTTGCCATGTTGGACGACTTGTGCGAACATTGTGGGCATGGAAGGCCCCGCCTTTGAAGTGCGCAGGTCCGCAACCTCCGGTCAGGGCGTGTTTGCCCAGCGCGCGATCGCCCGAGGCGAGCAGGTGCTGGAGCTCACGGGCGAGAGGCTAGCCACCAGTGATGTCAGCCCGCTGCATTACTGCGTGAAGGTTGATGACGACCAGTGGCTTTGTTCGCTGGGCGGGCGCACGGATGACTACCTCAACCACAGCTGCGACGCCAATCTTGGGTTCACTCAGGGCGACCTGCGTCTGTTTGCGATTCGCGACATTGCCGCCGGCGAGGAACTCACGTTTGACTACGCCATGGCCATGTGCGACGTAGACGACTGGGGCTTCAACTGCAGCTGCGGAGCGCGCGATTGCCGGGGCAGGGTAGAAGGCTTCAACATGCTGCGGCCAAGGTTCCAGCGCAAGCTGCGGCCCTTTGCACTGGCCTACATCCGGCGCATGTTCAACACCAGGCGAGTGGCGCCGTAAAACAAGAACCCAGAGCGCAAGCGACGGGACTAACAGGTTGCGCGTACCGCTCAACCCTGCGCGGGCGGAGAATGCCACTGTCCCACTCGCTTACGCTCGGGGCTCCTGCTACCGCAGCGGCGCGAACTCAGGCGCGTTTTTCCAGTCGTCGGGCTTGTAACGTTCGGCCTTGCGGAATTCTTCTGCGCGGGGCTTCACAATCAAATCCCAGGCGCCCTGCACCACGCGCTTGGCTTCGTCGGGAAAGCCGCCGTTCATCTTGATGCCGACCAGCGTTTCACCCACGCGCATGCCAAGCCACCAGGTGCGCTCGCCTCCGCCACCGAAGCTCTCTCGCAGCGTCAATGCACCGGAATCACGCACCAATCTGCGCAGTTCGGTGTTCTCGGCGGCGGTCAACTTGAAATCCAGTTTGCGCTGGGCCGCGCGGACAATCGCCCCATCAATGTATGTCTCATAGCTTACTGCATAGCCCGTGCCGTCAGGCCGCACATGCAGGGACCAGGTGGGCGCGCCGTTGATATCGCAGCTCCACTTGAACTCCAGCGCGTCGCCGTCTTCCAGTGTCGCGGAACGGTTGCTGTCGCCGCTGCCATAGAACATGCCAGCGTCGGATTCGATCTCCGGCCGCTGGTCATGCACATGCTTGGTCCACCAGCCGGGCTCCCGCGCCGGCGGCCCTGAAACGCAACCAGTAAGCAGAAACAGCGGCAGCAAAGCCGCGAACAGAACCGTCTTCATGGAAGCTCCGCACAGTGACGCCGCCAGTGTAGCATCACCCGGCCCCGTCAGCCCAGCCTGCCAACGCCTGTGAAGTTCCGTCAGCCCAGCCTGCCAAGGCTGGGCCTTCGGGATGCAAGTCCGCCCCGCAACGCACGGCGATCCAAGCGCAGAGAGCGCGCCAGCATTGCGCATTGCAACGCTTTCACGTTGGGACAACCACCGTCACGAAGGCCCGGGGTTTGCACCCCGGGCTGACGCGATACCATTTCGGGATGCGCGACTTCTGGCCCAAGGCGTGGCTGCTTACTTGGACAACCTACGGCACATGGCTGCATGGTGACGACCGCGGGTCATGGGATCGCAAACGCGACCCTGAGGCCACGGAGTTTGTCGCGCCGAACATTCGCCTTCTGGCGCTGCGGCGCAGTCAACTCAAACGTGAACCGTTGGTGATAAGCCCTGCGATGCGTAAGGTAGTGCGCGAGGCCATTGAACAGGACTGCGAGTTCCGCAAGCGTCACCTGTACGCCTTGAACGTTCACTCAAACCACGTGCATGCCGTGATCGCCAATGTGGCACTGCCAGAGAAACTGCTGCACGCCATTAAGGCGTGCGCCACGCGACAACTGCGCAAGGCCCAGTTGATAGGTCCTGACCGCCCGGTATGGACGACCGGCGGCAGTCATACTTGGCTGTTCAACGACAACGAATTCCAGATGGCGGTCGACTACGTCCGCAACCAGCAAGGCGACCCATTGCCAGAAACATAGACGGGATAGCGTCAGCCCAGCCTGCCAAGGCTGGGTCTTCGGGACGCAAACCGCCCCGCAACGCCATGTGCGCCAAGCGCAGAAGACGCGTCGAGGGAACCCCGCGCATGGCAGCGCCCGCGTATTGGGACAACGACCGTCACGAAGGCCCGGGGTTTGCACCCCGGGCTGACGGTGCTACCCCGCCAGCTTCTTCAATTCAGCGTCACTCAACAGTGCCTTGCTGGCTTTGGCGGCTTCCAGAATCTTGTTTACGCGGTCGTCGGTGGGTTCGTAGCCGTTTTGTTCGCACCAGAACACTACGTTTGACTTGCCGCTCATGTGGCCTACGCGGATTCTTTGGGTCAGGCCGAAGTCGCCGGCGGGCACGCCTGAATACACTCTGTCGGCCAGCCAGTCTTCGCCCTTCTTCTTGGCCTTGATGACCGCGGCGGCGTGAACGCCGGTGCCGGTGTCGAAGGCGTCTTCGCCGAACACTGGGTAGTTTTCGGGCAGGGGTACGCCGGTGTATTCGTGGGCCTTGCGCACGTAGGCCGCAAGGTGCGTTAAATCGTTCTTGATCAGACCCATGAGCTTCAAGTTCACGAGCAGTTGATCGAGTTGCGTGTTGCCCACGCGTTCGCCAAGGCCGAGTGCCGTGCCGTGCACGATGTCCGCCCCGGCCTCCACGGCGGCCAGTGCGTTCATCAGGCCCAACCCGCGGTCGCTGTGGCCGTGCCAGTTGACCAGGACGTTCTTGCCGGTGGGTTTGACGACATCGTTGATCACAAACGTCAGCAGCTCATGCACGCCATGCGGCGTCACGTGGCCGCAGGTGTCGCAGACACAGATGCTGTAGGCGCCAAGTTCAATCGCCCGCTGGTACAGGGCCTTGATGTCGGCGGGCTTGCTGCGGGTGGTGTCCTCGGTGACAAACATGACCGGGATGCCGTGGGCAATGGCCCACTTCACGGCGGTGTCGAGTGTCTCCATCAGCTTCTGCAGCGTCCAGCCCTCGGCGTACTGGCGTATCGGGCTGGTGCCCAAAAAGGCGCTGGCCTGGATCTTGATGCCGTACTTCTGCTGCAGGGCGTCAATCGGTTCGATGTCGCTGACCACGGTCCGCACGGCGCAACCGGGGATGATTTTCATGCGTTCGTCAACGATCACCTTCAGCAGGGCCTCAATGTGCTCGCGGTGTTGCGGGCCGGCACCGGGCAGGCCCAGGTCCACGCGGTCAATGCCCAGCTTTTCCATGAAGCGCAGCAGCTCGATCTTCTGTTCGATTGTGGGGTTGACCGCCGACGGGCTTTGCAGGCCGTCGCGCAGGGTTTCGTCGTCAAAGGCAATCGGCTTGGTGCGTTTGAGGATGGGGTCCGTGCCGACGCGGTTCCAGTCGTAGATCAGGTCTTGTTCGGTAGGGGCTGTGGTCATGTAGGTTCCGGTGCCGCCTCAGTTAGTGACAACAGCCCCGAGCGCAAGCGACGGGCGCAGTTCATTCAACGGTTGCGCGCTGCGGGGGCCACAGCGCGCCTTCTGGTACAACGCCCGCATTGTTTCATGCCCTTCCATTTTTTGGCAGTGCTTTTGCCGTCTCAAGCGTTATTCAGGGGCGGGGGTGGCCGCCGGGCTTGATTCGGCTTTCGGAATGCATGTTCCGCACCAACCGCGATACCCAACTTGAACCTCAAGGGCGTCGTGCCATACTCCGCCCGTCGCGTATGGAGAGCCGCATGAGATTCCGCCGTCTGCTTGGTCTTGGGCTGCTGCTGATCCCTTTCGGGTTGTCGGCCTGCCACACGCCCACCAAGGAGGCCGAACCATCCGAATCCTTCCGCGCCGCGCTGGATGAAGTGATGCTGCGCCAGCCCAAGGCCAACAAGGTCAAGGCCGACGACCTCGATCGCCGCCGCGAACCAGTGGTGCTGAACCTGTCGCTGGACGACTGCATCGAACTTGCCATGAGCCATAACCGCACGATCCTGTTCGACCGCCTGGCGGCCGAAGTCGCGGCGGCCAACGTGGTGGGTGCGCGTTCGCCGCTGGATTTCCGCATCAGTGCCAACATCGGCTACAACCGCAGCGAGCGGCCCGTGAACAACAGCTTTCCCGGCGATAGCCGCGCACGCGACATTACTGCCGTCACCAACTACGGTATCAATGCGACCATGCCGTTTGAAACCGGCACCACCGTCACCATCGGCGGCGCGTTTGTTCGCAACGACAGCAACAGCCCGTTTCAGCGGTTTGAGTTCTTCCCGGAGGCAACCGTCAGTGTGCGCCAGCACCTGCTGAACGGCTTCGGCTTTGTGCCGAACCTGGGCAACGTATGGATCGCCGAGAACGACCGCACGATTGCCGACTGGCAGGTCTCTGTCTCACGCAACAACCAGGCCTATGCTGTGGCGATTGCTTATTGGAACCTGGTGGAAGCCCAGAACGAGCTTGAACTGTTCCGCGAGGAGTCCAGCCTGGCTGCCGAGGCCCTGAAGCTGGCCCAGAACCGGCTTGATGCCGGGATCGGCACCCGCCTGGAAGTGCTGACCCAGCAGGCGGCCCTGCGCAACAGTGAAGTCAGCATTATCACGTCGCGCAATAACCGCGATAACCGCCGCGATGAGCTGCTGCACGCCATTCACCCGGATCTGGTCATCGGCTATGCCCTGTTCCGCGACTACGCCGTCGACATCATCCCGACCACGAACCCCGATATCTCTCGTTCCACCGGTGACGACCCGGTAGTGCTGGAAGAAGTCAAAGCCGCCCTGCGCCGCCGCCCCGAGATCATGCAGGCTCGCAAGCGCATTGAAAACGCGGGCATCAGCGTGCGCATGGGGGAATACGGCCTGCTGCCCACGCTGGACCTGGTGGGCGAGTTCGGCGTCAACGGGTCAGGCAAGGACTTTGAGGACTCACTGGACAGCTGGGACGACTTCGAAAACCTGAAGTACGGCTTCAATCTGGAGTTCGGTGTGCCGCTGCAGAACCGGGCCGCGCGCTCCACGCTGACCCGCGCCGAGATCGGCCGCCGCAACGCGCTGCTTTCGGCGCGTGAAACAGAAACCGGCATCATCATTGAAGTCGCCGGCGCCGTGCGCGGCATCCGCAGCGCCCGAGAGGCCGTGGCCGCATCCGACGCCGCGTTCAAGGCCCAAGACGAAACCTGGGGCGCCGCCAAGGAACGCGAAAGCGCTGACCTGGCGACGCCGTTTGAAGTGCAGCAGGCGCTGAAGGACCGCACGGCAGCGCGTATCAACCAGAGCAAAGCCAGAATCGGCCTGCAGCGCGCAAGGCTGACCCTGATGAAGGCTACAGGCGAAATGGGCCGTTAACTCTGCGGGTCAAAGCCGGACGTCGCCGTTCATTGCGGCGGCGTCCTGTGCCAGGCGGGCGTTCACCAGCTTGTCAAAGCGGTTGAGCATCAGCGCGGCAACCGGAAGGCTGACCAGCAGCGCGCCAATGCCGATCCAGATCGCGTAGTCGTCAAACCAGGCAATGCTCTCCGTGGCGTAGTAACCGATCGATCCGTACATCGCCGCGCTGAACAGCGCACCCAGCGCCGAAAACGCAATCGCCTTGAACGGGCTGTAGCGGCGCAGGCCCGCAGCCGCAGGAACAAACCGCCCCAACCACGGCAGGAATCGCCCGAACGTAAGCAGCAACCAGCCCCAGCGCTGAACACCCTGCTGCAGCACCACCAGCCGCATGCGGTTTTTGTCAGACCGCATGATTCTTTCCAGCCATGTAGCCCGCCAGCGCCCGATGCCGTACAGCAAGAGGTCCGATGTCAGGCCGCCGGCCCCGCCCGCCAGCGCCACCAGTGGCAGGCTGAGTCGTCCGGTAATCGATGCCAGGATTCCGCCCGCCACCACAAAGGCCTGCAGGCCGCTTTGGTCCCACAACGTGCCCAGGGCCACGGCCAGATAGCCGTAGGTCGCCACGTACTCCTTGATTGCTTCCCAATCCATGCTGCCGAGGCTCCTGGTTCCGGCTATCCTAACGTACATGGATCTTTCCGAAATCCGCACACCTGCACTGGTTCTGGAGCTCGGGCGTCTGCGCGAGAACGCGTCGTTTATGGCCCGGCGCGCAAGGGACCTGCGCGTGAACCTGCGCCCACACCTGAAGACAGCCAAGAGTGCCCACGTGGCTCGGCTGGCAACCCAGGGCCAGTTCGGCGGCATCACCGTAAGTACTCTGGCCGAAGCTGCGTACTTCCTGAAGCACGGATTCGTGGACATGACGCTGGCCGTGGAACTGCCGCCCACGCGCGCGGCGGACGTTATAGACCTGACGCGCCTTGGCGCGCGCATGACGGTGCTGGTGGACAGTCCTGACAGCGCCGCAGCCTTGCGAGCGGCGTGCGCCGGGGCCGGCGACCTGGCCTGGCCGGTGGGCGCCCTGGTGGAAGTTGACTGCGGCGACAGCCGCGGCGGTGTTCCACCCGACAGCGCGGCGCTGATCATCATTGCCAAGTTGATGCATGGCACCGACAACCTGCGCCTGGCCGGCGTGCTGACCCATGCCGGCCACAGTTATGGCTGTCGCAACGCAGATGAGATTGCCGACGTCGCGGAACAGGAGCGTGCCACGGCCGTTCACGCCGCGAAACGCCTGCGCGAGGCCGGGCTGCCCTGCGAAACTGTCAGTGTGGGCAGCACACCCACGGCCACCCACGCGCGCAGCCTGGAGGGCGTCACAGAGATGCGGCCCGGTGTGTACCTGCTGGGTGACCTTGACCAGGTTGGGCTGGGCAGCATGCCACCGGGGCATGTGGCATGCACGGTGCTGGCGACTGTGATCGGGCACTATCCCGAACGCAACACGCTGCTGATTGACGCCGGCGGCCTTGCACTCAGCAAGGACACCAGCGCCCAGCGCCATGGCCGGCACGTCGGTTACGGTACGCTGTGTGACCTTGCAGGCGCGCCACTGGATGGCCTGTATGTGCACCGCACCAACCAGGAGCACGGGCATGTCACGTCGGAATCACCGTTGCCCTATGAACGCCTGCGAATCGGCTCGCGGGTGAGGGTGATGCCCAATCACATCTGCATGACCGCCGCGGCTTACAACCAGTACCAGGTGGTCGATGGCGGGACTGAGATTGTCGCACAGTGGGATCGCGTCAACGGCTGGTGATGGCTGCGGCGTGCAGGCTGGTGCCCGGGGCGGGGATTGAACCCGCACGGGGGTTGCCCCCCAGAGAATTTTAAGTCCTCTGCGTCTGCCAGTTCCGCCACCCGGGCACTCCACAACAATACGCACGATGGTTGCAGGCGAAAGTAGCCCTCTGCCCCTGCCGTGGCGCCAAGAACTCCGTTCTCGCAACGGGCAGTCGCCCGTATTACCGTGAGGGCCGGTGCATACGGAGGAGTTCATATGAAGACCCTGCTGTTAGGGCTGCTGGCCGCACTGCTTTGCGCGCCACTGGCTGCCCAGGAAAAACCCGAGGTTCAGGAAGAACCGGGGCTGAAGGTCGGCGACGAGGCCGTGGATCTTGAGATCGGCAACTGGATCAACACGCCCGCCGTGCCGAAGTTCAGCGACCTGAGAGGCGACGTCATCCTGTTGAAGAGCTGGGGCATCAACTGAGGCCCCTGCATGCGGCAGTTGCCGCATATGAACGAGCTCCACAAGGAGTACGGGCCCAAGGGCCTTCATGTGTTCACGCTGTACTGCCAGGCCCACCCGCTGGCCCAGATCGAAGAACTGGTCGCCAAACACAAGATTGAGTACCCGATTGCGCTGGACGGCCTGTGGGGGGACGACTATCCCTCGCCCAGCCTTCCGCAGGTTTGGGTGATCGGCGTGGATGGCAAGATCGTCCACAAGGGCACCAAGGGCTACGACGAAGCCATTGAAAAGGAACTCGCCAAGGTGAAGTACCCGGGGCTTGGCCGCGCCAAGGTTGCCTCGGAAGTAGAAGCTGCCGCCAAGGCCTTTGGCAAACAGCAGTTCGCGGAGGCCGTGAAGCTGGCAACGGCAGTGGTGGAGGGCGACTTCTCAGAGGCCGCGCAGGCTGACGCCCAGTTTATCCTAGATCGCATTGAAGAGAGCATTCGTGCGCTGAACCAGCGCGCTGAGATGGCCGAAGTACAGAAGGATGTGGCCACGCAGACTGCGTGCCTGAAGCGCCTGGCTGAAGCCTACAAGGGTTGCGAAGACGCCGCCGATGCGCCCGAGGCGCTGAAGAAACTGGCCGCCAACAAGGACGCCCAGAAAGAAGCCGCCGCGCGCCGCGCCTTGCTGACCGGCATGCGCGACCTGGATTGGGGCGCGGGCGACCTCGACCTAAATGACGCCAAGGTGATGGCCGAGTTCCGCAAGAAGTGCATTGCGTTCTTTGACAAGCTGATCAAGGAACACCCCGGAACCGCCGCGGCGGACACGGCCAAGACCTACGCCGACTTCCACCGCGAGCAGCTCAAGGCCGAGGCCAAGCCGCCCGAAGGCAAGTAGCAGGTTTGACCGCCATGCGCCATAGCGCCAATGTTCGCAAGAACATTGGCGCTTTGCTTTGGTGGCAGTGAACTTTGGGGGTGGCGGCACGTTTCCAGGGGTGCCCTTCCCGGTGTGCTTCTTTGAGCTCGCGGAGGTTGCCATGCCCAGCGAATCAGTGCGCTATCTCGTCAAGGCGTTTACCGCAACTGCCTTGCTGGGGCTGATCCCGGCGATGGCGATTGTGGCAACACTGGTCCCGCCGCCCCTGGCTCATGCCGCCGCGGATCAGAGGTCTGGTCGCGGTCTTATCAAGCAGCAATACGGCCCGTTGCCCACACTGGACCACATTCCGGCATCAGCGCCCACAGCGGTGTTGGCAGCACCTGAACCAGAACCAGAACCTGGCTACAACCAGGTTCTTCCAACGGGGACGCCCATCGAGCAAGAATGGGAAGTCGAGACCGATTGCGCCCGTCGTCGCGCCAAACCGCCGCGCCGGGCGCCGCCCAAGGACGTCCCTCCGCCGCTGTAATGCGGCAAGACCTCACTCGCAGCAGATGCGGATGGTGTCGCCGTCGTTGCTGTTGATGTTGATGTCGATTTCCTGCAAGGCTTCCACCAGCTTCTCGGCATCGAGTTCGCCCAGCTTGTCCAGGTCAATGCCTTGTTCGGCAATGGCCTCGCGGGCGTTTTCGGGCAACAGGGCGGCAAGGCGCACGCCGGCCTGCAGCAGCTTCAGCGGAAGGCGCACGTTGATGTTGTCGCCATCCGAAGTGTTCACCTGGATGCAGAACCAGCGCGGCTTGCCGTCGCCGGCCGTGGCGCGAATCGTCAGGGTGCGGGCGGCGCGGCCGGCCTTGGTGGCCGCGGCCTTGGCACCACGCATGGCCGTGGCCACGGCGGCGCTGATGGTTTCGCCGATGCCGGAATCCAGCACGACGTCTTCGTCGCTGACGGGTTCGCGCTGGTCGAGCTGCTCGAGCTTGTCGATCAACCGGTCGGCGTCCTCGGCGGTGATCTTGCCTTCCTTGAGCATATCCAGGATCTTGCGGCGTTCGGTGTTCATGGCGTTTCCTTAGGGTGGGTGCATCCGGATTCTGTCGCCGCAACAGCGCGGCGACCCCCGGGCCTTCCAGCCCGGGCTGTTGTCGGCGACTACAACTGATCCAGCAGCTTCAGGGCTTCCTCGACGCTGATCTGCCCCTTGCCAAGGCGGTCCAGCACGTCGTTGCGCTCGGGCGGAGTCTCAAAGGTTGCATCCAGCCTTTTCGCAATCGCGTTCAGGCGGCTCTTGACCGTGGGATAGCTGATGTCGAACAGCTGCTCCATACGTTTGATGTTTCCGTGCACGCGCAGAAAGGCCATGACAAAGGCCTGTTCGGCCATGGGCAGCCGGCCCAGTGGGGGGACCTCCAGTGACCCTTCCACGGTGAGATTGCAGGTGGGGCAGTGGTACTTGTGAATGGAGAGGGCGTGCTGGCAGTTGGGGCACTGGAGGTCGAGGGGGTTTTGGCGATCCATGGGAGTGTCCTCAAAGCGTACTTACTAATATTTACCCAGTGGTTCCATATAATCAATGTAAACATTGAAAAACTCAATGTATATGGTTCTCCGGTAAGGAAACACGCCTCAGCCGGAACCAATAGGGCAGCAACAGGGTCTCTTGAAGTGTCCGCAGTCATAACCGAAGCGCGCCCGCCCTTGCGGGCGCTGGTCTATTGGAGAAGAAGATGAAGCGCATTCTTGCCTCGTTGGTTGTTGTTGCCGTTGCCGGTTCGTTTGCCGTGCAAGCGCAGGACGCTCCCAAGCCCACGGAGCCGGAAAAGAAGACTGAGACCGCCCCGGCACCCAATGCCGCTGCACCTGTGGCGGGAAAGTTCAAGGTCGTGACAATCGCCGACCTGAAGCTGACCGACGAAGCCCGCAAGAAAGACCTGCTTTTCACCGCCATGTTTCCTGAAGGCGAGGGCAAGTTCCCGGTGATTCTGGGCAGCACCAGCGGCAACGCCTTGGCTGCCTATTGGGCCAGCCATGGTTACGTGGTACTTCTGCCGGTTCATGCCGACCAGGGCGGCGGGCGCCAGCAGCAGGGCCGGGGCATGGATGCCGGCGCGATTTTTGACCAGCTTGATACCGACAAGGACGGCTTTCTCAGCGAAGAAGAAATCCCGGCGATGCTGGCCGACCGCATCAAGGATGCCGACGCCGATAAAGACGGCAAGATCAGCAAAGATGAGTTCACCAAGGCCCTGGGTGCCATCGCGCCGGGTGGCAACCCAGGCGGCGGTCGCGGCCAGCAGCCCGCCCCGCCGCGCCCCGCGCCCAAGGAACCCGGCAAGGACGACGAGTTCAGCGTTGCTCCCGGCAGCTTGCTGGAAGCCTGGCTGGACGAACCAGCACCCCCGGCCCCGCGTGGCGGACAGGGGCGTCAACCCGGCCAGGGCCGAGGGCAGGGTGGTCAGTTCGGCGGCGCAGAGACCATCGAAGCCGGTGTGGACCGCGTGAAGGACCTGGTGCTGTTGCTGGACAACCTTGAGAAACTCGGTGAACTCAACGCCGGCCTGAAGGGCAAGATTGATGCCGGCAAGGTCGGTGTCGTGGGCCACGGCTTTGGCGCCTACACCGCAGCGCTGCTGTCCGGTGCAACCGTTGACCTTTCCGCCGAAAAGAAGGCACAAAGCCTGGCCGACAAGCGCGTGAAGGCAGCAGTTCAGCTTTCGGGTCGTGGCAGCGGCACACTGGGCCTGACCAAGGATAGTTTCAAGGGCATCGCAGCCCCGACGCTTACGATGACCGGCAGCAACGACTCCAACCCACGCGCGGAGGGCCAGGGCCCGGACTGGAAGCGCGAGGCATTCGCCGGCGCGCCGGAAGGCAACAAGATTCACGTGGTAATCGACGGTGCCAGCGCCCAGAGTTTCACGGGTGTCCTGGCCGGCGAAGGCCCGCAGATGGGCGGCCGTCAGGGTCGCGGCGGCCAGCCGCGCGAGCCAAGCGCGGAAGAGAAAGCTATTTTCAGCTGGGTGAAGTCCACCACGCTGCACTTCTGGAACAGCACGCTCAAGGCCGACGAGACCAGCAGCAAGTGGTTCGACGCCGAGACGCTGAAGAAAGCCACCGACGGCAGGCTGGCCATCGAGAAAAAGTAACCGGATTGTCTGCGATCACAGGAAACGGCGCGGGCAAAAGCCCGCGCCGTCTCTTGTGGTGCCTGTTGCGGACTTCCCGTCCGCTGCTTTGGTGCGTCCGGCGTCAGGTCAGAGCAAAAGCCCGCGGGCCGGATGCCTGCAACAGCTAGGGCTCGTTGCCGTCGTACAGGGCGCCGAGCATATCGCAGTAAAGAATGCCCCGGTCAATGTCTTCCTTGGCCAGCAGGCTGCTCTGGTGCAGGCCCTCCAGCAGAAACTCCATGCCCGCGTGCAGGTCCTCACGCGGCAGGTTCTCCAGGTGTTGACGGGTCAAGGTTTCAAGTTCGGGAATCGCCTGCAGCACGTTGCCGTAGGCTGCGTCGGGCATCTCGTCGGTGATCTCCAGCCGGCGGCCCTTGGCGAACCAGTCAATCACCGGTTTGTATGGGCCTTCTTCCCGCTGGGGGATGCTTTCTTTCTGCTTGCGACCCTGGCGCGCCCGCGACGCGTACACGCCGGGGAACGAGGCCTCGAAGACCTTGCGTACGGCCCCGCCGATAATCTTGGCCGCCACGGTGTGGGCGCCTTCCTGTTCACCTTCGTACACCAGCTCGAGCTTGCCGCTCATGGCCGCTACGGCCGCGCCCAGGTCTACCATACGCAAAGTGGTGCTTTCGCTGCCCGTCATCAGGCAGCGCCGCTCGGCATTGCTTAGCACGTTCTCGTAGATCGCAATCGTCATGCGCGCCGAAACGCCGCTGGCCTGGTCCACGAACTCGGATTTGCGGGCCTCAAAGGCGATCGCCTCAATCACGTCGCGCAAGAATTCGGGTACGCGCACCTTGGGCGCGCCGGGCCGATGGATCCAGCTTTCCTGGTCGGTGATGGTCCTGGCGTCTTCGATGGTGAGCGGGTAGTGCGTGAGAATCTGGCTTTCGATGCGGTCTTTCAGCGGCGTGATGATGCTGCCGCGGTTGGTGTAGTCTTCGGGGTTGGCGCTGAAACAAAGCAGGATGTCCAGCGGGATGCGCACCGGAAAGCCGCGAATCTGGATGTCCTTTTCCTCAAGCATGTTCAGAAGGCCGACCTGGATGCGCGGCTGCAGGTCGGGCAGTTCGTTGATGGCGAAAATGCCGCGGTTGGTGCGCGGGATGATGCCGAAGTGGATCACCTCTTCGTCGGCAAAGGTCAGACGCTGGGTGGCGGCCTTGATCGGGTCCACGTCGCCGATCAGGTCGGCGATGCTGACGTCTGGTGTGGCCAGCTTTTCGTTGTAGCGCGAATCCCGGTGCAGCCAGTCAATCTCGACGGCGTCGCCGTGGTTGGCAACCAGAGCGCGCGAACGCTTGGTCAGCGGGTTCAGCGGGTCGTCATTGAGCTCACTGCCCTTGATCACGGGCGTGAACTCGTCCAGCAGCTCGGTGAAGCTGCGCAGCAGGCGCGTTTTGGCCTGTCCGCGTAGACCAAGCAGGATCATGTTGTGCCGCGCCAGCAGCGCGTTGACGACCTGCGGGATCACCGTGCGGTCATAGCCCACAATGCCCGGAAACAGCGGCGCGCCGGACTTCATGCGCGCAATCAGGTTCTGCCGAAGCTCGTCCTTGACGGTTCGGGACTTGTAGCCGGACTGCTTCAGCGCCCCAAGCGTGGCCGGTCGTGTCGTGTTGCCCATGGCGGGATGCTAGCAGTGCCCCGACAGGAGCCGCAAGCGCAAGCGCGCGGTGCAGTCTCCGGGCTGAAGCGCCAAGCGTCAGCAAGCAGCACTGTCAAAAGTCATGTTTGTTACAGCCACGAAAGATCGGTCTCGGCTTCGGCCTGCCACTCGCCGTGCAGCAGGCGCCAGTTGTGGCCGCTGCGTACCAGAATCTTGCGAAGCTCCACCTCGCGCGATTCGGACACCGCGCCGAAGGCCCTGAACATCAGCCAGTACAGGCCTGGTGCCACAAGCCAGCAGGCGGCCACCGCGGCCCAGAATGGCGCACCCGTGGTGCGCACGAACTCGGGCCCCGCCGCAAACGGCGCAACGGCCAAGGCCAGCGCCGGCAGCCACGCCACCTGGGCACGAGCTCGGCGGATACTGCGCACACGCAAGGTCAGCGCCGCCACGGCCACATCGGCCCGGGGTGTGCTGACGCCCAGGTCCAGAACCCGAATGAGGCGCACCACAGCCGGGTTGCCGCGCAACAGGCCAAGCCAGTACTTGGTGACGGCCTTGGGCTCGCGCAGTGAAGGCACCGCGCCCGCCACCAGCCAGTGAAACACCGGCCGTGGCGATTCCGGGTTCTCCTGTGGGCGGGCCAGCAAGGGCAGCCGGGCCGGGTGGCGCTGGGCCGCGCGATAGAACTCGCGGATAGCGGCCTCGGGCGTATCCGGTCGGCTTGCCGCGAACAGGCCAACCGCGCGCAGACAGCCCCATCCGAACAGGCCGGCAATCGCCAGCGCCGTTGCCCCAAAGCATGCGGGATCGAGCCATTGCCGCCAGTCACTGGTATCAGCGGGCCACAGCGGGGGATGCATGGCCAGCAGCACGGCGCCGGCAAAGGGCAACAGGGTCAGGGGCGCCAGGGCAAACAGGATGGTGCGGTCAGGGCCGACACGCCGAAGGTTGGTGTCTGGTTTGAGCGCGGCTTGAAGGCGGGCCTTGGCCTCGCGGTGGGCCGCGGGGGCTTCAGCACGGGCGGTCGGTTTGATCGCGACGCCAGCCATGGCTTAAGGCTATCACGTGGACAGGACATTCTCGGCCAGCGCGTTTGGAATCGGCGTGCGATTCTTGCCCTGAACGCACCGGTTTAACGCAAACCGGGGACGACTCTTGTCGTCCCCGGTTGATGGATTGCCTTGCGCTTAGTTTTCGACCTTCTTGGCCTTGCAGCCCTCGCAGCCTTCGGTCTTGGCAGCTTCGCCCTTTTCGGTCTTCACGGCCTCGGCGGTCGCGGCCTTCTTGACAGCTTCAGCGCTGGCGGCCTTCTTGGCGCCGCAGGCGCTGTCCTTGCAGTTGCCGCTGCCGCATTCGCTGCCGCAGCCTTCGCAGCCACCACCACAACCACCACATCCGCCAGCGGTCTTGTTGGTGTCAGCCTTGACGTTGGCCTTGGCGGCAGCAGCGCGCTGCTTGGCTTTGGCGGCGGCAGCCTTGGCTTCGGCGGCCTTCACGTCGTCGGTCTTTTCGGCCTTGACGGTGGAATCGGTCTTGGCGCACTTGTCACAGACGGTGCCGACTTCTTTGGTTTCGGCGGACTTCACGGCATCGGCGCAGGCGGCCTTCTTGGAAGCAGCGTCAGACTTGACAGCGGCGCCACTGCCGCAGCCACCACAACCGCCACACTGAGCCATCAGGCCACTGCCCATACACAGGCAGAGGGCGGCAAACACAGTCAACAGAAGGGTCTTCATGAGGTTTTCTCCAGAGTTTCCGGTGGTTGCACCAATAACAGGTGGCCCAGCGCGGATCATCCTTACATTTTTGAGTGGGAAGTCGAGTGAAATGGGGCAGGCTCCAAGGGTTGCCGACCCCCCGTGCCGCGCTAAACTCCGGCCGTCCTTCAAGGAAACCGCCGTGTCCAAGCAGATTCTGCGCTGTACCGTCAATGGTCGTGCCGTCGAGATCGCCTGCGAACCCTGGCACACCCTTGCCAACGTGCTTCGCAACGACCTGAACCTCACCGGCACCAAGATCGGTTGCGACATGGGCACCTGTGGCTGCTGTACCGTCCACATTGACGGCAAGGCCAAGCTGAGCTGCCTGACCCTGGCCCTGGAGTGCCAAGGGGCCAAGATCGGCACGATTGAAGGCCTGAACGAGTACGAAATGCACCCGCTGCAGAAGGCCTTTGCGGAATGTGGC
Source organism: Planctomycetota bacterium (assembly GCA_019636215.1). GTDB lineage: Bacteria > Planctomycetota > UBA8742 > UBA2392 > UBA2392 > H3-PLA7. Next base: position 196,026 of record JAHBXZ010000003.1, on the reverse strand, counting down.
GGCAGCCAGTGCGGATACTGCACGCCCGGCTTCATCATGAAGAGCTGCGCGATGTTGAAGGAAAACCCCGAACCCACGCGAGAAGAGATCAAGGCTGGCCTCAGCGGCAACCTGTGCCGCTGCACGGGCTTCATGAAGATCTACGACGCGGTGGAACGCGCGGCCACAGAGATGCGCGAGAAATCAGTCCCCGCGCCGGTGAAGGCTTAGTTTCGGTCCACAGATTCACACAGATCAACACTGATAACAATCGTCGCGCGCCATCTGTGTTTATCCGTGTTCATCTGTGGACCCGATGCAGTTTCTAACAGGATGAGACATGCCCATTGTGCAAGGTTCCGGCAGTACCCGTAACGAACACCAGAAGAACAAAGGCGTCTGGAGTGATTCCGGCGCACCGGCGGTCGTTGCCAACAGCATCATCGGCAAGCCCGCGCCTCTCAAGGACAGCTTCAAGAAAGTCACCGGCGAGGCCGTGTACGCCGACGACATGAAGTTCCCGGGCATGCTGTTTTCGCGCATCCTGCGCGCCACCAAGCCCCACGCCAAGATCAAACGCATTGATACGACGAAGGCCGAAGCGATGGAAGGCGTGCGCGCCGTGGTCACGGGCCGCGAAAGCGACATGCGCTTTGGCGTGCTGCCGGTCAGCCAGGACGAACTGTCCATGGCGATCGACAAGGTGATCTACAACGGCGAGCCCGTGGCCGCTGTGGCCGCCGACAGCGAAGACATTGCCGAACGCGCAATCTGGGCGATTGAAGTCGAGTACGAACCGCTGCAGGAGTTCCTCAAGCCGCAGGACTCGCTGAAGGAGGTCGCGCCGGAGCTTCAGCTGCACGACAAGGTCGAAAAGAAGCACCCCAACACCAACGTCCACAAGGCCGTGGACCAGGAATTCGGCGACGTTGAGGGGGCCTTCAAGCAGGCCGCCAGCACGCCCAGCGCCAGCTTCAAGTTTGACGGCATCAGCCACGGGTTTACCGAGCCGCACGCCGTGATCGCGCACTGGGACGCCGAAGAACGTGTGCAGCTTTACACGCCCCAGCAGGTGCCGCACTACACGCACCGGGCGCTGGCCAAGGTTCTCGATCTGCCCATGCACCAGATTCAGGTGATCCGCACCACGGTGGGGGGCGGGTTTGGCGGCAAGAGCGACCCGTTTCAGCACGAAATGATCGCCTGCATGCTGGCCCGCAAGACACGCCGGCCCGTGAAACTCACCATGGACCGTGAGGAAACCTTCCTGACCGGCCGCGGTCGCCATCCCACAGAGGCCAAGATGGCCATGGCCTTTGACAAAGACGGCAAGCTGCTGGCTCTGGACAGTGACGTGATCATCGACGGCGGGGCTTACGGCAGCTTCGGCGTGGTCAGCGCCTATTACAACGGCGTGTTGAGCAACGGGCCTTACTGGCTGCCGGCCTTTCGCTATCACGGCAAGCGGGTCTACAGCAACCGCATTCCCAGCGGTGCCATGCGCGGCCACGGCAGCGTGAACCCGCGATACTGCACCGAAACGCTGGTGGACATGGCGGCCGTGGAACTGGGCATGGACCCCTGCGAGCTTCGACTGCGCAACTTCCTGCCGCCGAACTCAATCACGCCGCACCATAAGTTCCGCATCACCAGCACCGGCATCCGCGAAGGTCTCGAAGAGGCCATGCGGCGCAGCGACTGGAAGAAGAAGTGGGGCAAGCTGCCCTTCGGCCACGGCATTGGCGTGGGTTGCGCGTGGTACATCAGCGGCAGCGCCCTGCCGATTCACTGGAACAAGCTTCCCCAAAGCACCGTCCACATCAAGATCGACATGGACGGCGGCGTGACCTGCCATTCACTGGCCGCCGATATCGGCCAGGGCAGCGACACCATGATCGCGCAGATCGTGGCTGAGGTGATTGGCTGCAGGCTGGACCGCGTGCACGTCAAGAGCACAACTACCGACACCGCACCGATTGACCTGGGCAGCTACAGCTCGCGCGTTACCTTCATGGCCGGCAACGCCGCCCGCGAGGCCGCCGAAGTCGTGCGCAAGGACCTGGCCGCCGCGGCCAGCAAACTTACGGGCCAGCCCGCCCAGTACTTTGACTTCGCGGGCGAAGAAATCATCTGCCGCAGCAAGCCCAGCATTCGTGTCAGCTTCATGGAAGCCCTGCACGAAGCCCAGGCCGACCGCGGGGCGCTGATTGCCAGTGGCAGCTACCAAAGCCCGCCGCTTGGGGGTGAGTTCAAGGGCAGCAACGCAGGCCTGAGCCCGAGCTACAGCTTCAGCGCGTTCATCTGCGAGTTGAAAGTGGACCCCGACACCGGCTTCGTGCAGCCCCTGAAAATCTGGGCCGCCCACGACTGCGGCAAGGCCCTGAACCCGCTGAGTGTCGAGGGGCAGATCGAAGGCAGCGTGCACATGGGCCTTGGACAAGCCCTAACTGAGCAAATGCGTTACCGCAATGGCCAGATGCTGAACGCGAACTTCCTGGACTACAAGATTCCAACCCCGTTCGACACACCGGACATTGAAGTGATTATCGTGGAAAGCCACGACCCCGAAGGGCCGTTCGGCGCCAAGGAGTGCGGCGAAGGCGCATTGGCCCCGATCATCCCGGCTGTAGGCAACGCCATCTACGACGCGGTAGGCGTGCGGATGCTCGAAGTACCCATGACCCCCGACCGCGTGCTGCGGGCCATAGAAGCCAAAGCCCGCGAGAGAGCAAAGTAGGCATGGGCACTATGAGTTGGCGCCGAAAGTGTTGACTTTGGCGACGGATATGAGATTCGGGAGTGTCGATGAAAGCCACCGAAAGCAAACTGCAGAAGTTGATCGAGGGTACAAATCAGTACCTCGTACCTCTGTTCCAGCGCCCATACACATGGACCAGCAAGGAGTGGGATCAGCTGTGGACCGACATCACCGATCTCGGCCAAACCACTGAAGGCGAGCACTTCATTGGCCCTATCGTAACCGCCCCGGCCAAGTCCGTGCCCGAGGGTGTCGCCAAGTATCTGCTGATAGATGGCCAGCAACGCCTGACAACGCTTTTCATCCTGTTGGCGGCTATGCGTGACCACGCCAACGTACTAAAGATGCCGACACTCGGTCCGGAGATAGACAACACTCTTCTAAAGAATGCCTACAAGCAGGGCAATGACCACTTTAAACTGCTACCAACGCAGTCCGACAGGGCTAGTTTTATCTCTCTCATCCAGAGTGAAGAAACAAAACCCGACACCTCGATAGGTAAGTGTTACCGTTGGTTCTCGCGCAAGGTGAAGACTTTTGACGCTGCAGCCTTGGAGCAATGCAAGAGCGTCGTCGTGTCGAGACTAATTTTGGTGAGCGTCGTTCTGGATGAATCCGACAACCCACATGTTGTTTTCGAATCCTTGAACTCGAAGGGTCGTGATCTTACGCAGGCCGACCTTATCCGAAATTACTTCCTGATGCGCGTGCACATCAACGATCAGGAGCGCGTGTTTCGCAAGCTTTGGCTCCCGATTCAGGAACGGCTCGGCGAAGGTGCAACGGAGTTCATGCGTCACTTTCTCATGCTTGGCGGCACTTGGGTTCGCAAGGATTCGGTGTACTGGAACCTGAAGAAAGAGGCGGACCAAGCGCGAACCGGTGCAGACATCGAGAGCTACCTGAGCAGATTGGAACGATTCTCGCGCTATTATCATGCAATAACGGAACCTGCCCTCGCCGAGGAAGACCCGGAACTCAGGGTTAGGTTTGGACGGCTCAAGCGCCTTGACGTCACAACGGCGCATCCATTGCTGATGGCAATGTACGATGACTACGTTAGCGGCGGCCTGAGCCTGAGAGTGTTCGTAGAGTCACTGGATCTGATCGAGAACTTCATTCTCCGGCGGTCGGCCTGTTCGGTTGCTACAAACGACGTGAATCGGTGGTTCCCAGGCGTGTTTGCCAAAGTCAGACAGCAACCCAACTTTGGCGAAGCGTTGAGGAAAGAACTTGCTACGCGTCGCTACCCGCGAGACAGCGAGTTCGTGGAACGGCTGTGCAACGCCTCTTTGTATGCAAGCGGAGACAGGACAAGGCTCAAGCTCCTGCTTGAAAGGTTGGAGGAGTCTTATGAGCACAAGGAGCAAGTTCCATTTGACTCATTGACCATCGAGCATGTCCTACCGCAGGCTCTAACGCAGGCTTGGCGCGAGATGTTAGGCCCACAGGCTGACGAAGACCACGAGGTTTGGCTTCACACGCTCGGCAACCTGACGCTGACGGCCTACAACCCCGAACTCAGCAACAGCGACTTCACCGAAAAGAAGCAATTGCTTGCCGAAAGCCATGTGCAACTGAACCGCTACTTCGCCGATGTCGAGAAGTGGGATCGAACTGCGATCGAGCGACGTGCAAGGGCGCTAGCTGAGCGTGCGCGAGAAATTTGGCCGAACTTTGCGGGAGAGGAGACAGGAGGTTCTCGCGTTGCCGGGGATGTGACGGGGACGAAGCCACGAGTACTCAAGATTGCGGGGAAGTCTATCCGAGTAAACACGTGGGCAGATGTTCTGCGTGAAACCTTGCGTGAGCTGGTCGAGCTAGATGACGACTTGCCTCAGCGCTTACAGGCGGCGCTACCTCATTGGTGCGGCACAAATTCCGATAGACTCCGAAACCCTCTCCAGCTAACGCCCGGCGTGTTCTTCGACGTTCACGCATCTGCTACGGGGGCGGCGAAGCGCTGCCGCGACGTTGTTCGAGAAAGCGGCCTGGATGTTGAATGGCAAGTTGAGACCGCCTAGCCCAAGAGACCAACCATGACCATGCTGCTGCCCAGGTTTGAACTCCACCAGCCCGCCACGCTGGCCGATGCGGTCAAACTTGCCAAAACCCATGCCGGGGACTTTGACTTTCTCTCGGGCGGGACGGACCTGCTGCCCAACTACAAGTGCGGCCTGAACGCGCATGGGCACGTAATCTCGCTGGCGCATATTGCCGAGCTCAAACAGATCACGCGTGACACCATCGGCGCGGGTGTGCGCATTGTCGACATCGAACGCAATGCCGATGTCCCGCGCAGCGTGGCCTTCACCGCCGGTCACATTGCCTCGCCGCTGCTGCGCGAATCGGGCACGCTGGGTGGCAACCTGATGCTGGACAACCGCTGCCACTTTTTCAACCAGAGCTACTTCTGGCGCCATTCGCTGGGCTATTGCCTCAAGGCCGACGGCGACCGTTGCCACGTGGTGCCGATGATCAACGAGGGGGGCAAAAGCGTCCTCAACAACAAGGTCTGCGTGGCCACGCATAGCAGCGACCTGGCGCCCATGCTGATTGCCCTGGGCGCGGAGGTGACGTTCACCGGGCCGGAAGGCTCACGCACGCTCAAGCTCAATGACTTCTATTTTGGCGACGGCATTGCGCGCTTTGAACGCAAACCCGGCGAGATCCTGGTCAAGGTCGGCCTGCCCAAGTGGGCCCACGAAGTCCGCAGCGGCTACAAAAAGCTTGCCCCGCGCCAGAGCATTGACTTTCCGGTCGCGGGAATCGGCATCGCGCTTGACCTCGACAAGGGCAAGGTGAAAGCCCTGCGCGTGGCGGTGGGGGCGGTGGACACCACGCCGGTGCTGTTTGATTTCAGCAAGCCCGCGCAGGTGAAGGCCCCGGCAAGCTACCTGTTGACCGACCCCTACAAGAACATGCCCGACGTGATCGGCAAGCAGCTTGACGACGCGCTGATCGAGCAAGTCAGCAAGCACATCCAGACCCAGTGCCAGCCCAAGCTGAACGTGCCGATGGAGCCGGGCTACCGCAAGAAGATGTGCGGCGTGCTGACGCGACGCCTGCTGGCTGAATTGCGGGATGGCGCGAAAAGCTGAATCCACAGATGGACACAGATGGACACGGATAACGTGTTCCTGTGGTATCTGTGTTGATCTGTGTTCATCCGTGGACCAAGAATGCCTGAGCCCCTCAAACTGCAGGACATCAAGCAGCGTATGGCCTCCTTTGGCCTGCGGCCGCACAAGAAGTTTGGCCAGAACTTTCTGGCCGATTTCAACCTGCTGCACGCCATTGTCGCCGATGCCGAGGTCGACGCCGGCGACTGCGTGCTCGAGGTTGGTACCGGCGCGGGGTCTTTGACAGGCCTGCTTTGCGATGCCGCCGGCCTGGTCATCACGGTCGAGGTTGACCGCGGCATGTTCGAGTTTTCGCGCGAGGTGCTTGAGGGTTGCCAGAACCTGGTTCAGGTGCGCTGTGACGCGCTGGCAAAGTCCGGCCTGAACCCGGCGCTGCATGACCTGCTGCGTGGTTATCTGGAGGCGGGCGAAATCGGCGGGGTCGAAGGTGGTGCACCGACAAGAGTGTCTGTGCCACCCCAGGACTTTGAGGTTTCCTCGAACCTTCCCGGCAAGGCCCCGCGCTGCGGGCGGCTGAAGATGGTCGCGAACCTGCCGTACAGCGTGGCCACTGCGATCCTGTTTGCCCTGCTGGAAGCCCGACTGCCCTTTGAGCGCATGGTGGTGATGCTGCAGCATGAGGTCGGCGAGAAACTCTCGGCCCGGCCCGGCGACACCGAGTGGGGGCTTCCCGGCCTGCTGCTGTCGCGTCTGGCCAAGGCGCGCATGATCCGCAAGGTTCCGGCCAAGGTGTTCTGGCCCAAGCCCCGGGTGGATTCAGCGCTGGTGGAGATAGTGCCGCACGGATCACAGGCAGGAGTGCCTGTGCCACCGGACATGATTGCCTTTGCGCGATTGCGTGCTCTGGCGCACCTGTTGTTCCAGCACCGGCGCAAATCTGTCAGCAACGCCATGGCGATGTCGCTGGGCGTCAGCAACGCGCAGGCCGCTACATGGCTGATCGCCTGCGGTGCCCGTCCGGCCGACCGCACCGAAGACCTGCAGCCAGACACCATGCAGGCCCTGGCGGACTTGCCCGAGATTCAGCCCCTTGTGAGGCTGGCCCACAACAAAGGCGCTGATCAGATACTCGCCAAGGCCGAGAAGAAAGCCCGCCGTGCGGCCTGGAAGAAGCGGGTGTACGGCGAGGAGGAGTAGGAACAGCGGTACCGGGTTCCGGGTTGTGGGGCCGGCAGATTCGCCTGGTTGTCCCCGAAACCGGAAACCCAGAACCGGGAACCTGTGTTCTCCTGCTCTCCCTTTGCCCCAACCGTCGCCTGTTGCTACAACCACCCGCGCAAATCGACCCTTGCGGCGACTTGGGGCACACCCTGCCGCGCGTCCGGAGAAGCAATGACTTCGATTTTCGTCCCGAAGGAACCCGATGGCGAGCTGCGCTGCGCCGCCACGCCTGACACGATCAAGCGCCTGCTCAAGGACGGCCTGAAGGTTGTGGTTGAATCCGGCCTTGGCAAAGGCAGCCACATCAGCGACGAGCAATTCACGGCCGTCGGCGCCACCGTGGCCACTGACCGCGTAAGTGCGATGGGCGAGGCCGACATCATCCTGCAGATCGCCGTGCCGACACTTGACCAGGTTGCCCAGATCCGTGAGGGCGGCAGCATTATCAGCTTTCTGTGGTCGTTTGAGCACCTCGATGTCGTCAAGGCCCTCAACGACCGCAAGATCAGCGCGTTTTCGATGGACGCGATTCCGCGCACGACCCGCGCCCAGAAAGACGACGCCCTTTCCAGCCAGGCCAACCTGGCTGGCTACAAGGCCGTGGTGGCGGCGGCTTACCACCTGAACAAAATCCTGCCGATGATGATGACGCCGGCAGGCACCATCAAACCTGCGCGCTTTGTGATCATCGGCGTGGGTGTGGCCGGCCTGCAGGCGATTGCCACGGCCAAGCGGCTTGGCGCCATCGTGGAAGCCACCGACCCGCGCCCCGAAACCAAAGAACAGGCCGAGTCGCTGGGTGCCAAGTTCCTGGAAGTGCAGGGCGTAGAGGTCAAGCAGGGCACCGGCGGTTACGCCGCAGAGCAGACCGAAGAGTACAAGAAGGCCCAGGCCGCAATGCTGGCCGAGGCTTTCAAGAACGCCGACGCAATCATCACCACGGCGTTGATCCCGTACAAGAAGGCCCCGACCACAATCACCGAAGACCACGTCAAGTCCATGCGGGCCGGAAGCGTGATTGTGGACCTGGCCGCCGAACGCGGCGGCAACTGCGCGCTGACCGAACCCGGCAAGATTGTCGAGAAGCACGGAGTGACGATCATCGGCGAAACCAACTGGCCGCGCACAGTCAGTGTCAACGCCAGCGATATGTACGCCAAGAACGTAATGAACATCGTGCAGGACTCGATGATCAAGGTCAGCAAAGAGTCCAAGGAGAAGGTCTTCAAGTGGACCTATGAAGACGACATCGTCAACGGCGCGATGATCTGCCACGAAGGCGAAGTGCATCACCCCAAGGTGCGCGAACTGATGGGCCTGCCGCCATTGGCCAAGCCTGAGCCCGCCAAGCCGGCCGAGCCCGCACCGGCGGCCGCGACACCGGCCGCGCCCGTGGAGGCACCGGCTGCGTCACCTGCGCCCGCCGCAACCCAGGAGAACAAGTCATGACCGGCGAAGTCCTGATGGGTTTCTACACATTCGTGCTGGCCTGCGTGGCCGGCTTTCAGCTGATCAACAAGGTGCCGCCCACGTTGCACACCCCGTTGATGTCGGGTGCCAACGCAATCTCTGGCATCACGATTCTGGGCGCGCTGGTGGTGGCCGGCGGCGCCGGCGGCCTTACGGCGCACGTAATCGGAATGCTGGCGGTGCTGTTTGCCACGGTGAACTGTGTCGGCGGCTTCTTGGTAACGGAACGCATGCTGAAGATGTTCGGATCGAAGAAGTAGCCCGGAGAAAACCACGTGCTTGCAATCGCGACACTCAAGCTGAATGAGCTGCTGGCCCACTTCGGCTACATCCTTTCCATCCTGATGTTCATGTTCGGCATCATGATGATGGGCCGCGTCAAAACGGCCAAGAACGGCAACCGGCTGGCCGCGCTGGCGATGCTGCTGGCAGTGGTCGCGCAGCTTGTGCAGATGGGCACGATCAACCCGTTGTGGATCGTGATCGGCCTGGTGATCGGCGGCCTGATCGGTGCCGTGGCATCCATCAAGGTGCAGATGACCCAAATGCCTGAAATGGTGGCCCTGTTCAACGGGTCGGGCGGCCTGGCATCAGCGCTGGTGGCAATCGCAGCTTATGCGTATGGCGGTATCCCGTCGCAGCCACTGAACCGGGCGCTGATCGGCGGCGCCAGCGGCGACGTCAACGGCCTGGCGGTGATGCTTTCGATTCTGATCGGCTGCGTTACCTTCACTGGCAGCGTGATCGCGTTTCTCAAGCTGAGTGAAAAGATGTCCGGCAAGCCCATCCTGCTGCCGGCGCGGCATGTGATCAACATTGTGCTGGGGCTGGTTGCCATTGGTTGCACGGTCATGGGCGTATGGTTCATCGGCGGCATCGGCGGCACGACCATGCTGGTCCTGGTTTCGCTGATCGCACTGGTGCTGGGCATTACGCTGGTGATCCCGATTGGCGGTGGCGACATGCCGGTGGTGATCTCGCTGCTGAACAGTTACTCGGGCATTGCCGCGGCTATGGCCGGTTTTGCCCTGAACAGCCAGGTGCTGATTGTGTCCGGTTCGCTGGTTGGTGCTGCAGGCCTGATCCTGACCATGATCATGTGCAAGGCCATGAACCGCAGCCTTGCAAACGTGATGTTCGGCGGGTTCGGCGCCACCGATTCGGGTGCGGGCGGCGGCAAGAGTGAATACAAGAATGTCAAATCCGCCGACGCCGAAACCGCAGCCATGCTGATGGCCGATGCCCAGACCATGGTGGTGGTGCCCGGCTACGGCATGGCAGTTGCGCAGGCCCAGCACGCCATTCGTGAACTGGCCAAGATCCTGGAAGCCCGCGGCTGTGCCGTACGTTACGCGATTCACCCCGTGGCGGGCCGCATGCCCGGCCACATGAACGTGCTGCTGGCCGAAGCCAACGTGCCCTACGAGCAGCTGTTTGAAATGGACCAGATTAACGACGACTTCAAGAACACCGATGTTGTGCTGGTGATCGGCGCCAACGACACCGTCAACCCGGCCGCCAAGACGGACAAGACCAGCCCGCTGTACGGCATGCCGGTGCTGAACGTCGAAGATGCCAAAGCGGTGTTCACGATCAAGCGTTCGCTGGGCAGCGGCTTTGCGGGCGTGAAGAACGAACTGTTCGAGTGCCCGAACAACTACATGGTGTACGGTGACGCGCGCAAGGTTGTCGAGGAAATCATCAAGGCGTTGAAGGAAGGTTGATGTGGTATCACAGGCGTTCTTGCCTGTGATGCTGGAATCCTGAAAGAACCAGGGGCCGCGCCGTGTTCCACGGACGGCCCTTGCCACAACTGGAGAGAGAGATGCGAACCAAGCTGATCCCGCTGGCGGCGCTGGCGCTGGCCGGTTGTGTTGCCAACGCACCCCAGAAAACCATCGCGCCCGATCTTGGCCCGGTGGATGTCGGTGCGGTTGAACAGCTGAAGACCACACTGATTGCTCGCAACCTCAGCAATCCCACGCATGTCAGCTTCCGGCCGGGCGACGGCGCGCTGACCGTTTGCGACAGCGCCAACGGCCGCGTGCTGGTGATCGACGGCAAGACCAGCATCCTGCGCGACGGCATGCAGACGGAGTACTGGAAGAAGATCTCGCCGACTGAAAACTACTACAAGATCGGGCCGCTGTTCTGCCTGTGGCTTGGTGAGTCGAACTATGCCGTCGGCGACGGCGGTGGTGCCGATGGCAGCGAAGTCGTGATCTTTAACTCGGGTAAGAACGCGTTTTGGACCAACAGCCTTGCGCCGACACAACCTGACAACAAGCTGGACCTTGGCGAGGGTAACTTTGTCGGCCCGGTGCTCAGCAAGGACGGCAAGACCATCTATGCCGCCAGCCATGGCAACGACGCGAAGTCCTGGATCGTCAGCATTGACGTCCAGACGCGCAAGCTCGAACACTTCCTCAGCAGCGATGAGGCCGGAGTTGAAGTCAATGCGCCGATGCAATGCCTGATCGTTCGTGGCCGCCTGCTGGTGCTGTACAGCGGCGCTGGCGGCAAGGATGACTCGCGAGTGGTCGAGTACGACATGAAGTCAAAGAGGCCGGTAGATCAATGGGCGCTGCCCGGGCTGGTCGATGCCATGGGCATTGCGCCGATCCCCGGCCGGCCCGACGAGTACGCGGTGGTGGACAACAACTGGGACCTGACGTCGGTCAAGAAGGGCAAGCTGGCCCGCGTGAAACTTGCGCCGGGCAAGGCCGCGGAAATCAAGGTGCTGGCCGACAAACTGCGAGGCCCGGTGCATTGCGCATTCGGGCCCGACGGCCGCCTGTACGTTGCATGCCTGGGCGAGATGTTCGACGGAAACCAGGGCGAAGTGATCGCGATTGAGGGCATCAAGTAGCGCCCTTTCAGCATAGTTAAAGGCCTCCCTTGACAGGTCAAGTAGGGCTGATAGACTGATGCGCGAGGATTACGACATGCCGCGCAATTTGAATAATCGTGCTCTTCGGAGTCGCACAGCGGCGTAGGTCGGTTGTTGAACGAACCTTTCGGCGCCCTGCGACTCCGCAGGGCGCTGTTGTTTTTGCTTGGCATCGGCCTCTGGCCGATGAGTCTGCATGGCCGTCTCGGCCTTGCACAGGCGCGGGACGCGCCTGCAGACGCATCGCCGGGACGGCGATACCACGGGCAAGGACCACAGGGGTGTGGTGTTAACTGGTAGCACATCCGGTTGTTACCCGGAAAGTCGGGGTTCGAATCCCTGCGCCCCTGCCAGAACTGCCAGTGCCGAGTCCCGGGTTCCGTGTCAGAAACCGACGACGGACTCGGGACAGGCCGCTACTCCTGAAACGTAACACAGACCCCGTTGGGGTCGATCGCGCCGAACTCGCGCGTGCCCCAGGGCTTGGTTTGCAGCGGCCCGTTCGGGTGCACTTTGCCGCCGCGCTTCTGGAACTCGGCGTAGAGGGCGTCTATGCCTTTGACGGCAATGCGCACCATCGTCTGGTCGCCCACAGTGCGGGCGAGCTTCTTGTCAGTCATGGCGGCAATATGCAGGTAGGCGTCGCCACGCTTGATGCCCGCGTAGTTGGGCGGCGTGGCGTCGCGGAAGGTCTCTTCAAACCCGCAACACTCGATCCACCACTTCAACGAAGCCGTGCAGTCGCCCGCCGGCAGCACGGGGATCGCACCCTTGATGATCGTTTCCATGGCCGCAGGATAGTTGCCCATTGGCCGCGTCAAATCTCTTTTGTCATGTATCGGCGCGGCACGTCGCCAAAGCCCTCGGCCAGGTACAGCTTCATGGCCGCGGTGTTTTCGGGCCGCACGCCCAAGTGAATCGCCTTGGCGCCATGGGCGGCAGCCAGGGCTTGCAGGTGCCCCAGCGCAGCCTTGCCCAGTCCGCGCCCGCGCATGCCGGGCAGCAGGTAGAGTTCGGTGATGAAGCTGTCGCTGCCGCCATACTCCAGGTCATAGCCCCAGGTGAGCACCCCGTAGCCGGCAAGGCTGCCTTTCAGCTCAAACAGCGCGACCAGCCCCAGCGCTCGGTCGGCCAGCAGCCGCGTCAGCGCCGCGCGGATCGTCGGCTCGTGGAACTTGATCTGTTCATGGGCATTGAAGTCGCGCATGGGCGGCAGAATGGTCTCGAGGTCCGCCGGCGCTGCAACACGGCATTGTAGGGCGCTCATGGCTTGATCGCTTCCGCCGTGGCCATCAGCGCATCGCGGCGCTTGAGTTGAGCCTCGGCCAGGGTCACAAACGTTGCCAGCAGCACCACAAACACAAGCGAGATCCACGCCAACGTGGGCATGCCGACCAGGCTCATGTCTGGGGCTTCACTCAGCACCAGCGAAGACAACCCCGCGGCCAGGGCCAGCGCAATGTGCTGCACCGCGCTCTGCATGCTCATGAAACTGGCGCGGTCGGCGTGACCCGGGATCTTGGTGTCCAACGTGCGCGCGGGCACTCCGCGAAGGCTGCTGGTTCCCATGAATGCCACGAACAGCACAATCACCGGAATGGCCGGGTTGTAGTCCACGAACCACATGTAGATCACGATACCCAGCAGCGCCGCGCCCATCCAGCTTACGCGCGAACTGCCCCAACGGTCGGTAGCCCGCCCCACCATCTGCATCACGGCAAGGCTGAGCATGCCTCCAAACAAGTACAACGGCCCCAGCACACTGGGTTTGTACTCCAGCCCGATGGCACGGGCGGCGTCAGTCAGCCAGGCCTCGCCGGTGTAGCCGAGGTTGAACACAAGGTAGGAAGGAATGTGCGGAATCAGGGTGAACGCGCTGAACATCATCGCCGCGGTTCCCGCATAGGCCAGCAGGGGCAGGGGTTTGGCCAGTTGCTTCAGCATCCCGAAGCCCGGTGGCCGTGTGCCTCGCATCAGGTGGATGCGCAGCGGTGGCAACAGAAGAACCACTCCCGCGGCAATCACCAGCCCCAGGCCCGCCACGGCATAAAACGGCGCGCGCCAGCCGCCGACGTGCGCAATCTCCAGCGCCAGCGGTACGCCTACAATGCTGGCCACGGAAAAGCCCGCCATCACGGTACCCACGGCGCGGCCACGGCGTTCTTTGGGCACAACGTCGCTGATGATCGCCAGGCTCAGCGACGACACAGGCCCGCCAAATGCGCCTGCAAGCACGCGCGCGCCAATCAGCGAGTAAAAATCCCATGAAAGTGCAGCCGCAGCCGTGCCCACCATCAGCCCGACAATCGACACAGCCAGGGCCTTGCGGCGGTCAAATCGGTCCAGAAAGAAGCTGCACGCAATGCCGGTGATGGCGGCAGCGGCGGTGTAGCTGCCTGTGATGATGCCCATGTTGTGGCTGGCAATGGCAAGCTCGAGGGCAAAGTCCGGCCCCAGTGGCATCACGATCATGAAATCAAGGATGTTCACGAACTGAATCGCGGCGATCAGCAGCACCACCGCGCGCTCGTTGATTCCAAGGGATTTTGCGGTGTCCGTCATGCCGTCAATCACAAGCGCACCCGCCCGGGTGCGCCGGTCACTTTAGATGCTAACGGTGCAAACGTTACGGGTATTTCCTCACCAAGCGGAAGCAAACCAGCATCGTTGTGCACGAGTGTGTTGCGTCGTCAATTGCGGCAAGCTAAACAAACTCGCGACACACAGGAGCATTCAGGCATGTCCACCAGCAGCACAGCAATCGGCGGCCACCAGGACACATTTGCGGCAACACTGCGCAGCGACAGGTGGTGGCTTGGCCCCACCCTGACTGCGGCTGGTTTGATCGCGTTTTTCGGTTACCTGACAATTCGTGTTTTCTACGCCCAGTATGTGTGGGCCGACCCGTACATGTCGCCGGTGGTTTCGCCGCCGTTGTTCACCCCTGCGGCCGGCTACAAGGGCGCGGTGCCGGTGAATCACGCCTGGCTGGGCGCGTTTCCTGCCTGGTGGCCCAGTTTTCTGCCCAAGTCCCCGGGGTTCTTTTTCCCGGTGCTGGCAATCATGTTCCGTGCAACCTGCTACTACTATCGCAAGGCCTACTACCGCGCGTTTGCGGCTTCTCCGCCGGCCTGTGGCGTGCGCGGCGTGCCATTGAAGTACCGCGGCGAAACGGCATTGCTGATCTTCCAGAACCTGCACCGCTACGCACTCTACGGGGCGCTGTTCCTGCTGGTGTTCCTGTGGTGGGACGGGCTGGCCGCGTTCTTCAAGAACGGGCGCTTCGGAATCGGCGTGGGAACCATCCTGCTGCTGATGAATGCGTTTCTGCTGTCTTGCTACACCTTCGGCTGCCATTCCTGGCGCCACCTGATTGGCGGCAAACTGGATTGCTTCTCGTGCGATGCGCAAAGCCGCACGCGGCTTGGCGTGTGGAAGAAGTCCACCTGGTTCAACGTGCGTCACATGCAGTTTGCGTGGCTCAGCCTTGGCTGGGTCGCGCTGACTGACTTTTACATCAGCATGGTCTCGATGGGTTACATCAAGGACTTGAACACCTGGTAGAACATGGGCAACGGGCCAGACATCAAGGACATCCAGACCATCGAGCACGACGTGATCGTGATCGGCGCCGGCGGCGCCGGCCTTCGCGCGGCCATTGAGTGTTCGCGTCAGGGGCTCAACACCGGCCTGGTTTGCAAAAGCCTGCTGGGCAAGGCCCACACCGTGATGGCCGAAGGCGGCATGGCTGCGGCCATGGGTAACGTGGACAACCGCGACGGCTGGAAGATCCACTTCCGCGACACCATGCGGGGCGGCAAGTTCCTGAACAACTGGCGCATGGCCGAGCTGCACGCCAAGGAAGCGCCGGACCGTGTGCGCGAACTTGAGGAATGGGGCGCGGTGTTTGACCGCACCAAAGACGGTTTGATCAGCCAGCGCAACTTTGGCGGCCATCGCTATCCGCGACTTGCACACGTCGGCGACCGCACGGGGCTGGAGCTCATCCGCAGTTTGCAGGACTACGGCGTGCATTCGGGCATCCATGTGCACATGGAGTGCACGGCGCTTGACCTGATGAAAGACGGTGACCGCGTATGTGGCGCGCTTGGCTACTGGCGCGACACCGGGCGCTTTGTGCTGTTCAAGTCAAAGGCCGTAATCCTGGCAACCGGGGGCATCGGCAAGGCCTGGCGCATTACCAGCAACAGCTGGGAGTACACCGGCGACGGCCTGGCCATGGCGTACCTGGCCGGGGCCGAGCTGCTGGACCTTGAGTTCACACAGTTTCACCCCACGGGCATGGTCTGGCCGCCCTCTGTGCGCGGCGTGCTTGTGACAGAGGGTGTTCGCGGCGATGGCGGCATCCTGAAGAACAGCGAAGGCAAGCGATTCATGTTCGGTTACATCTCGCCGCGTTTTGCGCCCGAGACCGCAGATACCGAAGAAGAGGCCAACCGCTGGCTGGCCGGCGACAAGTCGGCCCGCAGGCCGCCCGAACTGCTGACCCGCGACGAAGTGGCCCGCGCAATCAATGCCGAGGTCAAGGCCGGTCGTGGTTCCGAACACGGCGGCGTATACCTGGACATTGCCTCGCGCCTGCCCGCGGAAGTGATCCGCAAGAAGCTGCCCAGCATGTACCACCAGTTCAAGGAACTGGCCGAAGTCGACATCACCAAGCAGCCGATGGAAGTCGGCCCGACGCTGCATTACCACATGGGCGGCATTCTGGTGGACGCCGAATCGCAGATGACCACGGTGCCTGGCCTGTTTGCGGCCGGTGAATGTGGCGCAGGCCTGCATGGTGCCAACCGCCTGGGCGGAAACTCCTTGAGTGACCTGCTGGTGTTCGGCCGGCGCGCTGGGCTGGGCGCGGCCGAATACATCAAGGCGCTGCCCGGCAGCCCGGCACCGGTGGCTGACCAGGTGCAGGCCAGCATGCGCCGCGCGACGGACATTCTCAATCGAGACAGCGGCACGAACCCGTTTGTGATTCAGGATCAGCTGCAGGACATGATGGGCAAGAATGTCGGCATCATTCGCACCAAGTCTGAGCTCGAGACCGCGGTGGGCGAACTGGAGAAGTTCAAGTCAGAAGCCGACAAAGTGAAAGCCCACGCCACCAGCCAGTACAACGCCGGCTGGCACACCGCCCTGGATCTGCGCAACCTGCTGATTGCCAGCGAGGCCGTGGCCAAGGCGGCACTTACCCGCGAGGAAAGCCGCGGTGCGCACACGCGGGAGGATTTTGCCGGCGAACGCGAAGAATGGGTCAAGTACAACGTAATCATCAAGCGCGGCGCCGATGGCAGCATGGTTGTCGAGAAGCGCGAACGCAAACCCGGCCCGACCCCATTAGTTGAGATTGCCAACAGCAAGATTGAAGACCTGGAAGGCGGCAAGGTGGGGGCGGACTACAAGTAACGCAAGTCAGCAGTCTGGAGTCAGCAGTCGGCAGTAAAACCAAAAAGGGAAGTTGGCGCCTGTAGGGCAGTTGCTGCTGACTGCCGGCTGCAGACCGCCGACTAGCAGTTATGGCTGAACGCACTTTCAAAATCTGGCGCGGCAACAAGGACGGTGGCGAGTTCGTCGAATACAAGGTCGACGTCGGCCCCGGCTGGGTTGTGCTGGACTGCATCCACCGCATCCAGATGCAGCACTCCACTGACCTGGCCTGCCGCTGGAACTGCAAGGCCGGCAAGTGCGGCTCGTGCAGCATGGAAATCAACGGTAAGCCGCGGCTGGGGTGCATGACGCGCATGAACTCGTTGCCTGAAGGCACGATCACAGTCCAGCCGTTGAAGACGTTTCCGGTGATCAAAGACCTGGTCACGGATGTCAGCTGGAACTTTGAACAGAACAAGCGCATCGCGCCGTTCAAGCCGCGTCCTCGCGATGCCGACGGCCATCACCGGATGAAGCAGGAAGACGTTGATCGTGTGCAGGAGTTCCGCAAGTGCATCGAATGCTTCCTGTGCCAGGACGTCTGCCACGTGCTGCGCGATCACAAGGCCCACGATAAGTTTGTCGGCCCGCGCTTCATGATCCGGTTGGCCAGCCTGGAAATGCACCCGCTGGACACCGATGACCGGGTGGAGAAGATCCGCAAAGAGTTCGGCAGCGGTTGGTGCAACATAACCCGTTGCTGTACCGAAGTTTGCCCCGAACACATTGGCATTACCGACAACGGAATCATCCCGTTGAAAGAACGGGTTGTAGACCGGTTCTACGACCCCGTGGCCTGGTTCCTGGGCAAAGTCTTCGGCAAGAAGTGAGCCTTGTTGCGGCGCATGACAATTAGCCTATGTCGCGAGTTTGTCATGGGTTGGCGCGTGAGTAAGTTGGGTCCTTTCCTGCTTGACCCTTGTGGCAGGATGGCTAACCTCTTGGCTACCCCCCGATTGCAACCCCTGGTTCCCCTGGAGTAGCAGCGGCTGCTGTGCATTTGTGTGCACACGGCGTTACGCTGCAATCCCCAAGGCGAGGACTGCGTTCCATGACATCCAAGTTGTCAAAAGTGCAGGCATTTCTGGCGTTGGGGTTCCTGTGCTGCGTGGCCACGGCCTGCAGCGTGATGCCCTTCCAGAACAGTGCCACCCGCACGGGCAGCAACAATGACACCGGCAGCTTTGTGTCCGAAGAGGGCGGCGATCCTGCCGACACCCCGGCGGGCTACGAGCGCAAGGGCGCCGGCGCGCCGGGCAACAGCAAGGACAACCCGGGCGGCGAACGTTCTTCGACCGGCGGCATGACCAAGGCCGTGGAAGGCGCGGCCAAGGGTGCTGAAGTCGGTAAAGAGGACAAAGAGTCCCGCGACGCGTTCGACCACGACCGCCGCCGCGATGTCGAGTACCGCTGGCTGAAAGATCGCGGTGTAGTGTCCAAGAACCAAGGCCGCCTGGAAGACGCCGAGCGTTACTTTACCCGCGCGCTGGAACTCAGCCCGGACAAGGCCAACGACGACGTGATCAAGCTGCTGGATGAGGTGAAAGTCCAGCTATCCAAGCCCGCCAGCCTTGCGCCGCGCTGGTCAGAAATGTCGCGCGCCGCGCAGGAAGAATTCGAGATTGAAGCCGACCGCACCTACACCAAGGCCAAGCAGAAGGCTGCTGACGGCGACTGGTCGGGCGCGATTGAAGAGTGGAGCAAGCTCAAGCGCCTGATCCGCTTTGCGCCCTACGGAGCTGAGCTCAAGCGCGACTACGAGACCGTGGCGAACGGTGGCATTGAACAGGCCAACACGCAGCTCGCCCGCCAGCGCAAGGTGCTGGAAGACGAGGCGCTGAAGCGTGAACGCCGCATGGCCGACCTGAACGCGGTCAGTGAAGAAGAACGACGCCGCGAGGAAGTGGTCGAGTTGTGGCGCCAGGCCGTCTACAACCTGGAACTGCGCCGGTTCAAGACCGCGGAAGAAATCGTTGACCGTATCCTGTACCTGGACCCGCAGTTCTCCAAGGCCGAAGACCTCAAGCGCGACATCCAGGACCGCCGCCTGGTGCAGATGAACCGCGACACGTTCGAGGGCCGCATCGCCGGTTACCAGGAAGCCATGCGCCAGTTGAAGGAAGCACTGGTGCCGCAGACCGAGATGATCCGTTACCCGACCGGCCTGCTGGCCGAGCGCATCCGCAATCGCCGCCAGCAGGGAGGCGACCGCACCGACCCGAACATCCAGCGCATTGAGAACATCCTGGCCAGCAAGATTATCCCGCTGAACTTCGAGGAGCGTACGCTCACCGACGTTATCGCCGAGATCCGCACCAAGGCAAACATCAACATTCAGCTGGACAAGGCCGTGAAGGCCAACAGCGGCGAACAGACGGTCACGATCACGCTGGAAGACATCCCCGTCGGCGCGGCTTTGAACATCATCCTGGGTGACCTTGACCTGCGCACCACCTTCCGCCACGACGTGCTGTTTGTGGTGGCTGAAGACGCGCCGGCCGATGCCAGCAACCTGGTGACCCGCGTTCACGACGTGCGCGACCTGACATTCAACATTGCCGAGTTCACCGGCCCGCGCATCCGCCTCAAGAGTGCCGACGACAGCACCAGCGGCCCCAGCATTGTGTACCCGGATGAATCCGAGCGCACACTGGACATCGACCGTATTGAAGAACTGGTGACGGCCAGCGTAGCGGCCGACCAGTGGGACGACCCGTTTGCCCTGCGCTTCTTTGCAGGCCAGCTGGTTGCCACCCACACTCCTCAGGTGCAGGCAGAGCTGCGCAAGTTCCTGGATGAGCTTCGCCAGATCGCCGGGTTGATGGTGAACATTGAAGTTCGCTTCATCAGCGTCGAGGACGACTACCTGCAGGACTTCGGCATCGACTTCCGCGGCCTTGGCGGCCCGGCGGCTGTGCCGAACCAGGCCAACATCACCCTGGAAGACGTTTCCACCGGTGGTGAAGACAACGCCGGCGGCCAGTTTGACAACGGCAGCGGCGGCATTGCCCCCGCCAACCCGACGGCAGGTATCTTTTTCAACAACCAGAATCCGAACAACCCGCCCGTCAACTTCAACCAGGACATCCGCGGGCGTTTTGAACACATTTACGACAACGCCCTGGGCAACGTGCTGACGAACAACGGCGGCTTTGCCATGCAGTTCGCGTACTTCGTGGACCTGACCCAGATCAACGCGGTGATCCACGCCGTACAGAAGCGCAAGAAGGCCCGCATTCTGACCGCACCCCGCCTGAGCGCGTTCAACACCCAGCGCAGCAACATCACCATCGTCAACCAGGTGCCGTACATCCGTGACTTTGACCTGCAGACTGCGGCCGGTGCCGCGATTGCCAACCCTGTGGTCGACACCATCCTGGACGGTATGGTCCTGGACGTGAAGCCGACGGTCAGCAACGACCGCCGCTTTGTCACGATTGAAGTGCAGCCAACGGTTGCAGAACTGGTGCTGCCGATTCCCACGTTCACCACGACTCTCGGCCCGACCAGCGCCGTAACCATCCAGATCCCGGAAGTGCGCCTGCAGACCGTCCAGACGACCGTGCGTGTGCCTGACGGCGGCGCGGTGGTCATCGCCGGCCTGAAGACCGTACGCGACATCTGGCGCGAAAGCAGCGTGCCGATCCTTGGCGATATTCCGCTGCTGGGCGTGCTGTTCAAGCGCCAGGGCATGGACAAGGAACAGTTCAACCTGGTCATCGTGGTTCACGCCAGGGTGATCGACCTGAACGACGAAGAGCAGCGCCGCCCGGGTTGGGGTGGCAACTAGCAAGTCCGCAAGACGCAGCCGGGGCGCCCAATGGGCGCCCCGGTTTGTTTGGGTGGGTAACTTCAGGCCTGGCCGACCGCGTCATCAAATCGAAAGGCCTGGCGCAGGCCTGTCTCAAGGTCATACACCCCTTCAAAATCCTCGATGCGATCTGTGTCTGTGCGCTGCAGCAGCTTATGGTCGCACAGGTTGAATATGATGTTGCCCCAGTCGCGCGTGCAGGTGACGCCCCAACTGCGCCACACGTCGCAGGCCATGAACCCGAACTGAGACAGGGCCAGTTTGCGCAGTCCTTCGCACACCTCGGCGCCTGTCAGGTGGCGGCGCTCTTTCAGTTTCAAGTGTTCGCGCGCCGTGTATTCAATCCCCTCGAACATCACAAACCGGTAGGCCGCGGGGGCGTAGCGTCGATCCTTGCGGCAGATCTCCATGATGCCGCCCTCGACATCCATTGGCCCGTCATCGTCGTCGGCAGCCGGCGTGCTTTCGGCAGGATCAGGCATCGGTGTTGCCCTCGGCCTCCAGCCGCATGAACAGCGGCTCGGCCTTGCCGGTCTGGTGCCCGGCGCCCAGCGCGTTCCAGCGCAGCCGGTCGGCCAGGACTCCATCCAGCGGAACAGCCAGCTGTGTGGCAATTCGGTTGGCGGCATCAGGCAGAAACGCCCGCAGCGCATGGCAAAGAACAAAATCCACCTGGCACAGCGCGTGCATGGAAGCCTGCAAGTCTTTGGCCCGGGCCGGATCCTTGGCAAGTTTGAAGGGCGCGGCGTTGTTGACAAAGGCATTGGTTTCGCGAACAAGCTCGATCACGGCTTCGCAGGCCGCATCAAGGTCAAAGTTCGTAATGGCGGCAACCAGGCGCGGGTACAGCCCGTTCACGCGGTCAATCAGGGAAAGCCGTGCCTTCTCCAGCGCAGGCTGGTCAAAGGCGGTTTCGGGCGGGACTTTGCCGTCAAAGTACTTGCCCAGCATGTTCAGGGAGCGGTTCAGCAGGTTGCCCAGGCCGTTGGCCAGGTCCGCATTGAAGCGCGTGACGAACGCGGCCTGGCGCCAGTCGGCGTCACCCTTGGCTGGGCCCTCGCGCAGAATGTGATAGCGCAGCGCGTCTCTGCCATACTTGGCGGCGACTTCCTGCGGCTTGATCACATTGCCCAGGGTCTTGGACATCTTGTCGCCCTCAACCTGCCACCAGCCGTGGGCAAACACCTGGCGCGGCGGTTTCTCGCCCGCGCCAAGCAACTGTGACCACCATACGACGGTGTGGTGCCACAGGATGTCTTTGCCGACCAGGTGTACCGCGCTGGGCCACCAATGGGCAAACGCGTTACCTGCGACTTCATGGGCGTGGCGCGAGCGGCCTTGTATGGCGTCCGTCGGCAAGGCTGGGCTGTCAGGCCAGCCCAGGCCGCTGATGTAGTTGACCAGCGCATCCCACCAGACCCACACGACGTGGCTGGGTTCCCAGGGCAGGGGAACACCCCAGTCAAAGGTTGTGCGCGTGACGCTGATGTCGTTCAGGCCTTCTTTCAGCTTGCCGACAATCTCATTGCGGCGGGGCTCGGGCACAATGCAATCCGGGTTTGCGGCGATGTGGTCCAGCAACGGCTGCGTGAAGCTGCTGAGGGTGAAGAAGTAGTTCTCCTCACTGACCTGCTGCGGTGCAGTCTTGTGAATCGGGCACTTGCCGTCGAGCAGGTCTTTCTCGGTGTAGTTGGTTTCACATTCCACGCAATAAAGGGCGTTGTAGCGATCCTTGCGGATGTGCCCCCCGTCGCGAAGCCGCGTGAACAGGGCCTGTACGGCGCGCTTGTGAAAGTCATCGGTCGTGCGGATGAACACGTCGTACTGGATGTCCAGGGCATCCCACAGTTCAAAGAACTTCTGCACGATGCGATCGGCAAAATCCTTGGGCGTGGTGCCAGCAGCCGATGCAGCCTTGTGAATCTTCTGGCCGTGTTCGTCGCTGCCGGTCAAAAACAGCACGGGCCGCCCGCAGGCACGCCAGAAGCGTGCCAGGGTGTCGGCATAAACTGTGGTAGTCGCGTGGCCGAGGTGCAGCTCGTCGTTGACGTAGTACAGCGGGGTCGTGATGTAAATGGGCGTTTGGGCTGTCATGGCTCGCGTTTTGACCGACCGGCAGCGCCCGTGCAAGCGCCAAGTGGCGGATTAACGGCCGGGGCGGGCCTCAGGTTTCAGCCGAAGGCGGCTGGGGCTCATCGGCCGGCGGCTCGGGCTCGGATTCGATCACCGGCCGCTCAATCACGGCGGTGTCCGGCGGAACGGCGGGCAGACTGTCGCGTGGTATCGCGGCAGTGTCCTCCACGGGCTCATATGCACCCGAAGTGCCGGTGGGGGGCGCGTCCTCAATCTCGGGTTCGATGGCGGGTTTATCGTCTTCCCGGCGCGCGGGATGAACGGCGTCCTGGCCATGTCGGCGGTCGGTGCGTTCCTGAACCGACTTCATACGCTCGCTGCGGGCGGCGTCGCGGGCGGCGCGCTCGGCCAGGAACTTGTCACGGCGTTCACGCTTGTAGCGCCGGATGTCCTTGTCGGACCAGTCGGGCTCGAACTCAATCTCGCTTACCGTGCGCGATTCCCGGCGGCCGTCGCCGAAGTCCACCACTACCTTCTGGCCCAGGATATCCACGCTGCAGGCGTGGCAGTCTTTGCCTTCGCACTTGATGGGCTGGCCATCCAGCGGCACGGACTTGCGCAGCGAGTTGTAAAGGTCGTCTTCATACTTCAGGCAGCACTTCAGGCGTCCGCACTGGCCACTGATCTTCTGCGGGTCCAGGCTGATGTGCTGGGTTTTGGCCATTTTCATCGAAACAGGAACAAAATCGATGATGTAGCTGATGCAGCACAGTTCCTGGCCGCACACGCCCACGTCGCCGGTTACGCGGGCGGCGTCGCGCGCGCCCACCTGGCGCAGTTCCACGCGCTGGCCCACGCTGTCAGTGAATTCCTTGACAAAGTCGCGGAAGTCCAGCCGGTCTTCGGCCGTGAAGTAAACAATGATCTTGTCGCCGGAAAGCAGCCGCTCGCTGTTCTGATAGCGCATCGGCAGCTTGTGCTTGGTTGCCAGTTCCTTGAACTTGCGCTTGACGGGCTTGAAGTCTTCCTGCCGCTGCTGGCGGAAGGTGGTGCTGTCTTCCATGCTGGGTTTGCGCAGCACTTCGCCGGCGATGATCTGGTCAGCCTTCAGCCGGTGTTCGCCAGGAGCAAGCTTGACCTGGCCGAACTCCATGCCGCGCTTGGTGCGCAGCACGACAACGTCGTTCACCTTCAACTCCAGGTCACGCGGAACCCGGAAGTGATCCAGCAGGCGCAAAGTGGAGTAACGTGCCAGTACGGTTGCCATGCTGTGTCAGAAACTAGACCATCACGGCGTGAAGGGCAAGGCGGGGGCATGCTCCAGGGCTGACTTTCACTGTGGCCTGGCACAAATTCGGGCCACGAAGTCTGGTGCGGCCCGTGACGTCAGTATCCTGTGCCGCTATAATCCTCGCGCTCGTAACCCTTGACCGCGTCTACCTATGCAGAAATGCGCCGCCTGCGGTACCGAAAACCCTGATGCAGCCAAGTTTTGCATCAATTGCGGTGCAGGGCTGGGCGATGCTTCGGGCGCGGCCAAGCGGCCCTCACAACCCGATGAAATCGGCCGATTGAAGGACGACGACGATGGCCTGATCTTCAAGGCCGAGGCCGTCAGTTACGACCCCGGAACGATTGTGTCAGATCGATACCAGGTAGAGCGCGAGCTTGGTCGCGGTGGCATGGGCACGGTGCTGTTGTGCCGCGACAAGTACCAGGACGACGAATTCTGCTGCCTGAAAGTGATCAACCCGCAACTGATCGACAACGAAGAGCTGGTTGAACGCTTCAAGAGCGAAGGCCGCATTGCCCGCAAGATCCGGCACCCCGTGATCATTGCTACCCACGACGTCTTTGAGTGGAAGGGTCGCTGGCACATCAGCATGGAGTTCTTTCCAGGCATTGTGCTGCGCAAGGTCGTCAACGACGCCGATGCCAGCGGCACGGCGGTGCCATTGAACGATGCCGTTTCCATCGTGACCCACATGCTGGACGGCCTGACGGCTGCCCACGAAGTCACCGTGCACCGCGACCTGAAGCCCGAAAACATCATGATCAAGGGCGCGCCCGGCAGCGCGGAGTTCCAGCTGAAGATCCTGGACTTCGGCATCGCCAAAAACTTCGAGGTCAACAACGCCACCATGGCCGAAGTGGCCATGGGCACGACCGGTTACATGGCACCCGAGCAAGCCCGCGATGCGGCCAACGTGGACAAACGCGCGGATCTTTACGCGGTTACCGTGATGTTTTACGAATTGCTGACCGGCCTGCTGCCCGTAGGTAACTACGAGCCGCCTACGGCGCTTCGCAACGAGCTGCCGCCCTGGGTGGACACGTTTGTTGACAAAGGCCTGAAGTCGCGCCCCGATGCCCGCTACAACAGCGCCGAGGAAATGAAGAAGGTGCTGCTGACTGGCGGCGGCCAGACAGACCCGCAAAAGGGCGCGGGCCGGCAGACTCAGGTGTTCACCAGCCCGCTGGTGGACTCCGAGAAAGAGAAAGACCCGGTCAAGGATGGCCGCTGGCTGCGCATCAAGCTGATGGACAGCCGCCAGGGCCTTGTGCACGCGGTCAGTTACTCGCCCGATGGCGCCTGTTTTGCCAGCGCGGGTGAGGACGGCACCGTGCGCATCTGGGACAGCAAGCGCCTGAAACAGATCGCCGAGCTCAAGGGCCACTCCGCGTGGGTGAAGTCGCTGCACTTTTCTCCCAATGGCCGTGTGCTGGCCACAGGCAGCGGCGATACCACGGTAAGGGTGTGGGACACCCGCACCTGGCGCGAGGCCGCGGTCATAACGGGCCACGAAAAGCCGGTGATTGCCGTGCGCTTTTCGCCCGATGGCAACTTCCTGGCCAGCAGCGGGGCAGACCAGACCGCCGTGCTGTGGGAGACCCAGAGCTTTGAGCCAGTGACCGAGGTGCATGGCGGCGGAATTGCGGCGCTCAGTTTTTCGCCCGACGGCCTGCTGCTGGCAAGCGGCACCCTGAACCAGAGCGTCGTGGTTTGGGACCTGATGACCGGCGACGTGCTGGTCGAGCTCAAGGGGCACCGCGGCACGATCACCAGCCTGAGTTTCAGCCCCGACGGCCGGTTTCTGCTTAGTGGCAGCGACGACTGCACCATTCGCGTCTACGAAGTGCCGGGTTTCCAACGCACCTTGAAAGTACGCGACCATTCCAGCCTTGTGTGGAACATCGCGTTTTCCGCCGATGCTCGTGTGATGGCCAGTGCTGGTGAAGACCGCATGCTGGTGCTGCGCCGCCTGCCCGACTGGGAAGAAATCGCGAGTTTTATGGATCACCCAAAGGGCGTTTCGGGTGTCAGCTTCTCGCCCGATGGCCGCAGCATGGTGACCTGTGGCCGTGAAGGCGGCATTGCCGTGTATTCGCTGCAGGTGTAGGGCAGCGCCTACAAATCCGGCATCCGATTGGAGTCGGCACCGGCGGCATCTGTCTGGTACCCTTTCCGCGTCACAGGAAGACCTGTGGCAAGGAGGCAAAGGAAATGGAATACACACTTTACTGGATTGGCGGCATCACCACGGCGCTGTTCATGATCCGCCTGGTGCTGATGCTGATCGGCGTTGATGGTGCGGCCGATGCCGCGAGTGCCACGGGCGCAGTCGACACGCTGGACGCCGGCCACATGGCCTCTGATGCGGCCGACTTCAAGGTGTTCAGCCTGATGACGCTGCTGGTCACTTTGATGATGGGCTCCTGGATCGCCGTGGGCATGCTGGAAGCCGGCCTTGCTCCCTGGATTGCGCTGGTTGGTGGCTATGGTGTTGGCTTTGGCGGCGGTGTGGCTACATCGTACGCACTGTTCAGCATGAAGAAGCTTGAGTCCGACGGCACCGTAAAGACCGAAGACGCAGTGGGCCTCAAGGGAACAGTGTATGTCAAGATCCCTGAAGCCGGCCAGGGTAAGGGCCAGATCCAGGTGACCGTAAAGGGCCGGCTGCGCACGTTTGACGCAGTCAGTGACGGCCCCGAGATTGCCAGTTTCAAGACAGTCGCTGTGATGTCCAAGGTAGAGAACAACCTGCTGCGTGTGTGCCCGACAGAATAGGCAGCCGTGGCGTGACAGACTTCTGACTTCGGGTTTATTCGGGAAGGAGCGTGGCCAATGATGTTTGCACTCGGCGCAGAAATGGCGATTATTGGGTTAGTTGCCTTGGTGGTGTTCATAATCCTGTTCGCTGCCAAGCAATACAAACGCTGCCCTTCGAACAAGGTGCTTGTCGTGTTCGGTAAGGGTGTGGGCGGCGGGGCATCGCGAACGATCCACGGCGGCGGTACGTTGATCATTCCGCTGATCCAGGATTACGCGTACCTCAGCCTCGAACCCATCACGGTTGAAATCGACCTGCGCGGCGCGTTGTCCAAGAAAAACATCCGTGTCAACGTGCCCGCCAGCTTCACCATCGGCATCGGCACCAGCCCCCAGATGATGGGCTCGGCTGCCGAACGTCTGCTGGGGCTTGATGAAAGCACAATCCGCAAGCAGGCCGAAGACATCATCCTGGGCCAGCTGCGACTGGTGATTGCGACCCTGGCGATCGAAGAAATCAACCAGGACCGTGAAAAGTTCCTGAACCTGATCAATGAAAACGTTGCCAGCGAACTGAACAAGATCGGCCTGGAAGTGATCAACGTGAACATCCGCGACATCACGGATGAGAGCGGCTACATCGAGGCCATTGGCAAGCGTGCCGCGGCAGAAGCCATCAACGCCGCCAAGGTCGAAGTGGCACAGGAAGAAAAGAAGGGTGCCGTCGGCGAAGCGTTGCAGAACCGCGAACGCGTGGTTGCCGTGTCGGTCGAACAGGCTGCGGCAACCGAGGGCAAGAAGAAGGCCGAGCGCGACCAGCGTATCGCCGTTGCCAGGCTGGAAGCAGAAGGCGTCGCGGCCGAAGCCGCCGCAACACGCCAGCAGGAAGTCGCAGTCAGCCGCGAACGCGCCGAGGCCGAAGCCGGCAAGAAGGAAGCCCAGCGTAACCAGCGTGTCGCGCTGGCTGGGCTGGAAGCCCAGGCAGTCGAGGGCGAAAACACGGCCAAAGCTGACATTGCCACACGCAACGCGGCACTGGCGGAAGCCGAAGCTGAAGCCATGCGCCGGTCACAGGTTGCCCGCGTTGAGGCCCAGCGCCTGGTGTTTGAGAAGGAGCGCATGCTGGAAAGCGCACGCCTGGAAAAGGAAGTCATCGTCCAGGAAGAGATCAGCAAGCGCCGCGTGGAAATCGAAGCCGAAGCACACGCCGAACAGACACGCCGCCACGCACGAGGCGAGGCCGACGCCATTCTGGCGAAGTACGAAGCCGAGGCCGAAGGTATCCGCAAGGTGCTGGAAGCCAAGGCCGACGGCTATAACAAGCTGGTCAAGGCCTGCGCCGAACGCCCGGATATCGCCCCGACCCTGCTGTTGATCGAAAAGATGCCGGAACTGGTGGCAGAGCAGGTAAAGGCAATCCAGAACCTCAAAATCGACAAGATCACGGTTTGGGACGGCGGCAACAGTGCCGACGGCAAGGGTGGCACGGCTGGCTTCCTGTCCAGCATGATCGGGGCTTTGCCTCCGGTTCATGAACTGGCGCGCCAGGCCGGCGTTGAGTTGCCGGGCTACCTGGGCCGGATGACCGACACCGAGAAGAGGGGCCTGGGCGACAAGCCCAAGGCCTAGTGATGCTGGTCTTTGCAACCCCCGCGCCAGCGGGGGTTGTGCTTTGGTGAGCCATGAGCCTGCGCGTCCACATCACGCATCGCCCGGACAAAGACGCGCAAGCGGCCCTTTTCGCCGCGCTTGCGCCCGAGGTCTCCGTGACATGGGGCGACCAGGCGCCCGGGCACGGCTTCGATATCCTCGTTTGCGGTCGCCCCAGCCGCGAGCTGCTGGCGGCCGGGGGCGACCTTCGCGCACTGGTCATACCGTGGGCCGGGGTTGCGCCAGCCACGGCTGCCCTGATGGCGGAGTTCCCGCAGGTTGCCGTTCACAACCTGCATCACAACGCCGCGGCCACGGCCGAGATGGCTGTTGCACTTATGCTGGCTGCGGCCAAGTCTCTCGTGCTGGTGGATGGTCAGTTGCGCCAAGGCGACTGGTCCGCCCGCGGCCGCATGGATGCTGCCGTGCAACTGGAGGGCCGCGTGGCATTGGTGCTGGGAAACGGCGAGATCGGCAGGCGCGTGTGCAGGGCCTGCAAGGGGCTGGGCATGCATGTGTTGGCCGTGAGCCGCAGCGGCCTTGGCGCGCACAGCGGCGATTCGCTTCACGCGGTAAGTTCGCTGGCGGAACTTCTGCCCGGGGCAGACCTGCTGCTGGTCTGTCTGCCGGGCACGCCCCAGACAGAAGGGTTGTTAGGTGCGGCGCAACTTGCCCTGCTGCCGGGAAGCTGCGTCCTGGTCAACGTAGCCCGCGGGGCCGTGATTGAAGAAAGAGCGCTGTTTGAGGCCCTTCGCGACGGGCGCCTGCGGGCCGCCGGCCTGGACGTGTGGTGGCGCTATCCGCAGGACGATCAGCCGACGATGCCATCTGAGTATCCGTTTCACGAACTTTGCAACGTCGTGTTAAGCCCGCATCGTGGCGGGCATGTGCGCGAAACGGAAGCCCTGCGCATGCGCGCCCTGGCAAGCCTGCTGAATCATGCCGCAGCCGGGCGCGAAATGCCCCAGCGCGTGGAACTGCAGCGTGGCTATTGAACGATTATCGGGGTGGTGGCCGACGCCGCCGGCGCTGGCGGTTGCCGGTCGGCAATGATGGCGCCGAACCTGGGCGTTGCAGCGGCGCCCGACCCGATGGCAGCACTGGCGTTGATCCCGGCTTCTGGGGCTTGGGCCCGGCCGGCAGCGCCGGTGACGAAGCCGGCCGATTCATCTGCAGGCGCGGCCGCTTGCCCGGCAGCCCCTTGTTTCCCAGTGGCGCAGACAACGGTTGCGCGGGCGGCTGCATCGGCGCGGGCGCGGGCTGTGGCGCAAGGCTGGCAAGCAGCGCCTCAACCTCGCGGGCGATGCGGCGGCCCGTTTCGTCGCCACGAACTTTGGCTGAATCAAATGTTGCGGCAAGCAGCTTGCGCGCGTCTTCCTTGCGGTTGATGTGAATCAGCAAGTGCCCGAACTCGAGCTCACAATCAAGCATCGGGTCATAGCCCATGGCCCGGCGCTGGCTGGTGGCCTTCTGCAGGGTTTCAAAGGCGCGCTGGAAGTCGCGCTGATTGCGTGTGCGCTTCCAGATCTGGGCGCAGGCCACGCCGATGTTGCCCAGGGTTCCAAGCGCGGCTCGGCTGTCATTCAGTTCCGTCAGCATCGCATACGCGCGTTCCATGGCTTCCAGCGCGCCGGACTCCTCGCCCAGTTCCATGCGCATGGCCGCAACGTTGCCTTCGGCGACGGCCTCGGTGTGCTTGGCGCCGATTTCGCGTGCAAGGTCGCGTGACGCAGTGGCGGCCTTCAGGGCATCGCGCGTGTGGCCTTGTTCATGGAAGATACGGCAAAGCGTGGTCAGGTGGCTGGCTTCGGTCTGGGTTCGGCCATGCTTGCGTGCCAGCAGCAGCGCGCTCTGCATGGTCTCAATCGCCTCCTGCCCGCGGCCGATCAGGTTGAGCTCCAGTGCCGAGGTGCCCAGGGACATCAACTCCAGGCCGACATCGTCTTCGGCCCGCGCAAGTTTCAGGGACAGTTCGTGGCACTTCAGGCCCTCGGCGGCCTTGCCCATGCGCATCAGCACCCATCCAAGGTTGTAGGCAAAGCGGCCCTCGGCCAGCGTATCGCCCTGGTCGCGCGCAATCCGCAAAGCAGCTTCAATGTGACTGCGGGCGTCGTCATTGCGGCCTGACAGGCTCAACATGGCACCCATGCGGTCGCGTACCTGCGCGAGCTTGATCGGCGCCAGGCCCGGGATGGCCGATGCCAGTTCGATGGTCTTAATGGCCTCTGCGGGCTTGCCCAGGTTCTGCAGGGCGTTTACCCGGGTCATCAGTGCCACAAACCGCGTAATGCCTTCGGCCTTCAGGTTCAGCATGGTCTCAGCCACGGCGTCGGGGTTTGCATCGACCCGAAGCTGGCCGTCAATCACGTGGATCCAGTGCCATTCGTCGGCGCCGGGCATGATGCCGTCCAGGCTGGCGCGAAGCAGGTTCATGGCGCGGGTTTCGTCGCCACCGATAAACAGCATCGGCGCGACCATCACGGTTGCCCAGGCGCGCGACTCGGGGTTGCGGGTCTTTTCAGCCAGCTGGGTCAGTGCCTGGATCTCCAGCTTCAGGCGACGGCGGCCCTCCGGGGACCCTTCCTGCTGGTCCTTGCGCCACCAGCGCAGCGTGTAGTCCAGCAACGCCTTTTCAAAGCGCTGGCGGGCGCTGTCCTCGTTGCCTGATTCCAACAGACGCGCCAGCGCAAATGCGCGCACGGACTCATACAGCCGGAAGCGCCGTTCGCCCTGCAGTGCCTCGGGCCGGTCGAACCACACCAGGCTGTACTTCATCAGGCCTGAAAGCAGGTCTTCGGCAGACTTGCCACCTACGCCGTCCAGCATGGGTGCCGCGACTTCCAGCTGGAAGCCGTCAGGCAGCAGCGACAGCAGGGTCAGCGACTTCTGCTCGGGCTTGTCCAGAAGATCCCAGCTCCAGGCCAGGGCCTCTGACAACGTGCCGCGCTCAAACTTGTTGTCACCGCCCAGCAATTCAAAGCGTTGATCCAGGCGTTCCAGGATCTGGCGCGGGGTCAGCACGTTGACGCGCGAGGCCGCAAGCTCCAGCGCCAGCGGCAGACCGTCCAGTCGCGTGCAAATCTCAGCCACGGTGGGGGCGTCTTGGTCGCGCAGCTTGAAGGCCGGGTCGGCCTCGCGTGCGCGCTGGTCGAACAGGGCAATGGAGGGTATGCACAGTGCCGACTCGCGGCTGGCTATCGTGCGGCCCTCGCGCCGCGGAACCTGCAGGGGTGCAACGGCAACGTTCACAATCCCGGGCACCGCAAGCGGAAGGCGCGAAGTGATCAGCACGGACAGTGCCGGTGCCTTGGCGCGCCACTCCTGAATGCACCTCGCGGCGGCTTCCCCGCAGCTTTCGCAGTTGTCCAGCACCAGCAGCAGGCGGTCCGTGCGGCCAGCCAGCGCGATGCCGATCCGTACGCCGAGGTTGGCCGCCTCGTCAACAAGGCCCAGTGCGGCTCCGACGGCACGACAGATGTCAGAAAGCGACTGGGCCGAAGCCAGGTTGGCGTACAGTATGCCGCCCGGAAACGCGTTGGATGCAGATTCTGCGGCTGCCACGGCGACACGGGTCTTGCCGACGCCGGCCGGGCCCGAAACGCAGATCACGGGTGTCTTGGCCGCGCGCAGTTGATCGGCCAGTTTGGCCACGCTTTCCGTGCGGCCAATCAGCGCGGTAGAGAACTCTGGCAGGCTGCGGGCCGGGCCGCCGGCGTCCGCAATCAACGGCGCGAGGTCAGACGGTACCTTGAGCGCGCGAATGGCAAGCAGGGTCTGGTCGTCAGCCTGTGAAGCGCGTCCGCGCCAGGTGTCCACGTCGCGCTGGATGGCATCTACCAGGCCCTTGGCCGATGGAATCTCAGGTGCCTGAAGGCGTACCACCAGGCGCTCCAGGCTGTACATCGACTCTGCTTCATTGAAGGCCTCGGAAACGCCGTCGGTGTGAAGCAGAAAGACATCGCCCTCCTGCAATTGAACCAGTTCCTCGCGCAGAGATTCGCCAAGCTTCTCCGATGGCAGCATGCCCAGCACCGGCGCATTGGCGTGCTGCCAGGCATGGCGCACCCGGCCCCCGCGCCACATCAAGGGCGGGTTGTGACCGGCACTTGCAAACGCCAGGCGATGGTTGCGCACATCAAGGATCGCGTACAGGGCACTCAGGAACATCCCGCGCGGCACATCCGGCCGGATGCTGTCATTGACCGCCAGCAGAGCCTGTCGCGGCGAATGGCAGCCCACGCCGCAGAACTGAAATGCCTTTTTGCCGGCCGCCATCACCAGCGCCGCTGACATGCCGTGGCCGGAAACATCGGCAATCACGATGCCCAGGCGCCACTTGTCGACAAGAATGAAGTCGTAAAAGTCGCCACCCAGCATATCGCAGGCGCGATAGGCACAGGCCAGCTCCAGGCCGCCGATCTGCGGCACATCCGGCAACATCGATAGCTGGACTTGCCGGGCGCGCTCAAGCTCCGAGCCACCCGACGGAGTACCCGTCATGCCCCCCTCCGAGGCCTGATTTCAACCTTTGCAGAGGGAATTGTCACCAAAGGAACGGTGTGTTCCCCACGTTTTGTGCAGGCGCCCGCCTGGCTAAACGCGATTCAAAGCATGGATCTCTCGCAGGGTTACCGGGTCACACTCCAGCGTGAGGATGTCGCCAGGTTCAATCGAGTTCTCCAGCGGGGGATGAAACACTGCGCCCTCGCCGCGCTTCTGGCTGACAACCACCAACTGAAAACCCCGCACCAGCTCTGCAATCTTCATGGAACACAGCTTGCTGCCGCCCAAAGCAGCGATGCGCGATACTACAAGCAATCTGCCATCGATATAGAACGAGTTTATCACCGTTGGGTCCATGCTGGCCGTGGCGAACAGCGGGGCCGCCAGCATGGCAGTGCTGAACGCCAGGTCGATGTTCATGGTGTCGCGGATCTTTTCGGCAAGTTCCTGGTCGTACATGCGCAGCACCACGCGCATGTCGGGCCGGATCTTGCGGGCATCAATGGCCAGTTCCAGATTGGCCAGGTCGTCGTCGGTGCAGCAGATGACGCTGCAGGCACCCTGTACGTTCACTTCGTCGAGGATTCCGTCCTCGCGTGCCGTGCCCACGCGCACGGGTACGCCGTGCTTGCGCGCATAGGCGAAGTTCGGACAGCTGGGGTCTTTCTCGATCACGATCGCCTGCTGGTTCAGCGCCACAAGCTGCTGCAATACGCGCAGGCCGACCTTGCCCAGGCCGAACAGGATGACGTGGTTGTTCAATGTGCTTGCCATGGCCCTCACCCATTCCGGACTTTTTTCATCGCGACGAAAGGCGTAGACAGAAAAACGCACCAGGCCGTCCAGCACCACAACCAGGCCGATGATCGGCAGAATGTAATGCAGTACCTCCAGCAGCCAATGCGATGGCCAGTCGCGCACGGGTTCGCCCGTAACCAGAGCAAACGTGATCCAGACGGCCTCTGAAAACGACAGCGGCTGGTCGTACAGGTGGTAAAACGCCACGCCGCCGGCCAGCACGATCAAAACGGCCCCGGTGAACAGCGGCAAAAACTCGCGGATCGGCTTGCGCAGATAAAACAGCCAGGCGTTGAGGATTCGTTTCTTGCTGCGCATGGGTGGCAGGATAGGACGGCGGGCTCAGCTTCTCCACCCGCCCTGGCGGGCAATCTCGGCGCGCAGGTCGTCGTTCAGGGAAACGGACACGGTGTCGCGGGTCCACCACAGCACCCCGGGCCAGTGCCGCAATGCCGCCAGTGCTGCCGGCAGCCTGGCATCCCCGATGGCTACCTCTACATCGTGCACTGTCATGCGGCGTCCCGCGTGGGCAAGCGTGATCAGCACCTTGGCCATCAGCGCCTGGTTGCAGGCAGCCAGTTGGCGCGCCGCCATCAGGTGTTGTGTCGCCATGCCGCCAAGCGTTGCGGGAAACAGCAGAATGTCCGTGAAGTCCCAATCTGACTCTTGGGCATCGGCCGTAGGCACCAGAAACACCGGCCGGTGGCGGTCGTCGTCCACTTGCAGTCCACCGCCGTGCAGCGAAACAACAGTTTGCCGCTTGCGCCAGCGCATGTACTGGTACGGGAAGCCTGCCAGCACCAGAAGCAGCCCAAGGGCCATGCAACCCAGCCACAGCATTTCCATGCCTTCTACGCCCCGGGTGGCATGGCGCATCGGCCTGCCGACCACCGCCAAGGCAAGCACTCCAAGGCCGAAGGCGGTGCCCAGCGTCGTCAGAATGGTCAGCGGAGCAAGGACGGCAGTTGCGATCAGATGGCCGCGTACCTCGCCGCCCAAGCGTTCCTTGAGCCACAAGGCCACGTTGCGCTCGGCGCGCTCAAGGGCCTGCCAGTCTTTGAGGTTGTAGTCCGTCATGGCCCGAGCATTCTGGCCTGCAACGGGCGCGCGTTCTCTTACAATCCGGCGGGCGGCTTGTATGGGCGAGATCGAACTTCCGGAAGCTCTGGTAAAGGCCCTGCGCGAGGTGCGCAGCGTCGGGGTTATCACCGGCGCGGGCATCAGCGCCGAATCGGGCATTCCCACCTATCGCGGCAGGGGCGGCATCTATGACGACCCCGACGAAGGCGACCGCACGGTGGAGGCCTTGAGTGCCCACACGCTGGAGTCCGACCCTGACCGCACCTGGCGCGCGCTGTTCCAGATCGCCGGCGCGGCAGCCAACGCGCGGCCTAACGCCGGCCACCTCGCGATCACGGCGATCGAACGCAAGGCCGCGCGTTTCGTGCTGCTGACCCAGAACGTGGACGGCCTGCACCGCCTGGCGGGAACGCAGAACATCATCGACATCCACGGCGATGCGTTTCACGTGATCTGCACGGCCTGCGGCAATCGTAACCAGTTCAATGACCCGCGCACCGGGGGTATCACCTCGCTCTGCCTCAACATGCACGAGTGCATGGCCGCCAACGTGGCCCCGCGCTGCCCCTGCGGTGGCGTGTATCGGCCTGATGTGGTGCTGTTTGGCGAGATGCTGCCCGAGGACAAGCTGGCCCGCCTGTACGCAGAACTGCTGGACAACCCGCCGGACCTGGTGATCAGCGTCGGCACAAGCGCGATGTTCCCGTACATTGTGCAGCCAGTGCTGGTGGCCGCAGCCGCAGGCAAGCTGACGATCGAGATCAACCCGGAAGCAACCGAGATCAGCGACTTCGTGGCCTTTCACCTTAGGACCAACGCCGGGGAAGCACTGCCGATGATTGCGGCAGCAATGGCAGGCACAGAAGAGGGCAAAGGGTGACAGCCTACCGCACCGGCGTCAGGATCAGCGGTGGCACGTGCTCGTCGAACTCCGCATCGGGGGCCGACGAAACGTGAAGGCGGTGCGGCCCCGGTTTGTACTGCACGCGCATGACCCCGTCGCGCCATGCGGCCTGAACATCGGGGAACTCACCGGCAGGCAATGTGGCGGCATGCAATGGAATGCCCTTTGCTTCCAATTGGCGCAGTTCGGATGCCGCGCCTACGCGCTGCAACCACAACTGAACACGCGCTTCTGTATTAAACATCCCTGGCCAGCCGCCAAAATCGATTGCTTGTGGTGCGGTTGCAGGCGACACGACAGGTGCGTCGGCCCAGGACA
The DNA here is from genome assembly GCA_019636215.1 of Planctomycetota bacterium. Lineage (GTDB taxonomy): Bacteria > Planctomycetota > UBA8742 > UBA2392 > UBA2392 > H3-PLA7. The sequence goes on along the minus strand of JAHBXZ010000003.1, from coordinate 159,992 downwards.
GCAAGGCCCTCATGTACGCCGCCCAAGCACTGGTGTCCTGCCCGGCGTTCCGAAACTCCTCAAAGTTGCGGCCCGGGTCCTCGGAGGTGTCAATCCACTCAAACCAGCCCAGGCCAGCGGGATCGCGCATGAACTCGGGTTCGTCGAAATCGCGGAAAATCTGCGCGACATACGCAAGTTCCCCGTCGGCCATGCGACGCCAGAAGTCCGCGTCTCGCTTTCCGGCGAGCCGAAGCTCGGTGTGGATCGTCGGCGGTAGAGGGCCTGTCTGAACCAGCCACTCCACGATGCGGCAGATGGAGTTAAGCGCCGCTGATGTGGAGGCGTAACTACCCAGATGCTCCGGGCGAGCCATGCGCCGATACACGTTCAACAACACTAGAAGCTCAGCCACGACGCCGTCGCGGTCACCCGAGTACTCAAGGAACAAGGCCCGTCGATAGATTACATTCAAGGCAAGGACAGGCCTTAGGATGCTCGACAGGGCCACGCCATCTTGCATGTTTGGAACGCCAACAAGGTTGTCATAACGCAGCAAGAACTGCGCCTGATCGTGGGCCGCCTGGGTACTGGAGAGGAAGTGTTGCAGGGTATCGGTGTCGGGATCAGCTTGCTCGAGAACCGGTTCTGTTTGCAGCCGTTCGTCCACTGCCCACTCAACTGAGTTCCATGGCGAACCGCCGGGGCCGTCAAGATCACCCCAGCGGGTTGTCCAGGCTTGAAACTCGGCGCAACCCTCGCTGCCGATCATGCGCGCGCGATACCACGCGCGCCAGTCCTGCACGCCGGCAAAGCGCGCGCGAACGGGCTGAACAGCAGCCACATACTCGCGACGGGCGTCAAGCACCTGCTCGCGGCGCCAGAACTCGCCCCCGATCGGGATCATGGAAAGAAGAAGCATCACAACCGTGATGATAAGCGTCCAGAACAGCCAGCGCCGCGCCGGGCGCTCCCGGGTGGTCTTGTTGATGATCTCGATCGCCTTTTCGTCGGGCATGGGTTGTCCGGCAGATTCTTGCTTTGCCAAGTTAGCACCCCGCACAAGGCGGGCGGGCGCGTTGGCATTGGCCTTCGCGCCCGGGATGGGCCAGTCTTGGGGTCAGGCGGGTTTCCGCGAGCGCGGCAGAAGCCGCGGTGGGGGGCGGGTGCCCGTGCTGCCCGGACGGCGCCGGGTGTCTTTTGCTACCCGACACAAGCAACTTACCCGCTGGCCCGTACCGGCGCGATTACAAGGCCCGTTGCTGTTTGTACGTTTGTCGAAGGCGCTTTTGGCTGTACCACCCTACCAGCCGCCTCGGTGCAGGCCGCCGAGTATGCCGGGCTTGTTGTTGGCTGCCTCGGCGTAATAGTCTGCCAGTCGGCGCTGGCCGGCCACGGGGGCGATGTTGTCGAAGATCGAAATCGCCAGGTAGAACCGCAGCATGTCCAGTACGCGTGGGCTGATGATGCCCAGCAGGTGCGCGTTCATCAGGTGAAACCAGTTCGGCAGGCGCAGCGTCGCCCCGTGTTTCCAGCCCGCGGCCTGGCACATCAGCAGGCCGATCTCGCGCCGCGTGAATACCTCTGGCCCGCCCATCTCGAGTTGCGCGCTTTCTTCCTCGATGTGTTCCAGCGCGTTGCGGGCGATGTCTTCTTCGTGAATCGGGTTGCTGCGGCAGTCCGGCTTGCCAGGGATCGGAAAGACGCCCAGCCGCGCAAAGCCCCACAGGCGGCGAAACGTCGAGAAAATGCCCGTGGGCCGCAGAATCGTGTAGGGCAGGCCGCTGGCGACCACGGCATCCACCACCTTCTCGTGCGCGTCGGCAAAGGCGTACTGGCGCAGGTCGCGGCCAAACGCCAGCGACACGTACTGAAAGCGCGCGGCATTGCGGGCCACGGCGGCCTGCAGCAGGGCCGAATTCAGCGGCACGTCCACATCGCGATAGCGCTTGCGGCCCATGAACGGGCTGGGCGAGGCACTGGCACCCAGGGATGAGAACACCACGTCGCCGGGGTTGATGCAGGCCTGCAGGCTTGCGGCATCGGCAAAGTTGACTGCGCGTGTCTCGTCGGCACTCACGCTGGCCAGGCGTGAGGCATCGCGACCCAAGGCCAGGGTGGCCATGCCACGCGCGCGCGCCAGGCGGATCACGGCCCGCCCAACACTGCCTGTGGCACCTGCGACAACGATACGCATCAGGGTTGTTTAGCACGCGTGCAGGCGCGGGCCAATCAGGCGGCCTTCAGGGCATCGAGAACCGGTCGCGCGACATTGTCAAAGCGCGTGATGTCCTCAAAGGACCGGGCGACAAGCATGGCACCCTCAAGGGAGGCCAGAATCCGTGTCGCGGTGCCGCGAACTGAACCAGTAAAGGCCAGGCTGCCCTCAGTGCGGCCTTGCTTCAGGATGGCCTCCAGCCATGACTCATTGTCGGCAAAGAACGCGCGAACGCTGTCGCGCAGCAAGCGGGGCAGGGTGGAAAAGTCGGCCGCCAGCATGCCGCACATGCACATCCGGTTGCCCTGCTCCAGCACCGACCGAAACAGCCCGGCATAACGCCGCAGCTTCAGCGGCGCTGGCCCGGCGCTTCCGCTGATGTCGGCCAACGCGTCGGCAAAGCGCTGGCGATAGCGGGACATGAGCGCACGGCCGAGGTCAGCCTTGGTGGCGAAGTGGTGATGGATGCTGGGTTTGCGGATACCAAGGATGCGGGCGACATCGGCATACGAGAAGCCGTTGTAACCATGGGACTGCACCAGCGCCTGCGCGACATCGAGGATCTGATCTGCGGTGTGGGCCGAAGTTGCCATATGTGAATTGTAGCCGGCCAACAGGAGAAAAGTCATGAAGCGCGTTGACTACCTACTAGTAGGTAGGTTATCTTACTTCGCTCACTTACAAAGGGGCGGCAATGGAAATCAACCAGGAAAAACTCAATGCGTTCATGGGGAAGTTCGTGGCCGACCTCGGCGCGGCGGCCCATGGTGTGACAGTGCTGATTGGTGAAAAGCTGGGCTTGTATAAGGCCCTGGCGGCCGGCGGGCCGATGACTGCCGCCGAGCTTGCATCGAGAACGAAGTGCGGGGAGCGCTACATTCGCGAATGGCTCGCCGCGCAGGCCGCTTCAGGCTTTGCCGAGTACGACCCGGACACCGGCAAGTACTTCCTGTCCCCGGAACAGGCATTTGCATTGGCGGATGAGTGCAGCCCGGCCTACGTGCCCGGGGCCTACTATGTGCTTTCGAGCATGTGGAAGGACGAACCGCGCGTTGCCGAATCGGTGCGCACAGGGCAAGGAATGGGATGGCACGAGCATCACGCGGATCTGTTCGTGGGCACGGAGAAATTCTTCCGGCCCGGCTACGTCGCAAATCTTGTCAGCTCATGGCTTCCGGCGCTCAACGGCGTTGACGACAAACTCAAACTGGGCGGTAAGGTCGCCGATGTGGGCTGCGGCCACGGGGTCACAACGGTTCTGATGGCGCAGGCGTACCCCAATGCGAAGATCACTGGTTTCGACTATCACGCCCCGTCCGTCGATCGCGCACGGGCGGCCGCCAAGGCAGCAGGCGTGGCGGACCGATGCACGTTTGAAGTAGCGCCCGCCAAAGGGTTCCCCGGCAAGGACTACGATCTCGTGACGTTCTTTGACTGCCTGCACGACATGGGCGATCCAGCCGGTGCGGCGTCGCATGTCTACAAGTCCCTGAAGCCCGGCGGCACCTGGATGATCGTCGAGCCGTTTGCCCACGACCAGACTGAACGGAATTTCAACCCCGTTGGTCGCGTCTTTTACTCGGCCTCGATGTGTGTGTGCTGCCCGGCCTCGCTGTCACAGGAGGTGGGTGCGGCACTTGGGGCACAGGCTGGCGAATCGCGCATATCGGACGTTGTTCGACAGGGCGGGTTCAAGAAGTTCCGCCGTGCGGCCGAGACACCATTCAACATGGTTCTTGAGGCAAGTAAGTAGCCATCAGGCCACTCAACCAGGCCCTGCCAGTCTCGATGTGACAGCCCGTTACTCCGCCAGTTTCACGCCCAGACGGTGCAGGGCCTGGTTGATTTCGTCGAGGCTTTCGTCCTTGAGCCCAGTGTGGCGCACGGCCTTTTCGGTGGTCAGGGTCAGGTCGCGCACGGTGCGGATGCCAAGCTGCCCCAGCTTCTTGGTAATGCGCATGGGCAACTCGAGTACTTCCAGCGGGGCGCTCAACACGTCGGCAAGCATTACGTCGCTGTCGGGAAGCTCGGCCTGTCTCTGGCGCTGGGCCATCATGGCGCGCCCGATGCGGAAGGCCTCGGCAGCCAGTTCCTCGGCATCTTCAAACTGGCCGCGGACAATCAGCCCGGTAAGGGCTGCGGCGGCAAACCGGTCAAGTTGGGTGGAGGACATGGAATTCCCAGTCGGCAGTCCGGAGTCAGCAGTCAGCAGCGGCAGCACCAGCATACCACAGTGGCTGCCGACTGCGGAGGCTGACCTGCCTCTAAAACGTGTCGCGCTGGGTGATCGTGGCGATTTCAGCCAGAGTGGTCTTGCCTGCCAGCGACTTCTTGATGCCGTCCATACGCAGGGTCAGCAGGCCGCCTTGCGTCACGGCAACGCGCTTGATTTCGCCGGCGGGCTGCTTTTCCACGATCTGCTGCTTGATGACCTCGTTGATTGGCATGACTTCGTGAATCGCCGTGCGGCCCGTGTAGCCGGTCTTGAAGCAGGCCTCGCAGCCGCGGCCGTGGTACAGGTGGCCATCGGGCAGGTCGGCCAGGGTCAGGTCAAAGCCCTTGAGCTCACGGGCGTCAGGGATATAGGCCTCGCGGCATTCCTTGCAGATGCGGCGCGTCAGGCGTTGTGCGACCACGCAGATCACGGACGAAGCGACAAGGAACGGCTCTACGCCAAGGTCGACCAGTCGCGTGACAGTGGAGGGCGCGTCGTTGGTGTGCAGCGTGCTGAACACAAGGTGACCGGTAAGCGCCGACTGGATAGCGATCTGGCCGGTTTCAAGGTCTCGGATTTCGCCGACCAGGATTACGTCCGGGTCCTGGCGCACGAAGCTGCGCAGCGCCTTGGCGAACGTCAGGCCCTTTTTCTCGTTGACTTCAACCTGGCTGGCGCCGGGCATCTGGTATTCAATCGGGTCTTCAATCGTCAGGATGTTGACGTCAGGCCGGTTGATGCTGGCAATGGCGGCGTACAGCGTGGTCGTCTTGCCGCTGCCTGTGGGGCCCGTAAGCAGGATGATGCCGTTGCTGTATTCAAGGTATGTGCGGAAGGTGGCTTCGTGCTCAGGGCCGAAACCGATGTCCGCCAGGTTGAACTGTTTGTTGGTCTTCTCCAGCAAACGAATGACCACACGTTCGCCGTAGTTGGTCGGTACGGTGCTGATACGCAGGTCAACTTCGTTGTCGCCCATCTTGATGCTGGCGCGGCCGTCCTGGGGCAGGCGGCGCTCGGCGATGTCCATTTTCCCCATCACCTTGATGCGTGCGACAATCGCGTCCTGCAGTTTCTTGCTGGGCGTCATGACGTCGTAAAGCACACCGTCCACGCGGTAACGCACCTGCAGCTTGTGCTCACTGGGCTGGATGTGGATGTCGCTGGCCCGCATGCGCAGGCTCTGGCTGAAAATGGTGTTCACCAGCTTGATGATCGGCGCCGCGGTGGCGATGTTCAGGATGTCAGTTTTTTCGTCGAAGGCAAACTCGCTGTCGAGCATGCCGTCGGCTTCAAGCTCGCGCTCGACTTCGTCGCTGACTTCCGTTTTCTGGGCGTACGTGCGGTTGATCAGCTCACTGATTTCCACGCGAGGGGCCAGGACCGCCTCTACGGGCTGGCGCAGAATGCCGGCCAGTTCGTCCATCGGGTAAAGGTCCAGAGGGCGGCAGGTGGCCACGCGCACGGTGCCGCGCAAGTCGTCCAGCGCGATCAGGTTGTAGTTGCGGGCAAATGCGACGGGCACTTTCTCGGCGAACTTGGGCAACGGCTTGTATTTTCCGAGCTCGGCTTCGTAGGGCAGGCCAAGCTGCTGGGCGTAGTACTGCAGCATGTCGGCCTCGCCCAGCAGGCCGCTTTCGACCAAGGCGGCATCAAGCTTCTCGCCGGTTTCGCGACTCTTCTGCAACAGGGAATCAACTTTGTCCTGACGGACGCCGCGTTCTTCAACGAGGTACTTGGCGAGTGCATTTGACATCGCTGGTGGCTCCGGACCGGCTGACGGTTGTAACGACCGACGCCTGCCATAGTTGGGCTATTCTGACCGGGCGTTTTCGGCTTCTTTGGGGGCTTGGGGAGCCATGGCATCGGGCTTGGCAGCCTGCTGGTCGTCAAAGCGCTTGCGGGCCTCTTCTGCCTGCTCGGCGGTCTGTATGGCCGTGGCAAGCTGCTTCAGGCGTTCCTCAGCCACGGCTACCTGGTCAAAAGTCGCGCCCTCGATGCGATAGCGCATTAACAGGTATGTCAGAAGGTCAGCGCTCTGGGATACCGCACTCAGCCAACAGAGCAAGGTTGCCACGCTGGCCCAGAACACCGAAGCCACGGCAAAGTGGGGCAACTGGGCAGTTTCAATGGCCGCCTGCGGCTGCGATGTGATCACCCACGCACCTTCAATTACTTCCCAGGCGCCGACAACCGCCATGCAGCCAGCCACGAGTCCCCAGGCCAGCCCCAGCACAAGTGCTCCGGCCACCGTCGCCAACAGCACAACCAGCACCTTGGCAAGCAAGTAACCCGCATAACGGAAGGGCTTCTGAAGTACGAACCCGGCGGGCTTGCTGAAAGCTTCCAGGTAGTCGCGGCCTTCTACAACGGCGGCGGCGGGCATCATCGGCGCGGCGGAAAGAAACAACAGGCCGCCCAGCGCAGCAACCAATGCACAGACCAGCGCCAGCGGCAACGTCAGCACCAAGGTGACGCCGCCGGCAGCCCCGGGAATGTGGGCCAGCAGCGACCAAAGCAGAATCACGCCGGCCAGCAGGGCGGGAATGCCCATTGCCAGCACCGGTGAGACGGCCGCCATCCGGAACAGAAAAGGCTCGGGGGCCAGCTTGCCGCGTTCATCGCGTGCGATTTCAAGCGCCGCGCCGCGCAGCACCGGGGCATTCAGATAACCAAAGCCAAGCCACCAGCCCAACAGAATGCACCCCCAGAAGGCCAGGCGGCCCAGTGTGACCGGCGCCCTGCCCAGGGTCTCGATCGCGGCGTACATGCCCGAGGGCGACAGTGCCAGTGAGCCCGTGGCACGGAAGTTCAGGATGCTGAACAGCCCCAGCACCACGCAGAACGTCCACAACATGGCATAACAGGCATGCACCACGCGGCGAAGGTTGCAGGCCAGCACTATGGCCTGCGGCATGTCGCGCACGTCGTAGTAAAAGAATCGCATGGCGACAATCTATCCGCGGCCGTTGCTTGCGCAACTCTTGCCAGCAGACTCTCGTTGACCAAAGCCAGCCGGCGGCCTAGAGTTCCGCTGCGCGCTGATGACCACCAAGCCCAAACGCAAGACAGGACCATTGACCAAGGCCTTTCTGAAAGGCCTGTCGATCGTATTGCCGGCGATCATCACGATTGCCGTGTTCGCATGGATCTGGGACATCCTGCGCGTAAACGTGGTGGAACTGCTCATACGGGGCATAGATTCCGCAGCCCTGTTTGAGCCCCGCCGCTTGTCACGCACCGAGCGCGCGTTTCTGAAAGAGTTCAGCCCCGCGAAGCACGTCGTTTATATGGAGTCGGCCCTGGAGGACTGGGGGCGCGACCTGACGGCCGAAGAGACGGTCAGTGAGCGCACGACCTTCGAGGCCGAGCAGAAAGGCCGCATCACAGCCAAGGCCGATTCCCTGGCCAGAGCAAGGGCCGAGGCACTTCGCGAAGGGCGTACGCCCCCGACGGACAACGGCAATGACGTTCAGTTGAATGTGCTGATCCGCGACCTGCCCGAGACCTCCTGGGGTTTTTCACCGCCCATGCGCCGGCGCGGCGTGTTGCAGTTGATTCTGGACGCCAATCGCTGGCAACGCGAGTACGACCCTGACACGGGCCGCGCGCTGCGCTTTCATTGGTTTGAGTACCTGCTGGCCACGGTGGTCGGCCTGACACTTGTAGTGCTGCTGGGCTTTGGTACCCGCAACTTTCTGGGGCGGCGCACGGTGGCGTTTCTGGAGTGGTTTGTTACGCGTACGCCGGTGGTGCGGTCGGTGTATCCGCATGCCAAGCAACTGGTGGAATTCTTCTTCAGCGAGAAGAAGCCGCTGGAGTTTGATGCCGTGTGTGCGATTGAGTACCCGCGCGAGCGCTGCTGGTCGATTGCCTTTGTGACTGGGGCAGGCCTGCAGTCACTGCAGGACAAAACCGGCAAGCGAATGGTGACGGTCTATGTGCCCAGCTCGCCGGCCCCGATGACGGGCTACACCATGTTCCTGCCCGCTGACGAAGTCGTGCGGCTGGACCTCTCGGTTGAAGAAGCCATGAAAATCGTGATTTCCGGCGGTGTGCTGACTCCGGCGGCTGAAACTGTGCGGCCGGCGTCGGGGGCCCAGTTTGCGCTGACGCACAAGCTGAATGAACAGATTCGCGCGCGCCAGACAACAATCCTGAACAAGTCTGACATCGCCAGGCCGCCGGAAGAAAAGACCGGCGAAACGCCGCCAGACAAGCCAGACCAAGGCTAGACCACGCGAATGTCGTGGCCGACCGGCCCTCGACGGGTGATCTCAACGATAAACTCGAGTTCCTGGCCCTGTTTGAGGTCCACCACTCCGTCGGTCTTGAATGCCCCGATGTGAATGAACACCGCGGGTGCGCCCGCGCGCTCGGCAAAGCCGAAGCCCTTGCGGGTGTCGAACCATTTGACAGTGCCGCGTGTCTTGATGCGAGAAGTGGCCAAGGGCATGTTCCAGTCAAGTGCGCACGGTGATTGGACTCGCCGGGCGATTCCGCGTCAAGCCGCACGATCAGGCAAGTTCGGCCGCAAGTTCCTGCCTGCGTGCCAGGTCGCAGTAAAGCCCGCCTTTGCGGCGCAGCTCGGCATCCGTGCCGCGCTCGACAATACGGCCGGCGTCCAGCACCAGGATTTCGTCCGCGTGCTGCACCGCCGAGATGCGCTGGGCGATGATGACCGTGGTAAGGCTTGAGCCAAGCTGCTTGAGGTTGCGCAGAATGCGCTCCTCGGTGTCGGTGTCCACCGCTGACAGGCAGTCATCCAGCACAAGAATCGCCGGCGACAACGCCAGCGCGCGGGCGATCGCAGCACGCTGTTTCTGGCCGCCACTCAGGTTCACGCCGCGCTCGCCAAGCATGGTGTCATACCCGGCCGGGAAGGCCTGCACTTCGGGCTCGAACTCGGCGGCCTGCGCGCTGCGGCGAACCACGGTGTCTCGCCCGGGGTCCTCCGGCGACAGTCCAAGCGCGATGTTGTTTGCGATCGTGTCACTGAAAAGAAAGCTGTCCTGTGGCACGTATCCGATGTGGCGGCGCAGGGCGTTGGCGTTGTAGTCCTGGATGGGGCGGCCGTCGATCAGCACCTGCCCGGTCGTGGTGTCAAACAACCGAACCAGCAGATTTGCCAGCGTGGATTTGCCGCAGCCCACGGGGCCGACAACGGCCAGTGTGCGCCCGGGTGCCACCCGGAAGTTGATGTCGGCCAGCACCATCGGGCCATCAGCCAGATAGCGATGGCCTACGTTGCTGAACTCGACTTCGCCCGACAGTTTGTCGGGCATGATGCCGGTGCCTGCCCGGCCAGCATCGGCTGGCTGGTCGGCCAGTTCATTCAGGCGCTTGAGGCTGGCCTCGGCGCGGGTGAACAACATCATTACCCAGCCCAGCGCGATCATCGGCCAGTACAGGTTCAGGTTGTACATCATGAACGCGGCCAGGTCGCCCGTGGTCAGGGCACCACGGCTGATCTCCAGCGCGCCCACGTACAGGATGATCAGCACGCCCAGCCCGGAAAAGCCCCAGATGCTGGCCTGGAACATTGACTGATTGCGCGATGCCCCCAGCTTGTTGTGCAGGTATCGACGGCCGACGGCCTCAAGCTGCTGCACTTCAAACTGTTCGCGCGAAAAGGCTTTAACCACGCGCGCCCCGGCAAAGTTCTCCTGTGCCCGTGCCGAAAGCTCGGCCAGGTCTTCCTGGCCCTTGGTCGTGTAGCGCCGCACGCGGGGGTTGAACCAGAGTGTCGAGGCCGTGAGACCCGCCAGCGGGGCCATGGCCAGCAAAGTCAACGTGACGTTCAAGGAAAGCATGACCGAAAGAGCGGCCGGAAACATGATCACCGTGCCGCCCAGGTACATCACGGCCGGACCGATCATCATGCGGACGTTTTCAATGTCGCTGGTCAGCAGGCTCTGGATCGCGCCGCTGCGCGTGTTGTTGTAGTAGCTTGCGGGCAGGTTCTGAAGCTTGCCGTACAATGTTTTCTTCAGCGAGTACTCCGTGCGGCGAGAAATGCGCACCAGGTAGTAGCGCTTGAGAAACGTGAACACGCCCATGACCACGGCAACCAGCGCCGCCGTGCCCAGCGCCACCAGCACGAAGTCGCCCTTGTCGTCGGGTTTGAAGGGCATGAACACATCCGTCAGCCAGCCTGACAGCCCTTCGCCGCGCACAAAGCCGCCAGGCGCGGCGGCATCCACGGCCAGCTTGATGAAGATCGGAATTGCGGCCTGGCAAAGTGTGCCAAGAAACAGCGCCGACAAGCCAATCACCAGCCAGCGCAGGTTGGCACGGTACTCCGAAAGGATGAATCGCAGTGTGCGCATGCGGCAGGACCGGAGCCTAACTTGCTAACGCCGATCCGTGGGGGCCTATTCCGGTGCAGGCGGGACCGAAATCCAGCTCAGGTCGTGTTCGTCAGCGCCCATGAGTTCACCGTTGAAAATGTGCCACTCATTGCCCACTCGCACCAGCAGCTTGCGCACGGGCACGACGACCGTGGTACGAGTGGCAAGGTCAACAATCCATGCCAGCATGCAGATAACCAGAACCAGCAGGGCCCAGAGCGATGTGTTCATGGTGAACTTCAGTTCACCCTCAACGGTGGCCAGGTCAGGAGATATCTGCGTTACCTTCAGGCCCTTGAAGCTTATGTGGCAGTAGCACGGCGTGCGCCAGCGAAGCAGGTCCGACCAATAGGCGCGAAAGTAAATCGGGCCGTCAAAGCTAAGTGGGCGCCCACTGGGGCGGCCAAGGCCTGAAACCACGGGCTGAAACCGCGGAAAGCTGTCACAATCCGCATTCAGCAGCAGTGCCCGGGCGCGGTCGTAGGCACCCCGGCTCAAACAGCGAAAGTACTGTTCGAAGGTGGTACGTGGTTTGCGCGGCACCGAGCCAAGGTACGCCAAAACCGGGGACAAAAGCACTGCCGCAACCAACATTCCAGTAATCAGAATGCCCGACCAGGCGCTCGAGCCCATGGAGATGAACCCGACAAGGAACAAGCCCGGTACCAGCGCGGCGAACAAGGCAAGCACAGCGGCCAGCACTGTTCTCTTGAGGTCCGCACCCGCCGGCAGGGGAGGTTTCGTTCGGGCTGTCACCAGCTTCTGCCGCGCCCGGTCTATTGCCGCGGACAGTGCCTCAGGCGACGTTGCTACTGGCATCCCGGCCAGCGTTGCGACGCCGTAGGGGCGCAGGTGGTCGGGCGCAATGTTCTGCATCGTGAGTCATTTCAGGAAATCAAACCGGTGGCGCAATGGGCCTGTAAGTTTGGCGCTGAACAAAGCATATGCGCTGATTCATTGCGCGGTCGCAGCACCAGGCTCGCGTGCAGGATTCTCGGGCAATGATGACTCGCTTGTCCCGGGCTGGTTGCAGTGAACAGGCGCAACCCATGGCCAGATCTAATACTCGATCCGTTCGGCGGGCTGGTCGGGCGCCTAAGGGCTGTCGAGTGTGGCGACCCTGCTGGCTGCGCCCGTAAGCGGAGCGCCGGGTCGGCTATCGATGAAGTCCGCCGTGGGAAAGTTGGCGGGAGCACATGGGAATCGAACCCCGTGACAGTCCAGTGGACTGTCACGGGCGCGCAGCAGGGCGCACCAAGCCCGCGCCAACGCGGGCGACTGCGCCCGTAAGCGGAGCGCTGGATCGGTTATCGATGAAGTCCGCCGTGGGAAAGTTGGCGGGAGCACATGGGAATCGAACCCACCTGACCCGTTCAGGTCACACCGGTTTTGAAGACCAGGAGGCCCACCAGGCGCCTATCTGCTCCCGGGGCTTTTATATCAAACCAGATTCCGCGTAACAGGGGCCACACGCTGGAACCGCCGTGTTCAAGCGGGTTTCACGGGTTTGTCACGCCGTCTGGCCTCTCGGCGCAGCCGCCACAAACACCGCAAGAACGCCCAGCCGTACTTCAGGATGCGGTTCTTGCTGCGCCCCGTGCCGCGCTGATGGTAATGGATGCCCACCTCCTTGACCCGCGCGCCCTTGCCCACGCCGTGTGCCAGCAGTGTCGGCTGAACCTCAAAGAAGCGCGCAGCCAGTGTCATGTCCGTGAACATTTCGCGCCGGTACAGCCGAAAGCCACTGCTGATGTCCCGGGCTGGCAGCCGCGCGAACAGCGAAAACAGGCCCGCCAGTACGTTACTCAAGGCCCTTCGATAGGCCGCGCCGTCGCTGCCTCCGCCGGCGACCAGGCGCGAGCCGATCACAAGGTCGGCACTCTCGCGCGCAGCCCACAGTTTCAGGGCGTCCTGCGCCCGGTGGCTGCCGTCGGCGTCCAGCACCATCACAAACGTGGTTCTGGCCTCAGCCATGCCGATCTGCAGTGCGCGGGCGTAACCCTTGTCGTCGGCGATCACGCGCGCCCCGGCGGCTGCGGCCTGCTGCTGCGTTTCGTCCTTGCTGTGGCCGTCGATCACAATCACTTCGGCCAGGGCGCCGTCGAAGGCCGCACGCAGGTCGGTAATCAGCGGGCCAATGTTGCCAGCTTCATTGAGCGTGGGCAGCACAACGGTGAGTTGCTCGGTCACTTGCGCTGGGCCGTGATGGCAGAGACCAATTCCATGATCTGGCCCTGCAGCACGGTGCGGGGGTCAAACACCAGGGAGTCTTCTTCAATGCGGCAGAACACACTGGGTGTGCCCATGCGCAGGCGTCTGGCAGCGGCGTCCGGTGTGCCCCCCAGGCTCTTGATCACGACAACGGTGGTGGGCAGGTCGTCGCCGGGCGTGCTGCCACCGCCGATCTGGCTGCGGCTTTCGCGGGTTTCGGCGGCGATTCCGCGCTTCTTCAGGCGCGCACAGATGGCGCGGGCGGCACGGGCGCATTCGGCGGCGCTGCGGCTGATCAGGTTCAGTGTCGGCACTTCTTCGAGTGCTCGGGCCGGGTCAAGGTAGAGCCTCAGGGTGTGCTCGAGCAGGCTGAGTGTCACCTTGTCGCAGCGCATCATGCGGAACAGCGCGTTCTTCTTCACTGCGGCCACAAGGTCTTTGCGGCCGACAATGATGCCTGCCTGCGGGCCGCCAAACAGCTTGTCGCCGCTGAAGCAGACCAGGTCAGCCCCCTGCCTGATCAACTCCGGCACACTGGGTTCGCGGGTGATGCCGAAAGGCTTCAGGTCCACCAGGCTGCCAGCGCCAAGGTCGTACACCACGGGCACCTTGCGGCGGCGGCCGACTTCTACCAGTTCTTCCAGCGAAGCCATTTCCGTAAAGCCCACAATCGCGTAGTTGCTGGTGTGGACTTTCAACAACATGGCGGTCCGGTCTGTGATTGCCTGTTCGTAGTCCGCCGCACGGGTCTTGTTGGTAGTACCGATTTCGACCAGATGGCAGGCCGCTTTGCGCATGACATCGGGCATGCGATAGCTGCCGCCGATCTCAACCATGTGCGCGCGCGAACACACCACTTCGCGCCCCTCGGCCATGGTATTGAGGATGATCATCGTGGCCGCGGCGTTATTGTTCACCACAGTGGCAGCTTCGGCGCCGGTGACGCGGCATACCAGGTCGGCCACAAGTTTGTCGCGGTCGCTGCGCTTGCCGGACTCGCGGTCAAGTTCCAGCAGGCTGTACTGGGCTGATTGCCGGGCCGCTGCCGCCATCACCGAAGGCGCCAGAGGTGCGCGGCCCAGGCTGGTGTGCAGGATAACGCCCGTGGCATTGATTACGCGGCACTGGTTGGGTGTATGCAGGCGCTCCAGGCGGCTGCGGGTTGCGGCTATCACGGCTTCAGCACGGACATCCCCGCCGTTTCCTTCACGTATGCGATGGCGCAGGAGTTCAATCTCGGCGCGGATCTCGGTGGTGACCAGCGCCCGCCCGTAGGCAGCCACGAGCCCGGCCGCGTCCGGGTGGCCGACCAGCGCGTCTACCTTGGGCAGGTCGCGCAGCGATGATGTCGCGGTTTTGGGGGCCATGGGGGCACTCTACCAGCGATGGGGCAGGCCTGAAAGTACGACGGCCGGCGCAATGCGCCGGCCGTCGGGATGCGGCTGATACTACTTCTTGAGCCCGGAAATGGCCTCGTCAATGTCCTTGGCCACTGCGGTGCCCTTGTAGGTGTTCTTCATCGACTTCAACTGCTTGTCGGCATCGGCTCCACCCTTTTCGGCAAGCCCCTTTACGTCAGAACGCACAGAGTCCATCAACTCGTGGTACAGGCGGATGGTCTCTTCCTGCGGTGCCACGCCGACAACGCCTTCCTTGAAGTTCTTGCGGATGGCAGCCAGCGTTGCGGTTGCGTCCTTCTTCTCCCAGGCGGCCTTGGCCGAATCATAGGTCTTCTGCAGCTTCTTGTTGGTGCCGTCGACCTTGTCGGAGACCTTGTCCACCGCGCCCTTCAGATCCGGGTGCTTCGGCGGGGTGGCAAACCGGAAGTACTCGTTACCCCAGCTGTCGGCAACCAGTACGGTCGCTTTGCCGACGGGAACCTTGTAGTCGCGGCTGGGGTTGTCCGACAGCAGTTTGGATGTCGGGATCAATGACTCGTCAAACACCGATTTTTCGCGATCGGCGTTGTACGGAATGCGGATGAAAATCGCGTCTTTCTTGGCCATCTCGGCCAACTCGCGGCCCATCCAACTGGCGTCGCCGTCGCTCTCGCCGGGGAAGTAAATCACCAGCGGCAAGTTCTGCGCCGCGGCTGTTTCCAGGGCCTTGCTGGACGGAGTCTGCCAGCCGGGAATGTCGGCCGGGTTGATGCTCGGACGTGCGGGGCCCATTGGGGCGCCGCCTGTGCCCGGCTGCGGAGCTTCTACTTTACCCAACTTGGTCGGGGGCTTGATGCCGGCACCACCTCCGCCGCCACCGCCACCCGCTGCCGGAGCAGCGCCACCACCTGCAGGGGAACCTCCCCCGCCGCCGCCGCCTCATCACTGTGCCGCAAGGGGTTGCGCCATTACACCCATCAGCGCAATTGCGCCAAGGGCGATAAGCGCCTTGGATCCGTTTACCTTCACGGGTTCCTCCAGAAAAGTTCGACAGCGTTGGTCGACTTCTGCCTCATGAACTCGCACCGTTTATGAGTGCGCTGAATTGTACGGTTGCTTACAGATGAAGTCCAAGTAACAACGGATTGCTAACCGGCTTGTTCATTCATTGCTGCCAGGGAGTGTTTGTCACATTTACGTCATGAGTTCAATGCAACATGGGGTGCTTGTGCACCCCATGTCACATTCTTGTCATGAAGCCTAGCTCAGCTTCTTGAGGGCTTCCGTTGCAGCTTTGGCTGCGTCAGTACCCTTGAGCTCCTTGGACAGGTTCTTGAGCCCGTCTTTGTCGCCCTTGCTGACCATCTCGGAGATCTGGCTCTTGGCTGCGTCCATGATCTCGTGGTACAGGCGGATGCTTCCTTCCTGGGCGTCAAGGCCGACCACGTCGTCCTTGAAGTTCTTCAGGATGGCCGCCAGTGCGGCCTTGCGGTCCTGCTTGGTCCAGGCAGTGTTGGCTGCATCAAGGTTCTTCTGCAGCTTCTTGTTGCGGTCCTCTGCCTTGGCCTTCACCTTGTCGATGAAGGTAGCAAGTTCAGGGGCCTTGATGCCGGCCGTGAAGCGGTTGTGTTCGTTGCCGAACCAGTCGCAGACGATCAGCGTGGCCTTGCCCACGGCGATGCCGTAGTCGCGGCTGGGGTTGTCGCTCAGCAGTTTGCTGGTCGGGACAACCGCCTCATCAAACACGCTCTTTTCACGATCGGCGTTGAAAGGAACCTTCACGAATACAGCCTTTTCCTTGCTCAACTTGGCAAGGTCTTCCCCGTAGAACGTGGCATCTGATTCGTTCTCAGCGGGAAAGTAGACAACCACAGGCAGCTGTTCCTTGGCCGCGTTTTCCAGCGTGGTGCCCGAAATCGGGGCCCAAGACGGAACCTTGGCCGGATCCAACTTTGCCGGGGCTGCACCGCCCGAGGTAACGGGCTGCGGCTTGGCAGCAATGCCGCCCATCTTCTTGGGGGCCGGCACGCCTCCGCCACCGCCGGCCGACGGGCATCCGCCGGTGGGGCACCCACCGGACGAGCTGCCTGTACCGCAACCGCCGCTGCTGCACCCGCCACCTGTGCCGCAGCTTCCGCCAGAACACTGCGCAAGCAGTGCCGGCGACATGCCCGCCATCAGAACGAGGGCGGTAAGGAAATGCCAAACGTAACGCATGGATACATCCTCCGTTGTTTGCTTACCCAGCAAACGTCAACTTCCGCACCTGCTTTGAAACACGACCGCATACCGCGGAAAGGCGACCACACGGGCATGCTGGATGGAAGGACGCTCAGGATGGGCTAGAGCACACATGTCTGGCGGACCGCCATACAGCCGGTCGCCACTCAACGGAAAGGCAGTCGAAAGCCTTGGGTGAACATGTGTGAGCCTTGGGTTATCTCATAGGTGGAAGCGAATCCTGAATCCATACCACCGACTCCGGAAAAAAAAACAAAACCGGCAAGGCCGTCAGGCCTTGCCGGTCTCAATCTTGCTTGGAACTAGTTCTTGCCTTCCTGTGTCTTGCGGGCGGTGGGGCTCTTGATGGCCGCGTCGATTTCCTTGGCCACTTCAGTGCCCTTCATTTCCTTGGCAAGACCCTTCAGGCCCTCAATGTCACCCTTTTCATGCAACTCGTTCATCTTGTTGCGGGTGGCATCAAGAATCTCGTGGTACAGGCGGATGCTGCTTTCCTGGGCATCCAGGCCGACAACGTCTTCCTTGAAGTTCTTGAGCAGCGACTTCAAGGCGTTAGTGCGGTCGGACTTATCCCAGGACGCCTTGGCTGCGTCGTAGGTCTTGGCCAGCTTCTTGTTGCTGTCCTCAACCTTTCCGGGGACTTTGTCGATCATCTGCTTAAGTTCTGCGGCCGACGGCTTGCGGTCGCTGCGGAAGTAGCTGTTGCCGAACCAGTCGGCAACCACAAACAGAGGCTTGCCGGCGGGCACGTTGTAGTCGCGTGCCGGGTTCTCCGAAAGAAGCTTGGAGACAGGAACCGGGCTTTCGCTGGCGGGTGCCTTGTCGCGGTTTTCGTTGTAGGCGATGCGCATGAACACCGCGTTGTCGCGGGCCAGCGCAGCGTAGTCGTCGCCGTAAACGTAGAAATCACCGTATTCAGCACCTTCGCCCTGGAAGAACAGGACGATCGGGCGCTTTTCAAGCGCGGCGTTTTCAAGCGCCTGCTTGGTGGGCTGGCCCCAGTTCGGAACCTTGGTGGGATCCGGACGGGCGGGTTGAACGGGACGAGGTGGGGCGGCAACACGGCCGACCTTATTTGCACCCGTTCATCACTGTGCTGCGAGCGGCTGAGCCATGATACCGGCGAGCGCGAAGGCTCCGGTAGCGGCCAGCGCCAATACGGCGTTGCGGTTCATTTCACATCCTCCAGAGATGTAAGAACGGCCAATTGTTGTATGCAGTCGCACCTGCACCGAATCTGTGGGGTAAAGCCTATGCTTCTTACGCGCAACTTTCACGGAAAACCCATATACTTTTCGGCTTGTGACGCCCCACCCTTCAGGCGTCCAACCTGTCGCCAAGTCAGCTAGCCTGTGTGCGAAGTGTGCAAAAACAGGCCGTAGTGCCATGAAACGACCTGTTTGAAGCACCTGGCCGAAGCCTCGACAATTCCTCTGCACTCGACTGCAGGACATCGCAACTGAGATAGGGCAACCCTACGCGTTCTCGAATACGTGAAACAGAACGCAGCCCTCACCGCGATGGCGGCAGAAACCTGCCGGCCACTCGCGAATCGATTTAGCCCGACGGCGGCTAGGGGATAAAATCCGGCAGGCCTTTGGCGAAACCTGGTTCGGGGGATCCATGACCATACGTCTGCTGCTTGCCGGTGTGATCGCGGTGCTCTCTGTCAGTCTTCACGGCCAGGCCGCGCAGGATGTGCTGGTGACCATTCCGGACATCCCGGGCGAGTTCAAGCTTTACAACGACGTCCTGAAACCCGGCACCGAAGTGAAGTTGGTCCGAGACCAGACCATCACGTTCAAGGCCGGCAAAGACCTGACAGACGCAGGACTCGAGCAAGTCAAGGACATGCGGCGTGTGCGAAAGATGGAGCTGAATCCTGCCAAGGCAATCACCGACGCCGGCATCGCAAACTTGAAGGACCACACGGATCTGCGCGACCTTTGCCTGGACGGACTTTCTGTCACGGATGCCGGGCTGGAGCATCTGGCCGGGTTGAAGGGTCTGGAAAGGCTGGAGATGTTTCAATGCCGCCAGATCACTGATGCCGGGCTTGTTCACCTGAAAGAGCTGACGGCGATGAAGTGGCTCAACCTGGGTGCCTGCGACCGGCTGACCGACGCCGGCATCAAGCACCTTGCCGGCATGAAGCTGCTGGAGTTTCTGAACCTGGGGGTGTGCCCCAAGCTGACCGACGCGGCTCTTGCCCACCTCAGCGACATGAAGAAGCTTGAATCACTGCTGTTGACCGGCTGCACCGAAATCAGCGACAAAGGCCTGACCCACCTCAAGGGCCTGCCAGCCCTGCGCAACATTACCCTGGCGCACTGCGCCAAGGTGACTGACAAGGGACTGGAAACTTTGAAGTCCCTGCTCGCGCTGAAATCGTTGACCTTGGATTCCTGTCCTGACATCACCGATGCCGGGCTGGCCCACCTGAAGGAGCTTCCGAAGCTGGAAAGCCTCTCCCTGAAGAAGTGCCCCAAGGTTACCGATGGCGGAATCAAGGCGTTGCGCGAGGCATTGCCCAAGTTGAAAGTCGCACGCTGATGCCCCGGGCGGCCCGTTGCTTTGGAAAGCATTTCCTTTATAAATGGCGCCCGTTGACGCAAACACCAAGCAACCCAAGGAGATCACGATGCCTTTTGAACAGCCCGCGCTGCCCTACGCCAAGGACGCCCTGGCACCGCACCTTTCGGCCGAACACTTTGACTTTCACTTCGGCAAGCACCACAAGGCCTACCTGGACAAGCTGAACGAGCTGACCGCCGGCAAGCCCGAAGGCAGCAAGTCGTTGGAAGACCTGATCAAGACCACTGAAGGCCCGCTGTTCAACCAGGCCGCCCAGGTGTGGAACCACACATTCTACTGGAGCTGCATGAAGCCGGGCGGCGGCGGCGCGCCCACGGGCGCATTGGCCGCGGCGATCACGCGCGACTTTGGCAGCTTTGACGACTTCAAGAAGAAGTTTCACGAGGCCGGCATGACCCAGTTCGGGAGCGGCTGGGCCTGGCTGGTGCTGAAGAACGGCAAGCTGGAAGTAGCCAAGAGCGCCAACGCCGAATGCCCGCTCAAGGGCGGCGCGACGCCGATCCTGACCTGCGATGTGTGGGAACACGCGTATTACATTGACTACCGCAACGCTAGGGCCAAGTTCCTGGACACTTTCCTGGCCAGCCTGGCCAACTGGGACTTCGCGGCCAAGAACTATGAAGCCGCCGGCGGCAAGTAGCCATGACCCATCAATACAACACGCCGCCGGATATCCGGCGGCGTGTCTGTTTGAGGCAACCGCAACGGGTTACTTGCTGCTGGGGGTGACCTTCGCAACCGGGTTCTTCAGGGCATCGTCGGCGGCCTTGCCGACTGACGTTCCCTTGAAGTCCTTGCTCAGGCCCTTCAGGGCGTCCATATCGCCGCGCTCGTGAGCCTTGCGCACTTTGGAAAGGCCAGTCTCGAGTATCTGGTTGTACAGCGTGATGGTGTCCTGCTGGGCGTCCAACCCGACCAGGCCTTCCTTGAAGTTCTTGAGAATCGGCTTCAGGGCATTTGCCTGGTCGTCTTTGTCCCAGGCAGCCTTGGCGGCGTCGTAGGACTTGCGCAGCCGGCCTTCGGCCTTTTCCATCTGGGCTGGAATCTTGTCCAGCGAGGCCTTGAGCTCCTTGGCCTTGGGCACACTGGTCAGGCGGAAGTACTCATTGCCGTGGCAATCGGCCAGGATCAGCGTCATCTTGCCGACTGGAATCTTGTAGTCGCGCGAAGGGTTGTCGCCCAGCAGCTTGCTGGTCGGGATCACGCTGTCATCGGCGTTTGGCGCCTTATCGCGGATCGACGTGTAGGGGATCTTCACGAACACGGCGTCCTTGCTGGCCATGTCGACAAAGTCCTGGTCCGCAAACGGTGCGGCGTCGTCGCGTTCATCGGCAAAGAAGATCACCAGCGGCATCTTGGTGGATGCGGCGCGGTCCAGCGCCGCGCTGGAGGCTTTCTCCCACGCCGGGGCGATCACCGGGCGCGGGGCCACAGGACGCACAGGTGCTGGTTGCGCGGGTGCGCGCTGGATTGGTTTCGCGGAGGCACCGCCCCCGCCTCCACCGCCTCATCACTGCGCGGCAAGCGGCTGCGCGGCAATGCCCGCAAGGGCGAAAGCCAGCGCGCCTGTCATCAGTTTCAGCTTGAGTTGCATGGCAGTCTCCAGAACTGCGTGGGGGGGCGGACACCAGAAACTTGAAGGAGGGGCCCGGTGCGGTAGGGGCCCCTCCTCTTAAGTTTGCCGGGCTGGGCTATGCCGGCAAACCTTGCACACTTGTGGTTACTTCAGCTTTGCCAGGGCGGCCTCTGCATCCTTGGCCGCGTCAGTTCCTTTCAGTTCCTTGGCAATGCCCTTCAGTGCTTCTTTGTCGCCCTTGCCGGCCATATCGCTGATGCTGGCGCGGGCTGCATCCATGATCTCGTGGTACAGGCTGATGGAGTTCTGCTGTGCCTCCAGCCCGACCAGGCCTTCCTTGAAGTTTTTCAGCACCGACTTCAGTGCGTTGCTGCGGTCGTTCTTGTCCCAGGCCGCCTTGGCGGCGTCGTAGGTCTTCTGCAGCTTCTTGTTGGCACTGTCGACTTTGTCGGACACCTTCTTGATGGACGAGCGCAGTTCCTCTGCGGACGGCGCCTTTTCGAAGCGGAAGAAGTCGTTACCCCAGCTGTCGGTCACAATCACGGTCTCGCGGCCGACCTTGACGCCGTACTCACGCGATGGGTTGTCACTGAGAAGCTTGCTGGTCGGCACGACAGACCCAACATCCCAAGGATCCTTTTCGCGGTTGGCGTTGAAGGGGACCTTGATGAACAGCGCGCTGTTCTTGCTGAGAAACGCGATGTCCGGGTGAGCCAGTGCAGAACCATCGTCCTTTTCACCGGGGAAGTACACCACGATGGGCTTCTTGTCCGCCGCAGCGCGTTCCAGCGCGGCCGTGGAAGGAAGTTCAAACGAGGGCAGATCCTCGGGCTTGGCCGCCGGGCGTGGCGCGGGGCTGGAAGCCACCGGGCCGGCACCTGGCGCTGGGTTGTCAATGCGCTGCATTTTCTTCGGGGGCTGGATACCGGCCCCGCTGGGGCCTCCGCCACCCTTGGCTGGGGCTGCAGGGCTGGCAGTGGGTCCCGCGCTCGGCGCCGACGGCGCCGGTGCGGGGCATCACCCGGCCTTCAAAGGTTGAGACAGAATCCCGAGACCTGCCAGCAGGGCCAAGCTCGAGAGAACAGTGAAGATCGTCCGCATGATCATCTCCTGGTTTGTGTCGAACCGTGCTCGGCGCGACAAACCAGATAAAGCGCGATGTGTGCCAATCGAAAATCGTTACTGCCCGCGGACTCTAAGACCAAACCTTCTCAACCAACGCCGTAAAGTGTGTGGTGACCACGAGTTACAAGGCGTATAAAACTTACGCAACTTGCCACTGGATTGGTCTGGCCTGGCAACTGATATCCAGAGTAGCCGAAACTCGGCCCGTTTTCCGCCCTTGCGCGAGGGCAACCACGATCCAAACTCAGCGCGTGCCCGAAGAACTTCCAGAATCTGCGCCAAGCCCGGAACACGCCGCGGATTGGGGCAAGGCCACGCCCGAGGTCGGCGAAAGCCGGTTGCTGCAAGGGCCGCAGACCCGCGCCGGCGACTTGGCGCGGGCCATGCGCATCTTCTTTGAACTGATCAAGGGCTTCCGCGCCCTGCACTTTGTGGGGCCTTGCGTGACAGTGTTCGGCAGCTCGCGGTTTCCGGAGGCGCACCGCTACTACAAGCAGGGCCGCGACGTGGGCGCCGAACTTGGCAAGTCCGGCTTCACGGTTATGACCGGCGGCGGCCCCGGCATTATGGAGGCCGCCAACCGCGGCGCCCGCGACGTGTCCGCCCGCAGTGTGGGCTGCAACATCACCCTGCCGCATGAACAGAAGCCCAACGCGTACCTCGACCGCTGGGTGGAGTTTCGGTACTTCTTCGTCCGCAAGCTGATGCTGGTGAAGTACAGCTACGCGTTTATCGCCCTGCCCGGCGGTTTCGGCACACTGGACGAAATCTTTGAGACCGCGACGTTGATCCAGACGCGCAAGATCCAGGAGTTCCCGCTGGTGCTGATGGGCAGCGATTACTGGAAGCCGCTGCTGGCCCTGCTGCAGGACACCATGGTGCGCGAGGGCACGATTGACCAGGCCGACGTGAACCGCATTCTGGTCACCGACTCGCCGCAAGAGGCCGTAGAAACCATCCGCAACGCCGTGGTGGACAAATACGGCCTGAAACTCGGCAAGGCCCGTAAGCCGCGCTGGTGGATGCTGGAGAAGTGATCAATCTGGCCAACCGAGGATGCGAACCGGGCCTTCAGCATCGCCAAAGCCGCCGCCAAGCGACTCGACTGGTGGAGTTCTTCGACGTAATGTTGAGGTGTTACCAGCCTATGTCGCAAGCCGGAAAGTCTCGGCGCAGGGCGTCGACTGCCTTGCGGTCAATCGCTGGACAGGAGAAAAGCGTCAACTTCTCCAATCGAACCTTTGAGAGAAACAACCGAACCGATGACTCTGTGACGCGACAGCCCGCGAGTCCAAGACTGCGAAGTGACTTGCTGGCGGCCAACCACTCGACACACTTGTCGTCAACTCGCGTATCACTTAAATTGAGCGTGGTGAGCTGCTTCATAGCTGCAAGCGACTTGCATGCGGTGGCATCCACTGCCAAGTTTCCCGACCGGTCAAGCACTCGGAGTTTGTCAATTGAAGTGAGTGATGCGATACCGTTCGCACCGAGAAGGTGACACTTACGTAGCATTAGTGTATGGCACTTTCCCCGCCCGGCAAGCGCGGCTGCCGCGTCGTCATCGAACCCCTGAACAGCGGTCAGTTCGACATGAGTAAGCGCGCATTTGTCAAAGAGCAGTTGCAACACCGAAGAAGAAAGGCCTGGCGTCATGTAAGCCTCAAGTCGGTTCAATGATTTATGTCGGCCGAGTGAATGGAGTGCGGACTCGCTAAGGATCGCGCAATGTGTCAACAATAGGCTCTCAAGCCTGCTTCCTTGGGCCAGAAACTCAAACGCCTCATCGCCAAGCTTAGGTTGCTCAGACAGAACGAGAGTTCTAAGAAACTGAAAGCATGTGTCCCTTTCTTTAGTCGTGTCCTGGCGGATCATGAAGTGCAAAGGTGAACCTTCCCGTTGATGCGCGAGTTGCAATGACGGCTCGTTGTATAAGGCAAGTTCTTGAAGGGCGGAGGCCTTTCCCAATTCCTCCAAAAAGACTTGCCTGAGACCGGCGCAATTCCTGACAGACAAAGCTATAAGTGACGGGATACGACCTAGATGCCCCCACACGTCATCAGTCAAACGTCCACAATGGCTAAGTTCGAGCCGTTGCAGATATCTTGTGGCACACAGGAGTCCGATGTCGGCGCTGTTCAATCTCGAAAGGCCGTGTAGCCTAAGGGATTGTAGCGACTTCATGGAAGCAAGCACTTTGCAGGTCAGGTTGCCTAGTAAAGTCGAATTCGACAGGCCTACGCATTGAAGGCGTGTCAGGTTCTCTAGAAAGCGGGCCAAAGCGCTGTCATCGACGCGACTGCGTTCCATGTCATCGAAATTCGAAAAGCCGTTGAACTCAATGATCAAGCTATCGAGCGACGCCAGCTCCTTTAAATGTAGCAGCCCTTTGCCCGACCCGGAGTAGCGAATGTCCAGGTAGGCAAGGCGAGTCAACTTGCCGATGAATACAAGATGGCTGTCCTGAAAAATGGAGTCGCATTGAAGGCGTAGTAGCCCGGAAGGAAGGCTGGAGGCAATCACGTCATCATACCTAAACGATGTGCCATCGATAAGCGACACACTGACCAGGGAGTCTCGTGAGAGCAGGCGCTTGACACTGGCGACCGTAAGGCTTTCCGACCCGAGACTATGAATTACCAAGTCAGTGATGTGTTGCCCCTCGAGCGCAGCGATGTCGGCGTCGGTAGGACTAACTAGCTTGATAATGCGGTTCGAGTCACGACTTTCCTGGTCGGACGCCTGCCCGGGTACCTGCGCGCCCAGCGCCGACGCGCAGAGCAACAGCACCAAACCGATGAACAGTGCGACTCCGCTGCAAGCTACGGGTTGTACGCACACTATCACTTGCCGAGAGTCGCACTTGTTCACGGACTGAACCTCGGGGTATTTCTCAGTGCGCCACTGACAGTGCGGAGAAGCTGGGGGAAACGGCTGCGGTGGCATGTCGCACCATTGAAGCTGTGTTGGTCCGTGATCAGAATTCGTCGACGCCCCAGCAGTAGAATCGGCAATAGACATCGACGGCGTACCGTCCGTCCACTTTGAACGATACGGTCCAATTGGCTTTGTAGTATCCATCCAAGATGCCATCGACCATTTGGTATCTGGTGGTCGCGCTTGTCGACAGCCTCGTCGCAGAGACGGACGCAATCTCCGCGTTCCATCCGACGATTGAATACCGCATCGGGCAGTCTCGTGGGCATGGATCGACCAAGCCAGCAAGTTTGGCGTCAACAAGTGCCTGAAGGTCGCCATGCCACTTGGCAGGGTCTGTCGCGATGATGTTTGCAGCGATTAGGTCGGCTTGAACTCTGGCCGCGACAGTGTCGGCCTGTGCTTGCGCTGCGGTTTCTACATGCGCGGTAGTGGCCGCGTTCTTGGCCACGCGGTCGGCGCTTTCGAACTTTTCGAAAAGCCGAGATTCAAAGGTGACTGTGAACTCACCAAAGTTCACTCGGTGCTCGACCCGCACCCGGAATGGCCACTCCTCTTGACAGTTCTTGATGTCGTCGCCGAACCGACCGGGCCAAGCCCCTGAATCACGGGGGCCTTGGCTCTTTGGTACGACCACTATTCTTGGCGGGTTCACATCCAGTAGTTCGACAATCTGGTAGTTGCCCTGCATGTCGACCAGACCACCAGCTTGGGCCGGTTCGAACCATGGCGAAGTAAGCTTAGGCGTCACTGGTGTGTCGCCACCAGAAATGATTCGATGGACCGCAGCGGCAGCGCCTTGGGGGGCGCTTTCAATAAAAAGGTTTCTACCGAACTGCGCGCCACCCGTGAGTTCATTGGCTCGTGGAGACTCGCGTTGCTCGTTTACGCGGGCTTCACGAGCGGCGTAGAACTGGCGGGAAGACTCAAGGTCATCGGCGGTGGGTGGCGTGTATGGGCGCATGAACAGGTTGGGGTTGCCGGGCGAAGGCCCGAATGCCGGGCCGGCGTTATCGGCGCACGAAGGGCAACTGTCGTTGATTTCATCCATGGCATACCTACCAGACGACGAACGCAACCACTCCACAACCGCGCCAAAGGTCCAGGATTCAGCTACGCCGGTACAGGACCTGCGCACTCGCCTACATGCTCAAAGTTGGTCAGGAGGCTCAGGGCCGCCTGGCTGCCCAGCGCCAGCCCGGCAGGCATGCTTACCCAGATGTCTTTGGTCATATTCACCGTCTGGTTGACGAAGTCGGGCACTCCGTTGGTCATTCTTACGACAAACGGGCGACGCTCCATTCCAGCCGGGACAATCCGCGAAAGTCCCCGCGTGGGGCCTTTGCCTCCGTCATCTCCGAGTACCATGAACCAGATTCGGCGGTTGGCGGGTAGCACACCGGGGTTCATTTCGTCGTTGATGACCCAAGGTGTGCCGTTGAAGCTGGGCACTTTGCCATCGACCCAATGACGTTTAGCGGGGCAATACCAGCGCCACGGCATATATTCAACGTTCTGACCGCTCAAGCGGCACAGATTTTCATAACTTTCAAGGGAACGGGCGTTGCTCATGATAACAGTCGGCTTCCCATTGTTGGCCTTGACAAGGTGCCAGGCCTTGCTCAGACACGGGAACGAAAGCGGCGCACCGCCCATGTTTATGGTACGGGCGGGGGCCACAAGGTCAGGAAGTCCGCCGAACACCGGGTTCCCGGTCAGCACATCCATGCGCCCATAGTAGCCGTACCAAGTCTGAATCTCGCCCAGCGTCACACTGAAATCCACCAGGTCATTGCGGTGCCTGAAAATGTCTTGGCTGGCCATGCACAACGGCACTCGCGCAACATACTCGACCATGCCGAAGCGGGCGGCGTGACTGTGGTGCTGATGTCGTCTGCGGCAAGACACGGGTCAACTACCTGGGCAGGCTTCAGGCCCGGAACACGCGGATACACAAGGAAGCCGCCGTTGACACCCAGTTCCGGCATTACGCCGTGAATCTGAACCAGACGTGGTTCGTTCTCAACGGGGTTCGGCGCAGCAATGACGTTGGCTGTATCTGGCGCCCCTTGCAATGGCATAGCCCGGCTCCTTTGACTGCCCACTGAGACGAAAGTCTAAGCCTTCAAGCAATGGGCATCAAGTCAATTGCGCGACACGCAAGCGATTCATGATACCAGCGCCTTGTGCCCTGCCAAGATTTGTTCCACGACCGCCGGGTCGGCCAGTGTGGTGATGTCGCCCAGCGACGTGTACTCGCGCTCGGCAATCTTGCGCAGTATGCGCCGCATGATCTTGCCGCTGCGGGTTTTCGGCAGGCCGGGCACGAACTGGATGATATCCGGCGTCGCAATCGGGCCGATCACCTCGCGCACCTTTTCGCGCAGCATCCCGCGCAGGTCGTTTTCGTCGTGCTTGGCGTAGCCCGGGTTGAGGATGCAGTAGGCGTAAATGCCCTGGCCCTTGATCTCGTGCGGACAGCCCACCACGGCGGCTTCGGCCACGCTTTCGTGGGCCACCAGTGCGCTTTCGACTTCGGCAGTGCCCAGGCGGTGGCCTGACACGTTCAGCACATCGTCCACGCGGCCGGTGATCCAGTAGTATCCATCTTCGTCGCGGCGGCAGCCGTCGCCGGTGAAGTACAGGCCGGGGTACGTGCTGAAGTAGGTCTGCTTAAACCGCGCGTGGTCGCCCAGAATCGTGCGGGCCTGGCCCGGCCAACTGCGCCGCAAACACAGGTTGCCGGACACACCATTGCCGGTGATTTCGCGGCCTTGCTCGTCGACGAGTACAGGTTCGCAGCCAAAGAACGGCAACGTCGCCGAACCCGGCTTGGCGGGCGTGGCCCCGGGCAGCGGCGTGATCAGGATGCCACCGGTTTCGGTCTGCCACCAGGTGTCCACGACGGCGCAGCGCTTGCGGCCCACCTTGTCGTGGTACCAGCGCCAGACTTCGGGGTTGATCGGCTCGCCGACACTGCCCAGCACCCGCAGACTGGTGCGTTTGGAACGCGACAGGTGTTCTTCGCCGCTGGCAATCAGCGCGCGAATCGCGGTGGGGGCCGTGTAGAAGATGTTGACCTTGAGATCGTCCACGATCTGCCAGTAGCGCCCGGCGTCGGGGTACAGCGGCGTGGACTCGAACATCACCGTTGTCGCGCCGTTGCACAGCGGCCCATACAGAATGTAGCTGTGGCCGGTGACCCAGCCCACGTCCGCCGCACAGAAGTAGATGTCGTTCTCGCGCCAGTCGAACACCAGTTCGTGGGTGTAGCTTGCATACACGAGATAGCCGCCCGTCGTGTGCAGCACGCCCTTGGGTTTGCCGGTGCTGCCGCTGGTGTACAGCACGAATAATGGGTCTTCGGCGTCCATGGCCTCTGCCGCGCAGGTGCCGCGTTGCTTGTCCATTTCCTCCGCCAGCCAATGGTCGCGGCCCTGGCGCATGGGTGAATCCAGTTGCGTACGGCGCGCCACCAGCACGGTCGTTACGAGATCCAGCCCGTCAACGGCCTTGTCTGTTGTGGCCTTGAGCGGAATCTTCCGCCCGCCTCTTAAACCCTCGTTGGCCGTGACCACGACCTTGCACTGGGCGTCCATGATGCGGTCGCGCAGCGACTCAGCACTGAAGCCGGCAAACACCACACTGTGCACCGCGCCAATCCGCGCGCATGCCAAAACGGTGTAGGCAAGCTCGGGGATCATCGGCAGATAGATGCACACCCGGTCGCCCTTGCGCACGCCGTAGTGTTTCAACACGTTGGCCAGGCGGCCGACTTCGTGATGCAACTGCCGGTAGGTGATGCGTTCGTACTGCCCGGGTTCATCCTTGGCCCAGATGATCGCGTCTTTGTCGCCCCGCAGGGGCAGGTGCCGGTCGATACAGTTCCAGGCTGCGTTGAGCTTGCCGCCTTCAAACCAGGCGAAGTCCACGGTGTTGAAGTCCCAGCGCCCGGTGTGCAGCGGCGGCGAGAACCAATCCAGCCGTCGGGCCACCTTGCCCCAGAAGCCCAGCGGGTTGTTGATGGACTCGGCGTAGAGTTCGCGGTAGTGGTCCAGCGAGCCAACCAGTGCATGCGTGGCGATTTCGGGTTTCGGCGGTTCCATAGGGGCAAGTTAGTTCGGCCTGCCTGTCACGGCAAACTGCAGTTGCCCACGAAGGGTGGGCCGGCGACGATTGCTGGTGTCGCAAGTGCCCCGCAATTGGCTAGAATGCCGACATGACCAAGCAGGCGCTGCAGCTGCAAGAACTGGCCATGAAGCTTCCACCGGCGGAGCGATACGAGTTACTGGTTGCCCTGTGGGAAAGCCTGGGTCTGCAGGGAGAAGCGGAATTGAGCGCAGAAGAACTGGCGCTGATCGAGCAGCGTCTGGCTGACCACCGCGCGAACCCGCAGGACACGATCCCGGCCGACGAAGTGTTCAAGCGCCTGAGGAACCGCAGGCCCGCATGAACCTGCCTGTTGTCTTTCGTGGCCTCGCATTGGCTGACGTGGAAGCTGCGTTTGACTATTACGAAGCCAAGCTTTCAGGTCTTGGTTCGCGCTTTGCCGAAGAACTGCATCGAACGGTGATGCGCCTTTCAGATCACCCTGAATCCGGCGTCGCCGCGCGGCACGGCGTTCGCGTAACTCACATACCAGTGTTCTGGTACCGCGTTTTCTTTCTTCCCGAGCCGGAACGCGTTGTTGTCCTGGCCGTGCGTCACCCGGCAAAGCGCCCGCCAAGGGTTGCTGAGCTGCTGGGCGAAGGATAGGCACTTCCAACCTCCTCCACCTTTCTTGACCCCAGTTCGCGCTCCCGTGCATCAAGGTGTAACGCCAACCATGGGGGACTCATGCGCTACGCCCTGCTGCTGGGATTGCTGTTTGCGAGCACGCTTTCGGCAATCGAGCCCTTCTTTGCACCCGCCCAATCCAGTGGCAGCGTCACGGTCAAGCTGCACCCAACAGAAGGCATCGCGACGGGCACACCGCAGCTGGTCACGCTGGGTTTCCCGTTTCCGCGCGGCTCGATCACCCAGGCCCAGCTTTCGACGCTGCGCGTGCTGAACGCCTCGACCGAGATCCCGGCCTTTGTCGAGCAACTCACCCCATGGCGGCATACCACCAACGCAGGCATTGACGGCCAGAGTGTGCGCGTGGCGCGTGTGCAGTTTTCGTTCTCGTTCAGTGTCACCTACCCCAACAGCCAGGATGTCACGATCCAGTGGGGCGTCGCCGCGCGCACCCAGAACGTGGCCACGCTGACCGCCGTGCGCAATGGCTGGCACCAGGTCACCACCGCGCCCTGGCAGGCCGCCGATGGCGTCTTTGAACCCAACGTGTACTGCGTGCTGCCCAAGGCCTACCTTGCCCACGGCGCGCTGGGCGCGCGGCGCGTGAAGCCGTTTTACAGTGGCGTGGCCGACACGCGCGAAGACCCGACCACAATCAAAAACGGCACCTACACCGGCTTCAACGAACTCGACCACGCGCAGCACAACTTCTTCTACAGTTGGATCAACGAAGACGACGCCGCAGTCACCACTGCCAACCAGTGCGACTTCCGCAACCAGAGCGAGCCTTGGCTGTACGACCGCGGCTCGACCATGTTCGCCCTCTACCTGCGCAGCGGCAACTTCAAGCACCTGCGCGAGGCCGTGCGCAACACTGGCTTTTACAAGGGCAAGCTGTACGCGCCCGGTGTCTCGCCCGCCAGCGGGCTTGGCGGCTTCAGCCTGGTCAGCCCAAGCCCCAGCAGCATTGACACCAAGTACGTCTACAACGAGTGCCTGGCCTTGCAGCATTGGGTGACCGGCGACCCGGACATGGTGGACCCGATCAGCTGGGTCGCCCAGTGCCACGAAACCAACGGCATGAACACGCAATGGAGTGCCGGCACCGGCTTCTGGACCGAGCGCCATAGCTCGTACCGCATCATCGCCAACTTGGTGCATTATGAGGTCACCGGCGACACCAACGCCCGTACCCGCGTGGGCACACAGACCGGCCACTTCATCGCGCACCAGAACGGCGCCGGCGGCGCGATCCCCAGCGCTGGCCGCATTGACGGCGGCCTGTACCACACGGGCGCTCAGCACAGTGAGGGTACGGCGGGCGCATACCTGGCCTCGCCCTGGATGAGCGCGCTGGTGGTAGACGCTATGGTGCGGGCTTACGCGTTCACTGAAGACGCGAACATTGCGGCTTTTGTGCGGCGCATGGGTGTGTTCATTCGCAATGCCTGCCTGAGCGATTCCAGCCACAGCTACGGCGGCGGCGCGCGTTACTACGCGAGCTACCTGGTGCAGTACAACGGGACCACGGATATGCGGTCCGGCGGCGATGCCGAACACGCGCTGGATGTTGCGGCCGCCCTGGCCTGGGCCTGGTACTTCAGTGAACTGACCAGCAGCGCCGACGCCGCGCACAAGACCATGGCCCAGAACCTGTACAACACCTACGACGCGGCCGTTACTTACTGGATTCGCCCCGCGGGCCCGGCCAGCGGCCTTACGGCTTACCGCATCAGCCCCTGGCGCAAGTACGGCTGGGAGTACCGCACCAGCAACAGCTTCGCCTGGTTGATGGAGCAAACCCCGGGGGGAGGAAGCGGCAGCGGCGTTAGCATCACCACCAGCTCGCCGCTGCCCGGCATCACCGAGAACACGGCCCTGAACGTGCAGTTCACGGCCAGCGGCGGCGCGGCCCCCTACACCTGGAACGCCACAGGCCTGCCCACAGGCTGGACCATGAGCCCATCAGGCGCACTGACAGCCGCGGCTGGTGACGTGGTGGCGGGCACGGTCAACTTCAACGTAACCGTCACGGACAGCACAAGCCCGACACAAACCACAGACAACGGCGCCTTTGCCATCACGGTAACCACAACAGGCGGAGGCGGCCCCGGCCCCGGCCCAGGACCCGGAACCGGCGGCTCAGGCGGAGGAGGTGGTGGAGGCGGAGGCTGCACCGCTGGCGTGGGCGGCCTTGCATCGCTGCTGCTGTTCGCGCCACTACTGTTCCGGCGTGGGGAGCGCGAACCGTAAGCAAACGGCAGTACCGCAAGCCATGATCGGGCGGCAGCGGGCAACCGACCGCCTACTTGCTTACGCTCAACACTTACGGCACTTGGCTTCATGGGTATCGATTCACTTAGATCGACGTTGCCGGTTGTCGATCAGTTGTTCCCGACGAGTAAACTGGAACTTGTCGCACAGCCTTCTGAACGCCGGGCCCTCCAATCGGAACAGGTAAGCGTGGTGCCATACCATCTGGCGAAGCAACATGTACAGAAAGCGACGATCCTCAACGAGCTTCAGGCACTCGTAGACCTCGTCTTCTGGGAATGTGCCGGGTATGTTTAGCTTGGCTCCTAGTGCATACAGTCGGTTGGTTATGGCGTCATCCACTCCGAGAGCGCTTTCAACGGCTACCATTAGCTTTTCATCGCCAAACGACTGAGCGAACTGGTGTAGCCCGAACAGCGACCAACCAAACGCGCCCAAATACATTGTCGATGCTATCAGGCGTCTGACTTCGGCAGGAAGAATTCCTTCGTTGTGCTCCTCAACAAGCCACGCCAGCTCTTTCAGTAACTGCTCTTTGTTGACCTCTACAAAATCAAGGTACCAGCCAACGCTGCGTAAACACAATTCGAACGCTTCGCGGATGTGCAGCGCCTTGGGTGCGGTCTCCATCTGAATACCCACGGTGCGCAAGACTTGCCCAAATATCTGAACCGCCTTGCCGTAAGCATTGAACCGCGCTATGTGGGGGTTCACCTGCCGCGCAAACTCCTCCTTCTCCCTGCTTTCTTCATCGAAGTACCAGCAGTCGATTTGCGCTTCCTCTTTTGCGTCCCGTCGCTCCAGTTGAGCTGCCCGTCGGATGTCCGGTGGGCCGTCGTCAACATTCAGCTGAGGGATGTCGACTACTAGGTCCTCGACACTTTTCTCCGCACGCTCGAGATCCGCTTCCTTCGATTCAACATACATCCGACTTAGTGTGTTCGTTAGTGCGGCCATTATGAATGGATGCTTGCTCTGATAGCTTAGGAATAGCACTACGCTCGCGCTTGATTCTAGGTGAAGTGAGTCGCAGAGCTGTCGGATAGTGTTCTGAACACCGTCATCAGTGATCTTGTCTGCTAAGTACTTGCCGACAAAGTAGTGCCTAACGAACCGGTGACCAAAGCCGACTCGATCATCTGACGTTCCAAATATGTGTGCGGCGCGACAAGCGCTCAGCAACTGTGCAGCGCGCACCGGTACGCCAAAGCGAGTCTGATAGTCAAGGCAAAATGTTAAGAACGCGCTCTCGGTAACCGATGTCGTCCTCTCGGTAAAGAGGTAATGTGCGAACGCCGCAAGCACAGTGAGGCTGGTTTCAAAATCTAGCGATCCACCTGTCTTCCGCGCGAGCGTCACGGTCAATAGGGACTGAAGTAGGTGGCCGTACGTTCCGTCGTGCAGCTTGTGGGCTGTTCCTGCCTCGTTCATCTGCAGCATCATAAGCATATATGCCGGGTACGTGGGAATACCAGCATTACTCAAGAAACGTGGGATGAATCGTTTGGTGCGTTCGACGCTCGACTCGTCTGGAGGTGGAATGTCGTTGTCGGCGTCGCGAAGCCCAAACCATTTCGCCGCAAGCTTGTCCTGGAGTACGTGGCCAAAAGGCAACATCTCGTAGAAGTCATATTCAGCGAGCTTGCCTATGATGTGTGAGGGCGTTAGCCGCTCCAAGCGGGTCACCTCATCGCCAACCAGAATAGTTAGACCGAACAACGCCTCGCAAGCTGAAAGGAAACGTGATCGTTGCTCCCGGGTAAGTTGAAGCAACTGAAAATCGTCTAAGATAAGTGCACGCTTAGTCTTATCAAGCTGCCAAAACTTGTCTAAGCTCGGATCTTGGTACTGCTGTCCTAGCATTGACGAGACGACTTGCTGAAGCTCTTCCACGTCTCGGGGGCCTATGCGAGACCCGCTTAAGAGGACCGGTACGTGATCGCCTGCGCGGAGCTCTACGAACAGTCTTTTGCACACAGCGGTCTTTCCGCAGTTGTGTGGTCCCACAAGAACAACGCGTTCGGCCGCCTTGATTGTTGCAACGAGGTCGTGTGAGACGTTGGCTCGATCAATTCCGGCATTAGGTGCCCCCGACAGTTCTCGGATATCAGGGAACAGGTAGACGTCACCTAGCGTTACAACAGACTTACGGGGGTGACTCAGGGGTAAATTGATGTTCTCTAATATGTGTTCAAAGCGAGTGGAAATCGCAAAGTCTCGGCGAAGCCGTTCGACGTTCCTGACGAATGTACGCCGCTCTCCTTGCTCCTGAAGGGCATACAAGTCTTGCTTGGCATCCCATTCGTAAGTGCTGACTTCATAAGACTCTGCTGCTAGATCTACATCAATGACATGAAAAGACGACTTCGAACTCTTTTGCGCCTGAAGTACTCCACCCTTCACATAGGGCAATGGATGATCAAGGTGCCCCTGCGCAAACATGCCCTCCTCATGTTCGTGGCCAATCAGCACCAAGTCCGCACACTTTTGAAGGCACTTGGTTAGTAGCTTTCCATTTTCAGGTTCAAACCACCCAATCGGATGGTGCCCTATGGCGATAGATAGGGTCGATTCACTTGCATGACAGTTGTGCTCTGGCTCGCGGTACAGCAGTGTATTCTGCTCGTCTTTAGCCGATGTCCAAGAAGTATTGAAGGACCAGACGTGCAAAGTCTTCTCGGCAACGCGAAACGAGTGCCGCCGCAGCAGGGGCGTAACATCGTCTGCCGTGGTGTTGTTGAAGACGTCCAGCCGCGCTACAAAGTTAAAATAGGCATGCTGTGGCCCCGTTACCACTCTGAAAGTGTCTGAATCCGGAGTAATTGTCGGCGCTTCCCTAAGGCTATTGATAAGCATATCTCGAGCTTGGCCACTCTTAGTGAAGTCAAGGTCGTGATTGCCTGGGCACGTCGCCACGTGGATAGGGACCCCTGGACATCTAGTATGAAGTTCGGAGTGGAGTGTCGACACGAATGTGTGCGCATGCTCGTACTCGTCTGGGTGTCCGGAGAAGGCAATGTCTCCCGAGATGACGATGATTACGGCATCAACTTGTGGATTCCGGGCGACACACGCGGCGGCAATGTGTCGCACTTTGCCTAGGACGTGATTAGCTGAGACGTGCGATACGAAGTGAATATCGCTCAAGTGAAGGATTTTTGTTGGCACACGAGTCCCAAAGGTGAACCAGAGGCATGAAAGCAGGTCCACACAGTCTATGGGAAAGCGCAGGATAGTCAATGAAGTCCAGACCTTGACTCGTTCTCCGCATTGCTCGACTAAAGCTCGCTAGGGCGGGGGTGGTCGTGTGAGGCCTAACCCGCGCGTGGTTGTGGTGCGGGCTTGCGGGTTTCGCGGGCGGCTTGCAGCTGCTTGGCCAGTTGCTTGGCGTTGGGGGATGTGGCGTCCCAGAAGATGTCGCCCGCGGGGCTCAGCACGATGATGGTGGGCGTTTTGGTGCCGATGTTGTACTTCTTCTTCAGGTCGCGGCTGATGTCTTCCACGTTGATGCGGATGCCGGTGGCGTGGTCGAGTTGTTCGTTCACGGCGGCGTCTTCGAGGGTTTCGCGCTCAAATTTGTCGCAGGCTTTGTCACCGGCCTTGTAGAGAAACAGCACCACCGGGCGGCCCTGGTTGAGGCTTGCGTCAATGGACTCAATCGTCTTGCCGTCGGCGCTGGGTGTGCCTTCGATCCACTTTACCCGTTCGAGGCCGAGCCGTTTGAACCCGGCCGCGGGCACCGTCTTGCCGTACTTCTTCTCGATCAGCGCGATTAGCTCAGCCTGGCGCTTGGTGTGGATTTCCTCGGTGACGACATTGTTGTCTTTGGCCGTCACGCCTTTGTCGTTTTTGAGGTCAAAGGTGTAGGCGTAGTTGCCTGTGACGGTGTTGCCCTTGACCTCGGCTTTGTCTTTGCTTCCCAGTTGCACCCAGGGGCGGAGTTTTTCGGTTTGCCACTGGGTGTAGGCCACATTGTTTTTGATCGTGCAATCCTGCGCGTCGTACAGCGACACGCCGTGCCAGTGGCTGGTGTTGATGACGTTGCCTTCCACGGTGAAGCCGATCAGCGGGCCGTCAAAGAAGCCAATGCCCTGCATGGTGGCCTTGAACTTCTGGTCTTCGTTTTCGCGCATCACGACCAGGTTTTCGCGGATGGTCACGTTGCGAACGGTGCCGGTGCCGACATTGAACAGAAAACACTGGATGGCGTCGTCGTGGTTCTTGTCGCCGTCGTCGTCGCTGACGTAAATGTTGCGGATCACGTTGTGCTGAACCACCTGGCCGTCGCGGGTTACGCGGATGCCGTCGGCGGAAAAATGCGATATCACGTTGCCTTCGCAGGTTGAGTTTTCGGCGCACAGGTTGATGCCGAAGCGCGTGTTGAACACGTAGTTGTTGCGCAGCACGTGGCCCTTGCCGTTGCGGCCCATGGTGATGCCGCTGTTGGCGGCCATCCACTGATTTGCGTCCCACTTGCTGGTGTCGAGTGTGCTGAACACGAAGCAGTCTTCGACAATGATTTCGTTGCTTGGCCCGCCGTCGGCGAACTTGAGCATCACGCCTTCGTAGGGTTCGCCGAAGCTTGCGCTGACAGTCAGGCCGCGCAGACGCCATTTGGAACCCTGGGTGATTTCGAAGTAGCTCAGGCGCGGACGGGCGCCTTCGTCGGCGGCAATGGTGATGAAATCGGTGTTGTCGCCGCTGAGAACCACGCGGCCGTGAAAGCCGGTTTTCAGAGCGATCGTGTCGCCCGGTTTGATGCTGCGCAGGCCGCCGGACGCAACAACTTCCTGCAACGTGCGCCATGGCGCGGCCTTGGTGCCGGGGTTGGTGGCCTTGCCGTTGAGGGGGTCCACGTAGAAGGTTTCGGCGTGGGCCAGTGCAGCAAAGGCAAGCACGCAGGCCAGCAGGCAGGAGCGCATGGGCAATCCTTGGGCTGATGATGCGCAAGATGCTACGCCCAAGTGAGGCAGGCTTCCAGCCTGCCATGAAATGCAAAGGGCAGGCTGGCAGCCTGCCCCACGGACTGCTGAGGGCGGGACGCCTGCGCCCCTTACCAGCGGAGTTTTTCGCTTACCAGCTTGGCCTGGGTGAACAGCAGCAGGTAGTCGCGGCCGCCGGCCTTGCTGTCGGTGCCGCTCATGTTGAAGCCGCCGAATGGCTGGGCTCCGACCAGCGCGCCGGTGCACTTGCGGTTGAAATACAGGTTGCCGCAGTGGAAGTCGCGCCGGGCCAGTTCCAGGTGTTCCACGTCGCGCGAGTACACCGCTCCGGTCAGGCCGTACTCGGTGCTGTTGACGATATCCAGGCCTTGCTCAAAGTTCTTGGCACGCAGCAGTGCCAGCACCGGGCCGAAGATTTCTTCACAGTGAATGCGCGCGTCGGGGTTCACTTCGCCAAAGATCGTGGGCTCAATGAAGTAGCCGCCTGCGTCGCCCTGCTTGCCGCCGTGCAGGATCTTGCCTTCCTTCATGCCGACCACGATGTACTGCATGATTGATTTCTGCGCGCCGCCATCGATTACAGGGCCCATCCAGTTGGCGGGGTCTTCCACGTTGCCCATCTTGATCTTGCGTGTCAGCTCGACCACACGCGGGGCGATGATGTCGTAGGCCTTGCCGACCAGGATCGCGCGCGAGCACGCGCTGCACTTCTGGCCCTGGAATCCGAACGCGGCGCTGACAATCGCCTGGGCGGCGTCTTCGTAATCGCTGCCTTCGTCGATCAGCATGGCGTCTTTGCCGCCCATCTCGAGGATCGCGCGCTTGAGCCACACCTGGCCCGGGGCCACGGTGCCGCAGATCTTCTGGATGCCCAAGCCGACCTGCTTGCTGCCCGTGAAGGCCACCAGGCGGGTCTGGGGGTGTTCGACAATCGTGTTGCCGACTTCGGCGCCGCCGCCGGGTATGAAGTTCAGTACGCCACCGGGCAGGCCGGCTTCTTCAAGTACTTCGACAAAGCGTGCGGCCACCAGCGGCGTGACGCTGGCGGGCTTGAGCACCACGGTGTTGCCCGAAACCAGCGCTGCGGTCGTCATGCCGACCAGGATCGCCAGCGGGAAGTTCCAGGGCGGAATCACTGCGCACACGCCCAACGGGATGTAGTAAAGGTTGTTGTCTTCGCCCGGCAGATCGGTCAGCGGCTGACGGTCAACCTGCAGGCGGATGCACTCGCGCGCGTAGAACTCGCAGAAGTCGATGGCTTCAGCGGTGTCGCCGTCGGCCTCAGACCAGCTTTTGCCGGCCTCAAGCACGAGGTAGGCATTGAACTCGTCGCGGTACTTGCGGATCAGCCCGGCGGCGCGAAACAGAATGCGCGCGCGCATGGCAGGGTCGGTCTTGCGCCAGTGGTTCAGGTAGGTGCTGTGGGCGTGTTCGACGGCGCGGGCGGCGATTTCTTTGTTGGCCTTGATCACGCGGCCCAGCAGCTCTTTGTGGTTGCTTGGGTTGTAGGACTCGATGGTTTCGCCGTCGTTGTCGTGCTCGCCGTTGATCCACAGCGGGCGGGTTTCGCCGGCCCGGGCACGCACCTTGGCAAAGCCGGCGCGCATGGAGTTGGCGCGTTCCTCGGTCCAGACGGTGGTTATCGGCTCGTTCACAAAGGGCGTGGGCATGGGATTCTCCGGTTCGAGGGCGCGACTTTAGCGGCGACTTGCGGTGGGGCAACCCCATGGGAGCGCGGGCTTGTAACCCGCTGCATACAGCGGGCCGGAGGCCCGCGGTCCTTTTTTAGCTGACCTGCTGCCACTTGGTGGGGTTATCCCTTTGAACACCGGGAGAACTCATGCGCGTTGCGGCCCTTACGGTGGCATTGGTCAGCTTTGCGGTGGCGTTGGCGCCGTTCACAAGTGCGCAGCGCAAGAAGGACGAACGCTCGCCCTATGACCCGGCCTGGGCGGCGGCCAAACCCCTGCGCAAGATCGAACATGCGCACAATGCAAAGCAGTCCGTCGAACAAAACGGCGCGGCACTCAAGGCAGCGCTGCTGGCCCTCAAGGCCGGCGATTGCTTGGTGATTGAGTCCGGCACGTACAGCCTGGCCGGGGGCATGTTTGAGCTGAATCTTGCAGGTACAGAGAAAGCCCCAATCTGGGTCAACGCCGCCGAAACCAAGGGCGAACTGGCCAAGGTCGTGATCACGCGCCCTGACGCCAAACAGAACGTCCTGAATGTGGGCGGCGCGGCCCCGGCGCGTTTTCTGTGCCTGCGCGGGCTGGAGATCACGGGCGGCAGCCACGGCCTGCGCCTGCATGACTGCGAAGACGTGTGGGTGGATCGGTGCAAGTTCTACGACACGGGCGAAGTCGCGATCAGCGCCAACACCCGCGACACGGCGCGGCTGTTTCTCACACGCAATAACATCTCGCGCACCAGTGGCACCGGCGAGGGCATGTATCTGGGCGGTAACGACGGCAAGGTGAAGATGCGCGACAGTGTGATCGCGCTGAATCACATCCACGACATCGGCGGCCCCAAGGTTACCCAGGGCGACGGCATCGAAGTCAAGCAGGGCAGCTTCGGCAACCTGATTGCCGAGAACACCGTTCATGACACGGCCTACCCGTGCATCATTGCCTACGGCACCGGCGGCGAGCGCCCGAACATCCTTGAGCGCAACACCTGCTGGAACAGCGGCGACAATGTCATGCAGGTTCAGGGCGAGGCCGTGGTCCGCAACAACCTGTTGATCAACGGCGCGGGCGCGGGATTTGCCAGCCACGACCATCAGGGGAAGTCCGTCAATCTGGTAGTGGTCCACAACACCATCGTCAGTCGCAAACTGGGCGCGAAGTTCAACTCCTGGAACGCCCGCGAGGGCATGGTGTTCGCCAGCAACGCCGTCTACAGCGAAGGCCTTGCGATTCACTTCCCCGGCGGCAGCCAGGGCGTGGACCTTCGCGGAAACGTCGTGCTGGGAAACGTAAGCGGTGCCAGTGCCGGTTTCATCAAAGGCCGCGGCCTTGAGGACTTCGCCAAGTTGACCTGGGACGCCGCCGAGCGCGACGCGCGCCCGGCCAAGGATTCGCCGCTGATCGGCGCGGCCGAAACAGAACCCAAAGTGGAAACCGACCTCACCGGCGCAGAGCGCGCCGGGCGCGTGGCCGGGGCATACGAAAAGTAGGAGGCAACATGCGCAACCATTGTGTGATGACCTGTGGCGCAGTCCTGCTGTTGCTCTCGGCCTGCGCTGGTGGGGGCGGCAGCAGCGGCGGGAACACACCGGGCATGCCAGCGGGCCCGGCGGTGATCACATTGGCGGCCACGGCTGGCGACTCGGCGATCAGCTTCACGTTTAGCGCCGTTAGCGGCGCGACTGGTTACACCATCTACTACCGCACGTCACCCGGCGTCACGACCAGCAACGGCACATCGCTTGCGGCGGTCAGCAGCC
The DNA here is from genome assembly GCA_019636215.1 of Planctomycetota bacterium. Classification (GTDB taxonomy): domain Bacteria; phylum Planctomycetota; class UBA8742; order UBA2392; family UBA2392; genus H3-PLA7. Next base: position 119,728 of record JAHBXZ010000003.1, on the reverse strand, counting down.
CCACGAACCTGCCCGGCCTGACCAACGGGACGACCTACTACGCCGTCATCACCTACATGACGGCAAGCGGCGAAAGCGCGCCCAGCGCCGAAGTCAGCGCGACACCGCAGACTCCGGCGGCGTCACCCTATGACCCCACCTGGGCCGGCGTGGCGGCGACGACAACCATCCCGCACAACTACAACAGTGGCCAGACCCAGTTGCAGAACGGTACCGCCCTGCGCAATGCGATCAACGCGCTGACCGCCGGCCAGAAGCTGGAAATCGGCACCGGCATGTACGAGCTAAGCAGCAACTTTACCGTCAACCTGCAGGGCACGGCGGGCGCGCCGATCTGGGTGGTGGCGGCCAGCGGTGCTTCGCCCGTCATTTACATGAACACCACGGGCCAGAACATCATGAACGTGGGCGTGGGCAGCCAGTCGCGCTACCTGTGCTTCCGGGGCATTGAATTCACCGGGGGCAGCCACGGGCTGAGGTTGTACGACTGCACTCAGGTGTGGATTGACCAGTGCGAGATCCACAACACCGGCGACGCGGGCATTTCGACCAACACTGTCAATACCAGCTTCATCCACATCACGCGCAACGAGATTCACGACACCGATGGCACCGGCGAGGGCATGTACCTTGGCGCCAACAACGGGGCAGTGATCATGAGCCAGAGCGTGATCGCGCTGAACCACGTCTACAACACAAATGCGGCCACGGTCAGCCAGGGCGACGGCATTGAGCTCAAGCAGGGCAGTTGGGGCAACCTGATTGCCGAAAACCACGTGCACGACTGCAACTACCCCTGCATCCTGGTCTATGGCACGGCAGGCCAGCCTCAGAACGTTGTCGAGCGCAATCTGTGCTATCGCAGTAACGACAACGCGATGCAGATCCAGGGCGAATGCATCGTGCGCAACAACCTGGTCATCAGCGCCACGGGCAGCGCCTTTGCCAGCCAGGTCCACCAGGGCAACCCGACCAACATCCAGGTCATTCACAACACGTTCATCAACGGGGCCCGGGCCGCGCGCCTGAGTTCATGGAGCGGCGCGACCAACATGCTGTTTGCCAACAACGCCTGTTACAGCACCGGCAACCTCGCACTGGATGTGGTGGGGGGCGTCACAGGCATCGGGTTTGCGGGCAACGTGCTGTTCGGCAGCGTGACTGCTGGCGTGCCCGGCGGCAGCTACACGATTGGCAACGGCCTGGGCGACTTTGTGAACGTGACAGCCAATGCCAGTTCGCGCAACGCGCACCTTGCCGCGGTTTCGGCCTGCCGCGGCGCGGCCAGCACCGCCAACGCGACCAGCCACGACCTGGAAGGCACGCCGCGCGTGGCACCCCATGATGCGGGCTGCTACGAGGATTGACCGGAACGGCAAGTCGAGATGGTCCGCTTCGCGGCCCGTCGAGTGTCGAAGGTCGAGGGCGGTTGTCCTGGCGGGACTCGGTACCGAACACCACAGCGCAACCGTTTTCGACCTTCGACGCGGCGCCCCGCGCCGCACTCGACTCCCAACGACATTCCCCGCGGCCGCGATGGGCAATCGCGTAGCTGCATGACTCCGGCGCTGCGCTTGGCTAGACTCCGCACCCCGTCCGGAGGAGTCCATGGCACGTTCACCACTGTTCGCCCGCTTGCGCGTGTTGCTTCGTGCGGCGCACCGCAACGATTCGGCGGTCCTCTATGCTTCCCGCCGTCGCTTCATGCAGGCCGGCGCGGCCGCCGGCGCGCTGACCATTGCTGCCTGCGCAAGCTCTCCTGACCGACAGGCCCCGGTTCGCGCGCAGCCCAAGATCGCCATTGTCGGCGCGGGCATTGCGGGGTTGAACTGCGCCTGGCAGCTGCACAAACAGAACGTACGCGCGACCGTGTTTGAGGCCTCGTCGCGCGTTGGTGGCCGCATGCATACTAACACCGGGCTGCTGGGCCCCGGCCTGAGCACCGAGCTTGGCGGCGAGTTCATTGACAGCGGGCATGAAGACATGCTGGCGCTGTGCAAGGAGCTCGGCCTGACACTGCTGGACATGCAGGACGATACCGGCGTGGTGGAAAACGCGTGGTACTTCGGCAGCAAGCACATATCCGACAAGGAGATCTTCGAGGCCCTAAGGCCCCTGGCTTCGCGGCTGTCCGCCGATGCCGTGTTGACGGAACTTGACCCGGCAGAGTCCCGCGAAAGCGCGGCCTTCCGCGCGCTGGATGCCACATCGCTGGCGGACTATCTCGAGGCCATCGGCTGTACGGGCTGGTTGCGCGCCCTGATTGACGTGGCCTTTGTAACCGAGTACGGGCTGGATACTGCCGACCAATCGTGCATGAACATGCTGTGCCTGCTTTCGACCGAAGGCTCGCGTTTTGAACCGTTTGGCGAAAGCGACGAGCGTTTCAAGGTCAAGGGTGGCAACGAACTGGTGTGCGTGGAACTTGGCAAGCGTCTGGCCGGCACGATCCGCCTGGAGCACCGGCTGGCGCGCGTCAGCGGCAGCAAGCCCACGACACTGACCTTCGACACTCCCCGCGGCGCCGTTGAGGACTCGTTTGATGTTGTTGTGCTGGCCTTGCCGTTTACCGTGCTGCGCGAACTGGACTTGCGCGTCGATCTGCCTGCCGAGAAACGTCGCGCGATCAAGGACCTTGGTTACGGCAAGAACGGCAAGCTGATCGTGGGCATGGACACGCGGCCCTGGCGCATGAAGGGCTTTTCGGGCGGCATCTTCAGCGATGAACCGTTCCAGCTGGTGTGGGACAATTCGCGGCTGCAGTGGGGCAAAGGCGTTGACCCGGTGCAGGGCCCGGCCGGCCTGACGTTTTACTCGGGCGGTTCGATGTGCGACATGATGGCCATTGGCACGCCCGGCCAGCAGGCCGAACGTCTTCTGTCGCGCCTGGAACCTGCGTTTGCGGGTGTGCAGAAGGCCCGCAACGCCAAGCTCATGCGCATGATCTGGCCGCAGGAGAAACACGTTCTGGCCAGCTATGCTGCCTACAAGCCCGGCCAATGGACCGCGATCCGCGGGCACGAGGGCGCGCCGGTGGGGGACCTGCTGTTCGCCGGCGAACATTGCAGCCTGGATTCGCAGGGGTACATGAACGGCGGCGCAGAGACCGGGCGAAAGGCAGCGGCAGAGATCTTCGCGCGCCTGCCCCGCTGACAACAAGAGCCGCAATCGCGCGGTGCAGCACAGTCGGGAAGTGGGCGGCGGAAATCAGCGGCCCAGCCGACCGCCAAAGCGCCAATGCCTGCGTTGCGGCCACGCAGGTGGATAAAGGGTGCGCATGGGGCGCTGCGCCGCGTGCCCTTCTGGCTAGGGTTCCACAGTCGCTGCGACCCTTTGGCGCTTCGGCGCTTTCCTTTGCCATGAACATTCGCCTTCGAACACACCTCCGTAAGCCGCGGCGCGAAGTTTATACTCAATACCAGGAGAACCCATGCGCGCCTTGACTGCCGCCCTGCTTGTGCTGCTTGTTGCGCCAATTGCCGTTGCCCAGGACCCAAAGCCTCCGGCGCCATTTGAATTCGACAAAGAACGCGCCAAGGCCTGGGATTATCTTGCCGACAAACACGCCGACCTGGGTGATGAGTACAAGAAGGCCCAGGTGTTCGGTGATGCCCGCAAGCAGTACGACCGCGCTCGCCAACTGGTACCGGACCTGGTCAAGGCATGGAAAGGCCTGGGCTACCAGAAGCGAGGTGGGGAATGGGTGCCCGACAAGCTGCTGCCTGACAAAGAAGTGCTGGATGCCGCCAAGCTGATCGAAGCCCGCAAGAAACCTGACGACAAAAAGGCCAAAGAGTTCGTGCGTTGCGCGGAACGCTGCAAACGCCTGATGGAAGATGCGCGCAAGGCCGGCGACGAGCGCGCACGCCGAATCGCGGCCATAGACCTGCTGTATTACTCCCCCGAAGACGCCGAGGCGCGCAAACTGCGCGGGCACGTCAAGGACGGTGACGACTGGCTGCCGGATTTTGCCAAGGCCTGGCGCGACGCCGGCCGCAAGGCCATGGAGGCCGGGACCTTCGGCGAAGAGGTGACAGGCGAAGACGCCCAGGCCAAGGAAATTGGCGCCAGGTTCTGGCGCCGCGAAAGCGCGTTTCTGGTTGTGCGCACCACGGTTGACGAAACCCGCGCCAAGACCATGCACAGGGCGGTGGAGGCCAACACCAAACGCGCCATGGAACTGCTTGGGGTCAAGGACCAGCCCTTTGGCGCCGGTCGCAAGTTCACGCTTACGCAGGTGAACACCGAGGCATTGTGGACGGCCATGCTTACCAAGGTGATGAAGCTGGAAGGAGACAACCTGGAGTTCACCCGCAAGCTGCAGGGAACCTACACCCGTGACCCAAGCGGCTTCATGACGCGCGGCGTGTTTGACGCCAGCGCCGACGACATGATCGGCAACAGCACCGTGATTCAGTTGATGTACCGCGCACGAGGCCAGGGTGGCGATACGCCGCCGTGGGTTACAGTGGGCTTCAGCTACCTGATTACTTCGCAGGTGCTGGGCACATGTTCCACAGTGCGATACACGATTGAACAAAAGGGCGCGACAGCCAGCAGCCACAACGTGATACCGGAGTTCACCAAGAAATCCGGCTCGCCGGACCTGCTGCGCGAAGTGGCATTAAGTGAAGTGGTATTCGGCAAAGACCCGGCACTGGCACGCATGCTCATGCTGGAAACCAACGACATGGACCAGAGCGCCGCCGCCAAGGCGTTTTCGCTGATGGAGTTCTTTTTCAGCCAGTACGCCGACAAGGCCCGCAAGTGGCTGAACACCCCCGCGCCCGACAAGAAAGATCGGGTGAAAGAGCTTGAAGAAGCGTTCGGCAAGCCCCTGGCCGACCTGGAGACCGAGTGGCGCGAGTGGGTGCTGGCCAGGTATTAGCGCGGTTTGCAGATTGTGGCATCGGGCGTCCTCGCCGATGGGTTTCCACGCGCGTCCCGCGCGTGACATAACCGAGATGGCCTATGCTGCAACGTAGAACAGGGGTCGGCACTCTGGCGCGGAGCGCCTCAACAACGTAAGCCCACGCCGATGGCGTGGGTGCTGGCCCGACGAGAGTTCTAAGGCGCGGAGCGCCGACACAAGCCCTACCTTCCAGGCAGACCCGCTTTGTGTCGGCGCTCCGCGCCTTGGGTTGTCCATCGCAGGCAACCCCCTGCTGCGCCCTTCGAAAATCTCAGGGCTTGCAGGGGGCTTACATGGTACCGGCGCTCCGCGCCGAACCGCGCGACTACTACTGCTTAACCCCGCAGTACTGACCGAATTGGCAGTGCATCCTGGCGAGTCGAACCTGGCAGGCTACCAGCTAGTTGTTATCAATCTGCGCCTTCTGCACTTTGCCGCTGTAATCGATGATGACGGTTTTGATCTCGCTGAAGGCTTCAATCACCGTCGGCCCGCCTTCTCTGTGGCCGTTGCCGGTGTTCTTCCATCCGCCAAACGGGGTGCTGACTTCCGCGCCCGTGGTGCCGGCGTTGATATAGCACAGGCCTGACTCCAGTTCTTCGCTGGCGCGGTGGCACAGGTTCACGTCGCGGCTGAAAAAGCTGGTGCTCAGGCCGTAGGCAACGCTGTTGGCCACTTTGATGGCCTCGTCGTAGCTGCCGACCTTGATGACCGACAGTACGGGCCCGAAGATTTCTTCCTGCGCGATGCGCATGTTCGGGGTGACGTTGCTGAACACCGTGGCGGCGTAGTAGTTGCCCTTGGCGAAGGCCCCTTCGCGCAGCACCTTGCCGCCGCATTCCAGCTTTGCGCCTTCTTTCAGGCCGATCTGCACGTAACTGTCAATCTTGGCCAGTTGCGTTTCATTGATGATCGCGCCAAAGAAACTCGTGGGGTCGCTGCCGTGTCCGACCTTGAGCTTGCCGGCGTGGTCGGCCAGCAGCTTCACGAACTTGTCGTGAACCTTCTCGTGCACAATCACGCGCGAACAGGCCGTGCAGCGCTGGCCGCTGGTGCCGAACGTGCACCACAGTACCGCGTGCAGGGCCAGTTCCAGGTCCGCGTCGTCCATGATCACGACGGGGTTCTTGCCGCCCATCTCAAGGCTCAGGCGTTTGTTCAGGGGCGCGGTCTTGGCGGCAATGCCAAGGCCGGTGGCGGTGCTGCCGGTGAAGCTGATCATGGCGACGTCCGGGTGCGTGACGAGCCGGTCGCCGATCGGCGCGCCGTGGCCGACGACCATATTGAACACGCCCTTGGGGAAACCTGATTCGTGCAGGATCTCCGTCCAGCGCTTGCCCAGCAGCGTGGTGTGTTCGGCGGGTTTGAACACGCAGGTGTTGCCCATCACCAGCGCCGGGTAGGACTTCCACGATGGGATGGCAATCGGGAAGTTCCACGGCGTGATCAGCGTGCAGACGCCCAGCGGCTGGCGCATGGTGTACATGCGCTTGTTGGGCAGCTCGCTTGGAATCTGCCAGCCCCAGCCGCGGCGGCCTTCTGCTGCGATGTAGTAGGCCATGTCAATGGCTTCCTGCACGTCGCCCCGGGCCTCGGCAATGGGCTTGCCCATTTCGCGGGTCATCAGCTGCGCGATTTCTTCTTTGCGGCGGCGGACGATCTCGACGCTGTTCAAAATCAGCTTGGCGCGTTCGGGTCGCGGCACCTTCTTCCAGTCGGCAAACGCGGCCTTGGCCGCGGCCACGGCGGCGTCCACATCGGCGTTGTCGGCCTGGCGCATGTGGCAGATTTCGTCGCCGTTGCCGGGGTCCTTGCGGACCAGCTTTTCGCCCGCGCCCTTGGTGGCAACCCACTGCCCGTTGATGAAGTTCAGGACTTCTTCGCTCATGGCAATCTCCCGCCAAGTTTCTAGCAACCACAAGGCAAGGCGCTATCCCTTCGCAAGCAACGCAGCACCTCGCCCGCTTGGCGTGCAACGCCAGCGTCTCGCCCGCTACGCGGGCGAAACAGGGCCAAGACAAAAGGGGCCACAAAAGAACCAGATCCACAGGTACGAATCGGGCGGTCCCCGAAACCGGAGCCGCATTTTGCTACTTGGCCGCGCTTGTCACCGGTTGTGGTGGGTCGGAGTCGCTGGTGTTTGGCTGCGGCGGGGTGGACGGTGGGTCGGTCAGCCATGAACCCTTTGCCTCGGGCGGTGGGGGGCGGAAGGCCTGGGAGGCGGGCAGGTCCTCGGGCGGCAGGGGCGCGTTGTCGGCCAGTTTGGGCGGCACCTGAAAGGCCTCCATCGGCGCGGCATCGGCCCCGGCGTCAATCGCAGCGCGTTCGGCCTCGGCTTCTTCGCGCTCTTTCAATAGTTTGACCTCGAGTTCGCCCCGGATCAGGTCCGCGCGTTTGCGCGCCCGGTCGTTGGCCGCATACACCACCCACAGGCCAAGCGGCCCGCCTGTCAGGCCGATCAACACGGCCTCGAACTCCGACATCGCGTCCTCGCGCGCCATGCGTCGGCAGGCCCAGGCGAACGGGATGGTCAGAAACAGCCAGAGGCAGCCATACCCGACAAACACGACAAAGGGCGAATCAAGCAGGCTTGCAAGCATTGGCGCTGTTTCCCCCGCGTGGCCCAGCCGGTAGATTGGCCTGAATGACAGGCCATGCCACCAATGTAACTATAGTCGCGGACATTCGGCAGCAGGATTTCAGTGTCGAGGGCGCCGATGCCGTAATCTGCGACGTTCCAGTGGCCGGCCCATTGGCGAAGGTCGTTGCCCTGCGTGACGTTCCCGCCGCCAAGCCAGAGGCCTGCGCGGCCTATGTTGGCCCCGGCGAGATTACACACCGCGCGCTGATAGAGACGATTGCCCTTTGGGGCTTGCCATTGTTGCTCGACACTTCTGGCGCCACGTTGAAAGAAGTCAGCCGCGTGGTCGGCTGGCACCAGCTTGCGTTTCGGGCCGGTGCGGTGTTGCAGCAGTCGGCCGCGCTGGCGCTGCCCGGCGGCGCGCAGATCTGCCTTTTGCATGGCTGGCTGGGCGATGCTCCGCCGAACCTGCGCGCCATGTCGCGAATGCAGCGCCAGGCGCTGCTACCGGTGGGGCTCGTTGATTGCTCGCCGCACGGAATAGCCGAGATTGCCGTTGCCGCCGGTGCCAGCGTGATTGTGCGAAGACCGCCGGGGCTTGCCGGGTACGCGCGGGCTGCGCGCGCCGCGCTGGCACTCTTGGGTGCAGATCGCAAGCATCCAGATGCATCCGAGTTCGCGATGTTGAAGCAGCTTCGGCGCAAGCTGGTGGCGTCGCGCAGCCTGGCCGCGGGGCACGTGATTGCCCTCGACGACCTGACGCTGGAATCACCCGGCCCGGGTGAAGGCGAATTCGCGCCCTATCAGGTCTCGCAGGTGGTGGGCCGCGCCACCAAACGGGCTGTCGGCAAGGGCAGTGGCATTTCGGCCGCCGACCTGGATGGGTCAGTGCCGGAGGCACCCCCGTGGTTCTCGCCGCGGCCGCCGCAACACAAGCCAGCCGGTTGACTCATGCGGCGGTGAAGGTTGCGCCGCAGCTCATGCAGAGTTTCTTGCCGGGCTTCACGCGCACACCGCAACCGGGGCACACAAGGCTGCCATCGGGCGCAGTAACCGGGGCAACAACGGCCTGCACTGTCGGAGGCAATGCAGCTCCAGGCGGGGGCGCGGGGAAGCCCTGCTGCTGCGGAACCGGCGGCAGGGGCCGACGCACGGGCTCATGAAACACGCGCCCCGGCGCCAGCAGCGGAACCAGGCGCACACCAACGTAGTTGAACAGAAATCCTGCGGCAAAACCCACCCAAGGGTTGACTCCGTGGTCCTCGCCCTTTGCTTTGGCCCAGAGCCCGAACAGCACGTTGATGGCAATGCCGATCAGCACCATGAACACGATCGTCCCGATCTTGGTGCTTCGGGGCGCCGGTGGTTCTTCGGGCACAAACACGTCGGGCAATCCGCCCGGCGGCACGGCCTGAACCAGAAAATCAAGGATGGTCTGAAGCGTATGCATTTCATTAACCGGCGGACCCGGCGAGGGCCGTCATGTCGTCGGCAAACTGCAGGGCGATCAGCAAAATGAACACCACCACAACGACTGTGCTGATCAGGCTTGCCATGCGTTTGCGCTGCCGGGGTGTCACCGGCAGAAACACCCCCGCGGCCAGCAGCATCAGGCCCAGCGGCATCCAGGGTTTGTCCACGGCCAGGTCCCCGACACCCCCGACAATTGATAACAGGTGAAACTTGATCTGTTCGGTGAATGGCGCATCCAGGCCCGGGCCCTTCATCACCGCGCTGGCGCCGCGGCGCATGAAACCCCAAACGCCCATCACCAGGGCCTCCTCGACGATGATGAACATGTAGTAGTAAAGGGCTTCGGGCAGGCGCGGCGACGGCGCATCAAGGTCGCGTTTTTTTTTGCGGCCGGGCGTCGAAGCATCCAGCATGGCCGCGATCTCGGCGTCGGTGGGGGCGGGTTTTGCTGCGGGTGTCTGGTTGGTTTCTTCAGTCAATGCAATGCCCCGTGATAACCGCGCGGAACTATGCTGCAATCTTAACCGATGGCGCAAGAAAACACAGCCCACCCTGACCCAGCAACCGACGGCAAGCTCGCGCCGGAAGTTGCCGTTCCTGCCCGTCCCCAGCGCGCGGAAACCAGCGGTCGGCTTGACCCGCTGGTGGGCCAGCGCCTGGCCAGTTACGAGATTCTATCGCGTGTGGCGCGCGGCGGCATGGGCGTGGTGTACCGCGCGCGGCACGTGTACATCGACAAGATTGTCGCGGTCAAAGTGCTGGACCCGGCACTGGCCCAGCGTGCCGACCTGATTGAACGTTTCCGCACCGAGGCGCAGTCTCTGGCCCGCGTAGAGCACGAGAACGTGGTCAAGGTAATCGACATCCTTGAAGACAAGGGCAGCCACTTCATTGTGATGGACTTTGCCGAGGGCGCGAACCTGCGCACCATCGTCAAGGAACAGGGGCCGCTGCCGGCGGCCGACCTGCTTTCTGTTGCGCGCCAGACCGCCGAGGCACTGTACGCCGCGCATCGCGAGGGCATTCTGCACCGCGACATCAAGCCTGAAAACCTGATTCGCAACTCGCGCGGCCGCTGCAAACTTGCCGACTTTGGCCTGGCCGGCGACCTGCGCCTGATTGCCGAGGGCCACGAAGGCCCGCTCAATTTCGGTACGCCGGCATACAGCGCGCCGGAAGTTCTCAAGCGCATGGTGCCCGACAAACGCAGCGACATCTTCAGCTACGGCGCAACCATGTACCACCTTGCCGCGGGCGAGCCCCCGTTTGGCCACACCGGCCTGTCGCAGATCATGCTGCGCCAAAAGCAGGGTGCGGAACTCCTGGAATCAAGGCGCCCGGACCTGCCCCAGAAGCTGTGCGCGTTGTTCATGAACTGCCTGGCCTGGGACCCAAAGGACCGCCCGGACACGTTTGCCGAAATCCTGGAACGCCTGCCCCGCCGTGCCCACACACGCGCGGCCGTGCCCGGCGCAACACCCACAGAGACGGCCGACTTGCTGGCCACGGCATCGGCACCACTGCCGCCGGCACCCGTGCCCGAGCCCAGCAAAGTTGCAACCATCGGCATTCTAGTGCTGGCTGCCTCTGCGGCACTGCTGGTCGCGATTCTGGTGTGGCAGCAGATTCGCGGGGGCCCCGGTCCCGCGCCCGACTTCGCGCCGGACAACACGCAGGTGGCCACGGGCAACGCGCCGCCGGTCAATCTGCCGCGCGCCAATATCCCGGCGTCCAATGACCCGGGCCCGGCGTTTCTGCCAGAGGACGAAGCCTTTGCCGCATCCGAACTCGACAGCCGCACGGCGATGTCCAGGGGAGAGTACCCTGCGGCATGGCAGTCGTTTGCGGCCTTCCTGCAGAAGTACCCCGGGTCGCGCCACGCCGAGGCTGCGCGCCGCCAGCAGCGTGAAGTGCAGTCCCGCGTCAGCCAGTTGCGCGAGCAAGAGGTCAGAAAGGCGCGCGACGCCAGCGAAGAAGCACTGAAGGAAAAACGTACCGCCGATGCCCTGGCGGCGCTGGATCGCTTTCCGCCGGAGCTCTTGAAACCCCTGTTCGCCGGCGAGGAGGTCGAGGCCGCGCAGCTTCTGGAAACCCAGCGCACCGTGGTGCAGGCCGCCGAATCCGGCGACCTGGCCAGGCTGCTTGAACAGGCCGACTACCTGCGCAAGGGCTGGCGTGACGACGTTGAGAAGGGCGAGAGTTTCAGCGAGATCCGCCGCATGCGCAGCGCGGCAAACCTGCTGCGCGAGCGGGAGTTGCTCGAGGCCTTCCTGCCCGGCCGCACAGCCGACACTCAGGAGAAGGTGAACAAGCGGCTTTCCAGCCTGCGCAAGCAACTGGAAACCGCGCACCAGAACGCGCTGATCGCCCCCAACGCCTGGCGGGCCTTTTGCGCGGGCATGCGCGCTGACTGGGCTTTGCAAGGCGTAGAGATTCACGAGTCGCTGCTGTTGCCGCTGGAGAGCCGCGACTTTGAGCGCGCCCGCAAACGGCTTGATGAGCTGATCACCAGGACGGAACAGGCCCGTGCCGCGGTGGCCACGGGCGTTCCCAAGGATGTCGCCGCGCGCATTGCGGCTCGCAAGGAAACAGAAGACCTTCTGCGCAGGTATCGCGAGGACATTCTGCAGGCCGAGAAGTGCAACCTGGCTGTTCAGGGTGCGCTGCGGCGGCTCAAGGCCGACGGCAAAACGGCGGAGTTCCGTGTGCATGCCGGCCTGGATGCCGACGGCAAACGCAGCGCCCGCACCGAACGCACGGTGGGGCGGGTGATTGCATACAACGCCAGTGAGTTCGAAGTTGACGACGGCGACAAACGCACCAGCCTGCGCATCGACATGCTTGCGCCGGATACCGTGCGCGCGCTGATTAAATCCAGCCGCGCGATTGATGAGCACGTCAGCCTGGTGGCGTGGCTGGTTGCAATCGGGCGCAACGACCTTGCCGAACAGGAAGAGGCCCGCATTCTGCGCATGCCTGAGGCCACCAACGCCGCCCAGGCGCGTATTCGCGAATGGGTGGCTGGCGGCAGGCTGGCCCCCGCGCCGTGGCGCCGGCTGGTTTACATGGCGGCTTCAGCGGGCAAGCTGAAGCCGACTGACCCGGCGTCGATCTGGCCGCCGGAAAGCCTGGAGTCCCGGCTGCTGGACGCACAACGCCGCGCCGCGGCTGGCGACGCCGAGGCCCAGCGCGAGTACGTGAAACTGGTGGCCGAAGTTGTCGACCCCGAACTGGTTCACCTCGAAACCTTTGCGGTCTGCCTCGCTGCCAGCGACGCCAGCGCGGCCGATCATCGCAATCGCATCACACTGGAGCCCTGGGATGCCGATGCCCACGCAAGGCTTGCGCGAGCATTGGCCCGTGAGGGCAACCGCGAGGAAGCCCGGTTTTCGGCCCAGCGCGCGCTGCTGATGGATCCCAGCCACGAGGACGCCTGGGCGTTGCTGAAGGAGATCGGGTGACCGAGCATGCCTGCCCGTTTTGCGGCGCGAAACTGGATGTGGCTGCGGTGCCGCCGGGCAAGCCATTTCGGTGCGGCGGCTGTGATGTGGCACTGGATGCTGGCGAAACCCGCCTGACGCCAGAAGAAGCGCGAGGCTACCGGGCAAGGCAACGCATTCGAGTACGGGTCTTCTGCGCGCTGGCCGCAGGACTGGCCGCATTGGCGGCATATTTGTCTGGTTCTCACGGCGACGGTTCTGCCGAGTTCGGCGCGCTGGCCGCGGCACTTGCGGCAATGGTTGTAGGCGGCGTTTTTCTGTTGGCTCTGTCGCGCAGACCTGCCCCCGTGCCTGTGGCGCCAGTCGCTGATAAGGTGCAGGGGTGAACAACTTTTCCTGGGTTGTGGAAGGTGAGATTGCCGGCATGGCCCGGCCCTATGGCCGCGACGACTCACTCTGGCCCTGGCTGGCGGAAAAGGGAATCGCCCTGGTTGTGAGCCTGACCGCTGCCCCGCCGGATGCCAACGTGCTGGCCGCACAGGGCATTGATGTTCTGCACGTGCCCGTCGAGGATTTTTCGGCTCCGACGCCACAAGACATTGACGCGTTTCTCGAACGCGCGCGTTTTTACCGCCACGAGCACAAGGCCATTGTCGTGCATTGCGGCGCGGGCATCGGCCGCACCGGCACCATGATCGCCTGCTATCTGGTGGACAAAGGCATGAAGCCCGACGAGGCCATCGCCCTGGTGCGCAAGAGACGCCCCGGCAGCATCGAAACGCAGGAACAGGAACAGGCCGTACACAATCTGGCCCACCGAAAGCGCGGCTGACAAGAGCCGCAAGCGCAAGCGCGCGGTGTAGTTCGAACTGCAACAGCATTACGCGAAGGCGCGAAGGACCGCGAAGACGCAAAGAACTGCAGGCTCAACCCCCAATGCCCCAGCCCCCATGCCCTAACCCCGACTCTGCGGTATAACGCCCCCGTGCACATCGCCATAGTCCGCACTGAGTTCATCAAGGCCCGCGGCGGCGCGGAACGCTACGCCGTGGGGCTTGCCCGGGCCTGGCTCGAACAGGGCCACCGCATCAGCGTCGTCTGCACCAAACACGACGCCGCCGATGCCGCGGGCATGGAAGTTGTCACCGTTTCGCGCCCCAAGATTCTGGGCCCGTTTAAACATCGCTGGTTTGCCGCCCGGGCCGGTGAGGCCGCCCGCGAAACCGGCGCCGAGGCCACACTCTGCCTGGCCCGGGCCTATCCCGGAGACGTACTGCGGCTTGGCGACGGCCTGCACCGGGCGTGGCTTGGCGCGCGCTACCCGGATCTGGCCCAGCGCAGACGCGCGTTTCTGAACCCGCGCCACCGGCAGTTGCTGAAGCTTGAGGGCGAGATGTTCCTGCCCGGCCGCTTTCAGTTGTATGTCGCCAACAGCGCCATGATCCGGCGCGCCGTGACGCACATGTATGGGGTGGACCCGTCGCGCATTCTTGTGATCGCTAATGGTGTGGACAGTTCGCGCTTTCACCCCGGCGTTCGCGACAGACGCGCCGAGCTTCGCGCCCAGCGCGGCATTGACCCCGGCGCCAGGCTGGTGCTGTTTGCGGGCATGGATTTTCGCCGCAAAGGGCTGATTGAGGCCGCACGCGGGTTTGTCGAACTCGCCCGCACCTCGCCCGACCGCGACCGCCTGCGCTTTGTGTGCGTGGGCAAGGGTGACACCGAAGACGCCCGCCGCCTGATGCAGGAGGCCGGCATATCCGCCCAGGCGCGCTTTCTGGACCCGACCCCGGCCATGGAAGAATGGTACGCCTGCGCCGACGTGTTTTTGCTGCCCACCATGCACGACCCCAGTGCCAACGCCGTCACAGAGGCATTGGCCAGCGGCCTGCCGGTGATCACCAGCGGCGAGAACGGGGCACGCCAGCACATTGTGGCCGGGCGTAACGGTGTGGTGCTCAACAACCGCATGGACGCCCCGAAGATGGCAAGGGCCCTGCGCCTGATGCTCGACAGCGCCCCAAGCCCCGAGGCCGTGGCGCGCATTTCACGCGTGATGACAACGCAGGAGAATGCCGGTCTGATGCTGGACGCATTACAGAAGGCCCAAGCCATGCGCGGCCAGAAAGTGACGGCGCCCCCGTACACACAAAGCGGCAACCGCGCCGCCATGCTGCGCGCCCTGAAACGCCGGATGTGGGCCGAAGGCGACACCCGCGACTACCGCGAAGTGTTCAAGGCCATGCTCAAGCAAGGGCAGTAACAAGAGCCCGAAGCACCTGCGAGGGAAGAAGCGGATGCATGTGTGTAAGTCGCGGTCGAGCTAGAATTCGACAATTACGTCCTTACCGAATTTCAGCCCAGCTACCTCGGTGGCCATTTGAATGATGACCCTCTTGATTGCGTTATTCAGGTTCGTGCCGATGTACCAGCCGCCTGGCAATTTCGAGCTCGCTTCGTGCAGATCCGGTCGGCCCGGATAGAGTTCTTCGAGTGATCTTGCGATGTAACGCCTCTTTCGACCACGTGCGTCAGGGTGCTGTGAGCAGCGTTCTAAGAAAGACGGGTCGCGATTGGCGAGTTCTGTCAGAACCGCGACCATGGCATCTTTGTAGTTGCTGTATGTCGTCGCGCTCCCGAGGAGTACCACTCGGCCGCTTCGTGTCGACTCTGTAGCATCACGAATCGCCGGTGCGCTGACTGAATGCTCTACAGACTGCGCAGTTGGGGCGAGAGATTTCGAGCTTTTTGGGACAGGAATCGGAGTTCCCGGTCGATTCAGCGCCAGTAGGAACTCAGCAACGTCGTCGGCGTCCGGTCGAACACCTGTCTTGGATTCCACCGCCCCGGCAACCAATTCAACGAGTAACTCATCACCCTTCTCCACTAGCTCGCGCCACGCCTCCGGAATTGCGGATTTTGCCTGCGAGCGGCGGTTGCGACTGCGGTACTCCTTTCGTGCTGCTTCGAGTGCGTTGCCAGACGTGACGTTCTCTCGGCTGAGGTAGCGATGAAGGATTTCCGCGGCCTCCGCCGCTGACCGTTCATACAGGTCTAGCTTGTAAACGCGCCGATCTTCATAGGTGCCCTGCTCACCAGGCAGATAGAATCCCCAAGTCTGGCCATCGGTAAGTACAACGATAGGTGCACCAGTGTGGAATGAGTAGTCAAGGGCTTGTCGAACCGCATCCTCGGCCTTGCCCGGTTGCTTCACCTCCGTGACCACAACTGGTTTCGATTGTGGATGGCAGAGCGCGAAGTCGGCCCGCCCATCACCAGTCTGGTACTCGGGCCACACGATCTTGGTGTCCCACGTATCCCAGCCAAGTTCTTGAAACAACCGCAGCACAACACCCTGCGAGATTGCCTGTTCGTTCGGAAATCGGTTCTCCCGAAGACGTTGGACTATGTCCTTCAGCGTGGATTCAAGCGACATAACTCCCCATCTGGCTGTGCGAGTACCTTCTTACCGATCAATCGGCTCAAGAGGAAGTGGCGAAGTTCGTTTCGCCTATTTCCTAGCTTGCGCTTCGGGCTCCTGTTTGCGTTCCGTGGTTGCCCGTGGTTGGCGCTGGCATGATCCGGCCAAACTCCCCAGATTCGATTTGACGGCTGCATTGCGGCCATGTAATAAACCAACCGGTTACGTAACCAAGCGGTTCAATATGACGCTCACCGAAGACAAACTTGATGCCACCTTTGCGGCTTTGGCGGACCCTACGCGCCGCGCGATCCTGCGGCGGCTGGCTGGCGGTGCGGCCTCGGTTTCGGCGCTGGCCGAACCCTTTGCCATGTCCATGCCCGCGGTCAGCAAGCATTTGCGCGTGCTGCAGCGCGCCGGGCTGATTGTGCGCGGGCGCAAGGCCCAGTGGCGGCCCTGCACACTGAATGCCAAGCCCCTGAAACAGGCCGCGCTTTGGATCGACCATTACCGCAAGTTCTGGGAAGAGAGTTTTGACCGCCTGGATGCCTACCTGAAGGACCTGCAATGCAAAGGAAAGAAACATGCCAAGTGAACTCTTGATCACCCGCGAACTTGACGCGCCCCGCGACCTGGTGTGGCGCGCATGGACCGACCCCGCACAGTTGGGCCGCTGGTGGGGGCCCAAGGGCATGCCCACGCATGTGGAAAAGTTCGAACTCAAACCCGGCGGCATCTTTCACTACCGCATGGAACGGCCCGAGGGCGACTGGTGGGGGCGGTTCGTGTTTCGCGAAATCAAGCCGCCGGAAAAGCTGGTGTTCGTGAGTTCGTTTTCAGATGCCAAGGGCGGCCTTACACGCGCCCCGTTCTGGGACAAATGGCCGCTGGAGATCGAAAACATCGTCACCATGGTCGAGAACGCGGGCAAGACCACACTGCGTCTGCAAGGCCGGCCGCTGACCAAAGACGCGACCGAACTGGAGTTCTTTGGCAACCAACTGGAAGGCGTCAGCCAGGGCTACGGCGGTACCCTGGACCAGCTTGCCGCCCACGTGGCCGAAACGCTTGGGCGCAGCGTACTGATTGAGCGCACCTTGGACGCGCCAATCGAAATGGTGTGGGAGGCCTGGACCAACCCCAACCACGCCGACCAGTGGTGGGGGCCCAACGGCTTCACCAACAAGACGGAAAAGCACGAGTTACGCGTGGGCGGAGTCTGGCTGTACACCATGGTTGGCCCTGACGGCAGGGTGTTTCCGAACCGCCAGGAGTACCTGGAGATCGAGAAGCCGAACCGGCTGGTCTACAAGCACGGTGACGACAAGAACCACGACATGTTCCGGGCGACGGTGATGTTCACGCAGGAGGGCGGCAAGACGCGCGTGAGCCTTTGCACCCTGTTTCCAAGCAAAGAGGCCCGGGACACGATGGTGGAAAAGGTCGGCGCAATCGAGGGCGGCAAACAGCACTTGGCGAACTTGGGCGATTACCTGAAGGGCGTGAGGCACGGCGGATGATGGCGCAGCGGCAGGTGTATGACCCTGCAACTGAAACTGCTTGACCGCCAAGACGCCAAGTAGCGCCAAGAACGGCTGTTGTGAAATTCCTTGGCGTGCTTGGCGTCCTGGCGGCAGATCGGCCTTGGCAGCAGCGGCCAGGCGACGGACAAACCTGGACAAATCCGGACAGGCACTGTTTTCTCGCATCCGGCCCCGGCACTTGCCAGAATGCGCGCATCCTTATTGGAGCCCCCATGGTGCGCGCGACTTTGCTGGCGATGGTCTGCCTGCTTGGCGGTGGTCTGTCGGCCCAGTTCGGCAACGAAAACTATCTTGAAGCCACAACCCAGCCCGCGGCCGGCTCAGTGCCGGCGGGCACCACCCAGCGGCATTGTCTTTCGTTCGGCCTGATGCGGCTGGACACGAACAGTGACGATTTTGGCGGGCTGGTGGTGCGCAACAACGGCACAGCCCAGGCCAGCGACTACTCACAGATCCAGCTTTGGTTCGATGCCAACGACAGCGACACGCTGGAAACCGGCGGGCCGGATTATGTGGTGGGCAGCGCCACCAGCGGCGCATTCCCGCGCGCGTTGACGATGTCGCCGCAAACCCACCAGGGCCTGAGCGTTTACAACTACTTCGTGACCGTGGATGTCTCAGCCACGGCCGTGGCAGGCCGCACGTTCATCTTTGAGGTCACGGTGGCCGACGTTTCGATGCTGAACTACCCGGTAGTTTTGTTCGCCACACCGCCGGTTGGGCCCACGCAGACGATTTCGGCCTCGGCAGGGCCAAACCAGATTGTTGTTTCCACCCAGCCGGGCGGGGCCCAGGCGGGCACGGCGTTTACGACCCAGCCGGTTGTGCAACTGCGCAATTCTTCGGGCGTGCTGCTCAGCGGCGACAGCACCACGCAGGTGACAGCGGCCATAACCAGCGGCACGGGAACTTCGGGCGCAACACTGGGTGGCACGGTTACGGTGCAGGCCAGCGGCGGCGTTGTGACGTTCACGAACCTGTCGATCAACCTTGCGGGCACGGCCTACACGCTGACGTTTACGACCACGGGCTTTACCTCTGCGGTCTCGGCGACGTTCAATGTGACGACCACGCAAGTGGCGACACAACTTGCGATCACGACCCAGCCCGGCGGGGCGCAGCCCGGTGTTGCGTTCACAAGCCAACCGGTGATTGAGATTCGCGATGCCACCGGCGCGGTTGTGGCCGGGGCCTCGAACTTTGTTGGCGTCAGCCTGAACGGTGGTTCGGGCGGAACTCTTTCGGGCACGCTGATTGTGCAGGCCGTCAACGGTGTGGCGACGTTCAGCAACCTTTCGATCAACAATGCGGGCGTGGG
Source organism: Planctomycetota bacterium (assembly GCA_019636215.1). Taxonomy (GTDB): domain Bacteria; phylum Planctomycetota; class UBA8742; order UBA2392; family UBA2392; genus H3-PLA7. The sequence goes on along the minus strand of JAHBXZ010000003.1, from coordinate 101,039 downwards.
ATACAGCCTTACGTTCTCGGCCTCCGGCCTGACCGGCGCCACCAGCAGCACGTTCAACGTGACAGGCGCGGGTGGCGCGTCCGGCGGCGGCGGCGGAGGTGGCGGCGGCTGCGTGGTGGGGCAGGCTTCGGGGTTGCCGCTACTGGCGATTACACTGGCGGCACTGGCCTGCAGACGGCGCCGGCTCGGCGGTGCCTGACACGCGCGGCAAGCCGTGCCATCAACAGAGTAGCGCCACTTGAGCCTATCGCTGGAACGGTGCATGCCCCACAATATGGGCTCACTTGCGGGTAGGGGGCATGGCTTCTGCGGACGGCATTCCGGCCTTGCTGGCGCCAATGATGGCGGAGTGTTCTGTCATGGCGGGCGGCGTTGCCGCGGCGGCAGCGGCCAATGCCATTGGCGCCGCACTGGGTGAGGTTTCGGCCCTGCACACGATCGCGATTCGCGCGGGCCGCGGCGTGTTCGAGGTTCGCACTGCGGCCGGCCCCTATGTAGTCAAGGCCTACGAAGCCGGGTTGATGGCGCGCGTGTCGGCGCTGCGCTTTTGCGCCAGTGGGCGTGAATGGCGCGCGCTGGAGGCTGCCGTGAAGGCAGGAATCCGCACCGCGCCGCCGGTGGGGCTTGTCAGCGGCAAGGGCGTGAACTTTGTGATCATTGCAAAGCTCACGGGCACGGCCGAACTTGAAAGCTACCTGTTGCGAGAACGCGAGCGGTTGCTGGAGGACGTGAAGCTGGGCCGGGCGCTGGTGACTGCATTTGCCCAGTTCATGGCCGACCTGCATCGCGCGGGGCTGTTGCACCACGACCTGCACCTGCGCAACCTGCTGGTCCGGCCGCCCCGCAAAGGCGCGCCGGCGGAGTTCTTTGTGCTGGACCTGGCCGAAGAGTCGCTTGCCGAGGCCACACCGTTGGAGCACGCGCGCCTTCAGAACCTGGCGCAGTTGTCGCTGGGTTTTCAGGAGGTTCCGCAGACTGCACGGCGTCGCTTTCTGCGCGAGTACCGGCGGGTGATGGGCGACGGCGGAGACGAGCGTCTGGCAGCGCGCGCGATTGAATTGCAGGCTGCCGAGCTTCAGTTCAATCGCAACACTCTGCGAGTGGCGACCTGTGCCGATGCCGGCGCCGCGATCGCGCGAGTGGAGCGCCGGGGCACGGTGTTGCTGATCGACCGAGGCGCCGAGAACGCTGACCTGGCGCAGCTTGAGGCGCCGCTATCCAAGGCAGACCCGGTGCAGTGGCCTGCCGTGCTGAGTGACCACTTTGAGCTGCGGCTGGGCGAAGGCTGTATCTGGAAACTGCGCAGCCCGCTTGCAGACAACAGCGCCGAGAACACCCGCCGTCGGCTGGAGGCCCTGTGGGGCCGGCTGATGGAGCTCAAGGCGATCGGCGTAAAGGCGCCGGCGCCACTGGCGTGCCTGGTTCAGGTGCAGGACATCCTGGTGTTCGGGGCAATCCCCGGCCCGTTGGAAGACATGGCGCGCCACCGCGGGCATGACGATCTGCCTTTGTATGAAGGCCTGGCCCGGGACTTGTTGCGCATGCACCGGTATGGCTGTTTCTTTCTACCGATGGAGCCCGCGCAGACCGCACAGGGGTTGATGGTGGCAAAGCCTGTACGCGGCGGGCAAACGCTGGTGCTGTGCGCGCCGGATCATATCTTCCGGGGGGCCCCCAATGTGCTGGGCCAGCAGGCCGTGGCCAGCCTGGGGCGCGTGGCGCGGGCCGTGACGCTGATGGCCGGGGAGCGCGCCATGAAGGAGCTGGTGTGGGCCTATGCGCGGGTGCTGCGGCTGGCTCATGGTGACACCAGCGCGCTTCTCGATGAGGCCAGGCGCGTGCCCACGGGCAACACGCTGGTGATGACGCGCGGGATTGAACGTTCCAGAGCAACCTGATGGCGCAACCCAACATCGACCTGGCGGGCAAGAAGCTGCTGCTGATCAAGCCGAGTTCGCTGGGCGATGTGTGCCACGCTGCGGCCAGCGCCTGGGCCTTGAAGGAACGCTGGCCCACGGCGCACCTGACCTGGCTGGTCAACACCACGTTTGAGCCGCTGATCAAGCCGCTGGCCTGTGTGGACGCAACCCTGCCCTTTGAGCGTTCGCGGTTCAAAGGCCTGCTGGGGCCGTTGACACGTCAAGGCGAACTGCGCAGCTTCACCCGGCAACTGCGCCAGGGAGAGTTCGAGGCCGTACTGGACCTGCAGGGCCTGTTTCGCAGCGGCTTGTTTGCATGGCTGACACGGGCGAAGCTGAGGGTGGGGGGCACCACGGCGCGCGAGGGTTCGCGCTGGTTTCACAACCTGCGCGTGCCCGAACCGCCGCAGCCAGTGCACGCCCGTGACAGGTATGACGCAATCACGGCCGCGCTTGGCTGTGCGCAGCCTGGGCGCCAGGACCTTGATGTTCGTGACCATGAACGCGAGCGCGCCAAGGCGTTGTCAGCCGAGGCCGGGTTCAGCGGCGGCCCGATGGTGGCGGTGTGCCCGGGCGCACGCTGGGAGAGCAAGATTCTGCCGCCGGCAATCATGGCCGAAGTGCTGGATCATCTGGCCGTCAAGGGCGACGTTGCCCAGCCCCTACTGATCGGCAGCCCGGATATGGCCGCTGTGTGCGAGCAGGTGCAGGCAGCCTGCAAGGCTGCGCGGCCTGTAAATCTCTGCGGCAAAACCGACCTGCGCGAACTTGCGGCATTGCTTGACATCGCCCGCCTTCTGGTAACCTGCGACAGCGGGCCAATGCATATCGCAGCCGCCCAGGGCACACCGGTGCTGGCCGTGATGGGCCCCACGGATCCAGGACGGACAGGGCCCTACGGGCAACTGGAGCGCGTGGTCAGGGGCGAGTGCGAGCTGATGCCCTGCCTGAAGCGGGAGTGCCCCGGAATGGGCATGAAGTGCATGAGGGAACTCCGGCCCGAGGGTGTGTCAGAAAAGGCGCTGGCAATCCTGCGGCAAACCGCGGATAAGCGCTAACGGCAATCGATGGCAGAGCCGAAACAGAAACTCGACTGGATGAACATCCGCAAGGCCGTTGGCCTGTTCCGGCGGATTTGGCCTTTCTTCAAACCGCAGTGGAAGCAGGGCCTGCTGGTCGTAATCGGCATTGGCCTGGATGCGGCCGGCGGCGCGGCCCGCCTGCTGGTGATCAAGCCCTTTGCGGAGTACGCCATTGAGCAGGATAAGTCGAACAGCGTAAGCCCGGGCGTGCAGGAGGTGCTGGACAACTTTCTGCCGTACACATTGCTGCTGGTGTGTGCGGCGCTGTCGATGGCGCTTGGCACACTGATGAAGCAGTACTTCACGGGCTATGTGCAGTCGCACACCGTGATCAATCTTCAGCGAGCCTTGCTGGACAAAGTGCTTCAGCAGCCGATGACCTTCTTCAATGCACAGCGCAAGGGCGCGCTGCTGACCCGCATGACAGCCAACACCGGTGGCGCCGGCCAGCTGCTGAAGCTGATGTTTGACGGCGTGCTTTCTTCGCCGATTTCGATGATCGCGATACTTGCCGTCATGCTGTACACCAGCCCGCTGCTTACGCTGATCATCTTTGTGATTCTGCCGCTTGTGATGCTGCCTGTGGTGATGTTTGCCGCCAAAATCCGCAAGGCCACCAAGACGAAGTACAAACGACTGGAGGCCAGCGGCAACTTCTTTCACCAGGTGCTGGACGGAATCCGCGTGGTGAAGAGCTACCGGCTGGAAGGCGCCCAGCGCGAGGAGTTCGAGCGTGTAAGCGAAGAAGTGTTCCGCCGCGATCGCAAGGTGGCGCGATACAAGGGGCTGTCGCGCTTCGGCATTGAAATCACCTACAACAGCATTTTCGCGGTGGCGCTGCTGTTGGTGGGCTTCATGCTGACTTCTGCCTGGTTCCAGGAGGCCGGCGGGCTGGGCATGTTCCTGCAGTTTTTTGCCGGCCTGATTCTGTTGTATGACCCCGCGCGCAAGATGGGCCACGCGTTGAATGACGTGCAGGAAAGCACGGCGACACTGGATGCGGTGTTTGACCTTTATGACCGCAAGCCCGAGATCGTTGACCAATCCGGCGCGCGCGAGGCACCCACCGAGTTCAACGAGCTGCGGTTTGAGCACGTTGAGTTCGCATACACGGCCGAGCGCCCGGTTCTTCGCGACATCGATTTCACGGTAAAGCGCGGGCAGATGGTGGCGTTTGTGGGCCAAAGCGGCATGGGCAAGTCTACGCTGATGGACCTTATCCCGCGCTTTTACGACCCGCAGGCAGGGGCGATCAGTGTTGATGGCGTGGACTTGCGCGAAATCAAGGTCGAAAGCTGGCTGCGCAACATAGCAATTGTCAGCCAGGACACCTTTCTGTTCAACACAACCATCCGCCAGAACATCATGGCCGGCAAGCCCGATGCAACAGAGGAAGAGGTAATCCAGGCGGCGCGGGCGGCGCACATCTGGGAAGAAATCCAGGCCACGCCGCAGGGGCTGGACACGCCATTGGGCGACCGTGGCGTGAACCTCAGTGGCGGCCAGCGTCAGCGCGTGGCAATTGCCCGGGCTTTTCTGCGGCGTGCCCCGATCCTTCTGCTGGATGAAGCCACCAGCAGCCTTGACACCAACAGCGAACGGGAAGTGCAGAAGGCGCTGGATGAACTGATTGAAGGCTGCACAGTGTTTGCGGTGGCTCACCGGCTGAGCACGATCCGCAACGCCGACCAGATTCTTGTACTGGCACACGGCAAGGTCATTGAGCGCGGCACCCACGACGAACTGATGGCGCTGGCCGGGGCCTATGCCACGGCGGTCAAGCTGCAGCAGGGTGCCGAAGAGGCCGAGACGGAGGCCGCCTGATATGACCGACACCGGCCGCCAGAACGCGCGAGACAGCGGCACGTCATCGGCCAACCGCCGCGACACAACCCGCGTTCAGAAGCAGCGCGATACCGGCCGCCTGCGGGGCCGTGCCTCGCAGCCATGGAAAGTCGCGCTGTTTGCGCCGGGTCTCGATCTGAACGGCGTTACCATGGCGACCTTGAACCTGGCCAGCGTGCTGGTTGCCGGAGGCAGCCAGGTGTTGCTGGTCTCGCCGGGTGGCGCCATGCGCCAGGCTGCAGCGACGGCGGCAACGCGCTGGCTGGAGATCCCGGCCGGCAGGCTGGGATTCTTTGCGCGGCGGGACTTCCGGGCTGAGCTGGGGGAGTTCGCGCCTGAAATCCTGCACGCCGTCGTTCCCAACCATTCGGCGCCCGCGGTGTACGCAGCCAACCAGCTTGATCGGCCGCTGGTTGTCAGTGTTCTTGGCCTCAAAGGCCACGAATTGCCCGATGTCGGCGACACAACCTACGACGCCTATGTGGCCGTCGACCACGCTGTGCGCGAGCGCCTGTTGAATGACTGCCGCCTCGAGCGCGACCGCACCACGTTGTTGCCCATGTTTGTTCGGCCCACGCGCCCGCCCGTAGAGCGCGAAATCATGGACCCCCGCAAGCAGCCGGTAATCGGCTTTGTATCCCCGTTGCATGCCGGCTGCGGCTACCGCGAGTTCGTCGAGGCCGCCATGCGCGTGCTGGGACGGGGCGTTGATTGCATGTTTGCCGTGCTGGGTGACGGGCCGGAAGGCCAGGCCGTGCGCGACATGGTTGAAGAGCGGGGCATGCAGCAGCGCATCGTGTTCGTGCAGAATATGTACGACTACGGCCGGATCTGGGAGCCCTTTGACGTAGTGGTGATTGACTCTCGCCAGCCGGCCTCTGGTGTCATGGTCTTGCAGGGCATGGCGCACGGCCTGCCGGTTGTCGCAACAGAAGGCGGCGCCGTGTTTGACATTATCGATGACGGAGTGGATGGCCTGATTGTGCCGCGGCAGGATGCCAGCGCCCTTGCGGAACGGATGCTGTTGCTTGTCCAGAACCCGTCCGAACGCCTGCGCATGGCCCGGGCCGCTTACGCCAAGATTGACCAGGCCTACGACGCCGAGGCCATGGCCGCGGCCTGGGGTGCCATCTATGCTGCCACGGCGGTGCATGAGCCCCTGCCGCGCGCTTTTGACAACATTCGCAGCATGCGCAGCACGCGCCGGGTGAACTGAGGCTCGATGCCTGTAAATCGATACGATCGGCTGTTTGCCCACATTGCCTCAATCACCGGCCTGCTCACGGCCGCGCAGATCGAACAATTGTTTCGGGCCGTTGAGGCCGGCGAGGCCCGCGACATGGCCACAGCGGCATCGCGTGGCGGGGCCTTGGCCGGCGATGTGTCGGCGGCGATAGCGATTCTGGCCAGCGAGCTTGCCTCGCGCCGCATCGCGGAAAACATTGAGCCTGCGACCATTGTTGCCAGCGGCAAGACCGGGCCGGTCAAGAATCGCGATTCGCAACTCTACCCGCGCGCGCTGGGCGAGTACCGCAACCTCAAGCAGGTCGCGCGCGGTGCCATGGGCATTATCTTCAGGGGCGAACACCGCAACGGGCGCGTCGTTGCGCTGAAGGTGCTGCCCGTGCAGATGGTGCGCGAGCCCCAGGACATTGAGCGTTTCAAGCGCGAAGTCGAAACCATCACCAGCCTGATGCACCCCAACATCGTGCGTGTGTTCGATTTCGGCCAGGATGAGGACTTCTACTATTACGCCATGGAGTTCCTGGATGGCCGCTCGCTGCGCGAACTGGTGCAGGATCGCGGCCACCTCAGCCCTTTTCACGCCGCCGAGATCGTGCGCGATGCCGCCCGCGGCCTGGCCTATGCGCACCAGCACGGCGTGATTCACCGCGACGTCAAACCAAGCAACGTCATGATCTGCAAAGACGGCCAGGTGAAGCTGGTGGATTTCGGGCTTGCGTTCCAGAAAGCCAGCGACGTCCTTACTGCCACCGGCATCAGCCTTGGCACACCGGCCTACATGAGCCCTGAACAGATTGAAGGCGGCCGCGCGGAAGTCAACGAACGCAGCGACATCTACAGCCTGGGCGTGACCCTTTATGAGGCCGCCACAGGCCACCGACCCTTTGAGGGCGATAACCAGTACGACGTCATGAAGCGCGTGTTGTTTGACGTGCCACAGGCGGCACAAGAGGCCAACCCGGCCACGCCGCCCGAGCTTAGCCGCATCATTGGCAAGGCCATGGCCAAGAACCCCACCGAGCGTTACGCATCAGTGGGGGACATGATCCGCGATTTGGATGTTTTCCTGGAGGCTACAGGCAAACAGAAGCAGCGAGGGGCGGTCGGATAACGTTGAAAACTGCCCGAATGCACAGATAGGCAGTTGTTCATTTATGACACACAAGGCCGGAAACATGGAATTCTTACAGGCCGAGCAGAAATCCTCGGGAATTACTGGACACACCACCCCCGCCGTGATAAAGTCGTGACACAACAGTACGGAAGTCATGATGTAACGGACAGAAGATTGTGAATAGCTCGCTTTTGTCCTTTACACCATGCTTCAAGCGAATTGGAATCCGTCCCCTAACCGTTTGGTTCCTGCCGTAAAAGGCAATCTCAGGAGATACTTATGAAGAACAGTCGCAAGGGCTTCACACTGATCGAGCTGTTGATCGTGGTGGTTATCGTCGGCATTCTGGCTCTGGCCGCGATTCCGCTGATCACCAGCAACACCCGCGACGCCCGTCGCGCGGAAGGCGAACAGATGATGGGCAGCATGAAGGGCCAGGCCCGCGTGGCCTACGCCAAGGTCGGCGTCAACACTGAAGTTACCAAGCTGACTGGTGCGATTGGCGGCACCACCAAGGGCTGCGGTGTCAACGCGGCCGAACTGAACGGCAAGTATTTCAAGATCACCGATGCTCTGACCACGACCGCAACGACCTGCACGATCGCTTCGACGGCCAACACCGCCAGCGACGGCAACGGCTCGCTGCTGTTCAACTGGTCGGGCGGCGACGGCTCGTTCACCTGGCCGTAAGATTGTTCTGATGCAACGCGACAGGCCGGAGATCTCTCCGGCCTGTTTGTATCTGGTGTAATGTAGTTCAGAATTCTTTTGACATCGGCCTTGCATAGTGTATTATCCGTGTAAGAACTCCTGAAACCAGAGGCGGAATATGACAAGTCGCGCGCGCAGGCTCGGTCGAGGCCGAAAGGGCTTTACCCTGATGGAAGTCGGCATTGCGGCCTTTGTGATTGCCGTGGTGTCGATGGCTGGCGCGGCTTACTACATCAGCTCGCGGGTCAAAGAGATCCAGGAATGGCAGGAACAGAACGCCCTGTTTCTGGCCGAGCGCGAAGTAGAAAACTGGCAGTCCGAAGGCTACACGGCGCTGTCCGGTTTCGTCGCTGCCGACACCGGCCCCACAAACTATCTGCCGTACGGGTATCGTTTCGGCACGGTCGGCCTGGGTTGGATTCCGGCACAGCGCTATAAGCCCGTGACGCTGGACGGCTTTGACTACCGCGTGCGTGCGCAGTTGCTTTTCACGAACTCTACCGGCACGCCGGCCAACGACCACTTTGTGCTGGATGTCTGGAACAACGGCGTCGGCAACATCAACGTCTATTACCGTCGTGTTCGTGTGGTGATGCAGTGGGGTGGCTTCTCGGGCACCTCGGCCGACAACGAACTTCACCAGGAAACCCGCATGGCCCGCTAGGCCATGACAGATAGCCACAGAAAGGGCATCACATGCGTATGCTGAGCAACCGCAAAAGCCGAAAGGGCTTTACGCTGGTCGAAGTGATGGTGGCCATGATCGCTGGCAGCATCCTCTTGTTCGGGATGGGCTCGGTGCTGGTCATGCTGTACCGCGGGTTTGCCGAGTCGCATAACTTCCACGAAGCCACGATGCGCGTGGACTTGATCCGCCAGTTGTCGTTCGACGCCCGCACGGGCCGTGCCATCACGTACCCCACGGCGTGGCATCCCACTGGGGTTACGTTGGCCTCACGGGGTGATTACGCCAGCGGCGGCAACGTGGGCGATAGGGTACAGTTTGTCAGCCTGCGCTATGACCCGGTTTCCTTCACGACCACGCCGTTTATGATCACCTGGCAGTCGCGCCGCCCGGCTGCGGCTCCTCCGACAGATCCGTACAACGTCGAACGCTGGATCCAGGAGACTGACGCCAACAACGTGCCGATCGGCACCGCGTCTCGCACCTTCGACCAAAGCCTGATCAGCAGCTTCGAAGTGATTCGTACCTCCACGCGCTCCTTCAACGTCAACATGTTGACCCAGGAAGGCGATGAAACCGCCACCGTGCAATTGGTGGTGACCTGCCGCAACATGAACTGATCCTGCACTTGCGCAACCTGACCGGAAGGCCACCTTTGGCCTTCCGGTTTCGTTTGCGTATCTGCTTGCACCAAAGGGGGTTGACGTACCCCAAGGCGCCCTCTATGTTTCCGTCAGTTCCGAAAAACTGTTTTCTCCTGTTGCGGATGAGCCCATGGCTACACTTGCCGTTGGCATTGATGTAGGGACATCTTCGGTCAAGGCCGTCGCGTTGAAGCGAACCAGTTCTGGTTACGCGCTGAAAAGCGTGGGCCAGGCGGACATTCGCCGCGCCGAGTACCACCCCGAGGAATCTCCACAAAGCCTTGCCGAAGCCCCACTACGGGCACTTGAGCGTATCTCGCAGGACTCGGCCTTTTCGCGCAAGCCCTGCGCGTTTTCGGTCTCGGGGCCTCGCGTTGCGCCGCGCCTTTTCAAGTTCCCGGCCATTCCAAAGGGGGAAGTCGAACAGGCGATTCGGTTTGAAGCCGAACAAATTATCCCGTTCGACCTGGCCCAGGCCGCCTTGGACTTCGTGATGTTTGACGAAGGCATGGAAGAAGGCAAGCCGGTCATGGAAGGCCTGGTCGTGGCCGTCCACAAAGAAGAAGTAGACAAGCAGTATGTACTGCTGAAATCGGGCGGTTTTGACCCGGTCGTGCTGGACATCGACACGTTGGCGCTGGCGAACTCGTACCTGGAAACCGAAGGCGTGGCCGACCGTGAAACTGTGGCGCTGATCAACATTGGCGCGCGTTTCACGAACCTGTCCATCATCCACGGTTCGCGCCGGGTGTTTGTGCGCGACATTGCCAGCGGCGGCGACATGCTCTCGCGCGCCATCAGTGAAATCTATGGTCTTGATCTGCCGCAGGCCGAAAAGCGCAAGCGCGAGGCCGCGTATACTCCGCTGGATGAACTCGAAGGCGGCGGGGGCGGCGGCGACGTCACCGAAGCCGGCGGCGAGACCGAAGGTTTTGGCGGCGACGCTGACACTGAGGGTTTCCAGCCCGTTGACGAAGGCGGCGAAGAATACGTGCTGCTGGACAGCGACGAAACGGGCTTCACCACCGGTGGCGACACGATGACCGGCGAGGAAGACCAGGGCTTTGCCGCATCGGGCGAAACCCAGAACAACATGAACGCGGCCCAGCGCATCAGTGCCAACCGCGCCGTGCTGGTGGACGCGCTGGGTGACCTGATCAGCGAGATTCAGGATACGTTCAAGTACTACATCAATCGTCGCATTGTGCCGCGTATCGACAAAGTGCGGCTGTGCGGCGGCACGGCGAAGTTCCCGGACGTTGACGAGTTTTTTGCAAGCCAGCTGGGTGTTCCCACGCAGTTGTGGAACCCGTTTGCGCGTTTGGATGTAGGCGGCGTTTCGGGCAAGTTCCCGCCTAACTTCCTGGATGAACTGGGCCCGTTGATGGCGATTGCCACCGGGCTTGCCATGCGGCAGCTCTAGCCGGAACTGTGCCGGTATAAAGGAACAACGCCGCCATGTTTGAACTGAACCTGATCAAGGACAAAGCGAAGGCACGCCAGAGACGGCGCGTGATCTTCCTGTCCATTGTCTGTGTGCTGTTCCTTTCCGGCCTGCTTGCCATCTTTGTCGGCAGCCTGTACTGGAACGAAACCACCAAGCTCAACAAGATCCAGGCCCAGGTAAAAGAGCTGGGCGACCGAAACACCGCCATGGAAGCCGATCTGAACCTGCGCGAGCCAAAGGCGGTGCTGCGTCGCAACGGTCTGATTGAGGCCTGGAAGGAAAGCCTGAAGGTCCAGAACGAGCGCAAGTACTTCACGCTGTCACTTCAGGATTTGTTTGAGGTCCGCCCTGCTTCGGCGGAGTTCTGGTACCGCCAGCTCAGCTTCTCGATTGTGCGCCAGGGCAACCCCCAGGGTGGCCCGGGTACCGAACTGAAGGGCGAAGACCTCCTTGGCCCGCGCGGGCTGCTGGGTGGCGGCTACATTGAAGTGCAGGGCTCAGAAGTGCTGACCAAGCGCGAGCTCGATGCGCGGTCATTGAAGATGGAGAACCTGACCAACCTGGTGGGGCAGCCGTCGTTTGCGCTGAACCTTGAACGCGCGGATGCCACCAATCGCCAGAGCCGGCCGGGCGACGAGCGCCAGTACCTTGACTTTACGATCCAGGCTGCCCAGCGCATCTTCAGTGCACCGGGCGGAAACACCCCGTAGGAGCAATCATGGCAAAGCAGCAAGGTGGAGGCGGCGGGGACTGGACGGCGGGCATTGTGGCCATCGTGGCCGCAGTGCTGTTGGGCGGGGCGATTCCGATTGCCCTGTACTATGCGCTGTATGTGCCCCAGGTGCAGGCCCGCGTGGCTGAGGACAAGAAGTTGAACGAACTCAAGGCCACCGAAGAGATTCTGGTCGGCCGCGAAACCCGTGTCCGCGTTCTGGAAACGGAAGGCGCCGAGATGCGCGAGCGTCTGGCGAAGCTGGAAGAAAAGTTCACCGCGCCAGTTGACCGTGCCGACCTGATCAACCGTATCTCCAAGATCGCGGCGGATCACAACATCCGCCTGCGCAGCGAGCAGTCACAAATGCTGCGGGCCAAGACTGTGTACGACGGCGCCAAAGAACTGACATTCCCACAAGGTTTGAAGGCGGCATCGATTCTGGTGGATTGCCAGGCGACGTACCACGACTTTGGCCGGTTTGTGGCGGCGCTTGAAAGCATGCCCGATGCCGTGCTGATTATCGAGTCCCTGGACATCGACGGTGACCAGAACGGCGGCTACAGCCACGTGTTTTCCATGACGATCTATTCGATTGAGCGTCGCAACCTGGATCAGGTGGGCGTAGCCAAGTAGCAGCAAACAACGCGGTTGATTACCGCAGGCGGGCGAACATGGCAGAAATGAGCAAACAGACGAAACAACTGATCGCGCTCGTTGCGATCGTTGTTGTAGGCGGTGGCGCTGTGGTGTATCTCAACTTCTTCAAGGATAAGCCGCCGGCCACGCCTGCTGCCAACAATGCCCCGGCTGTTGCTCCGGATCCTGCCCCGGCTCCGACTCCTCCGCCGGTTGGCGGGGCAACTGCGGCCGGCCCTGTCGGCGGCCCGGCGCCGCTGTCGTCGACCGAAGCATTGCCGATGCCAAAAGAAGATAAGCCCACGACGCTTTCATTCACCTGGAAGTTCCCAGTCGTGGAGAAAGGCCTGACGTTGGGCAGCTTTCACCACGATCCCAAGAAGCGCATTCCCGGTGCCGAGTACCCGTTTGACCCGATGCACGTCATGAATCTGGACGTGGTGGCGCCAGAGCGCCGCCTTTACATTGACCGCATCCGCAACGAATGGGTGATTGAAGGTGTCACTGTGACGCCTCAGATGGTGTTGCGGCTGAACGACAAGGGTGAGCCTGACCTTGACGAGAACGGCAACAAGGTCTGGGAAAAGAAGCAAGTGCCCGAGGCCTGGTTCAAGGGCAAGCGCCGCCCTTACAAGACAGGTGATCGCTTGACCGGCACCCGCTTCACCGTGGAAGAGATTATCCTGACCCGCGCAAAGACTTCCGTAAAGCTGCGCGGTGACAACCAGGAAGAACTTGAACTTGAACTTGCGATTCCGGGCCGGTACCCGGACTAGCAATGCCGGAAGTGCACATTCGGACGGATCCAATCACGCGGAAGATTTCCGCGATTCATGGGGGAAGATTCATGATTCTCAGCAACGGGCAGATCGGCACAAACGCGTACCAGTGGCCCAAGGCCCTGTTGGCAATTCTTGCCATGGCCCTTCTGGCGGCTCCGCTGGCGGCACAGAATGCTCCGGCAAACAACGGGGTCAAAGCCGAGGAAGCCAAGGAAGAAAAGGATCGTGAAAAGACCGAGGCCGAAGCCGAGCCTGACCCGAACGACCCCATCACCGTGGACTTTGTAAAGAAGGACATCCACACGGTGATGCACTACATCGCCCTGCGCTCTGGCCTTCAGATCATCGTGGAAGGCACGATCACGGCCGAACTGACGGTCATGTACCGAAAGGTTCTGCCCAAGGACGCGATCCGCAGCATCTGCAAGGCCAACGAGCTCGAGTATGTGGAAGACGGCAACTTCATCATCATCAAGCGCCGCCAGAACGCCACGGCTGGCTTGGCCAACGTGGTGAAGGGCGACGCCGAGGGCCGCTTCAATGTTGCTTTCGAAAGCCAGGAACTGGTGGCGGCGATCATGGAAGTCGCCAAGGTTACCCAGACCCCGGTGTTCGTGCCCACGGTGCCGCAGCAGGATACCGGAGATGACATTCCCGGCCCGCGCACGGACGACCAGGAAGCCCGCACAGAACGCCGCATCCAGCGCATCCAGGAACGCCGCATCAGCATGTACATGCGCAACGCCGACCCGGAAGCGATCCTGAAGCGCCTTGCTGACGTTGGCGCGCTGAAGGTGGTGAAGAACTCCGATGGCTACTACTACGACTACATGAAAGTGGTGGATCCCAACGCGGACACGGGGTTCGACCCCAACGCAGCGGGCGGCCAGGTCAAGATGGTGACCCGTGACTACGTCCTGCCCGGCGTCAACGTGCTGGATGTGAAGGGTGAGATCACGAATCTGCTCAGCCCGCGCGGCAAGGTCGTTGTCGACCGCGATACCAACGTGATCATGGTTTCGGATCGCGAAGAAGTCGTCAACCAGATCGACGCCTTCCTGACCAAGGTTGGTGCGCTGGCAGTTGAACGCAAGCGTCTGGCCGACGAGGCCGCGGACGACCCAATGATGGTCGTTGAGATTTCCCTTGTGCGCGACGCCAACGCCGAGGGCCTGCAGGCAGCCATGAGCCAGGTGCTTACGGCCGACGGCCGCATCAGCACCAACCCCGAAACAAACAGCGTTATCATTTATGAGCGCCGCTCGCGCATGGACGCCCTGAAGAAGTTCGTTGCGGGCCTGGACACCATGCCGCAGCAGGTGTTGATTTCGGCCCGCCTGGTGGAAGTCAGCCTGGAAAGCTACATCGGCTACGGCCTGCAGTTGTTCAGCAGCCAACCCGTCGACAGCTGGAAAGACGGCGTAGTAACCGGCAGCAGCCGCGACGATGCGACGGGAGGCACGGTTCAAGGCCTGTTCGGCAACCCGACCGGCTTCAGCCCGTTTGTCGGGACATTCGTGAACCAGGTGATTGACGCCCGTCTGGAACTGCTGGCCAACGACGGCAAGGTCAAGACCCTCAGCCAGCCCACGCAGATGGTAAGCAACCGTCGCCGCGCCCGCATCGAGGTCGGCCAGGAAATTCCGTACGTTCAGACCACCAGCCGGGGCACGGGCACCGGTACCACCACGGCAACGGTGACATTCCGCGAAGTTTCGATCGTAATGGAAGTGCAGCCCACGATTTTCGAGGGTGGCATTGTGCGCCTGGAAGTGACCGTGACCGTACGCGAAGTGATTGGCAACGCGGCCATCGAAGGCAACAACACCCCGGTGCTTTCGCTGCGTGAATCACAGACCGACGTCTATATGCGCGATGGCGAAACCATGGTGATGGGCGGCCTGCTGCGCGAACGCGAACGCATGGACGAAAACGGCCTGCCCTTCCTGAAGGACATCCCGTTTGTCGGGTATCTGTTCAAGAGCGCCAACAAGTCTGTCACCAAGACTGACTTGATGTTCTTCCTGCGCCCGACCATCATCAATACGCTCAGCCCTGATGGCCGCAACGAGTACAAGGGCGTGGAACTGGCACGCGACCTGACACCGGTGATTTTGGACGACGCCGATGCAGACCTTGCCACACTGCGCAACGGCAACCACCGCAAGCTGGGCAAGGCCGCCAAACCCGCCCATTACAACGAGAACACCCGGCCCAAGAAGGCTGCGGACGTGAAGCCCGGTGCCTGATTCTGCTGCACAGCAACATCCCTTCGAGCGCCTGCTTGACCGGCTAAGCCCAAAGGTCGAGCAGGCGCTTCGGCGCTTTGCGTGGCCGGACTCCGCCGCGCCCCGCCGCCTTGTAGATGCCATGAACTATTCCCTGTACGCCGGTGGCAAGCGCCTGCGGCCGTTGCTCGTGTTTGCAGCCTGCGACGCCGTGGGCGGGAAGCTGGACGACGCAATGCCCGTCGCGGCCGCGCTGGAGATGATCCACACCTATAGCTTGATTCACGACGACCTGCCGGCCATGGACAACGACGACCTTCGCCGCGGGCGGCCGACATGCCACAAGGCCTTTGACGATGCCACCGCGATCCTTGCCGGCGATGCCATGAACACCTTTGCGTTTCAGGCCGTGCTTGAGGGTGTTGCGGACCCCGCAAAGGCCGTGGCGGCTGCACGAGAGCTTGCTGTTGGCGCCGGCATTGATGGCATGGTCGGCGGGCAGATGGCTGACCTGGAAAGCGAGGGCGCGGCACCGGACATTGCCCGTCTGCGCTATATCCACGAGCACAAGACAGGCGCGCTGATCACGGCCGCCGTGGTGTGCGGCGCGATCGTCGGCGGGGCCAACGCCGCGACGCAAGCCAGGCTGCGAGCCTATGGCCGCCAGATCGGCTTGGCGTTTCAGGTGGTGGACGACATCCTGGACGAAACCGCAACAGCCGAGCAGCTGGGCAAATCGCCAGGCAAAGATCGCGACGCCGACAAGATGACTTACCCCCGCGTCATGGGACGCGACAAAGCAAAGGCCCACGCTCAAGAGTTGGTGGCAGGTGCGATAGCCGAGATCAAGGATCTGCCCGACCCGCAGGCGTTGATGGCGATTGCGGATTACTTCGTCGCGCGCACACATTAGTCGGTGCTAATCGTCGCAACCGGTGGCGCTGTCTCGCGACTGGCGGTCATGTCAACGGGCCGCTAAGATCACCCTTCCGCGAGGGGGCACCTCGCAACGCAGGGGAAGGAATGCCATATCCGCTTCTTGAGAAGGCTGATACGCCAGACGGCCTGAAACTGCTGGATGTTCGCGATCTGCCCAAGCTCGCGCAGGAGATGCGCGAGTTCATCATTGAAAGCGTGTCCGGCCGCACGGGCGGCCACCTGGGTTCAGGCCTTGGCACGGTTGAACTGACGATTGCCCTGCACTATCACTACAAGATGCTGAACCACGACAGCGTGGTGTACGACGTTGGGCATCAGTGCTACCCACACAAGCTGTTGACAGGCAGGCGCAGTCAGTTTGGTGGCCTGCGCCAGTATCATGGCATCTCCGGGTTTCCTGACCCAAAAGAGAGTCCATACGACTTGGTGAAAACCGGCCACGGCGGCACCAGCCTCAGCACAGCGCTGGGCATTGCGATTGCCAACAAGCAGTTGGGCCACGCAGATCGCACCAGTGTTGCCGTGATTGGCGATGGCGCGCTGCAGGAAGGCCAGGCGCTGGAGGCCTTGAACCACGGCGGTGACCTGCGCGACCTTAAGTACCTTGTCATCCTGAACGACAATGAACACGGCATCGGCCCGGCGACGGGCGCACTGGCCAGCTACTTCAGCAAGTTCCGCACCAGCCATGCCTACACATCGGCCAAGCGCGACATCAAGCGCGTGTTGAAGTCGCTGGAAGAGTCCACTGGCTCGGTGGGCAAGGCCCTGCATGATGTGCTGGATCATGTCAAGGCAGGCATGCACGGCCTGATGCCGGCAACGCACCCCGGTGTGCTGTTTGAGGAGTTGGGATACTTCTACTACGGGCCAATTGACGGCCATGACATCGACGCGCTGCTGGAGGCTTTTGAAAACATCGCGCGCGTGCCCAAGCCCGTGCTGCTGCATGTGCTGACCAAGAAGGGCAAGGGGTTCAAGGACGACGTCCCGGATCACTATGCCTACCACGCGGCTAAGACCAGCAGCAAGCTCACTTCGCACCTGCCGAAAGAGTTCGCCCGCATGGGCGGCCCGTCTTACACCGACGTGTTCGTGGAAAAAACCCAGGAGTTGATGTCGCGTGATCCCAAAGTTGTCGCGATCACGGCAGCCATGCTGCAGGGCACAGGCCTGGAGATTGTGCAGAAGAAGTACCCCGAACGCGTGTTTGACGTCGGCATGGCCGAGCAGCACGCCGTTGGCTTCGCACAGGGTCTGAAACTCGGTGGCATGAAACCGCTGTGCGCCATTTACAGCACATTCCTGCAACGCAGCGTTGACCAGTTGTTCCAGGAACTCGCTCTGATCAAGTTGCCGGTGCTACTGGCGCTGGACCGGGCCGGCCTGGTTGGCCCTGACGGTGCCACGCACAATGGTGTGTTCGATATTGCCTACATCAGCATGCTTCCGAATTTCGTGCTGATGGCGCCGCGAGATGCAACCGAGCTTCGCAACATGATGGAGTTCGGCCTTGAACTCGGGCTGCCGGCTGCTGTTCGCTTTCCGCGTACCAACTCTGCACGCCCGGAACAGGAGTACGAGCACAAGACGCCGCTGGAACTCGGCAAAGCCGAGATCCTGCAGGAGGGCGCCGATGGCGTCGTGTTCGCCTACGGCTCGATGGTGTACCATGCCATGGAAGCCGCCGAGATTGTCGCGGGACGGTACGGCAAGAAACTTACCGTCGTCAACGCACGCTTTGCCAAGCCGCTGGACGAAGCACTGTTTGCGCCCTTGATTGAGAAAATGCCATTTGTGTTCACCGTTGAAGAACATTGCCGGCGTGGCGGGTTTGGTTCGCATGTGCTGGAGTTCGCCAACCGGGCGCGGCTGGACGCCAACAAGATCGAGATCCTGGCTATTGAGGACCGCTTTGTCGATCACGGCGCCCGCTGCGAGGTCTTAAGTGAAGTCGGCCTGGACCCGGCGGGCATCGCAGCCAGCATCGAGAAACGCATGGGACTGCGCCAAGGCGCGGCACGCCCTGATTCCAGGCGCACCGTGCCAACGGGCAGTGGCGTGGTGGGATGATTCTGCTGGCCGGTGATGGCAGACGCGCCGACGTGAAACACGCAATTGCGCAGGTGGAGCCCTTGGCCCGCGAACTGGCCAGGGATGTGCTTGTGGATCTTGACCAGTCGCTGGACGTTGAAAACCTCCACCCTGACCTGGTGATCAACTTCGGCGGAGACGGCAGCCTGCTGCGCTCCGTGCGGCGACTGGGGGCTCATCAAGTACCTGTTCTTGGCGTCAACTTCGGCAAGTTCGGGTTTCTGGCGGAGTACGAGTTGCCAGAGCTTCTGGTGCGCCTGGAGGATGCCGTCAATGGGCGCTTGCCTACACGTCAATCGCTGATGCTGAAAGTGGTTGTTAGGCACGGCGGGCAACGGGATGAAGTGGTCGTCTTGAACGATATCGTCATGCTTCGCGCCCCAGAAGAACGCATGCCAACGGTGCATGTCAGCGCAGGCGATGCCGACGTCGCCAGTTACTATGGCGACGGATTGATCCTAAGCACCCCGCTGGGCAGTACCGCGTACAACCTGAGCGCGGGCGGGCCGCTGCTGCACCCGAATCTTGACGCCGTTGTGATGACCCCGATCTGCCCGCACACGCTCAGTATCCGGCCGCTTGTTGTGCCCGCTGTGGGCCCCTTGCTGGTGGAGCTGCACGACGGCGACAGCATCACCGCCACCATGGACGGTCAGGGCACAATCACACTGAAAGCGGGCGACACGCTGACGATCGAAAAGTCCCCGGTGCCGATGACCCTGGTTGCGCACCCGACGCGCAGCTATTTCGATACCCTGCGCCTGAAGTTTGACTGGACCAAGCGCACAACCACTGCGCGTCTGCGGTAAACCCGCGTGATCGGCTACACCTTCCGGGCTATACTTCGGCCATGCGCACCCCGACCTCGCGCCTGTACAAGCGACTGCCGATAACGGCCGGTGTTCAGCCACTGGCGGTACATGTTTACAGCGATGACGCCGCGCGCCGGGCTGCCGTGATTGCGGCGCTTCAGTCCAACCGGCATTTCAGTGCGGATCGCGACCAGGTTGTGGAACTTGATTCGCCCCAGGCCGCCGGCGCCACAAGCTTGCGTGATGGCTGCTGCCTGATTTCCGATACCCAGGGCTCGCCGCCTCCGGCCGACTTCGTAGGCGAACGGGCCCCTTCGGCTGTGGTGGTTACCTTCGGCGCCCGCGTGGCCGAAGATACAGAGATTGACGGGCACATGGACTTCCCGCCGTCGCCTGCCGACGTCCAGCGCATCCTGCGCCGGGCACGGGAGCTGGCATGGCTTCGCGGCCGCGCGTTTTCTGAGGGTTCACAGTCGGGATCCCGCGACCGGCTGGTCCGCCTGAACCGCATCGGCACAGCCCTGTCGGACATCCGCCAGCTTGATGAACTGCTGGAAGTTGTGCTGACGGAAGCCCGCAACATTCTCGATGCCGACGCGGGCAGCATTTACATCATCGAGCGCGGCACCGGCGCCGGGGCTTCGGGCCGCAAGGTACTGGGCAAGGCCGAGAAACGCACACGGGCCATGGCAGTACGACGGGCTGACCTTACGCGGCAGGTGTTCAGCCTGCGCTTTGCAGCGGCCCAGAACGACAGTGTTGAGATTCCGTTTCAGCAGATTGTGTTTCCGGCCAACATGGAAAGTATTGCCGGCTACGCGGCCTTGACCGGCGAGATGGTTGCCATTGAGGACGTCTACCACCTGCCGGAAAGCGCGCCGTACCGGTTCAACAACAGCATCGATGTGAAGTATGGCTACCACACTCGATCGATGCTGACAGTGCCGCTGAAGAACACCAGCGACGAAGTGGTGGGCGTAGTGCAGCTGATTAACCGCAAACGCGACCCGCGCCGCCGCCTGACGCCTGACGAAACCGACAAGCTGGTACTGCCCTTCAGCGAAGAAGACCTTCAGATCGCCGCCAGCCTGAGCAGCCAGGCCGGCGTTGCCATTGAAAACGTGCGGCTGCTGGACGCGATAGCCAACCTGTTCGAGAGATTCGTGATTGCCTGTGTCGGTGCGATTGAGCAGCGCGATCCAAGCACTGCCGGCCATTCCGGCCGCGTAGACCGCATAACCATGGCGCTGGCCGACGAGGTCAATAAGGACAAGTCAGGAACTTTCAGGGACGTCAGCTTCACCGACGAAGAGATGACCGAACTTCACTACGCTGGTCTTCTGCACGACTTCGGCAAGATCGGTGTACGCGAGCATGTGCTGCAGAAGGCCGAGAAGCTGTATCCATCGCAGCAGCAGGCGATTGAGTTTCGCGGAGAGATTGTGCGGCGCGAGATCCGCCTGGATGCCCTGGAGCGCGAGGCAAGGCTGATTGCCGAGGGCCGGCAGGCAGAAGTTCCGGCACTGCGGCAGGTCATGCAGGCCGACCTCGCGCGGCTGGATAGTGATGTGAAGTTCCTGCTGGAACATTCCAAGCCGTTGTTCATGACGGACGAGAAACTCGCGCGGCTGAAGTCCATTCACGACAACCCGTGGCGTTTCAACGGTGACACGTTCGCGCTGCTGAACGAAGAAGACTACCTTAGCCTGCAGACCCGCAAGGGAACCTTGAACGACGCCGAACGCCGCGAGATCGAGAACCACGTGGCGGACAGCTGGGCGTTTCTCAAGCGCATCCCCTGGACACCGGACCTGGCCCGGGTGCCCGAGATCGCCGGCCAGCACCACGAAAAGATGAACAGCAAGGGCTACCCCAACGGTGTGCCGGCGGCGGAAACGCCGTTGGGTTCGCGCCTGATGGCTGTGGCCGACGTGTTTGACAGCCTGACGGCCAGCGACCGGCCCTACAAGCCGGCCATACCGCTGGAGAGGGCCATCCAGATTCTACAGGCCATGGCCAAAGACGGTGACCTTGACCCGGAGGTCGTGGATCTGTTCGTGAATACGAAGATCTGGGAGAAGCTGAAGCTGAAAGTCGTGCGCATGGACAACGCCACCGAGGCACAGAAAGCTGCGCGCTGACCTGACTGCCGATTGCGCATTTTGCGTCACGCATTAGCGTCAGGGTGCCGCGGGCATGCGGGTTGGCTGCGGCGGAAACGGCTTCAATCCGCGCCGCGCAACCGAAACCCGATGCCTGCCAAGAAGACTATCACTGTCGCCCACAGTCCAGACGCCGACGACGCGTTCATGTTCCATGCGCTGGTCAACCACAAGGTTGACACCGGCTGGCTGGACATCAGGCACGAGCTGTGTGACATCGAGACACTGAACCAGCGCGCAAGAACCGGCGAACTTGAAGTGACTGCCTGCAGCTACCACGCCTACCCTTACATCGCCGACAAGTACGTGATTACCCGCGCGGGAGCCAGCATGGGTGACCGCTATGGCCCGATCATTGTCACCCGCGAGCCGATGAACCCTCAAGAACTTGACGGCAAACGCGTTGCCGTGCCCGGGCCGCTGACCAGCGCGACATTGGCACTGAAGCTCTACAACCCGCGAGTGCAGGTCGTGAACATGAACTTCAATACCGTTCAGGACGCCGTGTTGAAGGGCGAGGTCGACGCCGGCGTGATCATCCACGAAGGCCAGGTCACCTACAACGACCTGAAGCTGTTCAAGCTTGTAGACCTGGGTGAATGGTGGTTCACCAAACACGAGTTGCCTTTGCCGCTGGGCTGCAACGTGGCCCGCCGCGACCTTGGCCATGAGACGATTGCCCAGTTCTCGCGCTGTTTTTCGGCCAGCATCGACTACGCCCTGAAGCACCGTCAGGAGGCGCTGGACCACGCCCTGAGCTATGGCCGCGGCCTGGACCGCGCCCGGGCCGACAAGTTTGTGGGCATGTACGTGAACCACTACACCGTGGATATCGGTGACTCCGGCATGCAGGCCGCGAAGTTGTTCCTGCGTCTTGGGCGCGAGGCCGGCATCATCACTTCGGCTGCCGAGCCCCAATGGGTCTGACGCTGTTGCTGCAGCGCGCTTGCGGCTAATCTCTGGAAATGGGTGATTCCACAAGCCCGACTGATCCTGACCGGCGCAACTCGATGCGGCAATTCGCCGGCGAGGCCGCAAAGTATGCCACGCGCATGGTCCCTGGCGGCAGGCTGGTGCAGAACTTTGACGGCGACCTGTTCCGGCGGCTTTACGAAGAGGGCAAGTCGCCCGTTCCTGCCAGCCGTGATTTCGAAGACATGCATGGCCGCAGGTTCTTCCGGCCGCCGGGCGCGCTGCATGAAGTCCCGTTTCTGGAGGCCTGCTCGCGTTGCGGCAAGTGTGTGGATGCCTGCCCCGAACACGTTCTGCACCTGGCCGCAGACAACGAGGGCCCGCCCAAGGGCACACCTGTCCTGCGGCCCAACCATGGTGCCTGCACACTGTGTGGCGATTGCATGTCGGCCTGCCCGACCGGCGCGCTGAGGCCGACCCCGGTGGGGGAGATCCGCATCGGCATTGCCGTGATCCAGCCGGATTCCTGCCTGGGCTACCAGAATAAGTCCTGCAGGGCCTGCCACGACGCCTGTCCGCTGGAACCCAATGCGATTGACTTTGACGCGACCGTGCCGAAAGTGGACAGCCG
The DNA here is from genome assembly GCA_019636215.1 of Planctomycetota bacterium. Taxonomy (GTDB): domain Bacteria; phylum Planctomycetota; class UBA8742; order UBA2392; family UBA2392; genus H3-PLA7. Next base: position 78,436 of record JAHBXZ010000003.1, on the reverse strand, counting down.
TGTGTGCACCGGGTGCGGGCTGTGCGTACACGCCTGCCCGACCAAACCGCCAAGTGTGCTGGTTCTGCCGCGCCCGGCGCGGCCGCCCAAGGAAGCGTGATGGCAACCCGGGAGTATGTCTACTGTGACTACGCAGCCGGCGCCCCCTGCAGGCCGGAGGTTGCCGCCGAGTGGGCGGCCTATGCGGCGCATGAGTTCGCCAACCCCGGTGCCCATCACCCGTTGGCGTACCTGGCGCGTCGCAGACTGATGGAGGCGCACGAGCGTGCCGCCAATGTTCTGGCTGTGGACCCGCGCGAGATTGTGTTCACCAGTGGCGGCACCGAGAGCGACCTGCTGGCCCTGCGTGGCGTGATGAAGGCGACAGGCCAGGGGCGCAACGAGCTTGTAGTCAGTGGCATTGAGCACCACGCGGTGCTGCTGGAGGCCCAGCGCCTGGAAGCCGAGGGTGCGGTGGTGCACTACGCGCCGGTCAGCCGCGACGGAGTTGTAGATGTGCAGGCGCTGCGGCACATGGTCGGCCCTCGCACGGCGCTGGTCAGTGTGATGTACGCCAACAATGAAACCGGCGTGATTCAGCCCGTGAAGCAGATTGCCGAAATCGCTCACGCAGCCGGGGCGCGTTTTCACTGCGATGCCGTGCAGGCGTTCGGCAAGGTGGAACTGAAGCCCCGCGAGATCGGCTGCGACCTGATGTCGCTGGCCTCGGCCAAGTTCGGCGGGCCCAAGGGCATGGGGCTGCTGTACAACCAGATGAACAGCCGGATTGTGCCGGTGATTGTGGGGGGGCCCCAGGAGTGGGGGCTGCGCGCCGGCACAGAAGACCTGCCGGGCATGGCCGCCATGGCCAAGGCCATGGAAGTCGCCGAGTCCGAGCGCGCCGGGGCCTGGCCGAACGTGGCCAGGGTTCGCGATGCCCTGGAGCAACGGCTTGTGGCGGGGCTTGGCGAGAACGTGCGGCTGAATGGAAACAAGGCACCCCGTTTGCCGAACATCAGCAACATCAGTTTTCTTCACATTGAAGGCCAGGCCATGGCCATAGAGCTTGGCGAACAGGGGTTCTGTGTCGGGCTGGGCAGCGCCTGTGCCCCCGGCGAGACAGACCCCAGCCACGTGCTGGCTGCCATGGGCCTCAGCTGGGAGGACGCGATCGGCTGCATTCGCGTCAGTTTCGGCCCGGAAATCACGAAGCAGCAGGGCGAACGCCTGGCCGACCTGTGCATTGCCAACTACCGCAACCTGCGTGGGCTTGGATGAACGCCCGCGCGATTGAACCACTTGCCGGCCCGTTTGATGTCCGCTTTGAACTGCCGGGCAGCAAGAGCTACGCCAACCGCGCACTGGTTTGCGCCGCGCTGGCGGGCGCGCCCTGCACACTGGCGAATGTTTCTCCGGGCGACGACACGGCGTTGATGCTGAACGTGCTGGCGGATCTCGGCTGGTCGGTCACGCGCCCCAACACGCTTTCCCGTGACGTGAAGCTGCATCCGCCACGCCCGCGTACGCCACCGGGCAGCCGCTTTTCGGCCGGTGCGGCGGGTACGGTGGCGCGATTTGCCACCGCGCTGCTGTGCGCCCTGCCCGGCAGGTTTGAGCTTGATGGCAACGCGCGGATGCGCCAGCGACCCATGGCGGAGCTGCTGGATGCGTTGCGGGGCCTGGGCGCGACCATCAACGAACTGGGGCAGCCCGGCTGCCTGCCGATTGCGATTGAGGGCGGCAGCCTGCGAGGGGGCGAGATCGTCTTGCCGGGCGGCGTTTCCAGCCAGTTTCTTTCGGCACTGCTGATGGTCGCGCCAGCACTTGCGCAGCCGACGACGATCCGCATTGCAGGCGAACTTGTCAGCAAGCCGTACGTGGAAATCACGCTGGAAGTCATGCAGGCCTTCGGCATTCCGCAGGCCTGTATCCAGCGTGATGGCTATCGTTCGTTCCGCATTACGCCTCACCCATACGCGCCGGTGGGGGAGTATCGCTGCCCGCCCGATGGCACCGCGGCTAGCTATTTCTGGGGCGCGGCGGCGATCACCGGCTCTGTATGCGTGATTGACGGCCTTGCACTCAACAGCCCGCAGGGCGACGTGAGGTTTGTTCTCGCGCTGGAACAAATGGGCTGCCAAGTGCTTCAACCCGGCGGCGGCCTTGGCGTGAGCGGGCCGGCGTCGCTGGGGCCGGTGCGTGTCGATCTTTCCGACCTGCCCGACTGCGCCCAGACCCTGGCCGTGGTTGCCGCGTTTGCCGAAGGCACGTCGCGACTGGAGGGCCTGTCAACATTGCGGCGCAAGGAAACTGACCGCGTCGCCGCGTTGCAGGCGGAACTTTCCAAGTTCCTGGTCGCCACCGAAGTCGAGGGTGACTCGCTGATTGTGCACGGTGGTGCCAGGCCGCCGACGGAGCCGATCGCAACCTACGAAGATCACCGCATGGCGATGAGTTTTGCCCTGGCGGGCCTGAAACTACGGGGTGTTCGGGTTGAGCACCCGGACGTGGTCTCCAAGAGTTTCCCGACTTTCTGGGAGTACCTGGCGCGCCTGTTGCCCCCAACGCAAAAGGCCCGGTAGCCCGGGCCTTGGCTTGCGTTTGTTGCGCGTTTACTTCAGGTGCAGGCTTTGAAGCTCCATGGTGGTTTCCACCGGGTCGCGCTTGAAGTGCATCTTGATCACGACGCCGTCGCTGACCCAGTTGGTGAGTTTGCCGCCGCCCTGGTCGCGTTCGAACTTGTCGCAGGTGTAGTCGCCGGCCTTCACGGAGACCTTGATGGCCTTCTCGACGGGCGACTTGAACTCTTCGGCCCACTTGGCCGCGGTCTGTTCGCGGGTGACGGGCTTTGCGCCCTCCGCTACCACGCCATTTTCGTCGCAGGTGGCCACAGTGAACTTGGCGGTGTCGCCTTCCACACTGATCACTTCATGGCGCTGGAACATTGCACCGGTGGGGGCATTCACCTTGTAGATGGCATAGTTGCCGACCTTGGACAGAAACTTGGGCAGGGCAGCCTTGGCGCCGGCGTTGTCCGGGTTTTCCTTGGGGTCGTCGTCGTTTGTGGCAGCGTCGCCGGCGTCTCCGGCCTTGTCTTCGGCCGTGGCAACGCCTTCCTTGCCCTTGCCCTTGAAGCCGGTGACCCAAAGGGTCTTCTTACCGCCGCTGGTCTGCTTGACAATGCCTCCGCAGGGTACATCGGTGGAGTACCACACTTCGTCCGTCTGCTTACCCACAGTCCAGGATGCCACCCGGCACTTCAGCTCAACGCCGCAGGTCTTCAGCGTATCGTCGCGCCACTTGGCGTCCTTGCCGGCGGCCGTTACGCGGTGCTGGTTCCAGGGCTTGTCAAAAACCTTGGGCGCGAACGGAGTGCCGTTGGCGTCTGCGATGGGCTTGCCGGCCTTGTCGAAGTCCTGGCGCTGGTACTTCACCTTGCCGTCGACGACATCCAGCACTTCCATCTTATAGACGTTGCCCTGTGCGAGCTTGTACTCGGCCCACTGGCCTTTCTCGGCGGTCTTCCAGGTGTTCCACTTGGTCGGGAAGTCTTCTGGCTTGTCCTGCGCGGCCGAATGAACCGAAAGACAGACCAGCAACAGCGCGGCAGCCGCCGCGTGAAATGCAATCCTCATAGTTGCCTCCTCAGGCCCTCAGTGTCCATTCTAGCGGCGCCAAGCCGTTACTCCAGCTTCAGTTCCGACACTTCCATGACCATCACAATCTCGTCGGTCTTCTGTTCCAGCCGCACCATCAACCCGTGGTACGTCCACATCTTCATTCCGTTTCCAACGTCTTGAACCAACCCGGGAAAGCTGCCGGCGGGCGTTGAGACTAGCTCTTCGCGCTGCCCGTCGTAACCAAGCAGCGGGTCGCCGCTTGCGGGCAATGGCATGGTCACTTCGTTGCGACCGATCTCGCGTCCGTTCTGATCCAGGCTGATGTGCGCCACCGTTACAGTTTCGTCCTCGACTTTGAGGACATGCTGCCGGGTGTACGACGTGAATGTCATCGCCCCCATGGTCGTGGTGATGCGCTGGGTAAAGCTGTTTCCGGCCTTGCGGTACAGGCGACTGGCGTCATGCCCAAGGTCAAAGCTGGCCAGCTCACTGACAAGATTGGCGCTTTGCGACTTGACCAAAAGCGTCGGCCAGACGGTCGACATCCAGACTGTGGACGCGCCGAGTTTGCTCTTGCGGCACTCAAACTCGCCGGCGCCAGTGCGCAGGGTTTCGACCGCCGACTCGCCTTCTTCAATCATAGCGGCCGGCTTCTTTGCCTGCGAAACCAGTTCGATCCTGGTTTCCATGGGCTCGGCGCCTGCCATCGGCTTTAACTCGCTGTCCAGCACCTCAAGGGTGATGGTTGTTGCGTTGGCCTCCAATGCTGTGACGGTTTGCCGGGTGCCGGAAACGATGGGATCCTGCCCGGGCATGGTTGCCGTTGTCTTCAGCGTCCAACTGCGGCCCACCATGCGATACAACAGCCAGGGGTCGGTTTCTGTGGACTGGAACGATGTCAGTTTGCGAATCTCGGTTGCATCGGCCGAGAGCGATACCTGCTTGACGATCAGCGGGTGGTGTTCCGTGCTTACCCAGGTGGTCAGCTGCTGCCCTTCCAATGTCAGCCGGTGCTTCTTGCACGGAAACTTGGCAAAGCCCATGTCGAGAGTTTCTTCGACCAGCTTCTCACCGGCATAGGCCAGAAACTCGGGGGCGGGTTTGTTGAAGTACACGATCGCGTTGCTGCTCCAGGTGTGGTTGCCGTCTTTGCTGCGGCCGGCGACGGACAGCGTGGCCGCGGCGTCGGTGGCCTTTTCGACTTTGCTTGTCTCTGTTGAGCTTACGGCAAGCCCGCCGCGGGACCAACTGACCATGCGGTGGCTCCAGGTTGCACCCTGGGTGCGGTACAGCTTCATCAGCGCGACTTTCGGGTCAGGCTTGCCGGCCTCGTCGGCTTGCTGCGCGACGATCATCGGCGACAGTACTGCAAGGCCCAGCAACACCAGAATCAGGCGTGATCGCAGCATGGGATTCTCCGTGCTGAGTGTAGCAATCGCCAACGGATCGGGCAGAAACGAAACCGGGCGCCGCAAGGCGCCCGGCTGTGCATGGGTGCGTCTATTCCTTGAACTCAACCAGCTCCATGTGCTCGCTCTTGACGATGATGCCCGGGTACTTCTTCATCATCCAGGTCTTGCCGTCGTCATAGCTGATGCAGTCATACTCGCCGGCGGTCACCTTCACCTTCTCCTCTTTTGACTTGGGTAAGACCGGCTGTTCGCCCTTGGGGACGTTCCCTAACTCGAACTTGATTGTAGTGGTGTTGGACGGGCCCAAGGCTGTTCCGTCAGCCATGAACATCTGGGTCTCCATATCGCAACTGTTGTCGGTGACGTTCTTGATGGTGGTCGTCAGCTTCATGTCGCCGGTCATCTTGTAGGTCCAGCTGCGACCTTCTTTCCGGTATGTGATCCAGGGGTCGTTGGCGTCGCCAGCTGCTTCTTTGGCCTCGCCCTTGGCCTCGTCCTTCTTGTCCGGGAAGGTGATGTTCTTGTTGGCCTTCTTCAGGGCTTCGAGGTCGTCGTACCAGGTGGTGGTGCCCTCACCGCTGGCCAGCTTGAAGGTCAGCAGGCCCAATCCGTCGGCCTTGTCCTTGGGCAGGGCGATGACCGCGCACTGGTTGTTGCCGGCATCGTAGACCTTGTCCTCAATCGTGTAGTAGGTGCCCTTCAGTTCGCTTTCTTCGACGCCGGCTGCCCCGTCAGCTGTCTTTCCGACCAACGTGGCGGGCACCTGGCCAGACCGGGCAAAGGACACACGGATTTGGGCTCTCATTGTGCCCATGATCTGCTCGGCTTCGGCGCGGCGCTCTTCTTTGGTGTTCTTGGCGGCCTGCGCGCCAGTGGTCGCTGTGAAGGCAATCATCACCAATGCGGCAAGGGCCACGGTGAGGCCTAGACGTGCTTTCAACATGAAGTCTCCTGAAAAGTGGAAGCCAAAGCGTACCTGCCGGTGTGATAAACATCCAGTCCAAGGCGGCATCTGCGGCAAACGAAAACGGGCGCCCGTAGGCGCCCGTTTTGAAGAGTTGAGGAAAGTTATTCCTTGAACTCAACCAGTTCCATCGAGTCGCTCTTCACGATGATGGCAGGGTACTTCTTCATCATCCAGGTCTTGCCGTCGTCGTAGCTGATGCAGTCAAACTCGCCAGCAGCGCTCTTGACCTTCTCTTCCTTCGACTTCGGAGTTTCTACGGCCTTGCCGTCAGCAGGAGCCGCCGCGGTCTCGAACTTGATTGGGGTCGTCGTGGCAGCGCCCATTTCCTTACCGTCGGCGCCGTACATCTGGGTCACAGTATCGCAGCCCTTGTCGGTCACGTTCTTGACGGTGGTGGTCATCTTCATGTCGCCGGTCATCTTGTACGTCCAGCTGCGGCCGTCCTTGCGGTAGGTCGCCCAAGCGTCGGCAGTTTCGCTGGTGTCCTTGCCTGTTTCGTTGCCGACGGCGCCGTTGCCCTTGGCTGCGTTGTTGCCGCTGCCGCAAGCGACAGCGAAAATCGCGATGGCACAAAGCAGGGCGAGCATGATGCTGTTCTTCATGGAATCTCTCCTTAGGTTCTTATGGATAACTGGAAGCCCCGGGGCACATCACAGCCACAGGGTCGTTGCGTACAAAGCACACGCTATGCCAGACTGGTTTTGTCCTCGAAAGTCTTGTAGAATCAACCTTTAGGCGACGAATCACCTTGCCAAGACGGCAAAATGTGTCACGTTTCATGGTCTGCGTGTAACAGAAATTGACATCCCATGCCCATCTACGAATACAAGCACACCGACAAGCGCGGGGAGACCTGCGAAGAGGCCTTTGAGACCTTCCAGAAGATGTCCGACGACGCACTGGAGAAGTGCCCCGTCTGCGGGCTGCCGGTGCAGCGGCTGATTTCGCGCTGTTCGGGCAACGTGGACAAAATGGCCCCCTCGCGGCTGAAGGAACTGGGCTTCCAGAAGCTTGTAAAACGCGATAAGGGCGTGTACGAGAAGATGATCAAGTAGCCCGCCGCAACCCCGAATCGACCCCGGAAAGTCTTGCCCGATGAAAGCGACATTGCTTTGGCTGTTGTGCCTTGCCGCGTTGACTGCAAACGCCTGCGGCAAAGAAGACAAAGAAGAGAAGCCCGCAAAGCCCGTTGAGATCGCGCCGGGCGTGGCGCTGGCCGAGCCGCTGGCACCAACCAACGCGGCGATTGAGCCCGCCGTGGCCTACGACGGCACAAGGGTTCACCTGGTGTATTGCCAGAATGACGGCACGGCCAATCACAACGTGGTCTACACCCAGCGCGTCGGTGGGGGCAGCTTTGCCGCGCCCGCGCCGCTGTTTTCGGGCTCGACGAATGACTCGCGCCGGCCTCACTGCGCCCTGGACAGCGCGGGCACGCTGCACGTGGTGTGGGTGGAGGGCACAGCGCCCAACCGCGACATTTTTTACTGTACGCGCACCAGCACCGGCGTGATCAGCACGCCGTCAAACCTCAGCAACACCGTCAGCGGCGACGAAAACAACCCTCGCATTCATGTAGACGTTGCGGGGCGCGTTCATGTGGTGTGGGAAGGCACCAGCGGCCTTACCAGCGCGATCTTCCACCGGCGCACCGTGGGCAGCGTGTTCGCGGCCGCGCAGCCGCTGCCGTTTTCGACCAACGGCGTCAGCGGCGAAATGCCCGACGTCGGGGCCGATGTAGACCAGCACGTGTACGTGGTGTGGTCAGAAAGTCTTGGCACTAACCGTGTCATCCGCATGATGCGCAGCGACGACAACGGCGCCAACTTCTTCAACGTAGGCCAGGGCATTGCGGTGGGCGGGACATCCGACAAAACCGAGCCTCGCATTGCCTGCGGCGACCTGGGTGAAGTGATCCTGACGTTTGTGGCCCAGAACTCGGGTGGCGAACGCGCCCTGTTTGTAACGTACACCCAGACCGGCGGCACCTTTGCCGGGCCCGGCCAGTTGTTTTTCAGCAACACGGGCGGGGTGCGCAGCCCCAGCATCGCCCGATTCAAGCAGTCCGACGGCGTGCGGGTGGTGATGATCGCCTTCAATGACGGAGTGGCCGGTGGTGGCAATATCCTTTGTGTTGCCAGCCGCGATGGCGGCAAGAGCTGGCCTGGCAGCCCGGTTGACCTGGGTGCCGGCAACAGCCAGCCATCCACCAATCGCACCCCCAGTGTCGCCATGGACAACAACGAGGTGGTTGTTGCCTGGGCGGGGCAGCCTTTGGGCGGCGGGGTGGTCAGAACATATACGTCAAACAGCACTTACGGGTTGCCGTGACACCCGGTTGACATGCGAGGGTTCGTTCCTACCCTGTTCGCCTCGATTCCTATGCCCCGGTACTTTCCGTGTCGGGGTATGGCCCATTGGAGCTGTGAATGTCCACTGCCATTGCCGCAGACTTCCTGACCGAAATCACCGATACGAAAAGCCCAGATGTCAAGCTGCTGCTGGAGATGCGCGAGCGGCTGTACGCCGATCCCGTGTTGAAGCGCCAGGCAGAGAACGCGCTGGAGCACTGGAACGCCTCGCGCGAACGTCACGGCGTGCTGCTGTTCCTGCTGGGTCGCGTTTCACGCGCGCTGGCGATTCTGGAGTCCGAGGCCGGCACGGCATGGGGCAAGCATTTTCTCGCGCGCGCCTACGTTGACAGCGGCTTCTACACCAAGGGTGAAGAACTGCTTGCCGCCGAGTTCAAGGACAGCAAGGCCGTGCACACCGCGCTGCCGCTGTTTCGGGCGCTGGTGGCCCAGGGCCGCCTGGCTGATGCCGAAAAGATCGCCAAGTCCGTGAAGGAAGACCACCCTGCCATTCGCGCCTGCCGGGTCGAGCTGCAATACCGCAACGGCGACATTGAGGGTGCGGTGCAGGAGATTGTCGCGCTGCACGAAGCCAACCCGGAAGACCGGGTTGTCGGGTTTGTGCTGGCATTAATCGCGCAGGCCGCCGGCGACGACGACGCCGCCCGCCGCGCCTATGAGCGCATCAGCCAGAACCCGCCGGTTTCGGTCGACGTCCTGATCAACCTGGGCACGCTGTACGAAGACGAAGGCCTGTGGGACCTCGCGCTGAAGTGCTACGAGACTGTGCTGCGTGACTTCCCGACGCACCCGCGGGCGCGGCTGTTCAAGCGCGACGCCGAGGCCAGCAAGAACATGCTGTACGACGAGGATCGCGAGCGCAAGGAAGACAAGCGCCTGCAGATCCTGCGCACGCCGGTCACGGACTTTGAGTTGTCGGTGCGTTCGCGCAATTGCCTGCAGAAGATGAAGATTGACACTCTGGGCGACTTGATACTCAAGACGGAATCAGAACTGCTGAGTTACAAGAACTTCGGCGAAACCAGCCTGCAGGAAATCAAGAGCATCCTGGCCAGCAAGGGCCTGCGCCTTGGCATGCGCACAGAAGAAGCGCTGGCCTATGCCCCGCCGGAAGACGCAGCCGCCGCAGCCGCCGCAGCCGCGGCCGCCGCAGCCGACGACAAGCTCACACGCGGCATTGAGACGCTGGAGCTTTCCGTGCGTTCGCGCCGCTGCATGGAGCGCCTTGGCATCAAGACAATCGGCGAGCTGCTGGAGCAAAGCGAGCCGGAACTGCTGGCCGCGCCGAACTTCGGCCAGACGTCATTGAACGAAGTGCGCCAGAAGCTGGCCGAGATGGGTCTGGCACTGAAGAGCTAGATGCCGCTAAACTGCGCATAAGCGCAGCATTTTGGGAATTCGAGATGTCTGACGATACGAGCACCCTTGCCGACCCGCTGGAACACCGGGAAGGCAAGGGTGCCCTCGATTTCGGCGTGCTGGCCGTCCGCAACGGCCTGTTGACCCAGGACCAGCTTGACGCCTGCCGCGACCAGCAATTGGCCAGCGCCAACCTGGGCCAGAACCTTACGCTGAAGCAGATCGTCCTCGACAAGCACCTGATGACCGAGGCCGATGTCGCCCGTGTGGAGCGCGCCCAGGCGCACCTTACGCAGGACCGCGAGCGCAAGGCCGACCTGAAGTTCAAAGGCTATGACATCATTTCAAGCCTTGGCGAGGGCGGGCTGGGCAGCGTGTTCAAGGCCCGGCAGGTCAGCATGAACCGGCTGGTTGCCCTGAAGGTGCTGCACCTGCAGTGGCTGAGCGACGACGAGTTCCGCAAGCGCTTTGTGCTGGAGGCGCGGATTGTCGGCAAGCTGAGCCACCAGAACCTGATCCAGGTGTACGACGTCGGCAAGGAAGGCGACTACTACTACTTCAGCATGGAGTTCGTCGACGGGCGCACCGTTGAAGACATGGTGAAGGAGTCGCCGCGCCACCAGATGGAGATCAGCCGCGCTGTAGACCTGGTGATCCAGGTTGTGCGCGCGATCAACTATTACAAGGACTTCGATATCGTTCACCGCGACATCAAGCCAAGCAACGTGATGGTGACGCGCAGCGGGCTGGTCAAGCTGGGTGATTTCGGGTTCGTGAAGAGCCGGCTGGACAAGGAACTTGGCTACGAAGGCATGGTGCTGGGCACGCCCGATTACATCGCACCCGAACAGGCCATGGGTAAAGAAGACGTGGACTATCGCGCCGACGTCTACAGCCTGGGTGCCACGTTCTATCACATGCTTACCGGCCGCCCGATGTACAACGGCACGCCAAGCCGCGTCATGCTGGCCCACACGCGCGAGCCGATGCCCGACCCTCGCCAGTATCGTCCAAGCCTTTCCGACGATGTGATCGATGTTCTCAAACGCATGCTGGCCAAAGACCCCAACGGGCGTTACTCGAACCTTAGCAGCCTGTTTGTCGACCTGGAGGCGCTGCGCGAGGCGCACAAGCCGAAGTCTCCGCCGAAGTACGAAATCGGCAAATCCAGCATCATGCGGGCGCTGAACATTGAAAAGAACCGCCACGCCGAAATGGCCGAGCGCATCAAGCAACTGGAGACGCGGGCCGAAACCCTGCAGGGCAAGTTTGCCATTGCCGGCGGCGCTGCCCTGGTGGCCGCGTTGGCAGCGATCCTGTTCCTTATCCTGTTTCTGGTGACCTAGACCCCAGGCTGCAGACTTTCCTTCGGCCCTGCCGGTTCGCCGCGCGTACAATCAATCCGTGCGCATACTCTTTGTAGAAAATCATGAGGTCTTCTCGAACCTTGTCGCGCGCAAGTTTCTGGCCGCGCACCAGGTTCAGATCGTAAAGACCTTGCGCGAGGCCCGCGACGCCATGGCCGCTGCGCAATACGACCTGCTGCTGCTGGATTACGACCTGGACGACGGCAAGGGAGAGGAGCTTCTCGCCGAGCTTGGAGGCAACGGGCGCCGCCCGATCATCATCGGCGTCTCGGCCTACGAACACCTGAATGCCGCCCTGCTGCGAGCCGGTGCCGACGCGGCCTGTGGCAAACTGGAGTTCAGCCAGATCGACGCCTTGATCCGCAGCCTGCAAAACTGAACCCACATTGTAATCGTTAGATTGTTGCAGGCGGCCTGTTGTGACGCGAGAATGACGGTCGTGAACGAGGCCAGCAACAGCCCGCGAACGCCACCCAAGCCCAAAATCTACAGTTATCCCTTGCCTCATGTGCTGGCCGGTGCGGCTTTCCTGCCTGGCATGGCCGTGGTTTTCATGCTGCCGCTGGGGAACCTGTTGCAGAGCGGCCTGAAGCTGCACTCTTGGGCCCATGTTCTGAACCTTTTGTTTACTCTGCCCTTTGCGCTGATTGGCGTTGCCTTGATGGTGCCGTCCCTGCTGGTGCTTCACGACCTGCTGGGGCGGCCGGTGTTCGGACCACTTTGCATAAGGCTGGACCAGACTGGGCTGTGGAAGGGCCGGATCAGCCGGCCCAGGCTGCTGCTGCGGTGGGAGGACCTGGCCGGAGTGGAGCGCCGCAACGCTGGCAAGTTCATGGATTCGTGGTACTTCATCGCAAATGGCAAGCGCCACCGCATCCTGGCCGACCGGGTTGCCCAGCAGGGCGGTGCAGCCTTTGAACACACCGTTCGGCAGTTCTGCGGACGCGACTTAGGCCTGGTGATGCCACCATCCGGCCCCGCGCCGGAAGTGCCCTATCGGCCCGCCGGGACAATGGCCCGCGCGGAGTTCTCTCGCGATCAGAGGCAACTGGGCTGTGCGCTGGTGTTTGTGGGGTTGTTCACGATTCCATGGATTGTGACCGCGGTGATTTCTCGATCAATCCTGGTTGGCGGGGTGGTGGCACTGCTGGCAGGGCTGGAGATCTACCTGTGGCGGCTTCGCCGCAACTGGCTGAGAGTCGGGCCTCCGCTGGTGGTAGTGGATGACAAGGGGCTATGGCAGGGCAACCGCGACGATCTCAAACAGGTGCTGCACTGGAACGAACTTGTGGTGTGGCGCCAATCCGGCACCAGTGATGAACGGGCATGGTCGTTCGAAACGCCCCACGGAAAAGTCGACATCACCGAAAGCGATGTCAGCACACCGTCGCCGGACGACTTTGTTCGCGCAGTGCGGATCGCCAGTGGTCGCGAACTCGCGTGAGGGTGCTTTCTCACGGTGCAACAAAAAGCGCCGCGCACAGTGCGCGGCGCTTTCCAGTTTGGCGGGCATTACTTCTCGCTGTCGGCACGTTGCAGGTCGCGCGGATAGCTGACCGCAAGCGCGGTGCGCAGCTTTTCCGTGCGGGCCTTCCACTTCTCGTCTGTGCCCTGCAACTTCTTGGCGCACAGATAGGCCTGCGCCAGAACATAGCCTTCGTTTTCAAGGCCGCTCCACCAGATGTAGTAACCGGCCAGCACATAGGCGTCGTAGGCCTTGGTGAAGTTTCCGGCCGCGTAGTAGGCATCGCCAAGCGCCGGGTAGGCAACCGCCAGCGCAAGTTCGTCTTCATTGCCTTCGTCCTGGAATGTCTCGTCGTTGGTGACGGTCTCCAGAATAGTGCGCGCTGCTGCAGCGTCACCGTTCTTCAGTGTGGCCACGCCCTGCCACGCCAATGCGAGGTAGCGGGCGTTCTTGTCGTCGCCAGAGCCGCCTTCGGCAGCCTTGAATGCCGTCAGCGCGGCCTTCCAGTCGCCCTGTGAGGCCTCGAGCTCGCCCAGCTTCTGGTTGCCCAGGCGCTGCAGTGCCGCATCGGCGTTGATCATGGCACGCAGTGTGGTGCGCGCGTCGGCAACGCGCTTGAGTTTGCGCTGAAAGTCCGCCATTGAGGTATAGGCGTCGCGGGCGAAGTATCCGGCCTTGAAGCGATTGGTGTAGGTGCCGAAGTCTGTGATGGCCTGCGTGTAGGCAGATGTCTTGCCGCTGGTGCGGGCTTCGCCTGCCCACAGTTCGGCCTTGCGGAACAAGGCTTCCTCTTTATCGAGGTCATTGCCCTTGTTGGTCAGGTCCTGCAGGGCCTTTTCCGCGGCCTGCGGGTCGTTGGCCATTTCGGCGATGGCGGCTTCAAGCTCCCGGCTCATGCTGCCGCCGGCGCGAACCAGGGAAATCACATCGGCGCTGGTCACAGTGCCGGTCTTGTTGTCGGCAGTGCGGTAGCTTACCTGGCGCGCGTTCCAGGCCGTGACGGTGACGTTGTCCACGGACTCAATCGTCACCTTGCCGCCGGCGCGCCTCAGGTAAGAAATCATGTCAGCACTTGCCGCGCAGGCGAATGTGGATGCAACCAGCAGCAATGTCAGCGCATGTCGAATCACGGGAATCTCCTGCTTTCGGGGGTCGACAGTGTGCATGAATCGACCCAAAGGCTCAACCCCGGCCCTGCATTATCAACGAAAAGTGCCGCCCCAGGTTCAGCGAATCAGGGCTGCAATCTCGTCGCGGAAGGCCTTGGCGGCGGCTGTGACGGCCTCGCGCCAGCGTGCGTGACCGTAATCTTTCAGCGGGCCAGCGGCATAGGCGTGCATCACGCCACGGCTGCTGTTCACAAGCGCGCCGCGCCCGCGCGAATCAAAGCATGCGCGCACGGTTTCCGCGCTGCCGCCCTGGGCACCCCAGCCGGGTACGAGAAATGGAGTGTGTGGCATCAGCTCGCGCAGGCGCGCGGCCGCGTCGGAATGGGTTGCGCCGACTACCGCGCCGACATCGCTGTAGCCGCTCTGGCCGATGCTGGCCGCGCCCCAGGCGCTGATTCTGCGGGCCACTTCGTCAACGGCCGAACCGCCCTGCTTCAGCTCAAGTTGCTGGAACTCCGCGCTGCCGGGGTTGCTGGTGCGGGCAAGAATGTACACGCCTGCGCCTTCGGCATGTGCCCGGTCTATGAAAGGAAGCACTCCATCGGCACCCAGGTAAGGGTTGATTGTGGCGGCGTCCACATGCATCGATTCAATGTTCACGCCCTGCACCGCGGCAGCCCCGAACAGGCTCTGGGCGTAGGCTTCAGCCGTGCTGCCGATGTCGCCACGCTTCACGTCGGCGATCACCAGCATTCCGAGTTCACGCGCGCGCGCGCACAGTGCCGAAAAATCTGTCAGGCCTTCCGGCCCCAGCGCCTCAAAGAACGCCACTTGCGGCTTCGTGGCAGGAACATACGGCGCAACCAGCTCGAGCACTTCCATGCAGAAAGCCTTGACCGCCGCGCGAATCGCCGCGGGTGTGCGGCCGTGTGCCTGCATGGAAGCTTCAAAGAAACTGGCGGGAATCCAGTCCGGGCGGGGGTCGAGACCGGCGCAGACCGGCGCGCCTTTGGTGTCTATGGCGGCCTGAAGGCGATCTGCGAAGTGGCTCTCCGGCATAACGGGATTGTGCTGGAGCAAGCGCGGCAGGGGAAGGGGCGAGCGTGGTGGGGAATTGTGGCGGGTAAGGCCATTTTCTTATCGATTATTGTGATTTTGTGCTGTGGTTTTCGACGACACAGCCAGCGTTATACCACAACATATGGGCCTTCATGGGACCATGTAGCGCAATTAGATGGTTGTACCTGCTCGGAAACGGATGTAAGTACTGTTCAGTAAAGAATTTTGTAGAAAGTGGGTCGTTTGATTTGCCAAGTGGGTGAAAGTGGGGTATAGTAGGCGCGTGGGAGGGGAAATGGCGAGACCGCAGCGATACTTCGGTTCCGCCACGTCCTCGATGGACGCAAAGAATCGCATCAACATCCCGGCCAAGTTTCGCTCAAGGTTTCCGGCTGCCACTGACGGCAAGGTTCTGCTGTACGTGATGCCCGGGCCTGACTTCCGACACCTGGAGGTCTTTGACCTTGAGGGAGGCGAACGACGGATCGAGGAGTTGACCGGGGGCGAGGGTTTGCCGGATGCGCAGCAGCGCCACCGCCAGTACCTGTTGTCGCTGGTCGAGCAAGTGGAATTGGACGCGCAGGGTCGAATCCTGCTGCCCAAAGTGCATGTCGAATACGCGAAGTTGAAGGGTGAAGTGATCGTGTCTGGGGCGGGCGACCACCTTCAGATCTGCGATCCGGACGAAGCCAGGAACGAAAACGTGCCGGTTCATCTCGAGAGAATGGACCCGTCACAGATCGCCGAGATTTTCAATGGAGCCAGGCCGAAGCAGGCCTGACACCATGGCGCGAAAGCGCCCCGGGAGACAGGCCTCCCGGCGCACGCCAGCAGCGACACCGCTGGCCGCCCGCAGCCCGGCGCCCTGGGCCGCACTTAGCCTTCTTCTCAATTTTATCCGGCATTGCGCGGCGCGTTCATGCGCCAGTCCGCGCGTTGCCATTACCTAGCTCCAAGGGGGGAGTCATGGAATTGCTTCGTAACACGCGCCAGGAAGATGATCCGCACGGTCTGAAGGCTGTCAGCGAGCTGCTGCAGGCCGGCACGGCTGATGACTTCGAGGATCGCGTCCGCCGCTATCTGCCGGAGATTCGCCGCGTCAAGGCCTTGCTGGCCCGCGTTCGCGAGATCACCCCTGGCGGTGTCGAGTTCAGCCCCTACGTCACACGCATCCTCAGCCTGGCCGAGAAGGCCGAAAGTGCCCGGCTGGCGGAGGTCGCGTGAGCACGTGGCCGAGCACGTTCCCGTCCTTTGCGGACCCGTCGTTGCGGCTTTCCACCGTGAGCTCGCTGTCGCGCCTGTCGTGGACGGCACCTGCGGCTATGGCGGGCACAGCCAAGCCCTGCTTGCCGCAAGCCCAGGACTGCGGGTTGTCGGCATCGACCGCGACCCGCGCGCCGTGGCAGCTGCAACTGAGCGTCTGCGAGGTTACGGTGATCGTGCCGTTGTCTGCCACGGATGCTTCGGGGACTGGCCCCACGTGCTCCAACAGCTGGGTCTGGGCGGTGCCTCAGGGTTGCTGTTAGACCTGGGTGTCAGCAGTCCTCAGCTGGACGTTCCCGAACGCGGCTTCAGTTTCATGCGCGATGGCCCGCTGGATATGCGCATGGGCGACGATTCCGGTTCGACGGCGCTGGAGCTGCTGGCCGAGACATCCGAGGCAGACCTGGCGGACATCCTCTGGCGATTTGGCGAAGAGCGGCATTCGCGCCGGGTAGCCCGCGCCATCAAACGTCGATTGGAAGAGGGCCAATTGCGAACCACGCGCGATCTGGCCGCCATTTGTGCCGACGCATACCCGCGCGGGCCGCAGCGCATTGATCCGGCCACGCGGACCTTCCAGGCGATTCGAATTGCCGTGAATGATGAGCTTGGTGAGCTCGAGCGCGCGTTGGGCCACTGCGAGAGATGGCTGCTCTCGCCGGGTGCTGTTGCGGTTATCAGCTTCCATTCGCTGGAGGACCGCATCATCAAGCTGAAGTTTCGCCAATGGCAGGCACGCGAGCTTGGAAGAATCCTCAAGCCTGACCACGTGACAGCCGATGATTCAGAGCGGCAAGCCAACCCCCGGTCGCGCAGTGCGAAACTGCGTGTGTTTCTGTGGGGCGCTTCCGATCCAAAGGGTGATCCCAAAGACAAGTACCGCAGCAAGAAGCATCGTGCCTGAACAGCCGCAATCGCCATGAACCTCAAGACTGGAATTCTGCTGATCCTCTTTGGCGTGCTGCTGGCGGCCGTTGTCGTCGGTCAGCGCCTGCAGACTCGTTCGGTAGCCTTCGAGGCCGGGGCGGCGGAGCGCGAACTGAGGCTGGTCCAGAAGCAGAACCTGGTGCTGCGCGTGGAGCGCGCCCGCAAGAGTGACCCAACCGAAATGATGCGCCGGGTGCGTGAGGCCGGGATTCCGCTGCTGCCACCCGAAGTGAAGGAGGCGCCGCCGGCCCAGGTCGAGAAACCGGGAAAGTCCAGATGAGCATGGGTGGCATGATCCAGTGGGCCGTGGGCAAACCGGGCGCAGGCCGTTCCGCACGGCGCAGCGCCTTGTGGGCGCTTGGGCTTCTGGTAGCTGTCTTCTGCGGCCTGGCAGGGCGGTTGTATGACTTGCAGGTACAGCAGCATGACCACTACGCCAAGCGCCGCGCGGCAAACTCGACGCGCACAGTCACGCTGGTTGGAACGCGCGGGACGATTCGGACCGAGGACGGCGTGGCGCTGGCACAGACGACGTTCTCGGGTGCCAGCCTGGCTGTGAACCCCCGCGTTGTGCCAGGCAACGAACGCGCCGTGGTGGCCCTGCGCCTTGCGCAGATCCTGGGCCGCGACACAGAGTGGGCGGCTGAGCTTGAACGGCAGCTCTACGAGCGCCGCGAGAAGGCCTACTACACAATCCGGCGCGAGGTCGACCCGGAGACAGCCGGCCGAATCTCCGCTGCCATTGAAGCGGGTGAGTTGCCCGGCATTGAGCTGCGCGCCATCGAGACCCGTGAGTATCCGCTGGGCAACTTCGCCCCGCACCTTGTGGGGTTTGTGGATTCCGATATGCGCGGCCAGGAGGGCGTAGAGCGCGCACTGGAACAATACCTGGCAGCCACGCCAGGCCGTCGGGTGATCACCGTAGATGCCCTTGGCCGACCGATGCAGGGCGTTGACGATGCTGTCAATGCGGCGCGCGATGGCGCCGACGTCGTCCTTACCATCAACGCCGGCATTCAGGCCATCGTGGAGGAAGAGCTTCGCGCCTGCGTGGCAAAGTGGGACCCAGTTACGGTGTCAGTGATCGTAATGGACACCAACAGCGGGGCGCTGCTGGCCCTGGCGAACTACCCGAACTTTGACCCGAACAAGCCCGGCACCGATGCCGCGGCCCGCAAGAACATTGCCATCACCGACCCGTTTGAACCCGGCAGTATGTTCAAACCATTGATTGTCTGTGGCGCCTACCAGAAGGGCCTGCTGACCCCGGACAGCCTGATCGAGTACACACCCGAACTTTCCATCCCGGGCCGCAGGAAGCAGATCACCGACCACGGCCACGAGATTCCGTCCAGCGAGCTGCTGTTTCACAACGGTCGCAACTGCGTGCCGGTGGGGGCCGCGCTGGTGAAATCCAGCAACACTGTCATGACCCGCATCGGCCTGATGCTGGGCTGCAAGGACCTTCACGACACGATTCGCGCACTGGGCTTCGGCCAGCGCACGGGCTTTGACCTTGGCGGGCAGGCGTTTGGTGAGAGCGCCGGCCGCGTGCGCCCGCTGAAGGACTGGACCGTGCCAAGTTCAATTCCCAGCGTCAGCATCGGCTATGAGGTGCAGGTCACCCCGATGCAGATGCTGAACTGCTTCAACGCGATTGCCAACGGGGGCAAGGTCTACAAGCCATATGTTGTGGGCAAGGTCGTCAGCCGCGATGGCAAGGTGCTGTACCAGGCACAGCCTACGGAACTTCTGGAAACCGGCCTGACCCGCGAAGTCACGCGGGAAATGATGAACGAGACTCTAAAGCGCGTCGTCAGCGGCGAAGGCACGGCCGGCAGCGGCGCCCTGAAGGAATACCGCATTGCCGGCAAGACCGGCACGGCCCACAAGGTGAAACAGGGGCAGTACAGCAGCGACAAGATCTGCAGCTTTGTCGGGTATGCCCCGGCCGACAATCCGGCACTGACGGTGATTGTTGTTGTCAACGAAGCGCGGGCGAAGGTGCTCAACAAGTGGGGCTGGCGGATCCGGCACTATGGCGGAACCGTGGCCGCCCCCGTGATGTCCCGCATTGTGCTGCGCAGCCTGAAACACCTGGGCGTACCCGAGGATTCAGAGCCCGTTCTGGAAGCCGTTCGCGACCGTTGATTGGAAACAGGAACACTGATGCGATTTTCCTCGCTTGCCAAACGCCTGCACTTTGCCGACCCCAAGACCTGGGTAATGAACCTGCAGCACCTGCGGGTCACCGGTGTCACCGACGACAGCCGCAGGGTCATGCCCGGAAACCTGTTTGTTGCGGTGCCGGGGACCAAGGTTGACGGCAGCCGCTTTGTGCGTGATGCGCTGGACCGTGGTGCAAGTTCCCTGCTGGTCGGCAAGCCGATGCCTGAACTGAAGCTTGTGCCACAGATTGTCAGCCCGCATGTGCGTCGGTCGCTGGGCCTGCTTGCATCGATACTGTATGGCGAACCAAGCCGGCACATGACGGTGGTTGGCGTGACAGGCACCAACGGCAAGACCACCAGCGCTTTTCTGATGCGCGAGGTCTTTGAACGCTGCGGGATCTCGTGCGGCCTGATGGGCACTGTCTGCAACATCGTGGGCCACGAAACCCGCGAGGCCGACCAGACAACGCCCGGTCCTTTGCAGGTTCAGCAGATGCTTGCGGAAATGCGTGCGCGGGGCCAGCAGGCCTGCGTGATGGAGGTATCCAGCCATGCCCTGGATCAGGACCGAGTGGCCGGAGTCGATTTCGCTGCGGGCATTTTCACAAACCTGACTCGCGACCACCTGGACTACCACAAGGACTTCGAGGGTTACTTCCGCGCCAAGGCGCGGTTGTTTAACCAACTGCGTCCCGATGCCGTGGGCATCTTCAATCTCGATGACGAGTTCGGTGCCCGCATGGCCTCGGAGTGCTCGGGGCGGCGCATTACGTTCCGAATCAATGGTTCAGCCGATCTCAGCGCAGAACAACCCCGCCTGGCCGTGGAGGGCATGTCGTTCGGGCTGCGCTGGCGCGACCGGGGTGCCATGTTCCTGAGCCCAATGACCGGCCTTTACAACATACAGAACATTACCGGGGTGGTGGCGGCGTCGCTGGCGCTGAACTTGCCGCTTCAGCAGGTGCGTGCTGCAGTCATGAAGTTCAAAGGTGCTCCGGGACGGCTTGAAAGGGTGATGTTTACGGGCGAGGCGCCCGCTGTGTTCGTTGACTACGCTCACACGCCGGATGCCATGGAGAATGTATTGACCACCCTGCGAAAGGTGTGCCAGGGCCGCAGGTTGACAGTAGTGTTCGGCTGCGGCGGTGATCGCGATCGAACCAAGCGCCCCAAGATGGGCGCGATTGCTGCCGAACTCGCGGACCGTCCGATCATCACCAGTGACAATCCGCGCAGCGAAAGCCCGACGACCATCATCCAGGAGATCCTGGATGGTGTACCGCCACAAAGGCGCCCCGTGGAATCCTTCGTGGATCGCCGCGAGGCCATCCACCGGGCAGTGGCGGAGGCCCAGCCCAACGAGGTGATTGCGATCCTTGGAAAGGGCCACGAGGACTACCAGATTTTCTCAGATCGCACCGTGCATTTTGACGACAAAGAAGAGGCGCGAGACGCCCTTCAACGCCACTGGGGCGCCCAGGGCAGCGGACGCCGGCATCATTCGATGGCATAGGGCCATGCACGACACAACGATTGCCGAGGCGCGCCTGATAGTGGGGGGGCGCTGGGCTCACCGTCTGCCGCAAGACGGCAACGGCGCAACGTCAGACAGTAACCGCAGCTATCCACAGACTTTTGGTGCCGTGTGCACAGACACCCGCCGCATTGTGCAGGGCGATCTGTTTGTGGCCCTCAAGGGTGATCGCTTTGACGGCGCCGACTTCCTGGCGCAGGCCGAGGCGGCCGGTGCCCGGGTTCTGATCACACACCGCCTGCCGGAAGGCTTTGAGCCTCAGGTCCCGGTGATCCTGGTAGAAGACACGCTGGAGGCCCTTGGTCGACTTGCCCGTGCGCACCGCGATCGGCAGAAGGGTTGCGTGGTGGGCATCACCGGCAGCAACGGCAAGACGACAACGCGCGAACTGGCCTGCGCGGTACTGCGTGCCCAGTTTGAGGTGTTGCAGAACCAGGCCAACGAGAACAATCGTGTTGGCGTGCCGCAGACGCTTCTGCGCATGAACCAGCGCCACGACTTTGCCGTGATTGAAATGGGTACCAGTGAGCGAGGCGAGATTGCGGCCTTGGCCCGCATCGCCGCCCCGCAATGCGCCATCCTGACATCGATCAGCGAAGGCCACTTGCAGGGCCTGCACAGCCTGGAGGGTGTGCTTCAGGAGAAAGGCGACCTGTTGGCGGCTTTAGGTCGCGACGGCATCGCGATTGTCAACTACGACGACGCCCAGTGTGTGCGCGCGGCCGAGCGCGCCAACTGCCGCGTGGTCAGCTTCGGAACCGATGCGCGGTGCGAACTGCGCGCGACAAACCTGCGCAGCAACCGTTTCGGGACGCACTTCGTCCTCAACGGCAAGCACGAGTTTCGCTTGCCTCTGCACGGCCTGCACAATGTCAACAATGCGCTTGCGGCGCTTGCGCTTGGCTGGGTCAGCGGAATTGACATCCCGGTTATGCAGCTGGCGTTGCGACGCGTAGAGGCCGTTGGCAGGCGCCTGGAGTACCGCGAGTTTGCCGGCATCGGAGTGCTGGATGACAGCTACAACGCCAACCCGGCCAGCACCAAGGCGGCGCTGTCGACGCTTTCGGCGTTCGACACTCGCGGCCAGCGCATTGCCGTGCTGGGCGACATGCTGGAACTGGGCGAGCATTCACAGCGCCTGCACGAGGAAGTGGCGCAGCACATCACCAGTCTGAGCGTGAACCTGGTGCTGGCTGTCGGGCCAGAAATGACAAGGCTGGCGGATGTGCTTGACCGGCACTTTGCTGCATCAGGAACCGGCACAGTCTGGCGTTATGCCGACAGCACAGCCGCAGCAGCGGCACTGGCCGAAGAAGCCTGTGCTGGTGACATCGTGCTGGTAAAGGGCAGCCACGGCATGCACATGGACAGAATCGTGGCAGAGCTCGAGAGCCGGCATGGCACGGCCACGCCTGGCTTCGTAACCCGGCCCACGGTGCGCGAGCACCCTGTGGGCGATCCGCTTCCCGTACGGCTGCGCGGTTCCAAGCCGGCTGTGGCCTGACCAGGACAACCGATGCCCCGAAATCTTGCCCAGCTTGACCTGGTGTTCTGCCTTGCGCTGTTCGGTGCAGGCCTGCTTTCCATTCTGGCCTGCATTGCGGCCGGCAGGCTGATCATTCCCGTGCTGGTTCGTCGCAAGCTGAATGACGGCGAGCCCCGCAAGGCCAGCGACTACTTGAACCTTCTCAACGGCGGCAAGAAGCACACCCCTACGATGGGCGGGGTGTTTCTGGTTCCTGCCATGCTGTCGGCAGCGGCAGCCGGGTGCGCCCTTCTGACCTGGCTCGGCGCTGACCCCATCAAGGTCTGGGGCGGCCTTGCGCTGGCAGGGTTTGCCGTGCTTGCCCATGCGGCCCTGGGCCTGGTTGACGACTGGGCGAAACTCACGCGCAAGGGCGGGGACGGCATTCGTGGCCGCACAAAGCTGTTCGCGCAGGGGCTGATCGCCGTGGCCTGCTGCGCCGGTGCCGTGATGCTGATGGGCCCCGAACACGCGCAGGTGCACGTGCTGGGCTGGCAACTGCATGTTGGCTGGGGCTTGGTGCCACTGGGCGCCTTCATCATGGTGGGATCAAGCAATGCCTACAACCTGACCGATGGACTGGACGGCCTGGCGGGAGGTACCGGCGCCATCGCCTTTCACGCCTTGGCCGTCGGTGCAGCTTTGGTGGCACTGACCGGCGCCGGCGATGCCGACCTGGGCTGGACAGCCGCGATGCTGGCGCTGGTGGCGTCAGGATCGCTGGTCGGCTTTCTGTTCTGGAACCGTCACCCGGCCAAGGTGTTCATGGGTGACACCGGAAGCCTGAGTTTTGGGGCGCTGATGGGGTTCATTGCGGTGCTTGGCCGGATTGAGCTGGTGCTGGCCGTTGCCGGGGGCGTGTTTGTTGCCGAGGCCCTGTCCGTGATGCTGCAGGTCGGTTACTTCAAGGCGACCGGCGGCAAGCGCATCCTGCGCTGCGCGCCGCTTCACCACCACTTTCAGTTCGGGGGTTGGCACGAGACCAAAGTGACTCGGCGCTTTGTGGCCGCGGGCATGCTGCTGGCGGCGCTTTCCATCGCCATGCTGCCGTTGCCTCGCTCTCAGCAGCTGGCGGATACTGCTGCGCAGCCCCAGCCCAGGCATGTTCCCAGCCAGGCCGTTGTTCAGCGCTGATTCTCAACTGGCTGGCGGCGCGCGGGGCGGCAGTTTGGGGTTTGGCAGGTAGGGGAACGATGGCGCCGATCTCTTCAAGTCAAGCCGCCAGGCTTCTTTGCCTTCTATGTTCAGCTTTACAAAGTAGAGCTTGCCGTCTGCCTGGATCGGGCGCGAACTGACCATTCCCGCGGCCTCGTACCGGGCAAGCACGGTTACTTCCACGACGAACTCGCGCGCGGTGTCCGGCACGTTCAGGAAAGTCTTGGGCGTGATGGTGTCAATGACAACGTACTGGGCCTGCTTGGGAACTGATCGCAGCCAGATGTCGGCTTCTTCGGGGGTTGCGTCGCTCAGGGCGACCAGGTCATGCCAGTCGTGGTCGTTGATTTCGTCCTGGATGCTCTCCATCAGCTTGCGAACCTGTGCTTCATTGGATTGCTCGCCGTCAAACACGCCGAAAAAGGTCATCAGGAACAGCGCCAGAACTACCAGTCCGATGCCGCCCACCAGGTTTCGAACCAGCACATTGCGTTGCTGTGTGTTCATGCCCTGAGGATACAGCATGAAGCATGGCAGGGCGAATCTGTGTTTGGGCGGGATTGCCGATTCGCCATCGACATGCATCCATTGCAGAAAAAAACGGGGCGCCCAAGCGCCCCGTTTGACAGCGCAAGCGACTATCTGCCGATTGGTACGTACTTGCCCTTGGCCACGCGGGCCAGCGCACCCATTGTGGTGCTGTCCTGCGGGCTGCCCACACCGATGCAGTGGATCTGGATGCGCGACACGCGGTTGCGGTCGCCTATCTCTTCAATCATGTACTTCATGATATCGCTGTAGAGTTTGGCCTTCTCATCCTGCGACTTGCCCTGCCACGCCCGGTCATCACCGGCGTACTTGCCGTTGGTCGCATAGCCGTCGGTGTACAGAAAGATGGTGTCCGGAATCGCCTCGTCGGCATGGGGGCCGGTGACTACCTTACCGTCTTTGGGCGGCTTGGCGGGTTTGCCTTTGCGCTTGTCGACGTCCACGCCGGCGAGTTTCTCGCTTAGGTCCAGCGCGGCATTGAGCGCCGCGAACACATTGGTGCGGTTGCCGCCGGCAATCTTGCGCAACCAGTCGGCAGCTTCCTTCACGTTCTTGGCGTCGGTGGGAACCAGTTCTTCCTTCCAGACCTTGGCCTCAATGTCAAAGCTGACCAGTGTGAACTTGGTGTGAGTGGGGTCCATGACTTCCAGCGAACGGATCATTTCCTCGCGCGCGAGGTCCAACTTGCTGTTGATCTGGGTCCAATCGAGTGGCTTGCGCTTGTCGTTGGGGTCAGCCTTTTCGGTCATCGATTTCTTCAGGCGCTCTTTCTCTTCGTCCTTGATGATCTGCTTCATGGATACCGAAGTGTCGATCACAAAGACGTAGCGGTCAGAGAACGACTCGGTTTCGAAAACCTTGACCGCCGTGCCGCGGTCGCCCTTGCCGGACTTCGGCGGCAGGCCTTGTTCTTCGCGCTTCTTTTCTTTGAACCAGTCAATCCAGGCGTCGGCGTTGGTGCCTTTGTCTGCGCCCGTGATCCGGGCCAGCGCGTCACCCAGCGTCTTGCGCAGTTTGCCGCTTTCCTTGGCCAGTGCCTGGATCATTGCCAGTGTCACGCGATCCTTTTCTGTGTCGCTGCATTCAACCAGTGCCAGAATGGACACCTCGCGGATGCGCCAGGACCTGTCAAGCAAAGTCACCAGCAGGGCATCCAGCACGCCTTCGGCGCGTGGGTGATCTGCCAGGTGGTGGATGATCAGGACCCGCATGTCGGTGTCCTTGGCCGCGTCTTTGGTCCAGGCCAGCATGATGTCCGCGCAGCGTTTGTCTTCAAAGTTGCGGGCAATTGCATCCAGCATGGCAGTGCGCTGGCGCAGCGAGAACTTTTCGCGGTCGCCGATTTCTTTCTCGAACTTCGCAGCTTCTTCGGCGTTGTCCATCGACCGCACCGTGCGAAGGATGGCGCGGGCAATCTGGTAGGCCTCTACCGGGCGCGGTCCCGCCACCGGGCGGCCCAGGTTGTCTTTCTTGTCGCTGGACCAGGCGTTGTCGCACTGGTCGAAGTAGCCAAGCAGGTTCAACGCCATGTCGTGGTCTATCACCGGCTGGAGTTTCTCGACGGCCGCAACGACGTCGGCCACGGGCGCCTTGGCGTCCTTCAGCAACTTTTCGGCGGCGTCCCAGGCCTCGCGCTGTGCCTTCTTGTCGGGCTTGGCCTGGGCTGAAACCGGCGAGTGCCACGACAGCGCAAGGGCCATCGCGACGGCAACGCAGGCTTGAATGTATGTGCGCATGGGTCCTCCTCCCATGAATACTGAAATGCCGGCGGTGCTGTGTCACCGCCAGAATTGTGGCAGCCAGCCTAACACGTAGCCGTTGCCACTCACACTACGGATTGGTGGTTCCAGACCGGGCGGGATTTCGCCAAAAATGCGGCCGGGCCTGAAGTTGCGTCGGCCAGCGTCAGCAACCGTTGCAGGTAAGCGGCCTCAATGCTGCCCACTGCGGCGGTAAACCTCTCGGCTGCCCCGGCCCGCAGCAGGCGCGTGGTCTCAACCAGCACCCCACGCGGCAGGTCGGCATGGCGGGCGCGAGCGGCGGCAATCGCGGTGTCGAAGTCGGCGGCGGCAACCAAGGCGCAGCCTGACCGGAGGCAGAACTCGGCCGCGGGAAGGACGCGCCCGGTCTGGATCATCTCGGCGGCCAGTGGGGCAGGCAGTTTCTGCGGCGCCAGCACCAGCGCCGCAGGTGGGTAGCAACCCAGGGTGATTTCCGGCAGGCCCAGACCCGCGCCCTCGGCCACCAGCCATTGGTCGCAGGCCAGCATGATCTCAAAGGCTCCGCCCAGACAGTTGCCGCGCACGGCGCACATGGTGGGTACCGGAAAGAGCAGCAATTGGGCAATCAGGCCGTGGGCAGCGCGCAGCATGGTTGCCACGGCATCGCGGCCCACGTGTTCGCGCACATCGGCCCCGGCGGAAAACACGCTGGGCAGGGCGCTTTCGATCACCAGAAGGTTGACATCATTTCGCCCGGCCAGTTGTTTCAGTGTGGCGGCCAGTTCGGTTTGAAGGGCCGCAGTCAGCACATTCAACGGCGGAGCGTCCAGGCTTATGGACGCAACGCGGTCAGCAACATGCAATGTGAAGCGCGTGGACATGGGGGCAGGATACATACGGGCAGCGGGAATAGGAGTATTGCACCAGTCGACGGTTCACAGTCGACAGTCAAGCCGTTGCACAGCGGTAACCGTCAACTGTAAACGGTCGACCGTTGACCGCATGCGCGACGCCGGGACAACACCCATGAACCCAGCCCGCCCATCCCTGTTCCGCCGATCTACCGTGTTCGCGGCCGTGATTGCCGTTGCGGTGCTCGCGGCCTGGTGGATGCAGAAGCCGGGCGCCGCCCCCAAACCGATGCAGATCAGCCCCAACGAGTCACTGCACCCCGACGAGATCTCGTTTGTAGAGGTCCTTGGCCAGCCCGCCGGGGCTCCGCCCGGCTTTGATTGCATCCAGGTCTATGACGTGCGACCCATCGATCCCAAGGCCGCATTCAGCGAGCCCTTCACCCTGAACTTCTTTGAAGGAAAGGGCCGCAACGACCTGCAGTTGGCGCAATTGGTTGATGGCAAGTGGATCAAGCTGGAGGGCAAGAAGCCCCGCCACCCGGATGTCACCGCCAGCATCGAGGCGCAACAGGCCGGCCTGTACGCCGTGGGCCGGTTCCGGTAGACATCAGCCGCAAGCGCGAGCGCGCGGTGCGGTTCCGCGTCGCTGGCTTACGCTTCGCGCTCTTTGCTGCCGGGATGCCTTCATGCATCCGGCCTTATGTACTCCGCACTCAAGACCTTGCCCTTGGCGTCCAGTTCCACCTTCCAGCAGCTGGCGTGGGCGCAGGCGTGGCACTCAACCCCGATCTCGGCCAGGGCAACGGGGATGTTGTTGCTGTGGGCCACATAGATTCTGGGGCCGTGGCCGGCTTCGGGCATGAACACGGCCGCGATGTGCAACTGGTCATCGGTTTCGGCCTTCAGGCCCATGGGTTGGGCGATGATCTCGGCGGTTTCGCGGCAGCGGGCGTAGGGGGAAGTGCGCACTTCTCTTGCCCCGCTGGCATTCAGGTGCTTGGCCATCCATTGGGCCTGTTTGCGCCCGCGGTCACTCAATGGTCGATCCATGTCGCCGCCATCGAACGTGGCGGGCGAAACAGGTTCGGCGTGGCGGATCAGATAGACGGTGGGCATGGGCGTGCGGTCTTCGGCTGACGGTTCATGGCCTGGTCCTGCCGGGCCCTTACTTTTGACTGTGAACTGTGGACCGTCAACCTGTTGTCACCCGTAAGAAAGCTGGCCCGTGGGCCGACATACTGTAGATTGTCGGGGCACCTTACCCAGGATCAACCATGAAGCGGACCTTTGCGCTGGTACGTCTTTGCGCACCCTTGCTGCTGCTGGCCCTGCTTGCCCGTACGCCCGATGCCCAGTCGGCACCAGGCCAGCCGACGAAGGCCATGTCGGACCTGATCGCGCTGCAAAAGCGCGTGCAGCAGACCGCAGAGCGCGTACGCCCGGCCGTGGTCGGCATCCGCATGAGCGGCAGTTCGGGCTCGGGGTGTTTCATCAGTGAGGACGGCTGGGTGAGCACGGCCGGACACGTTTCCGGCACGCGCGTTGGCACCAAATGCCGGGTTGTACTGCACGGCGGCGAAATGCTGGACGCCGAGGTCTACGGCTGGCATGAGGCGCTGGATTACGGCCTGATCAAGGCTGACACCAAAGGTCGCAAGGTGCCCTTCTGCCCGTTAGGAGATTCCACCAAAGTTACCAGCGGCGAATGGCTGATCGCCATGGGACACCCCCTGGGGCCCGAGGCCGGGCGCGACGCCGTGGTGCGCGCGGGGCGTTGCCTGGTACCCGACAACGGCCGCGGCATGATCGTGATGGATGCACCCGTTATCTCGGGTGATTCGGGCGGGCCGGTGTTCAACCTGGCCGGCGAGATCGTTGCGATAAACCAGTCGATCCAGACCAACAACGTCACGATCAACAATGTGACGCCCAGCGTCCCGTACCGGGACATGCTGAAGGATTTCAAGGACAAGAAGGGCTTCGGCAACGCCAACAGCCCGCAGTGGGGCCGAGGCACGGCCAAAGAACCGGAGGGTGCCTTGCAAGGCGACGAGCGCCGCCGCTACGACGAGGCCGTCAAAGCCCTGCAGGACAAGAACCTCAAGCGATCCTGCGAGCTGTTCGACGAACTGCTCAAGGCACCCAAACGAACGCCCGACGTGCTTTACAACGCCGGCTGCGCGTACTCGCTGTACTCGGCCACCCTCAAGGGCAAAGAAGCAGACGATGCCGTGCAAAAGGCCATGAGTGCGCTCAAACGTGCCACAGAGGCAGGCTGGACCGACATGGCCCATGCCGGAGAGGACTCGGACCTTGACCCGCTGCGAGGCCGCAAGGACTTCAAGGAGTGGATGGACGCCGGCAAGAAACTCAGCCAGCGCCCTGTGCTGGGCATGACGGTTCGGTTTGCGGCAGGTCTGCGTGTGGATGAAGTCGTAGCGGGTACACCCGCAGAGAAGGCCGGCATCGCGCCCGGCGACATAGTCGAGCGTGTGGGCGCTGCCAAGATCGAGACTGCGGCTGATTGGGTTGAGTGGGCCGTCGAGAAGGGCATCCGCGAAGAAGACGGGCTGAGGCTCAAGCGTGCAGGCAAGCGCGTTGACGCCAAGATGTCCATGCCGGCGTTCGGGGCCCGGGTGTTCGGGCAGGGTGGCGCGCGCATTATTGAGCTTCAGGAGGGCGGCCTGGCGTTCAATGCCGGCCTGAAGCCCAACGATGTCGTAGTGAAAGTGGGCGACACCAAGATCGAAGGCACACTGGATTTTGCCAACGCGCTGACCATGGCCAGCGGCAACCAGGACATCATGCTGGAGGTCAAGCGCAAGTTTTCGCGCGAACTGATCAAGTTCAGTTACTCCACGGGTGACGTTGGCGGAGACGGCAAGGGCACACTTGCCCGCGACGAATGGAAGCAGGGCGACAAGCTGATGTCGATTTGGGAAAAGCTGGTCGCCGAAAAGTCCGCTGGCACCGTGTTTCCGCTGCGCCAGAAAGGCAAGCAGATCGCCTTTGCCACCGTGGTGCGCAAGTCGGGCCTGCTGATTACCAAGGCCAGCCAGATAGACCCCGCCGAGAAGTGCGAGCTTGTGGATGGAGCGACCGGCATCGAAGTGACAGTGGTGGCCCGCCATGACCGGTACGACCTGGCGCTGATCAAGGTCAACAAACAGTTTGCGCGTGAGGTCGACTTCAAGGCCAGGCCGCAGGAGGTGCCGCCGATCGGCACTCTGTTGGCCACGGTGGACGCCAAGGGCAAGTCCATTGCGCACGGGTTTGTCGCGCTGCCCGAGTACAACACCGACAAAATCGTTGGCGAACCTGACCCCAATGGCCCCTTCATGGGCCTGGGTGCCAAGGATGCAGTCGGCGGCGGCGCGGAAGTCACCAGCGTGACCCCCGGCCAGCCAGCGGACAGGGGCGGCCTGAAGGTGGGTGACGTGGTCAAGAACATCAACGGGCAAGTTGTTGAAGATTGGGCCAGCATGCTTGGCATCGTGCAGGGCCGCCGGGCCGACGAAACGATCACCCTGAACGTGATTCGTGACGGCAAGTCTGTCGAGTTGAAGATCACCCTGGTGCCCCGTGCCCAGGCGTTGGGGCAGGCCGCGCCAAGCAAAGGCACCGGCAAGCCTGAACTGGGCATCGGCGGCGCCAAGAGCAAAGACGGTGGGGCGCAGATTGGTTCCGTCCGGCCGGGTTCGCCCGCAGAGCTCGCGGGCATTGTCTCGGGTGAAATTCTGCTGAAGATTGATGATACGGTTGTCACGGATCAGCGATCGATTGACACGACGATCAGCGCGCGAAAGGTTGGCGACAAAGTGACTCTAACCCTGCGGCGCGACGGCAAGGAACAACAAGTAGAGGTTGAGCTGGCAGAGCAAGACGCCCCGCCCCCGCCCCCGGGCGGTGGCCGTCCCAACGTGAAGGGCCCGATCAACGATCGTTACACTCACCTGGGTCGCGTCATCCAGCACGACGGTGTGGTTCTGCCCAGTCAGCAGGGCAGCCCGGTGTATGACCTTGAGGGCAATGTGGTGGGGCTGAACATAGCGCGTGCCGACCGCACCCGGACGTTTGCACTGAGCGCCCAGCGTGTCAGCAACGTTCTGGAAGAACTGTTGAAACAGTTGCAGTAGGCTTTCGTAAACGGCGTATTCGGCTATGTTTGCGGTTCAAACGGTGCCGCGCCGGTGTATCATGGGCGGACCAGTTGGGGCCATTGTACGGGTGCAGCACAAATCGCCTTGGGTGGCTGGGGCATGTCGCAATCGCAAGCAGAACTTGACGAAGCATTTCTCAATTTCGCCCTCGACAGCCAGATAGTTACGGCTCTCGAGGCGGAGTCGATGCGTTCCGAGCTTCTGCGCCGGCGTTCGCAGCAGAAGGACATGACCATGCAGGGCCTGTTTGTATTCAAGGGTGTTGTCACCCGCGAACAGGGCGATCTGCTGATGAAGCGCATGCTTTCGGGTGCGGCGCCTGCACCCTTTGCATCACCGGCTCGACCGGCGCCCAACACGCGGTCGATGCCCCGCAATGACCAGCCGCCGGCCCCAAAGCCGGCGCCGCCGGCCGTGTTCCCGCAGTCGCTGGGTCGCGCTGACGCGCCGCCTCTGCAGGCGATGGACGCCACGTTGATTCCGGATTCCGGTGATGCCGACGACGGCCTGGAGGCTGTGGCGGCCGAGGACATTGACGAAGAAGAAGAGGTCACCCACACCGCACGCCAGAGCCAGGGCATCCCGACAACCAGCCGCAGGCCGACCGGGCCGGTGCCGGCCGACCAGAAGCCCACAGACAAGCAGGACCCCCGCCGTACCACCGGCAACACTGGGCGCAAGACCAGCAGTGTTGACGACAGCCGAACCGGCAGCGGCGCAGGCCGCACCACCACCAACCAGTCGACGGCGCCCGGCGGCAAAGGTTCCAAGGGGACTGGCCGGTGGTCATACGCGGACGATGAGCTGGCGGATGCCGAAAAGATTGTGGCCGCAGGCACCATCATCCAGGCCAGCGAGATGACGATTGCCCAGATGCGCCACCAGATGGGCATCGACGATGGCGTCAAGCTGGTCAGTGACAAGATGCAGTCCACCCTTGCGCACCTGCAGGCCGATGGCACTGCCGAGCGCAAGCGCTATGTGGTGATCCGTGAGATCGCGCGTGGCGGCATGGGAAAGGTGCTGGAGGTAGAAGACACCGAGCTGCGTCGCAGTGTCGCACTGAAGGTGCTGCGCAAAGAACTGATCGGGCGCCGCGACGTGGTCGAGCGCTTCTTGGAAGAAGCACAGATTACCGGCCAGTTGGAACACCCCAACATCGTGCCTGTGCACGAAATGGGCGTGGACGGCGCCGGCAACCTGTACTTCACCATGAAGTACGTCGAAGGCCAGTCGCTGTCCGAAGTGCTTCTGAAGCTGCGCGAGGGCAATCGCGACGTCAGGCGCGACTACCCGGTGCTCAAGCTGCTCGACACGTTCATCAAGATCTGTGAAGGCATGGCCTTTGCCCACAACCGCGGCGTGATCCACCGCGACTTGAAGCCTGCCAACATCATGGTGGGCAAGTTCGGCGAAGTGCAGGTCATGGACTGGGGCGTTGCAAAGATCGTGGGCAAAGAGGTCAAGCGCGCCACGGACAAAGTTGTACTGACCGACCGCCTGGAGGGCGGGTCAGCCCACACCATGATCGGCGCGGTGATCGGCACCCCAAGCTACATGTCACCGGAGCAGGCCCGCGGCGAAATTGAGAAGATGGGCCCGCCCACGGATATCTTCAGCCTGGGCATCATCCTGTATGAAATGCTCGCCCTGCGGTCGCCCTGGACCGGAAAGACCAGCGACGAAGTGCTTGACCAGGTGCGCGACCTGATGCCGCAGAAGCCTTCGCTGCGCAACCCAGAGGCCGAAGTCCCTGCCGAGCTTGAACGCCTTTGCATGAAGTGCCTGGAAAAGGCGCCGGAGGATCGCGTTGGAACAGTCAAGGAACTGGCCGACAACGTCCGCAACTTCATTGAGGGTCGCGCACTGGGGGCCGTGGAGTACTCGGCGTTCCGCCTGGCCGCCAAGTGGGTAGGCCGCCATCGCAAGGAAGTGCTTGTCGTCTGCATGATGATCCTGGTGCTTGCCGGTGGCATCGCGGGCACATTGTTTTATCTGGCAGAGCTGGATCGTCAGAAGGTTCTGGGTGCCAACGACGAAGCCGCCGCGTTGCTGGGCACCTGGAAGGCCATGGCAGAGAAGGAAGACTTCAAGGGGGCCGAAGAAGGGCTGGATCAAGCCCGCGAGAAGTTCCAGTTGGTGCTTTCCGTCAGCCCGGACGACCCGACCGCCCGCGAAGGCCTGGAACGCATCAAGTCAGCGCAGGCCGAAGTGCGCAACATGCGCCTTGCCGCCGACGAAGTCCGCGTGACGCGCGAGAAGCTGCAACGTCTGAACGACCAGGCCGCGAATTCACTTAAAGCAGGCTTGGAGCAGAAGTACCTGTCCATCGCCCAGGAAAGTCTGCTGCAGGCTATCGCACGGGCGGATGCTGTGCTGGCCGAAGATGCGGCCAATGAGAGGGCGCTGGAGACAAAGGCCGCCGCAGCGTACGACTATGCCGTCAGGGCGCTGGAAGCCCGGCAGTGGGATGTCTGCGAACTGATGATCAAGGTGGTTGAATCCACGAAACTGCAGGCCGACAAACTAGAGAAACTGAAGTTCGACCTGCAGCGCCGCCGCCCGGGCTAAAGGTAGGGCTTCACCGCCGCGAAATCCACGTTGCCGCCGCTGAGAATCACGCCCACGCGCTGGCCGGGAAGTTTCAGCGTACCATCCATCAGCGCCGCCAGGCCCAGCGCGCCCGTGGGCTCCACGACAAGCTTCATGCGTTCCCACAGGAAAAGCATGGCCTTGATGATGCTCTCTTCTTTGATCGGCACGATGTCGGTCACGTGCTGGCGGATCAGGGCAAACGTGAGCTTGCCCAGGCTGGGCGTGCGCGCGCCATCGGCGATGGTGTTGGGGTTGCTCACGGTCTCAATCTTGCCGCTGCGAAAACTGCGGCAGGCGTCGTCGGCCAGCGCGGGCTCGGCACCGTAGACCTTGGCCTCGGGCAGCAGATGGCGGGTTGCCACGGCCGTGCCCGAAAGCAGCCCGCCGCCGCCGCAGGGTGCGATCACGGCGTCCAGCGCCGGGGATTCCTCAATCAGTTCCAGTGCCGCCGTGCCCTGCCCGGCCACGATGTGCGGGTGGTCGTAGGGCGGAATGATTGCAAGGCCGCGTTCGCGGGCGATCTGTTCGCCCAGCGCCTCGCGCGTGGTTGTGTGCTTGTCGTAGGTGATGACCTCGGCGCCGTAGGCCTTGGTGGCGGCCAGCTTCACGGCCGGTGCGTCCTGGGGCATCACAATCGTGCGCGGGATTCCCAACAGCCTGCCTGCCAGCGCAATCGCCTGGGCATGGTTTCCGCTGGACCATGTCAGCACGCCCTTGCGGGCCTGGGCGGCGTCAAGCTGCGACAGCGCGTTGTAAGCACCTCGGAACTTGAACGCGCCCACGCGCTGAAAGTTCTCGGCCTTGAAGAACAGCGTTGCGCCGCACAGGTCGTCAGCCGTGCGCGAAGTGAACACCGGCGTGCGGTTGGCAACTCCCTCAAGGCGGCCCGCGGCGGCATGGATGTCGGCGAAAGTGACGGTCATTGGCGCAGAACGTACATCCGCACGCGCTCACTGTCGCTGCCTTGGATCGGCTCGGTCCGAACCAGCACGAAGGGTTGGCCTGAAAGGCCGAACTTGGTCCCTGGTTCAAACCCGCCGGCCAAAGCGGCCTTGCGCACTGTGGCCTCGCCGACCTCGGTGCCGGAGTCTGCGTCTATGAAAACCAGGGTGACCAGCGGTTCTGTCGGCGCTTGTCCGGTGTTGATCAGAAAGTACGCGGTGTCGCGGAAGAACTTGCGCAGCTCGGCGTCCACGGGCTCGGGCAGGCCGGTCTCTTTCAAGGCGCGGTGCATCAACGAAAGCCAGCGTTCGGCGGCGCGAACATCCAGCGGAAAGGGGGCGTGGCGAAGGCGCAGGCGCGGGTGACCGCGCTTCTCGACGTAGGTCTCCGGTCCGCCAAACCGAAACAGCAGAAACAGCCGCAGGCGCTCTTCGGCCCCGGCAAGGTCATCGGCCGGGTACATAGGCCCAAGGATGTCGTCGGTGGGCACCTGGGCATAGAACGCCCGCACCAGCTTGGTGAAGCCGTCTTCGCCAATGATCTCGAACGGTGTGGCCATGGCGGCAAGCTACTTTGCCAACGCGCCGCTGACAGCAGCGAACATCGCGCCCGCGCGCTCCAGTTTGGCCAGCATGTCCGCGCCGTCTTTGGGCCACATCAGGTCCTGCAACTCGGCGGCCACCGGCGCGGGCAGGTCAAAGGTCGTATAGCGAAAGCCGTAATCGTAGCGCGCCGGGCAGTGTTTCATGCGTAGCACCTCAACCAGCGGGCGCATGGTCTGGCCCATCCACATCGCCATGGCTTCCACAAGGTCGCCGCGCAGCACGGCCTTGCGCACAAGGTTCTGGAACATCGGAAAGCTCGCCCGCAGCCATTGCAACCGCTGGGCCATTGCGGCTTCGTGCTCGGGCCGGTTCAGCGGTACAGGCTTGAGCAACCCGTCGTGGTCAAACAGCACAACCGGCGTGCCGTGGCGTGTGGGCTCGAGAAACGTCTGCAACTGGCTCTGCGTCATCTGGCAGAAATCAATCATCAGGAACTCATCGGTGTCGCGCAGCCGGTAGAAACACTGGGCCAGTTCCGGCCAAAGCCCGCTAGGCGGCATGACGAGTTTCAAGGCGATAGGGGACAACTGCTCCAGAGCGGCCTCCACCGCAGCGAAGTTGCGGTCCACTTCGGCCAGGGGCGTGACACAGTTCAGGTCAATGTCTGACCAGCGGTCGGCCCGCCCAAAGGCCTCACTGCCGGCCAGAAGTGCCGCGCGAACGTGGGGCAGGGCCTGCAGGGCCGAGTGGCAGGCTTCAACGATGGCTTGGCGTGCGAGCATGCAAGTTAACGTGCCCGGAAAAGGTTGCGGTTTCAACAAAGTTGGCGCACGTTGGTTTGCAGTCCAGGACACCAGCGAAAAGACACGTGACACCAAGACGAACGCTGGCGCCATTAGGCGCCAGCGCGTGTCGAATGGTACCCCTAACGGGATTCGAACCCGTGTCTGAGCCTTGAGAGGGCTCCGTCCTAGGCCTCTAGACGATAGGGGCGTGTGTCGAAAAAGTTTGCCCAAAACCGGTGGTTTTGGGGCGCAAAAGTGTAACGCACTCTGGTTTCTGGTCAAGCGCGAGCAAGTTTGTCGCTGTGAAACTCGTGGTAAGACTAGAACACAAAGCTGTTTACGACAAGTTCGTATCACTCGGCCTTGTCAAGTCCGTTTGACTCCGGGCATTCGGCGTGGTACTGTTCGGGGTACGATTTGAGGCTGCCGAAAGGGCAGGCGCAGGCCCAAGAGGCCTTCAGCAAGCCCTTTCATGCGGCCCGGGACATGGCCGAAGCAGGAGACCGATTCTTTGGGACGTATTGCGCGTGACAGTATCGAGGAGGTTCGCCGGGCCAACGATATCGTCGATGTGATCTCTGCCTGTGTGCCGTTGAAGAAGCGCGGCACAGGCTACTGGGCCAACTGCCCGTTCCACGACGAAAAGACACCTTCGTTTCAGGTGTCGCCTTCGCGTCAGGTTTACAAGTGTTTTGGCTGCGGCGTTTTCGGCAGCGCCATTGATTTTGTCATGGCCTACGAAAAGCTCGAGTTCGTCGAGGCCATTGAGAAACTGGCAGAGCGCGCCGGGGTCTCACTTCGCTATGAGGGCGCGGGGCCGTCCGTCGCCGACCGCAGCCTGCGACAGCAAGCGCTGGAGATCATGAACTGGGCCCAGCGAGGCTTTGTTGCCAACCTGCCCCGCAGCGAAGCGGCAATGAAGTATCTGGAAGACCGCGGCCTGGGTGGCGAAGTGGCAGATACTTGGGGCCTTGGCTACGCACCCGATGAGTGGACGCGGGTGACTGATGCCGCGCGCAGCAAGTTTGACGACGAGGCGCTGCTGGCCACGGGCATCTGTCGCAAGAATGATGAGGGCCGCTGGTACGACTTTTTCCGCGGACGGGTGACATTCCCGATCCGCGACGCGCAGGGCCGCATTGTGGGCTTTGGCGCAAGGTTGCTGGACCCCGATGCCAAGGCACAGAAGTACGTGAACTCGGCGGAAGGGCTGCTCTTTCACAAATCGAGGCTTCTGTACGCCATTGACAGGCTGGCCGAAAGCACGCGCCTGAAGGAAACCGGCCGCGCGCTTATCATGGAAGGCTACACCGACGTGATCGCCGCGCACGTGCACGGGTTTGACAACGCCGTGGCACCGCTGGGTACGGCCCTGACGCTGGAGCAATTGGCCCTGTTGCGGCGCTACACCAGCAAGTTGACCATCGTCCTGGACGGTGACAGCGCGGGCATCAAGGCAGCCGAGCGCGCCGTTGATCTGGTGCTCGAAGCCGGCGTGGACGCTGACGTGGCTGTTCTTCCGGACGAAATGGATCCGTTTGACTTCCTGCGTGCCAGCGGGGCGAAAGCATTCGAAAAGGTTCTGGAAGCGGCCGTGGATGCCTTTGCGTTCAAGCTGCAGACGCTGGGGTCGCGATATGACCTCAGGCGCCCGGTGGAGGCTGAGAAGGCGCTGGGTGAACTGGCGCAGACGCTGGCGCGATCAGAGAGCCAGAGCCTGCGCGAACTGTACGCCAAGACTGCCGCAACCCGCCTGGGCCTGCGTGAGGCCGTTGTGGTTGGCGCCGTCGAGAAGGCCCGGCGTGAACTGGATGCACAGGCCGAAAGGGCGCAGCGCGCGGAAGATCGTCGCGACAAGCCGGCGGCGGCACCAGAGGCTTCCAGCGCGGCCATTCAGTACGAGCGCGAGTTGTTGCGCCGTTTACTGGAACACGCGGGCGCCTTGAAGGCTGCAGGCGAGATTGTGGAGCCCAAAGATTTTCACAGTGCGGCGTTGGGCGAGGTCTACCGCGAAATGCTTAACGCTGTAGATGAACACGGCGATGCGGTGCCGGGCGCCATGGTGGGGCACCTTGGACAGGAAGCACGCAACGAGCTGGACAAGGTGATCGCGCTGATGGGTGTTCCGGCGGATCAAAGCGCAAGCGGGATCGCTGAGGAAGCCGCCAGGCTGCTGGATGAATTGAGGCGCTTTGCGCAATCACGCCAGGAGCCTGTGGAAGCCGCAAAAGGCAGCGCACAGGAACTGGAGCAATTGCGTCAAAGAAAGCGCCGGCCGGGGCGCGAGCGATAGCCCGGCATCAACAAGGCAGGAATCACGGTTTGACATTGGGCAGTAACGAGAGGACAGCAAGTCGATGACCAAGAAGAACGGCGAAGACACAGCCATCAAATTGCCCACTCATGCGGCAAACAAGGGATCGTCTGGTGCGGGCAAGAAGCGCGAAACCGGTACGATCACCCGCTCGCTTCCTAACCTTCCGCCGCCGGAGATCCCGGCGCCGAAAGTGTTTATCAAGCCCGTCAGCGGCTTCCAGCGCACCGCGGCCGGCACCACCACGATGGTGCCCACCGAAACAGCCAACCTGCTGCCGACCACGCATGTCCTGTCGCCGGAAGAAGTCGACAACCAGATCCGCAAGCTGATCAAGATGGGCCGCGAGCGCGGCTACATCACCTACGACGAGATGAACGAAGCCCTGCCCGGCGACGTGGTAAGCCCCGAACGCCTGGACCAGATCCTGATGCGCCTGGACGAACTCAAGATTGAGGTCGTTGAGGACAGCCCCGAGTACCGCGTTCGCGACAAGAAGGACCGCCGACACAGCGAACCCAAGCCACCCGTCGATGAAGACGGCCGCATAGACGACCCGGTTCGCACCTACCTGCAGCAGATGGGCGAAATTCCGCTGTTGACCCGCGACGAAGAAATTGCGCTGGCCAAGAAGATCGAGGTCACCCGCAAGCGCTTCCAGAAGCGCGTGCTGGAGTCCGAAATCGCACAGGTCGACGCCATCCGCATCCTCAGTGAGGTCGAGCGCGGCGAACTGGCATTTGACCGCACCATGAAGTTCAACAGTGAATTCGAGATGGCGAAGTCCGAGATGTCGGCGCGCCTGAACGACAACCTGACGACCCTGAAGTACCTGCTGCGCCTCAACCAGGAAGACTGGATGACCTGGGCCGGCAAGGCCGCGCGCAAGGACCGCGACCTGGCCTATCAGCGCCTGCGTTCACGCCAGAAGAAGGGCGTGATCCTGCTGGAAGAGCTCAACATCCAGACCAAGAAGATCAAGCCGATGATGGACGAGATCGAGCGGGTCAGCCGCAAGGCCAACTGGCTCGCCCGTGAAATCGAACGGCTGGAAAGTGTGCAGGAAGCCAAAAAGCGCGTCGACCAGCTCAAGGAAGAACTGGAAACCATGCTGCGCCGCGCCATGGAGACCCGCGAAGAGCTGCACGAACGCTGCGAGGAAATGAAGCGTCGCTATCAGGCCTACGAAGAAGCCAAGCGCCGCCTGTTCTCAGGCAACCTGCGCCTGGTCGTCAGCATTGCCAAGAAGTACCGCAATCGCGGCCTGAGCTTCCTGGACGTGATCCAGGAAGGCAATACCGGCCTGATGAAAGCGGTGGAAAAGTACGAGTACCGCCGCGGCTACAAGTTCAGCACCTATGCCACCTGGTGGATCCGGCAGGCCATCACCCGCAGCATCGCCGACCAGGCCCGCACGATCCGCATTCCGGTGCACATGATTGAAACCATGAGCAAGCTGCGCAACGTCGCCAAGCGCCTGATGCAGGAAACCGGCCGCGAGCCCAGTGTGCGCGAGCTGGCCACGGCGGCCGAAATCAGCTACGAGGAAGCCAAGCGCGTGCTGAAGATCAGTAAGCACCCGATCAGCCTGGACCGCCCTATCGGCGATTCCGACGACAGCTTCTTTGGCGACTTCATCAAGGATGAAAACGCCGAGAACCCCGTCGGCGTGGCGTCACAGGAGATGCTCAAGGACAAGATCGACCGCGTACTGAATACCCTGACCTACCGCGAGCGCGAGATCATCCGCCTGCGCTATGGCATCGGCGACGGCCACACCTACACGCTGGAAGAAGTGGGCAAGATCTTCAAGGTCACCCGCGAGCGTGTGCGCCAGATTGAAGCCAAGGCCATCCGCAAGCTTCAGCACCCGGTGCGGTCGCGCAAGCTGGAGGGCTTCCTGGACGGCGTCAGCGCATCCGCGCTGCTGATGGAAGCGCTCAAGGCCGGTGGCGGCGGTGCCGACGGCGACATCGACGACATCGACCTTGGCCCAGAAGATTAGCAAGACAGCCCGGGCGGCGCAGGCGCCCATGTTTACGGCGTGAACTTGCCCGGCCCTGTGGTACAAGCACTGCATGTCCGCTTTTGTCGATCAGTTGAACCTGATGTGGCAGTTGCGCGAGCTTGATGCCCGCGTTTTTGCCGCTGTGTCCCGGGCCGCGCTGGCGGCGCGAGACGCAGCCAACGCTGCGGCATCCGAGGCCTACTCGCGAAAAAAGCTCGACGAAGCCAAGGCCAGGTTGCGCGACCTGCAGAAACGCGAGCGCGACACAGAAGTTGAAATCAAGACGCTGCAGAAGCGCCTGCAACTGCTTGAGGAGTCCGCCAACTCAGCCACCAGCGATTCGATTCGCAAGCATTCCATTGAAGCCCTCGAGAAAGAGCGCCAGACCTTGGATAGCCTGGAAAACGCAGGCCTGGCACTGCTGGACGACATCGAAAAGGCCCAGGCCGCCATCCAGTCCGCCGAGGCCGTAGTCGCTGCTGCCGCGGCCAAGGCCCTGGAGGCCAAGACTCATCACGACCAGCTTGCCGTGGTGGCCGGCGCGGCGGAATCCGAGGCCAGGCCGCCGCGCGACGGAGTTACCGCAACGATGCAGGCCGAGTTGCTGACGGCCTATGAAAGCGCGCGCGCAAAGCACCCGGACTCACCCATCTGTGGCATCAAGGATGGCTACTGCGAGGGCTGCAGCGGCGAGTTGACCCTGCACCACGGCACCCGCGTGCGCGCCCGCAACGAAATCATGCGCTGCCCACATTGCGCGCGTATCCACGACGCCAAGTAGGCGACCAACCAGTGCTTGTTATCACCCGGCATGATAGCCTGTTTCGCATGGAACTGGTGATCTCGCGGCCGGCGCCCAAGGACGACCACTTCACGGCCTCGCGGGTGGAAGTGTTCGGCGATGCCACC
Source organism: Planctomycetota bacterium (assembly GCA_019636215.1). Lineage (GTDB taxonomy): Bacteria > Planctomycetota > UBA8742 > UBA2392 > UBA2392 > H3-PLA7. The sequence continues at coordinate 37,770 of JAHBXZ010000003.1, read as the reverse complement.
GGCCTGAGCGCCGACGGCAAAACCTATCGCCTGGTCGCACCCCCGGGCGTGGATTCAATGACCGGGGCCTTGGCCAAGCCTTCAAACATGCTCAGCAACCGGGCCGACAACCGCGGCTGTATGTGGCTGTGGTCTGGCTATCAGTACGTGCCACCGCAGGTAGGCCACGAAAGCGGCGGCAGCACCACTGGCGCCCAGGCCGGCATCAACAAGCTGGGCACCTACTACTGCTGGAACCGCACCTACGACGTCTTCATGGGCCGATGGACGACGCCCGACCCGGCGGCCACGCCTTGGGGGAATCTGTGGGATTATGTATCTGGTGTTCCTACGGGAGCTGGCGATTCTTCCGGGCTGGCCCTCCCACTTGCTGGCGTGGCTGCTGGCGGTGCGGGTGTGATTACGTTATCGAGGTTTATCGCTGCACTGTTGGCCGCAGCAACTGCTTTGTGCCTGCTGAATACTGAGTGTCGGCGGAGATTAATCCGCGAGGCAGAGAAGTGGTGGGAACTCGTCCAAGAGATTCGAAGGGGCCCCGGACATGTTGAGGTGGAGGAGCCGCCACCGATAGTAGTTCCTCTTCCTGGCCCCAAGCCACTTCCACCTCCTTTCTCTGATGCGGGAAAGGGGCGACCATACCCTCGCGTGCCCAAGCCTTGGGGAAATCCTGGACCAGCGCCGTGTCCATTCCCACTACCTGATGGCAAGCCTCACCTAGATGACCCTGTTCCTCCTGGACCGGACAATCCAAGAGAATTCGAAAAATGCAACTGTACCGAAGCGAAAGGGCTGTGTGAAGGCAACTTGTTCAAGGATCCCAAGACAGATTGCAACGCCTGTTACGACAAGTGCAAGAAAAATGGCGAGACGATCTTGCTTATAGACCACTGGCCAGGAAATCAGAGCAAGAGAAGCAAGGCCTATTTGGACAACTGCCCCGACCTTAAGGCGGAATGCCCTGCAGGAGTTAGGTACAATGCTGCCGTCGACAAATAGTGCCCACCATCGATACTTTCCGTTTTTGTACAACCATCGACCGCCTTGGCTGACCACTTTTCAGCACTTGAATTGTTTGCAGCTTTCCCTGTATCGCCCTATCGCGCCTACTGAGATGGCAACTCAGGCGCCAGGAGTGCGTTATGGAGCTTATATGCAGGGCACTCTAGCATCGGACATGAACCCCAGCCTGCTTCGCCACCTTTCTGCCATATGCATCAGTAGTGCGACGATGGAACCACCAAACATTGGCGCGCAACAAGATTGGTCGCATCTGACAGGCACTCTACGTAGTCTCGACATTCACGACAAGCACCTCAGAGTCATAGACGACCTGCGGATACCGCCTCCCACATTGAAGGAACTGTCGCTGCACATAACTTCGGAGTGGAGTGCAGTGCGGCGCACACTTGAGAAAGTGAATGCCCGCCAACAACTGGAGATGCTCGCGATATCAGCTACTAGTGACCAGGAGGACATCAACTTTTGTGGCGCATTCGACGGCGTTGCGGAGATAGTTCTACGAGGATTCAATGTCCAGTGGGTGCCGAGTCAGGGTCATTGCGATTCAGTCAGGGCGCTCACTCTAGCTCAATGCACGGTTGACGCTTGGAAGTCATCCGCTTCGCTGGAACGACTTGTTCTTGACCGGACGGAGGGTTTCTTAGGTGCGGACGTACCACAGTCCCTGCAAGAATTATACATACATGGAGTGTCCGATGTAGAGCCTCCGCGACTTGTTGAGTTGCTGGAGTGTGGCAACCTTAGCCGCCTGTATGTTGATGCGCCCAACTTGAGTGCGGCGCTCATTGAAGGGGTTGAAGTTGCCGTGCGGCGCAGCTCCCGTCTGCGCGGCGCTGGTCTAGCACAAGTGCCCGCATCGGCAGTTGCGCGCTTTCTCGTCAGTTGCTCCGGACTTACCGAGCTCATGCTGTTGAAGTCGGTTGTCGCGGATTCAGCAGGCTCCGCCCTTGCGGCAATGGGTCAACTGAGATCATTGATTCTGAATGGTTCTGAGGTGGCCGCTGGAAGCGTCAAGTGCTTGGAGAAGTGCAGTGGGCTCACCCAGCTGTGCCTTAACGGTGTATCATTTATCGGTGTTTCATGTGTGGATCTGTCACTGATGCCATTAAAGAGTCTTGCCGCCGTTCACGTATGTGTGCATATGAAGTTGCCATGCGCATCACTTGAGAATGGAGATTTTAGGCGAAATGTGCTAGGAGGAAGGGCCTTGGCTGAGCTCAGAAAGTGTCGGCGTCTGAAGCGACTTGACCTAGGTCTGTGTGACGTGGCAGATAGCGAGACAGTCAAAGGAACTGGCAGTGACTTTCCGAGGTTGGAGTTCTGCTCGGCCGCATTTGCCAGGGGCGCTGGATTAAGGAACTTCCTAGTCAATCTCGGCGCAAGTCCCTCGTTGCGCGTCTTGGATCTAAGGGGGGTGGAGCCTGGAGTTGCTGTAGAGGTTGAACAGCGCTTTCCTGAGGTTCATTGTATTCTGTAATGGCAAGTCCGTAGTGGTGTTGCACCCGGACGGAAGGGTGACAGCCATGGAACTGGTGATCTCAAGACCGGGCAGCACGGGCGACCGTTACATCACGGCGCGGGTGAGTGACACGACCTCGGGCACGGTTGTGGTGGCCGATGTGGGCGGGGCTTCGGCCCCGGTGTATGCGGCGCTGAACGGGCAGACCCAGGGGTTTGTGGTCTATGACTTCCACACCGGCGACAACACCACCGGCGGCAGCTGGACCGATGACCCGGACCACGTGCCGTTTTTGATGGTCACCGGCTTCACCGACGAAAACGCGGACTTCCAGAGTTACATGGTGGGCTGGACATTGATTGCCGACGTTGAAAAACCCAGCTTCCTGACCATCTTTGCCGTGCCCACGGCCACGCGGGTGGAAGTGTTCGGCGACGCCACCGGCCTGAGCGCCGATGGCCAAACCTACCGCCTGGTCGCACCCACGGGCGTGGAATCAATAACCGGCGCTTTGGCCAAGCCTGCAAACATGCTCAGCAACCGGGCCGACAACCCCGGCTGCATGCTGCGTCAGTATTGAACCTGCGCCGGGCGATCGCTAACGCTTGCGAGTACGCTTGGCGGCAACCGGGTCGCGGACCTCGGTCGTTTCGACCGCGGCCTCGTGGTGCGCCGGCAGCAGATCCTTCACAAAGCGCAGCACGTCTTCGGGGGTGTCGTCGCTGGCGCGAACACTGCCGTTGCGCGTTACCGTCAGTGCGCAGGCGCCATCGGGCAGCTTCAGCGTAAGGGTGAAGCCCTGCAACTGTTCGGCGAACTTCTCTGCCAGCTTTTCGGCCTCCTGCGGTTCCACCAGCTTGAACGTGGCGTTTGCCAGCATGTTCTCGCGCGCCAGGTAGTCCTTGATGCGCAGGCTCTTTACCTGGTTCTTCTTGTAGGCGCGCTGGATGTCGAACATCAGCGCGCACAGGTTCAGGTTCAGGTCTTCAAACTCCACGCTGGTTTCCGGGATGGAGTCCAGCGCCTCATGCAGGGAGTTCAGCTCGCCGCGGCGCTGCTGGGCCATGGCAAGGCCCTTCTGCTGGTCGAGTTCAAACTTGCACTCGGCCAGCGATTCAACGGCCACTTCCTTGGGCTGCAGCGTGGTGGGGTCCAGGTTCACCACCTTGCCGACTTTGGTGTACACATAGCGCCCCGCGACGCGATTCTGGCTGTTGTCTTTATCAAGCAGGAAGCCGCGCTGGGCACCGGCTTCATAGGCAACCTGGGGCAAGGCCTCGCGAATGCTGCGGAAGCTGGGCTGGCCACAGACAAGCAGTTTGTAGTGAAATGCGCGCATGTTGGTCTCCGGCGCGCCAAGGTAGAAGCCGGCGCGACAAGCGAAAGCGCGCAGATATCAAAGATCGCCTGACAGTCAGTAAAATGCGGAGAACGTGTTAGCGCGCGGGCTTCAGGCGGCGGGCGATGTCGTCGCGCATGGACTGAGGAATGTGCTGCCCCTTGGCCAGCGAATCCAGCAGCCCGCGGGCGACAATCACCTTGCCGCGCATGGCATCAAACAGGGCCTCAATCACAACCCGACGGGCCTGTTCTATGTCCTTGTCGCGGTCGCCAAGCCTGGGGCGCTGCACCAGCGCCGTCATGGTCTGCAGCAACTGGCGGCGCTCGGTGAACTCGGGTGCCGGCTCGCTGTTCAGGCGCTTGTGGAGTTCGGCAAAGATGCGCGCCGAAAGTTTATCCATCGATTCGCCCGTGGGCCTTGCCGCAGCGATGTGCGAAATCACCTGCAGTACCGGCAGCAGAATCAACTTGCGCGACAACAGCTCGGCGATCTCGTCCACCATTGCGTCCGGGCGGCGGCTGCCCAGCGCAATCTGGCCCAGCAGGTTGGCCAGAGTCATTGTTGCGGCGGGCGCCCAAATGCGCCGGTAGTCGGTGATCTGCGCCCAGATTTCAAGCAGGTCGCGCACAATGCGCGTGAACAGCGCCTCGGGCGTCCGGGGGGCCTCCAGCATCCGGCCCAGGCCCTCGAGGATGCGGGGAATCATGTCTGTGTAGGCGGTAGTCTCGCGGCCGAAGTGCAGCACTTCTTCGCCGTCTTCGTTCTTGCGAAGGCGTGCTGATTGGGCGGGCACGCCTTTCTTGAGCACGCCCAGCAGCAGGTAGCCGGCCTCCAGTCGTTCGGCACTACTGAGGTTGGTACCCGCGGCAATGTATCCCAGGCCTTCCAGCACGTCGTACACGGCACTGGTGCGGCCCAGGGATTCGCGCAGGTGCGCGCAAAGCCGGTCTGCATCGGGGCCGGGAAACGACGGGTGCGCGCCGATGCGGCCCAGCGCAATGAACAGTGGCCCCCGGTCCGGAAAATCTGTCTCTTCGGCGTCGGCGATTTCGCGAATGTCGCTGACCAACCCCACCAGTGTGCTGGCGGGAAGGTCGATTGTGGCCTCGACAATACGGGGCAACAACAACGCGGCGGACAGCCGTGTCACGTCATGGCCGCTGTGCAGCATGGCCTGGTGCAGAGGTTCCAGGGCGACGCGGCCGCACTGGGCCAGCGCAAGCTGCACAAGTTCAATCTGGCGTTCGAAGCGGAACTCGTGAAGGCTGTCTACAAAGGCCTCCACAGCGCGACGGCGCAGATCGGTGCCGACCGCGGCATGGTTCACCACGCCGCTTTCAAGGATCGATGTTCGCAGCTCGGCACTGGCGTCCGAGTAAAGATCGATGCAGGCTTCTGCGGCTCGCGTTGCAGCAGCACTGCCGACAGGCTTGACGTCGTCGCCTCCGCGCAACATGTGGCCGAACAAGTCCACGATGCGCCGCCTGCCGGTTTCTTCGGCGCGGGGCAATGACTCCAGCAGGCCATCAACAGCGACATCGCCCAGCCTGACCAGCGCGGCGGCACAGGACTGGTAGTTGCGGTCAAGCTCAGAGCCCGTGCAAAGGCCGTTGACGAACTGCGCGACCACGGCGGGGCGGCCGGTGGCCTCCGGGTGATGGCGAGTGATCAATCCCAGCGCAAAGAAGCGCAGGTTCTCCTGCGAGCTGTCTTCCACGGTGCGGCTGAGCAAGCCGGACACCGTCTCAGGGTCCACTGCAAACATGGCGGCGTAGACGCCGCGGGCAGCGTCTTCGAACTTGAGAAAGTGAACCTGCAGCAGGGCCGTGAGCTTGCCGTGCAGGCTCGGCAACAGGCTGCGGGCATCACCGGCATCCGCCAGGCGAGTGGAAAGCAGGCCCAGCACCGCCAACACCACTTCGCGTTCCTCGGATGGGATTGCCATCTCAAGCACGGCGCCGGCCACAAGTTGCCGGTGAACAGGTTCCAGGCGCAACAGCACCTGGCCCAGGTTGCTGATCGCGGCCACGCGCTCAGCGGCGCTGGCCGAAGCGGCCCGCGCAAGGTTTTCCGTCAGGGCGGCATCGAGACCCATGGCACCAAGGGCGCGCGCGCCCTCGGCGCGGACGTCTGGTTCGCGATCGCGCAGCGCCGAAAGGAACAGCGCGGTCTTTTCCTCGGTCGACAGTCCGCCCAGAAACAGTTTGCGCAGGGCTTCCAGGCGGCGGCCCGCGTCGGCACTGGTGACAAGATCGAGCTTCAGGCGGGCGAGTTCTTCGGCGGGCAGCAGCCTGCTGGCTTCCTCGGGCGGGATCAGCGCGTTGGCGGCCCCCGGCGCGGACATCAGCGCCCGGCCCGAGGCAGTGGCCGGGCTGTCGGCTTCCTCGGCAAGGCAGACTATGCGACGTCCCTGCCGCTGAACCAGCGCAACCGGGTTGTCCTTGAACCATTTCGATTTGGTCAGCCTGGCAAGCGCGTCTTGATCGAGTGCATCGGCGGAGTCCAGCAGAGACTTGGACAGCAGCAGCGTGGCCAGCGGCTTGCCATCGTCGTCGGCAGCAAGCTCGACCAGCGTTTCGGTCACGAACAGACCCTGGCGTGCCAAGGCCCCAATGCGGGTGGCCAGCCGGCGAGAAGCCCCGACGGATTCCACCAGGCTGTCGAAGTCAGTGTCGACGATGCGCACTTACGTCCTTGGTTGGCCGTCCTATGATTCGGGCGGATGCTACGCGACATGCTGGATGCCCGCAACGTGGTCGTACGCGCCCCCAATGCGCTGGGCGACCTCGTTATGGCTACACCGGCTTTTGCCAGGCTGGCCTCGCACTATGGCCGCGACCGATTGACACTGATCTGCCTGCCGGCCGGCGTGCCCCTGCTGGCAGGAAACACCTGGTTCCATGAAGTTCTTCCCTACGACCGCAAAGGCCTCCATGCCGGCCTTGGCGGCTCTTTGGCCTTTGCGCGGCAGATGCGCGCGCGGCGGTTTGATCTTGGCATCATCCTGCCCAACAGCCTTGGCAGTGCGTTTCAGTTTCTGTGGGGTGGAGTAAAGCGCAGGGTCGGCTATTTCAAGGAGGGCCGGCGGTTCTTGCTGCACGCCGGCAGGCCGCGTGACCACGACGAGACCGGAAAGTTCGTCCCGAAGTACACGGGCCAGTACTTCATGGACTTGCTTGACGTCATGGGCCTGCCGCCCGGGCCGCTGAAGCCTGAGTTGACCGTAACGCCCGAAGAGTCCGCCGCAGCGGCCGATGCCATGGGTCGCCTTGGTCTGGAGGGCGGCCCGCTGGTCATCATCGCGCCAGGCGCAGCTTTCGGGCCCAGCAAACTCTGGCCGGCAGACAGGTTTGCCGCAGTGGGCGATGCGCTGGCGCGGCAGGGCTGCAAGATACTGCTCAGTGGCGGCCCCGGTGAAGAAGCCACGCTGGATTCCGTGGCGCGCGTCATGGAGACAAAGCCGCCCACAAGCGTCGGCCTGAACCTGGGTGTGCTGAAGGCCGTGATGGCAAACGCCGCGCTGGTTCTTACCAACGACACCGGGCCGCGCCATGTGGCGGTGGCGTTGGGTCGGCCTGTGGTTTGCATCATGGGGCCAAATGACCCGCGCTACTCGGCGTTGCCGGGCATCGAGCGCGGCGAAGTCATCCGCCAGGCCGTGGATTGCAGCCCTTACACATGGCCGTGCCAATTGAAAGACTGCCCAATCGACCATCGCTGCATGAACGAGATCAGTGTTGACCGGGTGCTGGCCGCATGCCTTGCGCACATTGCGTGAGCGTCGTCAGGCCCCGGCCTGCTTGTCTTCGGCATCCAGGATCTCGCGCACTTCTTCGAGTGTGCGGTGGACTTTCAACAGTTTGATCCGGCGCAGGCGGTCAAACACGGTTTCGTCGTAGAGGCGGTGGCCGCTGTCCGTGCGCTCGCCGGGCTTGATCAGCCCCAGCATGGTGTAGTTGTGGATAGTCTGCCGCGACAGCCCTGTGTGGCGCATGATCTCGCCAACTTTGTACAGTTTCGGGGGTGCGGGCATGAAGGGCTCTCCAGCCTCTAGATAACCGTGACAGTGCAGTGGCGCAACCGGCGGCTAGCGGCTGATCAGTTTCTCGGGAACAATTGCCGCGCGCTTGAGCAGCGCCTGTTCAACTTTCACCCGGTTCTCCTGCAACTTGCGGTAAAAGATCTCGTTGCGGATTGTCTCCTGCACCTTGGGGTCGTCAAACTCGCGCTGGTCGCCTTCTTCGCGCGAAAACACCTGGCAGAACGTGATCACTTCTTGCGTTGCGCCGTCGGTGTCTTCTTCGGCAACGGCGGCCAGCTTGGAAAGCCCGCCGGTGCGAGGAACCGACAACACCATGCCGTATGCTGTGGTATCGAGCTCGCTGTCGTCCTTGGCCACGCGGCGCTCGCCAACTTCGTATCGCACGCCCGGAAACTTCTGGTCTTCCAGCAGCTTCTTGAGGCCGTCTGTGGCGGCCTCCATGGATTCACCCTTCAGCACTCTCGGGTAGACACCCGTGTTCGGGTCCTGGATGGCCTGCAGCAGCTTGTTGCGGACGTCAATCGTCGTGTCCTGCGGGTAGTAAAGCTTGAACTGCCGGAAGTCAATCTTGCGAGCCACGCGCCAGTCTACGCGCTTGGCATCGAATTCCAGCCGTACATCGCGGGGTGTTACAGACAGCGAAAAGTACGCAGAGACCGGAATCTCGGCCGGCAGCGAGCCGCGTGCGCCAGCCAGGTACTGCAGTGCCTCGGAGCGGCGGAGGTCCCGGCGACGCCGCTCGCGGTAGTCGCTGGGCGTCTGGCCATAACGCGTCTTGCAAAACCGCGCCCAGGCCTGGTCGTCGTCGTCGGCAATGCCGGCTTTGCGGCGCTCATTGGCCAGAATCGACCGCATAAGGCTGTCGGAAATGGTCAGTTGCAGTTTGTCGGCCTCGGCTTCCAGCAGGATCTGCAGCACGTGCGCCGCCAGGGCCTGGTGAACAATCTGCTTTTCCAGTGTGGAGTCGGGCACGTTCTCCATTCCGGGGCGCGACTGGCGGATTGCGTTGATCTCGGAAGGGATGTCGCGGCTGCCGACGATCTGTTGATAGGTCACCGGCTTGCCATTGACGATTGCCAGCACTTCGTTGGTTCCGTCACTGGTGCGGGCCGCCTTTGACTGCGCAAGCGCAAGCAGGGGCATAAGCGCCAGAAGGCAGAAGATGGCAGAAAGGCGTGTCATGGGCGCACAGGATGCAGTGGGGGGCAGACAGGGGCAAGCCTCTAGCCCGAACTGTAAACGCCATGCCGCGCGAGGCTCTGCAGCAGGTTGGACAGGAAGCGAAGCTGGTCCTCTGGCTCGTGAAGACCTGCCCGCAAAGGCAGGGCCAGAGTGGTTTCATCAAGAACCCGGAAGTTCTTGCTGGCCAGCGCCAGCAGCTTGTGCGTGCGCTGGGCCGACAACGCCCGGATCTTCAGGTGGTCCTCGGCGGCGCTGAGGGCGACCACACCCAGTCGTGCCAGCCGGGCGCGCACCAGTGCGGCCGTCAGCAGCCGTTCAAACTCGCGCGGCGGCCGGCCAAAGCGATCAACGGCTTCACGGCGCAGGTCTTCGGCCTGCTTGTCATCGGCAAGCCGTGCAAGCTTGCGGTAAATCTCAAGTCGGTGTCGCGGCGACTTGATCCAGGACACCGGCAGCCGCAGGTCCAGCCCGAGATCCAGCTGGGTGTCAACATCCGGCGGCACGGTCTCGTGCTTCATCTTGCGGACAGCGCGCTCGAGCAGGCGGCAGTACAGGTCATAGCCCACACTGGCAATGTGGCCGCTTTGTTCGGGACCAAGGAGGTTGCCTGCGCCCCTGAGTTCAAGGTCGCGCATGGCGATCTTGAAGCCGCTGCCAAGTGCCTGGTACTGCAGAATGGCCTTCAGGCGTTTTGCGGCAATCTCGGGCACCGACACGTCATCCGGCACCAGCAGCCAGCAATGGGCCTGGTGGTGGTATCTGCCCACGCGCCCGCGCAGCTGGTGCAGGTCGGCCAGCCCGTACATGTGGGCCTGGTCAATGAACATGGTGTTGGCACTGCGAACATCGATGCCGCTTTCAATGATCGTGGTGCAGACCAGTACGTCTGTCTGGCGCGCCATGAAGCGCAGCATGACTTCTTCAAGTTCGCCCTCGGCCATCTGGCCGTGGCCGATCTCGACGCGGGCCTCCGGCACAATGCGCTGGATGCGCTCAGCCACCACATCAATGTCAAAGACGCGGTTGTGCACAAAGAAGACCTGCCCGTCACGGGCGATTTCGGCCCGGATGGCCTCGCGCACCAGGTTGTCTTCAAAGTGCGCGATCCTGGTCTGCACAGCCAGCCGGCTTTGTGGCGGCGTTGTCAGGTTACTGATGTCGCGCAGACCCAGCATGGCCTGGTGCAGCGTGCGCGGGATCGGCGTGGCCGACAGGGTCAGCACGTCAACGGTGCGCCGCATGTGCTTCAGGCGCTCCTTGTGTTCCACGCCAAAGCGCTGTTCTTCATCAATGATCACCAGCCCAAGGTCCTTGAACTGGACGTCCTGCGACAGCAGGCGATGAGTGCCGATCACGATGTCTACCTTGCCCTCTGCCAGGCCTTCGATTGTCCTGCGTTGCTCGGCGCCCGTGCGAAAGCGCGAGAGCACATCCACGATCACGGCAAACTGCTTCATGCGCTCGGTGAATGTCAGGAAGTGCTGCTGGGCCAGTACCGTGGTGGGCACGAGAACGGCCACCTGTCGGCCTTCCTGTACCATCTTGAATGCCGCCCGCATGGCAAGTTCCGTCTTGCCGTATCCGACATCGCCGCAGACCAGCCGGTCCATCGGGCGCTTGCGCTCCATGTCGAGTTTGATGGCAACGCTGGCCTTCTGCTGGTCGGGTGTATCACGGAACGGGCACGCGGCCTCGTACTCTGCCTGTTCGTTGCCGTCGGGTTTGCAGGGGTGCCCGGCTTCCTGCGCGCGCAGGGCCTGCACTTCAAGAAGGTCCTGCGCCAGCTTCAGCACGCTCTGTTGGGCGCGCAGTTTCTTTTCGGACCATGCGGCCGTGTTGTACCGGGAAAGCCGCGGTACCTCGCCACGTACGCCGATGTACTTCTGCACTACGTCGGCGTTGGTGACGGGCACATGCAGCACCAGCCCTTCGTCGAACTCCAGGGTTAAGAACTCGCCGGTGCGGCCGTCGCGCGACATGGTCTCCATGCCCTGGTAACGCGCGATGCCGTGCTGCAGGTGCACGACATAATCACCGACTTCCATCTGCACGAAGTCGTCCAGCAGCGCGCCTGCGGTGGTTTCGTGTTCTGGTTCAAGGCCCATGCGGCGGCGGGCGCGGCCCAGAAGTTCGTGAAGGCTCAGCACCGCGAACTTCTGCGCGGGCAGCACCCGGCTGCCCTCGACATCGCCGGGCAGCAGCGACAGGCCGCTGCCGGGCTTGCACCCGTGTTCCGCCAGGCCGTCGGTTACGACCTTGAGTTCCGGCGCCAGGCCACAGAACAGTGCCACATGGTGGCCGGATTCGCCCAGCGCGCGCACCAGCGCCGCGATGCCTGCGTAGCCATCGCCCAGACTCACGGGCGTAACACAGGCAAGGTTTGCCGATGCATCGCGCTGCACCCATTGGCGGGAATCACTGACCAGAGCCTCAGCGCTGCGGATGCGTCCTTGAGTATCAGGGTCGTGGCGGAAGCTGGCCAGCGTCTGCAGGCGTTCCCGCACCATGTCGGCCTGCACGGCCGCGACCGTTGCCCCTGGCAGGTAGTCGGCGAGCGCGGCCGGCCGCGTGGAGAGGTCCGGGGAGAGCAACGGAAAGGCCACGCCCTGTGGCAAGGCCTCAAAGCTGCGCTGGGTGGCAAGGTCCAGCGCGCGTACGGATTCGACCTGCTTTCCGAACAGCTCAATGCGCACCGGGGTTGAGCGCGTGGGCGGAAACAGGTCAATGATGCCGCCGCGCCGCGCAAACTGGGACGGCCCGTCAACCTGGTCGACGCGAGTAAACCCGCACTCGGAAAGCCGCCGCAGCAGGGGTTCTGGTTCCAGCACTTCGCCGGGCGCAACTGACAGAACGCCTTGGCGCAGTGTGGCAGGCTCCGGCAACGGCTCCAGCAGCGTGGCCGCCGGCGCTATCACAACGCTGGTTTCGGCGCGCGCGCCGGCCAGTCTGCCCAGAAATGCAAGCCAGGCGGCGTCGCGGTCCGGCGCCTGGGCCTCGACCAGCGGGGCGACCAGAACGGTGTAATCCGGAAGCAGGGCCGCCAGGTCAAGTTGCAGGTCCTGCGCCATTTCCGGGCCGGGCGTGACGACAAGCAGGTGTCCGCTTGCCGTGCGCCGCATTGATGCCGCCAGCAAGCTGAAGGTACAGCCCGACATCCCGCCGGTTTCGGGTGCCTGCGCGACGGGTGCCAGCGACTTCAGCAGTTGTTCCAGCGGGGATTTCACCGGCGGCCTTGCGGATGGGTGCGGGCAAAGAAAGCCCAGGCCGGTCGGCCTGGGCTTTCAAACCGTGCGTTGCGGGCGGACGCTACTCTTCTTCGTCGTCGTCATCGTCGGACTCATCGGCGCCCTCTTCGCCGAAGTCGCCTTCTTCTTCCTCTTCTTCCTCTTCCTCGGCGGCTTCCTCTTCTTCGCCTTCGGCTTCTTCTTCGGCGGAATCTTCCTCTTCTTCCTCGTCTTCGTCGTCGTCTTCGTCGCTCTCTTCAGCCTCGGCGGCTTCGGCGGCCATTTCCATGGCAAAGCGGGCCATTTCGCCCGTGGCAACAAACTCCTCTACTCCCTGCAGCGTCAGCCAGCTGATCACCATCTCGGTCAATTCGCGGCCGGCAAAGGTGACCCACTCCTTTTTGAGGTCGGGGCGCTTCTGCAGCAGCTTGTTGAACTTGTCAGGGCTGCCCTTGACGGCGTCGGCAATCAGCTTGGCGTCTTTGCTGTCCAGCAGTTTCACAAAGCCGTCAATCAGCTTCTTGAACTTGCGGTTGCCAATCGTGTCCAGCAGCACCCGCTTGCCCTTTTCGTCTTCCAGTTCTGCCGATCCGCGGATCAGCTTGCCGCGCTTGGGGTCCCAGTAGTGGGCCGTGCGGGTGTCCAGCATGGCGTCCACCATGCGGTCGAGGTTGATGGAAAGTGGTGTTGTCGGCATGTGCCCGTTCCTTGCTTCAGGTCTTGCGGTCAACCTCAAGGCTGACGGCGCGCAAGGTAGTTCCGAATGGGCCGGAATCAAGCGTATTGAGCCGGGTCTTTTAGGCCAGCGTCCGAAAAGCCCTTTAACCGGATGCGGCAGGAATCGCAACGGCCGCAGGCCAGCGTGCCTGTGGGGTCATAACAGCTGTGGGTCAGGGCGTAATCCACGCCCAACGAGATACCCAGGCCGATGATCTCGGACTTGCGGAGGTTCGAAAGCGGCGCTCGGATGCGAAAGGGCTCGCCCTCAACTCCTGCCTTGGTGCCCAGGTTGGCCATCTGTTCAAACGCCGTGATGAACTCGGGCCGGCAGTCGGGGTAGCCCGAGTAGTCGACAGCGTTGACGCCAATGAAGATGTCGCGGGCCCCAAAGGCCTCGGCCGCGCCCACCGCAAAGCTCAGAAAGATGATGTTCCGCGCCGGCACATAGGTGGCGGGAATGCCCGATGCGATCTCGGCCTGCGACCGGCCCTTGGGCACGGGTTGGTCACTGGTCAGGGCGCTGCCGTCAAAGGCACGCAGGTCGATTTCAACAACCAGCGGCGCGCGGGTGCCCAGCTGGGCGCAAACCCGCGAGGCCGCGCCCAGCTCCACGGCGTGCCGCTGGCCATAACGGAACGACAGTGGCACGCAGGAGTAGCCCTGCGACTTGGCCACGGCCAGGGTGGTGGCGCTGTCCAATCCACCGGACACAAGCACGATCGCCCGTTGGTCCATGACGCCAGTAAGCCGCGCATTGGTCTCGCCGCAAGGGCGCGGACCCTACTTCTTCCAGTCGATGCTGCAGCCCCAATCCGTGTATCCACCGCCGCTGTCTTTGGCGAATGCCGCCATCAGCGCTTTGTCGTGGATGCCGATGCCGACGGTGTGAATCACTACCTTGCGGAAGCGATTGATGTGGCGGGCGAGTTCGGCCAGCTTGTCGCGCTTGCAGTACTCGCCGTTGCCAGTGGGGTTGCCGAACTCGTCCTTGGCGTCGCGGGCGGTGCTGTCGTTGCTCCAGGTCGGGTAGCCGTCGGTCAAGAAGACAATCGTGTGCGCGCCGGTCAGTACACACTCGGTGTCGTATTCAGGGTTAATGGCGCTGTTGGACTTGCCGGAAATCGCAAAGGCAAGGGTCAGGCCGGCGTGGATGTTGGTTGTGGTCTCGGTTTCCAGGGCGCGGGCCTGTTTCATCCATGAGTTGCAGTTGGCGTGGCTGGCTTCGACCCAGCCGCCGGTGAGCACCTTGGCCTCGTGCGAATAGGTGACAATCGCGAAGTGGCGCGGCTCGGGCTCGGTCTTGGTGCTGCGCGGATTACGGCCGGGCTGCACCTTGGGCGGGCGCAGTGCGTCAATGGACCGCGCAAGTTCCTCAACGGCGATCCACAGGGCTGTGGGCTTGCTCTCTTTGTCCCAGGGCAGGTTGGGGGCCTTTTCGCGCATCTTGGGAATGTCGGCCTTGGTAATCGGGTACTTCATGCTGTCGGAAAGGTCGATCACGAACACCACGCGCGTGCCGACCATTGGCTCCTTGAAAATGATCGGTGCGGTGCGGCTCTCTTTTGCCGGGGCATCGCCCTTGGGCGCGGCCTGCTGGACAACCCACCAGTCCCAGAACGCCAGCGTATCGTCCTTGAGGGTGCAGTCTTCGCCGGTCAGCTTGAATAGCGCCCTGTCTGCCATGTCGCGCAGGCGAGTCACAGAACTCCTGGACCAGCGCTGCCAGGCCACGATGGCTTTGACAATGTCTGCGACCTCGGGGTCGCCTCTGGCCGCAAGGCTCGCCAGGCAGGCCAGCACGTTGACCGTGAAAATCTGCTGTTCGTGCAGCTTCTTGTGTTTCTCATCAAGCAGGGCCAGCACCTGGGGCAGGAAACGCTTGCCGGTTCCGGGCTGGTCAACTTCGGCCTGACGCACGGCCTCTACGGCGGCCATGGTGAGCCAAGCGGACTTCGCATCGGTCAATGCCGCACGTACCGTGGCCAGATCGGCCTCTTGGGCGGATTTGGCCAGTGGCAGCAGGCGGTCAAACTCTGCGAAGGCCGATTTTGGGTCGCCGTCGGCGGCCAACTGGTTGGGTGCGCCGAAATGAAAGGCAAGGCAGGCCGCTGCCAGCAGCAGTATCACGCGCATGGTTTGTCCCGCTGCCCAGGGGGTTGGGCGGTAGATCAGGGGCTGGCGTGTTCCGGCCATGCACACTACTGCGCCGTGGCGGCTAGCTTTCCGGGAAGCCCCAATCCACGTACTGGCCACCCGTTTCACGGGCCAGTTTCTTCATCAGTTCAGTGTCGTGGTTGCCGATGCCCACGGTACTGATTACGACTTTGCGGAATATGTTGTGGCGCAGAATGTCGGGCCAGATGTCCTCGCCATAGATGAACGGGCCGTCGCCAACGCTGTTGTCCACGTTGTTACGCTTGTCCTTCACGCGGGTTGTGCTGTAGTCGTCCCAGCTGGCCCACCCGTCGGTCAGAAAGATGATGGTGTCGGCGCCGGTCGTGATGCAATCCGGGTCCACCGACGGTTCTTTTGCTGAGTCGCCCTTCTTGCTCAGGCGCAGAGACTTCATCAGGCCGCCATGGATGTTGGTCAGGGCCTCGGGCTCGAGCTTCTTGGCCTCGCGGGACCACTTTTCGCAGTTGGCGGGCGTTGCCGCGACCCAGCCACCGGTGATGTTCTTGACTTCGGTGCTGTAGGTGATGATGCAGAACTCGCGGTCGCCAACGAATGTGCGAATGGCGCGCGAGAGTTCCTCGCGGGCGAGGTCCATCTTGGTCGAAATGTCCTTCCACGGCAGCTGGCGCAGCGGGTTGCCGTCGTCCTTCTCTTCTTCGCCTTCCTTGGCGTCGCCGGCCTTCTCGCCTTTGCCCGGGGTGACGGGGCCGTCGCGTTTCTTTTTGCGCTTTTCAAGCTCTTCCAGCGTGATTTTCAGGGGCAGTTCCATGCTCTTGGAAACGTCAATCACGAAGGCATAGCGCTTGCCCACGGGCTGGGTGTCGAACACCGGGGGGCTGGCCGCTGTCTTGCTGCGCTTGGCATCAGGCTTCTGGGTGGTGTCCACCTTGCCGGAAACCTTCATCTGGGCGACCCACCACTTCCAAAAGAAGGTGCTGCCCATGTCGATGACTTCGCCAGTCAGGGCGCGCAGCATCTTGCCACCGAAGAACTTCACGCGTTCGTCGCTGCAGGTCTTGCGTTCTTCCCAGGCGATTGTGGCCTCCAGCGTCTTTATGACCGCTTCGGTCTCGCCGGGCTCGACAATCACCTCCAGGCAGGCGAACACGTTGATCGGCACGATGGTCCAGATTGTGGCCCACTCTTTGTTTTCTTCGGCCAACACCGCAATGACGTTCTCGGCAAACCGCTTGGCTGCTGCCTGGCGCACGGCCTCAATGGCCGCGACCTTGATGTACGGGTTCTTGGCGTCGGCAATGGCGCTGATAAGGGTCGCGTCCGCGGCCTTGCTGTCTTTCATGGCCGCCAGGGCGTGGAAAAAGTCGAACTGGTCAAGCGCAAGTGTCGGGTCGCCGCCCTTGGGCGAACTGTTGAGCTTCAGGGCGGATTCGCCGATCAACTTTACGCTGTCTTCGTCCGTGAACTTGGCCAGGCCGGAAACGATCTTCTTTCGCACGTCGCCAGGCAGGCCTTTCTTGCCGGATTTGCGGGCTTTTTGGTCATCGCCGAGCTCTTTCAACAGGTACTTGGCGGCCTCTGCGTCGTTGGCTCCTGCCATTTCGTCAACGGCACGTTCCATGCCGGTGCGGCTTTCGTCGCGCTTGGCGGTTTCGTAGTTTTTCTTGGCGTCCTTGAAGCTCACCTGGGCTGACGCGCTTGGCGCCGGCAAGGCAAATGCGAACGCAAGGGTCGCAAGGCCGAGAACGCAAGCGATTCGAGTCATCATGTGCCGCATGGAAACCTCCGAACCTTAGACGCTGGATGCCCTTAAGTGGTTCATGTAGCGCACAATCTTACCAAACAGTAACCACGCGCCGCCATTGCGTCACAAAGGGGTGTCTTTCGGGGGCGATTTGCCCGCACTACCGGCCCGCAATGGCATGTACCAAGTATTGTGCCGAACGGGCCGCGCATCCTTTTTAGCGCCCCTTCCGCTGCCGTCATTCGTTTCCATAATGCAGCAAGGAGACGTGATGCAGCTTGAAACGCCCGCCCTGTCCGGCGACGACTACCGTGTGCTGAAGGAAATCGGCGAGGCCCACAAGGCTATTCGCGCGGAATTGTGCAAACGGATTGTCGGTCAGGACGAAGTCGTCGAACAGGTGCTGACGGCGTTCTTTGCCGGCGGCCACGTGCTGCTGCTGGGTGTGCCAGGATTGGCCAAGACGCTGCTGATCCGCACCCTGGCTGATGTGCTGGGGCTGAACTTCAGCCGCATCCAGTTCACGCCGGACCTTATGCCAAGTGACATCACCGGCAGCGACGTGCTGGTAGGCGAGGGCGAAGACCGGCAGTTCCAGTTCATTGGCGGGCCGATCTTTGCCAACTTTGTACTGGCTGACGAAATCAACCGCACCCCGCCAAAGACGCAGTCCGCACTGCTGGAGGCCATGGAAGAACACACGGTTACGGCCGCAGGCAACACTTACGAGCTGCCCAACCCGTACTTTGTCATGGCCACGCAGAACCCGATTGAACAGGAAGGGACGTACATACTTCCGGCTGCGGCGCTGGATCGCTTCCTGTTTACCGTGCTGGTGGATTACCCGACGCAGGTTGACGAACTGAACATGCTGTTCCGCACCACAGCGGGCAAAGAAGAAACACCGCGCAAGCTGCTGGACGAGGCCAAGGTGCTGCGCATGCTGGATGTCGTGCGCAAGGTGCAGCTGCGTGAAGACACGCTTAAGTACGCCGTGCGCCTGGTGCGCGCGACCCGCCCCGAGTTCAGCGACAGCGAGCAGATCAAGGACATGGTGGATTGCGGCGGCAGCCCGCGTGCAACCCAGGCGCTGATCATGGGCGCCAAGGCTCGCGCCGCGCTGGAGGGGCGCGATGAGGCTTTGCCGTCTGACATGCGCGCAATCGCGTTGCCGGCGATGCACCACCGGGTGTTGACCAACTTCCATGCTGAGGCCGACAACATCACCAGCCGCGACATTGTGCGCCGGCTGATCAAGGAAGTTCCGCGGCCTTCGTGGGATGAGCCCCACATTGAGCGCAAGCCCCGGGCGAACATTCTGGCCAAGGCGCTGCACTGGCTGCTGGGGCAACCGCACAAGTCTGCGGTTTAGAGCACTTTCAACGTTTGTCTGCAGGCTTCCGCTTGCGGCGGCCTTCGCATGGCCTCGTCGCGCTTCCTCGGCTGCTTGAAAACGCGGTGCGTTTTCAAGCCGTTGCGCCGCAACCCTTCAGCCACGCCTGCGTCCGCGCACCTTGCCCTGCTCGGCCGGCGCGGCGCGGAATCTCTGCATACAAACGCCGAAAGAGCTCTAGCGACCGAACTTCAGGCGTTCCGCGAGGATTTCAGGCAGGCCGGCATCGAGAATCTTGCGGCCGGTGACCTCAACGTCGTATTCGAGGCGGGTGATCTTCACCATCTCTTTTTCACTGTCGTAGATGGCAAAGCAGGACTTCGGGTTTTCGTCGCGTGGCTGGCCGACGCTGCCCACGTTAACCAGTGCCTTCTCGAAGCCCTTGAGGTTGATCTCGTAGGACATCGAGTAACTGACCATCGGCCCGCTGAAGAAGGTCACGGGCACGTGGCTGTGGCCCAGGAAGCACACGCGGGTGCGCAGCTTTTCGAGTGACAGGCGCGCGTCCTGGCTGGTCTGGATGTAATCAAACAGGTCCGGGAAGTTCAGGCTGCCGTGAACCAGCGTGATGTCCTCGTTCACTTCGTGCACAAGCGGAAGCTCGCGCAGGAACTGCATGTTCTCTTCTTTGAGGTTGTCGCGCGTCCAGTAGACGGCCTGCTTGGCATACGTGTTGAAGAACTCGATGCTGAGCTTGCCGCACACCGCCCAGTCATGGTTGCCCGCAACCACAGGGCAGCCCAACTGGCGCACGATGTCGCAGCACTCGTCGGGGTTGGCGCCGTAGCCGACGATGTCGCCAAGGCACAGGTAGCGTTCCACGCCTTGTTTCTTGCAATGATCAATAACCGCCGTAAGCGCTTCAAGGTTGCCGTGGATGTCGCCAAAGATTGCGTAAAGCAAGACCCACTCCCGGCACGTTGCCCGGCGACCAGTATCCACCAGAAATCGATTATCCGACTGTAGCAGTCCAGATTACTTTATACCCCACCATTCCGTGGGGCAAGCGGCCTAAGTAGCCACCTTTGCCCGCATTGCGCCACTGTCAATCGCGAGACCTACCGCACACCACGCCAAGGCATGCAGCAGCAAACCCGGGGACGGGGCCACCCCAACGGCATCCCACAGGCCCGGGGTAAGGTCGTGGCGGGCCAGGTCGGGCAGCAGTCGGGCCCAGGGGTCGCCAAGTCCGCCTGCGGCGTACCCCAGCAGGTACAGCAGCGCCACGCCGGTCACCACGAGCACAGGTCGCCGGGTTCGCGCCAGCGGCTGGGCCAGTGCCAGCAGAATGGCCGCAGCCAGCCACTGGCCAAAGATCGGCCACAAAGCGGCGTGGGCCTCAGAAAAGGCGCTGGTGGCGCCGCGATAGCCGAACAGCCTTGGATCAGACAGTTGAAACCACAGCAACGCGGCATACAGGCTGATCGCCCAAAGGCCGCACAGCATAGACATCAAACCCAGTCGTCCCAGAAAGGCCCCCAGCGAAAGCACCCAGGTGGAAACCGGGCGCGACAGCAGTTGAGCTTCGGCGGCTTCAGGGTCGTCGTCGCGCGGCAGCACCATCATGACGACCGCAACCGTGCACAGCAGCCCCACGCTGTACACGGCCAGTTCCTTCAGTTGAACCACTTCGTAGCCCAGTCCGAACGAACTGAAGTACCGCAGGGACAGCACTGCCAGGACGCCGACGGCGGCAATCACGGCTGTGCCCGCGCGCCGGGTCTGGTCGAGCAGGCTGGCAACGGCAAGCGAAAGCAGGGCGTACATGGGGCCAGTGTGACGCGTTATCGTGGGCCAAGCAACGGGTACACGTCTTGCAGGAAGTAACGGGTGTCGCTGAACATCAATGCCAGGCCTGCGGCGTCGGCAGGCCGAAGCCAGCGCCAGTCGCCGACTTCACTTTGCTGGGGCTTCACTTCGCGTGAGCCCGCCAGCTCGCATTCCCACCAGTGCAGCAGAAAGTGCGCGCGGCGTGTCATGCTTTCAAATATCTTTCGCGCGGGTTTGACCGAAAGGCCGGCTTCTTCCATGGCCTCGCGGATGCAGGCCTGCTGCTGGGTTTCACCGGGCTCCATGGAGCCGGTGATGCCTGACCAGTAGCCGGGATAGCTGTCGGTCTTGGCGCGCTCGATGAACAGCATTTCATCGCCGTCGCGAATCAGGACAACCACGGCATGCCGGACGCCTGTCATGTCCTGGGGCATCAGGAATCCTTGACCGCGGCCTCAATCTTGGGGCCCAGCTCCTTGGGGTTGGCTTTGCCGCGCAGCTTGCGCATGGCCTGGCCGACCAGGAACCCCAGCGCCGCCTGCTTGCCGGCGCGCAGGTCAGCCACGGCGGCGTCCTTGAACTCGGCCAGCACTTCGGCAATCGCGCGATCGACTTCGCCGCTGTCCTGCTCGATCAGCTTGTTCAGGCGCCTGGCAACAGCCGATGCCCCTTCGCCGGACGCAACCATGTCGCGGAAGACTTCCTTGGCGGTGATGTTGTTCAGCTTGCCCGATTCCAGCAACTGGATCAGCTCCACCACGGCGGCGGGCGTGATCTTCAAGTCGCCGATACTGGCATTGCGCTCGTTCAGTTCGTGGCCGAGTTCCGTCACCACCCAGGGTGCCACCTTTCTGGGGTTGTCATGCAGCGCAACGCAGGCCTCAAAAAAGTCCGCGACGTTGCGGTCGCTGACCAGCCACTCCGCGTCGGCCCGATTCAGCTTGTGGTCGTGCAGAAAGCGCAGCAGGCGCTTCTCGGGCATTTCGGGCAGAGTCGCGCGAACCTGATCCACCCAGGGGCGCGGCACGTCAAACGCCGTCAGGTCAGGGTCCGGAAAGAAGCGATAGTCGGTGGCTTCTTCTTTGCTGCGCAGGCTGCGGGTTTCCAGTTTATCTTCGTCCCACAGGCGGGTTTCCTGGCTCAGCTTGCCGCCGCCTTCAAGCACACGGGCATGCCGCCTGATCTCGAACTCCAGCGCGCTGCGCACCGCCCGGAAGCTGTTCAGGTTCTTGATCTCGCTGCGTACGCCGAAATTTTCCTGTCCCCGCGGCCGGATGCTCACGTTGGCGTCGCACCTTAGACTTCCTTTTTCCATGCTCAGGTCGCTTACGCCCAGGTAACTCAGGTTGCGCTTGAGAGTGGTCAGGTAAACGTAGGCTTCCTCGGGGCTGCGCAGGTCCGGCCCGCCCACGATCTCAATCAGCGGTGTGCCGGCGCGGTTGAGATCCACCAGCGTACCGGTTTCCATGTGGATACTCTTGCCGGCGTCTTCTTCGAGGTGGGCGCGGGTGATGCGGCAGATTTTGGGGTTGCCGGCCTGGTCCATCAGGGGCAGCTGCAGCTCGCCGTCAAAGCACAATGGCTCGTCGTACTGGCTGATCTGATAGCCCTTGGGCAGGTCAGGATAAAAGTAGTTCTTGCGGTCGAACTTCACGCGATGCGCGATCTGACAATTCAGTGCAAGCCCGACACGGATGCCGTACTCGACGGCCAACCGGTTCACCATGGGCAGTGCGCCGGGCAGGCCAAGGCACACCGGGCAGGTCAGGCTGTTGGCGGGCGAACCAAACTGCACGGCGCAGCCGCAGAGCATCTTGCTGCGGGTCTTGAGCTGCACGTGAACTTCCAGGCCGATCACAGGCTCAAAGTCAGTTTTGGTCGCGGTAGTCATCGTTGCTGATTGTGGATTGAGGCGCAGGGCTTGACCAGCACAGGCCAGGCGGCGCTATCGAATCGAGGGCAGAAGTTGAAGCAAGGCCTTGATGTCCGCGGCCTCGTAATCGGGTACGTCCTTGAGGTCACGGGGCTGTTGACGTGTGCCGTAGCGGCCCTGCTTGAGATGAATCGTGGTGATGTGCAGCAGGTTGGCCGGGCGCACGTTGTTGTCGATGCGCGTGCCCAGCATCGCGCAATCCGCAGGCGTGACACCCAGCGCGCCAATCAGGAACTCGAACACACGTGGGTCCGGCAGTTCAATCCGCATGGCCGCAGGCGGTCCTTTGACGTCAATCAGCGGCCAATGCCCGCCCTTCTGCAGTGCCTTGGCCAGTTCTACGTGCGGGCAAGTTGCCAGCGCCACCTTCCAGCCCAGTTCTTTGCAGGTCTTAAGGATGGAAATGCCTTCAGGCCGCAGCTTCGGCGCCGGGTGGGGCATCTTTTTCATCTGCCCGCTTACCTTCAGCGCCGCGCCGCTGTCACCCTTGGCCAGCCTGTAGATCAGCGCTTCCTGGAAGTTCGGCGCGAAGCTGTCCACCGCTGCTTGCTCGGCCTGCATTACGGCTGCTTCGGGCACCCGCACACCGGCCTGGGCCACGAGTTGACGAACGGTGGACAGCGCCTCGCGCTCAATGGCGGATTCGTCTGTCAGCACTTCGTAGGCATCCAGGATGACGGCGTGCGGCATGGTTTACGGGTTCAGGCGGTAGATGGTGCGCGGGAACGGGATAGTTTCACGAACATGCTGGCAGCCGGTGATCCACTGCACACAACGCTCCACGCCCATGCCAAAGCCGCCGTGGGGTACGCTTCCATAACGTCTGAGATCCACAAACCAGTTGATGCTATCCATCGGGATCTGGTGTTTTTCTATCTGTGACAGCAGTTCCTCAAGCGAGTCCTCGCGCTGGCTGCCGCCGATGATCTCGCCCACGCCCTCAGGCGCAATCACATCCACGCACAGGGCGCGCTCCGCATTCTGGGGGTCCTTCTTCATGTAGAAGGCCTTCACGTGCCGTGGATAGCGGTGGATCATCACACACTGCTTGTAGTGCAGGCCGATGGCCGTTTCGTCCGCGGCGCCAAGGTCGTCGCCCAGGCCGCCTTTGAGAATGTCTTTGCCCAGTTTCTGCAGTTCAGGGTCGCTGCTGGTCGAGTACTCGGCCTTTAGTTTCTGCAGAAGCTGCTGGGTGTCGTCATAGCTCACGCGCGGGAACGGCTTGGTGACTTGTTCCAGCAGCGCGGTGTTCCGTTCCAGCACCTTCAGGTCTTCCTTGCAGCGATCCAGTGCGCGGGCAACCACATAACGAACCTGCTCTTCGGCCAGGTCCATCACGCCGTCGAGCTCCAGAAAGGCGCATTCGGGTTCGACCATCCAGAATTCGGTCAGGTGGCGGCGGGTCTTGGACTTCTCCGCACGGAAGGTGGGCCCGAATACAACGACCTTGCCAAATGCCATGGCCCCGGCCTCGCCGTAAAGCTGGCCACTCTGGCTGAGGTAGGCCGTGCTTTCAAAGTAGGGGACTTCAAACAGGGTGCTGGTGCCTTCACAGCTGGCCGGGGTGAACATCGGCGCGTCGAACAGCACGAAGCCCTTGTTGTAGTAGAAGTCGCGGATCGCCTGCACGACTTCGCTGCGCACGCGCAGGATCGCATGCGGCGTGCGCGACCGCACCCACAGGTGGCGCTGATCCAGCAACTTGTCGATGTTCGGCACATCCTGGGTGATCTGGATCGGGTAATCGTGGACTTCCTGGATCACGGCAAGATCCGATGCAAGCACCTCTACGCCCAGCGTGCTGCGGGTGTCTTCCTTGACTGTGCCGGTGATGACGATGCTGCTTTCATTGCCGATGCGCTTGGCGGTTTCGAACACGGGCTCAGGTACGTCGGCCTTGCCCAGCACACATTGGACGATGCCCGTGCCGTCGCGGAACTGAAGGAACAGCAGCTTTCCGCTGCCCCGGCGGTTGTACAGCCAGCCCTTGAGCTGCACCTGCTTGCCGATGTGTTGTTTGAGTTCGTTAACCGGTACACTGCCCATGATGGGATCCTCGATCGCGCGGCCACTATGCATTGCGCGGCGGGTCGGACAAGCGAGAGCGAATGGACTGGTCAACACTGGCGCTGGAGTACCCGCACAGGCTTTGGCTTCTGCCCATCATTGCGGCCGCGCTGGTGGTTCCCGCACTGTGGGGGAACCGGCACGACCGTGCCACGCGGACGGCGGCGTTGGCCGTTCGGCTTGTGTGCGTACTGCTGGTCGGCCTGCTGATTGCCGAACCGGTGGTCACCGAGACAGACACCCGCCGCTTTGAGCCCGTGCAGCCCTGGCGACTGGTGCTGGCCGATGCCGCGCCCGATCCCGCGCTGGTTGACTTTCACGAAACGCCAGAGGTCTTTGCTGCACGGGTTCGCCAGGCGCTGGATGCCGGCGTGCCACCGAGCCGCTGTGAAGTGTTCGGGACAGGCGCCGAGGCTCGGGCTGCGGCCCGGGCCGTGGCTTCCATGGGTGTGCCCTGCCGGTTGGTCGGGCCTAAACCGCCTGACCTGTCGGGCGTTACGGCGGTGCTGGAAGCGCCCGCCGAACTTCAGCCCGGCGAAACCTGGCAGGTCACCGCCCGCTGGACCGGTGAGGGCCGGCCCATGCTGCGATTGGCGGATGCCGAGCTTGCATTCGCCCAGCATGGTGCCGAGCTGCGTGCGCAAGGCCCCGCCCTGCCCGCGGGCCGCCATGTGCTTGAGTTCGAGCTGCAAGGGACGGATGGTCGTGTGCTGCAGCGCACCGGCCGCACCATCCGGGTCGGCGACAAACCTGTAATGCTTCTGCTGGGTTTGGAAGATGCCCGTGCTGCCGAGGCCGTGGCGCTGGCCCCGGCTTTTGATCACCGCCGCTGCACTGTGCGCGAACTTGCGCCCGATCAACTGCAGGGCGCGCAGATTGTGCTGGCATCCATAGAGGCGCTGTATCGGCTGGACAGCAAACAGGCCTATCACCTTGCCGGGTTTGTGGCCCGTGGCGGCGGCCTGTTTGTGACCGGCGACGGGGCCAAACATGTGCCGCCCGAGTTTCTGCCCGATGATGTAGTCGGGTTGCTGCCGGTGAGGTTGTTGCCTGAACCCAAGCCTGATACGCCGCCCGACCCGCCCGTTGAGGACCGGCCCACTATCGAGGAAATCGCCAAGGTCAGCGTGTGCTTTGTGCTGGATCGCAGCAACAGCATGAACGCCGCGATTGTCACGCGGGCCGGGCAGACAACGCGCTGGCAGGTGGCAGTGAAGGGGGTGTCTGATTCACTGGCCAAGCTCTCCATTGACGCCCGGGCGTCGGTCATGACTTTCACCCTCAAGCAGACCTGGCAGGCCAAACCCCAGGTGTTTCTGCCCTTCAACCAGGAGCAGATGTCCGAACGCCTGCGCAAGCTTCGCGGCGACGAAGAGTACGACGAGTCTTACTACAACACTGACATCTACGCCGCGGTCAAAGGCGCCATTGACGTAATGGAGAAAGAACCCAGCGCGATCAAGCTGATCATCATGATGACCGACGGTGCCGACCGTCCGGCCAACACCGCGGCGGGGTTGCGCCATTCCGACCTGCGCGATGCGGCCGTGGGCAAGGGCATCAACATTGTTGCGATTGGCATCGGTGACGCGTTTGCCGATTCGGTGGACGGCTTTGGCGCCCGGCAGGTGATCCTTGACCTGGCGACCAAGCCCGAGTTCGCGTTCATGCCGGCCACCAGCGAAGACGCGGCCCGCGCCCATGCCATCTTCGTCAACAGTGTTGAGACCGCGTTCAAGGCATTTGACGACAAGAAAGCCCGCGAAGAAGAGGCCCGCCGCAAACGCCTGCAGGAACAGACCGACCAGCAGAATGAACCACCCCGCATAGACACTTTGCAGGGCGTGTTTGCGCTTGCATTGACACCACTGGGGGCCTCGCTGCTGGGTGAACAGAGCCTGGGTGCCAGGCCGCCGCGCATGGCGTGGTTTGCCCGCAACCAGCCGCGCGCGGGTGCAGCCGTCGCCTTGACCCTTGCCGAGGCCGGCGACCCCGCACCGGCGGCGCTGGCCTTTGGCGCCCACGGCCTTGGCCGCACGGCGTTCTGGGCGGCAGGAACAAAGGTGGAGTCGCTGGGTGAAGTCGCCGGCTGGGCTGAGTTGCCGGCCTTGTTTGCCGCGGCCCTGCGCTGGCTTACGCCGCGGCCGGTGGCGGAGCCGCGCCTGATCGGCGATGCGGCCAGCACCGGGGTTGGCATTCTGGACCCGCTTGAGGAGGCCGCGTACACGGCGCGCGATGCTGCGGGCCGGGATACTGCCCTGCAACTCAAAGACGGCCGGCTGATCCCGCAGGACCCGCTGGCAAGCGGCCCATGGGAGATCATGGAAACTGTCGGCGCGCAAAGCCGTCGCATCGGCGACGTGTACGTCGCGCTGGCAGAGCAGCCCGTCGCGGCCATGGTGGCGGTCGATGAACCGGCAGGTGCCAACGAACTGGTTGCACTGCCACCGGTGCTGCAGCGCCGCGTTGTCATGGCGCGACAGCCGGTGCTGTACCTTGTGCTGGCGCTGCTTATGTTGCTGTGCGTGGAGCGCGTCGCCCGGAGACGTTCGTGAGCACCAGCAAGCGCAACAAACCAGTGCCCGAAGCCATTGAAGTTCCGCACGGCCTGGTGATCACCGCCGGAGACCCGGCGGGCATCGGGCCCGAGGTCGCCCACAAAGCCATCAAGAAGCTGCAACGCAAGCACGAGGTGTGCGAGGTGCGGCCGGTGATTGTGGTCGGCGACGCCGTCAGCTTCGCGCGCCACCTGGACAAGCCCAGCGCGATGCACACCTACAACATCATACCGGTGGATGACTTCCTGCATGACCCGGGCTACCTGTACCACCATTTGATGCCCGAGTCCGGGCAGCCCTGGCGGCCCATATTCCTTGATTGCGGCGACCGCAGCGAAGGAAACTTCGAGCCCGGCCACGGCAACCGCGCCAGTGCCGAACGCGCGCTTGTCTACCTGGGCGCAGTCATTGAACTGCTGCAGGGGGACATCGCCGACGCCGTGTGTACCGGGCCCATCCACAAGGCCAACGCCGAGAAGGCGGGGTTTGCCTTCCCGGGCCAGACGGAGATGTTCGGGGAGTATCTCGAGGCGCGGCACCCCGTGATGATGCTGGTGGGGGGCGGGCTGCGCGTCAGCCTGGCCACGATTCACGAGCCGCTGCTGGAAGTGCCCAAGGTGTTGACGCGTAAAGTGGTCCGCAACGCGCTGGACAAAACTATCCATGCCATGCAGGCGGACTTCGGCATCCCGGAGCCCCGCATTGCCGTGTGCGGCCTTAACCCCCATGCCGGCGAAGACGGCAAGTTCGGCACCGAAGAACGCAAGGTGATCCGGCCGGTCATCATGGATGCCATTCGCGACGGCTGGAAAGTCGAAGGGCCGCTTTCGGCCGACACCGTGTTCGCCATGGCACTCAAGGGGCGCTACGACGGCGTACTGGCGATGTACCACGACCAGGGCTTGATCCCGGTCAAGACCCTTGCGTTTGACTCGGGCGTGAACGTGACTCTGGGACTGCCCGTGGTGCGCACCAGCCCCGACCACGGCACGGCCTTTGACATTGCCGGCAAGCACATCGCCGACGAAGGCGCCATGTTGTCCGCGGTAGAGCTGGCCCACCAGCTCAGCCTGCGCCGCCGGATTCGGGTCTGATCTTGTTGACGCTGGTTGCAGCCGACCATACAGGGTTGCCACATTGAGGCCGGGGTGACGCTCACCGCCGCGCCCATGAAAACTTCGGGGATAACCATGAACGCGTGGATGAGAGGTTTGGCAATGGGTTCCGCACTGGCCGCCATGGGCGTGCTGGGTGCGGGCTGCTCGGACGACGACGGCAACAAGGGCGGCGGTGGCAGCGCCGGGTTTGTGTTCCCGTCTGTGCCGACGGCAAGGCCCGACCTCACGACCATGCCGGTGGCCATCAACATGGTTGGCGGCGGCAACGACGGAACTGGTGGATGCGGCGGCGGCGGGTACATCAATTTCAATGCCCCCAACGGGCGCGTGCTGCCTGACGACGGGCGCAGCCGCCCCGGCATCGACAACAACTTTCTGGCGCCGCTGCTTCCCGCCAGTGAGATCACCTGGGCGCAACTGATGGCGGTGAACACGGCGGCCGTCCGGGACAGTGGGTTCGGCACCCTGTTTCTGGACCTGCTTGGAACGGATTTCTTCCTGCCCTCGGGCACGACTCTGAATCTCTCGGGGGCGCCTTCGTCCGTCGGCACCCTTGTCGTCATTGCCGGCGGGAACGGCGACTTCATCCGAATTGACGGCAGTGTCAACGGCACTCGCGCCGGCCTGACGGCCCTCTCCGTCGAACTGATCAGCACGGCCTCGACCGGCCTTGCCATCAGCGTGGACGGCCAGGTGAACCTCTCGGGTGAATCGGGCACCACGGCGCAGTCTGGCAGCTACTTCGGCATCTACACCAACCGCGGCTCTGTGGTGGTGGCCGGTGTCTACACGGCGACTGGCGGGACGATTACCTCGGGCGGTAACAGCGGCGGCGATGCCGGGTCGATCGAGGTTCACGTTGCGTCCGGCGACATTCTGCTTCGCGCAGGCGCATGGAACATGTCCGGCGGAACCACCACAACCGGCAACTTCGGCGGTAACGGCGGAAGCGCTTACGTCAGGTGCGGGGCAACGGCGCTGGTGCGCTTTCCTTGGGGCATTCGCGCCAGTGGCGGCACCGGTGTGGTCGGCGGGGGCGGGGGAGGGCACGTGGACATTGACTGTGACGGCCCTGTAGATGCTTTCCTCCCGTTCAACATCAATGCGGGCTCCACGTTTGTGGGCGGCCCCAGCGGTTCTGGTTCCTTTTACCTGTACGGCCTTACAGTTCAGGGTGTGGTCGCGGGTACAGCCGACGGCGGCAGCGGCAACTCGGGCAGCGCAGCCGGATACGTGTTTGTCGGTGGCGAAAGCATTTTCGGGCTGGCCGTGGAAGTAACGGCCATCGGCGGCGCTGGCAGCGCCAGCAGCGGCGGCGACGGCGGGCGAGTGGATGTGTACCACGATGGCGCCAACATGGTGAACATCCTGGTAAACGTTGATGCCCGCGGCGGCACGGGTGACTCCAGTGGTGGCCAGGGAGGCAGGAGCTACATCGGCGGCTGGGGCGAAATGCGGAACGTGACCACCACGGTCAATCTCTCCGGTGGCAACTCGAGCGTGACCGGGCAGGGGGGCGACGGCGGGTACATGGAATACGGCATCTACTCGAGTTACGGCGAAGCCGTCACAAACAGCACCTTGACCGTCACCAGCAACGGCGGAAACGGCGACGAGGGCGGCGACGGCGGCGATACTCGGCTTTACCTGCGGGGTTCGAACCGAAACAACGTCGCCCTCAGCGTTACCGCGCGCGGCGGCACCGGGGAATCCGAGGCAGGCGGAAGTGGCGGCGATCTGACAGTGTCCGTCGAGAGCATTGCAGGCGCCACAATCAACATCCAGGGCAATCTGAATGGAGGCAGCACCGACAGCGACTTTGGTGGCGTCGGCGGCAGGTTGTACATTCAGTCCGGTATTGGGTCGTTGAACGTCACGGGTACGGTGACTGGCCGAGGCGGCAGCGCCAACAGCGGCACCGGCGGCGTGGGGGGTGCAGTGGAGATCGGGGCCAACAGTTCTGTCGGCCTGGTGTTCCTTAGCAGCTTCAGCGCAGACATGCGCGGCGGAGATTCCACCAGCGGCGACGGCGGGGACGGCCAGACCTCCTCGTATGACTACGAGAGCTTTGACATCTACGGTGGAAGCGTGGAAGTCTCTGCGGGATGCGTCCTGAACGCCGGTGGCGGCAGCGGCGGGGCTGGCGGGTCGGGCGGTAACGGTGGCGAGGCTTTCATTGTTGGCACCTTGTTTCACCTGAATGCTGCAGGAACGGTTACAGCCCATGGCGGGGCGGCTACCGGAACCGGCAACGGCGGTAACGGCGGCGTTGTTTTCCTGGGCAGCTTCTCGGGTGACCTCGTGGCCAGTGGCACATTTGCCGCCGACGGCGGCAGCGGCAATTCGGGCGGGGCCGGCGGAGAAGTGAGTGTCTCCGGCGGGGCACCAACCGACATGGTCATCAGCGGCACGCTGCGGGCCAATGGTGGCGCGGCCACGGCCGCTTCGGCGCCGGTTGGCGGCTCGGGAGGCCAGATCGAAGTCGGAGGCGGCACGGAAGACACCGTGCGCTTCACCGCCACGGCTGTTGTGCGCGCCAACGGCGGCACACCCAACGGCGCGGCCGGCACGATTACCATTGACCTCAGTGGAGGCGGCGGCAGCGGCATCACCGAAGACACCGGCAGCCTTCTGGAAACCAACACCGGGGCGGGAACTTCCGTTCCGGCCAATGTTGTCCGCAACCCGTAACCGACAACCGTAAGCAAGGCAAGCCAGGGGCGCGAAATCGCGCCCCTGTTCTTTTGGACGCGCGGACTCCCCCTGTCTGGCCCCGGCCCCTGTTCTATTCTGCCGTGAAGCTTGCGAGGATACGCCATGCCCACTCAGCTTCAGCATGCCCGCGAAGGCCGCGTTACCCCCGAAATGGCCTACGTGGCCGAACAGGAAGAACTCACACCCGAGCAGGTGCGAGACCTGATCAACGCAGGCAAGCTGGTGATTCCCAAGAACCACAACCACGATTTCGCGCCCCGCGCCATCGGCGCGAAGACCAAAACCAAGGTCAACGCCAACATCGGCATTTCGTCCGACCACGGAAAGCTGGACGAAGAACTGCACAAGCTGAAGGTCGCGATTGACTTCGGCAGCGATTCCGTGATGGATCTCAGCAGCGGCTACCAGGACCTCGACCACATCCGCCAGTCGGTGATCAAGAACTCCAGCGTCATGGTGGGCACGGTGCCGATCTACGGCGCGATGAGCGACAACATCCTCAAGGGCCGCGGCTTCAAGGAGTTCACGGCGCGGCGCCTGCTGGATGAAATCGACAAGCAAGGCCAACAAGGTGTTGATTACATAACGGTTCACTGCGGCATCACGCGCCAGACCCTGAAGTATGTGGATGGCCGCCAGCGCATTGTCGGCATCGTCAGCAAGGGCGGCAGTGTGCATGCGGCCATGATGCGCGCCACCGGCAACGAAAACCCGCTGTTTGAGTACTTTGACGAACTGTGCGAGATCGCCGCGCGCTACGACATGACCTTCAGCCTGGGCGATTCGCTGCGCCCCGGCGGCACCGGCGACGCCACCGACGCCGCGCAGATCCAGGAACTGCTGATCCTGGGCGAGCTGACCAAGCGCGCCTGGCAGAAGGGCGTGCAGGTCATGATCGAGGGCCCCGGCCACGTGCCGCTGGACCAGATCGCCGCCAACGTACTGCTGCAGAAACGTCTGTGCCATGGTGCACCGTTTTACGTGCTGGGCCCGCTGACGATTGACACCGGCGCGGGTTATGACCACATCACCGGCGCGATTGGCGGCGCAGTGTGCAGCGCCGCAGGTGCCGACATGCTGTGCTATGTCACGCCTGCCGAGCATCTGCGGCTGCCCAACGCCGACGACGTGAGACAAGGCGTGATTGCCACACGCATTGCGGCGCAATCGGGCGACCTGGCCAAGGGCGTGCCCTACGCCAAACGCATCAACGACCGCATGTCCGAGGCGCGCAAAAAGCTCGACTGGGAAACCATGTTCGCCTGCGCCATCGACCCTGTCGAAGCCCGCAAGTTCCGCGCAACCAGCGAAGACTACGACAGCGATGTCTGCACCATGTGCGGCGACCTGTGTGCCGTGCGCATGGACAACTTCACCGACCTTGGCACCCGCGCCCCGGCCGATCTCAAGCAGATGCCCATGAGCGACGACCGCAAGCAGCGCCGCGTCTCCATGGCCGAAAAGGCCGCAGCCGAAGGCAGCTTCGACGAACTGGGCAACTGGCTGCCGCCCCAGCACGTGCAGGACAAAATGAAGGCCCGCGGCGAGAAGGCCAAACTGGAAACCCGCGTGCCCTACGAACGCGCCGACAGCGGCAGCTACGGTCGCAAGTCGGCCAAGGGTGCGGCCGAACCCGAACAGGTGCTGCGAGACAAGGAAGGCAGCTAGCCGGACTTTTTCACGAGGTTGGTGCATGAGTCATTGGCTGGCAAGGGCCCACTGCAAGCCCAAATCTGGAATGATTTTCAAACATGGGCGAGAGACGTTTCGCCTGGCAGGCACGTTGGGCACCGGAGCAGCTGGTCTTGTGAAACGCGCCGTCAACATCGCGGACGGCACCCAAGTTGCAGTTAAGTTTCTAGCTCCCGACCCAAAGTACATTGACGAGAATGTGTTTGACGACGTTTTGGCCAGGTTCCGAAGAGAAGGCCTTCGCGGCGCCAGGTTGGAGCATGCTTTCTTGGTTAGAGTGCGTGGCTTAGTAGAGAATGAGAACGGAAGCGCCTTCACATCGAGTGGCCCAAAGAATCCATTCCTGCTAATGGAGTACATGCAGGGTAAGACGCTTGAGAATTACGTCCGACGGAGGCAGCCAGACACAGACAAGCGGACGTTTGTTGTTACGGCGGAGAAGCTAAAGATCGCCATTCAGATAGCTGATGCTCTGTGTTACGTACACTCGTGTCGTATGGTTCATCGCGACGTGAAGCCCGTGAACGTGTTCCTTAGTGATAAGTTCTTCGAGACGCAGGAAGCCAAACTTGGCGACTTCGGGATAATGAAGTGGGGAGACTTTAATGCATCGCTGACCACTGGGCAGCTTACAGCGACAAGTCACGAAGGTCTTGGCACCCTGAAGTACATGTCTCCAGAACAAGCGGTTCGTCCAAAAGAAGTCACTGCCAAGGCCGATGTCTACTCATTTGGCATCACGCTCTTCGAGTTGTTCACCGATCAAGTCCTCCTTAGCCCACATCACGTGTTCGAAGTCATGTTTCAGCGGCTTCAGCGCGGCACTGTGTTGAGCCGCTATGCCAACATGGGAATTCAAGTCGCGATGGATGACTCCGACGTGGCGGAGCTGATTTTAGAGATGCACCTTCGGGGCGCGACTGGTCGCCCGTCTATGGAACTAGTCCGCGGAACCTTGCGCCGGTTCTTAGAAACTCGGTTCGGTGACGCCGCGTAGGTGAGCGCCCTCATCCCACAACCGCGCACCGAGTGATGCACCAAGTCCCTTGAGGTGAGCGATGTCCTTGCAAGTTGTTCACTAGGGCGCTTATGCTTCCGGCGTGCGCTTCTGCATCCTTTCACGCAACCCGGCCCATTACTCCACGCGGCGGATCATCGAATCCGCCCAAGCGCGCGGCCATTCTGTACTGGTGATTGACTACTTGCGCTGCACACTCGAACTCGGGCCCGGCGGCCCGGCTGTGCACTATGCGGGCGCAGCACTGCCCGCTTTTGATGCCGTGCTGCCCCGGGTGGCCAGCGGGCCCGATGCTGCCCACGGTGTTGCCGTTGTGCGTCACTTCGGGGCCGCCGGCGCGCGCTGCGTCAATCCCGGTCTGAGTATACACCATGCCTGCGACAAACTTCGGACGCTGCAAGTCGCCGCCCAGTACGGCCTGCCAGTGCCGCGCACCGGCTTTGCCCATGCCAGCGCCGACAAAGACCTGCTGATTGAACAGGTGGGCGGGCCGCCGGTGATCCTGAAACTGATGCAGGGCACCCAGGGCTCGGGTGTGCTGCTGGCTCCCACGCGCAAGGCCGCGGAAAGCCAGATCGCGGCCTTTCAACAGGTGGGGGCGAACTTTCTTGTGCAGGAGTTCATTGCCGAGGCCGCAGGCAAGGATGTGCGCGCCCTTGTGGTGGGGGGCAAGGTTGTCGCCGCCATGGAACGCAGCGCCCCGCCGGGCGACTTTCGCAGTAACCTGCACCGGGGTGGCAAGCCCCGTGCGCTCAAGCTGGCGCCCGGCGAACGCCGCCTGGCGGAACGCGCGGCCAAGGCGCTGGGGCTGAATGTGGCGGGCGTGGACCTGATTCGCGCCGGTCGCGGCCTGCTTGTGTTGGAAGTCAACGCGTCGCCCGGGCTCGAAGGCATTGAGGGCGCAACCAAGGTGGACGTTGCCGGCGCGATAGTCGGCTTTATGGAAAAGCTGGCGCGCAAGCGTCGCCGATCCAGGCAGGCCTGATGGGGAAAGCCATGCTGAGCAAAGAGCAGCTCATCAAGTCCATGCTGTTTGAGATTCGCATCATCAAACATCTGGGCACCAAGCTTCAGCCCGGCAAGCTCAGTTGGCGGCCCACGCCGGGCCAGCGCAGCATGCTGGAACTGATGCAGTACCTGACCACCTGCGGCATTGTCCCTGCGTTGGCAGCCATCAAAGACAACTGGGACGACGCCGAGGCACTCGAAAAAGCAGCCGAAGGCGTCAACCACATCAACTTTGCCGACGCCATGGATGCGCAAGGTCGCAAACTGCGCGAGGCCATTCACGCCATTCCCCACGCCGACCTGCTGCACAAGGACACCCGCACGCCCTGGGGCGCTCCATGCAAGGTGGGCGAGGCGTTGGTGAACATGGCACTGAAGCCGCTGGTGGCGTACCGCATGCAGTTTTTTCTCTACCTGAAGGAAGCAGGCCGCCACGACCTCGGCCCTGCACAGTGCTGGGTGGGCGTCGATCCGCAGCCGCAGAAGGCGGAGTAGAAGCCTGTTGAAGAGTCAAAGGGTCAAGGGTCGAATTGACCCGCATGCACCTTTGCCGGTCTTCGACGTTGGACCCTTTGACCTTTGACTTGGTCGCCCTCAGAATCCGCACCAACTAACCGAGGCAACACCCATGATCGACAAACAGACCATCCTCGATTCGATGCTCAAGGAAATCGCCTGCCTCAAGCACCTGGTCAGCAAGGTGCGGCCGGGCACAGAACACTGGCGGCCCACGCCCGAACAGCGCAGCGTGCTCGAGCTGCTGCGTTACATCAGCTACGCGGGCTATGGTTCGATCCAGTCGGCCTTTACCGGCGACTGGGAGGGCGGGAAGGCGCGCTTCGAGGCCGCGGCCAAACTTACGCTGGCGGATATCCCCGGCGCGCTGGACACCCAGGCCCGTGAACTCAAGCGCCTATTTGCCGAGATTCCAAGCGGCGACTTTCTCGGCAAGCAGGTCGCCCGCCCCGGAACGGAACCGACTTCGCTGGGCCGGTTCATCCTGGACAGCTCGTTCAAGTATCTGCCCGCGTACAAGATGCAGTTGTTCCAATACCTCAAGCTGCAGGGCGTGCCGAACCTGAACACGATGAACCTGTGGCGCGGACAGGACGCGCCGCCCAAGAGCTGAGTGGTACGGGCGCCCTTGCCCATGTGCAGGGAGTTAGGCTTCCGGCGCGCGCAGGCGCGCAACGTAGCCGCCGTCGTGCCAGCCCGGCACGGGCAACAGGAAGTTCTCGTGCTCGACCTCCCAGCCCGCGTTCTCGCGGCCCTTGCCCATGAACTTGTGCACGATGTCCACGCCCTCTTCCATCAGCACGCTGCACACGCTGTACACCAGCAGGCCGCCGGGCTTCAGGTTGGCTGCGGCGTTTTCGAGAATCGCAAGCTGCAGCTTGCTGAGTTCGGCAACGCTTTCGGCGCTGATGCGGTGTCGTGCTTCCACGCGCCGCGCCAGCACCCCGCTGTTGCTGCAGGGCGCATCCACCAGCACGCCGTCAAACAGTTCCGGGAACTTCACCGTCGCGGCGTCGGCAATGACTGTGGCCACGCCGCGATAGCCCATGCGCGCAATGTTCTGCTGGATGCGGCTGATCTTGGCCTCGGTCAGGTCGCAGGCCAGAATCCTGGCGCGGTCCTGCGTCAGTTCGGCCAGGTGCCCGGCCTTACCGCCCGGCGCGGCACAGAGGTCAAGCAACGTCTGCCCGGCCTCGGGTTGCAGCGCGGGCGCGACCAACTGGGCCGAGTAATCCTGCACATAAAACGCACCGCGATCAAAGGCCGGGTGCAGGGCCACGTTGGTGTCGGCGGGCAGGGCAACCGCGTCCACGGCGCCTTCAATCGGCGCGGTCTTCACGTCCACGCCGCGTGAAACCCACCACAGGGCCAGGTCGTCTGTGTAAGCCATCGGGTTGGGCCGCACCCAGGTTGCCGGGTGCTCGACCGCCGCCACGCAGGTCTGGATCGCGCCTTCCTCGCCGTACTGTTCAAGCAGCCGGTCCACCAGCACGCGCGGCAACGCGCAGGCCAGCGACAGATGCTCGGCCAGTTTGGTGGCCGGGTCGGGCAACAGGCCGCGCTCGGCGCGCACGATGCGCCCGCCGCCAAGCCGCGCGCGGTCGGGCCACAGGGCGATGCGTTCATGGCGCGCGACCATGCCGCGATAGTCTTCAACCGGCGCGGCTTCTACCTTGAGAAACTCGCCCAGCCGCCGCACGCAGGCATTCACGAAGCCGCGGCCCTTGTGCTTGTCGCTCAGCAGATCCACGGCCGCGTTGCCGTGGGCGTACACGGCCTTGCTGTCGCCGCACAGGAACCAGGCCAGAAACAGGTGCAGGGCCGCGCGCACGTCGGCGTCGAGTTCCAGGGCCGGGCGCGATGCCACGTGGGCAACCAGGTGGTCAAACAGGATGGCATGCCGCGTGGCGTCATTCAGCATCGGCATCACGCGATGGGCGAACTCCTCGCCGTGGCCAAGGTGGCGCAGGGTGTCCAGCAGCGCCGGTTCCAGCAGGTCGCCGGGTTTCACGCGGCGCAGGGTTTCGAAGGCGACCTTGCGCGGATCCAGCTCATGGTGTGTGCGAGGGTGCGGCGGACCCCGGCGAGCATGATGCCGCTGGCGTGGCGGGCCGTCAGGCCGCGGCGCATGTTTGGAATGTCGGGAAGGGTCGCGGCCCTGGGGCAAATTGCGCGCCCCGCCACGGGATCGGTCAGCCATGCGCAGAGGGTAAGCGGACAGTCAAGGAGCGCAAGCCGGGGAGAGATTGTCACATTTCCGTCATCGGTGCAGACAAGAGCCCCAAGCGCGCGGTGCCGTTGAACAGCAAGGGCTTTGGTCCACGGATGGACACGGATGGACACGGATAACGGCGATCACGGCCAACCCTCGGTGGCGCAGGCACTTTTGCCCGTGTGCGGTGTCGGGCGAAAAGCAATTTCACGCAAAGGCGCAAAGCCGCCAAGAACGGCTTTGGTCCACAGATGGACACAGATTTACACGGATAACAGTAATCGCTGCTGACCCTCTGTGGCAAAGGCACTCCTGCCTGTGCTTGGTGTTGTTGAGGCCCGGTAGGGCCGACAGAGATTAGCCCCGCGCGTGAGCGCGGGGATGCGCAGGCGCCCACAGGCCAGAGCCCCCGAAGGGGGCGACACACGGGCAAGTATGCCGCCCCCTTCGGGGGCTCAACGCGTCGCATTCTTTTTTCTCCGCCCTTACGGGCGGAGCTAATCCATGCCGCCCCCTTCGGGGGCTTGATGGCGCTGCCAACTTTGTCGGCGGCGCCCGATTCACACGCACTCGCGCTGACAACGGTGCCGCTGCTGCGCCAACCTACTTCTTCATCTCTTGCTCGAGTTTCTGGATCTCGCGCTTGTATTGCCCGAGCTTCCATTGCTCGGTCTTGCACTGGCGGTTGAGCTGGGCCTGGCGTTGCTTGGGAATGCCGTAGCGGGTCATGAGTTCCTGGCCGAACTCGTAGAACCGGTTGGACATCGGCATGGATTCGTAGTCGATGGCGGTCGGCGTGGGGGCCGGGGCTTCCTGCGGGGCCGGTGTCTCAAGCTCCGGCGGCGCCGCAATCTCCGGCGCGGGCGCGGGCGCCTCGGGCGATTCTTGGGCTTCGCCTTGCGGG
>JAHBXZ010000029.1 GCA_019636215.1 Planctomycetota bacterium | reverse complement strand
CACGGGGTGTTGGCCGCCCAGGTGAGGGCCACCAACTGATCGTTGGGTGTGGCGGAGAGCAGCACGGTGGAGGCGGGGTCGCTGCTACCGATCAGGGTGGTGCCACCATCGCCGAACAGTTCCACACGGTACACATGGGGCCCGGTGCGGGTGTCCAGGCCAATGTCGATGAAGGCGGTATCAGGGTGCAGCAGGAAAGGGTGCAGCGTGCTGGTGTGGATGAGCGTGTTGGCACCGGTGAAGCCATCGCCACGGTACAGGCGGAATTGGTAGGGGCCGGGGCGCGTGAGGGTGTCCAGGTCGATCGCGTTGGTCCAGCGCACGGTGTCCTGCCCGGCACTGATGTCGGTGATGCCCACGCTGGCATGGGTGATCAACGGCACTGAGCGGTCCAGGAAGGCGCAGAATTCCACGCTGGCCAGACTCTCGGCGCCATCGGCGAAGACGGCGGTGACCATGTAGCAGTACTCCACCCCGAAGAGCACCGCGTTGTCCGTGTAGGTGGTGTTGGCGGCACCGTTCACGGCGGCCAGGAACTGGTAACCGGTGTAGGCGGGTACGCCGGTCTCGCAATGGGCTGGCGTAAAGCCATAGGCGCCCACGCGGCGATAAAGGCGGTAACCGGTCATATTGCCGCAGATGCCGGGTTCCCAGTTCAGCAGCAGGCTGTTGGCCTGGGGCACCACCGTGGGGTTGAGCGGCGGCGGCGACACGATGCGGATGTTCACCGTCTCATAATTCTCCAAGGGCACGGGCACGCCGTTGTCCTGTGCACGGAACACCACCTGCCAGGGGGCCAGGCGCACATGGCTGCAGTTGGTGTTCCAGCTGAAGACACCGTTCACGGTGTTGGCCGGCGGCGGGCTCAGGAACGAGGCCGGGCTGTTGGGCACCTGGTAGGGCCCCCCCAATGAGGTGAGGGTGATGGACTGGGTGGGGTCGGGGTCGCTGGCCGCCACGTTGAAGGCCAGGAAGGTGCCCGCCACCACACAGGTATCCGGCAGGTCGGCGATCACCGGCGTTTGGTTGTTGCAGGGTTTCACGGTGATCTGCATGTCGCGCGTCACCCAGCCCACCTCTTGGTAGTTGCCATTACCCAGTCGGCGCCATTCGCGCACCCGGAAGGCGATGTTGTACTCGCCGATCAGCTGGGGCGTATTCCATGTGATGGTGCCCGTCAGGGGGTCCATGCTGAAGGTATTGGCCGGGGCGGGCACCTGATCGGGGTACAGGTAGCCGGGAATGGTGGCACAACCGGCCCCGCTGCAAGGGATCAACTCGTAGGACAGGCTGTCGCCATCGCTGTCGAACGCCCCGGGATTGTGCACCCACAAGCTTTGCCGGCAGGCGTCCTGCAACGGACTGTTCAGGAAGCGCACACTGCAATTGCCGCCGGTGAGCGGGCTGATCACCAGCATGGTCTTCACGCAGAAGGGCACGTTCACCGAATTGATGATGTTCAGGACCCCCTCGTTGCGGTTGGGGTCCTCCATGCTCAGGATGTACACGCCGGGCCCGCTGAAGAGATGGCTGCCTTCGTAAAGATTCTGCTGGGCATCCGAGCCGGGGATGTTGATGATCTGCGTGCGCGGCAAGGTGTCGCTGGTGCCATCGCCCCAGAAGATCTCCAGCTCGGGCCGGTCCGCAGGTGCGCTGGTCTTGGTGTGCGTGATGATGCTCACGTG
>JAHBXZ010000028.1 GCA_019636215.1 Planctomycetota bacterium | reverse complement strand
GCAAGCCCAAAGGCTGGAAAGCCAGCCAGCGGGCACGCAAAGGTATCGAGAAGATCTTCGGTTGGCTCAAGCAGGTGGGCGGGCTGCGACGAACACGGCTGAAGGAACGCTGGGAACCAAGGCTTCAAGCACTGGCCGCAGCAGCAACCTACAACCTGCTCAGACTCGCAAGTCTCGGCCTCGCATAGGCCGAACAGGCCCGGGCACGAAACCCAGAGGCCAACCGCACACCCAAGACTAAAATGATCGCAGCGGGCGCAGTCCAAGAACCCGGAGTAGAGCCGTCCCCGCCACTACTTCAACGGTCTGCTAACCATCGGCCGCCCATGGGTGCCCCGTCCGCGAAGTTGCGGTCGGGGCACCCATTGCGGCGATTACGGTTGGGCACTCAAGCCGGGGAGGGACAGGTCGACCGGGGAGGACAAAAGCACCCTGACCCCTGCCCTTGTTCCTTACTTTTCCCTGTAGCCCCCGCTAAGCTGGATGCATGCTTCGAATCTGCCTTCTCAGTGCCTGCCTGCTGAGTGCCTTCTGGTTCACGCAGGAAGACGACGCGATCGCGCCGCTTGATACGACCGGCAGCACCATCAAGCGCTACACCGAGGGTGAAAGCCGCGCGCCAAGCTTCGTGCTGCTGCACGAAAAGCCGGTATCCGGCCAGTACTGGGAAACCGGCAGCGACAGCCATGGGATGACCAGCTCCGTCCGCTGGCAGGTGACCAGCATCCAGGGCGACCTCGCACTCATTGAGCAGCGCATCACCATGAAGGCCGACACGTCTCACTCAGACTTCGTGCTGGCCTACCGCGTCAACCTGAAGGCCGAAGCCGGCAAGGGCAACGTCACGGCCGCATGGATCGGCCGGCCGAAACAGGCGCCCCAGCGCGTCAAGGTGATCGACGCCGTGCCCCCGGCCGCAGCGGAACTTGAAGACAAGGGCGAGGACTTCGATGGTCTTGAACTCGCGGGCAGCGTTTGGCGAGGCAAACTGTACACGCGGAAATCCAATGACTTGACCCTGCGCCGGTGGGTCGCCGAGGGCGGCTGGTTTGACAGCACCGTAAAGACCACCGCCGGTGATTACCTCAATCTGCTGAAGGCCTGCGGCGGTGACGGCGATCCCATCATGCTGTGGCCCAAAGTCGAAACCTGGCACACCGACGTGCCTCGCCCCGCTGAGAAGCCCGCCGTGTTCCGACAGAAGTGGCAATTCGGCGGAAAAGATGACAACAAGGGTCTGCGCTGCATGACCCCTTCCCCTGACGGAAAGCAAGTGCTTGTGGTGTCCATCAGCGGGCCGGTGTCTCTATTGGATGCCGAGACCGGCAAGGAATTGCGCAAGTTCGAGGGGCATGAAGGAAGCGTATTGTGTGCCGCGTTTTCTCCGGACGGCAAGCGCGTGATGACAGGGGGAATGGATCGAACCTCGCGGCTATGGGAAGTTGCATCCGGCAAGGAGTTGCGGAAGTTCGACGGGCTGAAGGAAGAGGTCATTTCCGTCGCCATTTCTCCTGATGGCAAACGTGCGCTCGCGACGGGGCTGAATTTCACAGGCGTGCTGTGGGATGTCGAA
Organism: Planctomycetota bacterium; assembly: GCA_019636215.1. Classification (GTDB taxonomy): domain Bacteria; phylum Planctomycetota; class UBA8742; order UBA2392; family UBA2392; genus H3-PLA7. Next base: position 1,009 of record JAHBXZ010000028.1, on the reverse strand, counting down.
AACGGCACCGAGCTTCACCGCTTTCCGATGCATTGGATCGGCGTTTTTTCGCCGGACGGAGGGCAAGTGCTCGCGTCAGGCGCCCCGGGATGCGGCTCGTGGCTGTGGGATGCGGAGTCTGGCGAGCAGTTGCGCGAGTTCACGGGAAACAGCGGCGTGGGCCCGGTTACGGCCCTCTCTTCTGACGGAAAGCGTGTGCTCACTGCGGGGCTTGCGGCCTCGCCGGAGTTGTGGGATGCCGAAACCGGCAAGGAACTGCGCAAGTTCGAGGGTCATGAGAAGCCTTCAACTTCATTGGCGTTCTCACCTGACGGCAAACTGGTGCTTTCGGCGAGTTGGGATCAGACAGCACGATTGTGGGATGCCGAAACAGGACGCCTGCTGAAAACATTCACGGGACACACCGACCGCCTCGAAAGCGCCGCATTCTCACCGGACGGGAAGAAGGTGCTTACCTCAGGCGACGACGGTACCGCACGCCTGTGGGACGTTGAGACAGGCCAGGAGTTGCACAAGTTCGCCGATTGCCCCAAGGACATCGCTGGACCCGCAGCCGTGTTCATGCCAGACAGCAAGCGCATCCTCGTACATCACGCCGACGGCACGCTGAGGCTCTGGGACTAGAGCATTTTCGGGTCACAAAAGGGTCAGGCTACTTTTCTGCAAAAGGGTCAGGCTACTTTTCTGGCTTCCTTGGGCGGCCTCGGGGGCGGATGGTGGATTCCAGCCCGAGCTTCGTTGCTGCGTTCTTGCGCCACGTTTCGTTTCCAAAGGGTGAGCCGCGGTTTACGGCCTCGCGCAGGCGGGCCAGCAGTTCGGCCTCTTCTTCGCGATTCACGAACCGAAGCCAAGGCTGAGGCCGCGGCGTAGGCCCCTCCACCAACCACGCACCCAATTGGGTCTGGCTCCGCGAAGTTGCGGTGCCTGACCCCATTAGGCCCACGGTGGTGAGGCCGCCGGGTGCGGGGATTACCGTTCCGTCGCCCGTTGCCACCGTTCCGTAGGCGTT
>JAHBXZ010000027.1 GCA_019636215.1 Planctomycetota bacterium | reverse complement strand
AGCGCGTAGGGCGGGAAGTCCACGCCCGGCGCGAGAATTTCCCAGAACACCTGGGACACATAGCCAATGCCGCCAAGAACGAGGAACACGCCGAGGACCTTCGGCAGGAACCCGGATCGAATGACCAGATAGCCGAATGGAAGCAGCCACAGTCCCCAGAACAGCGTCGTGACCAACAGTCCATTGCCATAGGCGGCGAGTGCCAATGTGGCTTGGGATTGCGATTGGTCAACAACGCCGCGGCTGAGGATGTCGAGCGCGTCGAGCCGATTGACCAGACTGACCAGCGCGATCGGTACGCTGACCACGGCCAGCGCCACCATGAGCGTCGCTGCGTCCCGATGCACGGGACGCAGTAGCCTGAACAGCGCGAGCGGCAGCAGCAGGAACGCAACCTGCTTGACCAGGAACGCCGCGATGCCGGCCCGGAACAGGAGGTTGTGCGTCAGAATGTTGTGGAGCGTCGCACTCGGATCCCCCGTGACCGTGATCCGGGACGGAACATGGACGAGACTGAACAAACCGGTCACGACGACGACGAGGTACAGCGCGCCGGCGAGCCTGCTGATCTTCATTGGGTTGGTCATTCAACGACTTCCTGTGGGAGTTGAGCGCATGAGCCCGTCCGAGGCTGCGGATCACCACCGGCATGGGTGCGTTGTCAGCTGCGGCCTGTCGCGCGTCCACGAGGGCAGCACGACCGACCGTCCGCGCCGAGGAGTTTGCGCAGACTGCCCGAACGGTCGCTGACCTGAGTTAAGCCGACTTGCGTAGTGGAGCCATCCACATCGCAAGCGGTTCCTGCCATGTTGTTGGTGGAACGAAGCCAGTTCGGCTTCGACGAATTGTTAATCGTCACCCCGGCTCGCCGTCAACTCAAGGCCAAGATCAGCTTTGCTGAGACCTCATACGAGCCTGGCGGGCTTGCAAAGGAAAGGCTGGCAGGTGCGCACAGTGCCAGGGCAGTGAGAAGATTCAGACAAACGCGCATGCCACTCTCCTGTGACGGCTAACGCTCGGCAACAGCGGTGCGCGAAGTGCATCCGCTGCATGCCGTTCTTAGGGCGATGCGGTGGTGTCGCATCGAACTAGGCCACCGGCACGATGAAGCGCCCACGCCGCCGCGCCGCGCGCAGCAGCAGCACAACCGCGACCGTGGTCGACACGATTACCAGCAACGAACTCTCTGGGCCGAACATGCCTCCGGTAAGCCAATCGGGCCCGGCAAGGCGGCTTTCGAGCGGCGCCAAGCTGCGCCAGTCCTCAATGCCGGAAAGCGGCACGCCAGCGAGCAGAATGGTGAAGTTCCATGCCGCATGATTGGCCGCCGCCGCCCACAGGTTGCGCGTCAGGACGAAAACCGTGGCCCAGAGCAGGCCCGCCAACGTCACTGCGACCAGCATGGTCACCGCGTCGATGAGCCTACCTCGTTCGACATTCTCCAAGTGCACCAAGGCGAACACCACTGCCTGCACTGCCAACGCCACCGACGTTCCCCAGGCCCGTTCCACGATGCGGAACAGCAGGCAGCGGTAGGTCAACTCCTCAAGGACAGCCGCGATGCCGATTAGTGCTGCCACGCCGAACAGCGACGGCGAGGCGCCGCGAAACAGCACCAGTTCGTAGGCGCCCAGGGCGAACAGGACAGTCATCGGGAGCGCCACCAGGGCAGCGCCGCTCGCGCCGCCAAGCATCAGCGGAATCGGCTGCAGGCGCAGTTCGGTCGCTTCGCGCTTTTCGTGCCAGCGCACGAAAGCCCAGTAGCCCGTGACGGCCGTCAAAAGGATGCCGGCGCGTCTGAAGGCGCTGAGCAGTTCGGGCCCGGGATTGAACGCCGCTTCGATCAGCGGCAGTACGCCCCGACGAAAGATCAGAATCGAGCCAAGAACCGCCACCCCACCCAGCAGCAGTGAGCCGAGCATGCGGCCGGCAACGCGTATTCGTCGTCGCCCGATATTTACAGTTGCACGCGGAGCGGTCATGTCGGCCTATCGCCTGAGTCAAGCCGCGCCGCGAAGCGCCGTCGGCTTGATTTGTTAGCCAGCAGCCCGAATCTTGGGTGCTGTCTTTTCAAGGGCCTCCGCCATGCGAGTCTGCCAGCCTGGGCCGCTGGCCTTCCAGCGGGCGATGACTTGCGGGGGCAGGCGCAACGAAAGCAGTTGCCGTGGGTTCTCCGACTTGGGGCGACCGCGCCGTACGAGCTTGCTGCCGTGGTACAGGTCTGCACCGGCAATCCAGTCGTCCGTGATCTCCGGGAGATCCGGGTCAGGTGAGATGTGGTGTGAGCTTTTTTGCTTCGCGTTCATGGCAATGCCTCATGCTGATGATGCGCCTTGCGGCACCGCGGGGCGTCCATGCGAAGACGACAAGCCGAGCGTCAAGCCAGCCAGCGGTGATGAAGCGGGGCTCGCCGTAGTCTTGGCGGTCATCTGTGCGAGTGAAGTGCGGCCCGACAAACACTTCGCCAGCGCGCAGCATGTCGAGGCCGCGCTCCTGCAAAGTCCACTCACGCTTCGCAGGGTCGCAAGTGATTCGCACGCTTTAACGTAGCTACGTAAAACGCGTCTGTCAACCGCGACTTTCTAGCTTCTGCTGGCTAACGCTTGAATTAAGCCGCGCCGCGAAGCGGCGTCGGCTTGAACGACGTGGCGATCCCGCCCGGCTCGGCCAAGGTGCGCCCCGCCGTGCTCGCA
>JAHBXZ010000026.1 GCA_019636215.1 Planctomycetota bacterium | reverse complement strand
GTCCACTGGCTATGATATATCAGCCACCAGCAAGATGCAGGGTTGGTCAGCCGCTGGCCACAAAAAATTGCCGGTCGCGAGTCGGAGCCGCGTTGGTGCTCCAGCGCTGGACGGGTTGGAGTACAAACTTTGGCTTGTGGTTGGCCGTCCATCGGCAAAACCGCCCCCTCGAGTTCCATCTGGGCACTAGCGCATGATCGACGTCAAACTAACCGGAGCGACTGGCACGATCGTGCTCCAGCGGCCGCAGCGGTGCAATGCACTGACGCGGGAAATGATCCTACAGCTAGGCCAGGCGCTGGGCGACCTGCACCAGGAGAAGCGCGTTCGCGGCATCGTGCTGACCGGTGCTGGGGCCCATTTCTGCGCTGGCATGGATCTCAAGCAGTGGCAAGAACAGGCCAGTAGCAGTCAAGCGCAGCAGCATTGGTTTGCCGACGCGCAAGCTCTGCAGGAATTGTTGGAGCAGATGTTGCGGTTGCCCAAACCCATTGTGGCGGCCGTGGATGGCGCGGCCATGGGCAGTGGCCTGGCGGTGGTGCTGGCCTGTGATCTGGTGGTGGCCAGCCCGCGGGCCACCTTCAGCGCCGCGTCGAGTCGCTTGGGATTGGTGTCGGGGCTGGTCGCGCCGCTGGCGCACTTTCGTTGTGGGGCCGCGCTGGCCAGTTCGTTGTTGATCGGCGGTAGCGAGTTGTCGGCCGAGCAGGCCAAGTCCCAGGGCCTGGTCCACCACCTGGCCGAGCCGGAGATGATCTGGGTGCGCGCCAGTGGCTGGATCGAGTCGATCGCCGGGGGAGCGGCCGAATCATTGCAGTTGACCAAGCGGGTCATCAACGAGATGGTCGGCGAACCGCTGATCAGTCAATTGGCAGCGGGCGCCGCGGCGCTGGCCAGTTCGCTGACCACCGAGGCGGCCAGCGAAGGGCTGGACGCCTTCTCCAACAAGCGTCCGCCGCGCTTCCCGAAGTAATGCCGCTCGCCGGCTCTCCCGGTCCAGGCCCCGAGCTGACGGTTGGCAGAGGCAACGTAGGCAGGTGAGCCCAGAGGCCCAGTAGTCAGTAGTGAGCAGCCAGACGACCTTGTGTCGGGCAAGCATCAGCCACCACGCTCTGGCGAAGGTGGCTCACGGCTGCATGACCACTACTACACGAATACCACGTTCTGGCGAACGTAGCTAGTGTCCGTCCCGAAACATGCTTGATTCGGTGAATTGGTGGTCTGGGGCTTGGTCTGAGTTGCCGAAGATTGGGGTGAACAAGGGCCGATGTGAGCGATTGTGCTCCAAAATGGCGTCAGTCCAGCCGATTTCCGGTTGTTGGCGCGTACCTTCGGCGGGGCAAGCTGACGGCTACGGGCTGAGAAGGGCTGGAGAGCCCGGTTATGCGGCTTTGCGACGAGTGCGCCCTGCGGCTGCGTCTTGTTCTTCGCGAGCGATCAGCATGCGACCGAGCGTGTGCAGGTTGCGGCCGAGGATGGCCAGTTGAAGGTAACGTTCGCAGCCGACCTCCGAACGATCACGGCAGCGTTTGAGTGCATTGCCGCTTTGCAACGCGCCGATGGCCGATTCGATGCCCGGGTGATTCTGCTGAGCCGCCAAAAACTCTTCATCGGCTTCACACCGCTGAACAACCGACTGCTTCGCGCCGGGCTTGGGCAGGCATAGCCTATCGACGAGTTCTGAAAGCTGTCTCTGGTTCTGTGGTGAATGAAAGCCGCGATCAAACGACAGACGCTGCACGCGGTTGTCGAAGTCGCCCTGCAGCGACTTGGTTTCGCGAACCGCCACGTCCTTGTCCCCTTCGTCGCGGTTGATCAGCACGCCGCGAACGATGAACCCGGCTGAGTCTTCAAACACCAGAACCTGACGGCCAAACTGCATCGGCTTACCGGCTTTGTCACGCTTGTAAAGCTGAGTGTGCGGTTCAAAGATACTGAAGAGCTTGTCCTCGTTGGGAACCTTTTCTCCGTTGATCACGCGTCGCCGCGCGGAGTCCGCCACGCGCTGGGTGCGGACGATAAACGCCTGCAGTGTGTTGGCTCCGAACAGGTCGAGCGGCGACGGTGCGGGCTGTCCGATGGCGACGCACAGGTCGCGGGCTCGCTGCGTGATGAGCTGCGTTTTCCGCAGCAATTCCCCGTACAACGGCTTCACTCGGGATTGGTAGTTTGGCCCTTTTTTCGCCGCGATGCGATTGATCTTTCGATTCAACCGCTTCGCTTTCTTCAGCAGGTGCCCGTGCTGTCTCCAGCCGCTGATGCCGTGTTGGTCCGCCAGTGTGACGCACATCAATATGATTTTGCGAAGACCGTCGTACAGCAGAGAACTCTCGGCGGGGTAGTGGATGTTGGTTTCCATCACGAACGAATCGGCGCGTACTTTTTCAATGGCATCCGGCTGAAGCTGATGCCCCTGGCCGACGATCAACTGACTGATCCGGGCGATCGTTTCGGGCCTGAGCAGACAGATGTTGTTGCGAATGGTTCGCCACTTGAATTGCGCCACATCGCAGTCGCCCAGCCCCATGATGGCTCGCAGCTTGCGATGGTTCTCAGCCAAGTCCTGCAACTGATCGTACGTCAGATTGCAGCCCAGCCGTACAGCGGCCAACACGACCAGGTGCCAGTAATCCATCCCCGTGCGTCCGGTGTCGGTCCGTGTGTTGCCGTTGATGTCAGTGGCGACCAGACCGAGAATCCGATCCGTGAGTTCCCGGTTGCAGTACACCTGCTGCAACGCTCGCAGCACGGGAACGATCCGATCCCGCGACTGAAGGTTCAGCTCCACCTGTTCAATCGGCACGCTATCCAGACGCAACTGATTCGAGTATCCTTTTCGCATCCTTCGCTCCTCGAAGATTTTGAGTGTCGATCCCGTTTTGCCTGTGCTTTCAACAAGCAATACGTTTCAAACTCCAATCTTCGCGGAG
>JAHBXZ010000025.1 GCA_019636215.1 Planctomycetota bacterium | reverse complement strand
CGGCGAAGTTGACGCCCATGCTGTCGGTGATCCGGTAACCCGCGGTCAGGTTGTAGATCACCTGCGCCGGGAGGTAGCCGTTGAGCTCGAAGTTGCCGCTGCGGCGCTGCGGCAAGCGGGTGGCGAGCAGCATGGCGTTCCAGTTGTCCTTGTCCCAGCCGATGCTGGCGCGGGTCTTGGTGTGCCAGTCGCTGCCGTGGTGCGCGCCGTCCTTGCCATTGGACCAGTCGCTGGCTTCCGAAGCGCGTTCGGACGCCTTCAACAGGTTGGTGTAGTTGAGCGCGAAGGTGAAATTGCCCAGGCCGGTTGCCAGGCGATAACGGGTGGCCAGGTCGATGCCTTCACGACGCATGCCGGCCTTGTTGAACGGGCCGACCTCCACCATGGTGATGGCATTGTTCGGGCCGTCACGGTGCACGCGCGCCGTCATCAGGGCGCAGTACTCGCTGTCCGGCGCGGAGCCGGTGTTCGGATTCAGGTAGGTGTCGCCAGTCACCGTCAGGCCGGTGGCGCAACCGGCCTCGGCGGCCAGTACTTCATCTTCGCCGACCGTGCTGATGGCGTTCTTCAGCTCGATGTTCCAGTAGTCGACGCTGAGCGACCAGTTGTCCATGACGTCCCAGACGACGCCATAGGTGAAGGATTCGCCTTCTTCGGATTCCAGCAACGGCGAGCCCTTGCTGGTGATGATGATGTCGTACCAGTTGCTGACGGCCGGATCTTCGTTGTCGCCGTTGGCCCCGATGCAATTGTTGATGTCGCCGTTCTGGATGCAGCGCAGGGCGTCGACGCGTTGCGCCAGGCCTTCGCTGCCCTTCGAATACACCTGGTACATCTCCGGCGCGCGGAAACTGGTGGCATAGCTGCCCCGGACCAGCAGGCTGTCGGTCGGCCGCCATTCCAGGCCGGCCATGTAGGTGGTCTGGGTTCTACCCCGCTAACACGGACACTTCAAAGAAGCCTCATCATGAGGCAGGAGGAGTGTCATGGCGCAGCGAAGAAAGTTCAGCGAAGAGTTCAAACGTGAGGCGGTTGGCCTGACGCGCCTTCCTGGGGCCAACGTCAGCCAGATTGCGCAGGACCTGGGAGTCGGCTCCAACCTGTTGTTCCGATGGCGTCGTGAGTTGGACGTACACGGCAAGAAGTCGTTCGTTGGTGCTGGCGTAGCTCGCGACCAGGAGATCCTAGCGCTCAAGCGGCAGCTGGCGCGGGTAACGAAGGAGCGGGATTTTTTGCGCGATGCGGCGGCGTTCTTCGCCAAGGAATCGTCTTGAGGTACGAGGCGATCCGACGCCACCGCGGCCAGTACCCGGTTCGATTGATGTGCCGATGCCTGAAGGTGTCGTCCAGTGGCTTCCATGACTGGTGCCTTCGCCGGCCCAGTGCCCGTGCGCAGGACAACACCCGATTGCTGGAGAAGATCCGTGCACACCACGCGGCCAGCGATGGCGTGATGGGCGCGCCGCGCATGCACGAGGCGTTGAGCTACGAAGGCGAGACAGCCAGCCTCAACCGGATCGCCCGGTTGATGGCGGCTGACGGGCTGGCGGGTGTGCCGCAGCGGCGACGCTGGCGACACAAGCCCACGGGCGTGCGTCCGGCCTTCGTGCGCAATCATCTGGCACGCGACTTCACGGCCAACGAACCCAACACCAAGTGGGTCGTGGACATCACTTACCTGCGCACCGGCGAAGGCTGGCTATACCTGTGCGCTGTGCTCGACTTGTACTCGGGCAAAGTCGTCGGCTGGTCGATGGCACCGGTGCAGGACCGCCACCTGGTGCTGAAGGCGGTGATGATGGCGTGCTGGCAACGACCGGATCGCAGCGAGGTGATCCTGCACTCGGATCGCGGCACGCAGTTCACCAGTGCCGAGTATCAGCAGTTCCTGAAAGATCACCGCATCGTCAGCAGCATGAGCGATGTGGGCCACTGTGGCGACAACGCGGCGGCGGAGGGCTTCTTCGGCAAGCTCAAGCGCGAGCGAGTCCACCGTCGGCGCTATCTGACGCTGGCCGAAGCCCGGGCAGACGTGTTCGACTACATCGAGCGGTTCCACAACCCGCTCATCCAGCGCAGGCTTGATGCCAAGGATCAGACCTTTAGACTCTTAACCCAACCGTCCGTGGAAACGGGGTAGAACCCGTTTTCTGGGTGGCCGTTTTCGCGCATGCTTGGGCTAGGCTTCATGGCCGCAGGCTCTAGATGTTTCCATGTCGGGGCGAACGGGGCTCCGGTAGGGGCTCCCGGCGAAGTGGGGTAACTTCCCAAAAGTGAGTAAGAAAGCGAGTGACTTTCTGAGGCTTGCTTCAAGATTTCCTTTGGTAGCAATGGCCTATATCAACAATTGGATTGCTGGTGGGGATTTTACAACTTATTGAAAATAAAAGGTTTTAACGAATTGTTGCGTGTGCGGAATTCTGGGAACTTCGGGGTGATTTAGCAGTCGAATCATCCGACTGCTAATATCCATGACCATGAGCCAGAACTCCGTCTCTCCGACCACTGCCCTGGTGGCCAACAACCTGCCCATCCCCAGCGCGCTCGGCTCGCTGGAAGCCTACATCGGCGCCGTGCACCAGATCCCGGTGCTGGCCGCCGACGAGGAGCAGCAGCTGGCCCGCCGCTACCGCGAGCACGAAGACCTCGACGCCGCGCGCGAACTGGTGCATTCGCACCTGCGCTTCGTCGTGCACGTGGCCCGCGGCTACAACGGTTACGGCCTGCCGCTGGGCGATTTGATCCAGGAAGGCAATATCGGCCTGATGAAGGCGGTCAAGCGCTTCGATCCCGACATGGGCGTGCGCCTGGTCAGCTTCGCGGTGCACTGGATCCGCGCCGAGATGCACGAGTTCATCCTGAAGAACTGGCGCATCGTCAAGGTCGCCACGACCAAGGCGCAGCGCAAGCTGTTCTTCAACCTGCGCAAGTCGAAGACCCGCCTGGGTTGGTTGAACGCCGAGGAAGTCAGCGCCGTCGCCAAGGACCTCAACGTGTCCGAGCGCGAAGTGATGGAGATGGAATCGCGCCTGTCCGGCCGCGACA
>JAHBXZ010000024.1 GCA_019636215.1 Planctomycetota bacterium | reverse complement strand
GGCCGCGAAACACCTGCATGGCTTCGTCAAACGCGCGAATGGCGTCGCTGAACGGCAGCTTGCGCGATGTGCCCTTGGGAATCAGCTTGCGGATGCGCCGGCTGGTCAGGGCAATAATGGCCACCGTCGCGCAGCCCGCAAAGGCCAGAATCACCGCCGCGGCCTGGCGCATGGTGGGTTCGTCAATCAATGGCATCAAAACGGCCAGGGCCAGCGCGGCCATCATGAACAGGCCGCACAAACGGTCCACCATCACTGCGGCAAAGGCCTGGGGTTTGCTGCCCGTGGCCTGCGAAAGGTAAAGCGCCTTGATCGCGTCGCCGCCCACGGCCCCGCCGGGTATGGCGCTGTTATAGAGATGGCCGATCAGCGTGTAGACGAACACGCGCCAAAGCGACACTCGATGGCCCAGCAGCGAGACGAGCAGCCTCAGTCGCCAGGCCGTGGCCACAAAGCTGACCAGGCAAAGCCCCACTGCCATGAACAGTTTCTGGGGTTCAATGCCCTTGATGGCGTTGATGTTGTCGCGCGGGTCAGTGCGGAAGGCAAACAGGTACACCAGCACGGCCACACCAAAGGCCAGCGGCAGAAAACGGCGGGCATAATGAAGCACACGCTTCATGGGGCCGTTCTAGCGCGCGAAAACCCCGCCGGGTAGTCGTGAGGCAATGCAACGGCGCATGGCCCAGGTTGCACGGATTCAGCACTGCGCAGGACACGTACAGGCTCTGTTGGAAGTAACATTGACCTTTGTGCGGGACACAACAGCCATGAACAGCGAACGAGAGAAGTACTATCTCCGCATGACCGGCATGGCCGGGAAGCAGTATGAACGATGGCTCGATGCTTTTATGGACTACATTGGTGATAACGGGACCTTGCGCGGTCTTCCCCAGTCAATGCGAGATGAGTTCATTAGAATGCTCGGACAACAATGCTCAGGGGTCAGTGTGGGCGATCCAATTCCATTGACCCATCAGGCAATATTGAAGAGGCTGCGAGAGATGGCCGCAGAGATTGGAGCCCAGGAGGGTATCGAGAAGGCCATTCAGGCCGCCAATGAGGCCGCGGGCTTCCGGCCACAGACGGAGAATGAGTAGCGCCGTCATTCGCAAGACACGAGCAGTCAGGCCACCTGCTTAGTCATGGGAACGGAGTCAGGAACCAAGGCAGGGATGCGATCCAGCTAGGCGAAGTTGTCAGGTTCTGCAAAAGGCGGTCGCCCAGCCACTGCCCGGCTGATTAGGCGGCTGCAAACGCCGCCCGGATCAAGCCGCAAGGGTCGCGGCCACCGGCGACCCTCCGAGCCCCAGCCAATAGGCCATGGCAAAGTAGCCTGACCCCTTTGTAGTTCCCGATGCCACCAGCAACGACCAGGTGACCGCCGACGGCCGCAACACCCAGATCTACCTGCCCAACGGCCGGCGCACGACCGCCCACGTGATCGAGAACAACGCCGACGGAACGGTGGCAACGGGCGACGGAACGGTAATCCCCGCACCCGGCGGCCTGACAACCGTGGGCGTGAAGTACACGCTGCTCACCGACGCCGTAGGGCACGTGCACGTCTACACGCCTTTCAACGCCACCAGCCCCAAGCAACCCGGCAACTACACCATCAACGGCAACGGGGACATGGTTTCCTGCGGCCTGTCATGCATGGACAGCATCGTTGTGTACCACGGCACCAAGGGCCGGCCGGAGGGTAACACGCCCTTCGCTGTCAGTTCACAGCACACGGGCACGGCCTCCGGCGCAGGCGACCCCGGCGCAATGCAAAAGTTCTTTAACACCAACGACGTGGGCTGCGCCTGCCGCAACGAAGACCCCAGCCTGCCGACGCTGGGCAAGTACCAGATCGCGCCGACACTCGGCATGGTCACCGACGGCAACGGCGGCACCGTGGCCGACTTCCCGGTGGGGATGGAGTTTAGCGGCGGGTACGGCATCCCAGGCATCGGTAAGCACTTGATGGGACTGGACAAGGAAGATGCCGAGGCATTCGGAAAGGGGATGGCGGATGAAGCCGGGAGTCACGCGGTGGGCTCCGGACTTGAAATCGTGAAGTCTGTCGTCGTGTTTGGAGTACTGATGCCCGTCGGCTTTTTGATTGGCGGCCCGGTAATACTGGGCGTCTCACTCTACAAGACTGGGCAGCAAGGCACGCAGCAATGTCTTCAATTGAGAAAGGCCGGTCCCGCCGTCGCATGGGAAGCCGCAAAGCTTGGGTTTAGCGACCCCGAGACACAGGGGCGGCTGGTCGTCATCGGCGGCGAGATTTTCATCGTGGGCAGGCTGGGGAGCCGCGCAAACCGGTACGGGCCATCCCAAGGTAGGCTCGGAGCGTCCGAGCACCCGATGCTCAAACGCCCCGCGCCGGTGGAACCCGCACCACCAAAGAGCCTGGTTGAAACTCCAGAGCCTCTGCCGAACAGTCTCGGTGAAGTGACGAAGTCTGGCGCACGTAGGACGGCGACACCGGAGGAACTGCTACGCGCAGTCGAGCGCGCACAGGCTGAGGCTCCAAAATTGGCTCCGGGCGGTGGCCTGAAAGTCCATGAAGGTGGTTCAAAGCACGGACACACTATTGCAAAACATGTTGGCAAAACCGAGGCGGAACTTCGCAGCCGCTTGGCCGCAGAGCCTAGAATTCCTCGAGCTTCGTCATTTGACGATCTTGCAGCAGCTGACTCAGCCGTTGCTGACGCGATGGCTTTGAAGAAAGTAGAAATTGATCTGTGGTTGAAAGGAACAGACCCAAAGTACTCCCCAAGCTGTCCGGTAGACGTGGGGCGACAAGTTGGAACATCGATTGCTCCAGGGCCCACTGTTCCGGAACGCCTTAGTGGAGTAACCTTTGTGTTGGTTCGTGATGCTTCGATGCCAAATGGCTATCGCATTCTGACCGCATACCCCAACAAATAGCGAGCGCAAGTGAACTTGAAGCCTCTTGCTCGGTTTGTGCGACTGTACTTTCATCAGGACTGGATCGACGAGCAACATTCAAGCGATCCAGACCGCCCTATTCTAGCTTTCTTGCGTGACGAACAGCCTGAAGAAGTCGCTCTCGTGATTGATGCGTTGACTGAACTACTACGCGCTAGATTGTCTGAAGGAGCCGTGCGTGAGATTGTAATGAACGACATGCGCTGCGGTTATCAGCCAGACGCGGATGGTCTCACCGTTACGCAGTGGCTGCAGCATGTTGTTAACGTCCTCTCCGGTATGGACCGGGAGCATAGGTAACACTGTAAACCGGGCCTATGCCTGACAGGCGAGGGTGATCGGCAAGGAGGCTTGCCGATGCCCTGGAAGGAGACCAGCCCCGTGTCTGAACGACTTCACTTCATCGACGACTGGCTGACCCGACGCGGCTCCATAAGCGGCCTGTGCGCGGCGTGTGGCTCAATGGCACGCAGATCTTCAGCAGCGGCATCCCCCTGGCCACAAAGCCCACCGTAGGCTTCGGCAGCAAGGCCGTGAGCCAGGGCGGCGACACGTACACGCCCGGCCTGACACTGTTTGAAAACCTGACGTACACAAGGGCATTCAACCGCACCGAGTTCAGCCCCAGCCAACCCAAGACCATGCCG
>JAHBXZ010000023.1 GCA_019636215.1 Planctomycetota bacterium | reverse complement strand
TCTCGGGACGAAATTCTCTTGAACTACGAGGCGTGGGTGCCACCTCTCTCTCCCACTGCGTATTGCACGCCTAGCCCAGGTGTCCGAGGCGTCCTGACGAGACGTTTCAGTCTGGGGCCGTATCGAGAGGCAACTCTCTATGACTCTGGTGGTCAGTTTGTCTTCTACGAAGAAAGCTGTAATGGGGGGCCATGGAGTGGGTACCCCACGAACACTGGCTACTACAACCCCGCCTTCTACCGCGCATACGCGTGTACCTCAGGCCTCAAGTGGAATGCGGCGCTGGGCGGCTGCTATCGCCAAGTCGACCTCTACGACGACAAGCCACGAGACAGTTGCCCTACAAGCAACCGAGGCTACGGCAACCCGATCTACCCTTTGACGGGCGCCAAGCGGCAAGAAGTTGACCTAGGTGTGCGCATCGGTGGGCAGACATTGAGCCTGACCTACGACACCCGCACCAAGCTGCCCGGGGCGGCGTGGCTGGTGAGTCCGCCCGCCTCCTTCGGCCCCCTGTGGCAGAGCAACCTGCACAAGAGCGTGCAACTGCAATCAAGCGCAGGCCCGGGCAGCGCCTACAGCAGCGTGGCCCTGCAACGAGGCGGCAGCTGGTCCACTGCCGGTGTGTCCGGCTTCGAGTCCTGCGGCGGTGGAGGAGGGGGTGAAGGCAGCATGAGCTACGTTCCCACCACCGAGCGCAGCCAACGCATCACCTTCAGCGGCGGTGCCGCCCAGGTCATCGACGGCAAGGCCCTCACCTACGAACAGTACGACGCCACAGGCGCGGCCCTCAGTGTCCAGCGCGCCTCAGGCGAGCGGCTCACCTACACCTACAGCGACGCCAGCACCCCCGCCAGCACCGCCCCCATCCCCGGCCTGCTCATCGGCGTGCAAGACCTCCACGGGCGCAGCATCCAGTTCACCTACGAGCAGCCTGCTGACAACAAGCTCGCCCCCCACATCCGAAGCATCACAGGCCCTGACGGCCAGAGCATCACCGCCGACTACGACACGGCCGGCAACCTCATCCGCCTCACCTGGCCCGACCAAAGCGCAAGAGTCTTCCTGTACGAGAGAGCCGATCTGCCCTGGGCCCTGACCGGCATCGAAGACGAGAACCAACGCCGCCACGCCACCTACGCCTACGACAGCGCGGGCCGTGCCATCAGCACCGAAAAAGCCGGAGGCGTCGAACGCTACGCCGTCTCCTATGCCGCAGGCGGAGGACCCGCCTGGTCCGTGACTGAGACCGTCATCGGCGACCTGATCTGCCGAGAACACCGCTGGCAGGCCCCCAGCGGCACCGTGCTCAGCCTGCCCAACGGGCAGACCAACAGCCTGAGCGCCACCACCACCAAAGGCATGGTGGGTCTTACCGGGCAAAGCCAGCCCGCCGGCAGCGGCTGCAGCGCCAGCGCCTCAGGGCAGGACTACGACGCCAACGGCAACGTCAGCCAGCTCGACGACTTCAACGGCCAGCGCAGCTGCTACGCCTACGACCTCAATCGCAACCTGAGAACTACCACCGTCCAGGGCCTCGCCAACAGCACCAGCTGCAGCAGCGTGATCAGCCCCAACGCCACCCTGCCGGCCGACAGCCGCAAGACCAGCACCAGCTGGCACCCCGACTGGAACCTCGCCATCCGGCAGGCCGAACCCGGGCGCATCACCACCAGCATCTACAACGGCCAACCCGACCCCTTCAACGGCAACGCGGTCGCCAGCTGTGCCCCCGCAACTGCCCTGTTACCTGACGGCAAGCCCATCGCCGTGCTGTGCAAGCGCGTCGAGCAGGCCACCACCGACACCGACGGCCACCTCGGCTTCAGCGCCACCTTGCAGCCCGGCGTGCCCGACAGGACGACCACCTGGACCTACAACCAATACGGCCAGGTCCTGACCGAGAACGGCCCGCGCACCGACGTCAACGACATCACCACCTACGCCTACTACAGCGACACCAGCTTCACGGGTGAGGGCGCAGCCGCCCAGGGCCACTACATGGGTGACCTGCAAAGCGTGACCAACGCGGCCGGCAAGGTGACCCAGTACAGCCTGTACAACAAGCACGGCCAGGTGCTCGAGAGCGTGGACCCCAACGGCGTGGTGACGACCAACACCTACGACCTGAGGCAGCGACTGCTCAGCACCACCATCGGTGGGCAGACCACGACCTACCAGTACGACCTCGTGGGCCAGCTCAAGAAAGTGACGCTGCCCGATCAGAGCTGGATCGGCTACGACTACGACGACGCGCACCGGCAAGTGGCGGTGTACGACAACCGGGGCAACCGGACGGACTACACGCTGGACAACGCCGGCAACCGGACGGGCGAGACCACCAAGGATCCCAGCGGCGCCCTGAAGCGCCAGCTCAGCAGAAGCATCGACGCGCTCGGGCGCGTGCAACAAACTACAGGTAGGGGAACCAGACTATGACGAGATTCAATTTGCGACGCGTCCCTGCGGCACTGTTCTTGGTCGCGATGTCCGCTGTCGCTTCCGTGCACGCCCAAATGTCTCCTCCACCCAACGACGTGGCGTTCCGGGATTCCATTGCGACGATGCCAATCTTCCGTTGGAGCACTTGTGGCATGGGAAGCATTCCCTGTGCCGAGTTTGAGGATCCGACTAGTGCCGCTCAATTTGTATTCGAGCACAGGGAAAGTCCTTGCGGTGGCAAGCGCTTTGGTGGAACGACGCCGTTCGGAAACCAAGTGGACGGTTTCTACTCAGTGCAGTGGACTGGGACAGAAACCAAGACGCTGGGGGATGCAATGGGTCGCCTTGTGTGCGACCCTGACGGCGGAGAGACGACGATCGGCAACCCCATTTCGCTCGTTTGGTACTGCCCAGAAGGCTCTAACGTGCAAAGCTGGACTGCTCCAGGCGTGCCAGGGCTCTTTCTGGCTTGCACCAAACCTGCTCCGATACGGACGTGGTGCTTCGACTGTGATCGCTTGCGATCCATGCAGTTTGGAAACCCGATCTCCATTGTCGACGGCGTCAAATTGCAACGAGAGAGCGATCTCAGCGGAGCAACCGCAAAGGCGTTGACCTTCACCCGCTTTTTCCGGAGCGACATGAGGGGCTTCTTGTCGGAATACTCCAGTGTCGGACTGAACCCCGCGATAGGCGACGGTTGCTTGGAGGTCAAGTATTTCAGCCAAGGCTTGAATCAATGGAAGATGGGCTGCGCCCGGATTCTGTCTGGCTGGAATGACGGCTATGTCTATCGAAGCATTCAGAGCGCCTACGTCTCTTACCAGCCTTCCCCGGACGGCCAAGGACTCGCCCAAAGACTGGGGGCACTGGAGCAAGTCGTGCAGCGACTCCCAGATGGCAGCAGCCTGGTACGCACTCCGCGGAATGTGATGGAGAGGTTTCTGCCTTCGGGACGACTAAAAGCGCGGTCGTTTGCCGACGGGGCAGAGCAGACCATGATCTATTCAACGGCGGAGACCCCAATCAGCATTGCGCCCAGGGCCGGTCTGTTGATTGGTGTGGTCGACAGTTTCGGGCGATCACTTTCGTTTGCGTATGACGCTGCGGGCCGGCTCAGTACGATGCACGGCCCGGATGATGGCGTCTTCACGTACAACACCGACGATGCCGGAAACGTTGTGCAAGTCAGCTACCCTGATGGAGCGACGCGGCAATATCGCTTCAACGAACATGTAAACACCGCAGGTTTGGATTTGCCGTTTGCGTTGACCGGCATCATTGATGAAAACAACATTCGGTTCGCCAACTTTGGCTACTCCACCGGTGGACTGGCCAGCTTCACCGAGCATGCTGGTGGTGTCCAACGCTATGACGTGAGTTTTCCGCAGGTTCACCTGCCTGAGGGTCCCATGTTGACCTATCAGGTTGGAACTTTCGGACGGTTTGTGTCGCCCACTCGCATCACGCGGTCCTGTGACGGGTGCGCTACGAACTCCCTGATGTATTCGCTTGATGCGACTGGCAATCCTCTTTCATCGCGGGACTGGAATGGCAATGTCAGTTGCCGAGCCTATGACACTGCTCGTGCGTTGGTCACGGCGCAAGTTGACGGGGCGCTGCCAAACGTCAGCTGCGCATCAGTCGTGATGCTGAATGCTGTGCTTCCGGCGAGCGCGCGCAAGGTGAGTACGCAATGGCACCCAGACTGGAGATTGGCTACGAAGGTGGCCGAGCCGGGCCGCATCACCACCAGCATCTACAACGGCCAACCCGACCCCTTCAACGGCAACGCGGTCGCCAGCTGCGCCCCCGCAACTGCCCTGTTACCTGACGGCAAGCCCATCGCCGTGCTGTGCAAGCGCGTCGAGCAGGCCACCACCGACACCGACGGCCACCTCGGCTTCAGCGCCACCCTGCAGCCCGGCGTGCCCGATAGGACGACCACCTGGACCTACAACCAATACGGCCAGGTCCTGACCGAGAACGGCCCGCGCACCGACGTCGACGACACCACCACCTACGCCTACTACAGCGACACCAGCTTCACGGGCGAAGGCGCAGCCGCCCAGGGCCACTACATGGGTGATCTGCAAAGCGTGACCAACGCGGCCGGCAAGGTGACCCAGTACACCCAGTACAACAAGCACGGCCAGGTGCTCGAGAGCCAGGACCCCAACGGCGTGGTGACGACCAACACCTACGACCTGAGGCAGCGGCTGCTCAGCACCACCGTGGGTGGGCAGACCACCAGCTACCAGTACGACCCGGTGGGTCAGCTCAAGAAGGTGACGCTGCCCGACCAGAGCTGGATCGGCTACGACTACGACGACGCGCACCGGCAGGTGGCGGTGTACGACAACCACGGCAACCGGACGGACTACACGCTCGACAACGCCGGCAATCGCATCGGGGAGCAGACCAAGGATCCGAGTGGCGCGCTCAAGCGCCAGCTCAGCAGAAGCATCAACGCGCTCGGACGCGTGCAACGGACCACGGGCAGGGAGCAATAAACAATGCGCGCAGCAGCGAACTACAGTCTCAATGATGGCCCATCGTCCGCCTTCGGTCCGTTGTCGGCGCACTTCTTACTCGTAGCCTTGCTGGCTGCTCCATCAGTCAGTGCCTTCGCCGGCCTTCCACAAGAGCCACCATACAAGTATTGCAACAATATGGTGACTAATACTGACCCACGCGGCTGCGTGCAA
>JAHBXZ010000022.1 GCA_019636215.1 Planctomycetota bacterium | reverse complement strand
CCAGTCACCGTAGGGAGGGAAGGAGGCGAGCAGCACAGCCGGACGGGGTTTGTGCCGCCCATCGCTTTGTGGCAGGGCCACGCGCACCACATCCCCCGCCTTCACTTGCCGTAGTCCGGGTTGGGCTCGAGCAGCGTGATACCGCTGATGTCCGGCTCATGGTCGTCGTATGCCCGCAGGAGACCCGTTCCGGCTACCTGAGTCCAGAACCCGCGCTCGTCATCGTTCAGGGACTTGTCAGATAGGCGTGCGGTGATGGCCGCACGTTCCTCCGTTGTGAGGCCCGATTTTCCACCCTGCCCGAGTAGCTTCTTCAACCCCAGCAAAGCCTTCAGCAAGCCTTGGTCATCCAATTTGCCGATCCAGGCGATCAGTTCGTTCCGCAGGCTCTCGGTGCTCATGGTCTTTCAAATATAGGCCGACGAGCTCGCCTATCACAGAGCGGTCCAGGGGTGGTCCTCCTCCTGGTCGTCCCAGTCCTTGCTCTAACTCGGCTCGCTGGCAATGGTCAGTGCTGCGGTGTCATCCAGCAAGCCCTGTCCCGACAAGGCGGGATCCTTCAGAAACACCTTCTTCTCCTGGGTGCTGCATTGCCGTATCCACGCCAGGACTTGGCTGTTGGACAACAGAAGGTTGTGCTCGGAAGCGTGCATGGTATGGCGAAGTTAGGGCCGTTGTTGCTCGACCTGATGATGATGGTGTTCTTGAAGTTGACCACACGGCCCGTGTTGGCGGTGTGGTGGCCATCGGCGCAAGCGCTACGCCGCGCGCCCCAGCATGGGGTCGCTCTTGATCCCCTCGCCCAGGGCGCCCACGGCGCAAACGCAGAACCAATAGCCCTTGTAGGCCTCCAGGCCCTGCACGCGGTGGGTGATCTTGCCGGTGATGCCGGTGAGCGACCACACGCAGTCGGGGTCGGTGGGGCTCTGCTCGGTCATGTAGATGTGGTAGGTGCGGCGGTTGGCCACACCACTCCAGCGCAATTCCACCTCGCCGTGGCGGCCGGTCATGCGGGCGGCCTTCATCATGGGCCTGCCCATGGGCTGCGGCGGACCCGGACGCCGGGCCAGTTCGAAACCGCTGGATGCCAGGATCACCTCCTTGCCTTGTGCCACCAAGCGGACATAATCGGCCAACAGACGCAGGCTGTTGCGTGCCTGCACTTCCAGCGCATTGCGTCGCGCCTTGCTGAACTGGCTGCCTTCGATGGCTTCCAGGATCGCTGCGGTGAACACCTCCTCCTGCGCCTTCAGGTCAGCTGCGCTCAGGGGTGGGGCCGGGAAGTGCGGATTACCCGCCATCTTACCGGCCACGTTGCACATCAGCGCGGCCAGGCGCACAGGCGTCAAGGTCTTCAGTTCCAGCTTGATGTTCGCTTTCATGGCCGTTAAGGCTTGTTCTACCACGGCCTCGAACGTGCCACCACCCGCACGGGTTACACGCCACCACCGGCCGGGGGCAGCCCTTCTCCCGCCTGGGTGCCCGCCCTCACCCGGGCGGGTCATACCCCCATGCTGGCCAACATGCATCCTCCACCCGGGCGGGAGAGACCTCGATGCAGGCCAACATGCGGCTACCACCCGGGCGGGTGGAACCCCGCGTATGGCCAACATGCAGCTACCACCCGGGCGGGGAACCCCTATGGTTTGCACTGCTTGGACAATGCACCCGGGCGGGAGAGAAGGGAAGTGAGGCATGGATGGACAGGCGCTTCGACGATGTCAGTCGAACCACACTCTACGTGGACACCACTGTCACCAGACTAGCCGCTTCCGCCAGGTCATCCGCAGCTTCCATCAGCTCGGACTTGTCCACTGGAAATCCCGTGATGTGGGCATGGTAGAAATGCTTGCCGTCCGGCTCGTCGGAGACCACACCGAATTTGCGGATGGAGCGCACCCGCTTTGTCTCCAGCATACACCAACCCTTCAGGGTATTGCCTGCCTGTTGCACCACGTGGCGCCCGAGTTCCTCGATGGCAGGAACCGACAAAGTGCCCACCCTGCTTACCGATAGCTCCGTGGCACCACGTGGGGGCATGAACAGGTCGCCACGGGCTTGCATGGTGGAAGGTTTGTACTGGCTCTTTTGTCGAATGAACCGCGCGAGCGGCTCGCTATCCGCCACGTCCACCGGAAGGCCGGACGGCAATGTCATGGCCGTGTGGCGAAGGTGGCGATGTGATCGAGCAAGGCACTGGGGATGCGGTCGCCCATCCAGGCCGTGCCGTTCAGTTTGTCCGGTAAGCGGCGGTAGGCGTAGGTGATGCGGCCAGTGGGCCCCATGGCCATGGAAAGCCGGTGGCCTTTGGAGCCGATCCAAGAGAAGGACAGCTCGCCATCCGGATGCACGCCAGGCTCCGGTTCGGGCAGACCCATGGGCAAGGCGTCCACGAAACGCCTGACTTGTGCCACTTTCGCGACTTGAAAACACCACCTCAGCATTGACGCGGGTTTGCGGAGGATTTCGGGTCATTTTTGTCATACTAAGGGTGTGTTCATGGCCTCGATCCGCAAGACACGGACGGCATCTGGAGCCGTCGCTGTTCAAGTGGTGCGCTACGTCAATCGGCGCGTGGTGGTGCTCAAACACGTGGGCAGTGCGCACGACCAAGCCGGTGTAGATCAACTCATAGCGGACGCAGCGGCCTGGTACGACGGCCAGCCGCAAGGCACCTTGTTCCCTGAGGCGAGCAAACCCTCCTTGGTGTTGGACGGCACGGAGTTCCAAGGAGCGCGGCATACGTTCGCTCATGATGTGCTGAGCAAGCTGGCCGAGCACTGCGGGTTCCATGCTTTGGGCGATGCGATGCTGATCGACTTGGCGATCATGCGACTGGTGGAACCCACCAGTAAGCTGCGGTCCTTGCAATTGCTCGATCAGTACTTCGGGATCCATCACGCTCGAAGGGCCTTCTACCGGCGTCTGGGGAAGTTGGCAGACATGAAGGAGCATGCCCAGGAGATCGCCGTGCGCTATGCGAAGGAGAGCCTGCGCGATGGGTTCAGCGTGGTGCTGTACGACGTGACCACCCTGTACTTCGAGACCTTCACGGCCGATGAGCTGCGCGTACCGGGCTTCTCCAAGGACAACATGCCGCAGCAGCCGCAGGTGGTGGTGGGCCTGCTGGTCACGCGCGAAGGCTTCCCCTTGGGCTTTGAGGTCTTCCCCGGCAATACGTTCGAGGGCAAGACCATGCTGCCCGTACTGGAGGCGTTCGTCGCCAAGCACGGGGTGAGCACGCCCACCGTGGTGGCCGATGCGGCCATGCTTTCCGAAGACCTGCTCAAGGAGATCGACCGGCGCGGCATGTGCTACATCGTGGCGGCGCGCCTGGCCAATGCGCCCCCGGCGTTGATCGATCAAGCATGCTTGGCCCTGGACCAGCAGGATGGAAGATGCATCCGCCTGCCGAGCAAGCATGGCCAGATGGTCTGCTCCTTCTCCAGCAAGCGCTACAAGAAAGACAAGCATGCCTTCGATAAGGCACTGGCCAAAGCAGAGCTCATGGTGGCCAAAGGCCAGCCGGGCAAGCGCGCCAAATTCGTCAAGGCTGGATCCAAGGACAACCACCAACTCGATCAAGAACGCATTGAGCGCGCACGAAGGCTCCTTGGCGTGAAGGGCTACTGCACCAACATCCCCGAGCAGGAGCTGGACAACGCATCAGTGATAGCGCGGTACCACGACCTCTGGCATGTGGAGAAGGCTTTCCGCATGGCCAAGAGTGATCTCGCCTCGCGGCCCGTGTTCCACTTCGATCAAACGGCCATACGCGTGCATCTGCTGATCTGCTTCATCGCCTTGGCAATGGCACGTGCATTGGAACTCAACACAGCAGCTTCGCTCAGGCACAACATCGATACGCTCTGGAAAGTCACCGACGCCCAGCTCTACAACCGCATCACAGGCCAACGACATATTCTACGTTCGCCTATCCCTGACCATGCCCTCAAGATCATGGCTTCGCTCGGGATGTCATACTAATGGCACAAGTCAGGAGGCCACCAATTCGTTGGGGGCCTTGCACATCTACCCCAACCCGGCACATGGGCAGGCCACCATAGCACTCACCCTGCCGCCCAGTGTGGCCCACCTGCCTTTGCCACTGAGCGTGGTGGGCATGGATGGGCGCATCGCGCAGCAACGCTCACTTGACGGCAATGGTGCGCATACGTTGGCCTTGGAAGGTCTGGCGGCGGGCGTGTACCATGTGCATGTGACCAGCAAAGGGAAGTGGCTTACAGAGGGGAAACTCATCGTGCAATGAGCACCACGTGCACTACCGCCGCAGCACATGCACCTGGGCCACGCGTTGGGCATCCTGCATGCGCACCACGTAATGACCGGCGGCCAGGGTGACCAGTGACAGTTCCACGCGCTGGTCCACCACCACAGCGGTGCCTTGCAAGGCGGATCGTCCGTCGGCGGTATGCACCGTCCACTCCACCGCCCCCTGCCAGATGCCGCCCAGGTGAAGCCATAATTGGCCATCGGTGGGATTGGGCCAGGCCAGCAGGCGATCGCTGCCGAAGGCCGCCGAAGGCATGCGCAGCACCTCGTTGCCGGCCGATATCAGCCAGGTATCGGGGTCCAGCAACACACTATCCACCGCGAACGGTAGCAGGAAGGTGAACTCCTGATCATGCTGTTGATGATCGAGCACCAGCAGGCTGTCCCGCCCGCCCCCGCTGAAACGCAGCGGCACCGGCAGCTTGAACAGGGGCACGCTGGAGTGCGAGGTGCGTTGGCCCATGCGCAGCCGCACCTGGCCGGTGGCATCCTGCGCCCACAGCACGCGGTAGCCGGGGTGTCCCTGCCCTTCGTACCAATCGGCGAAGAACCCCTGCAGGTCCTTGCCGCTGGCCGCCTCCAAGTGGGCGCGTAGCTGGTGGGTGCGGGCGGTGCCATAGGCCAGTTGGGGGTCGTTCAGGTAGGACCGGCAGCCGGCAAAGAAGGCGCTGTCGCCCACCACCCAGCGCAGCATGTGCAGCACCATGGCCCCCTTACGGTAGCTGAGGCGCGCACTGAACAGGCGGGCCACGGTGGTGGTATCCGTGCACCGCACACTGCCGTCGGGCTCGCTGGTGATGGCGTTCACCATGCCGCGTTTCCAGCCGGCCCAATAGATGGGCGCCAGGAATTCGTAGCACAGGCCGCTGAGGTAGGTGGCGAAGCCTTCGTTGAGCCAGATATCCTCCCAACTGCCACAGGTGACCTTGTTGCCGAACCATTGGTGGGCCAGTTCATGCGCAGCGAGTTCGTAGTTCCATGCGCCCATGCTGGTCATGGTCTGGTGCTCCATGCCACCGCCCCAGCCGAAGCGGGCATGGCCGTATTTCTCGCGGGCGAAGGGATAGGGCCCGAAGAGCTGGGTGAACAGCGGCATCTGTTGCAGCACATCGCCGGCCACCAGCTGGGCGATACCCGCTTCGCCGGGCAGGGTGTAGGTCACCATGGGGAAGGTGTCCGTGGGCAGCTGCACCGGCGCGGTGTACACCTGGTAGGGCCCCACCGCGAGGCTGATGAGGTAGTAGGCGATGGGGTAGCGGTGGCGCCAATGGTAACGCATGGTGGCCCCGCCATCCAGCGTGTCTGTGGCCACCAGCAGCCCGTTGCTGGCCACCACTTGTGGCGCGGGTACGGAGACCTGGATATCCAGCGAGTCGATCTTGTCGGCCAGGTCCTGTTTGCAGGGCCACCAATCCTTGGCGCCGTAAGGTTGGCTCAAGGTCCACAGCAGGGGTTCGCCGTCCACCACGCCGGTGGCGAAAGAACCGAAGCCGCTGCTTTCCGGGTTGCCGTGGTAATGCACGGTGAGGGAATCGACGGTGCCTGGCGCCAGCGTGGCGGGCATGGTGATCAGCAGGCGGTCGTCCACCCGGATGAAGGGCAGCGGAGCGCCGTGGTGCACCACGGAGTCGATGGTGAGGAGGGCGGCGGCATCCAGCCGCAGTTCGTCCAGCGGTGCGGTGGCGGTGAAGCGCAACCCCACGCTGCCGGCGATGGCGGCCACGGTGGCGTCCACTTGCCAACGCAGGTCCAGGTGGTGCAGGTCGAAACCGTGGGCGGGTTCGCCGGAACGCAGCATCAACGGTGTGTGGCGTTCGCGCCAGGCGATCTCATCCAGCACCGCATGGTCGTACACCACTTGCGCGT
>JAHBXZ010000021.1 GCA_019636215.1 Planctomycetota bacterium | reverse complement strand
GCGCGCAGCTTGCGCGCGGCCCTTGCTGCCGTGAACCTGGCTGCCGCGATGCCGGCGCCGACACCCAGTTCCTTCAGCCGTTCGGCGTTATCCAGCTGGTCGTGGGCCATGTGCTGCACCAGGTGCGGGATGCCCGCGCGCAGCGCCTGCGCGCAGGTGCCGATGCCGCCGTGGCTGACCAGCGCCGCCGCCCGTGGAAACACTTCACTGAAGGGCACGTATTCGAAGTGACGCACCGTGGCCGGCAGGTCGCGCGGGATCGTTTCCGGAAACTGGCTCAGCAGAATCCCGCGCCGGCCCAGCAGCTCGCAGGTCTTTACGGCCTGGCGAAAGAAGGCCTGGCCGTGGGCCATGGCGCTGCCGGGGGTGAAGATGATCGGCGGCGTGCCGGCGGCAAGAAACGGCTCCAGCTCGGGCGGTGTGGGGCGCTGGCCGGTTTCGTCAAACAGCGGAAAGCCCGTCAGGCGCACCTGGTTG
Organism: Planctomycetota bacterium; assembly: GCA_019636215.1. Classification (GTDB taxonomy): domain Bacteria; phylum Planctomycetota; class UBA8742; order UBA2392; family UBA2392; genus H3-PLA7. The sequence goes on along the minus strand of JAHBXZ010000021.1, from coordinate 6,113 downwards.
GGCCAGTCAAGCTGCGGCGGGCCGAACCAGTCGGGAAACAGCCCGATCACCCGCCGCGGCGCGTGCCACCAGTGCCGCACAATGCGCCGCGCCGGTTCCAGGCCGTGCTGCCTGCGAAACGCGTTCAGGCCCGGCAGCACGGTGCCGTCGGTCATGCGTTCGGCCACCCAGTACTGAAACTTGGTCAGCCAGCGCGGCATGCCCCGCCACCAGATCATGCCCGGAAAGCGCGGCGGCTTGTCCACGCTGAAGAAAATGCTGGGCGCCAGGTGCACCGTCACCAGCGGCGCGCCCACAACCTCGGCGGCGTTGCGCGCGGCCAGCCCCAGTGTGCTGCACACCACCACCGTGCGGCCGGCAACGTGCTGCCGGCGTGCGATCTCCACGGCCGGGGCGTAACAGCGCTCCATGCCGTGGCGCACCACGGCGCCAAAGGCCTTGCGCGGGTGCCACAGGTCGGGGTCTTTGGTCACACGCTGAAAGTCCTGCGCCGTTCCGATGGCCTCAAAGGGCAGGCCTGCGCGCTCGGCCATGGCCTGGTAATAGCCGCTGGTGCACAGGTAAACCTCGTGCCCACGGGCCTGCAGGGCGCGCCCGATGCCGACAAACGGGTGAACGTCGCCGTGGCTTCCGACGGGATAGATCAGCACGCGCAGGGCCGACGGCGGGGCAGGTTGCATCGGGGCCGGGATTCCTTCCTATGCCCGTTTTCATGGGCTATAATTCAGGCATGCCCGACGATACCCCGACCGGCAAGGCCCCGGAAGATCCGCGCCCCCAGGGCGACAGCAACTGGGGCGACGACAGCACGATGATCGCCGAGAAAGTCGGCATCGTGTTCTATGACGACGACCAGACGCCGGTTGATTTCGTGCTGTACCTGCTGGAACAATTCCTGGGCTATGACGAAGAAAAGGCCCGGATGGCCACAGAACTGATCCGCGCCACGGGCCGCGCCAGCGTGGCCGAGCTGCTGCCCGCGGTGGCCGAAAGCACGCTGCGCCGCATGGAACGCGCCGCAGCCGCAGCGGGTTACCCGTTCCGCATGGACATCCGCCCCAAGGCCGACGCGGCATGACCTGGGCAATTCGTATAGCGCACACAGATGTGGCCGACGACAAGATAGAAGTCTCGCGCCTATCGTCACTGCTTGTTCGCAAGTTCGGGGACTCACAGCCGGGCGCCGCGATGTTGAAGGATCTGGCACGCGGCATGTGGGATTGGCGCTGCTGTGTGTGCCTTTGGCAGAACGGATGTCCTCCGGAGTATCCCGATGTGCCACCTGAGGGGCCGTTCGACGCAATGACAGTGCTTGCCACAAGCCAGGAGGCAGGTTCAGCGAGGCTCACTTGCTTTTCCGTTGCCGAGAATTGCGATGGCGCAGACCTGACAGCACTTCTGGAGCAAGTGATTGAGGCCGCCGCGTGGGAGTCCCTTCCGTACAAATGCACTCGTCTTGAGATAGATGCCTCGCTTTCCACGCAGCCACTGAATGCGACTTTGCAGAAGCTAGGTTGTCGTCCCACGGACCAGGCCGGCATCTGGTTGGCAAACGTCCAGCCGGAGTCCTTGCTGTCACATGCGAGAAGCATCGGCCAAGGAAGAGGCAGTTGGCATGTCGTGGTCTACGACGACGACCATACGCCCGTTGAGATTGTGGCCAACACTCTGCACCGAGTACTTGACCTGCAATTCGAGCTAGCATGGCTGCTGACCATGGCCATTCACATCAAGGAACAGGCAACGGTCAGCAGCCACCGCTTTCGCTGGATGGCTGAGCGCATGCGCCGAAGACTGAGTGAGATGTTCAAGTTCTTCGGCTACTCCATCCGCATGGAGACGCACCCGTCCCCGCCTGCTGGATAACGCAGTTCTTCTGCTAAACTGCCCCGGCCATGCCTGACACCCAGACCCTGCCCAAGCCCAAGATCGGCACAGACGCGGACGCCAAGAAGAAGTACGCGCCGCGCTGGAAGGTCATTCTTCACAACGACAACAAGACCACCATGGATTTTGTGGTGTGGGCGCTTATGGCGTTTTTCGGCCACGACATCGACGCCGCCAAGAAAATCATGCTTGAGGTTCACAACACCGGCCAGGGCGTCGCGGGTGTCTACGCCCAGGAAGTGGCCGAGCTCAAGAAAGACCAGGTCACCTCGGCCGCCCGTGCCCAGAAGTACCCGCTGACCGTCACCATCGAGCCCGACGCATAGCCGGCGTCACACCACCGCCAGCGGCTTGGACAGTCTGCCCGTGGCCCTGGTGTGGGTTTCCAGCAGTTCCATGAACGCCGGGTACAGCGGCATCAGCAATTGCGCGGCAAAGGCCAGCCGGTCGGCGCTGCCGTCAGCACCCTGCAGCAGCAGCACGCCGCGCCTGACCCGCCCGCCGGCGTACAGCGGCAGACGCAGCGCGTCGCGGGAAAGCTCCGGCACGCCCAGCGCCCACAGCAGCTCGTTGCGGTCGTCAATCAGCCCGATCGCCGTCACGCGCAGAAGCTGCATCAGCCGGATTGCCGCCGGGCCGTTAAGCGCATCAACAGGGCCGGATTGAGTCGCGGCAGCCTGGATGCCCCGGGCCAGCGTTGTGGCCGGCGCGGCCGCGCGCAGGTTGCGCAGGCTGAGATACCCGCCGCGCAGATAGATCACGCCATACAGCCCCAGCGGCAGGGCCAGCACCGCCGCGGCAAGCGCCGGCATGGACCCCGCCAGCATCGCGCCGGCGGCGCACACCACCGACATCGCCAGCAGCGTGCCCGCGGCGGCCAGGCTGTTGCCGCCGACAAGTATCAGCGTGATGTGGTGAATGTGCCCGCGGTCGGCCCTCAGCGGGTTGGAGCCCTGCACCAGCCGCCGGGCCACCACGCAGGTGATGTCCACCACCGGCAGGCTCAGCAGCAGAAACAGCGGCGCCACAGAAAGCTCGCCGGCGTCATTGCGCACCGCGCGCAGCGCCAGTGCCGCCACCAGAAAGCCCAGAAACGTGCTGCCCGAATCACCCAGGAAGCTGCGCGGCCGCCCGAAGTTGTGGTGCAGAAACGCCAGCGCCGCCACGGCCAGCGGCAACGCCAGGCCAAGCTGCACTTCGCCGCCGATGCGCGAATACACGCCCATGCCCGCCAGCGCCACAAACGCCGCGCCCGCGCACAGGCCGTCCACGCCATCAAGCATGTTGAACGCGTTGGTGATGGCCACAATGAAAATCACTGTCAGCGGCAGCGCCAGCCAGCCGGTGCTGAACTGCGCCATGCCCAGCAGGTTCACTTCATCAATGCGAAAGCCCAGCACGTAGGCCCACACCGCGCAGCCAAACTGCACGCACAGCTTGGCCTTGGCGCCCATCGGCCGCAGGTCGTCCAGCAGGCCCATGCCCAGCAGCGCCAGCGCCGGCAGCAGCAGGTACACGTTTTCAATGTCCGAAAGCCAGGCCTCGGGCAGGTCCATCGCCCGGGCCAGGCCCATCTGCACCAGCAGCGCCGCCAGCAGCGCCGCGCCGATGGCCAGCCCGCCGCTGCGCGCCACGGCATCCCCGTGCACGCCGCGCAGCTTGGGCTTGTCCACCAGGCCGATGCGCCAGGCCAGCCGGCGCATGGCGCCGCCGCCGGCCAGCACGCAAAGCGCCGCCGTGGCAATGCCCGCAAACCATGGAACCAGCTCTTTCATCGCGTCAACGGCAGCCTTGAAACGAACAGGCCGCCGCCCCCATTCCTTACACCGTCATCGACAACACCAGCACCAGCAGGCCTGCCAGGCTGGCCAGCCCCGTGCAGGCAATCAGCACCCCCGACTGGCCCGGCATGCGCCGGTACTGCGGCAGCGCGCCCCCGGCCACAATCAGCGACGACGCAAACGCCGCGGCCGCGCCCGCCATCACCAGCGGCGTGATGTTGCGCTCGGGCCGGTACGCCCCGTACTGGCCCTCCATGCCCACAATCTGTGTGTGGCCGGATGTCGCAAACCCCACGTTGAAGTTCCCCAGCATGCACACCAGCAGCCCCAGGGTGCCGATCGCGCACAGCACCATGCAGGCAATCACAGCCTCGCGCGCGAACAGCCGCAGGTTGAGCTCGGCCAGTTCAACCGACAGCGCGGCCTGGCTGCGCTCGTGCTGGATTTCGTCGTCCAGTTCGGCGGGTCGCCCGATCATGCCACTCCCCTTGCGCTGACGGCGCCCGCCGTGGCGGCGGGCTCGCCCCGCCGCGTGCACATGAAATCGCCGATCACCACGGCATCCATGCGCGTGCGGGCAAAGCAATCCAGTGCATCGCGCGGTGTGCAGACAATCGGCTCGTTTTCATTGAAACTGGTGTTCAGCAGCACCGGGGTGCCGGTGATTTCGCCAAAGGCCGAGATCAGCCCGTGAAAGCGCGGGTTGTGGGCCCGGTTCACGGTCTGCACACGGCCGGTGTGGTCCACGTGATCCACGGCCTTTAACTCGTCATAGCGCGAGGGCCGGGTGCGATACACCAGCAGCATGAACGGTGACGGGTGGCTGCTTTCGAAGTAATCCGCCAGCCGTTCTTCCAGGATGGCCGGCGCAAACGGGCGGAATGGCTCGCGCTGCTTGATGCGCGCGTTCAGCGTGTCGCGCATGCCCGCAAGCCCGGGGTGCGCCAGGATGCTGCGGTTGCCCAGCGCGCGCGGGCCCCACTCCATGGCGCCCTGGAACCAGCCCACAATGCGGCCCTCGGCCAGCAGCCGCGCCGTGTTCTCCAGCAGGTCGGGCTCCGTCAGGCGCGTGGCTTCCACGTCGGCATGATCGCTGATGGCGGACTCAATCTCGGTCGCGCCAAAGCTGCTGCCCCAGCCTGCGTGCTGCATCGCAAATCGCGGCTGCCCTGCCTGCGCGCCGACCAGCGCTGCCGCGCCCAGTGCCGTGCCGTCATCGCCCGCCGCGGGCTGCACGAACACCCGCTTGAACGGCGTGTGTTCCAGCAGCTTGCCGTTGGCCACGCCGTTGAGGGCCACCCCGCCTGCCAGGCACAGGTCGGTCAACCCCGTGGCCCGGTGCACGATGCCCGCCATGTGAACAAAGGCCTGCTCCAGCCGCTGCTGCAGGCTGGCGGCAATGTCGCGCTCGCGATCCGTCAATGGCGCGCCGCGCGGGCGGGCCGGGCCGAGCTCGCGCTCGAGCTCCGGCGTGAACAGGTGGTCAAAGCTGGGGCTGCCGTGTTCATCGCTGCCGGCCGTTACACCCAGCGTGTGATGGTTGAAGAAACGCAGGTCAAGTTCAAAGCCGCCGGGCACAAGGCGCAGCAGCTTCTCAAACACCGCCGCAAAGCGCGGCTGCCCGTAGGGTGCAAGGCCCATCACCTTGCCCTCGTCGCCATAGCGGTCAAAGCCGATGAACTGGCACAAGGCGGTGTACAGGATGCCCAGGCTGTGCGGGTAGGTTACGCGCCCGTGCACACGCAGGTCGCGCCCCGCGCCCTCGCCCCACAGGGCGCTGGCGAAGTCGCCAAAGCCGTCCAGGGTCAGGAACGCGGCCCTTTCAAACGGGCTGAACAGAAACGCGCTGGCGGCATGGGCCAGGTGGTGTTCCACGCGACGCACCGGCGCGCGCAGGGCCGCGCGCGAGGAACCCACGGCGTCGCACAATTGGGTTTCAAGGTCGGCCAGGTCGGCGCGGTCGGCCAGGCGACGGCGCACGGCGCGCGAGGCCCGGTGCAGGTTGCGAAAAACCCACGCCAGGCGCGAACGCAGGTTGGCCCTGGAATCGCGGGCAATCGCCACGTCAGTCACGTCGCGCAGGGAGACGCCGCCGATGCGCAGTACTTCTTGTACTGCCAGCGCGGGAAACCCGGCGCAGTGCTTGATGCGGTTCAGGCGTTCTTCGGCGATGGCCGCCACCAGCCGCCCGTCCTGAAGCAGGACGGCCGCGGCATCGGCGTGGTGCGCGTTGATGCCAAGCACGAGCAAAGGGCGACTCCCGCCCCGGCGGGCAACCGGGCACTAGAAGGCTATCACGCCAAGGGGAAGTCGGCAAAAACCATTGTGGTGCTTAGAGTTACAACAAGTCTCGCGCCCGGAGGCGCAAATTTGCGAAGCCTGAAACGGAGTCCATGGCGGCAACCGGTCTCGGCGGGATCGTGTCTGGAACCCTTGCCACGGTTC
>JAHBXZ010000020.1 GCA_019636215.1 Planctomycetota bacterium | reverse complement strand
CCACCGCGCTAAGATGCCCGTCCATGCACGCCGAAACTGCCTATGTCTTTCGCCATGCGCTGATGCGCGACGCGGCCCACCAACTGCAGACGCCCGCCGACCGGGGGCATCTGCACGGGCTGGCGCTGGACATTATCGAAGGCCTGTGCGGTGACGATGAATCCAGGCTCGAATCCGTCGCGGCTTCACTGGCCGACCATGCCCGTGGCGCCCTGGCCGCACCGCAAGCCGACGCCGACAACCTGCTGCGGCGCGAACTGGATCACCTGTGGCGTGCATCAAGATGCCTGCGGCGCACCTACCAGATGGAGGCGCTTGGGGGTGTGCTGCACCGCTGCGCCGGCAGTCCGGCCGCTAACGCGCTGGAAAAGTGCAAGGCCACACTGGAGCTCGGGATTGCCCTGCGCCAGTTGGGCCGGCTGGAAGATGCCGCGGCTTGTCTTGACCGCGCGCTGACGGCCGCGCAACAGGGCGGGTTTGGCGAACAGGAAGGCGCGGCGCTGATGGCACTCGCGGCAATCGCGCAGATTCAGGGAAAGTCTGAGAACGCCGAGTCGCTGATGATCCGCGCACTGGCGATCTGCCGCGAGTCGGGCAACGCGCAGGGGGCACTGACCGTCTCGAGCAACCTGGCGGGCCTGTATCACACCATGGGCCGCATGGCCGAAGCCGAATCCATGTACCTGCAATGCCTGGACCAGGTCGAATCCGGCTCCGCCCAGGCGGCGGTGCTGTCCAGCAACTACGCGATGTGGCTGTCCGGTGTCGGCCGCCTGGACGAAGCCGAGGTCGCGTTTACGGCAGCCCTGCACAGCCACCGCCAGGCGGGCCGGCTGCGCGAACAGGCCGAGACCTTGAACAATCTGGGGGCACTGCACTCCGAGACCAGCCGGTTTGCCCTGGCCGAAACGGAGATGCGCGAGGCATTGCGCATCCATCGGCAAAGCGGCAACCGAGTGGGAGAAGCCACGGCGACCGCCGCCCTGGGCGGGCTGTTCTCCAGGCAGGACCTGTGGCCCCAGGCGGAGACCTTGCTGAAGCAGGCCATTGAGATGCACAACGAGGCCGGCAGTGTTCGGTTCGAGGCCCAGGCGCGCGCAAACCTCGCCAGCCTGTACCTGAACACGCAGCGGTTTGACGAAGCAAGGCCACTGCTGGAAACGGCGCTGGCCATGCACCGCGCGGTGCATAATCGCAGGGCGGAAGGTGTGACGCTGTCCAACATGGCCAACCTGGCGTACCAGTCCGGCCGTTTTCAGGACGCGGAACTGCTGCTGGCCCAGGCCCTGGCCGTGCACGAGGAGTGCCGCAACCGGCGTTTTCTCGGCCTTGGCTGCTGCGACTATGCGGCGCTGCTGGTCAAGCTGGGCCGCGTTGACCAGGCGCGCGAGTTCTGGGCCAGGGGGTCGCAGCTTCTGACCGAGCTGCGTGACCCGGTGTCACTGGGCCACAAGGCCGAAACGCTGCGTGCCGCCTGCCGCGATCAGGGCATCGAGTCGATCGCGGGCAGTGGGTCCTTCTGACCACCTACGGCTTCACCATGTACTCGCCGTTCAGCACCAGGTACTTCACGCCTTCGCTTTCCCACTGGTGGCAGCCAATGCGCCGCTTGCGGCCATCGTTGTAGATCAGCTCAAGCGTGTTTTTCTCGATGCGCCACTTGCCCTGGCCGGGTCTTGCGCCGCCCACGTTGTCACGCAGCAGAAAGTCCGAGCCGCACCACCAGGTCAAGCGCATCGTGGCACCGAAGCCTTCGTCTTTGAATGAGCCGTCTTTGTTGAACGTAATGCCAAGCTGCAGTCGCTTCTCGCGGCCTTCCCAGCCGTGGCGCAGCCAGCGGCCCTCGGGCCGGGGCTGGGTGTCGGTGATCCGGTGATAGGACAAGCCGCCGTCTTGCAGTGTGTCGCCTTTGCGGATGAACCAAACCACGTCCGGCTGGCCGCCGGGCTGGGGCAGTGAAATCGCCACACTGTCGCCGTTGATCTGCCAGGTGCCGCAATCGCGCGAGTAGTACTGCTGCCAGTGGTCCATTCGAAAATTCAACAGGCCCTCGGGCGGCATCTGGCGGATGACCGTCCCGTCCGGAAAGAACGTCAGGTAGCGCATCACGGGTTCGCTGGGGTTGCCCTGCAGACCGGTCGCGCGCTGGCTGGGAATGGCCCAGATGCCGGTCAGCACGGTGTTGCCCTGCATCGGCGCGGCATCGGGCCACAGGAACGACGGCGTGCACTGGCTGTTCACATGGGCGCGCAGGGGCGGGGACTTTTCGTCCTTGCGGCGGCAACTGGCCAGCGTGGCCGTCGGCAGCATGCCGTCCAGGGCCTCGATGTCGGCCGCAAAGCGTTCTGCATCGGTTGAAACAAAGACAAGCGCGCCCGCCCGTCCGTCGCGGTGCAGGGCCACCTGCATGATCAGCGCGGCCTTGCCCTCGAACTTGCCCAGGGCCGCGCGGGCCAGCAGGTCAAACTTGGCGGCGTTGGGCGCACCCTGGGCCGGGTCGGCCTCTGTCACGCCGAACTGTTTGGCCACGACCTGCCACTGGGCCTCGAACCAGGGCTTGAAGTCTTTGGTTTCGACCGTGGGCAGGGCTTCGGCCCAGGTGTGGCAGCCATCGGTGGTGTTGCGCGAGACCAGAACAGGGCGGCCGACGGTGTTGGCGATAATGGTCCAGTCCGGCGGCATGGCAAACACCCAGTCGTCCAGCTGGGTGTCGGGCGTGCCTTCGACCCAGGGCGCGGGCGGGGTGACGTCGGGCGCGGGGCCGGGCGTGTCGCCAAGGCGAGTCATGTACTTGCTGTTGAGCACCAGGTACTTCTCGTGCGCGCCTTCCATGTCGCGGGTGCCGTCGTCTTTGGTGTGCAGGTTGAAGCCAAAGCGGCGCTTGCGGCCGTCCAGGTAGATCAACTCGAGTGTCTGGTTCTCGATGCGCCACTTGCCGCGACCGGGCTGGGCGGGCTGGTCAATCTGCCAGTACCCGTCGCCGCACCACCAGCGCAGAGCCAGCGTCGAGTTGAATCCTTCGTCGTCAAACTCGCCGGTGGGCCAGAAGGTGATGGCCTTGCGGAACTGCCAGGATTTGCGTTCGTGGTCGATACTGATGTAGCGGCCATTGAGCGTCGGCTTCTGGTCCTTGATGCGCCGGAACACCACCTTGGGCAGGTGCAGGTCGCCATCCTTTAGAGTGAAGGTGTATTTCACTTCGCCGCGGGAGTCCCACACAGTCACCACATCGTCTTTGACTTCGTACCGGCCCAGCTTGGAGGCGTGTTCGGTTTTCCAGAACTCAAGGTCAAAGCTCAGCAGGCCTTCCGGCGGCATCATGGTCAGGGCGCGGCCGTCCTTGAACAGCAGCACATAGGCGTACGAACTGCGCGTGTTGAACCCGAACTGGCCCCAGTTCTCGATCTCAAACGAAGGCCGGCCCCACAGGCCCTCCAGCGGGAAGTCGCCCCTGGGCCACTGCGGCGGTTTGTCCCAGGTGAATGACGGCGTCACCAGCGGGTCAATGCGCGTGCGCAGCTTCGGCGCGGCTTCGCCCTTGGGGCGCTGGCTGGCAAACCGGACGGACTCCACCATGGCCTGCAGGCGTTTGCTGTTGGCGTCCAGCAGGTCCATGTCTTCGGTGATGAAGCACAGCACGCCGGCGCGCTTGCCCTTGTTGACGCCGACCAGCATCACCAGCCGCTTGCGGCCGTGGCCCATGTCGGCAACGCCGACGCCCGCAAGTGTGCGGTACTTCTGGGCGGTTTCGGCCAGGTTGGGCTCTTCGACCTGGATGAAATTGTAGCCTGCCTTGAGGTCGGCCCAATGCCGGTTGTACCAGCCACGAAACTCGCCGCGCATGTCTTCGGGCCGGCCAAACGTCACCTGGGTCAGCCACTGGCTTGCGCGGTCGGTGTGTTCCAGCGCCAGCAGGTTGGTGGTCATGGTGGTCAGGCGCGAGTTGGCCACGCGCCAGCCCTCGGGCATGGCAAACACCCAGTCCATGATCTGCGTGTCGGGGGCCGGGGGCTTTGCGGCCTGGGCGGAAGTCGGCCCGAAGGACGAGGCAAAACCAAGCAGCAACACGGCCAGCACAGCCGGTGTTCGGGCAGGTCGAAAGAACATGGGAAGCTCCGTGGCACTGGGCCCGTTTCGGATGATAGCACCCGGCCCGCCTCTATGCCCGCCCGGATGAGCCCGTTACCATTGGCCCCATGACGATCCTTTACATCCTTCAGGTGCTGGTCGGCTTCGGCTTCGTCATCTTCATCCACGAGATGGGCCACTTTCTGGCCGCCAAGCGCGTGGGCATCACCTGCCCGGCGTTCAGCATCGGCTTTCCTTTGCCCGTGTGGACGCCCAAGGGCTGGAAGGCCTTCAACATCTTTCGCTACACCTGGCGCGGCACTGAGTACCGGCTGGGCTGGATACCCTTTGGCGGCTATGTGCAGATGCGCGGCCAGAGTGACACGCCCGGCGAAGTAGACGGCCCCAAGAAAGATGACGCCAGCGACTACCGCAACAAGACCTACTTCCAGAAGACCCAGGTTCTGCTGGGCGGCGTGACGATGAACGCGATTACCGCGATCGTCGGCTTTGTGCTGGCCTTCCAGCTGGGTGTCACGTTCATCGAGCCAACGGTGGGCATGATTGACCAGCGCAGCCAGGCCTGGGTGGACAACGAAATCAAGGTCGGCGACCGCGTGCTGGAGGTAAACGACCGCGACGTGGTGGACTTTGAGGACGTGGTGTACGCCGGGATTTTCGATGGCGGCGATTCGGTGCGCCTGAAGATCGAGCGCGAAGAAGGCGGCAAGACCATCCGCAAGGACGTCACGCTTTCGCTGGATGACGACCCGATGTTCGGGCTGAAGCTGCCGGCCATCAAGGCAAAGCACCGCGTCAACCTGACGGAAGAGGAAGCCGCGCAGTTTCCGGAATCGCTGGGGGAAGACCGCCCCAAAGACGGCGACGAAGTGGTCGCCGTCAACGGCCGCAAGGTGCTGAATTTTTACGACGCGCTGGGCCTGATTGAGTGCAGCCGTGGCGAAGTGACGCTGAGCCTGCGCCGCGGGCTGGATGAAGACGCCCGCAAGTGGGATGTAAAGTACACCCCGCGCCGCAAGTTTTACGGCGATTCTTCGGCGTACATGGCCGACGTTTCGTTTCTGCCCGCCATGTATGCCGACCGCATACAGCGCGGCTCGGCCGCAGACCGCGCCGGCCTGCGCCCCGGCGACCGCATTTCCGGCATCGTGGAAGGCGCAGGCGTGCGCAAGTTCGGCAGCTTCGGGGAGCTTACCTCGGCCATGGATGCCTCGGGCGGCAACACCATCGTGCTGGTGATTGAACGCGACGGCAAACAGCAGCAACTGGAAGTCACGCCCGACCCGCGCGAAAGCCGCCCCGGCCGCTTTTCGCTGGGCATCAACGTGGCGCCCTTCAACCCCGTGGGTCTGGACGCAAAGGCCCAGCAGTCCGAAAGCGAAAAGCTGGCAGCCAAGGTGGTGGCCTGGGGCATCCGCCCGGGCAGTCCGCTGCTGGCCCAGGGCATGAAGCCCGGCGACGAGATTGTGGGCATGAAAGTCAACGGCCAGGAAGCCCGCCAGCCCAACGGCAAGTTCGACCGCGACGCCGTTCAGTCGGCACTGCTGGATGCCGCGGCAAAAGAAGGCGCCGAGATCACCTACACTGTCAACACCCAGCAGGGCACACGCGAATACAAGGTGAAGGTGGACGAAAACGGGCCGGATTCCATCGGCTTTATCTCCGTGGCCACGGCCGAGCAGCGCAGCCAGCCCGTGACCTACCCGCTGCTGAAGTCCGTCAGCGAAGGTTTCTACCACAGCAAGAAGGTCGGCTACAAAATCCTGATGACCCTGGCCGCGCTGTTTACCGGCCGCGTGAAGCTGTGGCACCTGGGCGGCCCGGTGGTGATTGCCAAGCGCAGCTATTCCCTGGCCCAGTGGGGCATCGGCACGCTGGTGTTCTTTCTGGCGTTCATCAGCATCAACCTGGCGATTGTCAACCTGATCCCGTTGCCGGTGCTGGATGGCGGCCAGTGGCTGGTCGTGACCATTGAGGCCATTCGCGGGCGACCAATGCCCGAACGCGCCATGGGCGTAATCAGCACTGTCAGCTTTTTCCTGGTCGTGGGCCTGATGCTGTTTGTGCTGGGCAATGACCTGGTGACGGTGTTCTGGCGAAAATGGGTGTAACGGCAGTTCTGTGTTCGAAGTCCGGAGTGGGCCGGTTGGCGCGCCGAGAACCCGGAACTCCACCATGAAGCTTGGCTACAACACAAACGGCTTCGGCTTTCACCGCCTGGAAGACGCGATTGCAATCATCGCCGAGTGCGGATACTCGTGCGTGGCCCTTACGCTGGATGTCCACCACCTGAACCCGTTCACGGCCGGCGCAGCCGAGGTGAACGAAGTGGCCCGGCTGCTGCACCGTCACAAACTGCATTGCGTGGTGGAAACCGGTGCGCGCTTTCTGCTGGATGCCCGGCGCAAGCACCGCCCCACGCTGATCGACGCCGAGCCAGACACACGCGTGCACTTCATGTACCGCGCCGCGGAAATCGCCGGCGACCTGGGCGCACTGGCCCTGAGCTATTGGGCCGGTGCCAGGCCTGAAGGCTGGCAGGGCAGCGACGAGGAGCTTTTCAAGCGGCTGGCGTTTCAGGCCGACAAAGTCGAACAGATGGCCAGGCAGCACGGCACCGTGGCCGCGCTGGAGCCAGAGCCCGGCATGCTGGTTGAAAAAATGGCCGATTACGACCGGCTGGCGGGGCTGATGGGCTATCGCCCCGGCCTGACACTGGATATCGGCCACCTGGAGTGCGTGGAAGACCGGCCCCCGGCGGAATACCCATGCAAGTACCGGGACGTCCTCTACAATATTCAACTTGATGACATGTTGCGCGGTGTCCACCGTCACCTTTTCTTCGGCGAAGGCAGTGTGGACTTTTCCGCGGTGTTTGCCGCCTTGGCAGAAATCGGGTATGACGGGCCCGCGTGCGTGGAACTGAGTGATGCCAGCCGCAACGCCGTGGAAACCGCCCGCCGTGCAAAACAGTTTCTGGATCGCAGCGTGAACAGGCAGCCTTGAGCCCCGAACCCAAGAAACCCGCCAATTCGCCCGACGACGACAAGACCATCACGGAAGTCGGACGTGAACTGTTGAAGTACCTGCACCGCCGCGCCAGCGAACTGGGCGTGAACCAGGCCAGCTACCGCCAGGCCCGCATGGAACTGCTGCGCTCGCTGGAAGGCGAGGCCGGCGGCAAGTTCAATTGGGGCTTTGAAACGGTGTTCACCCAGGAGATTCACGTGCTGGAAGACCTGGGGCTTATCAGCGTCAAGTATGGCAGCGGCGCCATCATGGCCGGCAAGGGCAAGCCCAACCAGATCTACAACGTGTCGCTGACCGACGACGGCAAAGACACCGCACGCATCATCGTCGACCGCGAAGAGCGCATCCGCACCGAGACCGCCAAGCTGGATAAATCCGACAAGGCCGGCCACGCCGAAGTGGAAGACGATGAAGACGAAGGCGACGACACCGACAAATCGGTGGAAACTTCGACCAAGGCAGCACCCGCGGAAGCCAAGCCCAACGAAGCCGACGCGCCTACTCAGCCCCCGACCGGCCTGCCCGGCGACAAGTTCGCCAAGGAATAACGGTTAGCCGGGTGCGCCCTTGCAGGCTCAGGCGTTCTGCGCTGCGGCCTCTGCCGGGACTGGCGCGGGAGTTGCCGCCGCTGGTTCCGCAGCCACTTCTGCGGAGGCATTCGCAGGCGCGACTTGCGGCGCTGGTGCCGCCAGTTCGGCCCGGGCGGCTGCGTGGCGACGCTCGGCCATGCGCGCGACCTGAACCATCACCAGAAACGCCAGCCCGATCGGCAGCAGCAGCCACGGCCACACAAGTGCCAGGCCCGCCACGACGCCCAGCCCGCCGCCGGCAACCTGGATAAACACCAGCTCGTTGGATGCCACGCGGTCGATCAGGTTTTCCAGTTCGCCCTCGTCGCGGCCCAGCAGTTCGTTTTCAACCAGCCCGGCCACGTCAACGGCCTGGAGCAATTCCTCGGCCATGGCACTGAACTGTTCCTGCAGCCTGGCGCGCAGGGCCGCGTGCTGAAGAATGTGTTCGGCCCTCTGCGGCAGTTGCTCTACCACCTTTTCGGCGGCGTGGGTGACGGCACCCTCGCGCTTGAGGTCGTTGACCATGTCGTCGATCAGCTTGCCGACCAGCGTGTCGAACATGCCGCTTTTGGTGATGCCTGCTGCCAGCATGCCCGCCATCGGCCCGAAGGTGGTGGCCGCGGCGGTGCCGGTCAGCAGCGCGGTAAGGTTGCTGCGGGATTTTTCGCGCAGCTTGTCCTTGGCCGAGGCAATCACGCCAGCCATGGTGTCCTGGATGGTGGAGGCAATCTCGCGCGTCACCAGTTCGCGCGCGTCGGGCTCATGCAGCACCTTTGGCAGGTGCGCGGCCATGCGGTCCAGCGCGCTGTCAACGGCGCCGGTGCTGACCAGCAGCCGGTGCATGCGGTCGCCGGAAATCAGGTGTTCTTCCAGCATTTCGCCGACACTGCGGGCAAGTTCCTTGCGTCGCGACGGCACCACGCCCTGCACGCCGAACACCTTCACACGCGGGTGAAACAGCATCTTGATCGCGACCCAGTTGGTGGCAAAGCCCACCAGCCCGCCAATGGAAAGCGAAAAGAACAGCCGCGCCCACAGCTCAAGGGGAAACTGCCAGTGGCAGGCCCCGCCGGCCAGGGTCAGCAGGGTCAACGAAGTGCCGGTCACGGCCAGTATGCGTGGGCCGTTGCCGGGCTTGCGGTTGTCTGGTGTGCCGGGTTCGGGCATGCAGCGTTCAAGGTACGGCAAGCCGTGAAAAGAGAAAGGGGAAGGGACAGGCCAAAGCCTGCCCTTCCCCCGTGGTTCGCGCCGTTACTCGATGATCATGGTTTCGCGCATGACCTCGTCGATGGTGGTGATGGCGTCGTAAATGGCCAGCAGGCCGGATTCACGCAACGTGCGCATGCCGTGGCGACGGCCGGCATCGCGCAACTGCGCGACGTTGGCGTCGTCCATGATCATCTGCTTGATTTCGTCGTTGCAGCGGAACATTTCGTACAGCGCCAGCCGGCCCTTGTAGCCCGTGTTGTTGCAGCGCGAGCAACCCCGGCCAAAGCCGAACTTCTTGCCCGTAAGCGCCTCGGGCCGAAGCCCCAGTTCCATGGCCTGTTCGGGTTCCGGCGTGAAGTACTCCTTGCAGCCCTGGCAGATCTTGCGCACCAGGCGCTGGGCAATCACGGCCTCCAGCGTGGCCGCAATCAGGAAGCTTTCCAGCCCCAGGTCCAGCATGCGCGTGACGGCGCTGGGCGCGTCGTTGGTGTGCAGCGTGGAAAGCACAAGGTGACCCGTCAGCGCGGCTTCGATGGCGATGCCGCCGGTTTCTTTGTCGCGGATTTCGCCCACCAGGATCATGTCGGGGTCCTGGCGCAGAATGCTGCGCAGGGCCGCGCCGTAGGTCATGCCGACGTCTTCATTCACCTGGCACTGCATCACGCCCGGCAGGTCGTACTCCACCGGGTCCTCGGTGGTGATGATCTTGAGGTCGGGCGTGTTCATGAAGTTCAGGCACGAATACAGCGTGGTGGTCTTGCCGCTGCCGGTGGGCCCCGTTACCAGCACCACGCCGTTGGGCTTGGCGATCAGTGCCTTGAGCAATTCGTTGTCGTCCTGGCGCATGCCAAGGTTGTCCAGGTTCAGGCTGACGTTGCTGCGGTCCAGGATACGCATCACGCAGCTTTCGCCGAACATCGTGGGCAGCGTGGAAACGCGCAGGTCCACGCTGCGGCCCTCAATCGTCAGCTCAATGCGGCCGTCCTGCGGCATGCGTGTCTCGGAGATGTTCAGCTTGCTGAGCACCTTGATGCGGCTGATCAGCGCCGGGCCGAGTTCCTTGGGCGGGTTCTCCATGGCCAGCAGCGCGCCGTCCACGCGATAGCGCACCTGCAGCTTGTCTTCAAACGGTTCCAGGTGCACGTCGCTGCTGCGGTCGCGAATGGCAGTCGCCAGCAGGAAGTTCAGCAGTTTCACCACGGCCGGGGCGTCGGGGTCTTCATCAACAGCCAGGGCGTCTTTCTTGCCCGTGGGGCCGTCATCAAACTGGGCCATGTCGTCCTTGCCGATGCCGCCCATCTTGTCGTCGCCGCCGTAAAACTTGGCAAGCGCCGCGTCGATGTCCTCGGCGCTGGCCAGCGCGCCCTGGATGCGGATGCCCGGAACACGGCTTTGCAGGGCGAACTGAAGCTCGTCAAAGACCACGATCTTGGTCGGGTCGTCCATCGCAACGGTGAACGTCTTGCTGTCGCTGTCGAATTCCAGCGGCACCACGCGATAGGTCTGGGCCTGGGCTTCGGTCACCATGTCCAGCAGCTCGATCGGGATGTCCAGCCCCGAAAGATCGACAAACTGCATGTCGTTCTGGGCCGCCAGCGCCATGATGATGTCGCCTTCGCTGCACGTGCCCATCGACACCAGGATTTTGCCCAGCAGGTTGCCCTCTTTCTTCTGGCGGGCCAGCGCTTCCTGGATATCGCCCTCAGTCACGAGTTCGATTTCCTTCAGGATCAACCCCAGCAGCTTGCGGCGCTTTGCCATGTGCGGATGCTCCGGTTAAGGGTACCTGCGTCTGCTGCGCGGCGGCCGGGATGACCCGGCGACCGCCCCTGCGGTAACGCCCTGCTATTCGTCGCCGGCCCTGCGCGCCGATGCCGCGGCCGCTGCAGCAGCCGGCGGCGCGGCCCACTTGGCCTCTTCGGCGGCGATCACGCTGTCGTCCCACATGCGGCCGCGGGCGCGTTTTTCCTTGTCGAACTTTTCGCGCATTTCCTTGATGTTGCTGCTGGCCCGGAACATCTCCAGCCGCGTGATCTTCTGCGCGCCGTAAAGTTCCCACAGGTAATCGTCCAGCAGCACCATGCCTTCCTTCTTGCCGGTCTGGATCACGCTGGACAACTGGTAGGTCTTGGCTTCACGGATCAGGTTTTCCACGGCGCTGGTGCTGACCATGATTTCAAAGGCCGCAATCATGCCGCCGCCGTGCTTGGGCATCAGTGCCTGGCTGATGATGGCAATGATCGACACCGCCAGCTGCGCGCGCACCTGTTCCTGCTGGTTGGTGGGAAACGCGTCAATGATGCGGTCCACCGTGCGCGTTGCGCCGGTGGTGTGCAGCGTCCCGAACACCAGGTGACCCGTTTCGGCCGCCGTGATCGCCGCGCCGATGGTTTCAAGGTCGCGCATTTCGCCCACCAGGATCACGTCCGGGTCCTGGCGCAGCGCGCGGCGCAGGCCTTCGCTGAAAGTGGTCACGTCGTTGTGCAGCTCGCGCTGCGTCAGGATCGACTTCTTGTGGCTGTGGTAATACTCAATCGGGTCTTCCACCGTGATGATGTGGCTGTCTTCGTTCTGGTTGATGTAGTCAATCATCGTGGCCAGCGTGGTCGTCTTGCCACTGCCGGTCGGGCCCGTCACCAGCACCAGACCGCGCGGCCGGTCCAGGATGCGTTTGACGTTTTCCGGCAGGCCGATCTGCTCAAACGTAAGCAGCTTGTTCGGGATCTGGCGCAGCACCATGCCCACGACGTTCTTCTGCTTGAAGATGGCCACGCGAAAGCGGGCTTTGTCGCCGAATGCAAAGCCGAAGTCCGTGCTGCCGTCGGCCTGCAGTTCCTTCATGTTCTTTTCAGGCGCGATTTCCTTGGCAAGGCGCACCGTGTCGGCCGGGGTAAGTTCCGGCGCATTGACGTCCTTCAGGTGGCCGCCCTTGCGGATGGTGGGCTTGCGCCCTACCGCACAATGCAGGTCCGATGCGCCCTGCGCGACCATGAACTCCATCAACTGCGCCATGGTGATGGCCATCTCTGTCTCCGTTGCTGCTGCACGCGGGCCATTCCGCGCTTCATGACCGTCGGGGGGAAGGCTCAGGATAAAGACGAGCCCGCAAGCGGCAAGAGACGGGGCCGCATTGTTGCGATCCCTTTGACCCGGTGCCCGACATTGGTCACGCCGTCAACGGGGTCTTCAGCAGGCGCGCCAGCTGCCGGGCAAGCTCGGGCACATCCAGCGGCCGTGTGAAAAACGCGTCCACGCCGATGCGTTTGACGCGCCGCACAACCTCGTTGTCTGCCGCGACACCGGAAACCGCGCACAAAAACATGTTGCGCGTTTCGGTGCTGGAACGCAGGCGGCGCACTACCTCGGCGCCGTCCAGGCCCGGCACCATCAGGTCCAGGACCACAGCGTTGGGGGCAAAGGCCCCGATCTTGATCAGCGCCTCATAGCCGTCGGCGCTGCCCTCTAACAGCGCATCGGGCAGCATGGGCGAGAGTTTCTCTACCACCCGCTGCAGTCCCGCCGGGTCGCCATCCACCACCAGGATGCGCCGCTGGCGCGACGGGGCCAGTTCATCGGGCACGGGCAGGCCGCCATCGCCCAGAAACTTCAGAAAGTCCGGCAGTTCCATGCGGTACTGGCCGCCGGGCGTGGTGTAGACCTTCAGCTTGCCGGCCTTGATCCAGTTGACCACAGTCGCCGGCGTTACGTTGCAATGCCGCGCGATGTCGCCTGTAGAAAGGGTTTTGCGGCGAACCGACATGCGCTCGTTTCCGGTACCGGGGCCTGGCCTAGCAGTCAAAGAACATGAAGTCTACCAAATAGCGCTTATCCACAAACCGCCCAATCCTTTTCACCGCGGGGTAACGCCCGCGCGGCATCGCCAAAATGCCGCTATCCACTCAACCGGAAGCCGCCATCCCCTTATAATGAAGACGGACGGGGCTACCGTACCCGGCCACTAACCGCGGAAGGCCATGGACGACAACCTGATTACGCCCTCCGATTACTTTCATCGCGGGCTGGAGCACCTGGAAGGCGGCAAGTACCGCGAGGCATTGCAGTACTTCGAGGCCGCGGTTGACCGCGACTACTTCGACAACGACATCCACCTGCCCATGGGCGAGGCACTGTTCGAAGTCGGGCGATACCAGGACGCGCTGGATCACTTCAACAAGGCCGAACCCTCCGACAGCGTGGTGCAGCTTGAAGTAATGCTGTGGAAGGGCAGTTGCTTCCTTGAAATGCGCAAGCCGCGCCGGGCCATCAGCGCCTTCAACCGGGTGCTCGAACTGCACCCCGACCACGCCGAGGCCCACTTCAAGCGCGGGCTGGCACTGGCCGACATGGGCAGCCCCGACCGCGCGCTGGAGGCCTTTCAGCAGGCCGAAAAGCTGCTGCGCCAGGGCGCCCAGGACGGCGACAAAGAGGCCCTGGCCGAAGTGCTGATGTGGAAGGGCCGGGTCATGACCCGGCTGGGCCGCCGCCAGGAAGGGCTCGAACTGATGTTCCGGGCCTATGAAACCGCACCCGACCACCCCGGGCCCTACAACGAAATCGCGGACAGCTTCCGGCTCAGTGGCGACCTGACCTCGGCCGAGGACTGGTACAAAAAGGGGCTGGAACGCCTGCCCGACGACCCCAGTCTGCACAACGACTACGGCAACCTGCTGCGCGAACTGGGCCGCCACCGCGAAAGCCTTCAGCACCTGACCGACGCCATTGACCGCGACGCCAACCGGTCCGTGGCCTACTACAACCGCGCCCTGACGCTGGAGCGCCTGGAGCTTTACGACGAGGCGCTGAAGGATTACGACACCGTCATTGACGCCAACCCCGGCGACCTTGACGCCCGCATGCGCAAGCTGGACCTGATGGCGCAACTGGGCATGTACAAAGAGGCCCACGCCCTGCTGCTGTCACTGACCGACACCGAACGCCGTGACCCGGTGTGCCAGGAGGCGGCCTCGCGCCTTTACAACCGTCAGGCCGCACGTGCCGAAAAAGACCAGGACGTGGGGCTGGCGCTGCGCATGCACAAGCTGGCGCTGGAACTGCACCCCGACTTCATGGACGTGGAATCACCCGCGCCCGGCGACGACCGCCCCGAGTACCGGCTGGCGCGACTGACCTTCCTGTTGAAAGACATTAAGCCCAAGGACCCGATGTTCGGGCTGTCCCTGCTGCTGCGCGGTGCCGCCGAGTACGGGCTGCTGCGCCTTTCCCGCGCTGAACACGTGCAGCCCCCCGGCGGCGCGAAAAAGCCCCGGTCAGGCAGCACCAAGTTCATCGCCGCGCTGCTGGAGTCGGCCGTGGTTTACAAGGCCTGGCCCGAACTTGCCTACAAGCTGCTGGCCGAGCTGGCCTTCTATGAAATGGAAGACGAACACCTGGCCCTGCGCAGCGTGGACCAGGCAATCGCCCTGCGGCCCGATTTCATCGGCGCGCTTTGGGTCAAGGCCGTGATTCTGGCCGAAGGGTTTGAGCGCCCCGAGGAATCCACCGAGTGCTATCGCCGTATCCTTCAGATCACGCCCAACAACCCCACCATCCTGCTGGCGCTGGGCGACCTGTGCTTTGACACCGGCCAGGCCCACCGCGCCCTTTACTACTACCGCCGCGTGCTGGAAGAACGGCCCGGCGACATCAGCGTCAACCGCGACATCGGCCACTGTTACCTGGCCCTGGCCCGCTACGGCGACGCCATCAGCACCTTTGCGCGCATGGACGGCGAAGGCGCCATGGGCCTGGAAATCCGCCTGGACCTGGCCGAAGCCCACCTGCGCGTGGGCGAACGCGGCGAGGCCCAGTCGCTGGTGGATCGCGTGGTGGCCGAAAACGAGGGCGTGGACCCGCACGTGGACGGCCGCGCCGCCGAGATCCTGGCCGCGCTTGCGCTTTCGCGCGGCAACCCCAAACAGGCGCTGAAGGAACTCAAGAAGGTGCATGAAACCCAGCTTTCGACCTACGGCATGGTCCAGCGCATCAAGGCCAACATTGCGCTGGGCAAACTGGTCGACGCCCAGGACGACGCGCAGGAGATTCTGGATATGGTTCACCACGGCGCCGCCGACGCCCTGGAAACGCTTTACCAGCACGCAAAGATTCTGTTCCAGACCGGGCACCTGGATGACGCCCTGAAAAGCATCGACGAGCTGCTGGGCCACATCCAGGACCTGCGCGCCCACAACTTGCGCGTGTGGATACTCAAGCTGCAGGGCAAACTTGACGAAAGTGACGAGGCCGAGAAGCTGCGCCGTTTCATGGCCGAACTGCTGGGTGTCAGCCGCCTGCTGAAGCACGAAGACTACCAGCCCGCGCTGGCGGCCGCGCAACGCCTGATCGACAGCCACCCCGACCGCGTGGAGCCCCTGTACGTAAAGGCCTGCGCCCTGGCCCAGATGGGCGACGAAGAACAGGCGCTGATGGTGGCGGCCGAAGTTTCCCGGCGCGCCCCGGCCTTCAAGGCCTTGATGGCACGCGAGTTCTACCTGGAACCCCTGCGCCTAGCCGACCGGCCCGAGTTCAAGCCCGAGGCCGAACCGGCCAAGGTGGACGCAACCACCGAGGCCTCGCGTCAGGCGCCGCCATCGGCGCGGCTGGTGGCCGAGATTGACGCCACATACGAGCGCACGATGCGCGCGATGGAAGAAGAGGGCACCCCGCGCCCCAAAACCCGCGCCAAACGCGGCAGCAAACCCAAGAAGAACAAAGAATAGCCTCGGGTGGTCCAGGCACGCTTGCCTGCGCGCGTTGCGCACAATCTCATGCAACGGCAACAGCAATTTCACGCGGAGCCGCGGACAGCGACAACAACGTTGGTTCACCGATAGGCACAGATTCACACCGATAACGGCAAGGTGGAATAGCCCCGCCCGAAGGGCGGGGTTTCGACATTCACTGGCCCCTGTGGGCAGTGCCTGTGTGGGTTGAGTGCAATCCCGCGCGCAACGCAAACCGACCCGGCATGCCAATGTCTATGCCGAATGCCCTGACCCCACCCC
>JAHBXZ010000002.1 GCA_019636215.1 Planctomycetota bacterium | reverse complement strand
TGCGGAGCCGGAGAGCGTGTAGCTGACGGCGGTGCCCGGCGTGCCCTGCGGCGTGCTGCCCAGGTTGATCGTGGAAGTAGACGGCGTAAGTGTCGGGCCGGTCACTGTGCCGTTGACGGCCACGTTGGCCCCCGTGGCCCCGGTGCTGGTGTGGGTGATGTTGCCCGTGACCGTGCCCGCTGTGGCACCCGTCAACCGCGCCCAGATGGTGACGTTAGAGTAGCTGGGGGTGGTAGTGATCTGGAGCGACTGGGCAAAGCCGGTGGTCTGGTTGAAGCTGATGTTGACACCCGTGGGGGCAGTAATCTGGGTCAGCGCGGTAAGCTGCGAGCCAGACACCGTGTAGCTGACGGCCGTGCCGGGCGTACCCTGCGGCGTGGTGCCAAGGTTGATCGACGAAGTGGAGGCCGTGACGGCCGGGCCGGTGTTGTAGCCGATGTCAGCCACGCCATACACTTCGCTGTTGCCGTTGGATGGGTAGATCGGCGTTGTAGAAGCACCCCAGCAGGAACTCACCCAGTTGATTACGCCGGATGGAGCCCAGGGGCCGGTGGCCGCGGAAAGGTAATACCAGTTAGGCCCGCAGACTGTGGCCACGCGGTACTGCCGTCCGGCAACAAGCGTGATGGGCGTTGCAAGCACACCGCTGCGCCAGGTTCCGGCGGCACCGTTGGCAGTTGTGACAGTGGCAATCGGCGCGCTGGTGGATGTGGAATCCCAGAGGCAAACCTGAAGTGTGCCCGCAACAGGTGTCATTCCTGACAGCAGCGTAACCGTTACGTTGGACTGTGATGTCGTGAATGCGTACCCCATGTTGTAGGCGGAGCTGTTGTAGGCAGTAAGGCCTGAAGAAGAAGTCTGCTGCAGTGGCCAGGTGACGCTGCCTACGAAGCCGGACACGGCTACATTCACTGTAGTCATGCCTGTACTCACGTGCGTGATGTTGCCGCTGATCGTGCCCGCGCTTGCACTGGAGGTGATGCGGGCCCACACAGTGGTTGGACCCCATGTGCCCGTAGATGTGATGGTGATCGAGTTGGCGTAACCCGACGACTGCGAAAACGAAACTTCAACACCGGTGGGTGCGGTGATCACAGTCTGGTTTGTGGTGCTGTTGCCGCTGACGGTGTAGCTGGCTGGTGTGCCAGCGGTGCCCGGCGGTGTGCTGCCAAGGCCCAATGTGGACGTCGAGGCGCTGATGCCGGGACCCGTGTTGTACCCGATATCCACAACACCGTAGGCCGCATTGCCACCGATGATGTTGGTGGGCATGACGCCGCCCGTCGTGCCGTTCAGCCAGCGTGAGTCAAGGTACTGAATGGTTCCGGTTGGAATCCAAGAGGAGGGCGCGCTACCACCGGTATAGGTTGCAACCGTTCCGGATGCCCAACCCGCCACTATGTACTGCGCACCGTTGGTGAGCGAAACGGGAGTAGCCAGTGCCGTGTTGCGCCACCCCGTTCCAATGCTGGTCGTAACCTGCGCGAGGACACCGCCCGTAGAGAAATTGAACAGAGTGAGCGTATAGCTTTGGGTGTTGCTGTTCTGGAACCAGCACGAAAGGTGGGTGACTTGTACGCCAGCCGAGTTGCATTGGAAGCGCCAGCCCTCTTGCCGAGCCGTGGCGGTACCCCAACTGAACACAGCGGACGGATCCTGCTGATTCAAAGGATATGTCTGGGCCGCGAGGCCGGTCGCCGCAACGACAGCCAACACCACCAAAGCGAGTGTCCGCACCATGGGTCGTAACTCCGGAATGAGCCCGTGCCTCATGCGCGTCCCCACGCGCCTGAAGCGGGCTCCATGATCTGATAGGTACCTGAATGACAGGACGATACTTTGGTGACAAACCCAAGACAATTGAAATGTGACGTGCCCGAAGGCCCGAAAGCCGCTTAAACAGCGGAGTTCAATGGGTCTCACTATTGCGCAAAATGTCTTACATGGTGGTCTACCACGGCTGGCGGTGAGCCGTGGCACGGCTTGGGGTCAGTTTCGGGGTGCCTCAAGGTCTGGTCGTACCGGCTTGGGCGGCAGCGACAACATGGCTTCCAGTTGCGATATCGCCCGCGCGGCCCGGTACATCACGTTCGGGTTGGCCAACTGCTCCAGCTTGAACTCCGGCGGCAGGGGCAGGTATCCCGAGATGATGTCCGTAAGGCGGCTCAGGTCGTCTTCGTCGGTGAGCAGAAGCCGGAACTTTTCGGCCTGGTCGCGCAGCAGTGCCAGTGCCAGGGTCTTGAGTTCCGTGGCCAACTCGCTGGCCCAGTTGCCAGGCATCTTGGGCATCAGGTCTGGCTGCCAGCGGGCCTCAAACACCCGGTACCCGTTGACCATCTCAAATTCCTGCCCCAGCGATGCGCGGCCCAGGCCTTGCAGAACCAGCATGAACCTTCCGTCGGGCAGGCGCGAGAACTCAATGATGCGGCCGACGCCAACAAACGGAAAGAGCGTCGGTCTTTCCTGCGATGCAGAGTCTTCAGTGGGCAGGGGTATGCCCATGGCGAAGCAGTGCTGGCTTTCGACCTTGCGCAGGGTGTCTTCAACCAGCGCGCGATAGCGCTGCTCAAAGACGTGCAGCGGCAGATGTGTGTGGGGAAACAGCGTGACGCCCGCCAGCGGAAACACCGGGATCACCGAGATATCGGGAAGTTTGCCAGGGTCAGGCATCGGCCTTGCGCTTGACGTAAAGCGCTCGTCCCTTCTTGTAGACTTCCACCAGCCCCAGCCTTTCCAGCACGGGCGGGAAATAGCTGGCCAGGTTGCCATGGATGCTGAAACTGCGCAGGAATTCCTCAAGCGTATCCGGCTCGGGGATAGTTTCTTCGCGGCAGGGGCCAAGCCGAACCTCGCCCAGTCTGGCGATGAAAGCGACGGCTTCGGTGATCAGGCGGTCTTTTTCCCACAGCACGACGTTGGCCTCGTTGTCGAAGTCGCGCGTTTTGTTGCGGAAGCCGACAAAGCAGTGAATGTCGCCGTCGCGTTCAAGCACATGAAACGGCTTCTTCAGGCCGCAGGTCTGGTAGTCGCCTTCCAGGGGCGTCTTGAGGGCATCTTGCAACGTGGGCATGGTTTCTCCGCAGTGGGTGAAGCGTATGCGGGATGGCGCGGCAAGCAAGGCTGCACCCGCAACGCTTAAACCCTTGAGGCAGAAGTCTCAGGCGCTATGCTCGCGCCACCCGCCGGGGCGACCCGGCTTTTTCGCAGGACATTTTCGGAGCATACGATGCGCAAGGCATTGTCGTTGTTGGCGTTGTTGGCGTTGTTGGCCGTGGCGTCAGTCGCGTTGCTTGGCGGCTGCAAGGACAAAGGCGGCGACAATGCGGCAGCCACGGAAAGCGGCGAGATCAAGATAGGCGTGTTTCTCAGTCTGTCCGGCAAGAACGCCGACTTCGGTAAGACCACCAAGAACGGCATAGACCTGGCAGTCGAGGAAATCAACGCCTCCGGGGGCATCGGCGGCAAGAAGATCGTGCTGGTATCCAAGGACACGCGCAGCAAGCCCGAAGAGGCCCAGACCGTCGCCAAGGCGCTTGCCACGGCCGACAAGGTTGCCGTTGCCATAGGTTCGGTAGAGTCGGGCCAGAGCATCAAGGCTGCTCCGGTGTTCCAGGAAGCAGGCATTCCCATGGTCAGTCCGTCCAGCACCAACCCGGACGTCACCAAACAGGGTGACCGCATCTTCCGCGTGTGCTACCTCGATGACTTCCAGGGCCAGGCCTGTGCGGCGTTTGCCTTCAAGGACCTGGGCTTCAAGAAGGCTGCGATCATTTTTGCGCAGGATGACGACTACAGTAAGGGACTTGCCGAGTTCTTTCGCTCCAGCTTCAAGGCACTGGGCGGCACGATTGTGGAAGACGTGGCCTTCCAGGGCGAGGTGTCAGAGTTCAAGGACCAGGTCAGCAAGATCGCGGCGGCCAACCCGGAGGTGATCTTTGCACCGGTGTATTATGGATCGATTGGGCTGATCGCCCGCGACTTTCGCAAGCAGGGCGTCAAGGCTCCGCTTCTGGGTGGTGACGGCTGGGAAAGCCCGCAGCTGATCCAGCTTGCGGGCGAGACGCTGGAGGGGTGCTACTTCGGTTACCACTACGACCCTGACGACAAGGACGAGAAGGTCCAGGGTTACCTGAAGGCTTACAAGGCGAAGTTCAACACGGAACCGAACAGCCTTTCTGCGCTGGGCTATGACGCCGTGTATGCGATAAAGAAGGCGATTGAGCTCGGCGGTGGCGCGTCGTCCGACCAGATCACGGAAGGCCTGCGCAAGGTAGTGGACTTCCACGGCGTGACCGGCACATTCAGCATCGACCAGAACCGCAATGCCAAGAAGCCAATCACGATGTTGAAGATCGGCGGCACCAATCTCTCGAAGGTAAAAGTGATCCAGCCTTCCGACGTCAAGTAGGCCCACTTCACGGGGCAGGGCGACCGCCCTGCCCCGTTTGAATTCCAGGAAGTCCAGCTGTGGCCGAAGTTTCGCTAACGACCGAACTCCTGCAGTACGTGGCGAACGGCATCGCCAAGGGCAGCACGTATGCGCTGATGGCAGTGGGCTACACGCTGGTGTACGGCGTGCTGCAATTGATCAACTTCGCGCACGCAGAGGTGTACATGCTTGGCTCCTACTTCGCCTGGTTCCAGGCCAAGTGGGCGGGCTACCTGCCGGACGACAAAGGCGCCCGGGCCGAGACCGTGCCCATCGGCATGGTGGCGCTGTTCGTTGCCGGCGCGATGGCAGCCTGCGCCCTAGTGGGCATGCTGATCGAGCGCGTTGCGTACCGGCCGTTGCGCGGCGCCGGAAGGCTGGCCCCGCTGATTACGGCCATCGGCGTTTCACTCCTGTTGCAGTACGGCGGCCAGGTGGTGTTTGGCACCGAGCCCAAGCTGTTTCCCACCTTTGCGGAGACCAGGGTGTATGACGTTGGCGGTGTCAAGTTTCCCAACACCAACATCTACATCGTGTTGACCTCGGTGGTGCTGATGCTGGGGCTTACGCTGTTCGTGAACAAGACGCGGCCAGGGGCAGCCATGCGCGCGTGCAGCCATGACATGCGTACGGCGCGCCTGATGGGTGTCAATGTGAATGCCACAGTCAGCTTGACGTTTGCTATTGGCAGCGCGCTGGCGGCCGTCGCTGGCGTGCTGGTCGCCATGGACCAACCCGCAATCACGCCCTTGATGGGTGTGCGCATCGGCTTGAAGGCATTTGTCGCCGCCGTGGTTGGCGGTATCGGCAGCATTCCCGGGGCGGCACTGGGCGGGCTGCTGCTGGGTGTTTCCGAGTCAGTGGTCAGTGGCCTGTGGAAGCCGGTTTACTCTGAGGCCGTGGCGTTCGTGTTTCTGATCGTGGTGCTGCTGGTCAAGCCTTCGGGAATCCTTGGCAAGTCCGTGCGGGAGAAAGTCTGACATGCCGCGCACCATTGCCCTGCTGATGGCCGGTATTGTCGGCTGCTATGGCCTGAACTGGTTCCTCAGCGAGTTCATTGAGGTTGTGTATGTCGATTACCTTAACCTGATCGGACTTTCCATCATCCTGGCCGTAGGCCTGAACGTCGTGAACGGCCTGACTGGGCAGTTCAGCATCGGTCATGCCGGGTTCATGGCTGTTGGCGCATTCGTGGGGGCCCTGGCCTCTATCCTGTTCACGTACGGGGAGATCGCAGCAGGCCCACTGGAACACGCCGGCCTTGCGCAGTTCCTGCTGTGCCTGTTGTTCTCTGGTGTCGCGGCGGGGGTACTTGGTGTGGTGGTCGGCGCGCCCGCGCTGCGGCTCAGGGGTGACTACCTTGCCATTGCCACTCTGGGCTTCGGCGAAATCACACGCATTCTGCTTACCGCGCAGGACAGCCTTGGCGGACCCACGGGACTCAAACGCATACCGAAAATGCCCCTGCTTCCCGGTGCGTCGGGCTGGGACGGCGGGACATCAGTCTTCTGGATCTACCTGTTCGTGTTTGTCGTTATCGTGCTGGCCGTTCGGCTGCAGCGCAGCACCTTTGGCCGTGCGCTGATCGCGATACGCGAGAACGAACTTGCCGCGGAGACCATGGGCGTGCCGTCGGCGCGCATGAAGGTTGTCGCGTTTGTGTTCGGGGCATTCTTTGCCGGCATTGCCGGGGCGTTGTATGCGCACTACCAGCACTCGGTACGTCCGGACGACTTCACGGCCGTGCGCAGCATCGAGGTTATTGTGATGCTGGTGCTGGGCGGACTGGGCAGTGTGACAGGCGCCGTGGCTGGCGCGGTTGTGGTCACGCTGTTGCCCCAGCTGCTGCGCCCGATAGAGGAAGCACTGGGCATCGACGGTTTAAGCATGGTCGTCTACGCCCTCTTGCTGGTGACGATGATGGTCTTTCGTCCGCAGGGCATTTTCGGCCAGCGTGAGCTCTCGTTGAAACTGCTGCGGCGGCTGATTCCGGGCCGGCGCAAGGAGTCGCCTTGACGGCACTCTTGGAAACTCGCGGGCTTACCATCCGCTTTGGCGGGCTTTGTGCCGTGGATTGCTGCGATTTGAGCATCCAGCCCGGCCAACTGTTCGGGCTGATTGGCCCCAATGGCGCTGGCAAGACCACCGTCTTCAACATGCTCACGGGTGTTTACCTGCCCAGCGAGGGCACGGTTCACTTTGGCGGCAAGCTGGTCAACGGGCGCAATCCGGTGCAGGTGGCGCGCATGGGCATGTCGCGCACATTTCAAAACATCCGCCTGTTTGACGAACTCAGCGTGCTTGAAAACGCCATGACCGGCGCGCACCAGCATGCCCGCATCAACCTGTTCGACAGCCTGCTGCGCACAGGCCGCCACTTTCGCGAAGAAGAACGCCAGCGAGACAAGGCCTACAGGCTGCTCGAGTTCATGGGGCTTGAGGACCGCGCCGGGCTGCCAGCCAAGGCCTTGCCCTATGGGCACCGACGGCGTCTGGAAATCGCGCGGGCGCTGGCGACGGAGCCCAAGCTGCTGTGCCTGGATGAACCGGCAGCAGGCATGAACACCGGCGAGAAGGCCGACCTTGCGAAGCTGATCCGGCGCATCCGCGATGAACTGAAGATCACTGTGCTGTTGATCGAGCACGACATGAAACTGGTGATGGGCATTTGCGAAGTCGTCCAGGTCCTGGAGTACGGCAAGACCATCGCCCGAGGCACACCGGCCGAGATCCAGAGCAACCCAAGGGTGATTGAAGCCTACCTAGGCGGAGGGTGAGTCTAACCGCGCAAGCATTCTTGGATTCGCCGCGTGGTATGAACTGCGTTGTCCACTAAGTTCACTAAAAGCACTAAGGGAGGTCAGGTGTGCGCATTGCCGTGTTGGGCTGGGGATCAATAAGTTGGTGCCCGAAGCAGCTGCAGTTCAAACACGAAGCCGAGTCGAACAATACCTACATGGGATGGCGTATCGATGGTCCGGAGCTTCCCATAGAGTTCGCGCGAGTGTCGAGCGACGGAAGGCTTACACTGGTCATTCAATCCGGTTCGCAAACCGTACCTGTTCTTTGGGCGGAGTCAAAATGTAAGTCACTGGAAGATGCGCGAAACAACCTTGCGCAGCGTGAGGGAATGAAAGCAGCAACGCCTGGTATTGGCGTCTGGCCAGCAAACAACGACAGGATTTTCTCGGTCGTTGAGACAGTTAAGTCGTGGGCACTGGACCGCAAGATAGATGCCGTCATTTGGACAGCCCTCACGCCAAAGCCTCCGAAGGCAGGGGCGGCTTGGTCGCCAACAAGCCAGGAGGTCGAGGAGTACATCCGAGGTTTGGATGACGAGAAACTGAAGGTGTGCACCGAGTACATTCTGAACACCCCGCCCCAGATAAGGACTGCGCTCCGGCCCGCGTTGGAGAAGGTCTGCCGCGAGCTTCAAAGGAAACGTAGTTCTTCGTGATCTTGGTGTTCTTCGTGGACAATCGCTGTCACGCATTTTGAGCCGTATGACCAATCCCGTTCTCGATCTTGCCGACGTCAACGTCTTCTACGGCGCTGTACATGCGCTGCGGGGCGTTTCGTTGCGTGTGGATGAGGGCGAAGTCGTCACGCTGATCGGCGGCAACGGCGCGGGCAAGACCACCACCCTGGCCGCCGTTTGCGGGTTGCTGCGGCCGAAGTCGGGCAAGGTTACGTTTCGTGGCGGCGACGTGGCTGGCATGCAGACGCACAAACTGGTCGCGCAGGGCCTGGTCATGGCCCCCGAGGGCCGGGGAATCTTCCCGAATCTCACCGTGGAAGAGAACCTGAAACTGGGCGCGTACACCCGCAGCGACAAGGCCGGCATCGCCGCGGACCTCAAGCGCGGATTTGAACTGTTTCCGCGCCTGGCGGAACGCCGCCGGCAAAGGGGCGGTACGCTTTCGGGCGGCGAGCAGCAGATGCTTTCGATTGCGCGGGCGTTGATGGCGCGGCCCAATGTGCTGCTGCTGGATGAACCCAGCCTGGGTCTGGCACCGCTGGTGACGCAGGCGATTTTCGCCACGATTGACCAGATCAACAAAGAGGGAGTGACGATCCTGCTGGTCGAGCAAAACGCCAACATCGCGCTGAAGCACAGCCATCGGGCCTACGTGCTGGAGACCGGCGAGATTCAGTTCAGTGGCCCCAGCGCCGAGCTGCGCAACGACCCACGGGTGAAGGCGGCCTATCTGGGCGAAGGTTGATTGGAGAGTGCAGAGTTTGGTGTGCGAGGTCTTGTGCGGGGGGGGCAGTTCGAGTTGGACGTCGGGCAAGTTGGCTCGAACGCGCTCCTGGCACAACGCACTCTGCACCATGGACTTCGCACCTCGTACTCCTCCGCTCCCTTTGCCGATGCGCGATAGCCCGAAGCCTTCCCACGCTCTTGCGACACCGATCCATTGCGTGTTTGCGAATGGTGGGCCTGCGGCATAGACTGATGGCGTGAGACCCCGATTTCCAGCTCCCCTGGAGTAACGCGTATGAAACGGTGGATTCCCTGCCTTGCTTTGCTGGCCGCGCTTGGGGGCGCGCCGTTGTTTGCGGGCGACGAGAAAGAAGACGCCACGTACCGCAAGATGGAGTCACAGCTTGAGTCAACGGTGATCGGCAGCCTTGCCTACGACGACACCGACGTTGTGGATGTCGTCAAGGACATCGCCAAGAAGGCCCGAGTGACCATTGTGTGGGACAAGAAGGCGCTCGAAGGCGTCTCTGAGGGCGACCGCAAGGTCACCCTGGAACTGGCTGAAATCAAGGCCAGCAACGCGCTGAACATTGTGTTGGACCAGATCAAGCTCAAGAAGGCCTACAAGAACGGCGTCATTTACATCACCACCGAAGAAAAGGCCGAAGAGGCCACGGTGACCAAGACCTATGATGTTCGCGACATCACCGTCAAGATCAACGACTTCCCGGCACCCCGCATCCGCCTGAAGGCGGCCGATGATAGCGGCGGCGGCCCGGTCATTGAAGTGCCCGACGAAAAGCCCGAAGTCACCACCGACGACATCGTTGAACTGATCGAGGACAGCGTAAAGGCCGATTGGGGCGGCAAGGCCAGCGTCAAGGTGGTCAAGGGCAACCTGATTGTCACCGGGACGCGCGCCGTGCAGAAGGAAGTCGCCAGCCTGCTGCAGCAGTTGCGCAGTGCCAAGTAGGGCAACGCTTTCAAACCAGTGGGCCGCCAGCAGGCGGCCCACTTCGTTTTGCGGCCGGGACTGTGGCGCGGCGCACGCGGTCGCTACACTGCGGACATGGACGAACCGGCCGAATCCCCATTCGAAAGGAGCCGAGCCAGCGCCCGCCGCGCGCAATGGACCCTGAACATCCTTGTGGTCATGAGCGCCGTGGCGGCCTCGGCATTCTTTCTGTACGTGCTGAACACGATCAACCCATTCGGCGAACGCCCGGCACCCGAAGTGAACGTGCCAACCAGTGCCGTGGGCCTGAAGTACGCGCTGCTGCGCAGCGATGCCGAGTCCGCACTTTCGCTGGAACTGCGCGACATTGACGAGGCACCCAGTTACCGCGATGCGCTGGGCGAACAGTTGCGGGCTTCGCTGGCAATCACCGAAGCAGGCAGGCTGTTCCGCCTGCGCGTGCGCAATGCCGGCAAGGAGCCCGTGCGCATTGATGCGCCGCAGGTATCCGTGCGCGACAAGAACGGCAAGGACTGGCAGGTGCGCTGGCTGCACGAAGTTGCCGATTCCGGCAAGGCCACGCCGCAAGGGCGCCTGATCCTGGGCCAGAGCAGCCGTGACTTTGCGCTGGGCGCGGGCGAGTCACGTCAGATGTACGTGTTCATTGCCGGGGCCGTGCCGCCCGCAGAGGATTTCTCAAGCGCCGAGTTCCGCGCAGAGCCCGCCATCAAGGTCGCCATGGATCGCCAGGAAGTGAAGGTCACCCCGCAATGAGGCAGCTCAAGCGCGAAAACACATACACCGGCAAGGCCTTCAAGGTCGCCAGCGTCACGCTGCAGACGGAAGAGGGCAAGCAGGTCACCCGCGATGTGATTGAGCACCCCGGCGCGGCCTGCGTGGTTCCGATGCTGGACAAAGATACAGTGCTGTTGATCGAGCAATGGCGCATCGGCGCCAAGCGTCCGCTGTGGGAAATCCCGGCCGGTACGCTGGATCCGGGGGAAGACCCGCTGGCCTGCGCAGCCCGTGAGCTTGAAGAAGAAACCGGTTACAAGGCCGGAAAGCTGGAACACCTGTTCACGTTCTTTCCCAGCCCGGGGATTCTCGACGAGAAGATGCACATCTTCCTGGCCACAGACCTGACCAGGGGCCAGACCAAGTTCGACGACGACGAGCAGATTGTGGCTAAGCCATTTTCGTTTCGCGACCTGCGCATCCAGCTGAAAGCCAATAACATCAAAGACGGCAAGACGATTGCTGCCCTGGGCTATCTGTTCACGTTCAAGCCCTGGCTGGGTGCGGAATCGGCCACACCGTAGCCGCCAGGTTTTCCAACGATCTGCGGAACCTTTGGCCCTTCCCGGGGTTCTGTTGAGCCATAAGGAGATCGTGCCATGAAGACATTCGCTGCTGCCGTAGTTGCCGGGCTATTGGGTGCAGGTGCCGCTGTTGGCGCCGTTGCCGCCGGGTGGGTGCAGGCACCAACAAGCGAACCGGCGCCGCGGCGCGCCTCGATTGTCGCGGAATCCGAGCCGGCAGGCACGCCTGATCACAGTGCCGAGATCAACGCGCTGCGTACGCAGATCAAAGACCTGGAGCTGGCCCTGGACAAGGGCCGTGCATCCGACAACAGCGCAGAGATCGCCAAACTGAAGGCCGAGATTGAGGGGCTCAAGCGCCAGGGTGTGGTCGCAGCCAAGCCCGCGGAACCTGTCACCGCGCCCCAGACCGGCCCGGCGCCGGCGGAGCCCGATTTCGAGGCGGCCGTGCGCGCCGTCAGTGCCAAGATGGAAGCTGAGCGCGTTGAGCAGCGCCGGCTGGATCGTCAGGCCGCGCGTATCACGCAACTTGAAGAGAGCAAGAAGCGCATTGCCGAAAACACGCCGAAGTTCGTCGAAAGCCAGGCCCAGCGTCTGAACCTTGATGCCAGCCAGGTTACGGCTGTCAGCACCGCGCTGGTGGCGCATCTGCAGGCCCGGGCTGAACTGGACAGCGAACGCCAGGGCATGCGCATTGACGACCGCGAAGTTGACCAGGCCGACTTTGAAGCCCGCGAGAAAGTCCTGAACGATGCTGCCTTGAACGCGCTGACCGCGACCTTGCCCAAGGAAACCGCGGAGCAGTTGCTGCGTACCGCCAACCGCATGGGTGGTGGGGCAGGTGCCGGACGTGGCCCGGGCGGCTTCCAGCCCGGCCAGGGCGGACAGCCGGGTGGGGGCATGCAGCCCGGCGGCCGTCAACGCGGGAACAACTGAACACAGGCACTCATCGGCCCGCGCTTGTCGCGGGCCGAATTCCGTTAAATGCCTGGCAGCGGTGTTGGCGTTGCCTTGTGGGGCCAGGCGTCCGGGGAACTCACAAGTAGCCCGCGCACCGGATTCTGCAGGATGTAGTCGCGGGCATCGGCAACACCTGGCCAGAACACCTCATGTCGAACGACACGCTGGCGCCACGCCAATTGCGGCAGCCCCCGCCGGGCAAGGTCTGCGTTGATGCGCCGCTTGAGCCGCCCCAGAAAGGTGTCCAGGTCGCGCAGCGGCCTTGCCACGGAAAACAGCACATGGATGTGGTCGGGCATTGCAAGCCATGCATACACGGTGGCCTCGCGCGCCGCGAAGTCGTTCAGCACGGCGTGAACCACACCCGAGTGGGAAATGCTGGTAAGCCGCCGCTTCTCGCGCGACCGGTCGAGCTGCAGCGCCGCATTGTAGAGATAGCGGTCGGCCGTCATCAGCAGCAGCGCGGGGTGTTGGCAAGGCGGTCCAGAATCAGCGCGGCCGGAACCGGGCCGGGAACAGCATTGGCCGGTATCACCGTCTGCATCGGCAGCACACGCCGGATCTCATCCAGGTACTGGCCCAGGTTGCGCTCTGGGACCACAACATGTTTGACGCCCGCGGCGGCCTTGTGGATGGACTCCTCGGGGAAGGGCCACAAGGTGCCCAGCCGCAAGTGTGAAACGCGCTGACCCGTGGCCCTTGACTGCGACACGGCCTCGGCGGCCGCGCCCACAGACGAGCCAAAGCTGATCACCAGCCACTCGGCTTTGACACCGGGTGTCGGATCAGGGTCAAACTGCGCGATGGTCGGTGCCTGCGAAAGCTTGTGACGGGCAAGCAGCAGGTCACGATGCGGCGCAGGCAGCAGCGGATCGATCGGCGGCGCCGGCGGAAACGGGCCAGGCTTGACCTGATCTGGTGCCTGGGGCATGCCCTCAAGCTCTGCGATCTCGTGCTCCAGCAGGACAACACTGGCATAGCCCGCAAGCCGGGAAAACAGCGCCGCCGTTGCCGCCATGGTTACGCATGATGCAAAGTCGAAGGGTGCAACGGTAAGCGGCGGCATGCCACCGGAGTGCAACCTGCCAAGCGCGGCAATGTCAGTGGCCTGGCCGGGTTCGACGCGGGTGACAAAAACGCGGGGTCGCGCATCCAACGCCGGCCGCCGTCGCAGCAGCGCATCCAGCGTGACAAGCTCAGCGTCGGCCACAAAGCGGGATGCGGCAAACACGGCTGCCTCGCAGGCGTTCATCACGGTGGTCGGTTTCATCGTTTGCCGGCCTCCTGTTCCCACTTGCGGGCCTCGGTGTGATTGCCGCGGGCGCGCTCAAGCTCCGCGATGGCAAGTCGTGCCGAGTTGAAGCCATTATCGATCTGCAGCACTTTCAGGAATGCTGCCTTGGCGGCATCCAGTTCACCATCCTTGGCCAGAAAGATGCCGTTGAGCATCTGGGGTTCCGGCCAGTCAGGCCGCTTGCGCATGGCCTCGCCAAGGTCTTCACGGGCCTGTTCTTTCTCGCCGCTTTCGTACAGCAGGCGTGCGCGGGCCAGGTAGGCGTGGACGAAGTTCGGGTCAGTGCGCAGGGCGGCATTGAAGTCCTTCAGGGCATCGCGGTCGCGTTTGAGCCTGCGCAGCACGATCGCGCGGTTGTACATGGCCTCGCAGTTGTTCGGGGCAAGTTCCAGCGCACGGTCGTATTGCTCAATGGCCAGCAAGTCGTTGCCCCGCAGGTGCGACAGCCCGGCCAGGTTGTTGTACAGCGTGCCGAAGATCTGTCGGTCGGTCAGCGGTGTCAGGTAGGCGCCGGCCTCTACGCTGGTGGCCGAGAACCGGTACTTGGCCCAGTAGTAGGTGTCTTCCTGTGTCTCGCCCTGTGCGGTCGTTTCGATCAGCGTTTCGAACTTCTGGCCGTCGCTTTCGATGTCGCGATAGCGAACCACGAAATGGGTTGGCACACGGATGCCTGCAACATCCAGCCCAGCGGCCTGCCCGAACACGATGTACGCCAGTGACAGGGTGACGCAGTAGCCCTTTCGGTTCTGCAGTACACGGTCAAAGAACAGGTTCTCGGGATCGTGGCCGCTCGGGTCAGCGGTGTCAAATCGCAGCCCGAGCTTGGCATGAACGAAATCCCTGAGTGTCAGCAGGCGCTGGCGCGGCGACTTGTCGCGGCGCAGCGCGTTGCGCAGGTCCGCGGCATAGGCATCAAAGCGGGCCAGCTTGGCCCGAAGATCGGTGTCGTGCGACGGCTTGCCGGCGAATTGAGGATAGTGCTTCTCGCTGAACAGCAGCAGCGCGCGGGGCAGGTCAAAGTCTTCCTGGGCCAGCAGCTGCTCCAGTGTCTGGTTCTGCGTGCCGGTGTTGTGGATCTCGGTGGGGGGTGTTTGCGAATCACCCGGGCCGGGGTCCTGCGGCCGACCTTGGGTGCTGCATCCCGCCAGCAGCGCCAGGACGAGAAGCCACCCGATACGCCCGCCAGCCGGGGCCGAAAACGGCCCGGGGGAAGGCGTGAAGGGCTGCGTTGTCAACATGCGGCCTCGACGTTGCTATGACTTCTCAAATGTTACGGCTACGTCGGTGGTCTGCCCAGCAACGATCACGAATGTCTGCTTGACGGTCTTGTAGCCGGGCAGGGTCAGGGTGATGGTGTAGGTTTCCGGCGGCAGGTCCTTGATCACGAAGGCGTTTTCCTCAAGCCCCTGTCCTGAGCCATCGGGGTTGAAGAAATCGAGAAACGTGAACCGCTTCTTGAACGTCTCGCCCTTGCTGTTGACGATGTCGTACTGCAGCTCATAGGCACTGGCCAGCGTGATGTCGTTGTTCGTGATCCTGATGCGCGCGCTGCCCGAGGCCGCAAACACGAACTCCAGCGAGGTAACCTCGCCGGCCGTAAACTTCACCTTGTTGTAAGTCACCGGGCTGTAGCCCGATGCCGACAGCGTGACTGTAAAGTTGCCCTCCGCCAGCCCGGGCACGGTGAACTCTTTGGTCTGGGTCAGGTTGATGGCGTTGTCGAACCCGCCCAGTGAAACCGGCCGGCCTTTGTCGTCTTCCATGGTGATGGCGGCAATCAGGCCAAACGGCGTGTTCGGCTTGGCTTCATCAAGCCCCTTCACAACGCCCTTGAGCGACGCTGCCACACGCGGCAGTTGCAGCACTATACCGCTGACGTTGGCGCGCACGTTCAGGTAGGGCCGCGTGACCATGCCGTTCTTTTCACTGCGCGCTGTCAGGCGGTAAAAGCCCGGTGACAGGCCGCGGATCGTGAACTCGCCCTTGTCGTTGGTGTTGGATTCCTCGACGACCAGCATCTCCAGGTCGTTGACCTGTTCATCGGCGCTTCCGGCATCTTCGCCCTCGGATGAAACCGGGCTGGCCATGACACGAATGCGTCCCTCGGGCAGCCCGCCGCCTTCCAGTTCCACGCGGCCGGCGATGGTTACGGTGAAGAAGTCAATGTTCACTTCAATGTCGCCGGCTTTGTCCACGCGTACGCGCTTGCGCACCAGCGACGGGCCCCGCTGCCCGCCGCGCGCAATCTGGTAGGTGCCCAACGGGACGCTGCGGAACTCGTACCGGCCGTCAGCATCGGTGGTGGTGTTGTTGGCGGCAAAGCCTGCAAAGTTGCCACCGATCAGCACCAGCGACTGTTCTTTGTAGACAACGCCATCCAGCGTGACGCGCCCGTAAATGCGGGCGGTGCCGGGCCGCTGGTCGTAGATGTCAAACTGAACGCGTTCTCCGGCTTTCACCGCGACTTCGCTGGCAGGGTTTGGCAGCAGCAGCTGTGTCAGGTCGCCGCTGTTGCGTACGACCTTGTATGTCCCCGCCCCAAGGCCGGTTAGTTCGTAGTTGCCGTTGCGATCGGTATAGGCCGTCTTCACTCGCACGGAC
This sequence comes from Planctomycetota bacterium, assembly GCA_019636215.1. GTDB lineage: Bacteria > Planctomycetota > UBA8742 > UBA2392 > UBA2392 > H3-PLA7. Next base: position 441,589 of record JAHBXZ010000002.1, on the reverse strand, counting down.
TCTTCGGCAATCAGCCGCGCGCCCGTAACCGGAACGCCCGGCATTGGCAGGCCTGCCGCGTCGTACACGCGGCCGAAGATGATTCCCCCGGACAGCATGGAAATGTTGTATTCGAGCTCATTGCCTGCCTTGAGCTCCAGCGCCGCACTGACATGCTTTTCGTACAACGCGGTGTTGGCAATCACGACATACGAAGCCGCTTTCAGACCTTCAATGCGGTAAGTCCCATCGCTGCCGCTGCGGATGGAACTTGGGAACATTGTGCTTTCGCCGCGATCAGGAAGTGACTCGCCGAAGAAGCTCTTCATTACAAAGCCGAGCTCGCGCGGGCCATCGGCCTCGTAGGCGGCCAGTGCCACACCAGAAAGCGGGTCACCGCGGTCATTGGTTACGCGGCCGTAAATCACGGCTTCGGGCTTCAGGGTAAGCGACACGGCTTGCGGCGTGCCGACCACGGCCACCACCTGAACCGTAGCGTTGCTGTAGCCCTTCAGGCTGGCGGCAATCGTGACAGTGCCCGGCGGCAAAGAGCCAAGCGAGAATTCACCGTTCTCGTTGGTAACTGTCCCGATCTTTCGCGCCGGTATCGAGATGCCGACCACGAGCTCGCCGCCGCGCTGGAAGTCTGTGTCGTTGTAATAGACCTGCGCTCCTGCCAGCGGCTCTGACTTGTGGTTCAAGACGCGGCCAGTCACCACGCAGCCGCTGTCCAGAAGAATGTCCTGGCCGCTGCGAGTTTCACCGCTTCGAACGCGTACGTTGCGTGTTCCCAGCGCATAGCCCGCAGCAACGGCACGCAGGGTCAGTCCGCCCATGTCCTGCCCCGGGCCTTGTCCGCCGCCGATTCCCGGCGGGGCATCCTCGAAGCGGAACTTGCCGTCTGCGTCTGTCACCTTGGTGTCGAATGTTCCGCCCAGAATCGTGCCAAGCTCAACCACGGCCCCGGGGATGGGGCGATTGTCGGCCTTTGCCAGCACGCGACCTTCGATCACGCCGGCCTGTACCAGCACAAATGGCAGCAGCTCAAGGTTGGCATACTCGCCCAGTTCGATTTCCTGGCGGGCGCGGGTCAGCGGGTTGATCTCATTGGCGGTCCATCCGGCCTTGGCCGCGCTGATCATGTGCATGCCGGGTGGCAGGTGCTCAAGTTCAAACTTGCCTTGGGCATCACTGATGCAGGGCTTCAGGCGGCCAAGCAAAGCGCCAAGGCGCTGCAGACGCTCGCTTGTCCGGGCACTGGTGGAAATGGTGACACCCTCCAGCGGCTTGCTGTCGGCGCCATTGATCACTACTCCAAAGCAACGGGCTGCGTCATAGATGGTCAGGACCAAGCCCTCTACTGGTTTATCCTGTTCAATGGTGAACGGCGCGGTCGCGCTCAGCGCGGTCTTTTCCATCAGGCAGGCGACAAAGTACCGGTCGCCGATATTCAAGCCGCTCTCGAAGGAGAAGTTGCCATCGTCGTCGGATGCAACCGTAGGCCCGGTGATGGTGAGTTCGTCCTCAGGCAGCAGTGTCACCGTCGCGCCGGATCGGGGCTCGCCGTAGCTGTCCAGGGTTCGGCCACTGACACGAACAGTAGTCTGAACTTTCGGGACGACTACTTTGGGTGTGGGCTGCGTGTCGGGTGATGTGTCGGGCTCTGCGGGGCCGTCGCGGTCGTTGCCACCTTGGCGGTCAGGCTGGTCCGGGCGCAGTGCGATGCCGTTGGCATCAGCACCCGCGCGGTTGCCACGCGCCGGTGCGGGCGCGGGATCCATCTGGACCAGAAAAAACGCAATCAGCAGACCCACCAGCAGAAGCACTGCGATGGCTGCGAAGAGCGGCGCACGTTGCTGACTCATGTCTCGGCTCGGTCTCGGGTTGCGCGAATCAACGATAGTCACCTGGCAGCCGGCAATCTCACGCCAAAAGCTGATGCTGAAACAACACGGGACGGCCCCTGGGCCGTCCCGCAATCGAAGCCGCACTTCATCAGCGCACCAGCTTGGCGTTGGCCCAGTTGGCGCGATCCTGGATGTCGGCGTTGTCGGCGGCCGTAACCTCCAGCACAATCTGGTTGGCGTTCAGGATGTCAATGTCTATCGCCTTGGCACCACTGCTGCGGCGCAGCACACCGGATTCCCAGATGAGCTTGCCATCGGCATAGATCTTGAACTCCACGCTGGCCAGGTCCCCCGCGCTGTCATCCAGACCGACCTCGGCCAGCAGCCGTTTGTACCCCCGGTTGACGTCAAATGTCAGTTTGCTCAACGCGTGTACGCCCAACCCCTTGGCATAGGTCCGGCCGCGGATGCTGATCGGGCCGCCGCCTTGGGCCTGGTCGCGTCGCACCTTGAACAGGTAGTCGTCGTACTTGAAGTCGCTGGGCAGATAGTAGGGTCGTTCTTCAGGGGCGCGTGCAAACTCAATGTCGCTAAGGTACTGGAATCTGCCATTCTTCATGGTGATGGAGAGCAGCGAGGTTTCCTCCAGCACAATCTGGCGGCCCAGCACCTTGTGGTCGATTACTACCTTGCCGCCTTCCCAGCTTGATATCGGGCCGCGCAGCAGGCTGCCATCGCGCAGCATGGCAATCGCCAGCAGCTTGTCGTAGGCGTTGTGCCGGGAGCGAAAGCACACCACACCGCGCAACTTGGCCCACAGGTACTTGGTGCCGGCCGCGTCGTCATCCAGGATCTCGTTGTATATGTACGCGCCGTCCTTGACGATGCGCACCAGTTCAGCGGCCGGGTCCGTCTGTGCGGGTTTGCCGCCTGAGGCCGCAAAGTAGGTCACGTCCTGGGTGACGCCCGCCTCCAGTTCCGGCAGCACATTGGGCTGCACGTTGGGCACGAACTCAATGCGCTTGACCATCTGGATAGACAGCACCAGTTCGCCAAAGCGTGCTCCACGCAACACAAACTTGTCTTCGTCTTTGTCGGGCGCGTTGTCGGGCTGTCCGTACAGCACGTCTCCGTTTACCAGGTAGACGCGAAGCGGCGAGTCCTCAGGCTTGCGCTCATCGCCTTTGTTGCCAAAGGAGATCTGTTCAACTTCATCGAGTCCGATGCGTTCCGGGACATCGCTTCCCTTTACCTCAATCTCCAGGCGCCCCTGGCCGTCCAGCTTGCGGATCTTTCCGGTCACAGGCTCCTTGAAAATGCTGCGAACCGTGGGCTGTGCGGCAAGTGGGGCTGCGACCAAGGCGACCAGCATGGCGATGGCAAGTCTCATCGGAGTCTCCGTCCTAACACCTCAGCATAGTACGTTTGTCTGGCGCCAAATTTGGATCCAAGATTGCGGTTTTCGACGAGCCACAGAGTCGATCTTGGCAGTTGCGCTGGACTTGCACCTCGCGCATCGCGCCGATTAGTTTCCGTCCAAGTTGGCCTGCCAATCGGGCAGCCAATAAGGCAGGTCGCAGTCACCGCTGTCAGTTTGGCGGCGCTGTGAGTTTTGGCGTCCAACGCAGGGTTCGGGTCGCCTCGTAAAGCTTGGTGTAAACTATAGTTATGGCTCTCCATTGCCTGTTGTGTGCTCGCCCTTGGTTGGCACTGGTTTTGCATCAGGGGGCTCAACTGATCGACTCTTTTGAAACCAGAGGTCCGATTCATGCCCGCAAAACAGATCGTCTTTGAAGCCGAGGCCCGCGAGAAACTTGCCCACGGCCTTGAGAAACTCGCCCGCGCTGTTGTGACCACTCTTGGCCCCAAGGGCCAGACGGCAGTGCTCGACAAAGGCTGGGGCGCACCCAACATCACCAAGGACGGGGTTACGGTCGCGGAAGAGATCGAGTTGACCGATCCGTACGAAAACTGCGCCGCGCAGATGGTCAAGGAGGTCGCCAGCAAGACCAGCGACATTGCCGGCGACGGAACCACGACGGCCACGCTGCTGGCCCAGGCCATTTTCAGTGATGGCATTCGGCATGTCACCAGCGGCGCCAACGCCACGGGCATTTACCGCGGCATCAAGAAGGCCGTCGAGAAAGTAGTCGACGAGCTTGGCAAGATGAAGCAGAAGTGCGAAGGAAAGCGCGAGGTTCAGTTTGTCGCAAGCATTGCGGCCAACAACGACAAGCGCATCGGTGAGATCATTGCCTCTGCCCAGGAGAAGGTGGGCAAGGACGGCGTGATCACGGTGGACGAAAGCAAGACGGCCGAAACCATCGTCGACGTTGTGGAAGGCATGCAGTTTGACCGTGGTTACATCAGCCAGCACTTCATCAACAACCAGCAGGCGATGTCCTGCGAGTTTGAAAAGCCGCTGGTGCTGATTTTTGAAGACAAGATTTCCAGTGCCCAGCCGCTGGTTCCGCTGCTGGAAAAAGTCAGCCAGGCCAACCGCCCGTTGCTGATCATTGCCGAGAGCATTGAAGGCGAGGCGCTTTCCACGCTGGTGGTCAACAAGCTGCGCGGCATCCTGAACGTCTGCGCCGTGAAGGCCCCGGGCTATGGCGATCGCCGCAAGGCCATGCTGGAAGACATTGCCACGCTGACCGGCGCCCACCCGGTAATGAAGGATCTGGGCGAGAAACTTGAAGACATCACCATCGCGCAGTTGGGCACGGCCAAGAAGATCATCATCAAGGCCGAAGACACCACTGTGATTGAAGGTGCCGGTAAGACGGCCGACATCAAGGCCCGCACCGAGCAGATCCGGCGCGAGATCGACATCACCACCAGCGATTACGACCGCGAGAAGCTGCAGGAACGCCTGGCCAAACTTGCCGGCGGCATTGCCGTGATCAAGGTTGGCGCCGGCAGCGAGCCCGAAATGAAAGAACTGAAGGCCCGCGTGGAAGACGCGCTGCACAGCACCCGTGCGGCGATGGAAGAGGGCATTCTGCCCGGCGGCGGCGTGGCACTGCTGCGCGCCGGATTGGCACTGGAGAAGTTCAAGGGCGCCGACCACGACGAGCAGATGGGTATCGACATCGTTCGGCACGCTGTTGGGCAGCCCATTCGCCAGATTGCCGAAAACGGCGGCAAGCACGGCAGCATCATTGCCCGCAACGTGCTGGCCGAAAAGAACAAGAACTACGGCTACAACGCGCTGACCGACGAATACGGCGACATGTACCAGATGGGCATTGTCGACCCGTTCAAGGTCACCCGCACGGCACTGGAGAACGCGGCATCCGTGGCCGGCTTGATGCTGACCACCGACGCGATCATCACCAGCATCCCGGAAAAGGAAGAGCCGGCCGCCGACGACCACCACGACGAGGATTACTAAGGAGCGCGGGCGTCCTGCCCGCCTGAGGGAGAACATACATGGCCACAAAACTGCGCCCGTTGGATGACAATGTTGTCGTGATCCCGGCCGAGGCCGAGGAAAAGACTGCCGGTGGCATCGTGCTGCCTGATGCTGCCAAGGAAAAGCCGCTGCGCGGCGAGGTTGTCGCAATCGGCCCCGGCCGCACGTTGAAGTCCGGCAAGAAGCTGTCGCCCAGCGTCAAGAAAGGCGACGTGGTGATGTTCGGGCGCTACAGCGGCAGCGACATCAAGATCGACGGCGTTGAGCACAAGATTCTGCGCGAGGCCGAGATCCTGGCCATCATTGAATAGGTGGCGACTACGCCCGGACAACGAACGAACCATCGGACAGGCTGCACCCAGGAGAGAACATGTCAGGTAAGCAGATCCTTTACGACGTCGAGGCTCGCCGCAAGCTGGCCGACGGTGTTGCCAAGCTCGCCCGTGCCGTCAGTGCAACGATGGGGCCTGCCGGCCGCAACGTGATCCTGCAGAAGTCGTTTGGCGCCCCGCTTGTCGTGAACGACGGCGTGACGGTCGCCAAGGACGTCGAACTTCAGGATCCGTTTGAGAACATGGGCGCCAAGCTGGTCATGGAAGTTGCTTCCAAGACCAACGACGAAGCAGGTGATGGCACCACCACGGCTACCGTGATCGCTAACGCGATCATCCAGGAGGGCCTGAAACTGGCCGGCGGCGGGCACACGCCACAGGACCTCAAGCGCGGCGTCGACAAAGCCGCCGAGATCGCGGTGGCGTACCTGAAGGACAGCAGCAAGAAGATCAAGAATGACGAAGAGCTGAAGGCCGTGGCCACGATCAGTGCCAACCAGGACGAAGAGATCGGCAAACTGATGGCCGATGCCATTACCAAGGTCGGCGACGAAGGCGTGGTTACCATCGAAGAAGGCAAGGGCCTCGAAACTGAGTTGACCTATGTGGACGGTCTGCAGTTTGACAAGGGCTTTTTGAGCCCCTACTTCGTCAACAACGCGACCAACCTGAACGTTGAGTATGAGAACGTGCGCATCCTGATCTGCGAAAAGAAGATCAGCAGCGTGCGGGAAATCGTGCCCGTTCTGGAAAAGGTGGCCCAGCTTGGCGCCCCGTTGCTGATCATCGCCGAAGACATTGAGGCCGAAGTGCTTGCCATGCTGGTGCTGAACCGCCTGCGCGGCCTGTTGCAGGTCGTTGCCACCAAGGCGCCCGGCTTTGGCGATCGTCGCAAGGCCATGCTGGATGACATCGCGGTGCTGACCGGCGGCATCTCCGTGACCGAAGACCTGGGCCAGAGCCTGGAGTCCATCGACGTGGGTCACCTGGGCACCGCCAAGAAGATCATCGTCGACAAAGACAACACCACCATCGTCCAGGGCGGCGGCAAGAAGAAAGATGTCGAGGCCCGCGTGGCGCAGCTGCGCCAGCAGATCAGCATCACGACCAGCAACTACGACAAGGAAAAGCTGCAGGAGCGGCTGGCCAAAATGACCGGTGGCGTGGCGCAGATTCGCGTTGGCGGCCACACCGAATCGGAAATGAAAGAGCGCAAGTTCCGCGTTGAGGACGCCCTGAACGCCACCAAGGCGGCCAGACAGGAAGGCGTTGTGGCGGGTGGCGGTGTCAGCTATCTGCGCGCGGCCCAGGCCATTCGCGCAACCAAGTTCAAGGGTGACGAACAGTACGGTGCCGAGATTCTGGCCGCGGCGCTGGAGGCCCCAACCCGCACGATTGCGTACAACAGTGGCGTGGACGGCCACGAAGTCGTTGAGACCATCAAGGAAAACAAGAGTCAGACATACGGTTACAACGCGCTGAAGGGCGAGTACGCGGACCTGGTCAAGGCCGGCATCATTGACCCGGCCAAAGTGGCCCGCTGCGCCATTCAGAACGCGGCCAGCATTGCAGGCCTGATGCTGACGACCAACACCCTGGTGACGGAACTCAAGAAGAAGGACAAGCAGGTCGCCGGAAGCGTGGCATAGAAGGTGCGTTGAGTCCTGAATGTCGGAACGAGTTGATTCCCTTTTGCGTTTCAAAGGGACGGTTTCGGCAAACAGGAGAAGTCATGTCCAAGGCAAAGATGGCGTTCATGGCGGCGGTGTTGGTGGCGATGACCAGTGTCGGTGTGCTTGTGGGTACTGGCAGCAGTGCCCAGGCCGCGCCGGAACAGGGTTATGAGTACGGCTACCTGGTTGGGGTGCCCCGCCTGGAAAGTTACGAGATTGACGTCTCGCGCTGGGGCGGCACCAACCCGGACAAGGATTACCTGAAGTCGCACGTGTTTCCCTACGAGCAGGGTCAAACGACCTTCAGCGACCAGGTGAACGGCCTGCGCAAGATGAACGAGCTTTCGGCCCAGGGGTGGGAAGTCGCCGACATGAAGTCAGGGCTGATTCGGCGAAAGAGATAACCGGCCCACTGGTGGAAGATCATGGCCAAACGCGATTACTACGAAGTGCTGGGCGTGGCCAAGAATTCTTCGCCCGATGAAATCAAGAAGGCGTACCACAAGCTGGCGCTGAAGCATCACCCCGACCGCAACCCCGGCGATAAAGAAGCCGAGGAAAAGTTCAAAGAGGCGGCCGAGGCCTACGGCGTGCTGCAGGATGCCGAAAAGCGCCGGCAGTACGACCAGTTCGGGCACCAGGGCTCGGGCTTTACTGGCGGCCCGGGCTTCAACAACGTCGAGGACATCTTCTCGGCGTTTTCCGACATTTTCGGTGGCAGCATTTTCGGCGACATGTTCGGTGGCGGTGGGGGCCGCCAGGGCACCCGTACACGCGGCCGCCGCGGTGCTTCGCTGCGCTGCAGCATCACGTTGGAGTTCACCGACGTGGTTGAGCCCGTAGAGAAAGTGATTTCGCTGCGCCGCAACGAAAGCTGCGACACCTGCCACGGCAGCGGTGCCAAGCAGGGGACCAGTCCTTCCACGTGCCCTCAGTGCGACGGCGCGGGCGTGGTGATGACCAGCGCCGGGTTCTTTTCCATGCGCAGTGCATGCCCCCGCTGCCAGGGGCGTGGCGAGATCATCACCGACCCTTGCGCAAAGTGCGGCGGCAGTGGCCGTGTCGCGCGCGAACGTGAAATCACCATCAAGATTCCGCCGGGCATCGAAGACGGCATGACACTGCGCGTAGCAGGGGAAGGCGAGGCCGGGGAAAACGGCGCTCCGTCCGGCGACCTGTTGTGCGATGTGCACATCAAGCCGCATCCGCTGTTCAAGCGCGCGGGGGCAGACGTCTACCTGGTGCTTCCGATAGGCTTTGCCCAGGCAGCGCTTGGTGCCACGGTGGATGTGCCGACGTTGAAGGGCAAGGCCGAGTTCAAGGTGGCCCGCGGCACACAAAGCGGCCAGGTTCTGCGCATGCGCGGCGAGGGCTTTCCCAAACTTGATGGTTACGGCAAGGGCGACCAGTTGGTCGAAATCGCCATTGAGGTGCCCTCCAAGCTGACCAAAGACCAGGAGCGAATCCTGCGCGAGTTCGCTGATACCGAAGAGAAGAACATATCCCCAGAGCGGAAGTCATTTCTGGACAAGGTCCGCAAGATGTTCAGCAAGTAGCCCGGTGCCGATGCCATGAGCAAGAAACCAGAAACCAAGCTTGACCCCAAAGACGTGCCCCATGAAGGGCACGCGGCCGCAGAGGCGCTGGCGGACAAGGCCGCGCAGGCAACCGCGGAAAAGGCCCGCCATGGCGAAGAGATTGCTGTAGGCGCGGAATCCATCGCGACAAAGGCGGCGGAATTGCGCAAACTTTCTGACGAAGAGCTTGTCGCCGTGGCCGACGAGGCCGCCCGGGCCAATCATTGGCTGGACGTCGCCCGTCGCGCACAGGCGGAGTTGGACAACACCATCAAGCGCCTGCGGCGGGACCAGGAAGACGCATCACGTTACGCGAACACCGGCCTGGCGAGAGACCTTCTGCCGGTCCTGGACAACCTTTCCCGCGCACTGACTGCCGCAGAGGTCTCGCGCGACTTTGACGGGCTTTTCAAAGGCATTTCCCTGACCAGCAAGATGTTTACAGAGGCCCTGGCCCGCCACTACATCACGCCCGTGGAGGCCGCCGGAAAGCCCTTCGACCCGGCGCATCACGACGCGGTTATGATGGCCAACGACCCAAAGCTGGCCGACAACGTCGTGGTTCAGGAGTTTGAACGCGGCTGGATGCTGCACGAGCGCGTCCTTCGTGCCTCCAAGGTGAGTGTCAACAAGAAGTCCTGAACATGCCTACGTACGACTATGAGTGCCCCGATTGCGGCCACGCCTTTGAGGAGATGCAGAGCATCTCTGCCAAACCGCTGCGCAAGTGCCCCAAGTGCGGAAAGCGTCGCGTCAAGCGCCTGATCGGCATGGGCGCAGGCCTGATCTTCAAGGGGAGTGGTTTCTACCTCACTGACTACGCCCGAAAGGGTGGCGACACGGGTAGCGAACCCCAGCCCGAGGCCAAGGGCGACGCCAAGGCCGAATCCAAGCCTGAAGCAACGACGGAGTCCAAGTCCGAGCCAAAACCGCAGCCCAAGGCCGAGGCGAAGCCCCAGGCCAAGCCCACCAAGCCGCGCAAGCCGGGTAAGTGAACATGCCGCGACTTCGCCGCCGAAAGTGCCCCCAATGCAGCAGGCACTTCACCAGTGCGGGTCTTGCCGACAACCCGGCGTTTCCATTCTGTTCTGAGAAGTGCAAGCTGCTGGATCTGGGCACCTGGCTGAGCGACGGTTATGCCGTGGTGGAAGACCTGTCGAGGGGCCACGACCTGGCCAAGGGCCTGCCTGACCCCAAGTCCATCACAGACCCGGACGTGCGGGCTGCGCTGGAAGACCTGGAGAACGGCTGAACGGGCCGGGGCTTTCTCGTGGTCTGTCCGCCGAGACTCGAAGCTTGCCGCAAGCGAAAGGCTGCGGGCAAGACTCAAAAGTGCTCTAGGATCGAATCACCAGGCGGCGGGCCACAATTGTGGCAAAGCTGCCACGCGGCAGGGTGAATGTCGTTTCTACCTTGCTGCTCCCCTCATTCAGGTCATCGGGTTGAACAGCGCCAACGGCCAGATCAGCCGGGAACATCAACGCCCGGCGACTGGCCGCCTTGAAACGTGTTCTATCAAGCCCCGGCAGGCGCAATTGCTCCAGAGTGATTCCTTCTTCCGTCAGTACGGCCTGCAGGTGGGGGCCGGCTTCGGGGAAGTCTTCCAGTCGCGTTGATCCGCCAGGCAACGGCACTTCCAGGTCGCGCCAGCGTGCCAGCTGCACGGAGGTCAGCGAAAAGTACATCGGGATGTCGCCGCCCCGGTTGTGAATGTCGGCCAGTGCCGGGATCTCCGACCGGATCAGCCGCGCCAGCACAAGATTGAACAGCAGACTCTGGTACGCCGCCACGAACATGGTTCGAAGCTGCGGCGTGATGCGATCAAACGCAGCCGCGAATTGGCCGGGGTGATCACGTAGGAACTCGACCAGCGCACGCTCGGGGCTGCGGGTCATGCGTTCGTGCAACTCGGCCCACTTTCCCCAGAGTTCCTTTGCCAGCCGCCGGTTCGTTTTGTCGCGCATGCTCTGCTTGCGGTGGGGCACGGCCAGGTGCAAGCGCATGGCCTCTTCGTAGCAGCCCTGCGCCAGTGCCTTGGCAATGAAGCCCTGGCCGTGGGCGTTGCCTCCGAAGCGCTGGTTGTCGTAGTAGTTCGGGATGCCGAAGTCGCGAATACTTTGCGCGTTGGCCGGGATTGCATCGGCCTCCTGCTGGCTCAGGTCGCGTAGCACAATGCGAAATCGATTGCCTTCAATACTGGACGCTGTCAGTGGTGCAGTCGACTTTCCCACAAATCGAAGCCGCAATCGGTCGTCGTCAACCGGGGCAGAGAGTGCCCGCGGCGAACTGAACAGTTGCCGGGTTGCACCGTGCTTGTCCTTGAGGCCGCTGGCAGAAAGGTCGGAAGGCCGCAATCCGGCCTTTCTGGCTATCAGCGCAAGCGCCTCGAACGTGGACAGAGACTGCTTTTCCAGTTCATAAACAAAAAATCGCCCCGCAGGGTCAGGGGCGAAGCTGCTGATCTCCTCGACAACGAAATCCTGGGTTTGCTGCTTCAGCTTCATGCGCGAAGTATGATGCGGCAGCCAGGTGCGTCTAGCCCTTCTTGCCTGCCGCTTCCAGCAACTTCAACAGGGCTGGGTTGAGTTTGCGGTCGCGGGCCAGTCCCTTCCATTCGGTCAGCGCCGCCGTCGCTTCCTTCCACTGGCCGCGTGAGAACTGGATAACGCCCAGCAGCAGGTACTCATCAGCCGCCGAAGTGCGTTCGGCGGCGGCTTTCTGAAGGGCGGCCAGGTGCTGGTTGAAGGCATCGCGATTGTCGTAGCCGGCTTCCAGCGAAAAGCTGAAGTCCGTCGCGTTGCGCTCGGCGATGTTCTGCTCTGCCAGCAAAGACTCGGCCTGGCGTGCCGCGCGCTGGTAATCGCCCAGTGCCACATAAACGCGCAGCAGGGCCTCAGACAGGCGAGGCTCCTTGGGGTTGGTGTCCTGGGCCTTGAGTAGTTCCGTGCGTGCGGACTCGTACTCGCCGCGGCGGAATAGCGCATCCGCCTGTCCCAGCAGAGTCTTGGCGGTGGGGCGGTCTGTCACGGTGGGAGGGCTTGCATCGCGCTGAAACTCATCCTTGGCCAGGATGCGCGCCATCTGCCGCAGCATTTCGTTGTCAGGGGCGCCAATCAGCGCGACCTGCGTCTCCTGGCGGGCCGCGGCATAGCCGCCAGCCGAGAGCTCCACAAAAGCATTCAATAGCCGGGGCAGGGCCGCATTGGGGTCAGCCTCGCGCAAAGTCAGCAGAATCCGTCGCCACTGGCTGAAGTGTTCGGCCCGGTCAAAGAGTTCGCGCAACTGGTTCAGCCTGGTGCGGTCGGCATCCGGCACCATGGCGAACCACGATTCCAGGGCATCCGACGCGGGTTGAGGCTCCACCCGGCCCACATAGGCCACAAACACCAGCAAAAGCGGCTTGGGATTCTTTGGCTCGCGCGCAACCAGCGGCTCAAGCACCTTCAGCGCCTCTGTGAACTCCAGGCGGCGGATCAGTTTGCGTGCCTCTTCCAGGGCATCAACGGCGGGGACAGGTTCATCCGGGCGGGCCGGCGCATCTGGCAGGGCAGGCTGGTCAGATTCCGGTGGCGCAAGCCCGGGCGGGTCGCGATACAGCTGCTGGTTATCCAGGAACCGGATCAGTTCATGGGTGAACACATCCAGCTTGTCGCGCAGCAGCGCGGCCAGAATCGCGTCCCGGCAGGTCTGGTACAGGCCCCCGGCAAGTCCTGCGGCTGCGGCCACCCGAAGGTCGGCAAGGCTGGCTGAAGCCAAGGCGGGTTTGCGCGCGGCGGCGGTGGCCTTGAATGCGGCCAGCGGTGAAACGCGCAGGTCGCGCAACCACGGCAGCAGGCGTTCATACCGGGCCCGGGCCATTGCCAGTTCAAGCATGCGCGTTGCGACGGGCATGTCGCCAGCCAAGGCAAGGGCCAGCGCGGACCCCGCGTAATGCTCGGCCACGGTGGGGGAGTCCAACGCGGCAAACGCAAAGCAGCGGGCGGCGTCGTCGAACCCGCCGGCGCGCAGCGCGTTGGTGGCGCGCTCGCGGTTGCGGTCGGAAAATGGAGTGGCGGCAAGCCGCGCGGCCAGTGAGCCGGCATGGCTGTCGGTGCCGGCAAGTTCCTCCGCGCGTACCAGCAGCGGCAATGCGCGGGCCTTGTCGCCAGTCAGCATCACCATTGCGCCGGCAAGGAAACAGAGTTCCGGGTCGTCAACGACCTTGGGCGCGAGCTCGTTCAGGCGCGCCGTGATGTCTGCCTGTGGCATGCGTTGCGACAAGGCAGGCTCGCTGGCGAGGACATCAGGGTTTGCCGCCATGGCCCGCCGCAGGTACCGGGCAGCATCATCGAACTGGGCCGCGTGAAACAGGCACAGGGCAGTCAGCAGATTTTCTGCTGCCCCCAACGGCGTTGATTTCAGAGCATTTGCGGCCTCGGCAAGTGCCTGCGGCTTGCCTTCTATGAGCAGCCCGCCGGCTTTGGCCAGCGGACTTTCCTGTTTGGGCACGGGGCTTTCGGGTTGTGCAGTCAGCGGCAATGCGAAAACCAGCAGCGCCACCAGCGCCAGAAACAGACGGGACGCCCCCCGGGCAGGGGGCGCCCCGTCGATTCGATTCGTGCCGGATGTCGGCAAGTTACTTCCCGCCGCCCTTGGCTGCCTTGGATGGCGTCTCCAGGCGCTTGATGATCGCGTTGGAAAGCTCAGCCTCGACATGAACATCCCGGCCGGCCTCGGTCCACATGTTGCTGTACATGGCCGTGGGCCCGCCGCGACCGCTGCTGTAGCCCGTGTAGACCTCGCGCCGGGCTACCACGATGGCCTCATAGTGGCCGTCCGCGCCAAGCTGCGGGTACGCGCTTACGCGGGTACGGTACTTGTCAGAACCGATTGCCTGCTGGTTGCTGATGGCTGTCCAGTGGTCGTACTTCCACTCGACATCGGCGCGCTTGACGCGCTCTTTGCCGAACCGGGCCACGAACTCTTCCTTGATGGCGTTGTCCACGCCCGCATAGGAATCGCTCAGGTAGTAACCGGCCTGGGCTTTGTAGATGTCGTCCTGGAACATGGTGCAGCCGCTGAGCGTCAGCAGAGCGACCGCCGCAAAAAGGATTACCGCGCGCTTCATGGTGTCTCCACCTGCGGCAGGGGGGCCGCACAGGGGAACCCGGGGTCTCCTAACATGGTACCGTGCCGGGCGAGCTGTGCAAGCTTCAGAAGTAAAAGCGCAGGCCGATCCGGCCGATGATCCACTGAAAGCGGAAGTCGGCCGCGATGTCGTCTTCGAACCCCTCCACGGCGTCTTCGTCGCTGTTTTGCAGGAAAAAGAACTGGGTGCGCAGGCCGGTTTCAAAGAAACCCCGCCAGGTTCGACTGCCAAACTCGAGGCCAAACACATTGGTTGTGCCCGCGCCAAGGCTGGTAACCACGCCAAGGGTTGTCCCGTCGCGGGACTCGTCCAACTGGAAGTACGCAAGCTGCACGGCCACGTTGATGCCGTGTGTGCCGTAAAAGGCTACAGACTCGGCAAAATCGATGTGAAAGCGAACCCCGACTTCCAGGGCACCGCCACGCACCTGAGGCCGGAACTTGCGGGCGTTGCCGACGTCGTGGTTGTAATCCAGGCGCGCGGCAAGGCTGAGCGTGTTCACCAGGTGAAAATTCATGCCAACGCCGGCGGTGTACATCGACCGGCGCGCCGCAATGCCGCCAGTCCAGGCTTCCAACCCCAGCTTGCGCCACTTGGAGCGTTCCTGCATGGCCGACAATGTCATCGGCTCTTCCTTGGCGCTCTCCTTGGCAGGCTCCTCGGCCGTTGTGAACAACGGCTGGGCGCGGCGCGGCACCAGGCCCACGTCAAAAGCCTGGGCCAGGCAGGTAGTGCAACACGCCAGAAGCACTGCCAGCAGCAGTGAACGCCCCATAGAAACCTCCGCGAGAATGACCAGCTTACGGTGAAGACGGGTTCGCGGTAAAGACGTTCAATGCCGGTCGGCCTGTGGGGCGCATGAATCGCACACCGCCATGCTGTGGGCCGCAAACCAGGTGATGCGGCCCACAGCAGCTGCGCCTAACGGCCTGCGTAGAACCTGCGCAGCACGGCGCTTACTTCAGGCCTTGTGAACTCCGGCGGCAGCTCGCCACCGGCGGCCAGAATCTCGCGCACTTTGGTACCGCTGAGCACCAGGTGCTGCTCCTTGGGGCCGGGGCTGGTTTTCTCGCTTACGATCTCGCCCAGGCCTTTGTGCCAGAACGTGTGCTCGAACTTCAGGGGCGTAATGCCCAGCTCAGCAGGCGTGAAACGGTCAAAGATGCGCTGGGCATCGTAGGTACCGTAATAGCTGCCCACGCCCGCGTGGTCACGGCCCACAATGAAGTGGCTGACGCCGTAATTCTTGCGCGCCAGCGCATGGTGAATCGCCTCACGCGGGCCCGCGTAACGCATGGCAGCGGGGAAGGTGCTCAAGACCGTACGCTGGGCCGGGTAGTACTTCTCCAGCAGAACCTTGTATGCCTCCACCCGAACATCGGCCGGGATGTCGCCCTCCTTGGTCTCACCGACCAGCGGGTGGATCAGCAGGCCATCGGTGAACTCCAGCGCGACCTTGGTCAGGTACTCGTGTGCACGGTGGATCGGGTTGCGAGTCTGGAAGGCCGCCACGGTCCTCCACCCGCGTTCGGCAAACAGGGCTCGCGTCTGCGCTGGCGTGCGGTGAACATCTGCGAACTGCGGGGGGCGTTCGGCCAGCAGGGTCACAGGCCCACCCAGGAACACCGGCTTGCGCGCGTTGATGTAGGCCACGCCGGGGTGGTTGGCGTCTTCGGTGCCATAGACTTTGCGGGCTTTGTCGGCTTTGTCGAACTTGTAGATGCTCTGCACCGTCAACACGCCGACAACGGCATCCTGTTCATCACTGAGCGCAACCAGCGTGTCCAGGCGGGCGGCACCGGCAGTGTCAGCATCCACCGCAAGAGTTATGGGCAACGCCCACACCGTGCCGTCGGGCAGGCGCAAGTCGTTGACGACGCTGTGGTACTCTTTCTCCGTGAGAAAGCCCGTCAGCGGACTGAACGCCCCGTTGGCGATCAGTTCAAGGTCACTCAGTTCACGCTCGTTCAACTTGACGCGTGGAAGCTCACGCGAGATTTCGAGCAGCCGGGCGCGTTCGGCGCCGCGGGCAATGCGATCCACAAGCTTTCCGCCGTGGGGTGCAATCAGGTTTGTCATGACAGCCTCCGGGGCCGGGTGCCTTCGCAGCGAAGGAACCTGGCCCATGCATGTTTCGAAAGTGGTTAAGGCGGGCGCATAGCGCCCCACAAGCCGCGTGGCCGGATAAACAGGTTGACTGGATCAGGTTCAGCCGGCTAGCGGATCAGGCCGGTGCCGCCGCAATGGACAGCACCGCACATACACAGGCAACGCATGTGAGTGCTCAAAAGGCTGGTCCCGTGCTGGCTCATAGGCAAGGGTTATAGTCGCGGCCCTTGACGCGGCAAGGGGAAAGGCAGATCAGGTACCGTGCGGGGTGCGCAGTCGTGGTCAAGACCTCGAAAAGAACGCGCAGTTCAGCCTTCGCAGGGCCGACCGAGGGCTTCAGGTTTCGTGCCTCGAACGCCGAATTTACTCAATGTCAATGTGCACGGCACAGTGGCCCACATCGTCTTCGTTTTCAAGGCGAAGTCGCACGGCTTCGCCGATGTCGTGGGCGGACCGCAGGGAAAGGTCTGCAGCCACAACGATGTGAATCTGCACGTGCAGGTGGGTTCCCACGAAATGCGCCCGCAGGTCGTGGGCCTGCAGCACGCCCGGCACCTTGCGGGCAATTTCGCGCAGGGCTTCCTGGCGTTCCTGTGCAGGGGCCTCGCCCATCAGCAGGCGTATGTTGTCCCTGGCAAGGCCAAGGCCGGCAAGTCCGATCCATGCCGCCACAGGAATGGCCAGAATCGCGTCGAGTTGCGGCCATCCTTGTCGCGCGGCGAAAAAACCGGTGATGGCCACAAGGCTGACCAGCACATCATTGCGCGCGTCCACGCGCAGCGCATCCATGGCCGGCGAGGCCATCCGCTTGCCCAGGGCCCGGGCCGCCGCCATCACAAAGCCCTTGACCAGAGTCTTGCAGGCGAACGCGACGACCAACAGCCAGTCCAGTTGAACCCGCTTTTGTTCCAGCAATGCCTCGATTGCGCTGCGCGCGACCTCGAAGGCCAGGACGCCGGCGACCACGGCTGCAATGAGCGCACCAATGGGTTGAGCTCGTGCATGACCAAAAGGGTGGTTCTCATCCGAGGGCAGCGCAGAGATCGCGATAGTGTACGCAAGTACCGATGCCGTAAAGACATCCATGAAGCTGTCAGCGGCCTGCGCGAGCGCCAGCTGGCTGTTGTAAATCCAGAACGCGGCATAAAGCGCCACCACCAACAGCAGGCTGAAGGCGATGGTGAACCGGGTCAGCAGCTTTTGCGCACCCATCTGCCAGTCTTTTTGCGTAGACGAACCTGTTGCGGCAACGTACTTCATTATAGGGACATATGGGAAGTGCCCCTTCTCTTTTGGCGCGGCAGTGCCTCCCCCGGCACTGGAGGACATGAAATGAAGAAGCGACTGGGACGTTTGGCGCTTTTTGCCGCAGTCGGCGTGATGCTTGCATCAGCCACAGTGTCAGGCCAGGCGAACAAGGAAATCCAGAACTTCAAGAAGGTCTGGAACGACCGCAAGTCCACCAATCTGGACAAGTCCAAGGCGATTGACGAGCTGCCTCGGAACAAGGAAGTCGTTCCGGATTACTTGACCATTCTTGAGTCCGACGTGTGGCAGTATCGCGTCAACGTGATGGTGCGCATCAAGGACGAGTCTGATCCCAACGTTCTGGCCGAGTACGAAAAGTTCCTGTTTGACGAGAAGAAAGGTGGCGGCCCCAAGCAGCCCGCGGCGGCCGAGCACGTGGTTTGGGCGCTGTACAACAACACCAACTGGGTCAACGCAGACCGTTGGGCCAAGGGTGCAGAGATCGTGAAGTCGAAGGCCTACCCGGAAAAGGTCAAGGCCAGGGTAATCCGCGAAATGGGCGGAATCTTCAACCGTGCCAACGAGGGCGAGAAGGTGCCCGAGCTGCAGGCGCAGGGCAAGCTGAACGTCAAGACGCTGGTCAGCCTTCTGGAATGGTCGTTCACCGACAAGAAGTTCCCGCGTGACCTGCGCTTCCTGATTGCCGACGCACTTGAGAACCTGACCAGCGAAGAACACGGCGACACGCAGGAGACGGTCGACAAGTGGCGGTTTTTTGCCGACAACCTGAAGCCTGATGTTCCTCTGACCCCGCGCAAGGCCGAGAAGTTCAAGGACGACCTCGGCGACGTTGAGCTTGAGGGCCATAGCTTCGCCCGCAAGGCTCCGCGCAAGGGTGGCGACCTCGACCTGCTGATCCTGCCGGACCTCGGCAAGTCAGCCCAGTACTGGTACCCCTATGTGTTTGAACTGAACAAGACGTTCAACGCGACGTTTGTGGATCTACCCGATTGCTCGCGCATGAAGAACCTGGAGTGGATGAAGAACCAGGACGGCAGCGTCAACCGTACGGCGTACTACTATCCGCTGGCACAGCTGGTGGAGGCCTTCGAACAGCGCCGGGAAAGCAGCGGCAAAAAGCGCGTGGGCATCATCGCCCATGGTGTCAGCGGCTGGATCGCGCTGGAGTACCTGCGCCTGCACCCCGACTCGGTGGAGTTTGCCATCATCATCCAGACCTGGAGCGGCGAAAACTCCCGCGAACAGGCCCGCAACGCGATGGAAAACAACAAGGAAAAGGACCTGGCCTTCAACTGCGCAGGCCAGGACCTCGTGTACGACCCTTCAGGCACAGTGGGCAGCCTCAGCCTGAACGAAAGCCAGAAGATGTGGGCGGAAACCGGCCATATCAAACGCCGCTGGGCTGACCACAGGGGCCTTGAGCCGATCTTTTTTGCTCAGCCGCAGTGGCGTAAACCCGTCGGCGGCAACGCCCGCATCCTTGTGCCCAAGTTCGAGTTCGCCAATGAGAACAAGGGCAAGAAGATTGATGTGCCTGTGCTGTTCTGCCACGGCGCCAAGGACCCGATGTACGTTGCCAAGGACATGCAGATTTATCAGCGCACCTTCACCAAAATGAAGTGGGTGGAGTTTGCCAACTCGGCCGACACGCCATGGGCCGAAGAGCCTGTAAAGTTCTTTGAGGAGTACGAGAAGCTGCTGGCCGACCACAAGATTCTCGAGAAGCTGGCCGACGGCGGAAACAAGAAACGCAAGTAGGGCTTGTTGGAAACAAGAAAGGCCCGCCGGAAGGCGGGCCTTGTCGTTTTCGCTGGCTCAGGCTGCGTCCTTGATCTGCCGGCGCAGTACCTGATTGGCCTCGAGCATGGCCTTGAGAAACCCCATCCGGGCGCCATCGGCGGTTCCACCCTGCGCGACCTTGCTGGCTTCGCCGGTTTCCACTGTGACAGCCTGGCGCTGGCTGAGCCGTTCGATCTCCCGGGCAAGCTTGCGGATGCGACCTTCCAGCTCAATGATGCGGCCGGATTGGTGCTCGGGTGCTTCCATGTTGCGCTGGCGCTGGCTGTCGCTGACGGAAAGCTGCAAGAGGCGTGATTTGACCTCTTCGGCCTCACTGGCGGTCTTGCGATCCAGCTCGACCTGGCGGCGTGCGAGTTCGTTCTGCGCGGCCTCAATCGCCTCCATGCGCGCACGGGCTTCGGCGGCAAGTTCTGCCGTCGGGTGCGCGACCTGGTGGCGCATGTGCGACACCAGCCCGGCCACCACATTCGCAAGCTGCACGGTGTCGCGGCGGGTTTGGGACAGTTCCAGTTGCAGGCCCTCGGCGTGGCGCTCTGCGGCAAGCTGGCGATCAAGCAGCCGACGGGCTTGCTCGTAGCGGCGCTGCTCTGAGGCCAGCAGTTCGGCCTGGCGGCTTGTGGTCTGGCGGGCCGCCTGGGCGAGGCTCATCTGGCGCTTGATGGCATTGCGGCGGGCGGTTTCGATGGCCATTGTGTCCAGCAGGCCATGCACAACCGCGCCAAACGCAAACAGCGCCGCGCCGACTGTCATTTCGCCCAGCAGCAACCAGCCCGTGTTGCCGGCATGCACCCGGTTGAAAAGAAACCCGGCCAGCGCGCCTACAAATGGGGCGGCCAGCAACTGGCGTGACGCGAGCGATATCGGGCGAGATTCCATCGCGACTCCTAGGCGGCGTTTCGGCCCGCGTTGTCAGGCAGAGGACGAAGCTCAATGCAGGTCTGCTCTTCCTCGGCATGCAGCTTGTTCAGTACCACGCGAAAGATGTGGCTGTCGTCGATGCCCAGGGCACTGCACAGGCAATCTTCGAGGAACTTGACGCGGTTGGTCAGATCCACTTTGCGCACAGCGCCTTCGCTCGTGAACGCGCGAAGGTGGACGTTCACATGCAGTTCATACAGGCGGTCGGGTTCTGCATTGCCGTGAACCATGGCCAGTATCAGCCGGCGGATGCGGCGAGCCTCCGTGGTCAGAACACGCTTGAGTGCGCCGGTGTTCTTGTCGCGGATGGTGGCAAACAGCTTGTTCACACTGGGCGGCAGAAACGGCAGCACCAGGCGATAGGTATCGCTGGTGGCGGACGCCCGAGCCTGCCAGGGCCGCTGGGGGATGCGCTGCTTGGGCACGGCCTTGCGGCCCGCCATCATGGCGCGGAAGTCGGAGGCACTTATGCGGGCTGGCCGGTGACGATCCATGTCG
The DNA here is from genome assembly GCA_019636215.1 of Planctomycetota bacterium. GTDB lineage: Bacteria > Planctomycetota > UBA8742 > UBA2392 > UBA2392 > H3-PLA7. The sequence goes on along the minus strand of JAHBXZ010000002.1, from coordinate 421,044 downwards.
ATCTCCGGTTGGAGATCGGCAGTCGGGGGCCTCGGGCTTGATGCAAACTATCAGCCGCCTGCGGCCTTGAGGGCGGCTTCTACGGTGAAGGCGATGCGCATGCCGCGGAAACGATTGAACCCGAATGGGTCGCCACGGCGACGGTTGTGCAGCTTGGCCGTCTGCGGGTCGTCGTCTTTGGTGCTGGAGCCGCGCTCGCCGCGGGTTTCGCGAGGGCCGCCGCCAATGTGCGGGTTGATGCCACCGAAACGGGGCTCGCGCAGGGCGCTGGCGGTGTACGTGTCGTAGACCCACTCAGAGACGTTGCCCATCATGTCGAGTGCCCCAAAAGGCGATATCCCGGCGGGAAAAGAACCGACCTCAAGGACTTCACCCCGGTTGAAGTTGCCAAACCTGGTGGTTTTCGGGCCGTTTGGGTAGAGCTCGGCGTTCAGCTCAAGGTCGTTGCCCCATGGGAAAATGCGCCCGTCGGTGCCCCGCGCGGCTTTCTCCCACCATGATTCATAGGGCAACTGGCCGCCCCACCAACGGGCACAGGCATCGGCTTCAAACCAGGTCACGGACACTACCGGCATTTTCGGACCGCGCAGGCGGACAGCCTCGCTGCGCGACACGATGCCGCTGGTAGGCGCATCCAGGTTGCCGTTGGGCCAGGTGACGATCATGTAGCGACGGTTGTTCTGCAGCGAGTCCAGCCTGATGCGCCCGGCAAAGTCCGTGGTGTGAAGCAGCCCGTCACTTTTGAGCATGGCAAACCGCGAAACTTCATCGCCGTTGCTGTCGGCCCACTGGCCGTTGTGCCCCTTGATGCGGGCCTGCCGGCCCACCTGGTCATACTGGAAGTAATCGCCCCAGGTTCCGCCCACGGGCAGCACCAGAATCGGTGCCCCGGCGCGACCGGGCGAACCATCGGGGGCGCGCAACTCTACCGTGACATCGCCTTGCGGGGCCAACAACGCCCACACCTGTCGCGCTTCATCCAGGGCGCCCCAGCCAATCAGCTCGGTGCCGGCCATACTGTTGCCACGCACAAACTCGTACCCCGCCTGGGTCCAGAACTGCGACCGCGTGTAGCCGTTGTCCAGAATGAATGCGAAGTACTGCTCGTTGGTCATCTCCGTGCGTGCGATATAGAAATCGTCGCACTTCACCCAGCGCTTGGGCTGGTTGCTTTCGACGCCGTCGTCCTCGCCCATGATGAACGAGCCGCCGGGAACCAGCACAAGTTCAATCTCGGCCTTGTAGCCGCCAACGTTGCGACTCACGGTCAGTTTGGGCGGCAGAGGCCGCTCGCGACGGGTCAGCCAGTCGCGGTCATCCGGGGGAGTTGCCACAAACTCGGGCACCACGTTCAGTGGTGCATTGTCGCCTTTGGGCGGGTCCTTGGGCGGTGGAGGCACAGGTACCCGTGACGGATCGTCTTCTGGCCCGCCCAGCAGGCGGGTTTTCAGTCCCAGCAGGTCCATGTTAAGCACCGCCAGCGCCCCTACGGCGATGATCAAAAGGACTGCCACAGCCAGAAGCTTGCCAACGCCGCCTGAATTGCCGGTCATCCGAAGGTGTCCTCTCTCCGGGTTCAGTATACGAAAGGGCGGGGTGCATGGCACCCCGCCCTTGCTGTTGATTACACAGTTTACTGGCCGATGGCGTCGATCAGGCCGACCAGCGGCATGAACAGCGCGATAACAATGAAGCCGATCGCCCCACCCATGAACACGATCAGGATGGGTTCCAGGATACTGACCAGCGACTCAACGGCGATGTCTACGTAGGTGTCGAAAGTGTCGGCCACCTTCATCAGCATTTTGTCGAGTTCGCCGGTTTCCTCACCGACGTCGATCATGTTCACGACCAGGTCGTCGAACAGGCCGGTTTCGCCAAGCGGGCCCGCGATGGTTTCACCTTCTTTGATCGAGCTGGCGACCTTGTCGATGGCTTCGCCCAGCACAACGTTGCCGATGGCATTCTTGCAGATGTTCAACGATTCCAGAATCGGCACACCTGCCGTCACCAGCGTACCAAGGGTACGTGTGAAGCGGGCCGTTACGGCCTTCTTGATGATGTTGCCGAAGATTGGAATCTTCAGTTTCATCTTGTCTACGAAGCGCTCGCCCTTGGGCGTGCGGCCCCAGGCCATCAAGCCGAACCCGGTCGCGACCACCACACCCACAAACACGGCACCTTTCCAGCTTGCGATGCCGTTGCTGACACCAACCAGGATCTGGGTCATCAGCGGCAGTTCAAAGCCCTGCTCCTTGAACATCTGTTCAAACGCAGGAACCACGAAGATCATGATGCCGGTCAGGATCATCACGGCGACCGACATGACGATGATCGGGTAGATCATCGCGCCGATAACCTTCTTCTTCAGGCGCTGGGCTTTTTCCATGAAGTCGGCCAGGCGCTGCAGAATGGTGTCCAGGATACCGCCGGCCTCGCCGGCCTTGATCATGTTGACGTACAGGCGGTCAAACACGCGCGGGTGGGCCGCAAAGGCTTCCGACAGGCTGGAGCCCGTTTCCACGCTTTCCGCAACGTCTTCCAGCACGAACTTCAGCGGGCCGGGTTTCTGTTGCTTGGACAGTACTTTCAGGCTGCGCACCACGGGCAAGCCGGCATCGATCAGCACCGCCATCTGCGCGGTGAAGTCGGTCAGGGCCTGGCTGCCGACGCGGCCGCCCTTCTTGCCCTTTTTAGCGGGCTTGCCGGCGGCGGCTTCCTTGGTGGCCTTGGCGTTGGCCTTGTTGGCCGCGGTTTCGGCGCGTTGGGCAACCTTGGTGGGCTTCAGTCCGCTGTTGCGGATTTCCAGGATCGCCTGATTGCGATTGGGCGCCTCAAGCTCCCCGGTTTCCTTCTGCCCCTGGTTGTTGATGGCTTCGTAGGCAAAGATCGGCATGCGGCCAATGCTCCTGACGGAGGGAACAAACCGCGTTGAACGCGGAAGCCTGACGCAACCCCCGGGGGTCGGGGACAGAATTTCCCTGTACCTGAAATCTTACGCCGCCCGATGCCGTTTGCAAGGCCGACAATACCAGCTACTGGCCCCGCGCCGGGCGGGCGGTAAAGTCCGCTGCGGAAGGGGAGCCCGGCATGGACATCCACGGGATGCTGCGCCCAGAGCGCGTCATCATGAACCTGAAGGCCACCAGCAAGCGCGAAGCCCTGGTCGAGATTGTTGAGGACCTTGGCAAGGCGTCCGGCGTTACCGATGTTGAGGCGCTGAAGAAAGCCATTCTTGATCGCGAAGAGATCATGTCCACAGGCGTGGGCCTGACAATTGCGGTACCGCACGCGAAACTGGCCAGCGTCAAGTCGTTCACGCTGGGCCTGGCCCGCAGCCAGCGCGGCATTGACTACGACAGCCTGGATGGCCAGCCGGTGCGCATTATTGTCACGATCGCTGCACCCGACAACGACCAGAACACCTATCTACGGGTGCTGGCCGCCGTCATGCACGTGTTGCGCATGGAGGAAAAGCGCAAGGCGATCCTGGATGCAGCCACGCCTCAGGACGTTGTGGCGGTCTTCAAGGACTAGTTTAGTTTGGTGCCTAAGAAAAAAGTTACAAGGTCAATGGCTGAGCATCGAGAATTGTAGATCTCGACTGCAATCAGCCCCTGACCCTGAACTACTGAAGGTCTCTTACGGCACCCAGATTGCCATCGGCTTGCCGGGGTAGAGCCGCAGAGCTTCTTCCACTTTGGCTGCCAGGCCCGCCGCAGCCAGTGCAGGGGCGGCCTTTTCGGCTGCTTCTGCGGCCAGCTTCGGGTCATCCGCGGCCATGCCCAGCAGGGCGGCCAGTCCCATCTGGCGCCCGTACTCGACCACCGTGGCGTCAGAGGTACCGGCAAGCTCTTCGGCCTTGCGCCGGGCGTCAGCAAAGTAGCCGATCTCGTCAATCAGGCCCACATTCTTGGCGGTCTGCGCGCTGACGATACGGCCGTCGGCGTAAGTCTCCCAATCAGCCTTGAGCTTGCTGCCGCGGCCTTCTTTTACGATGCCTTTGAACCGGCCGTGCATTTCATCGGCAAGGTCCTGCAACAGCTTGCGACCGTCGCGATAATCATCGCCGGCAGGGTCGGCAAACATGCTACCCATGGCCTTGTTGCCGCCGGCCTTGACGGTCGCGTCCTGGCCTTTGGCGATTTCGGTCAGCGTGCCATGAAAGTTGAATCCCTGGATGATCACGCCGATGCTGCCGGTAAGGGTTGTGGGGCTGGCCACAATGTGGTCGGCCGGGGCAGAAACGTAGTATCCGCCACTGGCGGCCAGGTCTTTCATGAAAACGACCACCGGTTTTCCGCTGTCCTTCTTGAAGCGCTTGATCGCATCGTAGATGTAGTCGCTTGCCGTGACGCCGCCGCCGGGGCTGTTGACCTGCAGGATTACCGCGGCGACCTTCTCGTCGCTGGCGGCGCGTTTAAGGCCGTCTTCCACCAGCGCGACAGGGTTGATGCCGCCACCGAACAGGCCGCCCGACCCACCTTCCAGAATCACGCCATCAATCGGGATCACGGCGATCTTGCGCCCGCCATCGCCGCTTTCACGGGCGAATTCGTGCACGCCGTGCGGATCCTGCTTGCCCCCGCCCAGCACGCCAAGTGCGCCGAATGCGCCCACAAACAGCAGCAGGTTGAAGCCGATCACGCCAATGAACACGATCAGCCCGAAGGTGCGCCAAAGGCCTGTGCGGCCACGGGGCCGGACGAACTGGCTTTGCATCTGCGGCCGGGGGCCCGGCAGCCCCGGTGCGGGCGGCGGCAGCATGCCGTACTGCGGCGGAATCGCCTGCGGCGGGTTGTTTCCCATGGGGGTGTCGTGCATGTCAGACCTCCGAGGTTGTGCGGCGTTTCGGTATCTCGCTGTTCAGGTACTGGACAATCTCATGTGTGTCTGTGCCGGGTCCAAACAACCGGCCCACCCCAAGATGATTCAGATTTTTTGCGTCGGATTCCGGAATCACTCCCCCGCCGAACACCAGAATCGAAGTGGCACCCTTCTGGTGAAGCAGTTCAAGGACGCGCGCAAACAGCGTGTTGTGCGCCCCGGAAAGAGAACTAAGGCCGATAGCGTCCACATCTTCCTGCAGGGCCGCCGCCACGATCATTTCCGGCGTGTTGCGCAGCCCGGTGTAAATGACTTCCATGCCCGCATCACGCAGGCATGCCGCCACGACTTTGGCGCCGCGGTCATGGCCGTCCAGCCCGGCCTTGGCTACCAGAACCCTGATGGGGCGGTCTGCCATTCCCTTGCCTCGTCTTTGCGCTGTGGCGCAGCTGAAAGTATAGCGCCGTGGGCTTCAACCTGCCTGTCATGCGCTGCCGATAAACTGCTCTTTGGCATTGTAGCTGGATCGCACAAAAGGCCCGGCTGCCACTTTGCGAAACCCGATGTCGAGGGCCTCTGCCTTGATTTCAGCGAACTCTTCGGGCGGCAGATACCGCACGACTTCTGCGAGGCCGGATTCGGGCTTCAGGTACTGGCCTACGGTAAGCATGTCCACATTGGCTGCCTTGAGGTCGTGCATGATTGAGGTCAGCTCCTGCCGGGATTCGCCCAGGCCGACCATGAGCCCGCTTTTGGTAGTGATCTGAGGCCGTCGGTGTTTGGCATGCCGGAGTACCTCAAGGCTGCGGCGGTAGTTCTTCTGTGGCTGAATAGATCGAAACAGTGACTCCACAACTTCCATATTGTGGTTGAAGATCTGCGGATCGGCTTCAAGTACGGCATCCACCTGTGCAGTCTGCCCCTGGAAGTCCGGTGTAAGCACTTCGACTGTCGCGTCTGGCAAGCCCACACGAAGGGCGCGAACCACGGCTGCCCAGTGGCAGCTGCCGCCATCGGCCAGGTCGTCGCGGTCGACGCTGGTTATCACCACATGGCTGAGCTGCATGGTTCTTGCGGCATACAGCAACCGGTCGGGCTCGTGCGGGTCAGGGGGCGCAGGCGGTCTGCCGAACTTGACGCTGCAAAAGCGGCAGGCGCGTGTGCAGGTGTCCCCCAGGATCATGAATGTCGCTGTGCCGTGGGTGAAGCACTGGGCCTTGTTGGGGCAGTTGGCTTCTTCACACACGGTCACCAGGCGCTGCTGGTCAAGCAGCTGGTCGACGGGCTTCTGGCCCACGCTGCGGGGCAGCGGGCGCTTCAGCCAGGGCGGGAGTCGTCGGGAAGCAGCTGTCATGCGTCAAATCCCGCCTGCGGATATCGCTTGGTCAGGTAATCGATGTCGTAGTACTTCTTCTCCTGCTCGGGCGTCAAAATTCCGTGTTCCTTGATCAATTGCTTGGGCGTCTTGCCTGTGGTCAGGGTTTCCTTGGCGATCTTGGCGCTGGCCGCGTAGCCGATGATCGGGTTCAGCACGGTCACCAGGGCCTGGCTGGTTTCCAGGTATTGCTGGCAGCGCTCGGCGTTGAGCGTGCAGCCGGCTACGCTGTCCTCGGCGAACTTGGGCAGGAAGCTCGCCAGCCAGTTCATGCTCCAAAGGGTGGTGCAGGCCATCGTGGGCATCATCACGTTGAGATCGAGCTGGCCGCCCATGGCGCACAGCATCACGGTGTGGTCGTTGCCCAGAACCTGATACAGCAACTGGTTCATGCACTCGGGGTTACTGGGGTTGATCTTGCCCGGCATGATGCTGCTGCCCGGCTGCACGGGTTTCAGGCGGAACTCGTCAAGGCCGGTGGTCGGGCCGCAGCTGAGCAGCCTGATGTCGTTGGTGATGCGGGTGAGTTCCACGGCCATGGTACGAATTGCCGCGCTGAAGTTGTTGAACGCCCAGCGCGAGTTCACGGCCTCAAAGGGGTCCTCGGGCTCGCGCACCGCAAGGCCGGTCAGGTCGCGCAGGTACTTGTAGGCCACGGGGCGATAGCCGTCGGCGGTGTTCAGGCCGCTGCCAATGGCGCTGCCGCCAAGCGCGAGTTCGAGCAACTTGTCGGCGGCCTCTTTCAAGTTCTGGCGCACGTGGCGGATGCAGTTGCGCCAGCTCATGAACTCCTGGCCCAGTGTGATCGGCACAGCATCCTGCAAGTGCGTGCGGCCGGACTTGATGACCCGCGCCCACTCGCGTCCTTTGGCTTCACAGGCGTCCTGCACGGCTTTCAAGCCGGTATCCAGCCGCGGAAAGGCCAGCAGCGCGCTCAAGTGCAGCACTGTGGGGAAGGTGTCGTTGGTGGATTGGCCGTAGTTGACGTGGTCGTTAGGGTTGATTTTGACCGAGGGATCAATCTGCATGCCGCGGGTCGCCAGCACTTCGTTGGCGTTCATGTTGATGCTGGTGCCAGCCCCGGCCTGAAACACGTCGACCACGAACTCGCGGTTGTGTTTGCCGGCGATCACTTCGTCGGCGGCCTTGCTGATGGCCTCGGCAACTTTGGCGTCCAGGGCTTTGACGTCTCGGTTGGCCAGGGCGCAGGCCTTCTTGAGGTAGCCATAGGCCTTGATCAGGTCAGGCAAGGTCGCGCCGGTCTGGCCGGAGACCGGAAAGTTGCCAACAGCGCGGGCTGTGCTGGCGCCCCAAAGCGCGTCCTTGGGCACCTGCATTTCACCCATGGAGTCTTTTTCAGTGCGGTATTCAGTCATGGTTGTCTCCGGTGCACAGTCAGAACGTCGGGACAATAGCGACCGTGCCGGCCAATTGCCAAGCTAGGGAATCTCCGCCACGGCCTCTATTTCGACCTTCATGCCCGGCAAGGCCAGCTCTTTGACGCCCACGCAGGTGCGCGCCGGCATGGGTTGCTTGAAGAACTGCTTGTAGACGGCGTTCATGGCGCTGTAGTCGCGCATGGCGGTCAGGTAGACGGTGACCTTGATGCATGTGCTGAAATCGGCGCCGCCAGCGCGCAGGATATGCCCGAGGTTTTCCAGCGACACCCGGGTCTGGGTTTCAATGTCTGGCGCCGCCAGATCCCGGCTGCCGGGCCTCATTGGCACAGTGCCACAAGTGAACAGCAGATTGCCCACACGCCTGGCCTGGCTGAGAATCGTGGGAAAGCTTGGTGCCTTGTCGGTGGAAACGATCATGCAGGCTCCTTGGCCTATTGGCCTTCCAGTTGCGAGCGCAATTGGTCGGGGTCCTGGGCGCAATGAAAGACGGCATAGACGCGGATCACGTCATCCTCAACGCGGTACACGAGCTGGTACGGGAATCGCCGGATCAAGCAGCCCCGGAAGTCGCGATCAACGTATGGGGCGGATTCCGGAAACTCAGACAGGCGTCTTTCCGCCTGCCTTACGGCCCGCCGGAACGCCTGCCCCAGGCCTGGCTGGCGTTCTTCGTACCAATCGAGAGCGTCCAGGTATTCGCGGGCGGCAGCGTCGCGATAGACGACTTTCACTTGCGGCGTCCGCGGGCAAGATGCTTGGCCGCGATGCGGTCCACTTCATCGCTGGTCTTTTCGGCGTCGGGGTCGGCCTGTGCTTCAAGCTCACGGCGGCGCAGTTCCTTGGCCTGGGCGGCTGTAAGTCTCACAGGAACGGCCTGTTCCACGATGCTATCCCAGATGTTTCCGATCAGCTTGATACGATCAGGAACACTCAGTTTGGTGAAATCCGGCTGTGTAGGTGTTGGCGGCATGCGGTCTCCACCACCAGTCTACAAAGAGCAAAGCAGGCTGGCCAACTGGTGTGACTGCCGTTCCCCTCGTTGACAGGCCCGGTCCGTGTGGCTATTTCTAGCCCGCTTTCTGACGGAGACAACGCGTGCTCAAGGCCACTGACCTGCGCAAGGGCAAGATCGTAAAGATCGACAACAAGCTCGTGCGCATCACCGATTTCCAGCACATCACACCCGGCAACTGGCGCGGCATTGTGCAGATCAAGTTCAAGGACATCGTAACGGGCGTGGGCAGCCAGCGGCGCGTCAGCCCCGAAGACAAGTTCGAGGACGTGTACCTGGACAACAGAAAGATGTCGTACCTGTACAAGCAGGGCGACAGCTACGTCTTCATGGACAACGAAACCTACGAGCAGCCTGAGATCAGCGCCGAGGTCGTGGGTGACGCTGCGATGTACCTGCGAGAGAACGACGAGTGCAACGTCTTCTTCTATGAGGGCGACGTGGTGTCGATCGAACTTCCGCCGGCCGTGGTGCTGAAGGTCGAATACACCGAGCCCGGAGTTCGCGGCAACACGGTGCAGAACGTGACTAAGCCGGCAAAGCTGGAAACCGGCCTTGAAGTCAAGGTGCCGAACCACATCAACATCGGTGACAAAGTTCGCATCGACACACGCACTGGTGAGTTCACGGAACGAGTCAACGACTAGCGCCATCGAGCAGTCCACTTCGGGCGGCGCATTGAGCGCCGCCCTTTTCTTTTGGGTGCGAACATCTAACGTTCGCGCCGTCCTTAGGACGCGGTCACCGGATCACCGGCCCCGGCCGCGACAAAGCCATGCAGTCCCCGATTCTTTCGCCGCTTAAGCCACCGCCGCCCAGTGAACGGCACCAGGTAACATTGGGCGACCTGGCGGTGCTGCCGCCACCGTCAAACCAGCAGCCAGAGCGCGAGCCGACCAGTGTCCTGGGAGCCGGCCGCCTGCCGCTTTCCAAGGCCGTTGAGAAGCGCACGCTTGCCTTTGGCATGGCCGGGTCCTGGTTTGAAGGCCTGCACAACGGCCTTGCCAGCATGAGCACCTACGTGGCGATCAAGGGCATGGGGATCGGGTTTGAGCGCTGGGAAGAACTGATCAGCACTTTGATGCAGATGCTGCCCAGCATCCTGATGGCTTTTGCCATGGTGTGGTCCAGTGGCGGCAGGGTTCGCAAGCACCGCAACTACTGGCTGTTTGTGGCAGTGTTCGGCCGCTTGGTGCTGATGACAGTGGCACTGTTCATCAACCCGTTTCTGTTCGTGGCGCTGGTGGTGTTTCAGTCGATCGTTTGTTCAGGCATTGCCCCGGGTTTGAACCATGTGTGGGGTGCCAACCTGACACCACAGCGACGCGGCAAAGTCTTCATGTATGTCAGCATTGTGGCCGAAATCGCCACAATGGCAGGAGCACTGGTGGCCGGTGTCATGCTGGATGGCCTGCATTTTGACGGGGCCGGCATTTCGATTCACACTGACGGTGATGCCCGCAACTACGCATACGTGTACCCGGCTGCGGCGGTAATCGGTTTCATCGGCATGCTGTGGTTCTGGCGCATCCGCCTGCGCTACCGGCCCGGCCACCCGGATGACAACGCGGTACCGCCGCTCACCCAGCGTTTCGCGCGTGCTTGGCGCCAGGCCAGTGAGCTGCTGCGTCGTGACCGCGATTTCCGCACCTATGAGTTTGGTTTCTTTCTGTACGGCACGGCCTTTATGATGACTGCTGCCGTGGTGCCACTGTTTTTCAAGAACACGCTGCAAGCCAGCTACAAGGACTTCTCCCTGGCCACGGTGGTGCTGGTGCAGGTGATGCATATGATCGCAGTGCCGCTGATCGCGCGCTTCGCCAGTAAGCGCCGCGTTACGGTGGTTACGCGCGTGCCCTTCTGGCTGCTCGTTTTCTACCCCGCGCTGCTGGGGGTGACCGCGCTGGTTGCAAAGCATGACCGTGACGCCGCCATTGGCTGCGTGTATGCGGCGTTTACGTTGTTTGGCGTGGCCATGGCGCTGATCCACTTTGTGTGGAGCCTGGGCCCGGTGGCTTTTGCACGGGGAGGCAATCCATTGCCGTACACGTCCACGCATGCCGCCCTGGTTGGAGTGCGGGCGAGCGTCGGCTTTCCGATAGCGTTCGTGCTGATGCGCGTGTTTCCGGACCAGCCTCTGCCCATCTTCGGCCTGGCGATGTGCCTGTTTTTTGCGGCGGGCCTGGTGATGACAGTCCTGGACCGCCGTCTCAAGGGGCAGTCGGCGCAGTCCGGTGCATACTCCATGACCAGCTAACGCGAGTTCACGACGACCTTGAGGCCCTCGCGCTGTTCGTTCACGCGCAACGGAACATTGACCAGATTCTTGCTGCTGTCGTAGATCTCTACGAACTTGAGGCTATCTGGTGCTGCCAGCAGAGCGTCTATGGCAACGTCGTCGGTGAGTGAACTGCTGTGCACGGACAGCCATTGCAGGCCGGTCAAGGCGGCCAGCGTCTCCGTGAAAGCCGTGTTGGAAATGTCGGTGCACATGAACGCGTAGGTCTGCAATTTGCCGGGATTTGGCAGTGATTTGGCCACATCCAGGTCCAGGCCCGTGCAATAGCTCAGCCTCAACTCCATCAGTTCCGGCAGGTTTGCCAGCCAGGCAGTCAGCATCGGGCGGGTCATGGCCTTGTTGAAATCCCACTCGATGTTCAGTACTCGAAGCGCAGTGAGTGCATGCAGTTTCTCAAAGCCCTTTGCCGTGAGAGAGCAGAGAATCGCCTGGGCATGCAGCTTCAGGCCTTCCAGCAGCTTGCACTTGCCCAACTGTGCAAGAACCTCGTCTGTCCACTCCATCAAGGCACGTTCGCCCAGATGGAGCGACTTGAGAGTCTTGAGCTTCGTAATCGGATCCAGCTGGGCGGCCTTAAGGCTGGTGTTGGTCAGTCCCAGGTGCTCCAGCTTCTTGCACTTGTCGATGCCTTTGAAAGGGGTATCGGCAGATTCCGGCCTTGCGGCCAAATCCACTCGCTTCAGTTCAGGCATGGTGGCAAGTGTGTCCCACAGCGCCGAAGACGGGCCCGCCTGCAAAGACAACTCGATCAAGCCGTGCTTCTTGAATGCTGCCAGGTGTGTTGCAATCACCACGCCGCAGCTTGACGTAAGCAGCCTGCGCAGACTCTTGAGCTTGGCCAACTTTGCCAGACCCAGGCCGGTAACGCGGGGCTGGTTGATCAAGTGCAGTGTTTCCAGTGCCGAGAACCCTGCCAGAGTGTCCATGCTTGCGTCAGTCATCCACTCGTCGGCGCCCACCCAGACGGAGATGTAAAGCGTTTTCAACCCGGCGCGCTTCTTGAGTTCCAGCAGAACGCCGTCATCAAGCTTGCTCAGTGATCCCACGGCAACGACATCGGCGGGAAGCGCACGGGCCTCATCGGCATTACGGATGACTGCACCCCCCAAACTTGCCGCGAGATCCTTTTCCTCCAGAGCTCTGTCCGCTTCGGAACTGCCGGCCTGTGCAGGCAGGTGCGCCCCAAGAAAAACAGACAAAAGCAGGCAGGCGATCAATGGCATGGTCTCTCCTGCGGCACAGTCTAACGAAGACGGCGACGGGAGTCTCCCGTCGCCGCCGTTTCCATACCAACTGCGCGCCATGCCGTCCTGCATCGCGAACCGGCAAAGGCCTACTTGCCAGCCTGATACTTCTGCAGGCGCTCCATGTACAGCGCGCCGAACGGATCGCCCTCGCCGATTTCGAATTCACTCCAGTCGGCGTGTGCGTTGGTCAGCTTTTTCTGGTCTTCGGGCGAAAGCACTTTGCTGATCGCATCGCGATTGCGCTGCTTGGCTTCCTCAATGACCTGCAGGTACGTGCGGCCCTGCGCGTCTCCGGGCACCTTGGTCGAGGTGATCTCCAGGAACAGCTTTGTCACGTCGGTCTGGTTGGCCTTTCCATCCTGCGACTTGATGATCACGTCAATCAGTTCTTCGGCGAAGTTACGGCCGTCGGCAGTGGGGGTTTCCAGAAGTTCAAGTTGCGCCTTCTTGCAGTCGATGATGCTCTGACGAATCTGTTCTCTTTCCGCGTCGCTGATGCTCAAGCGGGCCATGACCTCGGCCAGGTTCTTGGTGGGTTTGTTGGCTTCAGCGGCTTCGGCGGCCTTCTTTTCCATGTAGGCGTCAAGCTCGGCCTGGGTCATGCCCGGAGCAGCGGTTCCGCCCATTTTGCCGGCTTCGGCTTTCGCGGCCTCGACGGCCTCTTTGCGCACGCCTTCGACCTTGCCTTCCAGAACTGCAACGCGTTCGTCCAGTTTGCCGCCGCCGTCCTTCTCCATGGCGGCCAGGCGGCGTTCCATATCCTGTACGGATTCGTCAAGCGGCCTGGCATCTACCCCGTCCTTGCCTTGCCCGACCTTGTTGCGCAGGTCGTTCAGGTCTTTGCGCAGGCCGTCGCGATCTGCTTCCCAGCGGGCCTCGGCATCGGCTTGCAGGGTTTTCTGACGTGAAAGCTCAGTGTTCAGGCGCTCAATCTCGGAGGCGTTCTGGTTGCAGCCAGTAACCAGCGGCAGGGCCAGCAATGCAGGTACCGCAAGCAGGGTCAGGCGGTTCATGGCTGCCTCCGTGTTTGTTGTACGACATACTTGCAGAACGCCGCGCTGTGCTTTCAGTCCTTGATCTTCTTGGGGACATACGGGTGATCACGCAGGTTCCCGGCGGTCACCTTGGTCATCTTGTCGCCGGCACGCAGTTGATCAACTACATCCATGCCCTCGATGACGCGGCCCACAATCACGTACTGGCCGCTTAGGTTCTTCACCGAGGCCCCGTTGCTCAGGCAGATGTAAAACTGGCTGCCTTCCGTATTGGTCTTTGGCCCTGTGCAGGCCATGCCGACCATGCCCCGGAAGTGGTTGCGCTTGCTGACTTCGCTGGTCAGGCGATAGCCGCCGTCGCCGGTGCCGTTTCCGTTGGGGCAGCCGCCCTGAATGACGAAGTTTTTCACGAACCTGTGGAATGTCAGCCCGTCGTAGAACTTCGCCTGGGTTAGTGCCACAAGGCTGGCCACGGTGTTCGGGGCGTCATCTTCGAACAGTTCAATCACGAACTTGCCCTTGGTGCTTTCGATGGTCAATCGCGGATTGGTTTTGGCGGCGTCTGCCTCGCGGAACTTGAGTTCGTCCTCCCATTGGGCGCGCGCCGAGTTCGCGGCCTTTACGAGGCCTTCGTAGAGGGTCTTGAGGTCTCTATCTTTGGCAAGCAGTTCACTCTCTTTCCACCTGGCAATGATGGCATCGGCCTCATCCTGCTGGCCGTGTCGCACCAGGTTGGCTCCATGGCGGATGCTGACCATTGCCTCTGTTGTGCGGTTGCCCATGACCAGCGGCGAAGCCAGCAGCAGCTCAAAGTGCTTGGAAGCGTCCGTTGCGGAACCCTCCGCTAGCAGCGCGCTCAAGTAGTCCAGATGGACCTGGGTCTGCCCGGGGCAGGCCTCGACGTAAGCTTTCATGCGCGGCAGAAAGTCCTTGTCCAGACCCTCCAGGTCGTTTTCGAAGGCGACACGGCAGATCAGGTAGTCCAGAAACTTCGGCCACAGGGCATCAGGAAATGACTTCAGGTGCTCGCGAGTCTTCTTCTGCAAGCCCGCGAAGTCACGGGCCACGGCAAGGGCCGTCAGGCCTCGCATGGCGCCCTGCATGGACTTTTCGGCTTCAATGGCAGCTTCGCGCGGGTTGTCATCAAGCTCTGGCAACGCGGGCAAGTCGCTGAACTTGAATGTGAGCATTCGCGTTGGTGTGAGGGCCGGATTGGTGTCGCTGGCCCCGGGCGGAAAGGCCTTGCGCGCGGCGGAGTTTCCAATGACCACCGAAGTGCGCCAGGTATCGGCGACGGATGCCGGTGTGCTGCCGGTGACGACCACCAGCCGCAGGTCGGCGTAAAGTGTCGCCTTCCATTCATCCCAGTACTTGACGTCGGCCACAGCCCCGAAGCTGGGCTGCTCTGTCAGGCGGGTGGATCCACCTGTCTTGCTGTAGGTGGCCTCCATGCGGTAAGTCGTGGGCTCAGGTCCCGGCTGCCAGATGGGCGAGGGGTGAAACAGGAGGTGGCGGCCGTTGAGGCCGTCCACGCTCAGGGCAAGGTCAACAACCGAGCCGCGATCACGCTGTGCGTCGCCCGCGTAGTAGGGCAGGCGGGCATGCACATCAACGCGCAACAGGCCATTCTGGCGTGAAAAGCGCAGTGAGCCGTCGCCGCGCTCAAAGGAGAGCTTGAAGTAAAGGCCGTCCTGTTTCTTCTCGCCGCCTGGCACTGGCTCTTCTTTGGCCGGTTCCGGCTTGGGTGCGTCCGGCTGCTGAATGGGCTGATCCTGGGTAGCCTGGGGTATGGCTACAGGCGTGGCCTCGACATTGCGGCCGCAACCCGCAGTAACACACATCACAGGGCCAAGCATGAATATGGCAGCAGCTGTAAGAAGTCGGCGCACGTGGTTCCCTTCAACTGGTAGAAAGCCCAAGGTTATTACGGGTGAAGCCCGGTTGCTACCCATAGGGTCTTGAGTGCGGCCGCAGTAATCGCTAGCTTCCGCGCCGGACTTCCAGTCCGGTTCCTGCCCCGAGTGTGTGTAACCCCCGGGGAGGGCGCCGCGGACAGGGGACAAGATGGACATCAAGGAAATTCATCGGCTGATCGAGCTGATGAACGAAAACGACCTGCTTGAACTGGAGCTGGTCGAAGACTCCAAGAAGATTCGCCTGAAGAAGAAGTACGACGGCGGCGCAAGGGTAATCGCTGCGCCAATGGCCGCGATGGCCGCGCCAATGCCTGCTGCGGCGCCTGCCCCGGCTTCCGCGTCGGGGGGGGCAGCGCCAGCGGCCCATGCTGGAACCATTCCGATCAAGAGCCCGATGGTCGGCACCTTCTACCGTTCGGCCAACCCGGAATCGCCCGTGTACGTCGAAGAAGGGGCTCGCGTAACCCCTGAATCTACCGTGTGCCTGGTCGAGGCGATGAAGGTCTTCAACGAGATCCGCGCCGAGTGCGAAGGAACGATCGTTGCGATTCTTGTAGAGAACGGGCAGACCGTCGAATACGGCCAGCCCATGTTCCTTGTCAAGCCAGACTGAACCGCAAGTTCGGTGTTCTGAGTTCTGAGTCTTCAGCTAACTGCGCTGCATCGGCGCGGGCTCGGGCAAGGGCACTCGCAACACTGAACCCAGAACTCGGAACGCGAAACTATGTTTTCCAAGATCCTGATTGCCAATCGCGGTGAAATCGCCCTGCGCATTATCCGCGCCTGCCGCGAGATGGGCATCAAGTCTGTCTGCGTTTACAGCGAGGCCGACCGCGGCGGGCCCTGGCTGGAGATCGCCGACGAGGCCTACTGCATCGGGCCTGCACCCAGCGCGAAGAGCTACCTTGATATCAGCCGGATCATGGCTGCGGCTGAGATCGCCGATGTTGATGCGATCCACCCGGGTTACGGCTTCCTCAGTGAAAACGCGCACTTTGCGGAAGTTTGCCAGAGCAGCGGCATTGCGTTTATCGGCCCAAGCCCGGAAGCCATTCGACTGCTGGGCAACAAGGCCAGTGCCCGCGCGCTTGCGGTCAAGGTCGGCGTTCCGCTGCTGCCAGGCACCAAAGAGCTGGTCGAAAGCGACCAGGAAGCCATTCAGATTGCCAACGACATTGGCTACCCCGTGATCGTCAAGGCTGCCGCCGGCGGCGGCGGCCGTGGAATGCGCGTGGCGCACAATGAGATCGCGCTGGTGAACGGCTTCTTGCAGGCCAAGAGTGAGGCCGCACTTGCGTTCAAGGACGACGGCGTCTACGTCGAGAAGTACCTGGAACGCCCCCGCCACGTGGAGATTCAGCTGATCGCCGACCAGCACGGCAGCATTGTGTACTGCGGCGAGCGTGATTGCTCGCTTCAGCGCCGGCACCAGAAACTGGTGGAGGAAGCGCCCAGCCCGATCATGACGCCTGATCTGCGCCGCAAAATGGGCGAGACCGCAGCCAAGCTTGCAAAGGCCGCCGGGTACACCACGGCGGGAACGGCAGAGTTTCTGGTCGACAAGAACAGCAACTTCTACTTCATGGAAGTGAACACGCGCATCCAGGTGGAACACCCGGTAAGCGAGCTGGTCACGCGTACTGACCTGATCCGTGCCCAGATCATGGCGGCAGCCGGCGAAAAGCTGCCGTTCACGCAGGCTGATGTCGAGGTGCGCGGCCACGCCATTGAAGTGCGAATCAATGCCGAGGACCCCGACAACAACTTCCGCCCCTGCCCGGGCAAGATCACCGACCTGTTTGTGCCGGGCGGGCCCGGCGTGCGCTGGGACAGCCACATCAAGGTTGGCTATTCGATTCCGCCCAACTACGACAGCATGGTGGGCAAGCTTCTTGTGTTCGCCGACACGCGCGAGCAGGCCATCATCCGCATGCGCCGGGCACTCAGCGAGTTCAAGATTGAGGGCATCAAGACCACCATTCCGCTGCACATGAAGATCATGCACGACGCCAACTTCATCAAGGGCGACGTGGACACCGGCTACATCGAGAATGTGCTGCTGGCAAAAGGCTAGACGGCTGCAAAAAAGCGAAAGAGCGAACAGTGACCCGGCTGTTCGCTCTTTCGCTTTTTCACGGCAAACCTGAAACCGCAGGCAACGCACCAGGAATAACAAACAGCAGAGAGTCGTTTTGACTGCGAAGTTGGCAGTCCGGGAGAGAGCCATGCACTTCTTTGAACTGATTCCCTGGGTCCTGCTTGGTGCTGCGACGATTGGCGCGGCTTTGACCATCAGTTTTGTGGCACGCAGCCTGCGCCAGGAAGAAGAGGTTGCGCAGACGCCCAACTTTGATTGCCGCGAGACTGCCCTGATCACTTCCGGGGAAGGCGTGCGCCGGGATTGTTGATTGCGCGATCAAGTCCTGGCGCCAGCGGGCGGGCCATGTGGCCCGCCCGTAAGTTTTGCTACCCAAAGAACTTCGTGCTGGCCTCGGCCAGTTCCTTCTTCTGGGCGAGCCTTGGCTTGAAAGAATCCGCGTACTTCACGCCCTTGCGGCGCTGCATTTTCGCGTCCATCTCGTCGGCG
Organism: Planctomycetota bacterium; assembly: GCA_019636215.1. GTDB lineage: Bacteria > Planctomycetota > UBA8742 > UBA2392 > UBA2392 > H3-PLA7. The sequence continues at coordinate 403,386 of JAHBXZ010000002.1, read as the reverse complement.
GGCTGCTCCAGCCCTGTGCGGCAGGTCAACGGGTCCACGCCGCAGGCCAGGCAGCCCGGGGTGTGGCCGCTGCAATCCTGGGTCTGCTGTTCAAGGCGCGACCGTACGCGCTCGTCCCATAGGTGGCGCTTGTTTGTGCCCACGCTGATATGGTCCCATGGCAGCACTTCGTTTTCGCCGCGCTCGCGGTGGATGAAGAACTCGGGGTCTACGCCCGCGTCCGCGCAGGCCTTGCGCCACAGTTCCTCGTTGCTGCATTCGTCCCAGGCGTCAAAGCGCGCACCGGCGCGCCAGGCCAGCTCCGCGACCTTGCACAGCCGGCGGTCGCCGCGCGAGAACAGAGCCTCCAGCCAGCTTGTGCTGTAATCGTGCAGCTTCACGCGGATGTTCTTGAACTTGACCAGGCTGCGCAGCAGCTTCCCGTGGCGTTCCAGTTTCTCGCGGTCCGCCATCGGCTCCCACTGGAACGGCGTGTGCGACTTCGGCACGAACAGGCTGACCGTCACATTCAACTGAAAATCCTTGCGCTTCATGGCCTTTGCCATGGCGCCGATTTCATTCAGCAGTGCCGCGCTTTCGTGCATGTCGTGTTCAGTTTCCGTGGGCATGCCGATCAGCATGTAGAATTTGATCGTCTTGTAACCCTCGGCCAGCGCCGCCCGCGCGCCTTCGCGCAGGTCGTTCTGGGTGATCGTCTTGTTGATCACCTTGCGCATGCGCTCGCTGCCGCTTTCGGGCGCCATCGTCAGGCCGCTTTTGCGCACGTTCTTGGTCAGGCCGGGCAGGTAAGTCAGTTGCTGGTCCACGCGCAGACTGGGCAAAGCGACCGAGACGTACTTGCCGGCAAACTCGGCCTGCAACAGCTTGATCATCGGCACCAGTTGTGGGTGGTCGCTGCTGGAAAGCGACAACAGGCTGATTTCGTCATAGCCCGTGTTGGCGACCAGTTCTCGCGCGAGCTCGACCACCTTCTCGGGCGTGCGGTAGCGCTGGGGCCGGTCAATCATCCCGGCCTGGCAGTAACGGCAGCCCTCGGTGCAGCCGCGCATGATTTCAATCGTCACGCGATCCTGCACGACTTCTACGAATGGAATGATCTGTTTGGTGGGGTAGTAGGCCGTGTTCAGGTTATCCAACGTGTTCTTCTTGATGCGCGCGGGCAGGCCCGGCACGTTGGGTGTGAGGGCCTTCAGTGTGCCATCGACGTTGTAGCTCGCGTCGTACAGTGAAGGCACGTAACAGCCCGGAATGGCACCCGCACAGAGGGCAAGAAATTCGCGGCGCGGCAGGCCTTTGATCGTGGTCAAGTCTTGCGGAAGCCATGCAAAGCGCAAATTGAAGTGGCGCTCGGCGTAGACGTCCTTGGCGTTGATCTCGCGGGGGCGATAGATTTCCAGTACGGCGGGGTCCAGCCGCCCGCGCCATACACCGACCAGGTGCAGGAACGCCGGCAGAACGTCTTCGCCCTCGCCCAGCAAGAATGCATCAATGAAATCAGCCAGCGGCTCGGGCGTGATCGAGCCGGTGCCGCCTGCGATGATGAACGGGAGCGCTGGCGTCCCGCCGGCATTGGATGCGGTCATCTTGACCGCATCAGCCGGGCCCGGGACGGGCACGGCAAGTGCCGGCTGGAAGCCAGCGCTCCCGCGGTCCGCCGCGCGAACGGGGATGCCGGCCAGGTCCAGCATGTTCAGCAGGTTCGTGTAGCTGGTCTCGTTCTGCAGCGAGAATCCCAGCACGTCAAAGTCCGCAAGGGCGCGGTAGTTTTCCAGCGAGTACAGCGGAATCCTCTGCTCGCGCAGCACGGCTTCCATGTCGAACCACGGGGCGAAGGCGCGCTCGCAAAGAATGTCGTCGTGTTTCTCGTTCAGCAGGTGGTACAGAATCTTGAAGCCCTGATTGCTCATGCCAATGGTGTAGGCATCGGGGAAGCACAGGCCGAACCGCACACGGTCCTCGCGCCAATCCTTGCGGATGGCATTCACCTCGCCGCCCATGTACTGGGCCGGCGATTTGGTGCGCAGCAGGTGAGGCCGAATCTGGTCGAGAACGTTTTGCATTGCGCCTTTATTCAATCCCCCGGCAAGGCCACCGCAATGGCGCGCTCACAGAGGAACACGGATTGTTGGAACCGCCTTCAGCCGTTATCTGTGTTCATCTGTGTGAATCTGTGGTCTATTTCCTGCATGAAGCTGACGGTTCTTTACTTCGCGCACTTAGTCGAACGCACGGGAACCCGTGAGGAAGCGTTGAGCGCGCCCGACGGCGCGACCGTTGCGGCCCTTCGCGCGCTGCTTGCCAAGGCCCACCCGAAGCTAGGTGACGCGCTGGCCGCCTGCCGCGTGGCCGTGAACGAGGAATTCGCCCCGGACTCGACGCTGCTGCGTGAGGGCAATACCGTGGCCTTCATTCCGCCGGTGAGTGGGGGATAGATGGCCGCGATTGCGTTGGAACTTCTGCGCCATTACGCAGCCTACGACAGCTGGGCGCGCGACAGGCAATGGCAGGCCACCGCGAAAGTGGAAGACGGCGAACTGACCTGTGCGCTGGCCGGCCTCGATTCGCTGGGCGCGAAGTGGACGCACCTGCTGGACGCCATCGAGCTGTGGCTCACGCGAATCGGCGGCCGCAACCCCGGCGCGATGCCTGATCCGTGGCGCCTGCAGACGGTCAAGGAACTTGAGGCCCACAAGAGCGCCGTGCTGGCGCGATGGGAGGCCTTTGTGGCCACGCTGGACGACGAGCGCATCGGCCACACCATCGGATGGCGCAACCTCAAGGGCGAACCGGCAGCCATGCCGCTGGGCAACATCTTGCAGCAACTGCTGTGGCACGGGCAGTACCACCGGGGCCAGATCAGCAGCGCACTGCGCGCCATCGGCAAGCAACCCCCGGCGACCGACCTGATGCTGTTCCTGCGCGAGAACCAATGAGCCTGCTTCATTCGATCCAACGGCAATTCAGCCACGACGCCTGGGCCAAGGCCAGACTGGCCGAAGCCGTGCACCAGTTGACCGACGCCGAGTTCGCGCGCGACCTGGGCCCGGGGCTGGGCAGTGTGCGGGCGAAGTTCTGCCACACTGTGGACGCTGAGCACCTGTGGCACCAGCGCATTGTCGAAGGCATCAGCGCCAGCGAGCGCCCCAACGACAGCCGCCACGGAACGCGCGAGGATTTTCTGCACTGGTACGAACAGGTGCAAGCGCGCAAACAGGCATTGGTGAACGGCCTGACCGAGGACCGCCTGCGCGCCAACGTGAGTTACAAGAACCTCGGCGGCAAGGCGTTTACGCAACCGCTGTACGAACTGCTGCAACACGTGGCACTGCACGCGGCCTATCATCGTGGGCAGGTTGCGGCCTGCCTGCGCGCGCTGGGCAAACAACCCCCGGCCACAGATTACATAGACTGGAGCCGCGAGAACCCCGCCTGACGCACAGGCAAGAGTGCCCGTGCCACCAAACCCAACCCTGACCTTGACCTGAACCTAAACCCGCACCTGAACCCATGACCGACCCGCGCACACAATCTTACGCCGAACCGTTGATGCTCAAGATGCCCGGCGACTGGTTCAAGGCCGCCAATGCCATTGTGGTGGATCGCGTGACCGTGGGCGAGGGCAGCAGCATCTGGTTTGGCTGCGTGCTGCGCGGCGACATCGCGCCGATTCGCATTGGCCGCATGACCAACGTGCAGGACCTGGCCTGCGTGCACGTGGACCCCGAAGAAGAGAACGTGATCGGCGACTACGTCAGCATCGCGCACCACGCCATTGTCCACGGGCGCAAAGTGGGCGACTGCACGCTGATCGGCATGCACGCGATTGTGATGGGCGGCAGCGAAATCGGCGAGGGCTGCATCATTGCCGCCGGGGCCATGGTCACCGAGGGCAAGATCATTCCGCCGCGCAGTCTCGTGATAGGCATGCCCGGCAAAGTGGTGCGCCAGGTGACCGACGAGGAGTACCAGCACAACAAGTGGCGCGCGCAAACCTACTTCGACAACGCCACCCGCTGGTATGAACGCAACAGCGGCGTGCCCCAAAAGCCACTAGGCCGCGGCCCGGGCAAGTAGGTGAGTCTAGCGATCGTAGAAGTCGTCAAGGCCATCGAGTTGAAAGCCGCGTGCTAATGGCGCGCGACCCGTTGCATCTGCTAGGCCGAAGGCGGCCAGTGACTTCGGAGGTTCTGTCAGACCTGGTTTCTTTCGAACCGATCCGCCCTCAGTTCTGTTGCGCATCGGCGGGCCGAGGGGCACGGTCAGCGTCAACTCAGGGCGGCCTGTGGCAGGAAATTCCATTTCAAGAACCAAAAACCACTCAACGTAAACAATGTACTCGTAGTCCCAGTAGTCGGCCCAATCCGGCGCCCTTCCTGTGCGTTTCCCGGCGCGCTCGCTATTTACGTGGCGCTCCCATTCCAGAATGATGTTGGCGCTGAGTTCCTCAATTTCCCTTGCAAGCGTGGGAGGCACCTCAAGCAGAATGTCGCTCCCGTCGGCGGGATGAAACACTCGTGACGGGGCGACAAGGGGGACAGCGGCGGGCTCGGCATCGGCGGCGCGGAGCTTTACCTCCGTTGCGTCTACATTATCTGCGCCAGCCCTTCGGACGGAAATCTCGACTGGACGGTACCAGAGCTTCGGCCCCTGGACCTCGGCCTTGCGAACGACGGCATTCAACACTGGAGGCTTGCCTTCGCTGGTGCGAGCCGCCGGATTTTCTTGCAAGACAGTATCGGTTCCGGTGAGGTCACCGGTGCTAACTGTTGCACAGGATGTGCAGATCAGTAACACGGCAATGAGGATGGGCGTGTACTTCATACGAGCTATTGTAGGAGGCCGACTCGAATTGCCACCAGAAGTTCCGCATGCAGCAAGAGTGTACCGAGCGGCCCACTAGGCAAAGGCCCGGGCAAGTAGCCCGTGGGGCAGGCTTCCGGCCTGCCGCAGTAGGTGCAAAGACGTGGGCGTTTCCGTCGCTATGGAAGGGACGAAGTCGCCATCCCGGCCTTGCGTGCGGCGCGCCGGCGCCGACGCAGAATCACAAACGGCAGCGAAACAAAGCACAAGGCTGCCACTCCAAGACCGCCAAACACCAGAATCACGAAGTCGTAGCGCTTCCACCAAGACCACATGTCATCGTTCCAGCCAGCCAGCAGGCCTTGTTCCGGCACGGTCATCTGATCTGGGTCATGGGCGAATCCGGACCAGAAATCCGGGTGCGTGTCCGGGTGCTTTCCGTCGCTCAACTTCTCAAGCATGAAGCTTGTTCGGGCCTCGTGCCATGAATCGGCCTCGCGCCGCAGGTCCTGGTACTCCGCCTCGATGGCTCTTTTGTTTGTCGTTCCGATAGTCAGGTCTGAGGCCACCAAGTCCGCGCCGACCACTTCACTGCTCCACATGACGCTGCGCCGCCCGGCAAGGACAAGCTCGCGGACGCGCAGTTCCACAAAGTAAGCGAACGCCGCACGTCGTTGGCTCTCCAGCAGCGCCCTGATTGCGTTGACCACATCTACACTCTCCCATGCCTGACCCATCAAGATCAGGCCGGTGAGGCCCTTGAGTGCTTCTTCAAGCGCTTCATCGTCTAAGCGATCAAGGGGTAGGAAGCTTGCGTTGCGAACGTATGCGTGCAGCGAGGCATCGCCCTTTGGCAGCAGTGAGGTGCGCAATACCCAGTCCATCACCATCAACTGGTACTTCTCGCGGCCGAAATGGGCGTTGGGGTATTCCTTGATTGCTTCGGCAATCAGTTCGCGCCCACGCTTTAGGTCATCCAGATTCTCGCGCTTGGCGCCGTTACTGAACCAGCGGTGCGCGTAGAACGTGCCGAGGTTGGCCTTGTGGCGGTAACTGTGGTTTGGCTGTTCGTGCTTGTTGGTGTCATAGCCCATGCGCTGCATGGCGGCCTGCTTCTTGTCCATCCATGCAATCGCTTCATCGGCGCGGCCCAGACGGTCGCAGGCCACACCGGCGGCGTCGTAGGCATCCAGATCGTCGGGGTTCTGTGCCAGCAGCTTGGTCAGGCGTTCCAGCCGCATCTCGTAGTACAGCGGCGGGTTGCGCGGGAAGCCCCCAGCGATCACGGCCTTGATATCGCCCATGCCGCGCGATTCCTGGGCCAGGGTGTCGTAATCCCACAGGCACGCGGCCAAGGGGGCGGCAAACAACACAAGCACAAGTAACAGGCGCATGGTGCCTCCGTGCCAATGGTAACGCACCAGCCGGTGATTCGTTAGGAAATTGGCAGCCCTGAGCCGCCGCCCAAAGGCTGTGAGTCTGTAGCCACGGCGCTTACAAACCACGGCAGACTGTGACGGGGGCGCGGGCCTCTGGGCTGGGCAGGCGAGACGCCTGCCAGCCTCGCAACCGGGACGGCTGCGCCACTGTTACAACTCGTCCACGTTGGGGCCGGGGGGGTGGCGTCGGGCGAAGTAGATGGCCATGCCGCCCACCACGAGAAACAGAAACAGGATCATCGCCCCGCCGCCAATGAACATGGCCGTGCCCACTATTGGCTCAGGCTCGTGCGTGGCTTCAGGGATTGCTGGCGCCAAGGGCGCTTTCACAGTTTCGCGCCATCCGGCCCAGAACGCCGCGTGGGTGTCCGGGTGTTCTGACCGCGCCAGCCGGTCACGTACGTACTTGTCGCGATCGGCGCGCCACTGGGCGGCAGCCGCCTCCAGGCCTGCCAGCTGGCTGCGCCACTCTTCCGGCCTCGGGGCAGGCAGGTGCGCCAGCATGGCTTTGCGCAGGTTGTCGTGGCTGAGACTGTGGCGAAACCCCGGGCGGGCCCCGCCATCCACCAGCGCAATGGCGCGTGTTACGGCAAACGCGGCGTCCATGTCGCGGCCCTCAATCGCACAGGCCAACGACAGCGCATAGAAAAGATCCGGGTCCTGGCCCTGGCCGCCGTGAGTGACTCTCAGGGCCAGGTGCTCAATTGCGCCGGAAAGCCGCAGCCGCGACAAGGCACCGGGCCCTCGCTGGGCGGCCAGAGATTCCGCGTTCAGCCCCAGCACATTCGGCAGCACGGGGCCTGCAACAGACGGCGGAGACCAGCGAAACTCGGCCTCGCGCGCCAGGAACCAATTCTCGTGGATATGCCGGGCCGAAGTCTCTGCCTGGCGCAGCAGTTCCATGGCGCGCTGCAGGTCGGCGGGGTCAGCATTGGCCTTGAAGCGCCCCAGAAGGCAATGGGCCTTGTTCTTCAGGGTGCGATCCAGGTGGATGGCCGCCAGTCGCGGGTCGGACTCGCGCAGCGCCTCCAGCGGCGCAAGTTTGCGATCAAGCCAGATCACGGCGTTGGCATGTTTGCCAAGGCGCAGCAAGGCAATCGCAAGGTCGTCCACGCTGTCCAGTGCCAGCGCATTGTCCAGCGGCTTGTCCTTAAGCGCGGCCTCCAGGCGTTCCACACGGGCCTGGTAGTACTCGGGCGGAAAGTGGTCAAAGCGACCGGCACAGGCATCGGCCACAGACGGGGCAAAATTGTCGCCGGGCCGGTCGCGATCCCAGGGCGACGCCGCGGCGCATGTGGCCCAGAACAGAACCGCCAATGCCGCAAACTGCCTCATGGTTGCTTGCTCTCCGGCTTGCGGCGTCGGTGAAGCAGCAAAACGACCATGACCATGGTTGCAGCCGCGGCACCGGCTACAGCGCCGCTGGAGGACCACTCTCGCGCGCTTTCTTGCGATGTTGCGTTCCCCGGCGCCGCAGCGTTGGCGGTGTCTGCAACGGCTGGCCCGGTGCCCGTGGCGGCCTGAAGCGGCTGCCACAGGGGCTGAGGCAGCGCGGCCCAGAAGTCGGCTTCAAGCCCCGTCTTGCCGGTCAGCAGCATGCGCGAGACGTAGTCCTGGCGGGCTGCGTTCCAGTCAACAGTGTGCTTGCGCCGGTGCTGATACTCGTCGGCGATCCACTGTTTCTGCGGCTCATCCAGTGTGCGGATCTCGACAAGGGCGCCGGTCTGCAACTTGCGCGGAATCAACAGGGGCCGCAGGTCAGTGATGGGATCCGGCACAGGCAGTCTTGTCGTGTGGCCGGCGTCAAGAAGTTCGTGCACACGCATGCGGGCGTAATGGGCAAGGTGCTGCTTGCCCTCCACCGCCATCACCAGGCTGAGGGCATAGTAGGTGTCCACGTTCTCCCAGTCAGGATGGAATTGCAGCATGAGAATGAGCAACCCAACAGCGCTGCCAAGCCCGGCATCGGCCAGCTGGCTGTTGTCGGCGATGGCGGTCTTGTTGCCGGCCAGGCGCAGGCCCAGCATGTCCGGCAACATTTCGTCAACTTTTACGGGTGGGGCGTCCAGCAGCCACTGCACCAGCCGGGTGACTGCCTTTCCGAACAACGGTTCAAGGGGCTCGGTCAGTTCGGCTGCGATTTCGGCTGCGCGTTGCGGGCCCCTGGAGCGCAACATGCGCAACAGGCCAATCTGGATCTTCAGCATGTCGTATCGCAGGCGCAGGTCATCCGGCACACCACCGCCCTGGCCTTCTTCAAACACATAGAGCGTGGCCCAGCCTTCGTCGGCGCGGCCCAGCTGCGCCAGCACTTCGGCGCGCCGCATCAACGGCCCCGGTTCGGTGACCCCGTTCAGGGTGGCAAGTTCATTCTCAAGGATGGCTGGCGGGGTGCGGTCGAATCGTCCGGCAATCACGTCGCGAATGCCCGGGTGGCGGGCGGCTTCTTGTTCGAGTGTATCGAGGTCAAAGTTGCAACATGCGCCAAGCAGAGGCGCGAATGCAATCAGAAGCAGCCAGATTACCGGGTACACTTTCATGGCTGTGCAGTAATCTATCAGGCCGGGCCGTTCACTGGGTAGAGTTTGCCCCCGAAGTGCAGGAGGTTACGGGCATGAAGTGGATACTTGTGTTGGCGGCATTGCTTGCCGGCGGCCTGGAGGCGCTGGAGCCGGCTAACGTTCTGGTCGTTTACAACGACAAGATGGAGGGCAGCAAAGAGATCGCCGACTACTACGCGGAACTGCGCGGCATCCCCAAGGCGCAGATACTGAAGATCAGCGCCAGCCAGAACGAAGAGATCACCCGCGAAGAGTTCAACAAGGACGTGCAGCCGCCCATAGAGGAGTACGTCAAAGCCAACGACCACATCCTGTGCATTGTCCTTTGCCGTGGTGTGCCTCTGAAGATCAAGCGCACCATGACGCCGGTTGACCAATTCAGGGGCCATGACGAAGCCGCGGTGGACAGCGAGCTCATGATTCTGCGTGCTGAGGACCGCGGCACAGACAGCGCCAAGCGCAACCCGTACCTGAACAGCGACCGCGCGCTGACTCTGGAAGACAAGGTGCTGGTGGTGAGCCGCCTGGACGGGGCGACTGTCGAACTGGCCAAGCGGCTGGTCGAGAAAGCCATCCTGGCGGAGGCCCTGACCCCGGAAGGACACAGCTATCTCGACACGCGCGGCCTGACCGGCGGCGACGGCTACCAGTTTCGTGACGACAAGATGGAGAAAGTGGAAGACGCCTGGAAGCTGCTGGGCATTCCATACACGCACGACACCGCGCCGGAAGTTGTTGATCTGTCCACGTACAAGGACCCGTTGCACTACCAGGGCTGGTACGCGGGCGGGCAGAATCCCAAAGGGACAGTCAAGTTCCGCACCGGTGGGATTGACGTGCACCTGCACAGCTTCAGTGCCAACACGGTGCGCGGCACCAAGTCAAACTGGGTCGGGCCGCTGCTTTCCTGGAATGCGACCTGCACGTACGGCACGGTCTATGAACCCTACACCGTTGGCTATCCCTATGAGGAAGTGATGTGGGATCGCCTGGCCCGTGGCTGGCAATTCGGCGAGGCCGGCATGGCCGCCAACGAGCTGCTTTCGTGGCAGGCGATCTTTGTGGGAGACCCGCTGTACCGGCCCTATGCACAGGGCTGGAAGGAACGAAAGGAACGCGCCCGCAAGGCTCTCAGCTACCGACTGGTTCCCGAGGGCGAGCCAGTGGATGAATCCGGGCTGGTGATGCTGGATGCCTGCGTCAAGTTGCTGAATGCCCGGGCGGATGCCATCAAAGCCCTGGTGAAGACGGACGCGAAGGCAGCGCTGGAGTTGTTTGATGACGCGCGTTTCCTGGTGCAGGAACTCGGGCAGGAGGCCTGGCTGACGGCACTTGGTGAGCCATTCGAAAAGGAATTCAATGCGCGAATGACGGCAATGCGCGCGGCGGCCAAGGCTGAACTGACTGATACTGCAGAACTTGAGCGGGCCCTGGCCGAATGGAAGGGGCTGCCCGTCTACCCGAAGCTGGAGAAGTTGCGCGACGAATTGGCCGAAGAGCAGGAGAAGGAGTCTTCCAAGCTGCTCAAGAAGGCGCAGTCGTCCCAGAAGGGCAAGAAGTGGCTGCGCGCATGGAAGGAGGCCGCACAGGCCGCGGACTATCGGCTGAGTGCCAGCGGCGCGGCGGCAGTAAAGCTGCTGGATGAGCTGAAGCCGAACATGGACGGAGTCAAGGCGGATGCCGACAAAGAACTGAAGCCTGACGTTGAGAAAGCCCAGAAGGAGTTCGACCGAAAGCGATACGCTGAGGCCAAGAAGGCCCTGGGCAGCGAGTGGCGTCACTACCCGGAGTGCGACCAGCGCAAGGCCGCGGAAGCCCTGGCAAAGAAGATTGACGCCGAGCTCGCAAAGGGCAAGTGATGTTCACAGGTATCGTCGAGGCAGCAGTGCCCATTGCGCAGGCGCGGGATGAAAACGGCCTGCGCCGCATCATCCTGGACATCGGCGCTCTCCGGGACTGGCAGTGTGTCAAGCCCGGCGACAGCGTTGCCCTCAACGGTTGCTGCCTGACGGTTACGGGACTGCAGGGTTCCATGGCCGGTTTCGATGTGGTGCCACAGACACTTTCGCGAACCAGCCTTGGCGATATCGGAAGCTCCGACATCGTGAATGTAGAGCGCGCGATGATCGTCGGTGCCAGACTTGACGGCCATCTGGTACAGGGCCACGTGGACCAGGTCGGCCAAGTCGCGTCGATGGAACCGGCCGGCGGTGAGTGGCGCGTCAAGGTTGATTGCGGCGCCAGGTTCACCGGGCAGTGTATCGAACGCGGCAGCGTTTGCGTGGACGGGATCAGCCTGACGATTGCCGAGCTGCATGAGGAGTCCTTTGTTGTTGCCGTGATCCCTCACACGCGCGAGATCACCAACATCAGCCGTTGGCAGGCGGGCACCAGAGTCAACCTGGAAGCCGACGTGATTGGCAAGTACGTGCGTCGGCAGATGCAGGCGCAGGCAGCGGGGGTGTCGCCAGAGTTGCTGCGCCGGGCCGGATTCACGCCATGAGTAACCTCGCACAGTACGCACGCAAGGCCGATGTTCCGGGCCGCGGGGTGCCCGTGGCGGTCGCAATCCGGATTGCAGGCGGCGGGATTCTCACCCTGATCGGGTGGGCTGTGTTCGGCTTCACCATGATCTTCTGGTGGGTCTTTGGGATGAACGCGGACGTCGCGTCACACTTCCAGTTTGATGACAGCACCCGAAGCACGACCGGTCGCATCATCGAGGTCAGGTCAACCGGCTACACGGAGGGCGGTTCAAAGAACACGCCGGGCACCCCGATCTACCAGTACGAGTTTGAATACGACCTTGGATCCGGCAGCATGCGCCGGGGCACCAGCTTCACGCTTGGCCAGGTTTACCAGGCTGGCCAGTCCGTGCCGGTGGAATTCGTCCCGGCCGATCCCGCAGTATCGCGTATTCAGGGCGCGCGTCGGGCGGCATTCGGGGCAGAAGTCATGTTGGTGGCGCTGTTCCCGTTGATCGGCATAGGGCTGATCATCGCCGGGTATGTTTCCGGGGTGCGCACGTTGGCCATTCTTCGGCGAGGCAAAATCGCGCAAGGCCGGTTGATAGACAAGCAACCCACCAATACGTCCATTAACAAGCAGAGGGTGTTCGCGCTCACTTTTGAGTTCGTCGACGAATCCGGCCACACCCATAGGGCGACTGTTCGCACCCATCATACCCACAAGGCAGAAGACGATCCGCACGAGAGGCTGTTCTACGACCCGCAGAACCCGGCCCGTGCGTACCTGGTTGACCTCCTGCCGAAGGGGGTTCATGCCGGCTTCGATGGAAGCCTGACGGGCACGGGCCCGCCCGTCATGGTGGTTCTGGCGATCTGCCTTCCCGCCGTAGTGTTGGTGGTGCATGGCATGGTGGCGCTTGCGTTCTACGCCTGAACCACCGCAATCGCTCCCGATTGCCTTGCGCGCCGGCCCCGCTATTCTCTGCGCGCCCATTGGAGAAGTCATGGATATCAAGCAGCGCATGCAGGCACTGGCCACGCTCGAGTCCCAGTACCCGCACATCCTTTCTGTCTATTTGCGGTGCCGGGATGGCGGCCGCGACCGCCGTAAAGAGAACCTGATCTTCGTCAAGAACCGCGCCGCAGAGCTAGAGCGCGTGCTGGGCGACGACAAGAAGGGCCTGGAGTTCCTGCGCGAAGGGATCAAGCAGGTTCAGCTTATCCGCGAGCAAGACCTGAGCCCCAGCGTGATCGGGCTGGCCCTGTTTCTTAAGGGCGGCGAAGTGATCGAGCGCTTTGAGACGTCGATTCCGTTTGAAGACCAGGCCGCCTACCGGCGCTTTCCGTGGGTAAGCCAGCTTGCGTTCATCGGCGAGGAGTTTGAGCCGTACGCCGTGGTATACTTGGACAGCCGCAGCGCCAAGATTTTTGAAGTCGCCCTTGGCGAGCTCGTGGACACCAGCGGCATCAAGAATGAGGTGCACCGCCGTATTCACCGCGGCGGCTGGAGCCAGATGCGCTTCCAGCGCGGAATCGAAGGCGAGAAGAAGGCCCACATTCAGGAAGTTGCCGACGCCCTGGCCGCTCTGGTTGCCGCGCATCGCTACAAGCGCATTATTGTCATTGGCCCCGACAAGCCGCGCTCGATACTCAAAAGCAGCATGACCGCTGACGTCGCCCGCCGCGTCATTGACGGAGAGCGCGTAGATTCCCGCAGCGCGGACCACGAACTGCTGCAGACGGCAGTGGATTACTTCCGCAAGGCCGAAGACGAAGAAGAGTCCGCTAAAATGGAGCGCGTGATCCGCGAGATCCACACCAGCAGCATGGGTGTCAGCGGCCTGGAAGACACATTGACCTACCTTGCGCGCGGCATGGCCTATGAGGTCCTGGTTGCCAACGACTTGAATCAGGCCGGGGCAGCCTGCGATGACTGCGGAATGATCTTCGCGCAGCCGACCAAGGTGTGCCACGCATGCGAAAGCAGCAAAGTGGTGGGGGTGGACATCAAGGAAGCCATCACCCGCACAGCGCTGAAGTTCGGCACCAGACTGGAGTTTGTGAAGAACCACCAGTTCCGCGCCAAGCTGGGTGGGGCGGCGGCCCTGCTTCGCAGCCCTCGGGTATAGTTGAGCCACGTTGCTCAAAGAGCCGACCGTGACTACGGTCGGCTCTTGCATTGATTCGTGCGCCACAGGCTGCAACCAGATTGAGCCAAAGCACCCGCGTCAGTCTTCGATTTTGCCCAGCAATGCCGTCAGCTGATCGAACTTCTCGCGAAGTTGCTCGGTTGTGGATGCTTCCAGGTTGAGGCGCACATATGGCTCTGTGTTGCTGGCACGCAGGTTGAACCACCAGTCCGGGTACTGCACGGTGATTCCGTCCAGCGTGTCGATCTTCCCGCCCTTGAACTGGTCTTGCACCTTTGCGAACAGCGCCTCGGCGTCATCGACCCGGAAGTTTACTTCGCCGGTCTGCACGTACTTGCGAAGGGGCTTGATGAGCTCCGCCAGCGGTTCGCCGCTGCGGCCCATGGCATTGAGAATCTCAATCACCGCAATGATTGCGCTGTCGGCGTAGAAGTTGTCCTTGAAGTAGTAGTGCCCTGCCAGCTCGCCGCCGACGACGCAGCCAACCTTGCGCATCGTCTGTTTCATAAAACTGTGGCCCACTCGCTCACGCACCGCGCGGCCGCCCGCTGCTTCAATCGCCTCGGCCACCGCGCGTGAGGAACGCAGGTCGTAAAGCACGGCCCCGCCCTTGTTGCGCCGGAGGGTCTCGACACCCAGCAGTGCAGTAACCATGTCCTGGCCCACCGGCGTGGCGCTGTGGTCAATGAACACGGCGCGGTCGGCGTCGCCATCAAAGGCAATGCCGAGGTTGCACCCCATGTCGCGTGAAAGGGCCATCAACGGCTTCAAGTTGTCCAACTTGCTGGGGTTAGCTTCGTGATTGGGGAAAGTGCCGTCAAACTCGCCGTTCAGCGTATGGACCTTCAGGCCCAATGAGCGCAGGAACCCAAGGTAGGCGCCGCCCATTCCGTTTGCGGTGTCCACGGCGACGTGCAGCCCTTCAGGCATACGGCGTACGAACCGGCGCAGATGCGCCATGTAACCTTCCCACAGGCGCGCATCGAAGCCCAGCGGGGCCGGCACATCAGCGTGGTTGCCACTGAGCGTTACGGTCAGCTCGCTGCGGTAGGGGCGCTGGGGCTCCGGGGCGCTGGCGCACAACGCCTCGATGTCGGCAAGACCAGTGTTGTTGGCAATCGGGATCGCGTCTTCGCGGCAGAACTTGATGCCGTTGTATCGCGCCGGGTTGTGGCTGGCCGTGATCATGGCGCCGCCGTGGCACTTCACTTCGCGTCCGGCCACTGCAAAGTACAGCATGGGTGTGCTGCACGGCCCGACAAACTCGACCTTCGCATCTCCGGCCAGCAGCCCGTCACAGAATGCCTGTGTGATGGCGGGGCTGCTGGGACGCGCGTCCATGCCCACGGCCACCAGCGGCTGGTGGGTTTCTTCGCCCAGATGGCGCGCAAAGGCCCAGCCAATGCGGAAGGCCATATCCGGGTTAAGCTGGTCCGGCACCACGCCGCGCACGTCATAGGCCTTGAACAGTCCCATTTCACTCCTGGATGCGCTGGCACAGTCACGGCCGGTGCAACGGTTCAGCCGCACCTCGCCGGGGTGCCAGTGTAGGTCCAATCACGTTGCGTTCCACGGTGTGAACAGGAATGGTTCGCAGGTGCGAGAAGGGCGATGCCGAGAATTGCGGACTGGGCGCACACAATCCGTTGCTCCCTTTACTTCACGCGGGGGCACTGCATCATTCGCGCGGCGATGCGGGCCTTGGCGGCGTAAGCGAGGCCCGACATCGGGATGACTGCCGGATTCCAACCATGCCACCGATTGATCTAAAGGGGCGCGATTTCGTGCGCCTGAGTGACTTCACAGCCGAAGAGATCGACTCCATCCTCACGCTGGCCTTTGAGATGAAGCGCGAACAGCGCCAGTGGAGCCTGAAGGGCAAGACGATCATCCTGCTGTTCTTCAACAGCAGTCTGCGAACCCGCACCAGTATGGAAATCGGCGTCGCGCAACTTGACGCCAATGCCGTGGTGCTGAATGTCGGGCAGGATGCATGGAACCTGGAATGGCGCGAAGGCGTCGTGATGGACGGCGACAGCCCTGAACACATTAAAGACGCGGCCAAGGTGCTCAGCCGCTACGGCGACATCATTGCCGTGCGCAGCTTTCCCAAGCTGAAAAACTACGCCGAGGACAGCGAAGACCCGATTCTCTCCAGTTTCGTGAAGTACGCAACGGCCCCGATCATCAACCTCGAAAGCGCCGTGGAACATCCGTGCCAGGGGCTTGCCGACCTGATGACCCTGCGCGAAGTGTTCAACCACATTACGCGCCGCAAAAAGGTGGTGCTGACCTGGGCACCCCACGTCAAGCCGCTGCCATTGGCGGTGCCGCACAGTTTCGCAGTTGCCGCCGCGCTGGGCGGATGCGACTTGACCATTGCCTGCCCGGAACCATTCGACCTTGCGCCCGAAGTCATGGCTCAGGCCGAGGCAATCGCAAAGAAGGGTGGGGGAAGCGTAAAGGTGGAACGCGACCAGGACAAAGCCTTTGCCGGGGCCGAAGTGATCTACGCCAAGAGCTGGTGCGCAAGACAGTTTTATGGCGACACGAAGGCTGAGTTCGAGTACCGCGCCAAGCTGCCAAGCTGGACGGTTACCGAGCAGAAAATGGCCCGAACCACCCGCGCCAAGTTCATGCATTGCTTGCCCATCCGGCGCAACGTTGTGGCAACCGACGGTGTGCTGGATGACGAAGATTGCGTGGTCTACCAACAGGCCGAGAATCGCCTGCACGCCCAAAAGGCCCTGCTGTACAAGATGCTGGCGGGGTAAACACGTCGCTTGGTCGCGCCGGTGTCGCATTTTCTTTGGCAGCGCATGTGCTTGTCGATAGAAACTGGGTGTGCGGCCGCTGGCCGCTTCTGTGCGTTCGGGAGAGCTTATGCGAAGCGTGACACTGGCTTTGATTGCGATGTTGGGAGTTGCACTGGCCCCGATTGTCTCTGCGCAGGGTGGGCCTGCCGAACCTAAGCCGGCTGAGGCAAAGCCAGCCGCGGGCGTGAAGTGGCTGAACAATTTTGAAGAGGCGAGGAAGGCGGCCACTGCGGCAAAGAAGGGCCTGTTCATCGAGTTTACAGCCGAGTGGTGAGGCCCATGCAAACGGCTGGCAGCCGTTGTCTGGTCGGATGAAACGGTGGCAGAGCGCGTGGGGCGTGACTTTGTGCCCCTGTTGATAGACGTCGACAATGATCAGGAAACGCCAGCAAAGTACGGCGTAACTGCAATGCCGACGCTTGTGATCGCCGACGCCGCGGGCGAAGTACAGGTCAAATCAGTTGGTGCGCCGTTTGACAATCCCAAAGATGCAGTGAAGTGGTTCGATGACGTGGCGCAGGCGCTGAAGGACCTTCCGGCCCTTGAGAAGGCCTTCAATGAGAGCAAGAACGCGGACGTTGTTACGGCCGGCAAGCTGATTGACTCGCACACCAAACTGGGGCAGGACGACAAAGCGCGCAAAGTCTGTGAGTCCATACTGGAGGGCCGAGACCCCAAGGATACGGCGGTTGCCGACGTTCGTATCAAGTTCGCCGACCTTCTGATGCGTGGCGACGAGCCAGATAAGGCGGCAGAACAGCTGAAGCAGGTCCTTAAGCTATTGGCCAAGGACGACAAGCGCCTGGTAGACGTGCGCATGAAGCTGATTGATTGCCGACTCTACGCGGATGATGTCGCCGGGCTCGACAAAGACATTGAGACCCTGTACGCCGAACTGCTGAAAGCCAAAGACGACCGCGCCATTGACGCCGCCATGAAGTGGACGCAGGTGGTGGTGTGGTTCGGCGGTGAGGAAGACGATGCAAAGGCCAAGGCGAATGCCCTGAAGGCCCGCAGCCAGTTCCTGGCCTGCGCCAAAGAACTGACGTCATCCAAACGCGCAGTCGAGGCCAAGTTCTTTGCAGCCTACGTCGGCCACGACACCACCGAAAAAGAAGCCGCGATCAAGGAAATGAAGGAGATCGCTGCGGCCGGAGTCGATCCCTGGTCTGACCACGCGAAGTCCGTGCTTGAACAGTGGGAAGGCGGGAAAGACGGGTAATTTGCAGCCGCGACACTATCGAAGGGGCGCGCCATGGCGCGCCCCTTTCTGATTCGGGATGCCTACTTGCCGCGCTCGATGAATACAGCGCACTTGGCCAGCCGCACAACTTTGTCGGCCACGCTGCCAAGCAATGCGCGCTTGACGCCGGTGCGGCCGTGGCTGCCCATGACGATCAGATCGCAGGCGTGGGTCTCGGCGTAGGCGGCAATCGCCTTGCCTGGTTCGCCACGCTTGACGGCGCCTGTGGTTTCAAAGTGCTGCAACAGGTGCGCCGGCAGCCCCTTTTTCATTTCATCCAGGGCAGCACGGCGAAGCTCCTTCAGGATCAGTTCGCGTTCCTTGGGAACGTGGGTGCTGATCAGAGTATCGTCGACCACGTGCAGTACGAACAGCTCCGCGTCGGAGTCTTCGGTCAGCGCCACGGCCCGGGCCAGCGCGCGATTTGCGGTCTCGCTGAAGTCCGTGGGAAACAGAATGCGCGTGAACGGCTTGGTTTTCTTCTTGGGGTGCTTCACTTTGCCCTTGGAGGCTTTGGTGATCAGCACCGGGCTGCTTGCGGAATGAAGCACCTTGTCAGCCACCGAGCCCAGAAAGAACCGCGCCACGGCACCGTGTCCACGCGTTCCCATTACAATCAGGTCGGCCTTGTGACGTTCCGCGTGGGCGTTGATCTCGGCAGCAGGAGTTCCTGACAGCACAAAGCGGTTCAGCGTCAGCCCCTTGGCGGAAGCCGGCAGCTTCAACTTGCGCAGTGCTTCTTCGGCGCCAGTGGTCAGTTCCGCGGAAAGCGAGGCAAATGGGTAGCCGGCATAGGCATACACCATGGCATCGACCACGTTCACAATGTCAACCTGCGCGCGATAGTAGGTCGCCAGGTCGCAGGCTGCGCTGATAGCGCTGTCGGCTGTGTCACTGAAGTCAGTGGGCACAACAATTCGGCTGAACTTGCTTTGCATAGGGGCTCCTGCCTTTGGTGGGAACGATAGCAGCGGCTTTGCCCCGCACAACCTTTCGATGGTTTGGAGGGTTGCTAGCATCGCGCCATGCCAAAATGGACGGCGGCAGTCCTGTTTGCCCTCATGCTGCTGGTTTGCGGCTGCGTGGAGCGCCGGATCTACCTGATCTCTGATCCGCCGGGGGCCGATGTTTTCATTGACGGCGAGTACGTGGGGCAGACCCGCCCCAAGGATCACCCGGATGGTGCCCTCTACGCCAATTTCATCTACTACGGCAAGCGAGAGTACACCTTCCGCAAACCCGGGTTTGCTACGCAAAGCGGCGAGGTCAAGCTTGAGGCACCTTGGTATGAGTACCCGCCGATTGACTTCTTTGCCGAAGTACTGCTGCCCTGGCCTGTGGTAGACAATCACTATGTGAACGTGAAGCTGGAGCGCGCGAAGCCCGCTGACGTGGAAGATCTTTATCGCGCCGCGCAGGCCTATCGCACCACCAGCCGGCCCGAAGACCGGTTTGAGTACGCCCAGCGGAACTTCCTGATCATCAAGCCCCGGCCAATCCAACCGCCAAAAGAATGACAGCCGACCACCTGCAGCCTTTTGAGCGCTTTCGCGGCAAACGCGGCCTTGTCATGGGACTTGGCCTGTTCGGCGGGGGCGTTGAAGCCGCGAAGTTCCTTTGCGGGTACTGCTCTCAGGTCGTGGTTACCGACCTGCGCGACGCGAGCGTGCTGCAGGAGAGCATGGATGAGCTGAAGGGCCTGCCGATTGAGTACCGGCTTGGCGAACACCGCGAGCAGGACTTCAAGGACGCCCAGGTGGTGATCCACAGCCCGGCCGTGCGGCCCGACCACAAGCTGCTGCAACTGGCCCACGACAACGGCGCCGAAGTGACGCAGGAAATGAGCCTTTTCATTGAGGCATTTCCCGGCCATGCCGTGGGGATTACCGGCAGCAACGGCAAGAGCACCACGACCGCCATGTGCTACGAAATGCTCTGCGAGTACCGGCCTCGCGCCCAGCCGGAACTTGAGGGCCTTTGGGCCGACCCGGTTGCGAACCCTGTGCCGTTCGACCCGGAGGTCCCGGAGCGCGTCTGGCTTGGCGGCAACATGGGTACTCCCCTGCTGAACCGGCTGGGCGAGATGACGTTTTGGGACCTGGCAGTGCTTGAGCTGTCGAGCTTCCAGTTGATGGACTGGCACCGCATCAAGCGCTCGTGTGATTTCGCTGCGATCACGAACATCACGCCTAATCACCTGGACTGGCACCGTGACCTCGCGGAGTACGCGTGGTCGAAGCAGGCGATTTTTGAGTACTGGAGTGAGTGGGGTGACGCGCCCACGGCGATCCTGAATGGCGAAGATCCCGTGTGTCGCGACATCGCCGCCAAGAATCCCGGCCGCTTTCGGTTGTTCTTCCCGACGAAAGTGTTGGGTGAGGCACCCTACATTCCGGGAAGGATGCAGCCCTGGGCTGCCGGAGGCGACGGCACGTTGCGCGCGCGCGGCATGGTCGCGCACGAGAGTGACGAACGCATCGTCGTCACACGTGAAGATCTACGCCTGCCGGGGGATTTCAACTGGGCCAACGCCGTGGCGGCGGGTGCGCTTGCCGCGCGCCTGACCAACGACGAGGAGCTGCCAGCGCTAGCGCGCGGTCTGCGCCGCTTTCGCGGCGTCGAGCATCGCCTTGAGTACTGTGGCACGGTTAGTGGTGCGCGCTGCTACAACGACAGCATCGCCACCGATCCCACGGCCACGCTGGCGGCCTTGAGTGTGTTTCGCCACGGCGTGCACCTCATCCTGGGCGGCGCCAGCGACAAGGGCGCGGGTTACGACAAACTCGCCGCCGCCATTGCGAGTCACCCCGGCATTGCGGGCCTCTATCTGCAAGGCCCCACGGCGGCCAAGCTGCGGGTGGCACTCAACGCTGCGGGCGTGAAGGTGGGCGCTGACTTTGCCGACTTTGACGGCGCCTGCCGTGCGGCCTTTGCGGCTGCGCGCGAGGGCCAGGTGGTGCTGATGTCTCCGGCGAGCACCAGCTTCTATGAACATGCGCCGGGAAAGAAGTTCACAAACTTCGAAGATCGTGGACGTCACTTTAAGGCGTTAGTAAAAGCACATGCTTCCCTAGGGGCTTGAAGCCGAAGCATGACGACCAAGATTCTTGCGCCGCATTACCTGTGCCTGGAGCTTGAGATTGCCGCCGATCTCGCGGCCGTCTGGCGCGCCTTGACCGACCTTCATGAATTGCGGGCCTGGTGGGGGCAGCCTGTCGTGGGCCTTAGGGCTGATGTGGGTGGCGGTTTTGAACTGCGCTATCCGGGGCACGAACGCATCGACCGGTTCACCTACAGCACCTGGGATCCAAGCTGGCGCGTGGGAGGCCAGTGGTCCTACAACTGGCTGGACGGTGCCGTGGAAGAAATGCTGAGCCTTACCGATCTGAACGGTCGAGTTCGCGTCAGTGTGGAACAGTCGGGCTTTGCCAGCTTCGGCAACGACGCTACGCGCATCTTTGGCTATCACAAAACCGAAGTTAAGGCGCGCCTGGAGAGGTTGCGCAACTGGTGCGAACAGCGCATACCCGCCACGCTGGCTGTGGTGCCGGCGATCTAGCTCGGGCCAAGCCGGTGGCCCGCCGTGCTACTTCGACTTTTCTTCCTCGTGGCCCTCGCCCAGGGTGCGGGCGATCTCGCGGTCAAGCTCCTCGCGCGTCAACTTCTTGCGCGTGCCGGAGTCCACGCCGATCATCTGGTCAATCTCTTCGTCACTGACCAGCGATTCGCCGGTGCGGCTGTCCTGTTCGAACAGGTTGTCCTTGGTCATGTCGAGAAACAGGTCCATGCGCTGGCTCATGGTTTCGGCCTGCATCATGGCGTGTTCGAAGTTTTTCTGCGTCGCCTCGAGGTCAGTGGTCTTATACACCTCATTGATGCTCTTGCTGACCACGCCCATGGATTCGGCAAACACCGCAAAACTCTCGGCCTGGTTTTTCATCTGGTAGGCCGCCTCAATCGTAAGCATCTGGCGTTCCAGCATCCGGCGCTGGGCGGTGGTGGCCTTGAGTGATTTGCGAATGAACGCCAGCTGGTCGTTGGCAGTCATGCGCGCGGCGCGCCGGGCCTTTTCCAGCCACTCTTCTTCACTGACAGTGAGTTCCTTGATCTGGCGCCTCATGCGCTGGATGCCCTTCTTGATCTCCATGTCGCGGGAGATGCGCCGTTCTTCTTTTGACTTGAAGATTCCCATCGTGATCCTCATGTTTCCGATGCCAGTGTAACCGACGCGCCGTTGTTTTTCGCTAATCACCGCGCGACATTTCAGTCATTCCGATGATAGTTCGCCTCGCCTTTGGCGACTTTCTTCGCGGTGTGGCTGGCCATTCTCGCGGCCTTACGGGCAATCGCCTTGATCAATGTGCGCGACTCTTGCAGGTGCCTGCCTGTGTAGGCCGTAAGAAACCGGGCCCGATCCGCTTTGCTCACATGCCTTGCTGATGCTGAGAAGTGCAATGCAGCCAGGTCCTTCACGATCCAGCGCTCGGGCACGACTTTGCGCAGGTCGGCACGATTGAGATCGGTGATGAACAGTTGGTCGCCTGCGCCAACGCGAATGTGCACCAGATAATAGTCGCGATGATTGACGCCGGCGTCGTGCATCAGGCGCGTGATGCGCGCCAGTTCGCGGGTGATGGCGTGTTTGCGGGTTGGTGCCGGATTGGCCCGGGCGATGTCTTCCAGCGTCTGCGGCGCGTCAAGCCCAAGCGTAAGCAGTGCGGCGCGGACGGCGTGTTTGCCCTCGCATTGCTCCAGCAGCGCCAATGGGCGAATCGTGGGCACCTTGGCATGACCGAGCATGGTCAGGGCCATCCACTCGCGCTTGGCGGGCGACGGTGCAGATGACCGGCTCAGCAGGCCGGGTTTGCGCAGCTTGGGATAACGCTTGATGTAGACCGTCATGCCGTCGGGCAGGACGAGTTTCAGGGTTTGGCGCTCGGCCAGTGTGGCCTTGACGGGTTGCAGGTCGGCACGGGTGAACAACGAATCCAGATCGAGCAGGCCCGCCGCGCGTAGGCGTGCATCGAAGTCAGGGTCAGTAGTGATTTCGAGGTTTGACGGCATTGGCAGAACAGGAGCCCGAAGCGTCAGCGACGGTACAAAGTTCAAGTTGCATCCGACCCGTCGCTGACGCTGAGGGCTGCTGCTATTCCTGCTCTTTTCCCCAGTCCAGGTAACGCTGCATCGTTTCCGGGCTTGTTTGCGGCTTGATGTGCTCGGAAGCGCGCAGGAAGTCCTGCTTGCCCAGAGGCCGGATTTTCACCTGGTATGCCCGCGTACCAGCCAGGCCCTTATCAATCACGTCGGGCAGGTCGGCGTTCAGCTCTTCTATCATCTCGCTGGTTGCCTCCTTGCACAGCCGCTCTATCTCACGCCCTGAGTACCCTTTAGTGACTTCGACAAGCTCTTCGAGTTCACAGTCGATCTGGTATCCGCGCCTGCCCAGGTGAATGTCGAGAATGGCCTTGCGCGATACTGCATCCGGCAGGGGAATCAGGATTTGCTTCTCAAATCGCGACATGACAGCCGCATCGATGTCCCAGGGGCGATTCGTGGCGGCAATCGTCAGCACAAACAGGTCGCCGCGGCCCTTTTCGGCAAGTCCGTCAAGTTCGGCCAGGATGGTGCTTAGGATACGGCGTTCGGCGCCGGACTGGTCCCCGCTGTCGCGGTCGGTTGTCAGGCTTTCGAACTCGTCCAGAAACACAACGCTGGGGCTGTTGTCGCGCGCCGCACCATAGAGCTCGCTGATAATCTTGCTGCTTTCACCAAAGTACTTGCTGAGAATGCCGCTGACCTTCACGTTGAAAAAAAGCGCCTGGCCCTCGGTCGTGACCTTCAGGCTGTTGCTGGTGGCAGCGGCCAGCAGAGTCTTGCCCGTGCCGGGCGGGCCGTAAAACAGGATGTTGCGAAAAGTCGTGATCTTCACGCCTTCCGGCGGTTTGGCCAGCGACAGTCCCAGCGCGTACTTGATGTCGCGCTTGGTTTCATCCAGGCCGCCGATGTCGTGCCAGGTGATGCCGCTGGTGTGCACCATGGCGCTTACGGCACTGGAAATCGCGGCCTCGCCTTCTTCGGGCGAGTTTTCTCGCTGGCCGTTGTCGTCGGGGTCGCCGCTGGGCGGCGTCAGCTTCCTGGCCGCGCCGGCGGCGTTTTCGGTGCCGACTTCACGAAGGCGCTTGGCGAAATCGCGGTACTCAATGGCCTTTTTCTTGCGTGCATACTCCTGCGCGCGAGAACCGCCGTACTCGGCATACTTGAACATGGCCTTGCTGGCGGCCTCAAAGTGCGCGGCGGCGCCCTCGGCATCGCCGCCCTTCCAGGCCATCTTGGCCTTGTGGAGGCTGTCGTCGCAGGCGCGTTTCAGTTTTGGGCCGAGGTCCATGAGAGTTTCGAGTCCGGAGTTCCGAGTCTTGAGTCAGACGAAGCGGTTGACCCCACAGCGGGAGCCAGGAGCTAAATCGCCTGGTCTTCTTTCTCCAGCTTCTGCTTGAGCTGCGCCTCGGTCTTGAGCGCTTCTTCAAAGTTGCCGCTGCCTTCGGCCTCGTTGATGGTGTCGATCTCGGACAGGAACTTCTCTTTCTCCGGGTCGTCGTCGGACATCTCGGCGTCGACTTCCAGGCCCAGGTCGTCCAGGGTTGCGTTCAACTCATCGAGATAGGCTTCCTCGTCGATGCTTTGCAGAGCCAGCTTGGCGTCCAGGCCGCTGGTGCGGATGCGCTGCAGCAGTTTGTTTACGCCGTCTTTGTCCTTGCGTTTTTCGAGGCGCTCGAGTCCACGGATGTACTTCTTGAGCGCGATGCCTTCAAGGTTACTGACCTTTGCTGCGCGCTTGTTGAAGGCGAAGTCGTGCTTCATCGACTTCAGTTCTTCCCACAGGTAGTCGACTTCAAACTGGTTGCCCTCGCGCCGGGCACCTTTGATCTTCTCGATCAGGTCGGTCTGCGATGCGCTGAGCTTGCGCAGGTCCAGGAAGTACTTGCGGCGCTCGCGCTCGACTTCACGCAGCTTGACCTTCAGTTTTCGCAGGTCGAGCCCGCTGCCGAACAGCATCTGAAAGAAGTTGGCCATGCTTGCTCCATTGCACTTCTGAATGTCATTTCACAGGCTGCCCGACTGCCGCGCGATTACCAAGCGCGGCAGGTTGTGTAAGGACCTACTCGATGTCCTCTGCTGTCTTTTGCGAAGGCGGCGCCTCTTTGGCCGCCTTTCCTTCGCGCTGGGCCAGCTCTTTCTCCAGCTTGGCGATCTCGGCGTCGATATCCGCGTTGTGGTTGGCCGAGGGCTTGGGTTCGCCCAGGATTTCTTTCTCCAGCTTGCGCAGGTCGTCCTTGTCTTTGGCGCTGAGCACCTCGTTGCGGGCCTTGGTAACGCCTTCGCCGGTGGTCACGTTCTCGCGGAACTTCTCCATTCCTTCTTCAAAGTCCAGCATCACGCGCTCGACCACATTCTGCTCAATACCGCGCAGGTCCATGGCTTCCATGGCCTGGATTTTGCCGACCAGGTTCAGGTGCAGCTCTATGTTCTTGTTCAGGATGTCCGCGCGCAGCTTCAGGTTTTCCATCTGGCCGCGGGTGCGCTTGATCTGAAGCAGCACGAACTCTTTTTCGCGGTCGCCAACGCGGCCGGACTTGATGTTTTCAATGCTGGCGCGCTCGGACAGCTCCAGGCGTGCCAGTTCCTGGCGGGTCTTGCGCAACTCGACTTCGTTGCGGGTGATCAACTCATCGAGATGCCCCAGCATCTCGCTGGTGCTGTGTGCGTCTTTGATGACCTGCTCGGCTTCGCCGGCCTGGCCTTTGATCATCAACTTGATGCGTTCAAGAATGCTCATGTCAGGCCCTGAGGGACTCAAAACGGTTGCGCTGCAGAATCAGGCTGCCGCCAACATCCTTGACGTCCAGCCCCGGTGTGCGTTCGGCAAACAGGATAGCGCGGTCTGTCACAATGTCGCGGCTGACTGCACAGCGCCCGGCCAGTTCTTCCAGCAGAAGAAATCCGCCGGGTTCTTTCAGCTCGCCGGCTGCGGCCAATGCAGAATCTACCCGTGCGACTTTCTGGTCCATGGGCTCGGGGTCGAACAGGTTTTCGAAAAGGGCTGGCAGAATCACGCCGTCCCGGGGTGACGTAACGGCCCAGCCTGGCGTCACGTACTCCACAAGGGCCGCGCGCCAGTTGCCGCCACCGGTGAGACTCTGCAGCAGGTCGTCGCTGTGGCCGTGCTGCAGCGCCGCGCCGGCCACGCCGATCACGAAGTAGATGTCCTGGCGTTGCGGGGCCAATGCCCACTCTGCGGCGCGATTCACGGCCTCAGGGGTGAACCGATTGGGACCCCAGGCAAAATCCAGCACCACGCAGACCTTGACTTGGGCCAACCCAAGCATGGGTTTGTGCAGCAGGCCCACGGCCTCGCGCCGCGAAAACGGGCCATCGCCGTTTGGCGTCAAGTCGCCAGCCCTGTAACTGCGGCGCGAAACACGGTTTGGATCCAGGTCATACAGGGAACCCTCGCCCGGGTGTGGCAACATGCGCTGGCGAACCATGCGGCTTTCCAGCCCTGAAAAAAGGCTTTGCATGGCAGAAAGTGCCGCTGCCCGGGCGTTTGATTCTGGAGCTGGTTCCGGCATGGTTCCCTTATGGCCCTGCGCCACAGGAAGAGTATAGCTTATCCCCAAACCCGTGCAGGGGCCGATACTTGCGGCATTGTCGCGGCGTAGCGTGAGGTGCTGTTGAGCAATACTTACCATGATGACGATCAGGTCCTGGGCAAGGCCTACGACGCCCGTTTGATCAAGCGGCTGATCCCGTATGCCCGGCCGTATCTGCGGCTGGTGCTCGGGGGCGTGTTCTTCATGCTGCTTGCGGCAGCCTGTGAACTGGTCACGCCGCTGATTGTTCGGGATTCGATCAACGGTCCTTTCACGATCCTGGGCAACGAGGCCGCGCCACAGGCCGAGAAAGACGCCGCATGGACCCAACTGGCTTGGTATGCATTTGCCTTTCTGGGCCTGATTGCCGTGCAGTTTGCCGCTCGTTTTGGCGACGGGTACCTGTTCCAGATCCTTGGCAACAAAGCCGTGTTGGACCTGCGCCAGCAGACATACACGCACATCCAGCAGCAGCCGCTGCGTTTCTTTGACAGGAACCCGGTGGGGAGGCTGGTCACGCGCGTTACCAGCGACGTGGAGGCCATCGGCGAAGTGTTTGCCTCGGGGTTTGTGCAGCTTGTGGGTGACGCGATTATCATCGTTGGTGCCCTGACGCTGATGTTCATGCTCAGCTGGCAGCTTGCGCTGATTGTGGTGCTGGCCATACCCGTGATGGGCTTTCTGACCTGGCTGTTCCGAGGTCGCGCGCGCAGCGCCTTTCGCGACATGCGCGTGAAGCTGGCCAGCGTGAATTCGTTTCTGAATGAAACGATTCAGGGCTGGCGCGTCACGCGAATCTTCGGCACGGAAAAGCGCATGGAGAAGCGCTTTGACGACCTGAGCAGCGATTACCGCGAGGCCACCTATCGCACGGTGTTCAACTTCTCAATCTTCTTTCCGGTGGTCGAACTTGCCGGCACGGCCACGGTGGCGGTGGTGGTGTGGTGGGGGACCAGCAGCATTTTCGCGGGCAAGCTGGACTTCGGGACGTTCTTCGCGTTCTTTCTTTACACGCCGATGCTGTTCCGCCCGATTCGAGAAATGAGCGAAAAATACAACGTGCTGCAATCCGCCATGGCCGCCGCGGAACGCATCTTTAAGGTCATGGACACGAAGAACGAAGTTGCCGACCCGGCCAGCCCCAAAGCTCCGGTCATCATCGGCGAGATTGAATTCCGCGATGTGTGGTTCACCTATGATGCCAGCAAGCCCGAGCCGGATTGGGTGCTCAAGGGTGTCAGCTTCAAGGTTCCGGCCGGAAGTTCGCTGGCGCTGGTGGGTGCCACAGGCAGCGGCAAGACCACGATCATCAGCCTGTTGATGCGCTTCTATGACGTGCAGAAGGGCAGCATTCTTGTTGACGGCGTGGACATCCGCGAGATGACCCGCGACCACCTGCGCGACGCCTTCAGCCTGGTGCTGCAGGACGTTTTTCTGTTTGCGGGCAGTGTGCTGGACAACGTGCGCCTGGGCGACCATAGCATCACGCGCGAACAGGTCGAGCAGGCCTGCAAGGTGGTTCACGCCGACACGTTCATTCGCGGCCTTCAGGGTGGCTACGACGGCATGGTCGCCGAACGCGGCGCGACCTTCAGCGCGGGCCAACGCCAGTTGATCGCCTTTGCGCGCGCGCTGGCCTTTGACCCCAAAGTGTTGGTGCTGGACGAAGCGACCAGCAACATCGACAGCGAGACGGAAGGGCTGATCCAGGACGCGCTGCACAAGCTGATGCATGGCCGCACAGCAGTGGTTGTGGCGCACCGGTTGAGCACAATCACCGACAGCGACAACATTCTGGTGCTGCACAAAGGCGAGGTGGTCGAGCAAGGCAGCCACAGCCAGTTGCTGGCCCAGAACGGCCGCTACGCCAAGCTGTACCAGTTGCAGTTCGCCAACGGCCGCGGGGCGGAAACGAAGGTGGGGTAGCGGCGAATTGAGCGGCGGATCTGATGGCTCGCTCGTTGAACCCTAAGCATGAATGCCGCGCAAACTAAAGAACCTCCACGACCTGGGGTACGGACAGAGGTCCCTGCACTGGTTGGCTTGGCTGTTTCCGGTAGCGGCTTGCTGGGTATTGCACTTTTCTACGTTTGGGCCCAATGGCTACGGCCTCTGCTGCCCGAAGAGGCCCAATGGGTCGTACTGTACCTGGCGGTCGTGAGCCAGTTCACTGCGCAAGCGGGATATCCAGCGACAAGAGGGTTGTGGCGGTTGGTTGCGTGGCCGATGGCTTTCGTTTCAACCAGTCTGATCTGCGTCTTGGCGTATTCCTACTATCGCGGGGTCAGGTAAGGCGCCCCATCATGGCCCGCGCCCGTGCCTCGTCCTGCGTGCCATGCACCAGCGCGCGGCCTGTCCGGTAGAGGGTCAGCGTTAAG
Organism: Planctomycetota bacterium; assembly: GCA_019636215.1. Lineage (GTDB taxonomy): Bacteria > Planctomycetota > UBA8742 > UBA2392 > UBA2392 > H3-PLA7. Next base: position 374,883 of record JAHBXZ010000002.1, on the reverse strand, counting down.
CCCTCGTACTCCGCGCGGATTAGATACTCGTTCTCGGTGGTGATCTTGGCGGCCTTGCGGATGTTGCTGCGGGCCGCCTCGAAATCGAATGTGCCCTCGGGCGTGATCTGTACGCTGTCGCGTCCGCACAGCACTGCCGCGCGGCTGGCGCGATTGCCCTCCAGCCACGGGAACTCGCGCTTGCCGCAGCAGGGGCAATCGGCGCGGGGCGTACCGGCTTCCAGAATCTGCCGTTCGCCGGTCCACAGGTCGCTGACGTACATCTTTTTGAACAGCGCGCTTTCATTGCCCGTGAGAATCTTCAGCGTCACTACGCTGGCCCAGGCCACGGCCTGCAGCACGGCCGGCATGATCACGCCCACGGTGTCGCAATTCTCGCCGCCGGCGGCGGGCTGGTCTTCGAGCATGCAGCGCAGGCAGGCGCTGCGGCCCGGTGTCACGGGCATGCATGTCGCGCGTGAAGAAACGCAGCCCGCGTAGACCCACGGTTTGCCGGTCTTGACCGCAAGGTCGTTGATCAGAAAGCGCGTTTCGAAGTTGTCCGTGCCATCAAGGATGATGCTGGCGTCCTTGGCCAGCCATTCGGCGTTTCGAAACGTGAAGTCCTCGACCACGCCCGTGACCTGCACATCGGTGTTGATCGCGCGCAGATGGGCCTCCGCAGCCACGGCCTTGGGCAGGGCGCGCGCGGCATCAGCCTCGGTGAACAGGCCTTGGCGTTGCAGGTTGCCGGGCTCGACAATGTCGCGGTCGACAATCGTCAGCGTGCCCACGCCGGCACGCGCACAGAACTCCGCAAGGTGAGAACCCAGCGCACCACATCCCACCAGCAGCACCCGCGAGGCACCAAGTGCAGCCTGGCCCTGCGGGCCGATCGGGTCAAACAACACCTGTCGTGAGTACCGGCTCATGTGTTGCCTAGGCGGGTGTGGGCCTTGCGGACAAGGCCCGAACGGCCTTGAAGTAGGGCAGAATCGACAACACGCTGATCGCGGCGGTTACGCTGATCATCATGATGTTCGCCGGCTTAACCCATGCAGCGATGTGCGGCCAGTACATGACGAAGAATTCGAACCAGCACAACGTGATCAGCACCAGCGTCTGCACCAGTGTCTTCAGTTTGCCCCAGAAGTTCGCCGCCAGCGCCACGCCCAGCCGGGCTGCCGTCGGTCGCAGGTAAACGTGCTGCACCAGTTCTCGTGCCAGAAACGGCAGCGCGAGCCAGACAGGATACGCGCCTTCAATGCCCAATGCCGTCCAAACCATCACAAAGAAAACGGCGTCGGCCAGCGGGTCGAAGACCTTGCCGATGTCACTGACCTGCTTCTGTCGACGGGCGAAGTAGCCGTCACAGACATCGGTGAACATCGCCAGCCCGGCCAGCCAACCTCCGACCCACATTCCCCAGTGCGTACCGGTGATGAACAATGCGGCGCAGATCGGCGCAAACGCAAAGCGCGCGAACGTGAAAATGTTGGCCAGTGTCCAGAAAGTTGGCGCCGGGTTCATGGGCGCACAGCTTGTGGTACCGCCACGCGGCCATCAAGCACCCAGATCTTGCCATCTCCCTGGCGGCCGCTGCGACAGGCGCTGCAGATTGCGTCTATGGCTGACTTCAAGTACTCGGCCTCCACTTGAAACTCAAGGCGCATCTTGGGCAGAAACGCCACCGCGAAGCGGTCATTGCGGTAGTCCTGCAGGTGATCTTTCTGACGGCCGTAGCCTCTGGCTTCGTTGTACGCCAGTTCATGTACCGGCAAGTCCTTCAACGCACGGAGACAGGCCTCGAATCGGAACGGCTTAATCACGGCGACGACCAGTTTCATGGGCTGGATTCTGATAACGGGTTGTCGGATTGGAAGGCCGTCGATCTTGGCATGCAACAGTTCTGCCACTGTGAAGTTGCTATCGCCGGCGACCGCGATGTCCTGCCAAGCTGGCACGGTCGGTGCGGTGCGGGCGCACCTCTGCCATACCGGCAGCATGAGAGCCGAGTTTGTGCCAAATTGCGCAGTCACAAGTAGCTATGGGTAAATGGGTTGCGACAGTTGCGAGCCGGGTTGTTAGATGGCATTGGGTTTGCTTCGTGGTCGGCGGTGATCCATGACCGTCCTGCCGCGCACAGTGTTGCTGGTTGACGACAACGTCAGTTTGCGTCAGGGCTTGGCCATGCTGCTGGAGGATGAGGGGTGTGAAACTCTGCAGGCCGGCCGTGGCGACGAGGCCATTGCGCTGGCCCAGCGCGCGCCTTGCCGGCTGGTTGTGCTTGACCTGAATCTTCCGGACATGACGGGTGTACGTGTGTACAGCGAGATCAACCGGGCCATGAAGGAACTTGCCTGTATCTTCATGACTGCCGAGGCCGGCGACGACCTTATTGAAGATGCCCTGCGACTGAACCCCCTGCGGTTGCTGCGCAAGCCGTTTGAAGTGAACCTCTTCCGCGACCTTGTTCGGCGGGCGATAGCATGAGCGACCGCAAGCGTCCTGAACACAAGGTGCTGATGATCCAGACTCCGCAAGGTGTCGTGAAGATTGACCTTGGCTCGCCGGCGACCATGCCCGAGCCGATGGCCAAGGCGCTGCGCATTTTTGAAAGCGCCGTCGATCGTGGCGCACTTGACCCCGTGGCGGAGACTTTTCATCGGTTGCAGCAGATGGCCGCCGACGGGGACGCCCTGCCACTGGCAGCGGCCATGGAGTTGATGAACCGCGTGATGGCCAAGGCGGAACCCGAACCCGAATCTGAGCCAGACCGCAAGCTGAAGTCAGAGGGAACCCTCAGGAAGCTGGACAACTTCGAGAACTTGAACTGATCCGCGGCAATGCCGCCAACGCACGGAGAACAAGACATGGCAACCAAGGTTCGCCCGCTAAATGACAAAGTCCTGATTGAACGCGCCAAGGCCGACGAAAAGACCAAGGGCGGCATCATCCTGCCCGACGCAAGCAAGGAAAAACCCAAGGAAGGCAGGATCGTGGCCGTGGGGCAGGGCCGACTGAGCGATGCCGGAGAGCGCATACCGTTCCAGGTCAAGGCCGGTGACCGCGTGCTGTTCAAGAGCTACGCCGGCACGGACGTAAAGCTTGACGGCAAGGAATACATCCTGATGAGCGAGGAAGAAATTCTCGCTGTCATCGAGTAGCAGGAACTCATGGCCCGCATTTGCGGGCATACCAGGAACCGAATCCGCGCCGGGCAACCGGCCTAACGAGGAACGACCCATGGCAGCCAAGCAGATTGTATTCGACCAGGACGCACGTGAACGTATTCGCGCCGGAGTTCGCCAGCTGGCCCGCGCCGTGAAGGCAACGCTGGGCCCCCGCGGGCGCAACGTGGTGATCCAGAAGTCCTACGGTGGCCCCACGGTCACCAAGGACGGCGTGACTGTGGCCAAGGAAATCGAGTTCAAGGACGCCTGGGAGAACATGGGCGCCCAGATCGTCAAGGAAGTCGCCAGCCGCACCAGCGACAACGCCGGCGATGGCACCACCACCGCAACCGTGCTGGCTGAAGCGATTCTGGATGAAGGCCTCAAGAACGTGGCAGCCGGCGCCAACCCGATCGGTGTGCGCGACGGTATCAACAAGGCCGTCAGTCACGTAAGCGAAGAGATCACCAAGCGCGCCAAGCCCGTCAGCGCGAGCAGCGAAATCGCACAGGTCGGCACCATTGCGGCCAACAACGACGCCGAGATCGGCAAGATGCTGGCCACGGCAATGGACAAAGTGGGCAAAGACGGCGTGATCACGGTCGAAGAGGGCAAAGGCCGCGACACGGAAGTCGAGTGGGTGGAGGGCATGCAGTTCGACAAGGGTTTCGTCAGCCCGCACTTTGTGACCGACAAGGGCGGCATGAAGACCGAGTTCGACGACGCCTTCATCTTCCTGTACGACAAGAAACTGACCAGCATCAAGGAACTGATGCCGGTGCTTGAGCAACTGGCCCGCAGCCAGAAGCCCGTTGTGTTCATCGCCGAAGAGATTGAAGGCGAGGCCTTGGCAACGCTGGTCGTCAACCATCTGCGTGGTGTGTTGAAGTGCTGCGCCGTCAAGGCACCGGGCTTTGGCGACCGCCGCAAGGCTATGCTGGAAGACATCGGTGTGTTGACTGCCGGCAAGGTGATCAGCGAAGAAACCGGCATGAGCCTGGAAACGGTTGATCTGAAGATGCTGGGTCGCGCCAAACGCATCGTGATCGAGAAAGAGTTGACAACGATCATCGAAGGCGCCGGGACCAACAAGGACATCAAGGCTCGCATCGACCAGTTGAACCGCGAGATTGAAAAGACCACCAGCGACTACGACCGCGAGAAGCTGCAGGAACGCGTGGCAAAGCTGGCGGGCGGCGTGGCGAAGCTGAAGGTCGGCGCGGCCACAGAAGTTGAAATGAAAGAAAAGAAAGCACGCGTAGAGGACGCCCTTCATGCGACGCGGGCAGCGGTGGAAAGCGGCATCCTGCCGGGCGGCGGCGTCGCGCTGCTGCGACTGGCCGAGACCCTGGACAAGGTCAAGGGCAACGCCGACGAGCAGATCGGCATTGATATCGTGCGCCGCGCATTGAGCGCACCACTGAAGCAGATTGTCGCTAACTCCGGCATGGACGGCAGCGTGGTTGCCATGCGAGTGCTCGAGAACAAGGACTTTAACTTTGGATTCAATGCGCAGACAGAGAAGTACGAAGACCTGGTGAAGTCCGGTGTGATTGACCCGGCCAAGGTTACCACTTCGGCCCTGCAGAACGCGGCCAGCGTTGCAACGCTGCTGCTGACCACTAACGTCGCGATCAGCGAAATCCCCGAAAAGAAGCCCGCCGGCGCCGGTATGGGCGGCGGAGGCATGGGGGGAATGGGCGGCATGGGTGGTATGGGCGGCATGGACATGGGAATGTAACCAAGTGTTGCGGGCATCACGCCCGCGGACCGTTGAGAAGCCCGGCCATTTGGTCGGGCTTTTTCAATCCCGTGGGGAGCGCCCCAATCGACCGCCGGTAAGGGGCGTCGCGCAACCGTCTTTGTTATCGTGGCTGTTCATGGCCATTGCCAGTCTGCCGTGGTACGACCTGCCGGAGATCCGCGATGCCACGGACCAGTTGTGGCGCGCCGTCAGTGCGGCCTGCCGCGAGGTCGGCATTGAGTTCGCGCCGGACAATCTGGAACGTGAACTCGACTACCGCGAACAGTGGGGCCACCCGAACCTGATGTTCACGCAATGCTGCGGCTATGACGTGGCCGTAGATGCTGGCCGCGCCTTGCGTGCGATTGCGGCGCCGTGCTTTGACTTTGAGGGTTGCACGGAACACTTCCACAGCAGCTTCATTGTGGTGCGCGAGAACGACCCCGCCTGGGGTGTCGCCGATTTGCGAGGCCGGCGCGCGGCGCTGAACAACGTTTCGTCGCACAGCGGGGCCAATGCACTGCGCGCGGTGATTGCGCCGTTTTCCCGAGACGGGCGCTTTTTCAGCCAGGTGACACTCTCGGGTTCCCATGTGGCCAGCCTGCAACTGTTGCACGACAACCTGGTAGACGTTGCCTGTGTGGATTGCGTGACCTGGGGCCTTCTGCTGAAGCACCGGCCGTCCGCCTTGCAGGGCGTACGCAAGATCGCGCAGACGCCGCTGGCACCTGTGCCGCCTTACGTCACCAGTATGAGGTATGGCAAGGTGTTCGCGCGCAAGCTGCACAGCGCGCTGGAAAGTGTGATGACCGACGCCAAGAATCGCCAGACCTGCGAGGCCATGGGAATCAAGGCCGTGGCGGCCGTGGACAACCAGCTGTACGACCGGATCCTGGCCTTTGAGCAGGTGGCGATGGAACACGAGTACTACGAGCTTCCGGCGCCGGTGGGTTCAAGGCTCAGTGGCCGCCGGCCACTGGCGTAGAGTTGCCCGTGATTCGAGTTAGGCCAGCACGGACTGAAAGGCTGACAACGCCCGTTCACAGTCTTGCGCGTCGACGTCATTGTGCGTCACCAGGCGCCAGCGGTTGCCAAGGGTCATGGCCAGGACCTTCTGCTGCTTCAGGCGCTCCAGCCATTGCGGGAACTGCGCTTCGCGGCCCGGTACGCTGAAGTAAATGATGTTCGTCTGCACTGTGGCCAGGTCCAGCTGCACGCCGGGCAATTTGGCCAAGCCATCGGCCAGTTTGCGTGCGTTGCTGTGGTCGTCCTTGAGGCGCTCTATCATGCTGGTGATGCTGACAATGCCGCAGGCTGCGAGAATGCCGCTTTGCCTCATGCCCCCGCCCAGTTGCTTGCGCAGGTAGCGCCCGCGTTCGATTTCTTCGCGCGAGCCCACCAGCACGCTGCCCACCGGGCTGCACAGGCCTTTGCTCAGGCAGACGTTGACGGTGTCGAAGGGCGCGCACAGGTCCTTTAACGGCACGCCGGTGGCCACATGGGCGTTCCACAGGCGTGCCCCGTCGAGATGATACTTGAGCTTGTGTTTGCGAGCGACTTCACCCAGGGCGCGGATGTTCTCGAGCGGCACGATCGTGCCGCCCGCCGCGTTGTGGGTATTCTCTACCGTGATCAGCGCTGTGCGCGGGTTGTGGATGTTGGCTGGGCGGATCAACGCCTCGACATGCGAAGGCTCCATGATGCCCGCGCTGCCGTGGATGGGCCGCACCTGCGCCCCGGCGATCAGCGCCAGTGCGCCGCTTTCGTTGTTGTAGGTATGTGCACTGAACTCGCAGATCACTTCCTGGCCGCGTTGGGCGTGCAGCGCGATGGCAATCTGGTTGCCCATGGTGCCGCTGGGCACAAACAGCCCGGCTTCCTTGCCCAGCAGGTCAGCGGTCATGGCCTCGAGCTTGATAGCCGTGGGTTCAGTGCCCAGTACGTCGTCGCCTAGCTCAGCCCGGGCCATGGCCTCGCGCATGGCGGGCGTGGGCAGGGTGACAGTGTCGCTGCGGAAATCAGAAATGTCGTGCATGCTGTGACAGACTAGGAAGTCGGCGGCCTGTAGTCAGCAGTCAGCAGCAACGGCAAACTGCGGGTCGTTGCTTTTGCTGCTGACTCCGGACTCCTGACTGCAGACTGAATCTATGCTCGACCTTCCTCGAATCCGACTCATCTTTACCGGTGGCACCATCTCGATGCGCGACGACGCCGGTCGGGGCGCGGTGCCTGTGCTGACGGGCGCGGACCTGCTCAAAGTTGTGCCCGGCCTAATGCGGTTCTGCCGGCCCGAGGTGCATGACTTCGGCCAGCTGCCCGGCCCGCACATGACGCCGGCGCGCATGTTCGAGCTCAGCGAGCTTGTGGCCAAGAGTTTTGCAATTGGATTTGACGGCGTCGTCATCACCCACGGCACAGACACGCTTGAGGAGAGCGCCTACCTGCTGGACCTGCGCCATGAAGGCGGCCAGCCGATTGTGTTTGTCGGTGCGATGCGGACCAGCTCGGCGCTTTCCTGGGACGGGCCGATCAACCTGTACCAGGCATGTCGCGTCGCTGCCGAACGCAAGGCCCGCGATTGCGGCGTACTGGTGGTGATGAACAGCAGTGTGAACGCAGCAAGCGAGGTTACGAAGACATACACTGAGGCACTGGACACTTTTCAGGCACCCGACACCGGGCCATTGGCGTTCTTCGATGGCGAGGACCTGCGGTTCTATCGCAAGCCCGTGCTGCGCAAGGCCCTGCCGTTTGCCCGGCTTGAGGAACGCGTCAGCCTGATTGCCGCCAGTGCCGGCGATGACGGATCGCTGATTGATTTCTGCGCCAAGCGCGGCGACAAGGGCATCGTGGTGGAGGCTTTGGGGCGCGGAAACCTTCCGCCGCCCATGGCCAAGGCCGCGGTTGCCGCGCAAGAAGCGGGGTTGGTTGTGCTGCTGACCTCGCGCTGTTGGGGTGGGAGAGTCAGCGGGACGTACGGTTACGAAGGCGGCGGCGCACGGTTGAAGGAAGCCGGCATTGTGTTTGCGTCGGGCATTCCGGGCCACAAAGCGCGTATCCTGTTGATGGCTGCATTGGGCGCGGGCATGGGTCGCAAAGAGATCGGCGCATGGCTAAGAAGCTGACGACAAAGGTGGGGGATCTGCGCGGAGCCAACGTGCTGATCACGGCCGGCCCGACGCACGAGTACCTCGACGACGTGCGCTTCATCGGCAACCCCAGCACCGGCTTGATGGGTATGGAACTGGCCCGAAGCGCCCAACGGCTGGGGGCCTACGCGACGGTCGTCTGCGGACCGACGCACTTGCAGCCGCCGCCGGGCGTTGCATTCATCCCTGTGACCAGCGCGCAGCAGATGCTGGAAGCCGTGTCTGAACGGTTTGACAGTTGCGACGTGTTTATTGCCAGCGCGGCGGTCAGTGACTATCGGCCCGCCAGACGCGAGGTGGGCAAGATCAAGAAAGGCGCCGAGCAAGTGACCGTGGAACTGGTGCTGAACCCGGATGTGCTGAAGTCCATGGGAGAGCGCCGTCGCCAAGACCAGATTATCGTCGGCTTCAGCCTGGAGAGCGCCAATGCCCTCGATAACGCCCGCGCAAAGCTGGCCGCCAAGCAATGCGACCTGATGGTCGTAAACACCCCCGCACACTTTGGAGAAGCCAAGGAGTTTGTGCGCATCATCAATGCCAAGGGTCTGGTGGCCGAGTTGCCGCCAAGTACCAAGGCCAACGTGGCAGAGGCCGTAATAGATCTGGTGTCCCGCGTGCGCGTCAGCGGCCGGTTGCCGGTTATCAAGCCATTCGAAAAGAAGAAGTCATGATGCGCTTTTTCGCCTTTGAGGCAGACCATGAATTACGTCTGGGGGTTGAACGCGCCGGCGTTCACCACGACATCACCCGGGGTGCAGTTCGCGACTTCAGTAAACGTGCGCTGGCGGACCTGATTGCCGCGGACCAGCTTGATGCGCTGATTGCCGCGATTGAGCAAGACTCGCTGTTGCTGGAAGAGATGCCCGGTAACTGGACCTTTGCGCCGCCTCTGCCGCGGCCCGGCAAGATTGTTGCCATGGTGCAGAACTACATGAAGCATGCCGCCGAGTTCGGCAACACCGCGCCGCCGGACCCGACCTGGTTCGCGAAGCTGCCCAGCAGCCTGTGCGGGCACAATGCACAGATTGTGATACCGAAGTGGCTCGAGGGGCGCGTTGACCATGAGGTTGAGCTGGCGGTGGTGATCGGGCGCATGTGCAAGAATGTCGCCATCGAGAGCGCGCTGGAGATGATCGCAGGTTACAGCGTGCTGAATGACGTAAGCGCGCGGCGTGTGCAGAAGCAGGATCGCGAAAAGCAGCATCCCTGGACCCGCTGCAAGAACCTGGACACCTTTACGCCAATGGGGCCTTACTTTGTTCCCGCGCGCTATGTGGCAGATCCCCAGAAGCTCCGCATTGCCTGCCGCGTCAACGGCGAACCCCGTCAGGGCGCAACCACGGCCGAGATGATCCACCCCGTGGCAAAGCAGATTGCCGTCATGAGTACGTGGATGACCCTGGAGCCCGGCGACGTTATCGCTACGGGCACGCCGGAAGGAGTCGGGGCACTGAACGACGGCGACCTGTGCGAGTGCGAAATTGAAAACGTCGGCCTGCTGGCCAACAAAGTCCGTCGACCGGCGTGAACTGGACTGCCATGAACGACTCCGCCGCGTATGAAAAGGCCGCTGCGCTGATACAGGGTGCGCGAAAGGTAGTTATCGGCGGCCACCCGATCATGGACGGCGACGCGCTTGGCAGCATGCTCGCACTCGCGGATTGCCTGCGCGCGACGGGCCGGGAAGTCCTTACCGTTACGCAGGACCTTGGGCCCGGCAAGTACGACTTTCTGCGTGGCAGCGACCAGCTGGTTCCGCTGGATAGCCTGCCCGCGCCGCTGCCGCGGTTTGACCTGTGCATCATGGTTGATTGTGGCGCGGAAAGCCGGGCACGCGCGGTGTTGTCAAGGCTGGCGCCGGGAACGCCGGTGCTGAACCTCGACCATCACGTTGACAACCCGGGCTTTGGCGATGCGGCCATCGTGATGCCCAATGCAAGCAGCACCGGCGAAGTGGTTTTCCGGGTGATCCGGCACGCGGACATTCCGGTGACGCCCGGCGCAGCCGAGGCCTTGTTCTGCGCGATTGTCACCGATACCGGTCGCTTCATGTTCAGCAACAGTACGCCGGAATCCTACCGCATTGTGGCCGAATTGGTGGAACGCTACGGCGTGAAAGTAGGTGAGTTGACGGGTCATATCTATCGCAACAAGACCTCGGACCGTCTGAAACTGGAAGCCATGGTCACAGAGACGCTTGAGATCCGGCTTGATGGCAAACTGGCCATTGCCCGCGTTTCCATGGCGGCTATGGAAGCCACCGGCGCGACCGACGCCGAGGCCAACGAGCTGGTGACAATCCCGAAGTCCCTCAAAGGCAGTATGGTTGCTTTGCTGTTTCGCGAGCTGGGGCCTAAAGAGCTCAAGGTTAGCTTCCGCAGCGAAGGCCATATGGCGGTCAACGAAATCGCCGCGAGATTCAAGGGCGGCGGCCACTTGCGGGCGGCCGGCGCGCACATCAAAGGCCGACTGGTGGCAGAAGTCGAGCGCGAGGTCGCCGACGCAGTTGCGTCTGAACTTGCGGCCACGTTGGCGCGCACCGGCGGCGCGATCATTGTTTGAGATCAATTGGCGAAGCAGGCAAGGCTGCCCGTGACCTTGCTGCGCCGGCAAAGACCAACCGTACCGCCGCAAGCAGTTGTTGTTGATACCCGGGTCCTCTATTGTCGCGCCATGGCGCGGATCAACAAATCGCAACTTGCAAGGCAACTGCGTGGCAACCTTGAACTGTTGCAGATGGGCGGTGTCAACGAACTGCCGATCAAGCGCAAGCACAGGGCTGCGCCCGCCGCTGCCCACAAGAGTCCGCCGCGCGCGGGGCATCCGACGCCGCAGGCCCGGCCCGCAGCGGCGGCCAAGGTCGGCACACCGGTGATTGTGCCCAGTGCGGCACTGGAGGAGCTAAAGGCGTTCGACAGTGCCCAGGCCCGAGCGTTGGAGCCGTTGGCAGAACAGGTGCGCACCTGCGCGGCATGCAAACTCTGTTCAACGCGAACCCAGACGGTGTTCGGCACGGGCGACCCGCGTTCACCCCTGTTGATTGTCGGTGAAGCCCCCGGCGGCGATGAAGATGCCCGTGGCATCCCATTTGTCGGCCGTGCGGGCAAGCTGCTTACCGATATCATCGAGAAGGGCATGAAGTACCGACGCGAGCAAGTTTACATTGCCAACGTGTTGAAATGCCGCCCGCCGGGCAATCGCAACCCGGATCCCGAGGAGATCGAGGCCTGCCGCGGTTACCTGGCGAAGCAGATCGAGATTCTGAACCCAAAGGTGATTCTGGCCGTCGGGCTGTTCCCGGCGCAATGGCTGACCGGCCGCAAAGAGGCCATCGGCAAGCTGCGTGGCCAGGTATTTGATGTTGATGGCCGCAAGGTGATTGCCACCTACCACCCGGCCTATGTGCTGCGAAACTACACGGTGGAGACGCGCAAGAAAGTGCATGACGACGTGCTGCTGGCCGTCGGCATCCTCGGGCCGGGCCCGCTTGTGAAATGAACAGGGCCCGCATCGCGGGCCCTGTCTGTTCGTCTTTGGTTACTTGCCGCCTGTGAAGTTCTTGATCCATTCCGGGTCCGCAGGTGTCTTGCCGCTGGCCAGCATCTGCTGCCACTTCTCGTCGGTCAGCCGGTCCTTCATCGGGTGCCGGAACTCGTAAAAGCTAAGCACCGGGCCCATGCCCACAATCAGATCGCCGTCGGGGTTGTAATAGGCAATCGCCATCAGGCGCAGCTTGCCGGTGCCGACTTCGAGGCACTGCATGCTGTTTCCGTCAGTGTGGACGTCGGCGATGATGTCCGTGCGCAGGCTGCGCGGATCCAGGTTGCCGACTTCGGGCTTCAGCGTTGCGGTGACCGTGCCCGCGAAGTTCTTGATGAAGTCATAGTCGGCCTGGGTCAGTTCGTTGCCCATCAGCTGTTCGCGGCTCAGGCGGGACAGCCGTTGGCTGGTTTCGGCCAGCTTGATCAACCGGTTGTTGGCGTCGTTGGACGAGACACCCAAAGAGTTCAGGCCCAGGCGCATCATTTCGCACAGCGCGTACATGCGGTCGTAGAACTCGACCACCGGCTCCACATAGCCCACCGGGCGAATCACCCTGGGAGGGCGCGGAGGCGCGCCGGTTCCGCTGCTGGAAGTGTAGCTCTGCTTGGCATACAGAATCGTGTCGTGCCTCAACTGCGCCCAGCTTGCCAGGGCAGCCGTCAGCAGCCGGTCTTCATAGGCCTGGGTCTGCATGAAGGTTGGAAAGCCGCGGCGCTCGGACTTGTCTTCAAGCAGCGGCTTGAGTGTATACAGCCAGCTCGTGTACAGGTTGCGCTGCCAGTCTGCAAAGGTCATGGCGTCCCACTGGGACTTAAGTTTGTCGAAACTGGTGTCATAGCCTTCGTAGCCGTCATCCCGGGTTTCGGCCAGGATCTCACGGGCGCGCCGCGAACCCATCAGGCCCATCACGTCCAGCCCGCGCGGGAACCCACGGATTTCTCCGCCCTCGGCCAGCACATAGGTCAGGTTCACTTTGGTTGCGGCTTTCTCCCCGCCCAGTGGTTTGCCGACCGTGGGGAAAACCAGCTTGCCCATGGCGTCGCTGTCAGGCACGAAACGCTGGCCCATCAGGCGCATGCCCTGGGACTTCACCAGCAGCAGGTTCAGTTCGGATTCGCCGGTGGCGTACAACTCAAACGCCCCGGTGCCGCCATAGATACGTGGCAGCGCGAGGCCGCGAATCCCGGTCATGAATTTCAGCAGAGTTTCGCGATCGGCCAGGCTGGATGCACTGGCGCCCTTGAGCGTCGCGTTGTACTCGGCTGGGCTCAGGTCATCGGCCAACCCCACAAAGAAGCCGGTGCAGGTGTACACGCGTTCCCACAACTGCTTGAGAGACGTGCCCGAGGGCAACGGCACGGCAAATGCGGGCCGCCTGGGGCGCTCGCCCAACGGTGCTGACTCAACTTTCTCAGCCATGAGGGCCGCGGCCAGTGTCATCTGCTCGGCCATCTCGGGGGTGATGGCGACACCTGCAGTGATCTGCCCGGCGCCTTTACGAGTTACGGTGCCGCGCCCCGGAACGTCGTGAACCAGAAACGTGGCGCGCCCCAGGTACATCATGGCCTTGAAGTAACGCTTGAGCAGCTCTGTCCGGGTGTAGTGACCACGCGGGATGTACTGGCTGAAGTCGTCGACATAGCCAAAGACGGCAGACTTGGAAAAGCCGCTGTGCGCCTCAATCAAGGCGAGTTCGTCCTTGGTGCTTTGCTGAACATAGTCAGGAAGGGTGATCGTTTCCGCGCCGGTCTCCACAAACGACGAGTCGTAGCTGTCGGTTGCGTGATTGTACTTGGGTTCGGACTTGGTGCGCACACGCGAGGCCTCGCCAAGCAGCTTGGTCGGAACGGCCAGGAACGCGACGTTCAGCTTCCATGCCTCCATCAGACGGTGCTGACGTTCAGCCTCCTGCGGAGACATGGTGGCCGTTTCCAGGTTTGCCTTGGCCTGTCTGTATGCGGCGTCGCTGATTTCCAGCAGGCGCTGGCAGACATCGAACATGTCCCAGTGGAAGATCTGTTCTTCAAGGTCCTTCAGTGTTTCGTCAAAGCAGATGTGAAACACGTGCAGTACACAGTCAGGCGTGACGACAACCGGCGTGCTGGACTTGTTTACCTGGTCGAGCAGGCCGGCGACGTTGTCGCCGCGTGCGCCGCCCAGCACGACAAAGCCGTTCTTGAGCAGCAGTTCGCGCGCTGCATCGTCTTTGAGCAATGACGCGACCAGCGCGTTGTCTGCGTTGGCGATCTGGTCCTGGGTCAGCGGCAGTTCGTACTGCTTCAACGCTACCTTTGGCAGGGCTTCAAGTTTCGGATAGCTCCCGGCAAACGAGAGGCCGGGGCCGGTGCGTACCGGGCGTTCAACCACGGCGTCCTTGGGCAGCGGATTCTCCGGCTGCTGCACCTGCGCTTCAGGCTTCTGCACTTCCGGCGCCACGGCCATCGGGGGCTGGTGCGGCCTGCCAGAGTTCCACGAAATGCCGAACAGAATGGCCGCAAACAGCATCACTGCCGCGGCGTAGGCGAACCACTCTAGGGGCATGCGATTGGGCAGTGCGGGTAGCGCAGGTGCGGCGATCATCGGTGCATCCTCCAGTTCAGAGAAAAGCAGCTTCAACTCCTGCGCCGTCAGGTGTTCCTGGGGCGCCGCGTGCTGCACCAGTTTTGTTACGGTCTGATCGGTCATAGCAGCTCCTCGGGCCTGTCCACCATGCGCCGCAGCACGTTGTGGACTGCTTCGCGCGCCCTTGCCAGCAGTGATTCCACGGCCTTGGCACTGATGTCCAGCCTTTGGCCGATCTGGGCCTGGCTAAGTCCCGACTGGTAGAACGCCTCCAGCGCATCGCGCTGCCTGGGCGGAAGTTCGCTTAGTGCGGCACGGCAGATCTGCTTCAGTTCCTTGTTCTCGGCCAAGTCAGGCGGCAGCGGGTGCTCTGACAACAGCGCTTGGCCGCCTGCTGCAGCCGGGCGACCCATCCTGCTGATTGCTGCCGCCTCTCGGCCCAATTGACGGCATTGGTCGGCCACTTTGTTGCGGGCTACAACGATCAGCCATGCCCACAGTGCTTCGTCGTCTGGCCACACCCGGCCATCGCGCTCTGCCTGCAAAGCCGCCTGAAGTGCCTCTTGCACAGCGTCCAGTGAGATTTCCCGTCGGCCGCATCGTGCATGGGCAAAACCAAACAGTGGGTCCAGCAACGGCTTCAGCCGTTGGGCCAGTCTGGCGGTGCCCGTTGGCGCCAGTGTCATGGCCTGCATTCTGGACCTCATGTGTGCTGCTGCCAACAACTCGTGGGCCAGGGGCAAGACCCCTCGCGAATTCTTCGGAAATTTCATGCAGGGCGGCTAAACACGTGGAATGGACCCCACATTCATCTTCCTTGGCGTTGCAGTGCTGATGGGCATAGCCGTTGCTATTGCCGTGGCGGTGCTGATGAAGGGCAGCAAAGGTGCCCCCGGGGCCGAACGCCCAGACAACCACGATTGCGGGTAGGGCGTGGCTATTCTGGCGCCTGTTCGCAGATCACCTGCGCGGTGAAAGTGCGGATCTCCGTGGCATCGTCGCGCCAGGCATCCGGTGGCAGGCCCGCCTTCATGCACGTGTGGGTCAGGAAGGTATTGCGGTCCCAGCCGTGTTCCTTGGCAACCTGCGGAAGCAGAACCCCGGACCGATGTCCACGCCGCAGGAGGATGCCATGGGATCCCGGCACAACGTCCTCCGCGCGGCTGATTTCCAGTGGTGAAAGTACGCTTACTTCATAGACCAGCCCGGGCAGCTCGGCGGCAGTAACCGCGTCAAAGCGTGGGTCATGGACACCCGCCGCGATGGCCAGATCCACAATTTCGCGGCCCAGAGGGCCGCCGGGCATCATGTGCCCGATGCACCCTCGCAGTGATCCATCCCTTGTGTGCAGGGTTACAAAAGCGCCCAGTTCGCGTGCCATGGCGCCCGAAAGGGGCGCCGGCGGGTTGATCTTTCGATGTTCAACAATCCAGGTTTCCAGCGCCCTGCGGGCCAATTGCAGCAGGGCGCGGCCTTCTTCCGGTGTGACAACAGGCGAGGAAGCTGACATGCACATTCTCCTTGCCCTGAAGGTGTGTCCCGCTATTTTGGCGGCCCGCACAGCTAACCCGCAAGACGACCACGACGCGAGAAGCAAATGGAAATCATCGTCTGCATCCGGCGCGCACCGACCACCGATGCCCGCATCAAGCCCGCCGCCGATGGCAAGAACTACGATCCTGCCGGCATTAACTTCGACATCAGCGAGTACGACAAGTTCGCGCTGGAGGCCGGTATTGAGCTCAAGGAAAAGCACGGCGGCAAGGCCACTGTGCTGAGCCTCGGCCCTTCGGCAGTGTCCAAGGAACTGCGGACCGCCATTGCCATGGGCTGTGATGCAGCCAGCCTGCTGGTGAGCGACGGGAACCATGACAGCTGGGCCGTGGCCAGTGCCTTGGCGGCCAAGATCAAGACCATGCCTCATGACCTGCTGCTGTTCGGCTGGAACTCTGTTGACAGCCAGAGCTCTGCCACTGGCCAGATGGTTGCCGAGCTGCTTGGCCTGGCGTGCGTAAGCGTCGCCGTGGCTCTGGAGGTCAAGGACGGCGTGGCCCACGTGGAGCGCCTGGCGTCGGGGGGCAACCGTGAGCGCGTTGTGGTCAAGCTTCCGGCCGTAATCACCTGCCAGAAGGGCCTGAACAAGCCGCGTCAGCCCAACATGAAGGGGTTGATGAACGCCAAGAAGACCGTGATTGACGAATCGCCGGCAAATGCGCCGGCTGACGGAGTGACTGTGCTGAGGATGGATCCGCCTCCGCCGCGCCCGGCAGGCAAGATCGTTGGTAAAGGGCCAGAAGCCGCCAAAGCGCTGGTGGGCCTGCTGCGCAATGAAGCCAAAGTGATTTAAAGAGGCCGAGACCATGTCCAAGAACGTCCTTGTTTACGTCGAGTTTGCCGACGACAAGCCATCGAAGGCCGGATTGCAGGCCTTGGGTGCCGGTTGCCGACTGGCCCGTCAGCTGGGTGGCGAAGCTATTGCCTTGATTGCGGGTGCAGATGTGGCCGGGCATGCCGCCGGACTTGGCGCGTTCGGGGCCAGCAAGGTTCAGGTCGCACAGGGTGAGCAATTCAGGGTCTACAGTCAGGACGGCCTGTCCAGGCTGCTTGCCCAACAGGCAGATGCGGTGCAGGCGGTTGCCGTGCTCACCAGTGCCACGCCGGCAGGCAAAGACTTTATGGCCCGTGCAGCGGCCAGCCGGAAGTGCGGCTTGGCATCCGATTGCACCAACCTGGAGGTCGAAGGCGGCAAGATAGTCGCCACACGGCCAGTGTTCGCTGGCAAGGCGCTGGTCAAGGTTGCCGCGCCCGGAACGCTTTGGGCAACCCTGCGACCAAACGTGTTTGCAGTGGAGACCGCCGGGTTTACCGCAGGCATCGAGCCTGTCTCGGTAACGTTTGGAGTGGGAGACCTTCGTGCCGTGGTGCGCGAGATTGTGGCCGGGGCCAAGGGCAAACTGGACGTTGCCGAGGCCGAGATCATTGTCAGCGGCGGACGTGGCCTGAAGGACCCCGCTGGCGAAGGAAAACAGAACTGGGACAACCTCGAGAAGCTTGCCGCAACGATCGGTGCCGCCGTGGGCGCGTCACGCGCTGTGGTCGATGCCGGCTGGCGTCCGCATGGCGACCAGGTCGGCCAGACCGGTAAGACGGTCAGTCCGAAACTCTACATCGCCTGTGCCATTTCCGGCGCCATCCAGCACTTGGCTGGCATGAGCGGCAGCAAGGTGATCGTCGCTATCAACAAAGACGAAACCGCGCCGATCTTCAAGATCGCCGACTATGGCATCGTGGGCAACGTGGAAGATGTCGTACCGGCCCTGACGGCCGCATTTGCGGAAGCCCTGAAGGCTTGATCGTTGAAATTCCGGGGTTTTCCACAACATGTGAGGCTTGCATTTCGGCCAGGCGCATGCCTGTGCGAAAATCAGGCAATCCAGCCGGAGCATCCGGCCGTTCGTTAGGCTGGCTTGTCGCTTGCTCGCAAGTCATATGGAACAAAGGGCTTTCGGCCCGAGACCCGCGTCACCCTTGGTTTTCTTGAGTTTTCTGCGAAGAGACCCGCAGTTTTGACCGCCTTCATGCCACGTCCCCGGGCGGCGAAACTGACACTTTATCCACAAAGTCTGTGGGTAACTCCTATGGAGATACCGACATACCCTTGTCAGCTTGCTTACACTGCCCTGCGCGATAATCTGACCCACCATGGCAAGCTCGCGCAAAAAGCCAGGCAAGAAAGTTGCCAAGCCCAAGCAGCCACCCAAGGCGGCAAAGGGCAAGGCCAAGGCAGTCGCGCCCAAGAAAGTGGTTGCACGGCCGACCAAGGCGTTGCCGACGGCAGAGCCCCGGCCGACGGTGAAGGCTCCGGCATCACTTCCGCGCAGAACAACCGACACCCCTGGTGTGCGCGCGCGATTCACAGATCCACTGCGTCGCTTTAACGAGCACGAAAGCATACGCGCGCTTATTGAATCGCAGGCTGTGGTTCATGCTGATCGGACCTTTCTCGTGTCCGAGGACGACGGCCGAGAGTTCAGTTTTGCGGCTTTGGACGAAAAGACCAACCGCGCGGGCAACATGCTGCGTGAGTGTGGTGCGGCCGATGGTGCACGCGTTGCCATCCTGATGGACAACTCGCCCGAGTTCGTGTTTGTGCTTCTGGGTGCGATGAAGGCCGGGCTGATAGCAGTGCCGATTCACAGCGACCAGTCGCGCGAACAGGTCCGGTTCTGCCTGGAAGACTGCGGCGCGTCTGTGCTGGTTGTCGACGCCGCGCTGTGGGACAAGGTGGACGGCTACTACACAGAGCTGCCCGGGCTGCAGGCGCTTGTCTTGTCCGGAAAACTCGATTCAGAAGTGGGCCAAAGTGTTCATCGCAGTCACAAAGAAACGGCGGCCGTTGATTTGATGCCGCTGGTGGATCTGGAAGGTGCAATGAGCTCTGCTGCGGCGGGTCCGATCAACTCTCGTCCACCCCGGTGGTGGGACGAGGCCGAGATTCTGTATACCGGGCACGACCTGAAGCACCCTCGAGGCGCGATTCTGCAGCATCGCCAGTTCATGACAGCGGCACGCTGGATGTCTGTTTGGCTGCGCATGGGATCTCGCGACCGGGTGCTGGATGTCCTGCCGCTGTTTCACGTCAACTCCCAGGTTATGGGCCTGTTTGCGCCGCTGCTGCTGGGCGGAACCCTGATCTTGTCACGAGAGTTCAGCGTTTCGCGGGTTTGGCGGGCAGTGGAACGCTACCGGGCCACGGTGATGGCGGCTGTGCCGACCATGCTGGGTATCATGACCAGCCGTGAGATGGCAGAAGCTCGCGGGGCGCGCGGTGACATGCACTGGCCGGCCTCGCATGAGAGTCCTGGTGCACTCGCCAAACGAGATGATGCTGAGGCCCGTGAGCGTGGCCTGGCCAGGGCACACGACATCAGCACGTTGCGGCTTGTTGTGTGTGGCGCCGCTCCTTTGCCCCGGGCAACGCTGAAATCATTCGAGCAGTGCTTTCTGGTGCCGGTCATTGAAGGCTTCAGCATGACCGAGACTACGTGTTTTGCATCGTTGAATCCCGCCGATGGTACCCGCAAGCTGGGCAGCGTCGGTATGGGCGTCGGCAACAAGGTCGCGATCCAGAACGACAAACACGCGCCCAAGCCGCTGGCCGACAACTGGCAGCCCACCAGCCTTTCGCGCATGAGCCCGGCAATCTTTCCAACCGCCGACGTGAACGAACCCGGCGAGATCTGTGTGTGGGGCGAGAACGTACTGAAGGAGTACTTCCAGCGGCCCAACTTCAATCCTCAGGCCTTCGCTGGTGGCTGGTTTCACAGCGGGGACATCGGCCGGATGGACGCTGACGGATATGTCTATGTGCTTGGGCCGCGCGGCCAGCAGGTCAAGCGCGAGGGCGAGGCATTCATGCCCCGCGAGATTGACGAAGTCCTGTTCAGCCACGCTCAGGTGGAGCAGGCGGCAAGTGTCAGTACGCCGGATGCGCGGCGCGGCAGCCTGGTCACCACCTGGGTTGTGATGCGCAGGGGCACGTTTGAAGGCGGGCCTGAAGACGGGCGCCTCCCTGCGAACGACGAGCAACAGAAGCACATGCAGGAACAATTGAAGCGCTGGACCAGCCTGGAACTTGGCAGCAAGCGTGAGCCGACGACCATTCGGTTTGCGCACCGGATCCCGCAGGATGCTTCGGGCAAGACCCGAGTCATGGATCTCAAGCGCATGTCACAGGCTATCGGCGCCTCGACAGGCGATTCCGACGACGCGGAGGAGTAGCGGCCGCCTAGTAAAGGGTTTTCAGTTCGCTGCCTGGGTACATGGTTTTCAGAATGCGCGCGCTGTCCCAGCCCTGCTTGGCCATGCCCCGTGCGCTCCACTGGCACATCCCGCAGCCGTGTCCGTAGCCCTTGCCGCGAAACACCCATTCGTCGCCGTTGCGTTCGGCTGTGAAACTGGTGCTGGGAAGGCCCAGCGCAAAACGCACGTCCGCGGCCTTGGCCACAACATAGTGGCCTGTCGGGGCGTAAACGCGCACCGTCTGGGCGTGGCCGCTGCTGGAAACCTGGTCGGCGGCGATACGGATGGGTGAATCGGGGCGTAAGCGCTTCTCGATCAACCTGGCGTTGACCTCACTGGCCGGCATGACAACTTCCCAGGTGTGCTTGGGGCTCTCGCGGTCAAACTCGCCCAGGTCTACGCCGCGAAGCGGCTCGATACTGGCCTCAATGCCCAGTGCCGTGTAAGGGTCAGCCGTGTGCCCACCGCTGGTGCTGTGAAAGAAAGTCTTGAAGCCTTTGCCCTGGTAGGTCAGGACCATGCCCGTGGTCTGGCTGCGTGCCGCCAGAACGTTGGCTGTTTCGCGCCATAGTTTTGGCGACGCCGTTGGGCCCACGCCCCCGTAAACCTGAAACCGGGTGGTGTCGTCCAGGTCCCAGTTTTTCCCGTTGCCGCGGTTTTCGTTCATGGTGAAGAGGGCGTATGTGCGGCTGGCTACAGCCTGGGCCTTCAGGGCCTCCACGGGCCAACTGGCGATCATTTCCCAGCCGATGACACCGGCAACGTATTGTTCAAGGTCGATCACGTTGACGACTTCCCAGCCGTCGGAAGTTGCATACAGGCGAAGCGTTCCGCGGTAAGTCCTGCCGTCCAGGCTGAAGTGGGCGGGGTTTTCTCGGGGAGTTATCTCGATGAACTTCCCGCCTCCAAGTTCGCCACAAGTAGCACTTTCATCGGAGTGTGTGAGGGTCAACGGGCCTGAGACCGAATGTTCTGTGCCGTCAATGCGCAATTCGGCCTTGCCCGCATCTACAGTGACTTCCTTTTTGGCGGAAGGTGCCGCAAGCTTGACCCGAACCAGCGGCGCCGCACCATAGGCCGGAATTGGCGCAAGAATCTGGGAGTCATCGGGGGCAGGGCGCGAGTTTGCGCAGGCGGCAACCAGCACGCCAAGCATAAGGGCGGTCAGGGCCAGCAGGATCACGGGACGCACTTTCATGGCTTCTCCTCAGGTGCAGACACCCGCTGGTTTATCGGCCGCTGACCGGGCGGCTCTTGAGGATAGATGCAGCTAGACTTCTCATATCCGTGGCTGGTCATGCTGGCTGCCTTGACGGCGATCGGCGCGCTGCTGCCGTGGATTGCCCGGCGGCGAGGGGCCCCGGCTTTGTTCACCCTGGCGGCTGCGGGCTTCATACTGGCGGCTGCAGGCCCGCGTTTTGCGGCAGCAGGGGACGAGACCCTGCACCTGCTGGTGGTCGACGTGTCCGACTCGATGGCGTCGCGCGTTTCAAGCACTGACCCGTGGGTTGCGGCCCAGCTGGCCGGTGCCTCGCTGCCTCGGGGTCATCGGCTGGAGGTTGCACAGTTGTCGGATGCACTTCGAGCCAAGGATGCGCCAACGGGCGGGCCGACAAATCTGGGAGCGATGGCAGCCGCTGCCGGATGGAAAGGCGTCAACGGCGAAGTCGTTCTGGTAACTGACGGCAGGGGCGAACTGGCAGACCTTTCGCAGGCCCTGCCTGCACGAAGGGTGATTCTGCTGCCTGCGCCAACGCCGCAGGCACCAGATGCGGCTGTGGCCGCGGTGTCTGCACCATCCTGGCTTGCGCCCCTGACAAGTGGCCAACTGACAGCGACATTGGTCAGCGACCGGGACCTGGAAGTGCCCTGGCGACTGTTGGAAGGCGACCGCGAGATTCGCTCAGGACGAGTTTTCGTGCCGGCCGGACTCGGTGCGCGGGTCAGCACGGCTATTCCTGCGTTGCAGCCGGGCTCCGTTCGATTTCGTTTTCGCGTGGATCTGCCGGCAGATCGTGAACCACGAAACGACCAGGCCGAGTTCACCGTGCTTGTCGGAGGGCAGCGAATCGTGGAGTACGCCCGCGATTCCAGGGTGCCCGAGACCGCTGATTCTCTGCTGGCAATGTTGAGGGCCGACGCCCGCAACCAGGTGCGAGTGCGCGCCAACCTGCCCTCCAGCGACGCCGAACTGGATGGCGTGGGCCTGCTGGTGGTCAACGACCTGTCGC
This sequence comes from Planctomycetota bacterium, assembly GCA_019636215.1. Lineage (GTDB taxonomy): Bacteria > Planctomycetota > UBA8742 > UBA2392 > UBA2392 > H3-PLA7. The sequence continues at coordinate 352,700 of JAHBXZ010000002.1, read as the reverse complement.
TTTCCGGTTCTGGGCTGGATGCTTCACAGCTTGGCGCAATCACGCGGTACGTGCGTGCCGGCGGCAGCCTGCTGATGGCCGGGGCGGACGGTGCTTTCGCGCCAGGCGGCTATCGCGGAACACTGCTGGAAGACGTGATGCCGGTGAGATTCCGGCCTGATGACGAACCGCCGCGACACCTCTTGATGCTTCTGGACACAAGTTCAAGCATGGCCGAGCGGACCGACGGTGGCGCAGTCAAGCTGGACCTGTTGCAGCAAGGCGCCCGCCTGGCGGCCGCGGCCATGCACGGCACGGACAGGGTGGCGATTGCAGGGTTCCATGCAAGGCTTCGCAATGACCCGGTGTTTGAGCCCGCGTCCAATGTCTCGGCGCGAGAGGCCGCGCTGAGTTTGCTGAAGGCCGAGGGTCGCACGCTGATTCGGCAGTCGCTGGAACAGGCTGTGTCAGTCATGGCTCCATTGGCAAGCCCCGAGATCAAGCAGCGCATCCTGCTGGTTACCGACGGCGAAGAGGGCGAACCAGTAGACGAGGCTGCCTGGCGGGCCTTGGCCGCGAGACTGGCTGCGCTGAATCTTGCACTGGATGTCGTGCTCACAGAGCAGGGGCTGCCAGCGTGGCTGCAAGCCCTTCGCGACGCGCCCGCAAAGGGTGAACTTTCGATCGTGACCGTCGGTGATCGTGGCTTTGACGATTTGCTTGATGCGCTTTCCAAGGCCATGGCGGCTCAGGAGCAGGGGCTGGTTGTTCGCGGTGAGCTGACCGTCGATGGCGCACGCGCGCGGCTGCCGGTGGTGTCGCGAACCTCAGCCCGCAAGGGCGAGCAGATTCGTGTGCTGGCAGCATGCCTTGATCCGCCCTGCCCGGTGTTTGCCACACGCGACCTGCTGGGACGCACGGGCGTCATCTGCACTGCGACGGCCGGCGGCGCTGCTGTTGCAGAGTTCTGGGCCGATCCCAGCGTGGTCGCGCTTACGCAGGGGTTGCTGGCGTTCTTGCTGGAGAACGCAGGCCAGCCGCGACTGACGTTGCTGCCCACCAGTGATGGTCGGGCGGAGCTGACATGGATCGCAGCCGGAACACCGCCTGCGGGCGACCTTCGAACTGGTTCAGGACAAGTCGCAAGTCGCGTTGGCTTTGGTCGGTGGCGGCTTGATGCGCTGCCGCCAGAGGCAACGATGGAGGTCTTCTCTGGGGATCAGCTGCTGGTTCGCCTTCCGCTGCCGCGTGTGGCATCGGCCGAGCTGGCGCGCACGGGCAATGACCCGGTGTTCTTTGAACAGGCCGAAGCAGCCGGCTTTCGCGTGCTGTCGGGCCTTGCGGCATGGCGACCGGCGCGCTGGGAACCCGCAACCGAGCAATTCAGCCTGCGTTGGGTTTGCGCCGCCATGGGCCTTGTGGCGATGCTGGCGGGTTTTGCCGTACATCGCCGCCGTGCCTGACCTGGTTCGCTAGTTCTCGGGAACAGGTTTGCGGCCCAACAACCGGTTGATCTCTTCGATCTCGGCGCGCAGGCGGGCAATCTCTTCGTCGCGGGCATCGCCCTTCTTTTCAATCTCGGTCAGGCGTTTCTCCTGGGCGTCAATCTTTTCACCCTGGGCCTGCAACTGCTTGCGGATTTCGGCGCGCTCCTTCGTGGCAGCCTCTAGGTCCTTCTCTACCTGGTCGAGCCGCTTGCGGTCTTTCTCGATGTCCTTCTGCATCTGTTCGCGCCGCGCGCGTTCGGTCTTGATGTCTTCTGCGTTGGTGTCGGATTTCTTCTCCAGTTCCTTGATCAGCTTGTCCTGAAGCTCCAGCTTGCCCTCTGCGGTGGTCACGCGCCCTTTAACCTGGACAACCTCGTCTTCCAACACGCTGATCTTGGCGCTCTGAACTTTGTCGCTGTCCTTCAGCGAGCTGACATCCGTCTTGATGGATTCCACTTCCTGTTTGGTGACCTTCTCGGGCGCGGTGACTTCGTTCTGGATGCGCTCGTAGATCATGTAGCCGGTGCCGCCGGCCAAGGCCAGCACGATCAGCACCAGTCCGCCTGTAAGCATGCGCAGGTTGTTCATGGCTGGCTCCGTTACGCGGGTTTGGTCTTGTCGACTTTCCCGGACCCGCGCAGCTTTTCCTTCATGCTGATTTCGCGCTGGCGCAGGCGATCAAGAATCTCGCGCATGTCGATCTCGCGGATTTCGACCTCGCCCTTGCATGTGCCGCAGCGGATGTGGCTCATATCGAAGTCGGCGCTTGGAATCTCCACGCCTTCCTGCTCTTCGATGTAGAGGTTGCCGTTGGGCATCAGCATGCACGGAAACGTGAAAGGCCGTGTGATACGAAACTTGCCGCGGTCACAGTTGCCTACAATTGTGGTCAGGAACTCGTCCGGCAGCCATACCTGGCTCTTCTTGCAGCAGAGGATGCGATCCATGGCCATTCGGGACCTATTCCTTCCTTGCCGCAAGATCCGTGGGCTTGAGGCGCGTTGCCGCTTCGTATCTTGCCTTGTCAAAGACCTGCGCAAGCGCCAGTTTCCAGCGGTCGTCCAGCGCGCGTAAAGCATCCGCGCCGGAACCCGACTGCACGGCCACATAGTAACACAATGCCGCGTTGCCGTCAGTCGCTCCGTCGGCGCCGGGCTCGTAGTACAAATGCCACAACGCAAGCAGCAGCCGCCCGCGGATCAACGCGGCGTCAGCCTCGGTGTCTGCAAGGTTGAAGCCACGGTAGGGGAAGCAAGCGCTTTCCAGCAGGGCAACGGCCTGCGCCGTGACGGCCTGGGCCGTTTCGCGGTATCGATCCTGCGCCGCCTTCTGGGCCAAAGCAAAGTTCTGGTCCTCCAGCAATGCCCTAACCCGCAGGAACTCCAGCGCGTCCACACGCGCTGAGAACTGCCGGAACTCCTCCAGCGTGCGGTCGTAGTTTCGCACAAAGTTGCTGCCGGCCACGCGATCTCGCTCTTCTTTCAACTGGGAAAGCTCGCGGTTGCGCAGAGCGATCTCATCGTGCAGGGCCTGGTGTTGGTCGCGACTGAGTTTCCAGCCCGCGATCGCCTGCCTGGCCTCGGCGGCGGCGTCAACCAGCTGCTTTTCCTCTGCCAGTTTCGCCCGCTGGGGCTCCGCCGCCTTGTCAGCAGTGGCAATCTCCGATTCCAGTGCGGCCAGCGCCTTATTTGCGGAATCCAGCGCGGACACCGCCTGGACCCGTTTTTTATCCAGTGCCTCGCGGGCCTGCTTGGCTTCGCGCATTGCCACAAGTGCCGACTGCGCAGTCCGGTCGGCTGCAGTTGCTTCAACAAGTGTCTTATCGGCACTTTCGCGTGCGGACTGGGCCGCAACACGGGCTGCCTCGGCGTCAGTCACCGCAGTCTTGGCGGACGCCACGGCGGCCTCAGCAGGGGAGGCTTTGTCCTGGGCCGCGTCATAGTCCTTCTTGGCGGCATCGGCGGCGGCCTTGGCGGCCTCAAGAGTGGCTTCGGAGGCCTTGAGGGCTGCCTTGGCGTCATCCAGTGCGACCTGGGCGGGCTCGCGACCCGGGTCGCCTTCGGGCAATGCATCAAGCGCAGCCTGGGCCGCGGTGACTGCTGCCTGCTTTTCGGTCACGTCGTTGGCAGCCGTTGTGCGGTCGGCCACGGCATCGGTGAGGATGTCCTGGGCCCGGTCGCGCGCGGCAACAGGCGCGACGGCATCGCGTTCTGCATTACTGAGCCTGGTGCGGGACTGGGCAAGGGCAGAGTCAGCATTCGCCATCTTCTTGTCTGCATCGGCCAGCTTTGAGGTGGCGGAGGTCAGGGCGGCTGCAGTTTCTGCGGCGTCTGTCTCGGACTTGGTGAGCTTGGCAGCCGTGTACGGGTTCTCGGTGAGTTGCTTGTCGATCTCGGCGAGGGCAAGTTCCGCCGCCGCCACTTCGCCGCGGGCGGCAGGCAGTTTGCGCCGCAGGTCATCAAGCTGCTGGTCAAGCTGGTTCAATCGCAGCGTAAGCACTTCCATGCGTGCCGCTGCCTCTGATCCGGCTTTGATGGCGCCCTGGCGGCCGGCAATCTGGTCGTCGAGTGCCTTGCGCCTGGCTCCGTCGCCGTCAAACAGCTGGCTGGCATGAAGCTTGTCGATCTCAGCCTGCTGGGCGTCGATCGCAGCTTGCAGCTTCGCGACCTGGTCCAGCAGCAGCAGGCCCTGAGTCAAGTCGGCTTCGCGTGCTACCATGTCGTCTCGGTCGCGCTGGATCCGCCCGTGCAGGGTCTTTCCGGCAGACCCCAGGGTAGCCCAGCCGGCAGCACCGCCCTGCCTGCGCCAGTGCGCGATGGTGCCCAGTAACTCGGCCTCGGCTTTGATGAGTTCTTCGTCGCTGAGAGACCCCGGCGTCAGGTCGCGGGGCAGACCCTGGCCGCGCGAAACGCGGTCGGCTGCGGACCTGATTGTGCCCTGCATGATCTCTTCGAAACGGGTGATTTCGGCGTTACCGTCGCGCTGCACTTCCGATGCCCGCAGGCGCTCAAGCCTCTGGGCCAGTTCGCGCAGTTTGCGGTCGAGTGAAAGCAAGTTGTTCTCTGCCCGCAATGGAAAGCCCTCGGTGTCCAGCCAGTGCAGGCGGTCCTTGAAACGACGCGACGGATCCATGCGCAGAAGCTGGTAGTCCTCCGCGCCTCGTTGGCCGACCAGCAGCGGCTGGCCCTCCAGCTTCAGGGCCCATTGGCCGCGGTTGATCTGTTCCGGGGTGGAGGTGCCGCTCGTGAGCGTCACACTGCCGCGAATCACCCGCAGGACAGCAATGGCTGCCGGGCTGGTTCGGCGCAGGGGAAGGCTGACAAACTCGCTGTTCCGTCGCAGCCGAAGGGTTGCCGTCTCGCCTTCGGGCAGTGCCAGCAGCGCGCGCAGATAGATGGCCGCGTCATCCAGAGGCACCCGATCAAGTTCCACGGGTACATCCCCGGCCAGTACCCCTGCCCCATCGGCGCCGACCTGATAGCCAGCCAGGGCATGGAATGCCCGCTTTGCGGCAAGCCTGCCCTTGTCGCCAGTAAAAGTTGCAACCAATGCGGCGGCCTGCTCGTGGTGAAGGTTGTCGGGCAGTGCCGTGTTGGCGTGGCTGCCGAGGGCAAGGTTGAACTCGGCCCCGGATTCGCCGGTTACTTCAAGGTCGGTGTCGGCAATGGCCACGGCAAACGCATGACCGGAAGAAGCAAACTGTGCCCACATCTCGCCACGGTGGAGAATCAACACCTGGCGGATTGATGCTCGTGGTTCGCCGACGGCAAGGCGCGATCCGCCTGCCAGACGGGCAAGATTGGAGCCGTCAATGCTGATCGCTGCCTGGCCGCCTTCGCCCGTTTCGATGCTCTGGCCGGCCACCAGTCTTGATCCCTGCAGTGTGGGCCCTGTGGCGCGATCGTCTACCTGTACTTGCCCTTCAACACCGGTAACGCGCACGTCAGCCGGCGGAAGGTAGGCGCCAACCCGGTGGAGCAGCAGCATGAGGGCCGCAACGCCGACTACCTGCACCCAAAGTGCCGCAGCGGGCGGAACGGCAACCGGCTGGTGCGGGTTGCGCTCACGTACGTTGACGGCCACACGAGACAGGTCGTATGGCAGTGAGTCAAACAGTTCACGAATGGCGTCGCGTTGGCTGCGCAATTCCTCCAGTCGCTGCTGGGCTGCCTTATCCTTGACCACGCGGCGCTCGAAGCGGCTGGTTTCGTCGTCACTGAGTCGGCCGTCTATGTAACGGCGCATTTCTGTATCTTCGGGTGCGGGGCCCGAGCCGCGCTTGCGGGCATCGGCCTCAGCGATGCGCATGGCCGCAGTCTGGATCAGGTTCTCCAGGTGCGCCGGCGCGGAGCCCGATATCCGCGAGATCTGCTCCGGGCTCATGTTCATGCGATAATGAAGGCACAACAGTTCGCGTTCGGCCGCCGACACATGGTAGGCCGCCACATTGCGGCGCGCCCCAAGCCCGGGCACGTCATCGCCCTTGACGCGCATGGTGTTGTCGGCGCGCACCGCACGCAGCCGGCCCTCACTGATTCCGCGGGTGATGTCCTCGGCGGTCATGCTGGTGCGCGCGACGATCTCTTCCACCGTGTAGCTGTTGGTGGCTTTTTCTGGTGTGCTGCGTGCGTCCAAGTGATCGCGATAGCGCGCGCGGATTGTGCGAAGCGCGCACTCCACAACAAAGGCACGGACTTCATCGTCGGTCTGTGCCCGGCCAATTGCCCTGGCCTGGCTGATGGCATCTACAAGGATGTCTTCCACCATCTTGCCAAAAGGATCCGCGCGATCGGGCAGTATGGCCGAGGCGTAGTCGACGACGAGCTTTCCCCAGCGTGCCAGGAAGGCGTTGACACTGCCGGGTCTGCCGGCAATCAGGTTGCGAATCTCCTGGGCGGCGCTCATGCCGGCTCTCCGGTTGCCTGGGCCGATGCAAGATCCTTCAGGTCAAACAGGGCGTCAACGAACTGATCTGCATCAAACGGCTGCATGTCCTCTACGCCTTCGCCCAAGCCGACGAACTTGACGGGAATCTCGACGCGCTCGTTGATGGTCAGCACCGCGCCGCCTTTGGCCGTGCCATCGAGCTTGGCAAGAAACAGGCCCGTCACATTGGCGGCCTGCTTGAACATATCGGCCTGGTTCAACGCGTTCTGGCCTGTGGTGGCATCCAGTACCAGGATTGTTTCGTGGGGCGCGCCCTCGATCTTTTTCGCTGCACATGCCGCGTGAATCTTGCGCAGTTCGTCCATCAGGTTCTTTTGTGTATGCAGGCGACCGGCGGTGTCCACCAGCAGGACGTCTGCACCGGATTCCAGCAGCCGTTCTGCCCCCCGGTGAGCCACGCTGGCCGGGTCTGCGCGATCTGCCCCGGTCACGATTTCGCAGCCGATTCTCTGGGACCATGTCTTCAATTGTTCAACCGCCGCGGCACGGAAGGTGTCGGCGGCGGCCAGCACAACCTTCTTTCCGATACTGGTCAGGTACCAGGCCAGCTTGGCGACACTGGTTGTCTTGCCGGCCCCGTTTACCCCGACCACAAGGATGACGCTGGGTCCGGCCTTGGCAAAGTTCAGCGCGTTGCCACGGTGGGTCAGACGATGCTTGAGATCCTTCTGCAGGAAGGGCAGCACCTGGTCTGTGGTCTCAATGGTGCTGTTCTTCCAGGCACTTCGAACGACATCCATCAGAAAGCCGCTGGTCTCCACTCCGAAGTCGGCCTCGATCATGGCCTCCTCGAGTTTTTCGAGGATGTCGTCGTCAATCTTCTGGCCAAGGCCGACAAGGCCAAGAACCTTGCGCGACAGGATCATGCGCGTCTTGGAGATTGCCTTAGTCAGGCGTTTGAGCAGCCCCTTTTTCTCAGGCGGAGGCTCGACTGTGGGGTCGTCCGGCAAAGGTGCGGCCGGGGACGCCGGTGTCGGCGTTGCGGCGGGTTCCTTCTTCTTGAAGAAGCCGAATGCCACAGTGGCCTAGACCTTCTGGGGGCAATGGGTCTGGAATACTTTGTCCAGCACACCGTTGACAAACGAGCCGGACTTCTCGGTTGAGTACTTCTTGGCAAGCTCAACGGCCTCGTTGATTGTGACGCGGGGCGGCACATCGTGCATGTGCATCAGTTCGAACGCGCCAAGACGCAGAACAGCGCGGTCAACGCATGGCATGCGCGAAATCTGCCAGTTCAGGGCGGCCTCTTGCAAAGCGCTGTCGAGTTCCGGCATGGCTTCGCGGGTGCCACGAAACAGTTCCAGGGCGAAGTCCCGGACACGAATCTCGTTGCCCTCCCGCGCCAGAAGGTCGTCCACCTGCGCGTCCATGGTGGCCGGGCCGGATTGATCCATGGCGTACAGAAGCTTCAGAGCCAGCTCGCGGGCCTGGGTGCGGAAAAATGTGGGGTCTTCTGTTGCCGAAGTCGGTGCCATGCCTCGATGTATAGCAAATCGGCCGGTCGATGGCAGCACACTGGCGACTAGACTTTGCGCAGCACGTCCACAGTCTCAATCGCCGTGGTCGCGGCATCGAAGCCCTTGTTGCCCAGCTTGGTGCCGGAGCGTTCAATGGCTTGCTCGAGGGTCTCGGTCGTCAGCACTCCGAACACACAAGGCACTCCGGTCATCAGCCCGGCCTGGCTGATACCCTTTGCAGCTTCACCAGCAACGTAGTCAAAGTGCGGCGTGTTTCCGCGAATGACCGCGCCCAGGCAGATCACGGCATCGTAGCGGCCGGACTCGCAGAACTTGCGGGCAACCACAGGAATCTCGAACGCGCCGGGTACCCATGCAACATCTACTGCTTGTGCATCTCCGCCGTGGCGGGCAATAGAATCCAGCGCGCCTTGCAGAAGCTTCTCGACAATGAAGTCATTGAAGCGTGCGGCCACGATGCCAAAGCGCATGCCCTGCGCGTTGAGCATGCCCGAAATGATTCGCCCCGCTGGCTTCTGCTTTGCCAATGTGACCTCCAAGGGGGCGGGATTGTAGGGTCGCGAAGGAAAGACAGCAACGCATTGACCGCGCCCGGTGAGCCGCTAGCATGGTGTACTCCCCTGATTCTCCCTATGTTAGGCCGGGCTTGCTCACGGTTTCGTGTGGTAACAACGGAACCATGTTCCAAGACTGGCGCCCATGAATGGGGATTAATTACACATTCGGTGGATACCAGTATTCCACCAATGAAGCTCAAACTCCTTTGATTCAAGCACTTGCGCTGTTGATTTCATTTGGCACGGTCTACGCTTAGTCTTTGTCAGCCCCGAGTTTGATCCATACCGGACTCAAAACCTGGAGAGATTCATGAAGCGGATTGCTGGTCTTGTCGCAGCGGGAACACTGACCTTTCTGGCTGGATGCGGATCTGACGGCATCGTGTTCAACGGCCAACGGCAGATCGAACAGTTCCCGGTCCGCAAGACGCCGATTGTTCACTACAACCTTCCCAGTGAAGTCACCCACCCGATCACCGGCGTAACGTCCATCGACGTCACGTTGCTGCCGATCGACAACACGGTGTTTCCGGAGCTCGCCTCGCCCGGCCACGACCTGTGGGCGATGAACATGCTGGGCTCGTGCTCGGACAACCCGACCTGCCGCACTCCGCAGGAAGTGCCGGACTGGCCCTACACCCACGACGGCTATAAGACGCCTGGCGCGGGCTGGCCTCACCCCAGCGTGAACACCGGCCCCGGCGGCCAGGCCGCGAACCTTTACCTGGCGGCTTGGGTGCTCAGCATGCAGAACCAGTGGTTCCTGCGCGATGTGGACGGCTCGGCACTGTCGCCCATCGTGGTAGGTGACCCCGCGATCCAGTACGAGAGCGTGAAATTCAACTCAATGGCAATCTCGATTCACGAACAGGCCCAGGCGGCATCAGGCTTCACGCCGTTGCTGCAGGCCAGCCCGCCGTCTTCGCCCCAGCAGGAAGTGGGCGACCCGGCAACGGTCGGCCTGAATGGTGTTCAGCGCATTGCTGTGCCGGTGAACAACGTCATGTCTTACGGCTTCAATGGCAACGGCGCACCGGCAGGCCTTCTGGCCGCTGGCTGGCGCGAGCCGCCTGCCCAGAACAAGAGCATCGAGACCGACCTGTCCTCGCAGCCAGGCGCCAACGGATTCCTGCGCCTGGTAGGTGTGCCGGTGCCTGATTACTTCGGTGGCGGCGGCCCGATTGACTGCGGCGGCGGCGTCTTCATGCAGCGCTTTGTCGATAACTGGGTGCAGACCACCAGCGGCACGGCCAGCACGATCAATGTCAATGACGGCGTGACCTACAGCTATTATCTGGCCGCTGTGGGCAACCACATCATTGGCTACGGCCTGGGCTTGATTGACAGCGCCTTTGCCCTTCCGGGCGTGGTGAACAACCAGGAAGACCTGATGAACATCTCGGTGATCTTCGACATGACCGCGTTCATCGCTTCCGGCAAGAGGTTCCAGTTCGTGGTCGAAGACCTGCTGCGTATGCAGGACACCGTGAACGGCACATTCATGGCCCCGGGCCCCTTGAGCACCCTGCCCGGCTTCATGCGCTAGACTGGTTTGACTGACGGAAAGAAACCCTGGTTCGCGTCCCCTGTAAGCGGAATCAGCACCAAGGAAAGTAATCATGCGCAAGCTTCTCTCTATGCTTCCTGCCGCTGTCCTGGCCCTCGCTGTGGGCAGCTTCTCGATGATCGGTTCGGGCTGCGACGGCAAGTTCGCCGGCCCGCCGGGTGGCTCCGCTGTGGGCACCCCGGGCACTGAGCCGCTGTTCGGCGTCACGGTGTTCACATTCGCCGCAGAGAACCCGACCATCACCGGCTTCTACTGCGATGTGTGGTACATCGATCCGGGTCGCGACAGTGACGACGGACCGGGCGGCACCATCGGCGCCTGGTTTGCGGACACCATCCAGGCCCTGGCGACCGCCGGCTTTACCGGCTACCTGATCAAGGAGCAGTCGCCGACTCACATCGAAGTGAACAACCAGTACCCGTTGATGCTGTCGTTCATGAGCCAGTGGTTCCGCCGCAATGCCGACGGCACCCGCATCCGTGAACGCGACCAGTTCGGGTTCCTGATCTGGTCGCCCAAGAGCCTGGACATCAACTTTGTTACCGCGCCCGTGGAACGCATTGTTCTGCCCAGCGGCCAGGTGATCTACACCGTGAACCGCCAGGCCTACCCGGCCGGCAGCCAGGGCTCGGTGATGTTCGGCTGGACTTCGCCCCCGCCTAACAGCCCCGGCGACTTCCCGCCCCCGCAGAGCCGCTTCTTGAACAAGAACTACAGCGAGTGCGGCATGGTTCTGCTGACCCGCCTGCTTCCTGCCGGCGCGCCTCAGCTGACCCAGGCGCTGGGCATTACGATGAACGACACCGTTGAAAACGAGAACGTCGAAAACCTGGGTGCGGTGCCCCAGAACGCCGGCGGTGGCTTTACTGTGGTTCCCAGCCCGACTGGCGTGTTCGGTGACCTGTACGCCGATGCCTACAAGAAGGCGCCGGTGCTCAAGCCCACCACCCCCGGCCACACTGAAGAAGAGGCAGTGGTGGAGTACTCACGTCACCTTGGCGCGCTGCACACCAACTTGATTGCCCAGGCTGTCGGCCTGAACTCGGGCAAAGTCGGCACGCTGATGGATCCTGCCCAGGTGATTTTCCAGAACGGCTATGGCTACGCCTTCATCCAGGAAGACTTGAACGCACTGGACACCAAGCACCTGCCGGGCAAGGGCCGCGACCCGAACCCGCAGACCCCGTGATGCAACGTGACCCAAACCCCGGAACTTGACCCTGGAATCAACCAGCTCACTAAAGGCAAGGCAATGAAAACCAAGACCATGTTCTGTGCCCTGACCCTGGTGGCCGCCACTCTGGCCGCCACGGCCCAGGCCGAGGCAAAGAACTACATTCCCTACAAGACCACGGCGCTGCGCCTGGCCGACCAGGCCCAGACCATCGTCAGTGGCCGGCTGCTGCGTGTGGAGAACGTCAATCTGGCGGAAGCCGGCATTGACGCTGCTCGCCACGCCCGCAAGGACGACGGCCAGTGGCAGGACGGCGTGGCCAACATCCGGCGCGAAGCCGTGATCATGGTGCACGATGTTCTGAAGGGCAACGCGTCCGCTGGCGCTGAGTTGCGCGTCGTAAGCATGCGCCAGCTTCAGTTTGCGGCCTATGACGAAGACCTTCGCAGCGGCGACGCGCTGTACTTCATTCACTCCCGCCCGGAAGACGGCCGCAATGTCGTCATCATGGACGAACGCGGCACGATCAGCGGTCCCGAGGTGAACAACAACCTGATCGCCGGCGTGGATTTTGTCCGTGCATATCTGTCGGCCCCGGGCAAGTCTGCTTTCGCCGCCAAGCTGATTGAAGCGATTGACCTGCGCGGCGGTCGCCTGTCTGTGGACGCATGCATCGAGCTGTCCTGGAATCACGAGGACTACGCCCCGATGCTGGAAGAGCGCAAGCAGCAGATTATGGCACTGGCCCGCCTGAGCAAGGTCGGCAGCGCCGAGCGCAACGAACTGATCACTGCCATCGGCCGCCACAAGCCGGAAGGCGGCTTTGAAGCCCTGATGGAGATCATGCTGGGCGACGGCAGCTGGAGCACCACCAGCCTGGCCAGCATGTCGCTGGAATACATCGACCGCGGCGCCGCGATTGCCCGCCTGCTGCAGGAATGGGACGCCGCACAGACGGACGCCGTGCGCACCATCATTGTTCGCAGCCTGGGCCTGATCCGGCCCAAGGCCGACCACGACGGCCCGGAACTGCGCAACCGCACGCTGCAGATCGTCGGCAGCCTGCTGGTTACCGGCACCGAGCAAGGCCTGCTGCGCGAAGCCCTGATCGCAAGCCGCGATCTGCGCAGCGAAGGCGCCCACGTCAACGCCCTGAAGACCCTGATCAACGATCGCGAGATCAACGGCCTGACGGAAACCGAAGTGAAGGGCGCGATTGTGGCCCTGGCGGCGGCCCGTAAGGTGACCAAGGGCGAAGGCAAGAACCCTGACACGGTCGTCGTGCTGGCCAAGGACTATCTGACGGCCTTGGGCAACACAGACCCAGTGTTGAAGCAGGTTGTGGAAGCCGCAATCAAGACCCCGTTTACGACCCTGATTGCCGGGGCCGATGGCAAGGGCCACTAATCGATCACAGGTCTTACCCCGAATCTAACTGGCGCAGTAACCAGAGGAACCATCCATGCGCAAGGCTATGAACATCTTCGCCGTCACCCTAGGGGCAACCCTTCTGGGCGGCGCATTGCAGGCCAACTTCACCGTGTTCGACATGGCCAAGGATTCCATGTTTATCGCACGCGGAGAGTTTGTGGGGCTGCAACGCACGGCCCAGGGTGACCGGCTGACCGTTCGCTGTGACACGGTGATCAAGGGTGACCTTGCCACCGGCACAGAGGTAACCCTGGAAGCCTTTGAGCCCGCACCCGCCGATGCCGCACTTGGCCGCGACGTGATCGTTGGCTTCAACCAGATCAACGGCAAGCATTTGTTCCTGCACCACCCGTTTGCCCAGCGCGGTGCCTTCTACTTTGAGACGGACGACAAGCACCCCGCCGGGCTGTCACAGACCGAGCGCGCACTGCGCAACTTCATTGCCATCAATGAGCCCCACAAGGCAACCATTGAGGCCGAACTGCGCAAGCGGTTGATCCTGCAGGATGCGGGCTATGAAGGCGAGTTCGAACCCACGCTGATCAAGTCCTGGAAGGCAGAGCTGTTGCTGCAGGCGTCATGGGCGGACACCTGGGCTGCCCGCGATGCGGCCAAGGCCTTGGTAGATCACGCCCTGTTCAAGGGCCAGTGCACGGTGGCGGAACTGCAGAGCATCGGCGCTTTGGTGCCGCAGTCAGAGGTCGGCAGCATCGGCCGTGCTTACATGCTTGAACTGATCCGCACGGAAACCTCGGCTCATCCGTCCACGGCTGCACTTGTGGCCATGGTGCGCGAGGAAACCAGCCAGGCCTGCGTCGGCAAGCTGTCCAACCTGCTGCTGGTTGCCGCCGACCGCCCGGCCGTCATTGAGGCCATGGGCAGCATGATCAGCAGCGAAGACTCTACAGACCAGATGCGCTGCAACGCCCTGCAGATTCTTCAGGCCATCAAGGACCCTGCCGGCCTGGTGCACATTCAAGCCGCTGTGACAGCCCAGGCTGCCAAGGGCGCTGATCACAGCAAGCCTGTGCTGCGCCGCGCGTTTGAGGCCTTGAAGGCTAACCCCAGTGCCTCCAGCATTGCCCTGCTGGACAGCTTCCTCGCGGGTGAAGTTGCTGCCTCAAGCTGGGAAATGACCCAGTACGCCTGGGTGGCTTACTCGATGATCGACACACAGGAAACCAACCAGAAGATCTTCAAGATGCTGCGCGACAACGCAGACAACAAGGCCAAGAAGGCGTTCTTCAACAAGCTGGTGCCGGATAACAAGGTGTACCGCGAACTGCTGATCATCCACCCAGAGAAGTAGATCGACCTCTGCATGCAAAGAAGGGCGCACCCAGGTGCGCCCTTTTTGAATTGCCGGTCAGGTTCCCTGGCGTGACCGCAACAGCGGCATCAGGTCCAGCTTGGCACCGCGCTGGCCCATCATGGAAGCAGCGGCGGGCTCATAGGCGAAGCGTTCCAGCACCCAAGCGGCGCCCTCGCGGCGCATGGCAAGACTCGCGCGCGCCTCAGAGGTTCCCAGCAGGTACGAGAACGTGACGCTGAACTCGGATAGCCCGCCCGGCAGGTACTCTGGCTCGGCCATGCCCTCTGTCAGGCCCCGCAATGCCGCCGACAGGAAACGGCGGTTCTCATCGTCTTCGCGTTCTGTCTTGCCGGGAGCAATCTTGACGCCTGCCGGCAGAGGCTGCCCCTTTGCAAGCGCGCGCACCAGCGGAGCGACCGGGCTTGAGCCCGCGGGCAGCAGCAGGTCCAGCACCTCGCGCGGCATCTGGTAGGCGTCTACTCCATCCAGTGGGCCCATGCCCGAAAGACTTCCGGCGTCCAACACCACACAACGGGCGAATGGACCAAGCAGGCTGTCGTGCAGGGCAAGCTGCGTATCCATGCCCACGTGGAAGTACCACGACGAAGCCAGGTATGCGGTGTCGCGTCGATTTAACTCCGGGGCCAGATGGCGCCATCCAGCCAGCAACCGCGCTGCCGGTGTGTCTTCCTGATGCGATGCCAGCAAGGAAGCCGCGTAGTCCTCCAGGGTTGCCACCTGGGCGCGACGCACAACGGCACCCAGCATGCGACGGGTGCCATACACGCCGAACTCGCGAAACATCTCTCGGTCGCTGCCGGCAGCTTTGGCTTCGGCGCCTTCCCAGGCTGTCATGGCCATGGAGAGGGTGGGGGGCTCCAGGCCCCGCACATGCTGAAGAAGTACCCGGGCTTCGCGGTCTTCAACCCAGGGTTCTCGAAGTTCGCGCTCAAGCAATGCGATTGCCCTGGCACAGGCCAAGGCGCTTTCGCGGTTAGCAGCGAGTTCTTCCAGGGAAATGCGTTCGTGGTGAAACCGCACCAGTGTAGTGCCCCGTGGTTCGGGCTGTGGCGGCTGCGTGGGCACAGTCGCACAGCCACCCAACAGGGTTGCACAGCAGAGGCATCGGGCCATGAAGCCAAGACCACGCATGGCGGCATTGTAATGGATTCGACGACAGAAACGACGGAAAGCAGAGTTTCGCATCAGGCAGTTCAAGAAATCAGGCACAAAGATTTGACGAAGACGCAGCTACGGTGTATTTTATAATCTGTAAAGCACATCATAACCTCCGGAGCCACAACACCATGCCCACATCAGCGCCTGTACCCACCTTCGTCCGTTCAGCGTTTTCGCGCACATCGGCCCTCCTGCCAAAGGCTTACATCACCCAGGCACGGGGCGATGGCGCGCGCGACGTCGACGCACTCTGGAAAGAGCTTCACGCCGGCAACGAGAAGGTTCGCAATCAGCTGATCGAGCACTTTCTTCCGCTGGTTCGCATCAACGCCGAACGCATGCACGGCAAGCTGCCCTCTCATGTGGATCTTGACGAACTGATCCAGGCTGGCGTCTTTGGCCTTATGGATGCCATTGACGGTTTTGACCCCACCCGCGGCGTCAAGTTTGAGATCTATGCCAAGCAGCGCATACACGGCGCGATCCTGGACGACCTGCGCAACCAGGACTTCGCCCCCCGTCTTGTCCGCACACACAGCCACCGGCTGGAGCGTGCAAGCAAGGAAGCCGAGTCCGAATCCGGGCACGCTCCCGATGCCGAACAGATTGCCGGCAAGCTGGGAATCTCGATGCAGGAGTACGACCGCTGGATGCGCGAAATCAACATGGCGAACATTGTCAGCCTTGATCGCGCGGGTAGCGAGTACGACAACGACGGCAAAGAAGTGCGCAAAGTGGACACCATCGAAGACGCGGATGTCGTGGCGCCCACCGCCCAGATGGAGAAGCGCGAGCTGATCGAGCTTGCGACTCGCGGTCTCAGCAAGAAAGAGAAGCTCATTGTGGTGCTGTACTACCTCGAAGAGCTGACCATGAAGGAGATCGGCTTGGTGCTTGATCTCAGTGAAAGCCGCGTCTGCCAGATTCACAACCGCATCATGGATCGGCTCAAGCAGCAGCTGGAGGCCGCGCGCGAAGAACTGTTCGCCTGAATTGCGCCGTTTGGCCGGGGCGCAACCCTGATTCGGGGTTGCGCCCCGGCCGTGTTTTCGCTAACGCATTGGCCCTTCAATCGTTAGAGTGGATCATGGCTATCCCCGCATTGCCCCTCTCGGACGTCTCTCGCATGAAAAGCTGGCTCGCGTTTGCGTGTTTGGCCGCTCTGTTTTCCACTTTCTCGGTCGGTATGAGCGCCGAAGAGCAAGGCTATTGGCCCAGGGTTCGCCAGACTCAGGACCTGGTCCGCCAGGCCTCGGACAGCCGCTACAAGGACCCAACCGGCCTTCTGGGCCAGGCGGCGTTTTCGGCGGGTTTCCGGGCAGGGTACATCAGCGATTACTACTGGCGCGGCTTCAAGTTGTTCGACCAGGATCTGCTGTTCCACGGCGATGCCTACGTCAACATCTATGGCTTTGAGGCCTCTGCCTGGGGCATTTGGGACATCGGGCGCGATCAGACCCGGCCGCTGGAGGCCGACTACCGGTTTGGCTACAACTTCGAGATTGAAGGCGCGCTGATCCGCGTTGGTTACACATTCTTTGATTTTTCGGGTTCGGACGGGGACATCGGCCGCAAGGACCAGGGCTTTGGACGCAAGCCGCTGCAGGACTTCCCCGACAACAAGATGTCGCCCAATGTGCACGAGCTGCACATCATGATGTCGTACTTCACCAGCCTGGTGCAGGAAGGCGGGGCAAACCTTCGCTACACGCTGAACTTCTTTCAGCGGCTGCTGGACGAGGGCACCCGCATCGACAGCATCGTGACAGTCTTTGTGGACAGCCCCAACTTCACCATCTTTGGCGACTACTTTGAGATCGGCACCACGACCACCTACCAGCATCGGTACCTGACCAACCGGTCCGGTTTCCAGGGCCAGACGGTCAATGGTCGAATGGTCTACAACCTGCACAAGTACGGCATCTTCCCGATGTTTATCCAGCTGGATGCCTGGTACTACGTCGCCTTTGACGATGACTTCGTTGACGGTTTCTACTTTGGCGCAACGTTGAATTTCCGGTTCTAGCCGGACTCAAGTGAACGGGCACTAAGCAGCCCCACGTACTTGCACTTGGACGGCCCGGCTGGCCGCGGCATACTGGCATCAATGGCAGAATCCCAGACGGTCGCCGTGCGTCGCAAGATCGGCCTGCGCCAGCTTGTGCTGGGCGTCGTCGGGCGGGTTATCCGCCGCAGCTTCTTTCGCCTGGTCTTCCTGTTTGTGCTGCTGATTGTGGCCGTTTACCTGTCACTGGTGGCGCTGGCCAACCGTGGCAACGCCAATCGCCTGCTGAACACGGTCTCTGCCGAGATCCTGGATTCCGCCCAGGGCGAAGTGGTATGGGACCAGGATCGAACCGACATCAGCGGTCCCTCGCTGGCTGGCACGGGCGAAATCACATACCACAATGTATCGCTGCGACGCAAAGGCGGCGTGACGGCGCACCCCGAGCGCGGGCCGCTTACCTACGACTTTCTGACCATTCCGGAAGTGCGCCTCTTTTATGACCTCAAGCGCCTGCCAGGCTTGCCGGTTTCTCGTGTTGAGTTTCCTTCCGGGCTGGTGTTGCACTTCAACATCCACCGCGGCACCTGGCTTGATGCGGACCTGTTCAAGACCGGTGGGGGTGGCGGCGCGACTCCCAGTCTGCCTGAACTGCTGGTCCGGGGTACAGCGACGGTAAAGATGCGTGCCGACGGTATTCTGGTGGCCCCGGAAACTCTACCGGCCGAAGGCGCACCGGCGGACTGGTACCCGTTCAAGCTGGAGGACCTACGGCTGCTGCCCAGCCTGGTCGCGCGCGACCAGTACGCGCTGGACGGCACGGCGACCGGCGCCGGGTTCGGTACGTTTCTGCTTGGTGGATCCGTCAAGCGCGACGGGACAGCCACGAGGATACTGTTCCGCACCGGCAACTCGATCAACGTCAACCGTGCATTCGTATCCATCCTGGCACCGGAAGTTCGCAGGGCCGTGGACCAGTTTCAGGTAGAGGCCCGGGCTGACATCAAGGGCAGTGTGGATATCGTCCCAGGGCAACCGGTGCAGTTCAACGCCGACGTGACAGCCACGCAGGGCAGCTTGTGCTTTGTTGGTTTTCCTGCGGCGGTAAACGATGCCAGCGCGACGATCCGCATACGCAACACGGCCTTGACCGTGCTGGCACAGGGTCGACGTGACGGCGCTGCGGTAACCGTAGCCGTCACTGCCGAAGACGTGGGCGGGCCGTTTGAGCTGCTTACCGTTACGGTCGGTGTGCGCGACCTACTGGTGGATGAGAACTTCCGCAAGGCACTGCTGCCGGCCCGGCTGCAGCCGGCCAACGCCGCGGACTGGGTAACCGGGTTGCCTTACTCTGAAGAGGAATGGACGCGTCGGGAGCGAGACCCCGACATGACCCCCGGCTACCCTGAGTGGCCCGGCAACCCAACCTGGGACGGCGGCTTGATTTTTCCTGACGTAGACCAGGTGTTGCCGTTCATCTGCCGGGCGTTCACCCCGATCGGCCTGGCCAACTTTGAACTGACGCTCAAGAGCGAGGCCAAGGGCCGCACCCCCGAAGGCGTGCGCACAGTCGAACAGGACCTCAACTGGAAGGTGTTTATCCGCAAGGCCACTGCCTGCTACACCGGCCTGCCCGAAAACGACGGTGACGGCTTTCCGATACCGCTGCACGAGTGCTATGGCGTTGTTGAAGGCAACAACAAGACCGGGCAGGGCGGTCGTTACACCATCCGCGGCTACAACAAGGAAGAGCTCTCCGCACTGGGCACAGACGCCTCCCAGGGCATGGAAGAGTATGAGAAAGACGGGTTGACCGGTGTGCTGACATCCAGCGGCGAACGGGTGTGGATCCGGGCGGTTTACGTGGATCGCAGTGCCGAAACCAGAAACCCGCAGCTTCGCCTGGAACTCAAGAGCCGGGGCGTCGACTTCAACCGCGAGTTCGCCCAGCGCCTGCCCGTAAATGTGCGCAACGTGGTTTCGCAGTTCGCGCCGCAGGGCAAGGTGGACATCCAGGCGGCAACGATCGAGATGCGGCCTGACCGCACCGATGAGATATCTTACGACTTCAGTCTGGCCGCCGTGAATGTGATGGCCGAGTATCGGCTGGACGGGGCCAAAGAGCCCATGCGGTTTCGCGAGATCGCCGGCAGCCTGCGCATTGAGAGCCGCGGCAATCGGGTTCGCTTGTCGAACATCAGGGGCAAGCTGCTGGGCAGCCCGATCATCCTGGACCTGCAATACAACGATGGTGCGGTGCCATCGTTGCGGGTGCAATCGGACGAGTTCGCACTGAAGCCCGAACTTGAGGATGTGTTGCCGCCGGGTGTCGGCACTGTGCTTCGTCGATTCAAGCTGACCGGTTTCGTAAGCCTGGACATTCGGGGTCGTCGCGGCACGGACAAACCCGATTTCACAGAGGCCGACATCTCGTTCCTGGTCGGCAGCGGCGACCGCAGCGGCAGCATGCAGTTTGACGCAATCCCATACCAGCTGACTGAAGTCCACGGCCGCGCCTTTGTCACTGTTACGCGGGATCTTGCCCATGTGGTTCTGCGCAATGTGGGTGGCCGCGGCAGCATGGACCCCAACACGCTGGATCGGGCCCGCATCCAGGTGAGCGGCCTGGCACTGGTGCCGATCCAGGCTGACCCAGACGCGCCTCCGGGCGAACCTGTCTTTGACCTTGAAGTAAGGGCCCAGCGTGTGCCCGTGGACGGCGCATTCCTGTCCGCGCTTACTCCCTTGCTGGCCCAGGGCAAGCCCGAGAAGCCGGCATTGGTACAGTTCATTGAAGAGCTGAACGTTCGTGGCACCGTCGGTTTTCACGGCCGCGTGCTGTCTGACCGGCAGGGGCAGTTTGACTGGCGCATTGAGGTCTACCTCGAGGGCACCAGCGTGAACTATGCGGCTTTTCCTTACCCGCTGGACGGCCTGTACGGCACCGTGATTGTGGACGGGTACGAAGTAGCACTGCGCAACGTGACCGGCCGCGCCGAAAAGGGCCGGTTTACGCTGCATCATGCCGGTTACAGCGAAGCCGATGGCTGGACAGTACAGGTAAGTGCCCGCGACTTGAGCTTTCACGAAACGCCCACGCTGCGCCGCGCGCTGCCGGTCACTCTGCGGAACATGTTCACGCGCATGAACCCCAAGGGCGAGTTTGACATCGACCTTGAGATGTCGGGCAAAGACGAGTTCATGCGCTTTCAGGTGAGCCTGGATGTGTTCTCGACAGACCTTGATCTCGGCCTTCACTTTGACGACCTGACAGCCCGGTTTGACTACGAGGGTGTGCGCGACGGCGGGGTCAACCGCGGCAATGGCCGCATGCAGATGACAGAGGTGTTCTTCAAGAAGGCGCGGTTCAACGACGTGACCTCGAACATCCAGTTCTTCGGTGACCGGCTGGAGTTCCCCAACCTGCGCGGGTCGTTCTATGACGGCTGGGTGGCCGGGCGGTTCGGCATGGAAGGCGACGACTACGCCGGCGAGCTTGAGATTCGCCGGGCTGACCTGCGGCAGCTGGGGGCAACAGCATTCGGCACCCAGGAGATTTCCGGCGCAATGGATTCGGAGATCCGCTTCCATTCGCAACTGGACAACCAGGGCCAGATCGGCCGCGGCCGCATTGACATCGGTCCGATCCACCGCAACTCGGAACACCCCGATCCCAAAGAACGCGCGCGGCTTCAAGAATGCAAGCTGGCGGCCGTGCCTTTGTTCAACGAGATCTTCAAGGTGGCAGGGGGCGAGCAGAACTTCGACGAGGGCCATGTGTACTTCTGGCTGGGGCCGGACCGCATCACGATCCGCGAGATGGACTTTGTCAGTGATGCCGCCCGCGTGGAAATCTTCGGCGGAGACGACGCGAACTACATTGCCTATGGTTCGGCAGAGATGCGCATGAAGCTGTTTTTCACGATTGCCCCGCGTTCGCCGATTCCCCTGCCGGGTGTGCAGTATGTGCTGGACCTGCTGAAGCAGATCCTGTTTCCGCTGTACGTTACCGGCACGCTTGGCGAGCCCAAAGTTGAGCCATTCAGCCTGTCCAACGATGAGTTGGTCGCCCTGCAGGACCAGTTCCCGCGCAGGCCGAGGGGGCCATGACCCGCAAGTTTGCCAGCGAAGGCGGGCCGCCGCGCATTACGGCCGGGATGCTGCGTGGCCGTGTGGTTCAGGTACCGCAGACGGGCGATGTGCGACCCATGCTGGCCCGAACCCGCCAGGCGCTGTTCAACGTGCTGGGCAACGCCGTTGCCGGCAACGTGTGGGACTGCTTTGCGGGTTCGGGTCTTCTGGGGCTGGAGGCCCTGTCCCGCGGCGCTGATCACGCGGTGTTCATAGAACGCGACGCGCGCCACGCAAAAGTGGTTCAACAGAACATCATGGATCTTGGCGTGCTGGAGCAGTGCACCGTAATCCGGGGCAGTGCATTGGCCGCGGTGCGGCCGACCTTGAGGCTGGCGCACAGCCCGGCTTCGCTGGTGTTTCTTGACCCGCCGCACGCCATGGCCGTTGATACGGCAAGCGACTTCTGGCCGTGGCTGCGTGACCTGGCGCAGACTCCCATGGTGAACTTCGACACGCTGCTGGTGTTCGGCCACCCTGCGGGCATGAAACTGGCAGATATCGGCACACTTCGGCTGGATGACACCAGGCGCTATGGCACGGTGGCGTTCTCCCTGCTTCGCCTGTGATAGGATGCCCGCATGGCCCAGCCTGCATCCAGGCTTGAATCGGCACCGCCCCTGCCCTCGCTGATCGGGATGAACCCTGATCAGCTGGCGCATGCCGTCGGCCAATGCGGCGGCCGGCCATTCAATGGGGGCCAGCTGGCTCAGTGGCTTTACAAGCGGCGCGTTGCCGACCTGGGTGCCATGAGTGACCTGCCCAAGGCCCTGCGCGTGACACTGGCCGAGAAGTTCAGCACCATCACCTCTCAGGTGATAGCCCGGCAGGAAAGCGGCGAAGGCACCACCAAACTGGGCCTGCGGCTGCACGACGGGCTGGTCATTGAATGCGTGCTGATGCGCGAACACGACACCGATGACGTCAGCGGCCCCCCCGACCGGCTGACGATCTGCATTTCCACGCAGGCCGGCTGCGCGATGGGCTGCCGCTTTTGCGCCAGTGGCCGGCTGGGCCTCAAGCGCCACCTTTCGGCGGGCGAAATCCTGGAACAGTTCTTTCACGTAGCGGACCTGCTGAGGCAGGAGGGTGCCGCGCAGGGCCGGCCCGAGTCCTGGCTGACCAACGTGGTTGTGATGGGCATGGGCGAGCCGCTGCACAACTTTGACGG
The DNA here is from genome assembly GCA_019636215.1 of Planctomycetota bacterium. Classification (GTDB taxonomy): domain Bacteria; phylum Planctomycetota; class UBA8742; order UBA2392; family UBA2392; genus H3-PLA7. Next base: position 330,282 of record JAHBXZ010000002.1, on the reverse strand, counting down.
GCTGATGGGCGCGCTTGAAGTCGTGAACGCCGAGTGGGGATTTCACTTCGGTGCGCGGCGCGTCACAGTCAGCACGGTGGGTTTGCCTGATCGCATCCGCGAGCTGGCGGGCCAGGGCTACCAGTTCAACCTGGCCGTAAGCCTGCACGCCACTACCGATGAGCAGCGCACAAGCCTGATCCCGACCAATGCGGGTACCGGACTGAAGGCGATCATCGCTGCGGCGGCCGACTATTTTCGTGTCTCGCGGCGCGAAGTCACGTTTGAATACACGCTGGTGGGTGAATCCAACGACGCGCCCGATGACGCTCTGCGCCTGGCCGAGCTCCTGCGCGACTTTCCGCGGGGCAATGTCAACCTGATTCCCATGAATCCTGTAGAGGGCAGCGGCCTGAAAGAGCCCACAGCACAGGCCGTGGAGGAGTTCACCCGCCTGCTGCGACAGCGCGGCGTGAATGTTCATGTGCGGCGCAAGCGCGGCCGCCGCGTGCTGGCGGCCTGCGGTCAGTTGCGCTTGCAGCTGGAGAGTGCATCCGGGAGCCCGGTGAGTGGATAAGGTCTCCGACGCTTTCTCGGGGTCGTTGCTGGAATCGCTGTCGCGATTTGAGCTGGCGGTGCGCACCCTGACTTCTTCGGGCCTGCGTGGCGAGAAGCGCTCGCGCCGCAAGGGCAGCAGTGCCGAGTACGCTGACCACCGCCAGTATGTGTTCGGCGATGACCTGCGGCGGCTGGACTGGCACGCGCTGGCACGGCTGGACCAGCTGCTGATACGCCTGTACGCCGCCGAGGAGACCCTGCCGCTGGAAGTGGTGATGGATACCAGCGCCAGCATGGACTTCGGCCAACCCAGCAAGTTTGTCACCGGCGCAAGGATCGGCTGCTGCCTTACACAGATGGGCCTTCTGAAGGGTATCCCCGCGCTGTGGCGGCTGGCCGGTGAGAAGCCGCTGGAACCCGTGCGCATGTCAGGGCGCAACGAGCTGGCCCGGGTGCTGCCGGTGCTGGATGAGGTAGTGCCCGATGGCAAGGGAGCCCTGGGCGCCGTGCTGCGGCGCAGCTCCATGGCCGGGCCGCGCCGGCGCTCGCTGGTTGTCATCACCGACGGGTACGACCGCGACGAGACCCGCGGCGCTTTGCGCGCCTGCCGTGCCGCTGGCACGGATGTGTACCTGATTCTGGTGCTGACACCCGAGGAAACCGACCCCGGCCTGCGCGGCGAGTTCACGTTCATTGACTCCGAAACCGGCCTGGAAAGCGCGCTGACAGTCGATCGCAGCACACTGAGGCGGTACTCAGAACTTGTGGCCGCGTTCCGGCGAGACTGGGTCGAGTTCTGCCGCCAGAGCGGCATCGTCCTGTTCGAGTTCAGCAGTGCCCAGGAGATCGGGCCCGAGCTGTTCCGGGCTCTGGCCGCCGGCGGCCTTATCGGTTGAGTGGCACAGGGCTGGTTCTGCTTACAGCTTGGGCCGCTGCTTGAAGGCGTGGCTCATCTGGTTCAGGCGCCTGAGCTCCAGGTAACCCGCGACGCTGCTTTCCGGTATTGCGCCCTGTTCGTTGCGCCGCGCGGCTTCGCGGTCATAGATGCTGAACTCGCTGTGGCGTCCGGTCACCTGCACGGCACCTTTGAAAAGCGTCAGGCTGACGGCGCCGGTGACAAACTCCTGGCTTTCGCGAAAGAAGGCGTCGAGGGCCTCGCGTGCCTTGGTGAACCACTGGCTGTCATAGATCAGCGCCGAGTAGCGCTGCGACAGCAGAGGCTTCATCTCAATGATCTCGCGGTCAAGCGTGAGCCTTTCAAGCTCATCGTGGGCCACATGCAGCACGTGAGCTGCGGGGGCCTCATAGACCTCGCGGCTCTTGAAGCCCAGGATGCGGTCCTCAATCGTGTCGGCGCGCCCGATGCCGTGTCGCCCTGCAATGGTCTGCAGCCTTTCCACCAGTTCCACGGCTTCCAGTTTCTCGCCATTGAGTGCCACGGGCTCGCCCTGGTGAAAGCGGATCTCGACAGTCTCGGGCGTGTCCGGCCCCTTGTGGGGGTCCTGCGTGATCTGGAACACGCTGGCAGGTGCCGGGCGGCCTGGGTCTTCCTGTTCGCCTGCGCTGCTGCGCACACCCCAGAGGTTGCGATCACTGCTGTAGGTCTCTGCCACCGCATCGCGGTTGGGCAGGTTGTTGCGCTTGAGGTATGCCAGTACGTCTTCGCGGGTCTTCAGGTCCCATTCGCGCATGGGTGCAATGCAGCGCAAGGTCGGTTCCAGCGCCGCCACGGAGCACTCGAACCGGAACTGGTCGTTGCCACGAGAAGGCGCGCCGTGAGCCACCTGGCGTGCGCCTTCTTCGCGGGCCAGATTCACCATTTCGGTGGCGATCAGCGGCCGAGAAAGCGCGGCACTGAGGTAATACGCGCCCTCATAGCGGGCGGAGGCCTTCAGCGCCTTGAAGCAATACTGCTTGACGAAGGTGCGGCGACGGTCAATGGCGTGAACAGAATCGGCGCCGGCGGCAATGGCGCGTTCAGCAACTTCGTCAAAGTCGCCGCCCTGGCCTACGTTGACGGCCAGCGCCACCACCTTGAGGCCGCGGGTTCGCTTCAGCCAGTGCAGGGCCGCGGTTGTGTCTACACCGCCGGAGTATGCAAGGACGACCTTGTCCATGCCGCGAACATAGCAGGGTAGGGCCCCGGGCGGAAGTTGAACCGGCTAACCGTTGCCGCCGGCGCCGCCCGCCCGGCGCAGTTCTTCGTCACATTCCATGACCCTCTGGCGGGCAATGCGCCGCTGGACGGCGTTGTCAGTGATCGAGCTGTCACGCAGGAAGGCCGCGTACTCGACCTTGGCGTCGGTGAAGTTCTTGTCGGTGTAGTAGGCCGTGGCGCGCACGAAGTAATGAATCGGGTTGCGGGGTGCCAGCGCCTTGATCTGCTCCGCAAACACCATGGCCTGGTCGATGTCGTCGATCTGGAATACCGGGTCAATGCACAGTGCCGCGGCTTCCAGGATCATGCTGGCGCGCATGCCGCGCTCTTCGGCGATCAGTTCGTCCATGGTGGCGCGGTAACGCTGCACCAGGTCCACCAGAAACGGGTTGGCATTGATGTCATCGAAGTCGGCCTTTTCCTGGGCCTTTACCCTCAAACGCTCGAACTCCTGGTGGGCGCGGATGAAGCTGACGGTGTACTTCAAGGAATCCTCGTAGTTCTTCCTGGATTCCACTTTCTCCCACGACGTGAACTCGGCCGAGCAATAAATGCGGCGGGCCTCGGATTCCAGCGTGTCGTCCAGCTTGCCGGCCGCAATCGCCTTCAGGCGTGCCTGTTCAAGGCCGATGTCCAGAAAGAACCCGCCCAGCGACTGGTACACAAACGTCAGGTCGCGATCGACCCAGAAGTACACCGGCGCGTTCTTGTCCACACGGTTGGCAGCCACGGATTCCTTGCGGATTTCCAGAAACCGGTCGCGCGCGGACTGCAGGTCCTTCAACGCGGCCATGCGCCAGTACTGCCGCACTTTGCGCCAGCTGTCGGCCACGGTGGAGGCGCCGGCCAGTGCCCGGTCAGCGTCGGCCTTCTCTACGGCCACACCCTTTTCGGCGTCCTCGAGTGCCCAGCCGATGTCCTTCATGGCCAGTTCTTCTTCACCCTGAGTCACAGAGCCAAGCCACGGGCCCTCAGGCCGCTTGCCTTCTTTATCCATCGGCTGCGAGTTGGGGTCACGGAAGATATAGCCCAGCTTCAGGTACTTCTCACGGTTCGCGGCCAGAACGCCATACTTGCGTGAGGCCTCGCGGGCGCGCAGGGCGCTGTCGGCATCGCCGGCCAGGCTGCGGCGGGTGTCTTCGCGGATCTGTTCCAGCCACAGCACGCCCTGGTCAAGGCTTTCGGCCTTGCGGATGCTTTCGCCGTGGCGACGGAACAACAGCAATGCAATGCCAAGCCGGGCGCGGAAGCTGGTGGGGGTGATCTCCAGCACGCGCCGGAACTTGGTCAACGCGCCGCTTTGGCGACCGAAGTTGTCCACGGCGTAGTCATCCAGCAGGCCCATCTGCAGCAGGCAATAGCCCTGGATGACAACCGCGGTGGCCTCGTCCTTGGGGTCGAACTTGTTTTCCTTGATCAGTCGTTCGGCCTGTTCGGCGTAACGAAACGACATGTTGTATTGGCGGTCGTCGTACTGCTGCTTGGCCTCCTGCAACAGGTCTGCCACGCGCTTTTCGGGCGGGGTCTTGGTGGTTTCAAAGTTGCCCGTAAATGGATTGGGCTGAAGGGCGGCAGGGGTTTCAGTCGTGGTACAGCCCGCGGCGATGAACAGGCTTGCCCCAATGGCCAGAATCGTCTTCTTCATGGGTCTACACAGTCGGGGAAGCGCGGGGAACCGCCAAATCATAGGGGCCCGTGCCCCGGGTTTCCATAGGGGTACACGTTGACGGCTCTTGCCGGGCCGGGTAGCCTGTGTGTCCCCTCGATTATCCCCATGGATGCTGTTTTGCGCATTCTGACGATTTTTGCCGCATTGTTCTGCCTTGGTGGCTGCGCCATGGCCGGTACCGGCGTGGCACGGGGAACCGCCACACCGCCACCGGGCATGGAGCGTGACACCACCTATGACAGCCGGTGGGTTGCCAAGCCGCGCGGCGTGCTGGACACGCTGGATAACCCGCAGAACCAGAAGATTGAAGTGCTGGATGTTTCCAAGCAGGAGCTGGGCAAGTCCAGCCTGCACCCGGATGTGCTGAGCGGCAAGTACGCCTCTGAGGCCGACCGGCAGCTGGCCATGCAGATGGACAAGCGACAGGAAGCCTGGCGCAACCGTATGGGCATCAAGACGATTGTGGACGAACAGGAACAGCGAAAGTAACCGCGTTACCACCACAGGTTCCATCGCCGCGCCCGAGGCCTTGCCTGCGGGCGCGCTGCATTTGGCACGGTCGTTGCAATGCAGGGGTAGAGGACACGGGTTGAGGAACCCGTCCAACGGAGGCTTCCCATGCGCTTCATCCTGATGGCCGCGCTGATTGGCGCGGTGGCGCCCCTGTGCGCACAAAGCACCCTGGTCATGCCGATCAACACCACGTTCACCGGCGTGAACCAGGAGTACGCCCAGGTCATTGAGTACCAGGCCCCGGCCCAGCAGCCGGGCATGCCTGCTCCGATGACCTGGCAGGTCACGCTGGACCTGCACGTCTGGACCAACGATGCCTCGGGCGCCCATGTCACCCTGTACTCCGCAAGCGATGAGTACACGATGGCTGACTTCGGCGGCGGCGCACCGGGCGTCTGCTGGGCCATCACCAGCGGGGCCGGCCAGGCCGCGACATCCCACATCACGACCATGGTCACCAGCCTGCACCGCTATGTGGTAATGGTCCGGCGCTACAACGGCGGGGCAGGCAGCCTGAACTGCACCGTGACTCTGGATTGCGACTACGGCGTGCTGACCCAGGGCACCGGCGCGGTCTGCGGCGCCGGAAAGGGCCATGAGTCGGCCGGTCTCAGCATCGCCGCAGGCGGGGCAATGGGGACAGCGCCGACCTTCACCGTGAACCTGACCCTGGATGGCCACACCGGCGCCGAGCCCTGCGCCTTTCAACTGGACCTGAACAACGTGGATGTCCAGTTGATCGACGTGACCGGCCCTTCGCCCGTCGGCATGGGCAGCTGGTCGTCCACGGGCAGCGGCGGCGGTACTGGCTTTGCCTTTCAGTCGCGCGGGCTTGATGCCGGCGTACGCCAGTGGCGCTTTGAAGTGACGGCCACGGCGCCGGGCGCATTCTTCGGCATTGAGTTCCGGACCGGCGGCTGGGGCCGCATCCTGAACGCAAGCTGGGTGGCAGGCACGCCAACCGGTCCCGGGCCAACGAACCCGCCCGTTCATTACGGCACATCTGGTGGCGGGTCCAGTGGCGGTGGGGGGTGTGTGGCCGCGGGCGGGTTTGGTCTGCCAGCCCTGCCATTGCTGTTGCTGGCGGCCTGGCGCCGACGCCGCAGCCACTGAACCTGCATACGGAAATCGGGCCGGGCTACCGCAAGGTGCCCGGCCCGATTCGTTAGAGCTTTTTCGCTGTTTGTTTGCAGAGATTCCGCGCCGCGCCGGGCGAGCAGATCAAGGAGCGCGGACGCAGGCGTGGCTGGAGGGTTGCGGCGCAACGGCTTGAAAACCCACCGCGTTTTCAAGAGGCCGAGGAAGCGCGACGCAGAGTTGCGAAGCCCGCCGCAAGCGGAAGCCTGCAAACGAGCTGTGAAAATGCTCTAGTATAAGTGTGCACGCCATGCGCAACCGACCAACCATCTATCTGGGCACCTGGCTGGGCGTGGAACTGCGCCTGGACATCATGGTTGTGGCGCTGATCGGCCTGCTGTTCCTGAACAGCCTCAACGAGGCCAGCGGCAAGGGTTCTGCCGCCGGCGACATGTGGGGCGCGGTTGCACACCTGGTGCTGCTGCTGGTGATGATGCTGTGCATGTTCCTGCATGAGGTCGGCCACGCCGTGATGGCGCGGCTGCGCGGGCACCGGCCAACCATGATCCTGCTTTCGTTTGTGGGCCTGACGTTCTTTGACGCGCGCAAAGCCAAGGCCAGCGACGAGTTCTGGATCGCCGTTTCCGGCCCGATGGTGAACACCGCCATCGGCCTGCTGCTGTCGCCGTTCATCGGCCTGGCCCTGGCCCGCACGGGCGCGCCGCCGCTGCTTTCGCTTTCGGGCATGGCCACCTGGCAGGGGTTTCTGGCCTGGGTGAGCCTGCTGAATTTTGCCGTGGCGGCACTCAACCTGACACCCGGCTGGCCAGCCGACGGCGCCCGTGCAGTGCGGGCCTGGCTGGCCCGACGGCGTGGCTATGCGGCCGGCACCCTGCGCGCGGTCAGTATCAGCCACGGTCTTTGGCTGATCGTGGCAGGCCTGAGCATTGTGTTTCTGACCGTGATCCCGCTGGTGCAGGCGTTTTCGAACGTCAACCGCGCGCGCAGCCCGGCCGCGCTGCTGGCGATGTACCAGTTTGTGGCGTTGCTGCTGGCGGCCATGGGCATTTACTACGGCTGGGCCGAGAACCGCCGTGTCCGCAAACTGGGCGAGGCACTGGCCGCCGAGGCCGTGGGCCCCCCGCCCGAGTTCCGTCCCGGGGCCAAACCCGCGCCTGCCACAGTGGACGCGCAGGCGACCACAGCCGAGCCCTCCAAGGTGGATGAACTCAAGGACAAGGCCGCCGAGGCCGTCAACACCGGCGCCACCATGTGGAAGGTAGCCAAGGCCAGCGGCAAGGGCGCGGGCTGGTTTGCAAGGCAAGGTGCCAAGGTGCTGGGGGCGATGCTGAGCAAACCGCAGGAAAAAAAATGAACAATGAACAATGTGCAATGAACAAGTAGACGTGACATAGCATTGCTCCTAGTTCATTGTTCATTGTTCATTGCTCCTTGTTCATTGCTCCTTCAAAGCCCGCATGATCTCCGCCCGCCTGACAACCGAAAGACTTGACGCCAGCGCCCTGCTGGCCGAGATCGGCCATGAACGCGACGGCGCGCAGGTGCTGTTTCTGGGCGTGGTGCGCAATCACCACCAGGGCCGGGCCGTGACTCGCATTGATTACGAGGCCTACGAGCCCATGGCGCGCAAGGAACTGCAGAAGATCGCCGACGAAGTCGCCAAGGCCCACGGCTTGGAAAGGGTGATCGTGGTGCACCGCTTTGGTCGCCATGAGATTGGTGACGCGAGCATCGCCGTGGTGATTGGCAGCCCGCACCGGGCGGCCGCGTTTGATGCCGCCAGGCAGATCATGGACCGCATAAAAACCGACGTGCCGATCTGGAAGAAGGAACACTTCACCGACGGCACCATCGAATGGGTCCTGGCCGACAAGCTGGTGAAGTCGGAGAAGGGCTGAGTCGTGTTACGGGCGCCCTCGACCGTGACACGCTACACATCCAGCAGGCGGTACTTGCGGCCGTAGTGCAGTTCCAGGCACTGGCGGATGCGATCTTCGTCGATCTGCGCGGCCCACTTGGCGGCGTCCTGTCTCGCGCGTTCCAGGGCTTCCAGGTCGCGCTCAAAATCGCCCACATGCAGCTTGGGCAGGCCGCTCTGGCGTGTGCCTGCAAAGTCGCCAAAGCCGCGCATCTTCAGGTCTTCTTCGGCAATCTTGAAGCCGTCGGTGGTCTTGCAGATCACCATCAGCCGTTTCACGGCATCCTCAGTGTGCGGGTCGCCGAACAGAAACAGCCAGCTTTGCTTCTTGCCGCGCCCCACGCGCCCGCGTAGCTGGTGCAGCTGCGCCAGCCCGAAGCGCTCGGCGTTCTCGATCACCATGACGTTGGCCTCGGGCACGTCGACACCGACTTCGACCACCACTGTGGCCGCAAGAATGTCCAGCTGCCCGCGCCGGAACATGTCCATGGCCTTATCTTTGTCTGCGGCGCTCATCTGGCCGTGGACCAGCCCGACGCGGAACTCGGGGAATGTTTCGTTTTTCAGCGTCTCGGCAAACTCGATGGCCGACTTGAGCTCCAGCTTGTCACTTTCGTTGACCAGCGGATAAATGAAGTACGCGCGCCCGCCGTCCTTGAGCTCCTTGCGGATGCGGTCAAAACACGCGGCCTGGCGGTTGCGGTGCACCCATTCGGTGATGACGGGGCTGCGGCCCGGTGGAAGCTCGTCAATGATCGAGACATCCAGCGCGCCGTACAGCGTCATGCTGAGTGTGCGCGGGATCGGCGTTGCGCTCATGGCCAGTATGTGCGGGCGGTTGCCCTTGCTGCGCAGCGTCGCGCGCTGGTTGACGCCGAACTTGTGCTGCTCGTCAATCACGCACAGGCCCAGCTTTTTGAACTTCACGTAGTCTTCAAGCAGCGCGTGGGTACCGACAATGATGTGGGTCCTGCCGCTTTCGAGTTCATCACACAGAAGGTCGCGGTCGGCCTTCTTCATGCCGCCTACCAGCAGGTCGACGCGGACCTTGGATTTGCGCAGGTACTCACTGAGGTTGCGAAAGTGCTGGCGTGCCAGCACTTCGGTGGGGGCCAAAAACGCGACCTGATAGCCGTTGTCCAGCGCGATCAGCGCCGCGTACAGCGCCACGGCCGTCTTGCCGCTGCCCACGTCGCCCTGCAGCAGGCGGTGCATGCGGCCGGGGCTGCACAGGTCGCGCTCGATTTCGCCGCAAACGCGGGTCTGGGCGCCGGTCATGGCGAACGGGAAGTACTTCAGCGCCCGCGCGCGAAGTTCGTCGTCAACCTTGAACAGCATCCCTGTGTCCTGGGATTCACTGCGTCGCCGCAGCCGCAACCCGGCCTGCAACAGGAAAAACTCCCGGTACTTCAACGCCAGCAGCGCGGCCTGCAGCGCGCGGTCGCCGGCGGGCTTGTGGGCCTCGCGGTAGGCCTGGGCGATCGGCATCAGGCGCAGGCCGGCGGCCAGCTTTTCGGGCAGTGGGTCGGGTATGGCATCGGCGTGATGAATCAGCCTCGCCACCAGGTCGGCTACTTCGCTGCTTTCGATGCCCTGGGTCAGGGCGTATTCGGCTTCAAGGCCGGGTTCAAGTTCCGGCGGGTTGATTTCGAAGCTGGTGGGTTTGATCGACCAGGCGTTGTACGAATAATCCACCGGGCCGCTGACGCGCACTTTCAGGCCGGGCAGCAGTTTGCCGGACATCCAGGGCTGGTTGAAAAACACCGCCTTGATGCTGCCTGTGGCATCCTGAAGCACAACTTCTGTGACCTTGACGCGCGATCGCTTGGCCGCCTTGGTGGCCGCGCCGACCACAGTGCCTACGACGCTGGCGTTGGTGCCGGTTTTCAGCGTGCCGATGGTGGCGCGACGGTTGTAGTTGCGCGGAAAGTGATTGAGAACGTCGATCACGCGCTTGAGCTTCAGGCGATCCAGTGCGCCGTTCACGCGGTCGCCCAGGCGCAGGTGATCCAGTGTCTGGTTCAGGTCGTCAGTCACGGTTGAAGTGTAGGCAGGGCCTCTACCCTATGTCGAGCTTGAGGGCAGGTTGGCGAAACAAATCAGGCCCGCGGGAACAGAAACTCCATCAGCCTGGCGAGCAGGCCGGGGTTGTAGGCAGTTTCGGGCTTGAAGGGGTGTTTGGCGGCCAGGGCATTGAGTTCCTCGACCAGCTTGGCGGGGTCGAAGCTGCCGTGCGGGCCGGAAGAGTGAACCTTGCTGCCTTGCTCGAATGTTTCGGCCTCGGCGGCGCAACAGGCGAAGCACCTGATGCCGCGTTCGGTGTAAAACTTGCGAAGTTCAACGTGGTCAATCAGCTCCTCGGCCCAGAAAATGGGCGAGTCCACCTTCAGGGGCAACGAAGGTGCCGGCGGGTCGTCATTGGCGGGACTATCGCTCATCCGATGAACCGCCATTTCAGCAGTTCCCACAGCGCAATGAAACCATCCCTGGCGCGGATCTTCTTTCCTTCCTGCACTGTGCGCGGGTGATAACGAATCGGCACGTCCACAATGCGATGGCCGCGCTTGAGCACTTTGGCCGTGACCTCGGGGCAGAACTCAAAGCCCTTGCACACCAGTGGAATGCCGCGGATCAGATCGCCGCGAAACAGCTTGTAACAGGTGGGTTCGTCGGTGATCCAGCAGAAGTACAGCAGGTTCGTGGCCAGCGTGACCACGCGGCCGCCCAGATAGAACATCAGGGTGCCGCCGCGGTCGGGGCCAAGGATGCGGCTGCCGTAGACCACGTCGGCCTCGCCCTTGAGCATGGGTTCAAGCAGTTTGGGGTAGTCCGCGGGCTCATACTCAAGGTCGGCGTCCTGGATGATCACGAACTCGCCGGTGCTTTCTGCAATGCCGCGCCGCACGGCCGTGCCCTTGCCACCGTTTTCTTTGGTGATGACCTTGACGGTTACGGCGGGGTCGTCGGCGTGCGCCTGCGCCCAGTTGCGCACGGCCTGCGCCGTGTCATCCTTGCTGCCGTCGTCCACGACGATGATTTCTTTGTGCATCCCGACCGGGACATCAACCACAAGCTCAAGAATCTTATGGATGGTCCGCGCCTCGTTGTACGCGGGAATCACCACAGACAGGGTCTGGGTGGTCATGGCGACCGCACGGCTGGTTTCGGCTGCAGGCGCGGACTGGCTCATGCCGCGTGACGATAGCGACGATGCCCGGCATCACAAGCCGGGCCTGGAAGGTCAAAGGGCTGGAACATGGACACGCATGCCATCATGTGGGTCGTTTTCGGAGCCATCATTGCCACCGTGCTGGCACTGGACCTGTTTGTCCTGCACAAGAAGCCGCATGCCGTAACGCTGCGCGAGGCCATGACGTGGTCGAGCGTATGGATAGCAATCGCGCTGGCGTTTGGCGGTGTGGTGTGGCTGCTGCCGGCGCAAAATGCCTCCGGTGCGGCAGGCTTCGGGCCTGAAGTCGCCCAGCGCTACCTGGCCGGCTACGTGATTGAGCTTGCGCTCAGCGTCGACAACCTGTTCGTGTTCGCCGTGATCTTTGCGGCACTGAACATCCGGCGCGAACACCAGCACAAGCTGCTTTTCTGGGGCGTGTTTGGTGCGCTGGTTCTGCGCGCCGTGTTCATCTTTGCCGGAGTCGAGCTGATCGCGCGCTTTCACTGGCTGATGTACGTGTTCGGCGGAATCCTGATTGTCACCGGCATCAAGCTTCTGTTTCAGGGCGAGAAAGAGATGGACCCCAAGAAGAGCATCATCATCCGGGCCACCTCGAAGCTGCTGCCCGTGAAGCCCGAGATCGGCGGGCCGTCGTTCTGGGTCAAGGTCGATGGCAAGTGGTTTGCAACCATGCTGTTTGTCGGCCTGGTAATGGTTGAGGTAACCGACGTGGTGTTTGCGATTGACTCGATTCCCGCCGTGCTGACCGTGGCCATTGACCCCGTCACGCGCAAGGCCGACCCGCTTGTGGTCTATGCCAGCAATGCCTTTGCCATTATGGGGCTGCGGTCTCTGTACTTCGCACTGGCAGGTATCATGGCGGCGTTCCGGTTTCTGAAGTATGGCCTTGCCGTGATCCTGAGCTTTGTGGGCGCAAAGATGATCGGCATGCTGGGCATCCCCCTGGTGGGCCTGCCCGAGTTCAAGGTGCCGATCGGCGTTTCGCTGGGTGTGATCGGTGGTGTGCTGGCCGTGACGATCCTGCTGTCGCTTGCCATCCGCCGGAAAGTCGAACCCATACCCGAAATCAAGGTTGACCCCGCGCCTCCTGCCGGGCCCGCCAGCTAAACCACCCGGGCCAGGATGCGCACGGCAATCGGGTCGCGGTTCAGCGCATCAGCACCGCGCAGCAGGTCCATGCAGTCAAAGCCGCGCAGGGCAATCACCTGGGCTTCCATGGGCGCGACTTTCTCAAGAAAGGCAAAGGCCTCGCCCTGTGTGGCGACCCAGGGGGCATTCTGTTCGAACTGGGCGTACAGCTTCACGTGTGCGCCGACAAAGTGGCTGGTGCGGAAGCCCTCGTTCTCAATCACCAGGCCGATCTTCAGCGCGCCCGGGAAGCAGCCCCGAAACCGCATCCCGGCATGAACGCTGCCGGTGCCCGCAAAGGGTGCGGCCTGCGCCAGGATCTCGCGCGGGCGCCACACGCCGTCGCCCACAGAAAAGCGCACACTGGCCACCCGCAGGTTGCTCTCCTGGCGGGTCTGCACGCGGCGGGCCAGGGCGCGGCCGGCGCGCGTCTGGGTGGATACAAGATAGTCGGCGATCTCGCGGCGGCCTACGCGCGCTGCAAGGTCGTTCAGCAGAAACAGGCAGGTCATCAGCACGCTTTCACCCTGGCGCGCGCTGTAGCCGGCCTTCACGGCTGCGTCAGGCCGCAGGTTGCGGGGCGCGGCCATCAGCATGTGGTTGTTGCGTTCCAGCCTGTCGCACAGATAGCCGACAAAGCGCCGGGCCTCCATCTCCATGTCGCGGCCGCTGCTGCGTTGCATGGCGGCGTCAAACTGGCGGGACAGGCGCTCGCAGGCGGCCGGGTCCACCATGATCGTGCTCATGGGAATCTCCGTGTGTGGGCTGGTGTCGGCTTAGCGGCTGCGCAGGCGGGCCAGGGCGCTTGGGTCATCCGGTGTTTCGCAGACGAGTTCAAGGCGGCCGGCCTCGACGCGCAGCACGCGGGTCATCGGGCCGCCGTTCTCGGGCTGCCAGATGGTGTAGATTTCCTGCGAACCGTCGCCGTCGTAATCGTCGGCCCGAAGCTCGCACAGCTGCATGTTCGCGCCGGCCTCATACACGGCCATGGCCGGGGCGTCGATGCTGCCGGCTGCGTCATAGATGCTCAGGGTGATTGTGCCGCGCTCGGTTACCCGCGCTACGCAGAACACGCCGGCCGGGTAGGCCTCGGCGTCGATGCGCAGCAGGGTGTTGTCCAGCGCGTTTTCGTCAACCGCAAAGCCTGGCACCACCACGCGCTCTACGTCGTCATAGCTGACCACTTCGGCCTTGGCGGGCGCGGGCGTGACAGCCACCTCAACCACCGGCGCGGCGTCGCCGGGTGCCAGCGGAATGCGGATGATCGCGCCGGACTGCAGGCCCTGGCCCTGGGCAATGCTGTTGGCCGTGGCGATTTCCGTCCAGCGGCGGCCGTTGCCATAGAAGCGGTCGGCAAGCGACCACAGTGTGTCGCCGGGCTGTACGCGGTACAGGATCGCGCGCCGGTTCATGTCAACGTCCATGCTGGCGTAGGCCTCGCCGGGTGCGGCCTCGGCGTCGGTCATCTTGTCGAGGCCGACCTTGAACAGCAGCACCAGGCTGCACATCACGACAAAGCCGACCAGCAGTGTGAGGATGTTGTTGCGCATGGTGTTTCCGCGTAAGTGGTGGCCGGTGCGATGGCACCGGTAGTGTTCTGTCGTCACGGGCACGCGGCGCACTTGAGAGAAACCGTGGTGGGGGCGATTCATCCGCGTAAGCGGCAAGCACTTGCGCAAATGGCGGGCGCCCCGGCTGATGCCGGGGCGCCGCTGGTGTGGCCCGGGAAGCTGGTGTCTGGAAGTGCGGGAGAGTGGGTGGCTCCCGGGCGGAAAATCAGGCGTTGGTGTTCAGGATGTTCTGCAGCGACACAACCTCGGCGATCACCAGCTCGGTGATGTCAACAGCGCCGCGTTGTTCGCTGGCAAGCGGGGCGTCCACGAAAACGCGCGTGAAGCCAAAGCGCGATTCAAGGTTCACAAAGGCCTGGTTGAAGATCGCGTTGGCCTGGCTGACCAGGCTGCGCGCGAGCATGCCGTCTGCGGCAATGCCGGCGTCGACCAGCGCGCGATAGGCGTTGATGTTCTGGAACACTTCATCGATGCGCACCGAGACAGATTTGCCACGCAACTCAGGCGCGGGCGCGGCAACGGCCTGGCGACCGCTGGGTTGCTGGCCCCAGTCGATGGAGAGAAGGCGTTCAGAAACCTGGGCATCCGTCTTGATGGCGGGCATTGGGGACTCCGGTTGTGGGAAGGCACGCTTTGTTGCGTACACCCAGAGTCTACACTGTGCTTTACGAAGCGTCAAAGACATTTCTAAGAATGGCCCAACGGGTGGAGGTTAAATGGCCATATATCTGCGGAAAAACAACTATAACGAGTATAAAGTGCGAACTGAAACACCAGTGCTTGCGATAAGGACTTACAACGTTTTTTTTCGTCGTGTTGCCAACCCCGATTGTCACATTTCCGTCATCGTTGCGAGCAACTGCCTGACGCGAAGAACGGCTTTGGTCCACAGATGGACACGGATTTACACGGATAACGGCGATCACAGCCAACCCTCGGTGGCGCAGGCACTTTTGCCCGTGTGCGGTGTCGGGCGAAAAGCAATTTCACGCAAAGGCGCTAAGCCGCCGAGAACGGCTTTGGTCCACAGATGGACACAGATTTACACGGATAACAGCGATCACAGCCAACCCTCGGTGGCGCAGGCACTTTTGCCCGTGCGCGGTGTCGGGCGAAAAGCAATTTCACGCAAAGACGCAAAGCCGCCAAGAACGGCTTTGGTCCACAGATGGACACAGATTTACACGGATAACGGCGATCACGGCCAACCCTCGGTGGCGCAGGCACTTTTGCCCGTGTGCGGTGTCGGGCGAAAAGCACTTTCACGCAAAGGCGCAAAGCCGCCAAGAACGGCAACAGCTTTGGTCCACGGATTCACAGGCTCTGTCAAGAACCTTGGCATCGCGTTTGAGCCCCCGCAGGGGGCGCTATGGATTAGCCCCGCGCGTAAGCGCGGGGATGCGCCGCCCCCCGCAGGTCAGAGCCCCCGCAGGGGGCGACACACGGGCAAGTATGCCGCCCCCTTCGGGGGCTCAACGCAACTCGCGCATGTTCTCAGCGCGCCCCTTTCGTTTTCTCCGCCCTTACGGGCGGAGCTAATCCATGCCGCCCCCTTCGGGGGCTCACTGCTGGCCATGCATGTTCCGGCGCTCGGTGCTGTTGAGGCCCGAAGGGCCGACAGAGATTAGCCCCGCGCGTAAGCGCGGGGTGGGCCAGCGCCAATAGGCCAGAGCCCCCGAAGGGGGCGACACACGGGCAAGTATGCCGGCCCCGCAGGGGGCTTGATGGCGCTGCCAACTTCTTCGACGGCGCCCGATTCACACACACTCGCGCTGACAACGGTGCCGCTGCTGCACCAACCTACTTCTTCATCTCTTGCTCGAGCTTCTGGATCTCGCGCTTGTATTGCCCCAGCTTCCATTGCTCGGTCTTGCACTGGCGGTTGAGCTGGGCCTGGCGGTGCTTGGGAATGCCGTAGCGGGTCATGAGTTCCTGGCCGAACTCGTAGAACCGGTTGGACATCGGCATGGATTCGTAGTCGATGGCGCTCGGCGTCGGTGCCGGGGTTTCCTGCGGTGCCGGTTCTGCAATCTCCGGCGCCGCAAGCTCCGGTGGCGCCGTTGCGGGCGCGGGCAGCGTCGCGGGCACCTCGGGCGATTCTTGCGCTTCGCCTTGCGGGTGCAGGTCGGGGTCTTCGCTGGGCCAGTACCTTGGGCCCACGCGGGTCAGTGTGCGTCTGTACGCGGCCTCGCGGGCTTCCTGGTAGCTGGCCTCGCGCAGGCGTTCGATGTCGCGCATTGTTGCGGACAGGCGGGCCTGGGCGCGGTTGGCCTGGGAGAGGCTGACCATGTGCGGGTCGCGGCGTGTCTGGGCATCGGGCGATTCCGGCGGACGGTCGACGATGGCATTGATGTAGGCCGTAGCGCGCCTGATGCTGATGTGTGACAGCGCCAGCGAGTCTTCCAGCAGCTGCATGCGCGAGGCCATGATGCGGTTGGCGTGGTCAACGACCTGCTGCTTGAGCGGTGATTCGGGGGCCATCATGACGGCCGGGAAGTGGGGCATCTCCTGTAGCGAAGGCTTGCGCGCGGGCATGGCGGGCTCCTCTGTTCGTGCGACACAGAAACCATACAACACCACGCGACACAAACCGGCCGAAGCGACCAACCCGAAACGTGTTGCGGCCGTCCCGGCTGCATGTGCGGCAGGCTTCCAGCCTGCCGGGCGGCCAGGGTGGCCGCCACACGTGCAGGCCAGAGGCCCGCAACACGGGCCGTGTTCACCCACGCATTGCCCCTTTGCCGTGGATTGCTAACTTCTTTCCACTTTCGTGGCCTGAACTTCTGGCCCGGACACACGTTGGAACGAACATGGGCATTGGCCCAAGGACATTGCTGATGATGCGTTTGATGCTGGCCCTGCTGGTTGGTGTCTTGTTCTGCGGCACGCTTTCGGCGGGCAAGTTCGCTGACAACGTCAAAGACCTTGGTGATTCCGCCAAGCGCCCCATGGCCGCCGAGAAGCTGGCCCGGGCCGGGGCAGAGGCCTATGACGACCTGATTGACGGCCTCAAGCGCGAACCCAAGGGCGACGGCGCCGATTCCGCCGCAGACAGCCAGATCCGCCTTGCCTGCGCCCGCCTTCTGGGCCTGTTGGGCGACACCCGCGCCAGCGCGGACCTGCTGCGCCTGTTCAAGGCCGAAGCGATTGAAACTTCCTCTTACCCCGAGCTTGCCGGGGCCTGCGCCCTGGCATTGGGCCAGATCTGGGCCGTCAAGCCTGTCGACGGCACCCGCACCGAAGTTGTCACCGAACTCAGGCGCGTGGCGGCCTATGAAACCATTTCGCCGGTGATCAAACTGGGCTGCCTGCACGGCCTTGCAGGCCTGCGTGAAGGCGCCGAGATTGCCGCGCCGCTGGTCAAAGACGCCAAAGAAGGCGTGATCCGCAGCGCCGCGATTGCAATCGTGGTGGCCTGCCAGCACAAGGCCAGCGCCGACGATCTGCTGGCGATCTGGGCCACCCAGCGCGGCGGCGAAGCCACCAAGTACACCGAACCGATGGGCCTGCAGTCGCTGTTCGGCCTGGCAGTGATGGGCGATGCCCGCGCGGCGGAGGGCCTGGTGGATGTTGCCACCTTGAACCAGTTTGCGCTGAACGCCGGCGTGCGCGAGCAGGCCACGGAATACCTCAAGGGCGCGGCCCTGCGCCGCCCCGCGCTGGACACCCTGAAGTCGATTCTCAAGGCCGACGACAAGCCCACCCAGTGGCGCCAGGCGGCGATCACGTTGGGCGAGCTTGGGGCCGACGGCATCACGGCGCTGCTGGCTGTGGCCGACGAGCCCGCGCCGGAAGGCAAAGAGGCCGATTGGTACAAGCGCCGGGTTGACGACCAGTTGAGCGCCCTGAGCAGCGAAACCGCGCTGAAGGCCTTTGCCGGCGCCTATGAGGCGATTCCCGCAACCGAAGAACGCAAGGCCCTGCGCGAAAAGGTTCTGGACCAGCTGTTGCGTTACCGCACCAGCCTTAAAGAAGAAGGTATCAACCTGTTCCGCAAGGCCGCCGACGACGCGACGATTGAAGCACCCAAGCGCGCCCAGTGCATGAACGCCTACGCCGAAAGCCGCGCCAAGGACGCCCTGCCGGATTTGGAACGCTGGATCAAGGCCGAAGACGCCGTCATCCGCGCCCAGGCGGCCCTGAACGTGGGCCGCAGTTACATCCCGATCGGCAAGGCCCAGCCCCTGCTGGTAGAAGCCATGAAGTCCGCCGGGGCCGACTTCCACAAGGTGCGCATGAATTGCCTGCAGGGCCTGCAGCGCAGCGACGACAAGGCCCTGCTGCAGGTGTTCCTTGACGCGATGGACCCGGCCAAAGAGGAAAGCCCCGAAGTCCGGCGCGAGGCCGTGATGGCGGTGCAGAGTTACCGCCGCATCGCCAAACTGAAAGAAGAAGACGTGTTCGACGCCATCAAGGCGCGCACCGCCGATGCCGACGCCAACGTGCGCTCTACGGCCGTCTCGGCGGCCACGGGCATGGCCCAGCGCATGGGCCGCAAGAACACAGTGGTAGAGATCCTGGAAAAGGCACTGAAGGACGACAGCAAGGACGTGCGCATGCAGGCCTACGGCCAGGTCAACCTGGCGGTGGGGGACCTGAAGCTGGATACGGTGCTGGACGCGGCATTGAAGGAAACCGCCACCGACGCCCGCGGCGACGCCGTCATGGCGATCACCCGCATGGGCAGCATGGCCGGGCTGAAGGCCGACGACAAACGCCTTGAGCTGCTGGTTGAGATGACCGTGCAGGTTGTGGAAAACCAGTCGCACCGGGCCCCGATCGCCCGTGAACTGCTGGGCAAGCTGGATAAAGATGCCGGCGCCTTCAGCATCATTTCGCGCCTGGTGCTGGCGGCGCTTGACCGCAACAGCACCGCCAACGACAAGCGCCCGGACCGACTGGCCCAGCTGGTGCCGGTGCTGGCCGAGATCAAGGAATACGAGTCCATCACCCGGGTCAAGAAACTGGCCGAAGAACCCAACGTGGAACTGCGCCGGGCCTGTGTGCTGTGCATTGGCGCGATCGGCACCAAGGACGACATTGCGTTTCTGCGCACGCTGCGGGACCGCACCGACGGGGCTGCCGGGCTGGTGCGCGCCGACATTGAAGAAGCGATCCGCATGCTGGAAGAACGCTAGAAGGTAAAGGCCGTGGATTTGTGGAGTTGGCGGCGCCTGTTGTGCGTAGAAAAGACAGTGGTGGTTCCCCGGGGCACAGGCAAGAAAGGCCAGCCGTGAATAGGCCGCTGATGTTCCTTGTCGCCGCGTGCGCCGGCCTGGCAATCTGCTGGAACCCGGGCCACGCCCCCGTGCATGCGCAGCAGCTTGATGACTTCACCCTGAACCCTGACTTGAACCTGCCGCCCGGGCGGCTGGAAGACAATGTCAGCCGTTCCGTGCGTGAGGCACGCCAGACGGTGAACGAGGCGATTGCGCTGGAGGCCTCCGGCAAGAAGGACGACGCGCTGAACAAGTGGCGCGACGCCATGGCGCGCTATGACAACCTGCGCCAGCGGTTTGTGACACCCCAGTTCGCCGGCAACGCCGAGATCCTGGTACGCGCCGAGTATCCGCCCGCCGGTGCGGCCCGCGATACGCTGTTTGCGGAAACGTTCATCCCGCTGGTGGACCATATCAACGCCTGCTTTTACAGCGATTACGCCTGGCCCAAGGCGCTGCGCGACCGGTTCATCATGCGCCAGCAGGGCCCGGGCGCCGAGATGCTGTCTGATGCCCTGAACAAGGGCGACCACACCCTGTTGCGGCGATGCGCGCGGTTTTACCAGTACAGCGATGCCGGCCGGGCCGCG
The DNA here is from genome assembly GCA_019636215.1 of Planctomycetota bacterium. Lineage (GTDB taxonomy): Bacteria > Planctomycetota > UBA8742 > UBA2392 > UBA2392 > H3-PLA7. Next base: position 310,688 of record JAHBXZ010000002.1, on the reverse strand, counting down.
CTTTCCATGCTGGCACAGCAGGCCGCCGAAAGCGGCGACAGCCTCAACGCGCTGCGCTGGCTGGATGAGTACCGCAAGGCCTGGCCTGACCACTTTGACCGCGACGCCATGCTGAACCTGCTGCTGGTGCGCGCCTGCCGCGAGACGGACTCGCGGCTGCGCCTGGACCAGGCCATGCGCCGCATTGAAACCAGCGGCCTGAACACCACGATTGACGTGGGCGGCTCCCGCAAGCCGCTGGGGCAGCATGTGGCGGACCTGCTGGCGGCCCCGGCGCCGGGCGAGCGCCGCGAACTGCCCATGCCGGGCTGGCGCACGATGCAGGGCGGGTTTGACCGCAACGGCATTGCCCCGCCCGTGGCGGGCATTGAGGCGCTGGTGCCGATCGGCAGCGGCGCGGCAAACGCCGGTTACGCGCTGGGCACGGCGCTGGCCAAGGCCGAGCCTGACCCCTACGGTTACCGCGACACCGATACCCCGGCCGTGCCGGTTTTGTTCCCGACGGTCCATGAATCCGGCGTGTTTATTCACCGCCCGCAGGGCGCGGGTTCAGAGTCGCCCGAACAGGTGCTGTGGTTCCGCCACGGCCGCGAAAGCAGCCCGGTGCAACTCGAGGTGCCGCAGGCTTTGCGTTACAAGTTCCGCCAGGCCGGCGGCGGCGGACGCTGGTGGGGCGGACGCCCGATGGACCAGCGCCAGCGGGTGCGCGTCCTGTCGTCTTCGGTGGGGCGTCTGCGCTGGCCGCTGGACAACCGCGAGAGTGACGTGCTGTTTGCGGTGATGGGTTCAAGCAACCCCCAGGCCGATCGCGGGCCGGAGCCCTCGGGCAACCAGATCCAGGCGCTGGATCTTTCCAGCGATGTCAGCCTGCGCGTTACGCTGCCCAACCGCAAAGTGGAAAGTGTGCAGGAGTTTGCGTTTCTTCAGCACGTGACGTTCATGGGCGCGCCGATTGTGCTGGACAACAAGCTTTACATCGCCGGCGCCGTGCCTGAAAAATCCAGCATTGAGTTCTGGCTGTTCTGCTTTGACGTAACACCCAAGGGCGACCCCGCCGCTGGCGAAGGCAAGCTGCTGTGGCGCACCCAGTGCTGCTCACTGGCCAACAAGAACGCCGCCTGGGGCCCGCAGACGGTCAACCTTACCGATATGTCCAGCCTGGCCATGCAGGGCGGCATGCTGTACCTGTGCACGCAGTCGGGGGCCAGCGCCGGCGTAGACCGCCAGAGCGGCGAACTCTGCTGGGTGTCGCGCTATCGCCGCCCGGGCAACACCCTGCGCGGCTGGTTCAACAACGCGCCGGTTGCCGCTTGCGGGTATGTGATCACCGCGCCTTACGACAGCCTGGCCCAGACCTCCAGCGAAGTCGCCATGGTGCTGGACGGCATTACCGGCACATTGATGTTCGAGCAACCCCGGCGCGGCCGGGGATACAAGGGCGAGTACGAACACGTGCTGGGCGTGGTGGACAACTGCATGATTGTGCAGGGCCGCCAGCGTCTGCACTGCATAGCGCTGTCCAGTTACCGCAAGGGCGGCGGCATCAAGGATTCCGATTGGGGCGGCCTGCTGTACCAAAGCACGGAGTTCAGCGGCGCGCCTGTTGGCCGCGGCGTGATTGCCGGCGACAAGGTGCTGGTGCCGTTGAAAGAGCAGATCTGGATTCTTGATGTGCGCACCGGCAAGCTGCTGTCGCAGTACACGCTCAAGGATGTCAAGGTTGACGGCGGCCCGGTTACCCTGTCGGTGTACTGCCGCGGCGAGGCCTACAAAGATGAAGACGGCCTGCAGCGTTATCGGCCTGTTACGGTCACAGACCCGGCCACCGGCAACGTGTACAACGTGGAGCACCTGCCCAACGGGTCGCAGTTCAAGTTCCCGTCGGGGCAGACTGCGACTGTAAAGAAAGAAACGTTTGTCGTCATGGCGTCCTCGGCCTGGATGTACCTGTTCAGTGCCCGGGACCAGTAATGGTGAAGCGGCTTCAACCAGGAACCCAAAATGCCCGAGATTCAGAAGCTGGAAGGCGAAGACCTCAAGGCCGTAACCGAACTGCGCGAGGCGCACGACAAGATCATTGAGCAATTGCACCGCATCGTGGTGGGCCAGGAAGAGGTGATTGAGGAATTGCTGATTGCGATTTTTGCCCGCGGCCACGCCCTGCTGGTGGGTGTGCCCGGGCTGGCCAAGACGCTTCTGATCCGCACGCTGGCTGACACGATGAGCCTGAAGTTCTCGCGCATCCAGTTCACGCCTGACCTGATGCCCAGCGACATCACGGGCACCGAAGTGCTGCAGGAAGACCGCACCACCGGCCGCCGCGAGTTCAAGTTTCTGCCCGGGCCGATTTTCGCCAACATCATCCTGGCCGACGAAATCAACCGCACGCCGCCCAAGACCCAGGCCGCGCTGCTGGAGGCCATGCAGGAGCACCAGGTGACCGCCGGCGGCAAGCGCCACCAGCTGGACCAGCCGTTCTTCGTGCTGGCCACGCAGAACCCGATTGAACAGGAAGGCACCTACCCGCTGCCGGAAGCCCAGCAGGACCGCTTCATGTTCAACATTCACGTCGATTACCCGACCGACGACGAAGAACTGCTGATCATGAAGATGACCACCGCCACATACAAAGGCGAGGTGCAGCGCGTGCTGGACGGCCAGAAGATCATGCGCCTGCAGGAACTGGTGCGCAAAGTGCCGATCAGCGAACACGTGATCCGCTACGCCATGCAGTTCGCGCGACTGACACGCCTGAACAACCCGCAGGCACCCGAATTCGTCAAGAAGTACCTGGCCTGGGGTGCCGGCCCGCGCGCCAGCCAGTACCTGATCCTGGGTGCTAAGGCCCGCGCGGTGCTGAACGGCCGCTATTACGTTTCGGGCGAGGACATCCGCGCTGTGGTTCACCCGGTGCTGCGCCACCGCATCATCCCGAACTTTGCCGCCGAGGCTGAGGGCATCAACAGCGACGTTGTGATCGACAAGCTGATCGAGCTGATCCCGCGTGCCGAAAGCGACGTGCTGGCGGATTCACGACTGCCCAACGTGGCCGGATAAAGGGTAGACGTGACCGCACCAGTGCCACAAACCGACAAACAGGCCGACCGCGAAGCCGAACTGAAACAGCGGCGCGAGGACCTCGAGCAAGAGCTTGAGTCCTACGCCCGTGCCGGCGTGGTCAGCCCCACCATGCTGCGCGGGGCCAAGTGGTTCTCTCGCGCCCTGTACATGGCCATGGCGGCGCTGGTTGTGTTCTTGATGTTCAGCGGCTGGGGCAAACATTCGCAGGGCACGGTGGACGAACTTCAGTCCAGCCGCGATGCCTGGAAAAAGCGCGCCGACGACTTCAAGGCCGAAAAGAACCTGCTGGAAGAAAAGGTCGGCAGCCTGATTGTCGACGCCGCCAGGGCCGACGCCGCCCGGCGCGACGCCGAGGCCGCAACCCGCGGCGGTGCTGCTGCCGATGCTGCGCAGGGTCGCGCGCGGCTGCTGGTGTCACGCGTCTGGGGCGAACAGGCCTACAACCGCCACTGGCGCGAGATCCTGGCCCGGGCCGAGCCTCACGCGCACGGCGATCCCAAATCGGGCGCGATTGCGATGATTGAGCAGGCCGTGACTGCGCCGGCCAACCAGCGCTTTGAACTGATGCGCGAACTGGCAGACTTCGGCGCCGAGGGAGTGGGTGCCGCGGCGCGCGGGCTGCTGATTTCCGACAACATCGGCGCCCGGCCGCTGGCCGCGCTGGCGCTGGCAAGGCTGGGCCGCGCGGAGGACCTTGCGCTTATGGACAAAGTTGCCGCCCAGACAGAAGATCCGGCGGCGGCGCGTGAGATCTGGTTTGCCGGCAGCCTGCTGTCGCTGGAAAGTGACGCGCCTTCGCCCGCAGCCAATGACGTTGCCGAATACTGGCTGCGCTTTGCGTTGCGCAGCTTTGAGTCGCGCCAGGCGCTGCTGGCAGACCACTACCGCAGTGCGGCCGAATCCGCGCGGCTGGACCTGCTGGCGCTGCTGTGCGAATGTGCCGGCCCGGACCAGGAAGACCTGATGCGTTCGGTGGCCAGTTCCGACCGCGCCACGGGCGAGCGCATGCTGGCAGTGCGCTGGCTGGCCCAGCGCAGGCTGGCAACCGACCTGTTGAAGACCCTGGCCGGCGGCACCGGCCCGGTGGCAGAAGAGGCAAAGAAGGGAACCGGCAGCTGAATGGCGGAGACTTACCAGAAATATCTTGACCCGGCGGTGCTGAACGAAATCCGGCACCTTGAAGTGACCGCGCGCAACGTGGTCGAAGGTTTCATTTCGGGCCTGCACAAGTCGCCCTACAAGGGCTTTTCCGTCGAGTTTGCCCAGCACCGCGAATACGTGCCCGGCGACGACCTGCGTTACCTGGACTGGAAGGCCTACGCCAAGAGCGACAAGTACTACATCAAAGAGTACGAAGAAGAGACCAACTTCCGCGCCGTGATCGTGCTGGATACGTCGGAAAGCATGCGCTACAAATCCGGCGAAAACATGAGCAAGCTGGACTACGGCCGCTACATGGCCGCCAGCCTGGCCTACCTGATCCAGCGCCAGAGCGACGCCGCGGGTCTGGGCCTGTTTGATGAAAAGCTGTACGACTTTGTCCAGCCCGCCACCAGCCATGTTTCCCTGATGCGCATGCTGGCCAGCATGCACGAACGCGAGCCGCGAAACAAAACCGACATCGGCGAGGTGCTGACCGATGTGGCCTCGCGTTCGGGCCGCCGCTCGCTGATCATCATCATCAGCGACCTGTTCGACAAAGTGGATCACCTGCGCAAGGGGCTGGAACACCTGGCCGCGCGCAAGCATGACATCATTGTGTTCAACCTGATGGATCACCAGGAACGCGACTTCTCATTCGACCGCCTGACGCAGTTTCTGGGCATGGAAGGCTACCCCGACCTGCTGGTCGATCCCCGGGCGCTGCGCAAAGCCTACCTGGAAGAAGTAAGCAACTTTACCGCCGAGGCCCGGCGGGCATGCCTGCGTTCTCGCGCGGATTTCACGCCGCTGGATACGCAGATGCCCCTGGGCGTGGCGCTGCAGGCGTATCTGGCAAAACGGATGGGAAGAAGGGGATAACGCAAGGAGAAGGCAAAGGCGGTTGCGGGTTTTGGGTTTTGGGTTTAGGGGGAAAGCAAGGTCCCCAAAACCCAAAACCGAGAACCCTAAACCGCAGTTCGAGACTCGCAACACTTTCAAGGAAGCACCAGACACTCGCAAACCATGCCTACCTGGCTGATCTGGACACTCGGACTTGGCGTGCCGCTTGCCGCGGCGGCCGTGCCCGTTGTGATTCACCTGATCAACCTGACGCGCTATCGCCGCGTGGAATGGGCGGCGATGGAGTTCCTGCTGAATGCCTACCGGCGCACGCGCAAGCGCATGCAGCTGGAAAGCATCATCATGCTGCTGCTGCGCGTGGCCGCTGTCATTCTGCTGGCGGCGGCGCTGTTCCCCATGGGCTGCGAACGCATCAAGGACTGGGCGCAGGACAGCGCCGGCCTGGGCAGACTGAGCCTTTCCACCGACGCGCCGCTGCACCTGGTACTGGTGTTTGACGACAGCGCCAGCATGGCCTACGCCAACGAAGGCCAGACATCCTTCGAGCGGGGCCGCCAGTACGCGCTGACGCTGGTGGAAAGTATGCGCCCCGGCCGCGACCGTGTCAGCATTGTTCGCCTCTCGGACGTCTATGTGCCGCCCCGCGCTGGCGGCGTGCGCACCACCGAGGCCGAGGCCGCAAAATCCACCCAGCGCCGCGTCAGCCAGCTGGCGTCACTGGACCTTGATTCCGCCCGCGACAACCTGGCCGCCACAACCGTGGCCGCGGTGGATACCAACGTGCTGGGTGCGCTGCGCGAGGCCGCCCGTGCCATTGAAGGCACACCGGAACAGGACGCTGTGGGCCTTGTCGTGATCAGCGACTTTCTGGAAAGCGGCTGGCGCGAACTGCGCAAGGACGGCTCCGTCCACAAGGACTTCCGCGAGGTAATGGACCGCATCACCGGTCGCCTGCAGAAGGCCGGCACCACGGCGGTGTTCTACGATGCCGGGTTTGACGGTACCCAGAACGTGGCCATCAGCCGGCTGGAGTGCACCGACCGCATCATCGGCAACGGCATGGAAGCCAAGGTGCTGGTCGGTGTGGACCTGTTTGCATCGGGCATCAAGCTGGAACCCAAGACCGTGCGGCTGAAGTACCGCATCGACGGCGGCAGTGAGAGACCGTTTTCCGGCGCGATCACGCTTACGCCCAATCGCAGCGGCGACCCGGTGGAGTTGCGCTTGTCACCGCGCGACCTGGCATTGAAGCCCGACGAAGAAAAGACCGGGGCCTCGCGCAACATTGAAGTCTTCACCGACGAGGCCGACGCCCTGAAGGCTGACAACAGCCGCAGCCTGGTGATCCACATTGTGCCGGACATCCCGATTCTGGTGGTCAATGGTGTGCCGCACCCGAACCCGTCGCTGGACGAAACTTTTTACCTGGAAACGGCGCTGGGCATCAGCAGCAGCCGGAGTGAAAGCTCGCGCGGCGGCGAAACAGAAACCCGCATCACGCCCAACCGCATCATCAGCATGCGCCCCGAAAGCCTGACTTCGGTCGAGAGTTTCCTTGATTACAGGCTGGTGATTCTGTGCAACGTCGCGACGCTGAGTGAAGCCACCATCGGCAAGCTGGAAGAATTCGTGGCAGCGGGCTTCGGCCTGCTGGTGTTTGACGGCGACCAGGTGGACTTCCAGCGCTGGAACCAGGACCTGTACAAAAAGGGCGCCGGGTTGCTGCCCGTCAAACTGCGCGAGCCAGGCGGAAGCTCCGACCCTGCGGCGCAGGGCTTCGGGCTGGTCAACCGGTCGGCCACGCACCCCGTGGTGCGGCTGTTCAGCGACCGCGCCGAGGACCTTGAGATCCTTACCGGCCCCAAGGCCGTCCGCAACTGGCGCAACGTGGACCTGCCCACCGGGGCCGAGGCCGACCCGCTGCGCCCGGCCGAAGTGCTGGTCGGGCTGAACACCACGGAAGCTGCACCGTTCCTGGTCGAACGCGTTTTCGGGCGCGGCCGCGTGATGTACTGCGCCACTACTGCGGGCGAACGCTGGAATGACCTGTGGCGCAGCAACGGCCTGCCGCTGTTTCTGTACCTGGAACTGGCCCACTACCTTACCTCGAACGAAGCACGATTTTCGAACCTGGCCGTGGGCGAGCCCTGGCGTCGCGCGTTGCGTGCTTCGGATGTTGCTCCGCGCTTCATGGTGCGCGACCCGGCCGGCACCCAGGGCGAGCTGCTGCCGACATCCGAACAGGGCCTGAAGCTGCTGGAGTACGGCGGCACCGCGATCCCGGGCGTGTACACCGTGACAGCGCTGGATCGCACCGACAGCGGCGACACGCGCCGCAAGTGGCAGGAACGTTTCGCCGTGAACCTGGAAGCGCGCGAAAGCAACGTGGTCCGCCTGGCCGGCGAAGACAACAAAGACGTAGAGGCCGTGGTGCGCGAAGCACTTGACGGCATACCCCTGAACTTCCAGCGCGCGGGCACAGAACTGGGCGAAGGCGCACTGGCCGGGGCTGATACCGGCGGCGGGCTGTGGGTGTGGCTGGCCGCGTTCGGCGTGGCATTTCTGATGATGGAAACACTGTGGTCGGCTGTTATCACCAAGCCGGAGGACTAGTCTTTTGGGCCGCAAGATCTTCCAGACCTGCTTTGGCGTGGTGCTGCTTGCGGCACTGGTGTTTGTATTGCTGGCGCTGTATTCGCCCGACACACTCAAGAACCTGGTTGCTCCGCGCTCGACCCTGTCCTGGGCCAACTTCAACCCGATGTCGCGCGAACCGGGCATGTGGGGCCTTTCACCGCTGATCTGGACGGCGCTGGTTGCCATGCCGCTGGCGGTGCTGGCCCCGGTGCTGGTCTACATCTACGAAAAGAAGAAGGTCAGCCCCGCCACCCGCGGCCTGCTGGCGGTTTCGCGCGGCGTGGCACTGCTGTTCCTGTGGCTGCTGCTGGCCGGGCCGTCGCTGTCGGACGCCGAGGTCTACATTGAGGGCAGCAAGCTGGCCGTGCTGATCGACGATAGCCAGAGTATGGGCGCCGAAAGCCGCGAGTTTCCGGTGTTCAATGTGCTGGATGACCGCGAGGCCGAGGATGTCCGCGCCCTGCGCCAGGCCGTGGAGGCCATGGGCATCCAGGTTGACCGGCCGCCCGTGCAGGGCTTTGTGACCCTGACGCCCGACGAACTGGCCGTGCGCAACTTTGTGCGCAAGGTGGTGCGTGAGCGTTCGGCGCGGCTTTCCAGGCGGCTTTCAGAGCTGCATGGCCGGGCCTTTGACATCGGCGCCTGGCAGAAGAAGAAGGCCCAGGTGGACCTGCTGTCGCGTACGGCCGACCTGAAGCAGAGCGAACTTTCGGCCGAACAGGCCCGCGAACAGCCCGACGATGGCCGTGTGCGCCGCCTGCAAAGCGAACTGGATGCCCTGCTGCTGCAGTTGCAGAACGCCGAAAAGGACTTCGCCACACTGCTCGAGGGCAGCCCCGAGGCCGAAAAGACGCGGCAGAAGCGCGCGCTGGTGGAAAACCTGCTGGAAACCGTGCACGCCGAGGGCCCCCGCCGCTGGGACATCGCCTGCGAGATGGTGGCGGAAGGCAACCAGATCGCCCTGCCCAAGGGCAAGTCCACCAGCCTGCTGGACCTGATGCGCCAGCGCGCCGCCGAGCTTGAGGAGCAGAACGCCGGCAACCGCCAGTCGCGCCGGCCGATGGCGGCAATTCGCTACTTCGTGTTCTCGACCAAGTTCGGGCGCGAGACGCTGACCGATGAATGCATCCTGGAAGTCGCCGTGGGCGACCTGGATTTCCGCGCACCCGGCGGCCGGTTGTCCGAGGTCGACAAAGCCCTGGAGGAAGTGCGCCGGTACTACACCCAGGCGGACGACCTGTCCACGATCCTGATGCTGACTGACGGGCGCGACACCGCGCCGCGCGAGGAACGCGCGGAAAGTGCGCTGGCCAAGGCCAGGCGCGGCGTAGAGATTGTCACGGTCGCCATTGGCAACCCCAAGCCCGTGAAGGTGCTTGAGCTGCTGTCCGTCAGCGCCGACCGCGAAATCCTCAAGGGCGATTACGTGGAGTTCAAGCTGAAGATCCGCGCCGACAAAGCCTACCGCGCCGATCCCGCGCGCAGCAAAGCCGGCATCAAGGTCAAGATCGTGCTGTGCGAGGATTCGCTGTCCAACGCCATCGGCTATGAGGAACTCAACGGCCGCCCGGTGCGCAGCCCCGCCGACATGGTGCAGGAACTCAGCGCCGAGGAACTGACCGAGGTGCGTGTGCGCTACAAGCCCACCGTGGCCGGCAAACACGCCTACTTCCTTAAGCTTAATGAAGACCGCCTGCCCGACGAAGACACGTACCGCAACAACGTGAAGGAACATTACCTTGAGGTCATCGACCGCAAGATCAAGGTGCTGTACCTCGAGCAGGACTTCCGCTGGGAGGCCCGCGCGCTCAATGACGCCCTCAAGCGCGACAAGAAGCTTGAGTACCAGGGATTCTTCTTCAGCGCGCAGGAGGGCTGGAAGCAGCCGGTCAGCACCTACGACGCCGAAGTCACCAAGAAGGTTCACCCCTTGCGCGCCCCGTTTTATGACGCCACTTCGGCCACCACCGGGCGGGTGATCCGCGAGAAAGAAGACTTCTTCAAGCTGAACTACGACGTGATCATCCTGGGCGACATTGACCCCGCGGGCAACTTCCGCCGCGAATACTGGGAATGGCTTGAGGAATGGGTTTCCCGCCATCGCGGCGGGCTGATCCTGCTGGCCGGCGGGCACTACAACCCGCGCGCCTACAACCTGATTGAAAAGGCCCGCGCGCTGTATCCCGTCGAACTGGATTTCCCGGCGGGTTACGACAAGATGGTCAACACCACCCAGGAAAAGTTCTGGCGCCTGACGCCGGCCGGCCGCGCCCACGAGGTACACCGGCTTTCCGGCAGCACAGAGCGCAACGACGAGCTGTGGGGCAGTGTGCGCGACGGCCGCTTTGTGAAGGGGCAGCTCAATGGCGTGTGGTGGTACCAGGTTACGGGCGGCATCAAGCCGGCCCCGGCCGTGGCGCTGTCACGGGTGGTGCGTGAAGGCCCCATCACCGGCGAAGGCGACGTGCTGACCGCCGCCATGCCCTATGGCAACGGCATGTCGCTGTACATCGGCAGCGACGACACCCACCGCATGCGCGAGTTTGTGGGCGATCACTATTTCTACCGCTTCTGGCAGAACTCGATCCGATTCGTGGCCAGCCGCCGCCTGGCCGGCAAGCAGCAGCGCGTGGACGTCTACACGGACCAGACCCGCTACCAGGTGGGTGATGACGTGAAGGTTTACTGCGAGCTGCTGGGCGACATCTACGACGAAGTCGTCCAGAACCAGTTGAAGGAACTCAAGGAGCTGCCCGAGGCCCCCGAGGGTGAACGCACCCGCCGCCTGCTGGTCGACGTGCAGGCCCGCACCCAGGGCCGCCTGACCAGCCGCCGCGTGGTGCTCAGCGAAGTCAGCTGGAGCCCCAACCTGTTTGAGGGCATCCTGCAGGCCAACGAGCCCGGCCAGTTCGACGTCTGGGTGCGCGGCTATGAAGAAAGCCGCAAGGCCCCGCACCGTTACCAGGTTGTCGCCCCGGTGGCCGAACTGCGCGACCTGACACTGGACCTGGAGGGTCTGCGCCGCCGCGCCACGGACCTGCCGGCAGGCGTCCCGCCCCTGGAGTACCAGGATGGCAAACGCATGTACCTGATGACCGACGCCGGCGATGCGGAACTTGCCGTGCGCCAGCGCGAGAACGAGATCAAGGGGCTCACCAGCCTGCTGTGGGACCGCAAAGAAGACCCGCTGCGGCTGCGCTCGTGGCTGCTGGTCATGCTGCTGGTGCTGCTGGCCGGTGAATGGCTGACACGCAAGCTCTCGCGACTGGTGTAGCCGCGAGTGCCGGCGGTGGCACGGGCCATGCACCCGTGCGGAGAACCCGAAATGCCCGCGCCGGTGCCCGCCTCTGCATTTCTGAAAGACCCCAAAGGCCTGCCCGCTGCGCCGGTGTACGCGGTGTTCGGGCCCGAGGCCTGGCTGCGCCGCCGCTGCCTGCAACAATTGTGCGAAAGCCTGAACGCGCGCGGGCTGGAGGTCCGCCGCGCCAGCATCGGCGATTCCGCGGCAAGCCTGCTGGATGAACTGCGTTCGCCTTCCATGTTCGGCGGCGCTTTCGCCATCGTGGTGCGCAACGAGCGCCAGGGGCCGCGCCACGAGGACAGCACGCGCTTCAAGGAAGAACTTCTGGCCTACCTCGAGCGCCCCGCCAAACGCAATGTTCTGGTGTTTGAGGGCGCCACGTGGCAGCGCAATCTGGCCGTGCCCAAGCGGGTCTGCGAGAACTTTCCCACGGTGATCTGCGACGAACTCAAGCCCTGGGAAACCGCAGCCTGGGATCAATGGGCGCGCATGGCCGGGGCCGATGCCGGCGTCAGCATTGACGGCCGCGCGCTGGCGGCGTTGCGCGAGTACACCGGCGGAAGCCTGGGCCGGGCCGCGCAGGAATTGCAGAAGCTGGCCCTGCTGGCCAAGGGCGGCAAGGTCACGGCCGATGATGTCGCGCTGGCCTGCGGCTTTGAGGGCGCGGACCTGACCTTTCCGTTGTGCGACGCGATTTTGACCGGCGACACGCCCGGCGCGCTGCGGCATGCTTCGCGGCTGGCGGCCCGGGCCGAGGTCGGCACCGTGCTGCCGTTGCTGGCGCTGGTGCGGTTGCAGGTGCTGGCCCTGGGGCGCGGCGCGCTGGCGCTGGCCGAGGGCGGGGACGGGGCTGACGCCGTGGCCAGATCCAAGGCCCGGCTGCGCGACAACCTCAAGGGTGGCTTTGTGCGAACGGCCAAGGGGCTGCGCAGGGCCCAAATTGCGGCAGCAGTCACGATCCTGATGGCCGCCGACGAGGAAATGAAGACGTCCAGCCCCGATCCGGGTATTCTTCTTGTCGCGGTTGTTTCACGCTTGTGTGAAACTTTGCACTCGGACAAATCCGGCGCGCCCTGAGTCCGTTTTGTAGGGTAGACTACGCCGCGCCTAAAGGGTCAAATGCAACCATGGTTGTTCCCAACTACGACGAAGACGAGATCATAGAAGACTACGAGGAAGTAAGCCCCGACGACAGCCAGGCGGGGGCGCGCAAGGTCGCGTCCGCGCAGGGCGGCCCGGTGAAGAAACCCTCGCGCGAGGTCAAGCCGTCGGACAAAGTGCGCCCGCCGACTTCGGCCAACCCGCGCCCGTCCACACAGATGAACCCGTCACTCAAGCCACGCAAGGAAGCGGCCGCGGCAGCACCGGCGGCTGATTCCGGCGAGGCCCCGGAACCGGGATCGCCCGAAGAGCTGGCTGCCGCCCATGCCTCCAAGGGCAAGATCACCGCAGGCCAGGCCAAGCTGATCTGGATCATCTGCATTGCCGTTTGCGTGCTTGGACTTGGCGCCGTGGCGGTGCACTACTTCATCTTCCGCGACCCCAATGCCGGCCAGCCTTTGCCCAACAGCGCCAAGGCCAACCGTCCGAACCTGCTGCCTTCCAACAACCGCCCCGAGAAATCCCAGCACGAAAAGAACGCCGACGCGTTTGTTTCCGCTGTGACCGGCCGGGTTGCCTACATGAACCGCAGCAAGGCCTGGGACTTCTTCCTGATCGGCCAGTTCCAGTTCGGGCGCGCGGTTGAGAAAGCCCGCGACCTCAAGCGCAAGGACGCGCCGGTAACGGAACAGGAGACGGCCTGGGCCGATGCCATCAAGGCGTGGTACGAGGCGCGCTATCGCATCAACGTGTTCATCCTGGTGAACCGCGACGATTCACTGCGCGACTTCCTTACGGCAGACATGAACGACCGTGCTTCGATCCTGGCCCTGACGGACCGCGACTACGCGGACATCAAGATTCAGAACTATCACGCCGCGCTGCTGAAGCTGGGGCGTTACACGGACGACATCAAGAAGTTCCAGACGGACGTGATCAAGAACAACATCATGGTCGGCAACATGTTCACGTCCGACCAGTGGAAACCGCACTGGGCCGCCGAACGCAAGAAGTGGGAAGATTCCAACCCCGACCGCGAAGACGCCGAACCCTGGATAGACCCGTCCGACCTGGAGTACTGCAAGGGGCCGGACTTCCTGGAAGGTGAAAAGACCGGCATCCAGAAGGCCGAAGAAGAAGCCAAGTAATCAAACGCGGGGCGGGGTTACACCCGCCCCCTTCGTTTGGAATTGCATGCGCGGGCCGGTTGTGCTTCCCTTGTAAGGGTCAGCGCACAGGGGCAAGGAGACGAAGATGGGTAAGATCCTGCATTTGGCACTGTATGTGTTTGCGTTTCTCGGCCTGGTGGTAAGCGCCGGCGCCGGCTACGTCTACGCAACGAACCAGGAGCTGGCCTCCGAGTTCTGGAAGGTTCGCAGCGACTTCGACCAGTTGCCCGCCGACCGGAAACAGGAGGTTGTGAGCGAACTGCCGGCCCGCATCACCTTTGAACGCGAAGTGTTTTCGGACATGACAGCCCTGCCCTTGGATCGCCAGAAGGAACTTTACGAGCAACTGACCAGCTCCCGCGACCAGGTGTTCAAGCAGTTCCAGCAGCGCATCAAGGCCGAGGCCGAGATCGCCCGCAAATCAAAAGACGCCAAGGAAGCCACCCAGAAGATCCAGGAGGCCCTGGGCAAGGTGAATGTCGGCATTGACCTCAAGGGCGGCAACAAGCCCGCCCCGCGCCCGGACAACCTGGCAACCGTGCACAAGGCCAATGGCGAGGTCAGCAAGGCCCGTCTGGGCTACGGCCAGTCGTTTGACAGCAAGAACAGCACCGACCGCGTGAACGCGGCCGTAAAGGTACTGGAAGCCCTGGACAAGCTGGCCGGTGAGGTGCAGGCCGCACGCAAAAAGAGCCTGACCTCGGACGAGCGCGAGCAACTGTCAAACGTGGTCACCGACGCCAAGGCCACGCTGTATGACATCAAGCAGACGCCCGGCCTGGCAGACAACGCCAAGGCCAAGCCGCTGCTGCGCAGCATCCCCGAAAAGCTGAACGAGTAAGCCAGGCACGATGCAGGATGCGGCCCGGCCCTGTGCCGGGCCGCTTCATTTCAGCCACGCGTGGGGTATGCCGATTTCGGCCACCACGACCTTGCCGCAACTGGCGGGGCCGGCCCCCTGCGCAAAGCCCGCCTTGGGCGCCACAAACGTCACCGTGACATCGGCGCGAAACACCAGCCCAAGGGCCTGGCCGGTGTCGGCATCCAGGCCGCTGGGAATGTCCACGGCCAGGCGGTGACCGGGGCTTTCATTGGCAAGCTGGATCGCCGCGCGCTGCGGGTCCTCCACCGGTCGTGTCAGCCCGGTGCCGAACAGGGCGTCGACCACCAGCGGCGCAACGGCCAGTGGCCCGCGCAGGGCTTCGGCCTGCGGGCCGGTGGCAATCGTGATGATCTCAATGCCCAGCGCGCCAAGCAGCTTTGCGTTCAGGCGCACATCGGGGCTGCACTGGTCGATGCCGCCGGGCCGGCCACACCAGTATACGGCCACGCGGTGGCCGCGGTTGTGCAGTGTGCGCGCGCAGGCCAGGCCGTCGCCGCCGTTGTTGCCGGGGCCGCAAAGCACGACCACGGGCTCGCCGCTGTAGGCCAGACCGGACTTCCAGCGTTGCAGTTCTTCCACCGTGCGGGGGATGTCGTCCTTGCTGCCCGGCGCGCGCAGTTTGTCCATCGCGCGGCGCACGCCGTGGGCGCGCAGCAGGGATTCACACTCATCGGCGCAGGCCCGGGCTGCGTTCTCCATCAGCGTGAACGAAGGTATGCCCAGGTCTTCCATCGCGCGGCGGTCAAGCTCGCGCGCCTGTTGACGTGTCAGTACCGGCTCAGCCATGGTGCCACCCTAACGCATGGCCGCAGACGGGCAAGCATCTATACTGGCGCCATGGGCGACCCGTTTGAGAACGTGCGCGGCAGGCTGGACGGCGCGCTGCAGGTGTATGTCAGCACTTTCTGCTGGGACTGCCGGCGGCTGAAGGGATTTCTTGCGGAGCACGAGATTCCGTTCACCGAGGTGAACATCAGCCAGGACGCCGACGCGGCCGAAAAACTCGAGTCTGAAACCGGCAAACGCGGTGTGCCGTTTGTGCTGGTGCGCGGCACCAACTGGGTTCGGGGCTATCACCGCGAACTGCCCGGCAAGTTCGACCCGAACCTGTTTGTG
Organism: Planctomycetota bacterium; assembly: GCA_019636215.1. Taxonomy (GTDB): domain Bacteria; phylum Planctomycetota; class UBA8742; order UBA2392; family UBA2392; genus H3-PLA7. Next base: position 295,396 of record JAHBXZ010000002.1, on the reverse strand, counting down.
CGCGAACTCGAAGCGGCGCTATAACCGCGACATGGCCCACGATGCCCACATCCGAGTGCGCTATGCCGAAACCGACCAGATGGGCGTGGTGTACCACAGCAATTACCTGGTTTACTTCGAGATCGGCCGCACGGAGGCCATGCGCGCCATCGGCATCAGCTATGCGGGGCTGGAGCAGCGCGGTTTTGTGCTGGCGGTGATTGAAAGCTCCATGCGGCACATGGGCAGCGCGAAGTACGACGACGAATTGACCGTGCGCACCTGGCTGCGCGAAGTCACCAAGACCCGCCTGCGCTTTGAGTACCACGTGCTGCGCGGTGACACCCTGCTGACCAGCGGCCATACGGTGCTGGCGTTTCTTTCGCGCACCGACGGCATGCGCCCCGTGCGCTGCCCGCAGGACGCCTTCGACGCCGCCACCCGCGCCATCGAGTGTTGACCAAGCACCTCAGTCACAACTGCACGGCGCCGGTGCCTGCGGCAAGTTTCATTTGCCGATGCAGAAGCGGCTGAAGATGTGGTCCAGTACGTCGCCCGGCGCGTCGGCCAGAAGCCCTTCATCCAGCAGCACAAGCGCATGGCGCAGCTCCCGCGCGCGGGCTTCCATGGGCATGTCGCGGTCTGCCAGCGCGGCCCGCAGCACGTCATGGGCCTGCCCGGCACGCTCGCGCAGCAGGCTGAAGCCTGATCCAAGGCTGGCCCTGGCAAGGCGCGAAGCCAGCTCCAGACGCAGCTGTGCCAGGCCCGCGCCGCTGGCCGCAGACAGTGCGACGGCGGGCATGGTCGATGGCGGTGGGGGACCGGCTGAAAGGTCAGCCATGGTGTGAACCAGCAGTGACCGGCCGGCAAGCGTGGAGTCGCACAGGCACAGGGCATGAAACTCGGCCAATGCGGCCTCGTGCTGGCCGGGCGCGGCAAGTACCAGCAGCACGTCGGCCTCCAGTGCCGCGTCGCGCGCGGCCTTGCCGAACCGACCTGCATCGGCGTCGGTCTGGCCCACGCCGCTGAGGTCGGCCAGCAGTGCATTGCGGCCCTCGACCACCAGCAGGGCGCGCACCGGGTCGCGCGTGGTGCCCGGCAAGGGGCTGACCAGTGCGCGGGGCACACCCAGCAGCGCGTTGAACAGTGTGCTCTTGCCCGCGTTGGGAGGGCCGAACAGGGCAACCAGCGGCTCAGGTCGCGGCGGCCTGGGGGGCTGCCCGCAGAACTCGCCCAGTTCGGCAACCAGCGCCGCGAGTTCGGCCGTCAGCCCGGCTTGTTCCTGCGGGGCGTGTTCTTCTTCGGAAAAGTCAAACAGCATCTCATGCCGTGCGCTCAAGTCGCGCAGGCGCCGGGCAAGCTGCATCACACGCGCTGCCGCCGCCCCGGAGAGTTCCTCGTGGGCACGACGGTGCTCTGCGTCCGTCTGCGCGTTCACCAGTGCCAGCATGCCTGCGGCCTGTGTGGCCGTGATGCGCCCGGATTGCAGGGCGCGACGGGTGAACTCGCCGGGCTGGGCCCGGCGGCAGCCCAGTGTGGCAAGCTGCTTCTCAAGCTGCGAAACCAGCGCCTGCTGGCCGGGCAGCAGGAGTTCCAGCGTATCCTCGCAAGTGAAGCTGCGCGGTGCCGGCGATGCCAGGACCAGGCAGGGTACGTCTCCGGCGGGCAGGGGTATGCGCGTAACGCGCGTGCCGCGGGTCCAGTCGGCGTCTGTCCATTGTCGGGCAATGGCAGGGCACAACGGGCCGGAAACGCGCATGAGTGCCGCAACCGAGGCCCCGGGCGGCGTGGCAAGAGCGAATATCGTGTCAGCCTGCGGCATGCGGTGGCCTCGACAGGCGGGTGCAGGCTATGCCGCGTGGTAGTCGGGCTTGTCGTCGGCCTTGGGCTTGTTCTTGCTGGGCGGCGGCGTGATGCCCAGCTTGATCAGGTTGCGCTTGATCAGTTTGCTTTCGCCGATCGAGTACATGCTCGAGACAATGAAGTAGAAGGCAAAGCCGCTGGCGAACGAATAAAACAGCAGCCCCATCAGCGGAAAGATGCATCCCATCTGCTTCTGCATCGCGGCCTGTTGCGGGTCATCGGGCTTGGGCTGCATCTTCATCTGCAGCAGCGACAGCCCGATCCATGCCATAGGCAGCAGGTTGAGCGTGAACACACCGTTGTAGGTCAGGAAGCTGAGAAACCCCAGGTTCACGTCATAGCTGAACGGGATCGTGGCGTCGGGCAGGCTGAGGTCATGAATCCACAGAAACTCGGCCTGGCGCAGGAAGAACGCGCTGCCGAACGCGCGGTACAGGCCGATGAAAATCGGCAACTGGATCAGCATAGGCAGGCAGCCACCCAGGGGCAGCATGCCGACGTTCTGTTCGCGCATGGCCTCGCGCGTTTCCGTCAGCATCTTCATCTGGCTGTCGCGGTCCTTCTTGCCCTGGTACTTCTCTTTGATCTTGTCCAGTTTGGGCTTCACCACCTTCATCTTGGCGGTGTACACGGCCATTGATTTCTGGCCGCGATAGCTCAGGGGGCTCAACAGCGTGCGCACGATCAGCGTCAGCAGGATGATGGCAAACCCCGGCCCGACCCATCCCGTCAGCTTGCGCAGCAGCCACACCATCGGGCCGGAAATGACCGCCGGAAACCCCGTGGGGGCAAGTTCCACCCATTCCACCAGCAGGTCGTCGTCCTGCGGGGGCAGGGCCAGCCAGGCCGCTGTCAGCGTTTCCTTGTCGCGCGGGCCGCAATAGAAACTCAGGCGCACCTGTGCTTCGCCCGGCTTTCCCGCCGCGAGTGCCGGCACGGCCACGGGCGGGGCAATCAGGCTGAGTGCGGCATCGTTGATCTCGTGGATGGGCAGAACCTCGCCACTCCAGCGCGCGTTGCGGTTCAGCGGGTCGGCAGCCAGGAACGCAAGAAAGAACTGCGTGCGCGCGCCGTGTGCCAGAAGATAGCGGTCAGGGTTGGTTACGTCGTCAAGTTCGCGGGCGTCGGCCTGGGTCACGGCCTTGCGGCCCTCGCTGACGCGGTCTTCGTTCAGGTTGGCGACCTCTTTGGCCAGGGACGGGATCGCGGGTTCCTGGAAAAGGTCCGTGTAGCGCTTGCTGGCCGTGCTGCCGTACAGGGCCACGCGGGAGTGCTCACCGCCGGTGTGCGCGCCGTCGTTGGTCATGGCTGCGGCGCCCCACAGGCCCAGCATTTTCTCGACGGCCTTGGCGCCGTGGTTCTCGACGCGCAGGGTAACTTCCAGCCGGTAGGTATCGGGGTACAGCGCGATGGTCTTGTAGACCACAGTGTCGTCGGCTTCGGCGGTAAAGGACGCAGGCGGAAAACGCAGGGTGATGGTTTCGGCACCGTCAACGCGCTGGGGGCCGCTGACCAGTTCCCAGCGCGAGGTGTTGCGCCATGGGTCGTTGTCGTCCATGCGCAGGGCCAGCGGCGCGGCGTGCTGGGTGTGTTCCATGGGGCGCAGGATTTCCAGCACCTCGGTTGGCTCGCGCGTCGGGTTGTTGGGTGTGCGCAGGTACACCGGCTTGCCGTCGCTGTCCACAAAGCGCAGACTTTCCACCAGCGCACCGCGCTCGGTGATGGTGGCGGTCAGGCGCGAGTTCGCCAGTGTCCAGGTGCGGGCGTCCTTGCGCGCCACGGGCACAAAGCCGCGGTCGGCGGCCGCCGTGGTGGGGCGTGTTTCGGGCGCCGGCGTGGGTGTGGCCGCGGGTTCATTGGCCGCAGGCGTGTTTGCGGCCGGAGTGTTGGTGGCAGGCGCGTTGGCGACTGGTTCGTTGCTGACATTGGCCGGCAGCGGTTTGGCCGGGAAGAAAAAGTGCTGCACCGCATAGAACCCCGCCACGATCACGAGGATCGTGATAACCATCGGGATCATTTCCTTGCGGTGCATCGGGGCCTCGCGCGCCACCGTACTTGGCGGCAAAAGGGGCTCTCTATAGACCTTCGAACAACCCGCGTCAATGAATACGACTGACCTTCAGCTTGCAACTTCACCGCCGCTGGGCGCCACAATGACCCTGCCCGGGCAAACGCGCCATGGGGCGTTGATCATCCAGGGCAGCGGTGTGCACGACCGCGACGGAAACATGCCCGCCGTGGGTTTCAAGAGCACCCTGTACCGCAGGGTTGCACGCGAGCTGGCACAGCGCTGCGGCCTTGCAACCCTGCGCTATGACAAACGCGGGCACGACAGGCCGGCCTTCTATCCGCACGACTACTCGATCCCCCAACGGCTGGCCGATGCGGCCTGTGCGTTGGGGGTACTGCGCCGGGAACTGCCCGGACTGCCGCTGTACCTGGTTGGCCACAGCGAGGGCGCGCTGGTGGCCGCCAAGCTGGCGGAAACAGAAGATGTGGCGGGGGTGGTTCACCTGGCGGCGCCCTTTGGCAATGTTTTTGAACTGGGCAAAGCCCGCGCGGCCCGTCGCGCCACCCTGCCCGGGGGCAAGGCCAAAGGCGAACAGGCCACGCGGTACTACGCCCAGCTTGAGCAGTTATTCAAAGAAGGGGCCAGACTATTGCCGGAAGACTTCGTGGCTCTGGCCAAGCCCTTTCATGGCGCGGGCTATGACGGCTGGGAGAGCTTCGAGTGGCTGGCAGGCCATTGGGCCGGCGCGCTGGAAAGCGACCCGAAGGTGCCCATGCTGGTCGTGCAGGGCGGGCGTGACGCCAGGCTGTGGCCCGACAACGCGCAAAGGTGGCAGAAGTGGTGCGAATCACGCCCGAACACCACGTTTCGGCTGATTGACCACATGGGCCACGACTTGAACGACGCACGCCAGAAGGCCTTCAAGGTGGACGACGAAGTGCTGGACGCGATCTGCGCGTGGATCAACGCCAGGCCACAGCAAGTGAGTGGTCCACCGATGGACACAGATGGACGCGGATAACAGAAACAATCTGTCGCCGATGCGGTGTGCGGGACTGCTTGCGCCCTGTTGGTCGTGATCTGTGCGTGCCCGTGTTCATCGGTGGACAGGCCCTTGCGTGAATGAGACAGCCCCGGCCGACTGGCCGGGGCTCTGCTTGCATGGGAGCGTGCCTACTTCCCTGCGTGCTGCTTGAACTCGGGGAAGAGGTGTTGCAGGTACTCGGCCATGGTGTTGAAGGTGGGGCCGTAGCCGCCCTTGTAGATGTAAAACTCCAGGTCCGTGGCGCACTCGCCGGCGTCCTGGTAGCGGCGGTTGCGATCGCGCTCCAGCATGCGGTCCAGCACACGCTGCAGGTCGTCGTCCACGTTCGGGTTGTAGTGGCTGATCGGCGGAATCGGCTTCTTCTGCACGTTCTCGATGCACACCAGGGTGTCGTCGTCGGCGAAAATGTTTCGGCCGGCCAGCAGCTCATACAGCACCACGCCCAGGCTGAAAATGTCGCTGCGGCCGTCGGTCTGTTCAAACGCCGCCTGCTCAGGGCTCATGTACTGCACCTTGCCCATCAGCACGTCGCCTTCTTTGTCCTTCATGATGTGGCGGGCTTTGGCGATGCCGAAGTCGGTCAGCTTCACCACGCCTTCGGCCTCGATCATGATGTTCTTGGGGCTGATGTCGCGGTGCACCACGCCCAGCAGTTCTCCCTGGCGGTTGCGTTTCTTGTGCGCGTATTCGAGTGCACGGGCGACGCGACTGATGATGTAGACGCAAAGTTCGGTCGGGATGCGCTTCTTGTACTGGTGGTGCCGGTCAATGAACTGTTCCAGGTTCACGCCATGGATGAACTCCATGGCCATGTAGTACTGGCGGCCCACTTTGCCCAGCTGGTAGATCTGCACGATGTGCTGGTGGATCAAGTCCGCCACCAGTTTGGCCTCGCCGATGAACATCTCGACGAATTCTTCGTTGGTAGAGAAGTCCTCAAGCACGGTCTTGATGGCCATGCGCTTTTCGAAGCCGTCAGAACCAAGCTGGATGGCCTCGTACACGGCACCCATGCCGCCTTCGGCGAGCTTGCGGACAAGCTTGAAGGTGTTCTGGTCGTTAATGGTCTGAAGCGCCTCAATCTGGCGCTCGGCTTTCTTGAACAAGCCCAAGGCCGTGCCTCCGGTACTGGAAAGCCGCCCGCGCATGAACCACACGGAACCGGCAAAAAACAGGGCTGGCAATATCGCAGACCGACCACCAGACTGCAAGGGTCCCAAACGCGAGGCAACGGGTCAATTTGAAGGGTGATGCAGCACCCGCGCGAACAGAAACATGGCCGAAATCAAACCATTACTTGCGGCTGAGACGGAGACGGTACGGCAGGTGTATGCGGCGCTCAACCGCAACGATGTTGCAGCCATGGTCAAGGCGTTTGACCCGCAGATTGAGCGGATCGAGCCGTCCGATTCTCCACATGGCGGGATCTATCACGGGCTGGATGCCGTGAAGGCGCACATCGCCAGGGCGCGCGAGACCTGGGCCGAAGGTGAATGCGATCCGGAACGGCTCATCGCCACCGGCGACAAGGTGGTCGCAATCATCAATGTTCGGGTAAGACTGAAACACGAAAACGAATGGCGCCAGGGTCGAACCGTGGACGTCTTCACGTTTCGCGACGGCAAGGCCATACAGTTCCGCACTTTCTTTGACGAACAGCAGGGTCTGCAGTGGGCCGGGGTTAAGGACTCGGGCCGTTGATGACCCACGACCAGACATGACACCAGCTCCTGTCGACCCCGCGCAGCAGGCCGCCGCTTCCCGCAAGCGGCTGGACGCCATGGCAGGGGTGCGCCGCTGGATCCGGCGCCTGCGGCTGGTCATGGGTGCGGCCGTGCTGCTGCTGGGTGTTTACGCGTGGCTCAGTTATCGCCTGTACACGTTGCCAGGCACTTTCGACCCCAAGTTGCGCACCGCCCAATTCCCCATGGAAGGTCTGCAGCCCGGTGACACTGTGGTCTTGCAGAACCTTAACCTGTGGCGCGAACCAAAACTGGGCGATGTTGTCATCTACCGCAACACCAACCCGACCGACGGCGCCCCGGAAAGCCTGATCGGGCGTGTGGTGGGCATGCCCGGGGAATCGGTGCAGCGCCGCGGCCCGACCATGGCCGTGGGCGGACGCCAGCCGCTGGGCGTGGGGTTCGACCTTGGTGACGCGCGCATCAATGACGGCGATGTGATCCCGCAAGGCAGCTACATGATTGTGGCCGACCTCGACAGCCTGCCCTACATCGACAGCCGCGCGCTGGGGTATGTGCACGGCGACGCGATCACTCGTCGCGTGGTGTTGAACCTGACCGCCTGGCAGGGCAGGCCGCTTCCGACGCCGTAAGCGGTAAAGGTTACTCACCCAGCGGCGGTACTCCGGCACGGGTGCAGACCTCGCGCATGGCTTGTGTCTTGCGTTGCAGTTCTGGCGTGTTGCCAAGCTCCGTCAGAATGGCCATCCCTTGTTGCCAGGTTGCGGCAGCCGTTGCACGGCCATGCAGAGTGACCTGGCAGATGGCCAGGTCGCAAAGGGAGATGCCCTCCATGCGCCGGCTGTTCACCTCTTGATGGATCGGCAGGGCCTGCTGCAGGGCCTTCGCGGCCTGTGGCAGACGGCCGGTCTCGCGGTAGATGTTCGCCAGGTTGCTCAGGACAATTCCCTCGAACTGCCGATTGCCAAGGATGCGGTGCAACGGCAGCACTTCGTCAAGCATGCACTCGGCCTGGGCCAGCCGTCCTGTTTCCTGGAACACAATGGCCAGGTTGGTCACCGTAGTGGCTTCAAACACCCGGTTGCCGACTTCGCGGTGAATGACCAGCGCCTGACAATACGTCTGTTCCGCCTGTGCCACGTGCCCGGCCTGCCGGTAAACGATGGCCAGGTTGCCAAGTGCAATGCCTTCGCCGCGCCGGTTGCCCACTTCACGGTGTATGGCCAGCGCGGTGGCATAGGCTTGTTCGGCCAGTTCCAGGCGACCAGTCTCCTGGTACACAAGCGCCAGGTTGCCCAGCGCCACGCCTTCAAAGTGCCGGTTGCCCACTTCACGGTGTATGGCCAGCGCCTGCGCGTAGGCCTGCTCGGCAAGCGGCATGCGCGCGGTCTGCTGGTACACGGCGGCCAGGTTCCCCAGGGTGATGCCCTCAAATCGCCGGTTGCCTACTTCGCGGTGGATGGACAGGGCCTGCTCGTGCATCTGTTCGGCCTGTGCCATCCGGCCGTACTCCTGGTGAGCACTGGCCAGGTTGCCAAGAGCCGCACCTTCGCCGGCCCGATCACCCAGTTGGCGATACAGGTCCAGCACCTGAAGCAATGACTGCTCCGCCTCGGAGCCCCTGCCGGTTTGCCGGTACACCGTGGCAAGGCAGTTCAGCGCCCCGGCCATGCAGCGCGGTTCGCCGGTGGCTTTGCCTGCGGCCAGGGATTGCTGCGCAATTGCCTCAGCCTGGGTGGGCCGACCGGCGACAATCCAGGCAGTGGCCGCGCGTCGAAGGGCGCCGGCCCTTTCGCGCCCGGACGACAGTTCAGAAAGCTCGATCCAGAAACCCACGGCCGATTCCGTGCGAAAGGCGATCTCGGCGTACTCGGCAGCGCGGCGCAGATACAGCGCCCGGAGCGAAGGCACAAACGCCGGGGCACCACCGGCCAGCGCGACCTGGGCATGGTGGGCCAGCTCATGGGCAACGGTGTCCGTCGCATGGGGCACAACCCGTGCGGCCTGCGTTGCATCCAATAGGGGCAGTTCCGGCGCGCGCCCGCCAAAAGCTGCCTCGATCAGGAAGAACGCCAGCTCGTGCAGACGGGCCCGGTCACTCGGAAGCTGCATCTCATAGGCAGCGTCGCGCAGCAGCGCGTGCCGAAACAGGTAGGCTGTTTCGGCGCCGGTCATGGCTCGGCCCTCTCGCCCAATGCAGTCGAATCGAATGGCGCCACGCCGGCCTTGGTGCAGTACTCTGCACAAACCCCAGCAAGGTACGCCAACTGGTCGCCATCACCGCTCGAGGCAAGCATCGAAGCGCCACGCTGCCATGCTTCTCGGGCCTGCGAAACGCGGTTGTCCTGCAACAGCAGAAGCGCCAGGTAACACCACTGGGCACCTTCTCCACGTACGTTTCGGAGCTCGCGCAACATTTCAATCGCCTGGTGGTAGTGTGCCCCGGCCTCGTGCGTGCGGCCGTTGAGGCTCAACCAACCGGCCATAGACCCCGTGGCCATGCCCAGAGACAGCCGGTTGCCGATTTCGCGGTGGATCTCCGTGGCACTTCGCAACAGGTCTCCCGCGTGTTCGATGCGACCACAGTGCATTTCCAGACCCGCCAGGTTCTGCATCTCGGTGCCCAGCCCCCGGATGTTTCCGGTCTCGCGGTGGATCGCGATGGACTGTGCATACAGCTGGCCGCTTTCGTCGTTGCGATCGGCCTGAAAGCACAGGCGAGCCAGCCCACCCAGCGCGTTGCCCTCTACGCGGCGGTGGCCGTTCTGGCGTGCCAATTCCAGCGCCTGGCGGAAGGTCTGCTCGGAAAGCGGGGTGCGTGCCGTCATGGCATACAGCGTGGCAAGGTTGCAAAGCACCTGGGCTGTTGCGCGGGTGTCGCCCTGGCGCCGCAGGCTGGCCAGAGACTCCAGGTAGCCGGCCTCGGCTGACGCCACGCTGCCGATTTCTCCCTGCAACAGCGCGAAGCTTCCCGCCATCACACCCACCAGGTGGTTGTTGCCCAACTTTCGTGCCAATGTCAGTGCGCTGGTGTATCGCTCCTGTGCCTGCGGGATATCGCCCTGTTCGCGGTACAAGCCTGCAAGCGCGCCCAGCACCGCGCACTCCATGGGCTGGTTGGATTGCGCGCGGCTGAGTTCCAGTGCAACACCCAGCGCTTGCTCGGCATCTGTGGCTCGCCCCAGCCGGGTGGCGCAGGTGCCCGTACACCAATGCAGGTCCACAGCGTGGGGCGCAATGGCCCGGCACTGCTGCCACAGCTTGAGGGCGTCGGCATCTCGGAAGTCCTGCTCTGCCCGCAGCGCCGCGCGTTTCAGGTAGAGCAGCCGTATGGGCTGAAGTGTTTCGTCTTCGGCCAACGCACAGTGCAGGGCGAGATCGGCGGCCACGAGATCTGCAGCGCAGGTTGCGACCACGGCAGGTCTCACGGGCCCCAGCGGTGGTGGCTCGGGGGCGCGCCCTCCGAAGGCCTGTTCAGTCAGGTGAAAGGCCAGTTCATGCAGCTTTGCACGGTCGCCCGGCAGTTGCAGGCCATAGGCCGCGTCGCGCAGCAGCGCGTGGCGAAACAGGTAGGCTGTTTCTGCGAATGTGCGGCTCATGGGCGTCTTTTGGCTGCCGGGATTGTAAGCGGCCCTTGCGTATGCTGCCGCCTGTTTTATTGCCGCCTTCTTCTGCTACCCTCCCGCGATGCCCTTCACAAAATACGGCCTGCGCGAACTGTTTCTGTTTGGCCTCGCAATCCCGGCGGTGCTTTGGGTCGGCGTCTGGGCCCTGGCCTGGTACGTCCACCCGGCCCTGTGGGCGGTGGGGGCAGTTCCGCTGTTCCTGACCGGGTTCAACATGAACTTCTTTCGCGACCCGGACCGGCCGTTGCCGGGCGATGAGCTCACGGTTGTCAGCCCGGCCGACGGCACCGTGACCGACGTGGGCGAAAAGGAACTCAGCGAGTACCTGACCGGCAGGCACCAGGGCGTGGGCATCTTCCTGAGTGTGTTTGACGTTCATGTCAACCGCGCGCCCCTGGACGGCGAGCTTGAATACACGCGCCACCAGGACGGCGAGTACCGTGACGCCCGCGACCCCGAATGCAGCATTCTCAACGAGGCCCAGAACCTTGGGTTCAAAAGCAAGTGGGGCCCGAAGTTCTACATCCGGCAGATCACCGGCCTGATCGCGCGGCGGATTGTGTGCCCGATCAAGACAGGTGACAAGCTGGCCCGCGGCGAGCGTTTTGGCATGCTGAAATTCGGCAGCCGCACTGAACTTTACTTTGATAATGCGTTTGAAGTGGAGTGGAAGGTAAAGGTCGGCGACAAAGTCAAAGGCGGCGGAACGGTGGTCGCCGTGGTGAAGGTGAAGTAAGACGGAGGAGCCCAGCCATGCGCATCGTGATCGCGGCAGCCCTGGTGGTTGCGGCATTGTCTGTCGTGCAGGCGCAGGACAAACCGCAGGCGCGGGTGTCGCTTCAGTCGCGCGGCGGCGCGGCCGCGGTGACCCTGGACGCGCTGGCGCAGTCCCTGGGCTACAAGCTGCACTTTGACTCCGAGATCGACCCCGAAAGCGACCTGGATTTTCACGTGTGGCTGCGTGTCAAGGAAAGCACGCCCGAGCGCGCGGCACGGATTTTGTCCTATGCCTGCGGCATGAACATCAGCGTCGACCACCGCGTTCGCCGCGTGAATGTGGCCTACAACACCGAGTCCGGGGCCACCGCAACCGTGGTTAAGGGCTATGACGTAAGCGTTGCGTGTTCTCGATTTGTGGCCTACCAGAACCAGTGGGGCGGGCCCAAGCCCAAAGCCGACGAAAAGCAGCCCGAGTTGCGCCAGCGTCCGGCGGCCGAGCGACTTTCCGACCTGCTGGGAGCCATGCTGGACGACCCGCTGCGCGCCGGGCCCACGGCCGTGGTTGCCGGCGACCGGCTAGTGGTGCGCGACACGCCAGAAATGCACACAAGGGTGCGCCAGATGCTTGACCTGCTGGTGAACGAACAGGGCGGCACCAGCACCGAAGCCCAGGCCGAGGCTGCGATCATCAGTGCCCTGCGCAAGGGCAAGCCGCCACTGGAACTTGAAGAAACGCCGCGCGCGGGTGTTCTGGCCCAGTTCTGCGAGGCCGCGGGAGTTGATTACTTCCTGAATGCCGACGTGGCGTCGTGGATGGAAGAAGACCACCTGACTCTCAGTCTTTCCGGCGAGCTTTCCGTTCTGGACGGGCTCGAGCTTGCCTTTGGTGAAGACACCGGCCGCTGGCGCATGGTGGACAACGCCGTCACGGTTGGGGTCCAGGAGTACGCGCCGGAAGGCTACCGCGTGTTTGAAGTAGCGGAGCTGCTCAAGCGCATGGACGCGGCCTTTCAGCGCCAGCGCACCAAGCCGGACGTAGAGGAAGCCTTCACCGGCGACCTGCGCAGCGAAGGCGGCGTTTACGTAGTCGTGAACGCGCTGGAAGCAATTCTCGTGCGTGACAGTTACGATGTGCGTGTGGATTGCTGGGGCAGCCGCGTGATTGTGCGCGGCGGCAGCATTGACCTGGACTTGGCCGAAGCGACGTTGAAGGAAATGGGCTGGGAAGCCCCCAAGGGAAACTGATGGCCGAGCCGGCCGACAGCAACTCTGGCACCCACACGCCCGAAAGCGGGCGGCTGATCCAGCTTGAGCAATCGGGCACTCACAGCGGAAGTTACGCCGCTGCCGGCAACACCGGGCGGCGCCGCCGGGCGCCGCGCATGCCGGGGCTTGCCGTGCTGCCCAGCATGTTGACCTTGGGCAACGCGCTGTGCGGCGTTGCGGCCATGATTGAGCTGATGGCCGCCTATGCCGCGGTGCTGCAGGGCGACAGCCGCCAGGTCTATTCGCGGCTTGGCATTGCGGCGCTGCTGATCGGCGGCGGCATGTTGTGCGACGCGCTGGACGGCAAAGTCGCGCGCATGACCGCGACCACGGGGCGCTTCGGCGCTGAACTGGACAGCCTGTGCGACGCCGTGACGTTTGGCGTGACACCGGCGCTGATGATCCGCGTGGCAGGCGAGTTCCTGTTTGCACAGTACGACTATGATTCGCGAATCCTGTGGGCGATCAGCGGCCTTTACGTCTGCTGCGCGCTTCTGCGGCTGGCGCGCTTCAATGTGGAGACAGCCGAAGTAGACGACCACACCACGTTCAAGGGCCTGCCTTCGCCCGCGGCCGCGGCCAGTATCTGCGCACTGGTGATGGGAACGACCTGGTTTCACGAGAACGTGGAAGCCTTCCGCAGCGATTCCTGGCGCTGGGTGATCCGCATCGCGTTCCCGATCGTCGGCGGGGCAATCGGCCTTTCGATGGTGACGCGCGTACGTTATGTGCACCTGTTCAACAAGTTTGTGTCGCGCAAGCAGAGCCTGCGGGCGATGGTGCTGATCCTGGTGACCGTTGCGACTGTTGTGATCTTCCGCGAGTTCTGGCAACTGCTGTTGCCGGCGGTGATGCTGACCTATGTCGCGTCGGGGCCGGTGTATTTCGCCTATCGCTTCCTGCGAGGCCGCGGTGTGCTGGGCCGCCGCATGGAGTACGCCGAACGCCTGCGCCAGCGTGACGAACGCGCCCGCAAGGCCGCAACCGCGACACCGCCGGGCAAGGAATCAGCGTGAGCGCGGCAATCCTGGATGCTTCCCGCGTGCCTGAGGCGGCAGAGTTGCTGCGCGCCGGCAAGCTGGTGGCGTTTCCGACGGACACCGTTTACGGCGTGGCTGCAATCCCCACCGAATGGGCCGACAAAGAACCCAGCGACCCGCGCAGCGTGGAAATCGAGCTGGGCCACGACCCCGACAGTGTGTACCTGCGCGCCTTCAAGGGCGGGCGCAAGGAGCCCTTCAGCCTGCACTGCGGGTCTGTGCACAGCGCGCTTGCGTTTGTTTCGCCGCGCACTCCGCTGGAAGAATTCGCGATTCGCGAACTCGGGCCGCGCGGCGCCACCGTGGTCCTGCGCTGGCACACACGCAGCCTGGGTGTGCGCATCGTCAACCACAACGTCGGCAGCGACTTTCTGGAGGCCTGCGCGGTGCCGGTGCTGGCCACCAGCGCCAACCTGCACGGTCAGCCAACGTTGCACGACCCGCGAGAGATAGCGCAGCTGCCCGGCCTTGCCGCCGTGGTGGATGGCGGTGTGCTGCCGCCGCGCCCGGCCTCTACGGTGTTGCGCATGCTGCCCAGTGGGGTGCAGGTACTGCGGCAAGGGGCACTGGATGCCGCTGCGCTTGCCGCGCACTTCACTCGATACCTGCACTTTGTCTGCCTGGGCAATCTCAATCGCAGTGCCTTTGCCCACCGGCTGGTGGATGCCATGCAGCACTGGCTGGCCCATCACACCAAAGACTTCGTGCCGGCATGGCGGGCAAGTTCGTCCGGAGTCGTGGGGAACCCGAAAGTGGCCGTGCCGCAGCCCATGCGCGAGGCCGCGCGGGCGTTCGGGGTAAACCTGGACGGCCATGTCCCGGTACGCTTTGACAGCGCGGCCCCGGGGCTGCGCGTGGCCATGGGTGACGACGTGGCCGGGCTGGTGGGGGATGTGGCATTGAACCTGCACGTAGACGACCCGATGGGCGGCCCGCCCGGGGGGTACCAGCGCTGCGCGCAGGAAATCGTGACCCGCCTGCACTTTCAGCTGCTGGCCGGCTGGAGCCCGCTGGCGGATGCAGAACAAGAGGGCGCGTTCCGCAGGCAGTTCCTGCAGGCCTGAACAGCGCATGCCCAACCGACAGCGAACAAGGCACAATGGGCGCAGGAATCGCACGGGCTGCGGCGCAACACCCTGGAGAGTGGAATGAACGTAGTAATCGCAAGCGACCACGCCGGGTTTGCCGTGAAGGAAGCCCTGCGGCACTGGCTGAAGGAAAAGGGCTATCACGTGGAAGACGCCGGGCCCTTTGACGACGGCCGCGTTGATTACCCCGATTTTGCGGCACAGGCCTGCGACCGCCTGCGCAAGGGGCTGGCCCACCGCGCCGTGCTGGTATGCGGCAGCGGCATCGGCATGGCCATGAGCGCCAACAAGGTGGCAGGCTGTCGCGCCGTCGTGATCCACAACGAATGGGAAGCCGAAATGTCGCGACGGCATAACGATGCCAACGTCGCCTGTTTCGGCGCTCGCAGCATGGGCCCGGACGTGATTCAGGCCAGCCTGCTGCGCTTCCTTGCGACCGAGTTCGAGGGCGGGCGCCACGCGCAGCGCGTGGCCAAAATGAACCAGCTGGACGGCCTGAAAATCGATTGAACGTCGGCCCGGCTTGCAGCCTGCCACCTTCAAGGGCCTGGTCTGCCCGCCGTCGGTTCTGCCGTTAGGATGCGTGGATGACGCCCCTTAGCTTTCGTTTCTGGCACGAAGGGCTGAACCCTGACGAGTGCGTCAGTGTCGATGGCGACGCCCCGGGCCGCCTGCATCTTTCGCACTGGCCCGGCCACCGCACTCCGCAGGCTCTGCGGCACAAGGTGTCCACGGGCTCGTGCCTGATGCTGGCCAGGCATGAACAGCGAGCCACGCTGCTGCAGGGCATCACCACAGTCACCAACAATCACTGGGACACCGACGGGCTGTGCAGCGTGTTTGCGGTCGTGCAGCCGGCGCTGGCGCTGGAACACGGGCCCACGCTGGTTGCGGCAGCGATGGCCGGTGACTTTGACGAGTTCACCACGCCCGAGGGCGTAAAGATCAACCTGACGCTTGCGGCCCTGACCAAACACCCGCACAGCCCGATGCGCACATCGCTGTTCGGCACCGAACTGGAGGCCCGCCAGGCCCAGTACGAGCATGGATTGAAGCTGCTGCCGTCCCTGCTGGCAAACCCGGATCTGCATGCCGACTGGTTTGCGCGTGAGTACTGGACGATCCAGCGCGACATGCGCGCCATGCGCGAAGACCATGGCGAGATTCACCTGGAACCAGAGATTGACCTTGTCGAGATCCGGGGCGACCGCCTGTATCACCCGGTGGCCGTGAACACCAACGCGCCGGCCGGGGCCGTCCTGAACGTGGTCAGTGTGGAGGGCGGGTGGCTGTACGACCTGCGCCTGAACACAACCAGTTGGTTCGACCTGCCGCCCCAGGAAGGTGTGCGCCGCCTGAAGCGCCGGGACTGGGGCCTGTACGTACCGGCCCTGAACATGAACCTCAACAAGGGGCAGGGCCAGTGGGTGGCCGACGACTGGCGTCTGCCGATCGCGCACCTGCGGTATGTTGATAACCGGGGCGAACTTGTGCCCAACAACATCAAACCCGGGCAGCTTGGGTCAACTTTGCGGGGCCTGCTGCTGGTGCCGTAGCCGGAGCCGCCGGGGCAAATCGGGCAGCTGCCGATGCAGCCGGTTCGTAAATGAATCGTTACCAAGCATAGTCGCGGCTTGACGTTGGGACAGAATCGGGCCATCCTAGGCACACCCCCCAAGCAGAAGATCAGCCGGTGTTTTCACGGGCTGTGTCGGCTATGCCGACCGGCCTGCGTCCATGCTTCGAGGGTCACATGGCAAAGAGTGCTTGGGGCATTGAGCTTGGCACCTCCAGCGTCAAGGCGGTGAAGCTCAGCGGTGATGGCGGGGGCGTGAGCCTTGAGTCCTTCACTATTATCAGCCTCTCCGACTACGGGTTTGGCAACGGTGTCACGCGCGAGGCCGCCATGGCCGGCGCGCTGGCCACGCTGCGTTCCAGCGAGGGCATCAAGAAGGGCGAACAGGTGTTCGTGTCCCTGACCGGGCAGAACACCCTGGGCCGCATTATCAGCCTGCCGCCGGTGCCCAAGGAACGCGTACGCGAGACCATTCAAAATGAGGCCCGCAGCCAGATTCCAATCAAGCTGGAAGAGGCGGTGTGGGACTACCAGGTGATTGAAGAAACCGAGGGCGAAGACGAGCTCAAGGTCAACCTGTACGCGGCCAAGCGCGAAGTTGTCCAGCAGCTGCTGGACGCCTGCGATACCGCCGGTCTGCACATCACCGGCGTGCAGGTAGCGCCGCTGGGCATCTACAACTACATCAAGTACGAGTTCGACGACGCCGTGGCCGACTGCTGCGTGGCCATCGACATCGGCGCCGACAACACCGACGTGGTGCTGATTGACGGCCAGAAGACCTACGTTCGCGTGGTGCCCGTGGCCGGCAACGAGATCACCAAGGCCCTGCGTGCGCGCTTCAAGCTGAGTGTCGAAGACGCCGAAAAGCTGAAGCGCAACGCCGGCAAGTCCAAGGACGCCGCGGCGGTGTTTGACGCCATGAAGCCGCCGTTGAAGGACATGGTGGGCGAAATCTACCGCGCCGTCGGCTTCTACAAGAACCAGAACGAAGCCGCCAACATCAGCAAACTGGTGATGATGGGCAACGGCAGCAAGCTGTTGAACATCAAGAAGTTCTTCGAGCAGCAGCTTCAATATGAAGTCCACAAGGTGGAGGCACCCCAGCGCGTCAGCCTTTCACGCAACGTGGACCCCGGCGAAGTGCAGAACACCATCCAGAGCCTGACGGTGGCCATCGGCCTTGCGTTGCAGGGCCTGGGCGTTGACGGCGTCAACACCATCAACCTGCTGCCGCCGGAATACGTTGCCGCCAAGCAGACCGAAGCCCTGCGCATGCCGTTCTTTGTGGGCGGCGGACTGGCACTGGCCGGCGGTGTGCTGGCGCTGGCCGTGGGCATTCTTTCCACGGGCGGTGTCGCGCCCGCGCTGCAGGAAGCAGTCGACATCAAGAACACCGCCGATGCCGCAACCAAGGAGTACCGGGCCAAGCAGGACGTCGGTGCGGTAGACTTCAAGGCGCGGTCCATGCAGAACCTCGCCGAGGGCTATTTCGCCGAACTGAACCGCAAGGTGAAGGACCAGAACGGCGACATGGTCGATGCCCCGCCGGAACGCTTCACCATCCCGGCCAACGTGGTCACCGGCCTGCTGATGCGCACTGTGGACAGCGCCATCGGCGAGGCCGCACAGCGCGCGGCCAACCCGGTGTTCCGCGCCAACCAGCGGCTTGCCGCCGGTGGCCAGCAGTTCCCGTCACTGATGCCCGGCGACACCAACGCGGCGTTCGTGCTGGAGACCCGGCCGGAAATGCAGGGCTTGCCAGGCAGTGACAAGAAGGACATCTGGACGGCCAGCCGCACCTACACCTACCAGGTGTTTTTGGCCTCGGCACTGGATTCCGGTGCCAGTCAGGATTCGGCGTTCAACAACCTGAACCGCCTGCTTACGGAAGACCCCGGGTACCTGAAAGTAGCCGTGGAAGGCGCGTTGCTGGAGTATCTGAAATCCAGCAAACAGCTGGAAGGCATCCCGGAAGCCGACCACAAAAACATCAAGTTCCCCAAGCTGACCCTTGGCCTGTTCAAGGGCACGTCTGAAGTGCTGGACAGCAAGGGCATCATCAAGGACGTGGCCTTGATGCGCGGCGGTCGCAATGAATCGCTGCCGCGCGGTGTGACTTACCCGTGGAAGTTCGGCATCAGCTTTGTCAAGGTTTCCCTGACGCTGGACCCGGTGATGCCGCCGGCACCCCCGAAAGAAGAAGGCGCAACCGAAGGCCAGGGCTAAATTTCAAGCACAGGCAGCGCGGGAAACTCACGCGCCAGCAGGAGCAACCGATGGACGGCGTAAAGAAAAATCTCCACTTCATAGTGCTTGGTGCCGGCGTGCTGCTGGGCCTGGTGCTGATGGTTGTGGGCATCATGATCAAATCCGGCCGCCAGCAAGACCTTGGCAAGGCTGCGGCATCGCTGCCCAAGGCGGCAAGCCTGCCGACCAAACGCGACAGCGACAACATCAAGCGCATGCGCGAGTCCTTCGACAAGGAAATCGCAACGGCCGAAGAATCGCTGCGTTCCGGCGCCGGCGCGCAGTTGCGCAGCGGGCGCACGACGTTCACGGACGGGGCTTCGTTCTTCTCGCAGGAGGGCGACGTTGCCGTAAAGGCGCTGCAGGCGCGCTTTGCCAAGCTGGAAAAGCCCGCAACCCTGCCCGCTGAACTGGGCGACCGCACCGTGCCGCCGCCGCAGAACCAGCCAAACTACTGGGGCAGCACACTGCAGCAGATGAACTCGATTGCGGACCCCAAGAAGATACCCGAGTTCCAGACACAGATCCGCATCATGTCCGAGGTCTGCTTCATCTGTGAACAGTTGCTCAAGCAGCCCGCGTTTGCCGGCCAGGGCATCAAGCTGGTCGAGTTCAAGTGGGAGTTCCGCGGCATGGAAAACGTCAGCATTGATGTGCCGTGGGAAGACTTCCCGTTTGTCGTGACACTGGAATGCCAGCCGGGCTTTGCCACGGCACTGGCCGAGGAACTCTCCAACCCCAGCCGCAACACCCTGGGCGAACCAGCCAAAGCCAAAGAGAACCTGGGCCGCTGGGGATTCCCGATTGAAGTTGATGGCATGCAGCTTGAACTGATGGAACGCCCGATCATCGCCACGGCCAACATCAGCAATGCTGACAAGGCCAAGTACGGCATCCCGGAAAACGCCAAGGATGATGACCCGGTGCTGATGCAGAAGAAGAAAGAACTTGAAGAAAAGTGGTTCAAGGATCTGCAGCTGCAACTGCCCGTGCGCGCGGCGATTCGCGCCAAGGCGCTTTCCTTTAACAAGAACTGGCGCGGGGTGACCCCGCCGCCTGAGAACAACTAGACCGCGTCAAACGGAGAGCGTTGGCCCCACTTCAGTACGCCCCGCAAAGGAATCACGACATGGCAACCGAAACCAAACCCAACCCTGTGGCGCAGTTCGGGCCGATTGGTGCCCCGGCGCTGGGCGCATTGCTGCTGATCGGCTTCATTGTGGCCGTGCAGTTCAGCGGCAGCATGAGCGAAGAACAGGGCAAGCTGCAGAAGGCCGCCAAGGACGTCAACTCGCGCCTTGGCTTGGGCACTGCCGGCCTGCCGCCTTCGGGCATGCCCAAGGTGACGTCCGTGATTGACATGGTCACGCCCGATGAACGCAAGACTTACACACCGGTGCCCGGCGAGGCCAAAATCGCCAACCTGCCGGTGGTGATCAAGGTTGAAGTGGAAGGTCGCGAGGAAGACGAGTTCGAGCTTTACGACGAAGACAAGAACGGCTTCTGGGATGAAAAGGAGTTCCGCGCCACGCCGTACTACGGCCAGCCCGGGCGCGTGGGCAAGTTTGTGGAATGGGACAACAACCCCAAGGACAACCGCATCTCCCGCGCTGAGTACAACCTGCCGCCCAAGGACGAAGAAGAGCTGTTCGCCAGCCTGGACAAAGACGGCAATGGCCGCCTGACCGCGCCCGACGAAATCTCGCGCCAAGACCTGTTGAATTGGGACGAAGATTTCGACGACGCGATCAGTCTTCAGGAGTTCAAGGACCGCAACAAGCCCAAAGAGTGGGTGGACCTCGGCCCGGTCAAATCCGTCGGCGTCACGGTGGATCTCGAGAAAATGGAGATTGTTGTTTCATGGGAAGCGCCGGATCTGGCCAGCATGCCGCCGGATGCCACGTACCTGATTGAACGCTTCAGCCCGGAAACTGTGGAAGCCCGCAAGAAGGAGTACGGCAGGCGCGTGGCCAAGTACACCGAGGATCTTACGCGGTGGGAAGCCGCCTTTGATAAGTGGTGGAACGCCCCGTCAGACTCCGACCCGGAGAAGACCAACAAGGACGTCGAGTCCAACCGCACCAAAGCGCTGGCCGCGTTCAAGGCCATCAGCTCCGAGCCGATCAAGCCCGAAGAACCCGCAGCCTGGGAACGCTACGCCGAGGCCACCGGCACGGAGTTCCGCGACGTCGGTTTTGAAACCGACGCCAGCTACACCTATGCCGTGCGCATGCTGACGGCCAAGCCGCTCAAGCGCGGCGTGAAGCACGATATGGTGTTCAATGACAAGAAGGCCAGCGTGCGGGTCGTTCAGCCCACACATCCGGTGCGCGTCCCCAACCGCGTGGTCATGAGCTGGAACGGTGCCGCCGGTGCCAACCAGGTGAACATTGTGCTGACCCGCTGGTACCGTTACGGGCTGGGCCAGGAATCGGTGTGGTACAAAGTCAGCATGCTCGAGAAAGTGGACAACGTCGGGTCGCCCACGCTCGGTGGCGACTACTCGGCCGCGCAGTTGAAAGACCGCGACGGCAAGGCCACCAAGGCAGGCGAAACAGAAGCCGCGGACCTGCCGACACTGCTGGCGGGCGGTGCGAAGATTAACTTCAGCACCGGGTTCCGGTTTGTCAGCAACACCAACGCGGGCACGATATTGAACCACTCTGAGCTTGGGGATTATGAACTTCCCCGCGCCACCCGCGCACCAATGCCTGCCCAGCCTGCGCCCTCGACGGCTTCTACGTTGGAAGTGCGTGTGCTGGCCATGACCAACACCGCCAATGCCCGCAACATTGATGCTTCGTTTGAAATCACTCGCTGGCACCAGGTTGGCGACAACTGGTATCGCGTGGTTCTGACCCGCAAGAAGGTCAAGCTTGGCGAAGAAGCCGGGGCCTCCCTGGACCTGAACAGCGCGCCGGCCGGGGTAGACGTGTTCGACAGCAGCGGCAACAAGCTGAATGCGGCCGCGATCAGAAATCTCAAGGCCGGCACGGTTGACCTGACTGCAGGCAAGTTTGACGGCCTGGATGGCCGCGACGTGAAGGTTGGCGCCGACAAGCTGGACATCTTCGGCACGCTGTACCGTTAGGCGCAAAAAGTCACGAAAACAGCGACCCGCTGGGGTCGCTGTTTCTTTTCGGGTGAGGCAGCCGGGGTTGTGTGTTTGACACAAATGCCTGTGCCGGCATGGCATTTACAGCGTTGACACCCCGGCCACTACCGCTAGCATAAGTGTCCCCTCCCTGAAAGATGGACCCCTGCCGCATCGTCCCCCGGGCATTTTCCCCGACGGATGAGGAGCGAGTACATTATGGACGTTGGGATCCGCAGGCGGCTTGCTTACATCGCGGTCGCCACCATTGCAGGCGTGATTTCCGCCTGCGCCTCCGGGCCTTCAGCCACGACCCTGGGCAAAGTGGAATCGAACACTGACGACTACGTTTCGCGTCTGGGCAGCGATTCGCCCGACGCCGAAACCTCTGCGCGCAACGACAGCGCCAGGGCCAAGTCCATGGAGCCCGTGGCGTCCGGCGATGCCGGCACCAGCGAAGCCCAGGCACGCGGCGGCGCCAAGCCGGCATCCAGCGGCGGCAAGTCGGACCTCAAGGCGTTGTCGGAGTACTACGCCAACGAGGCCGTGCGCCGTTACCGCGACCAGCGTTTCAAGGACGCGCTGGAGTACGCCAACGACGCGCTGCTGATGGACGAAAAGAACGCCACGGCCCTTCAGGTCAAGGCGGATTCCGAGCAGATGCTCGGCTTCCAGCGTGGCCCGGCCGAAAACATGGCCCGCGCCCGCAGCGAAGAAGAAGCCGCGACCCGCGCCGAGGCACTGTACGAAATCAGCCGCACGATTGATGAAGGCCGCCGGCTGATCCGCCAGGGCAAGTACACCGAGTCGCTTTCAGAACTTGAAAAGGCGCTGGACCTGATTCGCTGGACAAACTACCTGGTGCCGACTGAGGCCCAGGAGCGCGAAGCCCGCCTGCTGATGGAAGAGGCCAAGACTTTGCGCGAGAAGGCCCGCCTGGAAGACTTTGTGAAGGTGCGCGAGCAGGAACGCCGCCTGCGCGAACTGGAAATCCAGCAGGAGCTTGACCGCTATCGCGAACAGGTTCGCAACCTGTATGACCTGGCCAAGGAATACTTTGACCGGCGCGAATACCGCGAATGCGTGATCGTGCTGAACAAGATTCTTCGCGAAGACCCGTACAACGACCAGGTTGCCCGCCTGAAGCAGATCGCCGTTGACCTGGACCAGGGCAAGCGTGAACGCAACGCCTGGGAAGACTTCAACCGCAACTGGAAGGAATCGATGGTCAGCGTGGTGCGCGCCACGGCGATTCCGCTGGGCGACGTCACCCTGCCCGACACCGAGGATTACCGCCGCGCCGAGCAACGCAACCAGCGCCTGGAAGCCCAGCGCCGCACGCAGCTCAGCAAGGAAGACATCGCCGTTCGCAGCGCCGTCGAAAACGTTACGCTGCCGCTGCTGCTGGACGAAACCCCGCTGGACGACGTGATCAAGCAGTTCCGCACCGAAGGCCGCGTCAACGTCATCAAGGCCCGCGACGTGGACGGCAGCACCGGCATCAGCCTGGACATTGGCCGCGTGAAGCTGCGCCAGGCCCTTGACCTGGTCTGTGACCAGGCGGACCTGGAATGGCGCATTGAAAACGGCGCGATCATCATCGGTGCCCAGGGTTCCAGCCAGGGCCGCAACGTGGTTCGCCGAGTGTTCAATGTGGCGGACTTGCTGGTTACGCTGCGCACCTTCAAGGGCGACGAGCCCCGCCTTCAGGGCGATACCCAGCAGGACCAGCGTTTCGGCCGTGAAGAAGAACAGGCCGAAGCCGACCCTGTGGCGATTGACGACCTGCAGGCCGTGATTGAGGAGTCCATCGACCCGCAAAGCTGGGGCCTGGACGGCCACGGCATCACCACCCGCCAGCAGGACCTGATTGTCCTGAACAACCCGGACAACATCGACAAGGTTGCCCAGTTGCTGGCTGACCTGCGCCGCAGCCAGGGCCTTACGGTCAGCGTGGAAAGCCGCTTCATCACCATCCGCGACGACTTCCTGGAAGACATCGGCCTGGACTTCCGCGGCATCGGCGGCAGCCCCCAGGTTCCGGCACCCGGCATTCCGCCGGTACCGGCGGCACTGGACGACATCCAGTTCGGCAACAACAGCAACCCGGCCGGCCCCGGCGGTACTGGCAATGACGCCGGCTTCTTCTTCCAGGACATGCCGCCTTCGGGCAACGTCCGCATCGACCAGCGTGCCCGCGTTGAGAACCTGTTCGACCAGAGTTTGGGCGGCCGTCGCGGTAACGTCGGCCTGACCAACCTGGGTGGCATGAGCTTCCAGCTGGCCTTTGTAGACAACCCCGAAGTCAACGCGATTCTGCGCGCCGTGCGCAAGCGTGAACGCGCCACATTGTTGACAGCACCCCGCATCACGGTGCACAACACCCAGCGCGCCCACGTAAGCATCCTGAACGAGGTCGCGTACATCCGTGACTTTGAAGTGAACACCGCAGCCGGTGTTGCCGCCGCTGACCCGGTGGTGGACATCATCCGCGACGGCATTGTGCTGGACGTGCGCCCCACGATCAGCGCGGACCGCCGTTACGTCACGCTGGAACTGCGGCCGACCCTGGCCGTGCTGCTGCGTCCGATCCCGACGTTCCTGACCAGCCTCGGCGTCGGTACGCCGGTGGCCATCCAGACCCCGCAACTCAGCCTGCAGCGCATCCGTACCACGGTGACGGTGCCGGACGGCGGCAGCTTCGTGATCGGCGGCATGCGCAAGATGAACGAGACCCAGGTTGATTCAGGCATCCCGATCCTGTCAGATCTGCCCCTGATCGGCCCGCTGTTCACTCGCAAGGGCAAGAGCGTGGTTCGTGAAGACATCATTATCGTCGTCTCGGCCCACATTATTGACCTTGAAGAAGAGACGGACGTGCACTACGGGTCGGGCATCTCGACGCCCCGCTAGTTCCTGCCATTCATGCAGCCCCCGGCACTTTGCCGGGGGCTGTTTCATTGCCGGCCATCTGTCCGCAACTTTTCCGAACCACCGTTGGATTCAACCGTTATAGCCGTTATAAGGTTGCTCCCTCTGCTTGTTCGCATGGTGCAACCCCGACCGGGGCCTACCGGAGAAGGTGCGCATGTCCCTTTCCCAGAAGTTGTTGCGTTCTGCTCGTGTCTCTTTGTTTCTGCTGTTCGGATTGCTGCTGGCCGCGCCTGGCGCGCTGTCGGCACGCGATATGTCCGAATACGGACGTTACCTGGGTACGCGCCTGCGCATGTACCCCGAGGCCTATGAGGTCCTCGACAAGGCGATGAAGACGGGCACCGACGCCGAAAAGCGTCGCGCCCGCCAGGCCCGCGCCGACGTAATGAAGCACGAGGCCGACTTCGTCTACTCGCAGGACGGCGACGACAATGCCCGCAACGACCGCTACGAAGAAGCCCTGAAGATTTTTGGCAACCCCGCCGAAGACGACTACCAGGGCATTCTCGACAAGGCGCTGATGCAGCTTGCCGTGGCCAAGGCGATGCAGCGCACCAACCCGGAAAGCGCCCGCGACTTCTGCGACAAGGCCATCACCGCGCTGGCGGCCTCGCAGGCTGCCATGGAGGCATTCCGCAACGATGAGGGGCGCTTCAAGAAGGTCTACCCGATCTTCAGCAAGACGTATTTCAATTACTGCGCCGGTTTCTACGTGAAGTCTCTGACCTATGAGATGGGCTCCGACAGCCGCAACGCGCTGCTGGTGGAGTGCGGCAAGAAGCTGGACGACTTCCAGTTCGGCCTGGACGACCCCACCGAGGAGCTGATTCTCAGCTATGAGCTGCAGGGCGACATGGAAATCGCCCGCGGCAAGCTGGAAGCCGCCGTCGGTAAGTTCATCGACCTGGTGAAGTACGTGGCCGACATCGCAGCGCCCAACGATTATTCGGGCGGGTTTGCCCTGCGCAACGGGTACCTGCGCGCGGCTGAAATCCAGACCACCGACCTTGACTACGACCCGCGCTACCTGAAGCAGTGCATTGACCTTTACACCGAAGCTTTCTCGCGCTACGGGCAGTTCCGCGAGCTCGACCCGCTGTTCAAGTCGTTCCAGCTTTACCGTATTTCGGCGCTGATCAAGATGGGCGACCCCAAGCTGATCGAAAGTGCCATTGAGTCGCTGTTCCGCCTGGCGCAGGACCGCGACCCCGGTTTCCGCCGCCAGGCACTGACCGTGCTGGCCGATATTGCTGCGCGCGACAAGCTGGACAACGAGCTTCGCTTCAAGTGCGCGACCACCGCTTACAAGGAATTGGCGGCGCTGTCGGTTTCGGTGATGATCCGCCTGGCCCAGGCGCACCAGTCCCTGCTGGCAAGCTGCACAGACCTGGTCACCTTTGAAACATACGGCCCGGCCTGCCTGGAGCGCGCGGGCGACATCTACGCCCGTATGTGGCGCTTTCTGGATGCTGCGATGGTGTACCGCGAAGCCTGTGCGCGTACGGCATACTTCCGCGGCAAGTTCACCGAAGAAAGCACTGTGCCGGCGCACATGCTCAACCGCTCCGAGCTGATCAAGGACGGCAAGTCGCTGTATGAGTTCCCCAGCAAGATGGCCGACGAGTTTGCCAAGAACGCCGGCTTTCTGGTGCACCCCAAGTTCGGGGAACCGGGCAACCGCGAGTTCGAAAAACTGGCGGCCCAAAGCAAAGACTGGAAGGCCAAGCTGGGCGGCGAAGAAGCCATCCTGGAAAACAACTACGGCAACACCGTCAAGATGTACAACGACAAGACGTACGGCCAGGCCGCCGTGCGCTTTGCCTCCATGCCGGTGACCTATCGCAAGTTCTACCTGGGCTTGAACTACACAGCACAGGCCTACTACAACCTGGCCTATGACGCGCAAAGCCAGCGCATCAGCAGCACCGGCCCGCGCGAAGACCGCGAATCAGACGAATGGTTTGCCGTGCAGCGTGATCGACACGCGACGGACCTCGCCCGCCTTCCGGAAAGCATGTGGAAGGGCCACGAATCGCACTGGGCTGTCATCATGGATCGCAACACCGCCGGCCCGGCGGCGAACTGGCACAAGGCCGTGTACTACTTCAAGAAGTACTTCCTGACCGAGGCACTGCGCAACTGGGCCGAGATAGAGCCCTTGCTGAAGGACAAGGCCAACCCGGATTATCTCGACGGCATCTTTGCCGTGGCGGCACTGCGCAACACCAAGTGGTTGCAGGCAAACCCATCCGGCAGGGGCGAGGCCGACACCGATGCCCGCCGCCTGGGCGTGGCCCTGTACCTGTACGCCTACGTCCTGCGCAACCCCGTGGAATCCATGGGCGATGCTGCGGCCCGTGCCGCCATGAAGGAGCAGATGCGGCCAGACGCACTGCGCATTCTTTCGCAGTTCTGGAAGTTGTTCGGCACCCACCTGGAAGGCCGCGACGTTTACAAGCAGAAGGCGCTGCAGATGGCGTTCTACGCCCTGTACGACGGCAAAGATGCCGACGGCGCTGAAGAAGCCTACCTGGCGTACCTGGAAGCATTCCCCAACGACACCGCCGAAATCGGCAAGATGGTGGCGTTTGTCTACACACTGATCATCGATGCTGTGCAGCCGCGCAGCAACAGCATGATGCATGTGGCTTCGGGCCTGCGCTCGCGCAGCAACCAGTTGAAGAAAGGTGCCTTCAACGGCGTGGACGCCTCGCGCGATCCTGATGGCGCCAAGAAGTTCGCAGAGGCAAAGTCCGACATCGAAAAGCACCGCATCCTGGCCCAGCACTTCTGGGACCACTGGATCATGAAGGCCATCTTCGAAAGCGACAACCACAAGAACCTGAATGAACTGCTGCCCGACGTGCTGCCGCTGCTCAAGCAGCGCTGGGACGCCCAGGCACAGGAGTCACCCGCGCGCTGGGGCGAGGCCGTGCGCGCGTCGCTGGACGACATGCTCAAGAAGGACGCCTACAAGGCCGGCAAGGCGCTGGTCGAAAAGGAAATCGCCGGCGTCGACAACCTGGAATTGCTGACCCGCCTGCGCGCCCTGCGCGACAAGCCCGGCCTGCCCGACGACCAGGCCCAGGCGGTCTCGTCGCTGTTTACCGCCATCAGCATCGACACGGAACAGCTGCGCTACTTCCAGGGTGTGGTGTTCATCTATGAGTTCGGCGGCTTCTTGGAAAAGGTTGCGGCCGACATTGACGAACGCAACCGCCCGCTGATTACCCGCATCCTGAAGTACTTCGAGGAATACCGGGTTCGCACCGGCAAGGCCGCCGAAGGCCTGGACCAGAAAGCCCTGCGCACACTGGGCGAACAGTACTTCCGTGTACGCGACTGGGGCAACGCCATCCGTTACCTGCAGGAGTACGTCGATAAGCACGGCACCACGCGTGATTACGGCAAGGAAGAGGAGATTGAGGTCGGCCGCCAAAGCAAAGAAGTCGGCCGCGCGAGGTCCGGCGAGGAACTGGCGATCAAGTACCAGTTGGGCAAGGCCTACCTGGAGCGTTACAAGCAGAAGCCGGTGGCCGATGACCTGCGGCGCGCGGCACTGCTGATGCGCCGCTGCTGGTGCTTCAACCTGGTGCGCGACGCCAACGAGATCGGCAACAAGGCGTTCAAGCTTCGCTTCCAGACCGAGATTGAGGAATACTACCTGTACGTCGGCCAGAACATGGCCGAGATCTTCCAGTTGCTTGAGGCCTCGCCCGAGGAAATCAAGGTCGAGTGGCCCAAGTACGCCAACCAGTACAACACGGCGCTGGAAGTCGACAAGACCGATCCGGTGCAGGCCGTGCCCACCACGCGCCAGAGCGCGCTGTGGCATGCCCGCGACATTCACCTGCGCCTGTGGAGCAGCTTCAAGCGCCTGGACAACTACCAGTATCGCTCGGAGTTCCGCGACGCACTGCTGTCGTGGATGCAGCTGGGCGCCGTGTGGCTGGGCAAGTACGCCAAGACCGCAACCCCGACCGATCCTGTGCGCGGCGGCGTTGAAAAGCACTTCTCAGAGGCAGTGACGGCGGGCCGCAACGAAAGCCTGCTGTCGGCTGTGTATCTGAACGAGGAAACCAAGGCCTACCTGGCAAGGTTGAAAGTGCTGACGGACGAACTGGAAGCCGCCTGCAAACAGGCAGGGTTGAAGATCAGCTAGGGCCGCCAAGGAGAACAGCCATGAACATTTCCAGACACATCCCTGTGGCGCTTGCGCTGGTGCTGGTTGCCGGGTCGCTGCACGCCGCCAAGGGCGGCATTGACCTGCGTGACGGCAAATCGCAGGAGGCCTTTGCCATTGATAAAGAGACCATTTCGGGCATCGAGTGGCAGCGCGAACAGCGCCAGCCCGGCGCGCGCATCGAATTGTGGGACGTCATCCAGGTGCGCTATTCCGTTACCGGCATGGACGAGTTCAACGGCATGGCCCGCAAGCTCGCCGGCGGCAACGGCACCAAGATGGTCGCCGATGCCAACAGTTTCCTCAGTGGCGCTGCCCCGGCCGGACTGAACGCCGATGAATGGGAGCGCGTGCAGCACGCCTGCCGCTATTACCTGGCGGCGGGGCTTGCGCTGCAGGGCCAGCATGACCAGGCCGTGGCCAAGTACATTGAGTATCTGAAGAAGTGCGAAGAGAAGCCCGCCCCAGGCGGCATCCGCGCGCGCTTCAGGTCCGTGGTAGGCGGCAAGGACATCGCCGAGGCCGGCGGCCTGCACCGCCTGTACCTGGATGGGTTGACGGGCCTGGGCATGTCGTACCTGGCGTTGAAGGACACGACCAAGGCCAACGACCAGGCGTTCAAGCCGTTGATCGAGCTGTGCGCTTCACTGGCAGGCTCATCGGGCAAGTCGCAGTACTATGACTGGTCGCTGCGTGCACTGCGCGCGCTGGCCGACCACAGCGAAAACGCAAAGGACTACAAGTCCGCCCGTGAAGCCTACGACCAGATGGCCCGCACCGCGCTGCAGAAGGAAGGCGGACGCCCCAGCCGCGCCAGCAACGAAGCGCAGTTGAAGGTGGGCTTCATGCAGATCCGTGAGGGTGACCTCTCCGGCGCGCGTGCCAAGTTCTTTGAGGCAATCCGCGCCTGGGAAGGCGGCCACGACATCACCAACGCCGCGCCGCCCCGCAATAACTGGATCAATCCCGATGTCGCGTACCTGACGGCGGGCAGCTATCTGGGCCAGGGCATGGTGGATGCGGCCCGCGCCAAGTCCATACCCGAGTGGTCGGTGGCACTGTCGAACTTCAGTACCGCGTTGTCGGTGTTCCGTGCCGACGATGAGATCCGCAGCATGGCCCTGCTGGGCGCGGCCAATGCGGCCTCAACCTTGGCGGAACTTAATGGCCAGAAGGCCGACGTGGCCAACAACTACGCGCGCCTGGCCGAAAAGTACCAGTCGGAGCTGCTGCAGCAGCTGCCAAAGTCCAAGGCGGCATCCGACGAAAAGCTGGTGGAGATTGAGAAGCGAATCACAAAGTTCAAGCTCGCGGAATGACGCGGTTGTGACAAGGATTTTTCAGGCCGGCTTGAACCATTTTCTGACAGGGTCGTTTTTAGCCAGTACCGGGCAGGGCATAACCAGGATGATGCGGGCCATTTGGCCCGACACACAATCTTTTCCGTCCAAAGAGGGATCTATGAACTCGGAGATGTTCAAGAAGGCAGCCAAAGGCGTCTTCATTTTCGCCGTCGCGGCAGTGCTTGCGCCGGCCTTGTTCGCGCAGGATGACGGCGGCCAGAGCTATTCTCTGGGTGCCAAGCTGCTGGGCATTCCGTCGGGCGCGCTGGGTATCATCACCCAGCTGGTGATCATCCTGACGTCGGTGTTCATGTTCGGCTGGATCATCGAGTGCTTCGTCAACGTCAAGCGCGACAAGATCGTGCCGCCGGAAGTAATCGGCGCACTGCAGAACTACATTGATGAAGGCGACCTGGAAGGCGCACTGCAGTACTGCGAAAGCGCGCCCAACTACCTTACCCGCACCATCGGCGCGGCCCTGAACCGTGTCAGCTACGGCCCGGCCAGCGTCAAAGAAGCTGCGGGCGCCATGATGGACGCAGAACAGGGCAAGGTTGAGTTCCACATCTCGCCGATCGCCCTGTGCGCGGCCGTAGGCCCCCTGATGGGCCTGTTCGGCACGGTTACGGGCATGGTGCAGTCTTTCGAACAGATTGAAAATGCGCCGGGCGGCCAGGTGAATCCCAAGATGGTGGCCGGCGGTATCTCGCTGGCGCTGCTGTCCACGGTTCTGGGCCTGTGCATCGCCATCCCCGGCCTGACGTTCTTCTGGTTCTTCAAGAACAAGGTCGCGGACATCGGCGTGTCGATTGCGCTGGTGGCCGACGACATGGTTGAGACCATCGCGGCCTACGCCGCCCAGCAGCAGCAGGGCTGATCAGACAGGCGCCGGGGGCGGTAACGCCCCCGGCCGCTGTCCCGGGGTGTAACGCAGCACAACGTACCGCAGCACCGGAGAATGTCATGGCACGCAAAGGCCGCAAAGAGATGGACGATGTCGAGGTCGACCTGACCCCGATGATCGACGTGGTCTTCCAGCTGATCATCTTCTTCATGGTGGTCACCCAGATCACGACCCAGGACAACGTCAACCTGCGCCTTCCCGACGCGCTTGCCGCGAACGAGGAAGACCCGCAGGCCAAGAAGATCTTCACCGTGCACATTGCGCCGGCCAACCAGAGCAAGGCCGACGACAACCTGCCGGAACAGTTCGGCTGGTTCTGCTTCGGTGAAGGCCGCCCCAAGACCGTCGAAGAGATGAAGGGCATTCTGGCCAAGGTGGCCAGCCTGGTTGACCCGGGCAAGGAATACACCGGCCTGAACGCCCAGGGCATCAGCGAGAACATGATCTATGTTCGCTGCGACGCCCGCTGCCCCGCCGGAGAGTTTGCCCGCCTGATCGAAATGATGGTCGAAGCCAAGATGTACAAGATCAAGGTCGGCATCATGAAGGACATCGAAACCTAACACCGAGCGCGCGATTCTGTTCGCAGCAATCACGCCGGAGCCAACATGGCACGCAAACGCAAACGCAAGGGTGACAGCGCCAAAGCAGACCTCACGCCGATGATCGACGTGACGTTCCAGCTGCTGATCTTCTTCATCCTGTGCACACGCTTCAAAGTCGAAGAACGCAACCACCGCGCGGACCTGCCCCTGGACGAAGGCCTGAACACCACGCCTTCTGTGCCCAAGGAACAGATCACCGTTTACTGCAACTGGGACCCGAACACCAAGGTCAATGACTACATCGTGGCCATTGGCGCCCGCGGACGCAAACCAGTAGATGGTTCGCGCGCCGGCCTGGCCGACATGGTGATCTTCCCCAACGACGGCAATGCCGCCATCCGCCAGAAGAAGGACCTGTACGCCAGCGTGTTCAACAACCTGGTGAAGGCCGTTGAGGAATACATTGTCCGCAGCGGTGCCAAGATCGAGAAGCTGGAAATCAGCTTCGCCATCAGTGCAACAGACGGCGTGCGCAGCGGCACCGCGCCCTGGATGTTTGTAAGCCTGGCGATTGACGCGGCTGCCCGTGTAAACACCAACCGCGAGGCCGCCGGCAAGGAAAAGCTGTCCGTCACCTTCAAGTTCGGTGACGCGATGCAGAAGTTCCCCGGCAAGAGCTAAGGCAGATCAGTAATTCTCAGGGCGCGGGAACCTTCCCGCGCCCTGTTCGTTTAATCGGCACCCGGGGCGGATTCCTTCTGGAGACCGCCAATGATCCGCCGCCGCAGACGCAAGCAGGACAGTGCCAAGGCTGACCTCACGCCGATGATCGACGTGACCTTTCAACTGCTGATCTTCTTCATCCTGTGCACCCGGTTTGCAGTGATTGAGCGCTCCTTTCAGGCAGACCTGCCGCTGGAAGAAGGCCCGAACACAGTCGAGAGCATTCCCAAGGAACAAGTAACCGTCTACTGCAACTGGGATGCGCAGTCAGGCGTAAACGACTATGTGCTTGCGATCGGCGCGCGCGGCCGCAAGGCCGTGCCCGGCACGCGTTCGACGTTGCAGGAACTGGTGATCTTCCCGTCTGATCCTGGTGCCATCGTGGCGGACAAGCGCCAGCGGTACGTGGCCCTGCACGGCGCGCTGCACAACGGGCTGGCCGCGTATGTGCGCGACTCCGGGGCAAAGATTGAAAAGATTGAGATCAGCTTTGCCGTGGACGCGACGCAGGGCGTCCGCAGCGGCACCGCGCCCTGGATGTTCGTCAGCACGGCACTGGATGCTGCGGCGCAGTACAACAAACAGCGTGGCAAGGAGGGCCAGAAGCCCCTGCCGGTCACCTTCAAGTTTGCTGACGCGCTGGGCCGCTTTGGCCGCTGACAGCGGGGCGAAAATCCGGCCTGAATGTGTCAGAATCCGGGCCCCCGCGGTACCTGACTTGAGGTGTTCATGCGCATTGCGTTCATGATTCCGGCTTTGTCGGTGCTTCTTGCCGCCTGCGGCAGCAAGGGTGCGCCGAACATGGTGCAGCCCAATCAGCCGGCGGCCGTAAACGCACCCGGCAATGCGGCCCCACTGGCTGGCAACCAGACGCCTGAGCCTGTGCCGGCCCCAGATCCTGAACCAGCCGTGCCACAGCACGAGGCCGAGTACATTTCGTTCGAAGGCGGGCTGAAGGTTTACCCCAAGGCCGGGCGCGTGGAACTGCAGGTGGTGCTGCTGGGCAACCAGACCCGGCCGCTGGAGTTCATGCTGGTTTCGCCCGGTGGCGCGACGCACGAATCACTGTTTGCCACCGGCGCGCGGGGCGAACACCTCAAGCGCTGCCTGGAGATGATCCAGCTGAAAGAGGCCGAAACCAAACGTAACGGCCGCGGTCACCTGGAAGTTCCGCTGGGCGACAAGGTGAAGATCTCGGTGCGGTTCCGGCACTCGGGCAAGGGTGTGATCACCACTGTGCCGGTTGAGGACTGGCTGTGGGACATCCTGCGCAACGCGACACCAGAGCCAGGAGGCTGGGTGTTCACCGGCAGCTTTGAGCAATACAACCCTGAACTCAACCGTTCGCTGATTGAAAGCGATATGAAGGGCAACCTGATTGCGGTTTGGCGCGACTCCAGTTGCGTGATCGACAACGCGCGCAAGAACGGCGCTACGCCCGATGTGTATTCACCCAACCCCGCTGCCGACGGCATTCCGCCGGGGCAATCCGAAGTGACGCTGATCTTTGAGGCCTACAAGGAATGAGCAGCCCCGGCCACAGTCACGAGGAAGCGCTTGCCGAGCTGCGGCACGGGTTGCGCCGCGTGGCGCTGCGCCTGTGGCTTCGCCAGCTTGGCCGTGCGCTTCCGGTGATCGTTGCCGGGGCCTGCGGCAGTGTGATTGCCGCGCAGTTGCTGCTGGTCTGGCTTGCACTGCTGCTGTTCGGCGGGCCGCTGTTGTCGCCGCTGCTCGCGGGCGGTGTCGCGGCATGCGTCGGTGCCCTGTTCAGTGCTGTCTGGGCCGTGCGAACGGTTCGTGTGCCGGGCTCGCGCGAGGCCGCGCTGGTGATGGAGTCCCGCCTGGACACAAGTGACGCGTCACTGGCCACCGCACTGGAGGCCACAGGGCCGTTTGTCGGGCCGGTTCTTGCGCGCGCCCGACAGGAAATGGCCGCCGCGTTCAAGGCGCCGCCGCCGCCGCTGCTGGCAACACGCGTGCTGGTGGGTGTGCCTGTGCTGCTGATTGCGGCCATCGCTCTGACAGTTGTGGGGCTGGATCTGCGGCCTGCCAGTCTTGATGCAACTGTGCGGCCGGACACGCCGGTTGTCCGCGGTGGCCTGGCGGCCGTGGATGTGGGAGGTTCTCGTGGCGCCGCCGACGCCCAGGCCCTGGCCGAGGCCGCGGGCATGCGCCAGGCGGCAAATGATCTGTCCAAGGCAGCCACGGCACTGCGCCAGGCCGGCACCGACGCCGAGGCAGGCCGCGCCCTGGAAGACGGCAGGGCAGCGTTGGCAGGCATCAAGTCTGAGCACCGCCCGAATCAGGACTTGCCGTCATCAGTGCCACAGGCACCAGAGGCGCGGGCCAGGCTGGCAGATGAAATGGCAGCCGCGGCAGGCGCAATTACGCGCAGGACCGAGGCTGTCATTGGCAAGGGCAGTGGCGCCGAGGGTGGGGGATCCAACCCCGGCGATGTGGCTTCACCGCAAGACTTTGTTGCCGTGCCGCCCGCCGGCCCGCCGCAGATTGTGCCCGGAGAGGCCGTGGCGCTGGTCGGCCAGAACCCGGCGCGCCGCGCGCTGGTGGCAAGGGCAAGCCGTTAGGGGCAAGGTGAGCGTATGAGCAGACTTGGCGTGTACATGATTGGCGCGCGCGGAAACGTAGCCGCCACGGCGATCACGGGTGCGCTTGCGATTTCGCAGGGTCGCGCGGCGGCCCATGGCATGGTCACCACCGGGCCCGAGTTCAAGGGTGTGCCGCTGACGGCAATCCAGGACCTGGTGTTCGGCGGTTGCGATGTCAGCGCCATCAGCCTTGCCGACAAAGCCACTGAAATCGGGCAAAGCCGCATTGTCCCGCTGGACCTGGCCCGCGAACTCAAGGCCGACCTCGTTGAGGTAGACCGGCGCATCGCCACGGTGGAGGGCTTCAAGTTCGGCGCGTTGCCGCGGGGCGGCTATCTGCCTGAACTTACGCGCATCGAAGAACGCATTGCCCGTTTCCGTGCCGATAACAACCTGGCGCGCGTGGTTGTCGTCAACCTGTGCAGCACCGAGCCGCACTTTGCCGAGACGCCCGACTTTGACACGCCCGAGGGGCTCGTGGCGGCGCTGGCCAAAGCGCCGGCAGGGTTCTGCACCGGCACGCTGCTTAACGCACTGGCCGCACTGCGCCAGGGCTGTGCGTACGTCAACTTCACACCCAGCCAGGGCAGTGAGCTTCCTGCACTGCGAAAGATCGCGCGCGATTCAAAGCTTCCGCACGCCGGCAAAGATGGCAAGACCGGCGAGACATTGCTCAAGACCGTGCTTGGCCCGATGTTCCTGGCCCGCAACCTGAAGGTGCTGAGCTGGGTCGGCAACAACTTTCTGGGCAACAACGACGGCGCGGTTCTCGATGCCCCGGCCGCCAAGGACAGCAAGCTGCGCCAGAAAGACGCCGCGCTGCGTGAGATGCTGGGCGGGGACAGCTTTGTGCGCACGGACATCCAGTACGTGCCCAGCCTGGGAGACTGGAAGACAGCCTGGGACCTGATCCACTTTGAAGGGTTTTTGGGCACGCAGATGACACTGCAGTTCACCTGGCAGGGCTGCGACAGCGCCCTGGCCGCGCCGCTGGTGCTCGACCTGGTACGGTTGGTGGACGCGGCGTGGCGCAATGGCGAAAGCGGCCTGCTGCCGCAGCTCAGCCCGTTCTTCAAGAACCCGCTGGACGGCCACACCCACGACTTCGCCCAGCAGATGGCCGGCCTGTGCTCATGGGCGGACCAGCTGCGCGCAGCGCGGTTGAATACAATGCGTTAGCTGCCACGGCAGGTGGCGACGACTTTGGAATGGCTGGCGCGCAGCCCATAGGTTCGGCTATCTTCCCGGCATGGAATGGTGGCACTACGCATTGATTGGCTACGGCGCCGTCGGCCTGCTGATTGCCATACCGTTGGCCTATGCCGGCATGAACTTCGCCAGACTTAACCCCCAAACCAGCAAGGCCAAGCTGTTGCTGCCCCTGCTGATCGGCAGCGTGATCTTCACGACCATCTGGCCCGTGATCCTGCTGCCGGTGCTGTTGATTGCCCGCAAGGCAAAACGCGCCCAAGCCGATCTTGGCGAGGCCGCCAAGATGGCCTTTGCTGCCGCCCAGCGCCCCGGTGCCGGCCGCGTGATCGACGTTGAGAAGAAGTAGCCCGCGACCACACTGCGGGTGCGATGTAACCTGCGTCGATGCCCGGCGCGTTCTCCCCGACTGCCGAAATGGCCCAGACCCTGCGCGACCGCGCGGGCCTGCGCGTGTATGCCCGGCTGGCCGGTGGAGCAGAACTTCCGGCAACTGCGGCGCTGGCCTGTGCGATGCTGGTCGTTGCCGCGGCACAGGTTGGCAGATTTGAATCCCTGCCAAGGCAGCTGGCGCTGCTGGCCATGGGGGCGCTGCTGCTGCAGGCAGCGACATCGGCATTGCAACAGCGCGCCCAGGTGGATTGCGACCGCATCAATGATCCTGGCCTGCCACTGTGCACGGGCGAACTTACGGCCGGGCGTGCCGGGCTGTTTGCCGCCGTCACGGGCATGCTTGGCGCGCTCAGCCTTGCCGTGCTGATGTTGCAGACGGGCCGCTGGCTTGCGGCTGTGCCGCTGATTGCCTGGATTGGCGCACGATCACTGCGGGCCCTGCCCGCCACGGCGCGGTGGGCGCGGGCGTGGCCGTGGTCTGTCCTGCTGTCTGTGCTGGAGGGCGCGGCGCTTGCCTTTGGTGCCGGCGTGCTCGCCGGGGGCTTGACCACGCCACAGATCTGGGTGCTGTCGGCGCTGGCCGGAATGTTGTGGGCTGGTGGGGGACTGCTGCGCGACATGCAGGCCCAGCGCGGTGATGCTACCTACGGCGTGGCGACGCTGCCCGCAGTGCACGGGCAGGGCGCTGCTGCGGCTGCGGCAGCCTGGCTGGTGGCGTTGCCGTATGCGCTGCTGGCGGCGGCCGCATTTGTGCTGCCCTGGCAGCCTGCGGCGAATCTTGTTCAGGTGGTGGTGCTGGGCGCGGCCTGCCTGTTTGCGGGGCTGCGCGTGGGGCTGCTGGCGCTTGCCGAGCCCGATGCGCCAGGCCACCGGGCCCGGCACGAAGTCGTGGTTGCCTTGTGTCTTGCGGCGCTGGCCGTTTCAACGGTTCCCTATTCGGCCTGGGGTCGCTGGATCGGAGTGCTGGCATGACCAACCGTCACATCGCCGCGCGGATGGGCCGCCTGGTGCAAAGCGACATCCGCCGCTTGACCATCGAATGCGACAAGGTCGGCGGCATCAACCTGGGCCAGGGCATCTGTGATCTGCCCACGCCGCCGCTGGTGGCCCAGGGCGCGATCGAGGCCATCCAGAACCGTAACGCCACCTACACGCACGCGCGGGGGCTGCCGGAGCTTCGGCGCAAGCTGTCGGACAAGCTGCAGGCATTCAACGGTGTGCGCTACGACGCGGAATCGGAACTCTGCATCACCGTCGGCAGCAGCGGCGCGTTTGCGGCCGCGGTGTTCGCCACACTCGACCCGGGCGACGAAGTGGTCTTGATTGAGCCCTTCTACGGCTATCACCTGAACACACTGCTGCTGGCGGGCGTGGTTCCGAAGTACGCGCGTATTGACCTGGCAACCATGAGCCTGGATCGCGCCACCCTGGAACAGGCCATCACGCCGCGCACCAAGGGCATCGTCGTCTGCACGCCCAGCAACCCCAGCGGCATGGTGTTTGGCCGCGACGACCTGGCGTGGATCGGCGAGCTTGCCGTCAAGCATGACCTGTTGCTGTATACGGACGAGATCTACGAGTACATTCTTTATGACGGGCGCGCGCACATCAGTGCAGCATCCATGCCCGGTCTGCGCGAGCGCACACTGACCATCGGCGGATACAGCAAGACGTTCAGCATCACGGGCTGGCGCATCGGCTATCTGGCGGCGCCGGCGGAGTACCTGCAGCGCGCGGCCGTGTGCAGCGACCTGCTGTACGTTTGCGCGCCCCACCCGTTGCAGCGCGGCGTATTGCGTGGCCTGGACAGCCCGCCTGAGTACTACACCGACATGCGCGACCAGTACCAGCGTGTGCGCGACCTGACCTGCGATGCTTTGGCCGCCGCGGGGTTCAAAGTGTACGCGCCGCAGGGCAGCTACTACGTGATGGCAGATTTCACCGCAATGGGCTGGCCCGACGACCAGACCGCGGCAGCGGAATTGCTGAAGCAGGCAAAGATCGCGGCCATCCCGGGCGGGGCGTTTTACGAACCGGCCAGCGGCCGGGGCCGGCACCTGTTGCGCTTCTGCTTTGCCAAGGAACTGCCGGTGATTGAAGAAGCCTGCAGGCGTCTGCGCCTGTTGGCGGCCGGCCGCGAATGAACATGAACGGCGCGGTATTCTAGCGCAGGGCGTAGGGCGCGTTGTGGAAGTGGCCGCTTGGGTCAGTCCAGCCGAACTCGCCGTCGCCGCGCTCTGGGTCGAAGATCAACCAGCCCCACTGTTCATCGGTGGTCTGCGGCAGCGCCTTCAACGCCAGGCGACCATCGGCCAGCGCGTACACGCGGTCTTCCACCCGGAAGTACTTGCCCTCCAGATCGGACTTGTGGACGCCGGCCCCGCCCTGGCCGACTATGCCGGTCAGGGTTGTCGGCGCGGTGCCGGATTTCGAGTACGCAACACGAACCTGGCCCTTCATGCTGCCCATGATCTGCTCGCCCTCCGAGCGAGTCTCAAAACGGGTTCAGCCCAGTGCCAGTGGGGTGGCCAGGATCACGAACAGAGCCATGATCGCGAACGCAAGCAAGGGCAAGCGCACGATTCGCCACCACCGGGGCGTGCCGTGCCTTGGCGCGCCAGGAGTCCTGGTGCCGTAGGGCCGCATGCTGCCCGATGGGGCAAAGGTCGAGGTCATGGCGTGCTCCAGTGAAGTTGAGTGCGATACAGGTATCCGCGCGCGGTTCGGTCGCCTTTGTGCCTCGGGCGCGCAATCAGGTAGTAGCCAACCTCGTCGCGGTAGAGTGCGTCATCCACGGTGTAGTAGGTCCCGTCAAACTCCGCGCGGGCGACTCCCATTGCTGTCAATGCCGGCTTGAGACTGCCATCTCTGCTCTGGAAGGCCTCCGCGTCGGCCGTCAGCCGCGTCAGCATCATCTCGGCCTCGAACTCTCGGGCGTCGCGAGTCCCAGACGTCAGAAGCGGCAGGGTCGCCATCACTAACAACGCGAACAGCAGACCCAGCGCCGTCACCGTTGCGTACCGGCGAAACGGTGGCCTTGGCGGTTCAGCTGGAACTCTCGCGGGCCGCAACCCGGCACGGTACGCACCCGGGTGACAAACGGGCAGGTGGTCGTACTGGTAAGGAACCGTCCCCAGTATCCTCTCAGTGCGTTCATCCCCGCCCATATGTCACCCAAAGTGCGCGTGACTGTCACCGAACTGTCATGCAATAGTCATACCACGTCACAGATTGGCTGTCAAAAAAATCAAGTCGAATTCACACCGCGGGAGTCAAGTGCTGCACGGTTCAAGCCAGGTCGCAATCGTGACAGCCGGGCAAATCCGCACTACTGCGGGCGGTAAATCAAACTACCCTTCCCGCCATGCCGTTTTTTCGATCCAGGGTGTTGCGCGGTGCGCTTGAGCGCTACGCAGGTCGGCTGCTGGTGGAACAGGCCGAAAAAGACCCGACCGTGCTGAACCTCGGCGCGGCGCGCAAGGATGTTTCGCTGGCGTACCTGGACATCTGGGGCTTCACCGAGATCACCAGCTACGCATCGCCCGAGGCTGTGGTCGGGTTGCTGTGCGATTATTTTTCGCGCATGACAGGCGTGATCCGCGCGCACAACGGCTTTGTCGACAAGTTCTTTGGCGACGCAATCTTTTCCATCTTCGGCGCGCCGCTGAGCGACCCCAACTATGCTCTGAACGCCTGCAACGCTGTGCTGGCCTGTTTGCGCGAGACAGCCAAGATGTCCGCCCAGTGGCACGTCAAGGGTTTCGGCAAGGTTCACCAGAGCATTGGCGTAACCACGGGCCCCGCAATCGTGGGCAACATCGGCAACGAAGAGCGCGCCATGTTCACGGCCGTGGGCGAGGCCGTAAGCCTGACGGTACAGTTGCAGCAGGCTTCGCGGCTGTACCGGGCGCCGATCATCATCTGCAAGGACACGTTTGCGGCCGTGCGGGGCAAACTGGTCACGCGTGAACTTGACGTGATCAAGGTGCAGGGCAGTGAGCGCACCATGCCGATTTACGAACTGATTGGCAGCGACAGTGAAACACCGCAGCAGTTGAAAGTGGCCGCCGACCTGTTCGAGCGCGGGCTGCGATCTTTCCGCATGCGCGATTGGGATCGCGCCGAGAAGCGGTTTTCGGACACCGACAAGCTGCTGGGTGACGACGGGCCCTCGCGCCTTTACCTGCGGCGGTGCGCGCTGTATCGCAAGCATCCGCCGCCGCCGGAATGGGACCTGGTGCATGCCCACACCGTGCGGCTGCAGAAGGCCGACGACCCGGTGTAGTCTGTCAACACCAGTCCCGCAGCATGAACCCACGCCCCTTGCCGATTACATCGCCCTTGCCCCGCGGAATGCGCGGATTTGTGGCGGGCTTTGGCGCGTTCCTTGTCGGCTTGAAGCTGGTGCTTCCGGGCGGCGGCCTGTTTCGATTTGCATTGGGGCCGGTTGTGGCCTCCGCCTGTGTGCTGGTTGCCCTGGCCGTCGGCGTGTTCTTTGGCGTTGCCGGCTGGCTCAGTGGCGAACTTGACGATTACCGGTGGCTGGCCTGGCTTGGCGGCGCGCTGGCATTGGTGATTACTCTGGTGTTGTCCTACTTCCTGTTCACGCCGG
Organism: Planctomycetota bacterium; assembly: GCA_019636215.1. GTDB lineage: Bacteria > Planctomycetota > UBA8742 > UBA2392 > UBA2392 > H3-PLA7. Next base: position 254,683 of record JAHBXZ010000002.1, on the reverse strand, counting down.
TGATGCAGTTGTTCGGGCCGGCGTTCATGGACCCGATCTGCGAACAAGTGCACCGGCGTTACACCGGTCAGACCTTGATCGGCGATCGTTCCGGCCAGGCGTGGGTGGCCCGCCAGCTTGGGGCGGTCGTGCCCTCGTTGAAGTGGCTGGTGATTTCGATTTGCGTCCAGTTGCCGCTGATGGTGGTCGGCCTGCTGACGGTGGTTGGCCTGGTCGTAGCGGTTCCGGTCAATGCAATCCTGCAGGGTGCTGACCTGATGGACAACCCGCTGGGGTGCCGGCACTGGCGTCTGCGCCAAAGGCTGGGCTGGTACAAGGCCAACTTCGCAGCGACGCTTGGTCTGGGAACGGCTTCCAGCCTGGTGCTGCTGGTGCCGGGGCTGAACCTCTTCATGCTGCCCGCGGGCGTGGCGGCGGCCACGGTGCTGATGCTGGCTGCGGAACCAACGTTGCGGGGCAGTCCGGATTTCCCCGAACAACCGTAAGCTGAAGCCGTTATACTGCTACACCTGTGGTCGGGAGCAGTCCCACAGAGCCCTGGGCAAAAAGGGCAGTGCGAAATGTCAAACCGTAAACGTCGTGTTCCAGCGGGGTTTTCCCCGGATCGTCGTGCCGCGCTTGCCGCATTTGGTATCGGCGCTGCCGCACTTGCATTCCAGGGCAAACTGGCCTTTGCTCAGAAGGCGCCGGCAAAGGAACCCACCAAGGAAGAGCTTGAGGCCGCCTGGGCGGAAACCGAGAAATTGGTCGCCAAGGCCAGCACCGTGGATCGTCCCGGACTTGCGGACTGGATGCAGGTGCAGGGCCAGAACCTGAACTGGCCCGCGAAATATTACCTGCCCTGGCCCGCCGGCATCGGCCACCAGGTGTACCAAAGCTGGAACGGCAACAAGATCGGCCCGCCGCGCGCCACGCACATGAAGGCGCAGAACTACTACGCGTGGGATTTTCACATCGTGCGCGGGGATTACATCTGCGCCGCGCGCGACGGCAAGGTCAGCAATGTGTCTGACCAGGAGCCCGCGGGCAACGAAAACGCCAACGTCATTTACATCGACCACGCAGACGGTGAACGCAGCGTGTACGCGCACGTCGGCAGCAACACCGCGCTGGTGGCTGTGGGCGACAAAGTTCTGGCCGGCCAGAAGATCTGCCAGGGCAGCAACGAATCAATGCACCTGCACTTCGTGATCTGGAAGGGCATGATTGATTACCCCTGCCGCTTTATTGACTACGCGGCGTTCAACGGTGTGCCTCAGTACGGCGCGGCCGTGGTCAGCGGAAATCGCGAACCCGCCGCAGCGGTAACGGACGAGATCAAGGCTAACTTCCGCAAGGGTGAGGCAGCCTTTTCCGCCAAGGAGTACCTGAGCGCCCTGAAGTTCTTCATGGCCGCGACGCTGGTTGAAGTTCGCATCCAGGAGTACGAGGCATCACTGGAACGCATTGAGGAATGCAAGCAGCTCATTGACGCGGAAGTTGCCCAAGCCATTGAGGGCGCAAAATCCGGCGACTTTGCGGGGGCTGACAAGCGCTTCAAGGAGATCCGCAAGAAGTACGGCGATTACGCCAAAGGCCGCATTGACGCCGCCCTTGAAGGGCTCAAGAGCGACCCCAAGTTCAAGGAATGGGTGCAGAAGCAACAGAGCGAGCGCATCTGGCTGGAGGCCCGCAAGGCCGAAAAATACGAAAAGTGGGACGACGCCATTAAGCACTACCGCGAACTGCGCAAGCTGTACAAGAAGGGCGAGCCCGAGTACGACGAAATCCAGAAGAAACTGGCGCAGTTGCAGAAGGCCAAGATTCTCGAGGAGTAACCGACAAACAAGCAACCCCGGCCGATCGGCCGGGGTTGTTTGTTTGGGCGTAGGGTTAGAGCTTTTTCGCTGTTTGTTTGCAGAGATTCCGCGCCGCGCCGGGCGAGCAGATCAAGGAGCGCGTACGCAGGCGTGGCTGGAGGGTTGCGGCGCAACGGCTTGAAAACGCACCGCGTTTTTAAGAGGCTGAGGAAGCGCGACGCAGAGATGCGAAGCCCGCCGCAAGCGGAAGCCTGCAAACGAACTGTGAAAGTGCGCTAGAGACCCAGCAGCGTCTTGCACTCGGCAATCGCCTTGGCGACGTGCTGGTTGCTGTTCTCCAGCAGCTTCTTTTCGGCATCATTGAGCTTGAGCTCAATGATCTTCTCCAGGCCGCCCTTGCCCAGCACGCAGGGCACACCCTGCCAGCTTCCCTTCAGGCCGTACTCGCCTTCCAGCAGCACACAGCAGGGCAGAACACGGCGCTGATCCTTGACGATGCTTTCGACCATGGCCACTACACTGCTGCCGGGCGCGTACCAGGCGCTGCCGGTCTTGAGCAGGTTTACAATCTCGGCGCCGCCGGTCTGGGTGCGCTTGTTGATGGCCTCAATACGGTCGGCCGGGATCAGGTCAGTGATCGGAATACCGCTGACGGTGGTGTAACGGGGCAGAGGCACCATGGTGTCGCCGTGACCGCCCAGCACCATCGGGCTGATGTCCTTAATGCTCACATTCAGTTCCATGGCCACAAAGCTGGCCATGCGGGCGCTATCCAGCACACCGGCCATGCCCAGCACGCGGTTCTTGGGAAAGCCGCTGCGGTGATGGGCCAGGAAGGTCATCACATCCAGAGGGTTGGTGACCATGATCAGCACGGCGTTGGGGGCGTGCTCGCGAACCTTGTCGACAACGCTGTAGACGATCTGTGCGTTGGTCTTTAGCAGGTCGTCGCGGCTCATTCCCGGCTTGCGGGCGATACCGCTGGTGACAACCACAATGTCACTTCCGCGGCAGTCATCGGGGTTGTTGCTGCCCGTGACCTTGGCGTCAAAGCGTTCCACCGGGCTGCTTTCGAACATGTCCAGGGCCTTGCCCATGGGCATGTCCGGAACGATGTCCACCAAGGTGACATCGCCCAGTTCTTTGTCGGCGCAACGCTGGGCAACGGTAGAGCCCACAAAGCCTGCCCCGAAAACAGTGATCTTGGCGCGCTGGAAAGCCATCGAAGTTCCTCACCTGAAAGTGACGCCCGGCACGGGCGGGAAGATCGGGGTCGTGCCAATCGTTACAGACAGACCCCCAGGGGGCGCGGAACATAGGCCGGTCATCGCAGGTCGTCAAGTGCTGCCATCTTCAATTTCGCGCGCATGGACGTATAATATTAGCTGCTTGAAGTAACTGACCTCGACCGCTCTTTCGGCACCTGACTAAGGGAACTCAATGCAACTTCCGCCTCGGCTTCGCCCCGTCGACGCAGCAACGATCCTCGAGCCCATGACCACTGCCGCCATCAAGGCAAAGAAAAAGAAGACCAAGGTTGTGGAAGCTCCCAAGGTGCCCAAGGGCCCTTTGACGTTGATCGACGTGCGCATGCCGCAGGAGCTTACCTCGGGCACCATTCCGGGTTCGCGCCACATCCCGCTGGACAACATCTTGGAAACCGTGCCGCAGTCGATTCCTGATCCCACAGCGCCGGTTGTCGTGTATTGCAAGAGTGGCATGCGCGGCGGCATGGCCCAGGGTGCCCTGCGCAAGCTGGGTTACACCAACGTCAGCAACATTGTGGGCGGCTTTGACGCATGGCAGAAGGCCGGCCTTCCCACCACCGAAGGCTAACCAATCGGATCAACTCCAGAACGGGTGGCCACAGGCCACCCGTTCTGTTTTGCTGGGCCAATCAGGTATTGGCCATCATCAACTCAAGCTGCGCCTGATCCGGGCCCAGGAATGCGGGAACATCAGTGACCGCCTTCAGGTTTGCCAGGACCCGGGTCAGGGACGGCCCTTCTGCGGGTGGCAAGTGGCTGCTGAGGACGCGCGACGGCCGCAGCGCTGCCAGCGCGTCAATCGAGTCCTGGAACCGGCTTTGATCGACCAGTTGCAGCCAGGGCGCGTCGACGCTGGCCCACAGTCCCATGCCCTCGCGCAGCTCCGCATCGGGCACTTCGCTTGCGCTTTCCATGGGTGACTGCAGAACAGCCCCGAAGCTGTCAGAGCTGATCAGCGTGCCGCTGCTCCGGTCAAAGAGGCCCGTGGTCTCGGGGGCGTCGAAAACCGGCGGCTTGATTGCCAGCAGCTCCCGATCACCGACTGCCAGGCTTTGCCCGGGATTGAGCAGGTAGACCCGATTCAGCGGCAGTCCCAGCAACCCGGCCTTGCCCATGCCCAGGTACGTGGTGACCAGGCGCGCCTGAGGCGCCGCTTCCAGCACGGGCTGCAGGCTGCCGATGTGGTCTGGGTCCATGTGGGTGATCCAGATCCAGCGCAACTCTGCAGGGTCAATCACACTTACCAGTGCCCTGAGAAAGCTGTCGCGCTGGCCTGCCAGGCCGGTATCGACAAGGACCGGTTCTGCACCGCGGATCAGAAATGCATTGACCGGCAACAGACCCAGCCCGGGCAACGGCGTGAATGCAGCAAGACGGAAAGTGTCATCCGAGACCTGCGCCGCTTCATATTCTGAGATCATTGTGGCCTCCAATCCTTTAAGGTGAACAATAGTGTGCACATAACAACGCAAACAATAACGCACGAGGTAGGCTTGTGCATGATTCAGTAATCTTATATGTTTACTAAAATGAAGAGACGGCGATACCGCCAGGCGCAACGCAAGGAAAGCACGCGGGAAACCCGGCGCCGAATCGTTGACGCAATTGTCGAGCTGCATGGCACCATCGGGCCTGCCCGGACAACCATACAGGCCATCGCCAAGCGCGCAGGCGTGCAACGGCTTACCGTCTACCGGCACATTCCTGACGAAGGCGCCATGTTTCAGGCATGTTCCGCCCGCTATCTGGAGTTGAACCCGCTGCCGGACGCGGCAGGGTGGCAGCACCTTGCCGACGCCGCCGCACGCACACGCACGGCGCTGACATCACTCTACGTCTTCTATCGTCGGACGCAGGGCGTCTGGAGAAACTCATATCGCGATGCCCACGCCATTGCGGCGCTTCAGGCATCGCTTGCGGAAGTCCAGGCCTGGCTGGATGGCCTGCGCGACGACCTGATCAAGGCCTGGCGTCCGGCGCGGCGTCAACGTGCCGAAATGCAGGCTGTGTTAGGCCACGCCGTGCATTTTGCCTGCTGGGACGCGCTGCAGGCCGGCGGATTGCGCGAAAGCGAAATTGCCGGAACCATCGAAAAGTGGTTGCGCGCTATCTGAGCCCTGTTCCGCAGAGTGACCCTGTTGGCCGCAGCCCCTGGGTCGGCACAGTCCGGAAGCAGCGGGCCTTCAGTTCTTGCGGCCGCATCGACATAGTGTCGGCATGCCGCAACCTGTGCTGTTTCTGCCCGGCCTGGATGGCGAACCCTTCACGGCCAACAAGCTGAACGAGAACCTTCGTTTGGCGCAACTGCATGTGTTTGCCTACGCCGAAGGCGGCGACCTGAGTTTCGATACACTGGCGCAGCAGGTGATTGCGCGCATGCAGCAGCTTGGCACACGACTGCTGGCCGGCGAGAGTTTCGGCGGAGCGATAGCCCAGGAAACCGCGCTGCGTCACGGGCAACAGCTGGATCGGCTGCTGCTGATATCAACCTTCAACCACGAGGCCGAAAAGCTGGCCAGTCGCGTCAGTCGCGGTGCCACGCGCCTTCTGCCGCGCGGCGTGATGAGGCCGGTCGCGCGGGCGCTGGCGGACTGGAAGCTGGCGGGCACGCTTCAGGGCGAAGACAGGCGCAAGTTTCTTGACCGCTTCGCGGCGCTGGACTTCGTGGAGATGGCAAGGCGACTCAAGCTGCTGGTGGGGTTCGACACCCGCCGGCGCCTGATGGACCTGAGACTTCCGGTGCAGGTCGTGTACGGCACTCGCGATGCAATCAGCAACCACCCCGATCAGTTGCAGGTGTGGCGCAACATGCCAGACTGCCGCGTGCATGCCGTGCAGGGCTTCGGGCACCTTGTAAGCGCCGAGGCCGCACCGCAGGTAGCAGCCATCATTGACGCATGGACAAGTCCCGCACAATCGCGGCCATTGACGTAGGCGGCACGTTCACCGACGCCGTGGTATTGCGGCGCGGGCGAGTGTCGCGCTGCAAGGTGCCCAGTACGCCGCAGGATCCGGGCCTTGCGGTCATGGAGGCGCTGCAGCGGCTTGGTGGCGCAGATCTGTTGGTGCATGGCACAACTGTGGCAACTAACGCCCTGCTGGAACGCAAGCTGGCCAGGGCCGCACTGGTTACCACGCGGGGGTTTCGCGATGTACTGGCAATAGGCCGTCAGAACCGCGACCCGGCGGACTTGTACGCCCTGAACCCGCGCCAGCGCGACCCGTTGATACCGCGCGAGCTGCGGTTTGAGTGCGCGGAGCGTGTGGGGCCCGACGGCAGTGTCGAGAAAGCCCTGACTGACGCCGAGATTGCCCAAGTCCTGGAACAGTTGCGCAGGGCCGCGCCCGAGGCCGTGGCCGTGTGTCTGCTGCACAGCTACGCCAACCCGGATCATGAACGCATGCTGGGCAAGGCCCTAAAGGAACTGGGTGTGCCAGTTACCCTTTCCTGCGATCTGGCGCCCGAGTTCCGTGAGTATGAGCGCAGCCTTGTCACGGCCGCCAACGCGGCGCTGATGCCTCGCGTGGGCGAATACTGCCGCAGCCTGGGCGAAGTGCTGGGCCCCGTTCGGCTGGTGCTGATGCACAGTGCCGGGGGCTGGCTGCCCGCCGAGATCGCCGCGCGCGAGCCGGTGAAGCTGGCACTAAGCGGCCCAGCCGGTGGCATTGCGGGTGTCCGCGCGGCACTGGATGCCGAAGGTATCAAGACGGGCATAGCCTTTGACGTCGGTGGCACCAGCACCGACGTTTCGCTGGTGGGTGGGCAAACCCGGTTGCGAAGTGTCACCGAAATCAGCGGCTGGCCGCTGCGCACACCTTCGCTGGACATTCACACGATCGGCGCCGGTGGGGGGTCGATTGCGCACATGGATGCCGGTGGCGCGTTGCACGTCGGGCCGCTAAGCGCGGGGGCGTACCCTGGCCCGGCCTGTTACGGACGCGGCGGCACGCATGCGACGCTGACCGACGCGTTGGTGGTGCTGGGGCGCCTGCCTTCCCAGTTGAAACTGGGAGGCGAATTCGTCCTGCGCCCGGATCTCGCCCGCCAGGCCGTGGAAGCGCTCGGACCCGCGCAAGAAGTTGCGGATGCCATGTTGCGCGTGGCGCTGGCGGGAATCGAGCGCGCCTTGCGACGCGTCTCGGTGGAGCGCGGGCACAGTGTGGCCGGCACGCCACTGATTCCATTTGGCGGTGCGGGCGGGCTGATTGCCTGTGATCTTGCCGAGCTGATTGGTACCGGCATGGTGCTGGTGCCGCGCGATCCAGGCCTGCTGTGTGCGGTCGGCATGCTGCACACGCCTGCCAGCCGCGACCTTTCGAGGACTCTGCTGCTGCCGGAATCCAAGGCGTCTTTGGTCAGGGCCAAGAAGGTCGCTCGCGAGCTTGAGAATCGCGCCACGGGCGAACTTCGTGCCTGCGGCTTGAAGGGTCCATTTGACACACAGGTCAGCCTGGACGTGCGCTACCAGGGCCAGAGCTTTGAACTCAACGTTCCGCTGCGGCCTGACTGGAAGCAGCGATTCGATGTGGAACACCAGCGGCAGTTCTACTTCGACCGCGTCGGGGAACCGGCTGAGATCGTGAATGTGCGCTTGCGGGTGGCGGCCAGACACCGCACGCCGGTGTTGAAGTTCAGGGCGCCCGTCGGCAAGCCCAAGGCCTGGTGCCAGTCCAGCAGCGGCGAGCCGGTGTACGCGCGCGAGGACCTGCCCGCCGGGTTCAGGCTGCAAGGCCCGGCAATTGTCACCGAACTGAGTTCATGCCTGTACCTGAACACAGGCTGGACGCTCAAGGTCAGCAAGGCCGGACAGTTGCTGTTAAACAGGAGCCGCAAGCGCAAGCGCGCGGTGCAGTTGCCGCAGAACAAGCCCCGCAAGCAACAGCCCGGGACGGCAGCCCCGGGGGGAGCGGCGATGTTGCCGCGACGTTCCGGGAAACGTGGGGCCCGCCCATGACCACCAAGCGCGCAACCATACAGGCAGCCGCCAAGCTCGCTGTGTTTCATCACGCGCTGGTAGGGGCAGCCGAAGAAATGGGCGAGGCCCTGAAGCGCAGTGCCTACAGCCCGAACATCAAAGAGCGCCAGGACTATTCTTGCGCGCTGTTCGACGCCAAGGGCCGCCTGCTGGCCCAGGCCGCGCACCTGCCCGTGCACCTGGGTTCCATGCCTGCAAGTGTGTCGGCGGTGCTGGCAACAATGAACCTCGCCGAGGGTGAAGTTGCGGTGGTGAATGATCCGTTCGCAGGCGGAACGCATCTGCCGGACATTACGCTGGTGGCGCCGGTGTTTGCCGCTGGCAGGCTGATTGGCTACACCGCGAACCGTGCCCATCACGCCGATATCGGAGGTGCGGCACCGGGCAGCATGTCGCCGCAGACTGACCTGATCGCCGAGGGGCTGGTGATTCCTCCCATGCTGCTGCGAAACGCGCGTGGCGTGCAGACGCAGGCGTTTGCGATGATCCTGGCCAACACGCGAACGCCGATGGAGCGCGCCGGCGACTTGAATGCCCAGGTTGCAGCCTGCGATCGCGGCGGGCAGCGCCTGGCGCAGGTTGTGTCGCGTGCACCAGCAGAGTTTGCCGATCTTGCAAAGGCACAGATCGACTACAGCCGCGCGGTGATGCAGGGCAATCTCGCCGGCCTGGCACCCGGCGTCTACCGCGCGCAAGAGGTCCTTGAAGACGATGGCGCGGGCACGCGAGACATTGCCATTGCGTTGACACTGAGTGTCTCGCGAAGGCATCTGCGCTTTGACTTCACTGGCAGCGCGCCCCAAGTGCGCGGCGGTGTGAATGCCGTGCTGGCCGTGACCCAAAGCGCGGCCTTCTATGCGGCATTGTGCTTCTGCGAATCCCTGCCGCCGATCAATCACGGCTGCTTCGAATGCATTGAGGTGATTGCGCACGAAGGCACGGTGGTCAACGCCCGCCGCCCCGCACCTGTGGCCGGCGGCAACGTGGAGACCAGCCAGCGCCTTGTGGATGTCTGCCTTGCCGCACTGTCGCAGGCCGCCCGCGGCCGCGCCGTGGCGCAGTCGCAGGGCACAATGAACAACCTGACGATCGGGGGCGCGCGCGACGATGGCTCAGCGTTTACGTACTATGAGACTATCGCCGGTGGCTGCGGTGCTGACGCTCGAGGCCCGGGCGCCAGTGCAACGCACAGCCACATGACCAATACACTGAACACGCCGGTGGAGGCACTTGAACACGCCTATCCACTGCGCCTTGAGGAGTATGCGCTGCGCGAAGGCAGTGGAGGCGCTGGTGTGCAGCAAGGCGGTGAGGGCGTGATCCGGCGTGTGCGGGCGCTGGGCCACGCACAATTCGGATGTCTGACAGAGCGCCGCAGATTGCAGCCGCGCGGCATTAACGGTGGGGGCGACGGCGCGTCGGGCGAGAACGCATGGATTCGTGCCGACGGCGCGCGCCAGCTCCTTTCCGCCAAGTGCCAGGGCGAACTCGCGCCCGGCGAGGCACTGGAGATCCGCACCCCGGGCGCAGGCGGCTGCGGCGGGCCGCGCTGAGCGCGTCCTTGTTTGACACGATCTTCATGCGGACCCTGTATTCTCTGGCGCGTGTTTCCCGATAAGGTCATGGCATGAGCGCCGCGCAGAACACGGATCTCTCCAACGCCAGTCTGTACATCAACCGCGAGTTGTCGCTGCTTGAGTTCAACCGGCGTGTGCTGGCGCTGGCTGCCGATTCTTCGGCGCCTTTGCTGGAACGCATGCGCTTTCTGACGATCTCGTGCAACAACATGGACGAGTTCTTCGAGATCCGCGCCAGCGGCATCAAGCAGCAGTTCGAGGCAGGCATTTCCACGGCCGGGCCTGACGGGATGTCGCCGCGCGAGCTGCTGGGCGCGATCAGCGTGAGTGCGCGTTCACTGATCGCCGAACAATACCGCGTGTTCAACGAGGTGCTGACCCCCGAGCTCACGGCCAAGGGCATTCGCGTTCTGCGTCGGGCGGACTGGACGCCCGAACAATCGGCCTGGGTGCGCGCGTTCTTTCTGCGCGAGGTCTACCCGTTGTTGACGCCGATCGGGCTGGACCCTTCCCACCCATTCCCGAATGTGCTGAACAAGATCCTGAACTTTGTCGTGATGATGGACGGCAAAGACGCCTTTGCGCGCAAGAGCGGCACGGCCGTGGTCCAGGCGCCGCGCCTGGTTCCACGCCTGATACGGCTGCCGGCCGAGTTTGCCTCTGGGCCGCATGACTTTGTGCTTCTGTCGGCGGTCATCCACGCGAACATCGGCGAGCTGTTCCCGGGCATGGAGGTCAAGGGTTGCTACCAGTTCCGCGTCACGCGCAACAGCGACCTGTGGGTGGAAGAAGAAGAAGTGGAAGACCTGCTGGATGCCGTGCGATTCGAGCTGCCGCGGCGCCATTACGGCGCGGCGGTGCGTCTGGAAGTTGCCGAGAACTGCCCGCCAGAGACAGCGCGCTTTCTGCTGGATCATTTTCACCTGCGTGATGAAGACCTCTACCAGGTGAATGGCCCGGTTAACCTCAACCGCCTGATGGCGCTGTATGACCTGGTGGACCGCCCCGACCTGAAGTTCCCGGCGTTCAAGGCGGGCTTTGACAAGCGCGCCCAGCCCGGCGCGGATCTGTTTGAGGCCGTGCGCGGCGGCGACATCCTGCTGCACCATCCGTACCAGAGTTTCAGCCCGGTGCTGGAGTTTGTGCGCGCCGCTGCCAAGGACCCTGCCGTGGTTGCCATCAAGGGCACCCTGTACCGCACCGGGGCCCACAGCGAGATCGTGGACGCCCTGATTGACGCCGCCCGCGCCGGCAAAGAAGTTACGGCCGTTGTCGAACTTCGCGCGCGCTTTGACGAGGCCGCGAACATCGACCTTGCCACACGCCTGAAGACCGCAGGGGCACACGTGGTCTACGGCGTGGTGGGCTACAAGACGCACGCCAAGATGATGCTGGTGGTGCGGCGCGAAGAGGGCGCGTTGCGGCGCTATGTTCACCTTGGCACAGGCAACTACCACACCGGCACGGCACGGGCGTACACAGACTTGAGCCTGCTGACCTGCAACGAGCAGATCTGCGACGACGCGCATCATCTTTTCCGGCAGCTTACGGGCCTTGGCACGGCACCCAAGCTGCAGAAGCTGCTGCACTCGCCGTTCACCTTGAATGACGAGATTCTGGCGCGCATCAACGAGCAGGCGGAGCATGCCAGGCAGGGCAAGCCCGCGCGCATCCGCGCCAAGATGAACGCGCTGGCCGACCCAGGCGTCATCAAGGCCCTGTACCTCGCCAGCATTGCGGGTGTGAAGATTCAGCTGATTGTGCGCGGCGTATGCTGCCTGCGTCCGGGCATTGCAGGCCTGAGCGAGAACATCACGGTGCGGTCTATCCTGGGGCGATTTCTGGAGCACTCCCGCGTATACAGCTTCGGCCCGAATGACGACATCCTTTACGCCGCCAGCGCCGACTGGATGTCACGAAATCTTTTCCGCAGGGTAGAAACATGTTTTCCCATCCTCGACGAGGCCCTTCGCGCTCGTGTCATAGAGGAATGCCTGGATCTGCCGCTTTCTGACAACACCCAGGCGTGGCAGCTTTCGCCCGATGGCAACTGGTTGCGTTGCCAGCCAGGCGACCAGGCTGCGCGCCACTGCCAGGAAGTTCTGGCGGGCAAGTTGGGCGGCTAGGGCGGGCACTGGTGCGGGAAAGCAATTGAGGCTGGCCTCGATCGACATCGGTTCGAACTCTGTCCACATGATCGTCGCGGACGTGACGGGGCCGCATTCGTTTTATGTGATCGACCGTGAACGCGAGCGCGTAAAGCTGGGCGCCGGCGCTTTCAAGACGGGCCGGTTGAACCCTGAGAACATGGAAGCCGCGCTGGCTGCGCTGCAGCGGTTCTCGCAGCTGTGCAAACGCCTGGGCGTCAAGCGCATCCTGGCCGTGGCCACCAGTGCCGTGCGCGAGGCAGCCAACGGCAGGCAGTTTCTTGCGGCAGTGAAGCGTCGCACGGGCATTGACGCGCGAGTGATCACAGGCAAGGACGAGGCCCAGCTTATCTACCGCGGCATACGGCACGCCATTGACCTAGAGGGCCGGCGCGCACTGATGCTCGACCTTGGCGGCGGCAGCCTGGAGGTGATGTACGGCAATGCAGCACGCCTTGTGCGCGCCCACAGCCTTCCACTTGGGGTGCAGCGGCTGCGCGATCACTTTGGCGGCAACGACCCGCTGCCCCGCAAGCATCGCAACGCGTTGCTGAAGCACATACGCCGGCAACTTGCACCGGTGCTGCGGCCGATCAAGAACAAGGGCATCGACACCGTCATCTGCACCAGCGGCACACAGATGACACTGGGCCTGGCGTGCCTGCGCATGCGCGGCCGTGACCCATGGGGTGCGTTGAACGGTTACGTGATCCGCGCATCGGAACTTCGCGACCTGCACAACCAGTTGATTGACGACGACGTGATGGGCCGCGCGCGACTTCCCGGGATCGACGAACGCCGCGCCGACACCATTCACTTCGGCTCGGCCGTGCTTACCACGGCACTGGACATCGTGGGTGTGCGCAGCGTTCAGCTGTGTGGTGCCAGTCTGCGCGAAGGCGTTCTGCTGCAGCAGATGGAGCGCCTGGCCCGCAAAGTCGGGGTCAACCCTGTCCGGGTGCAGAGCGCCCTGGAGCTTCTGACCCGTGCCGGGGGCGACGCGGCGCGCGGCGCGCACCTGGCGGCTCTGGCCTGCGCGCTGTTTGACGGCACGTCTAGACGCCACGGGCTTGGTCGCCGCGACCGCGAGCTGCTGGAAACGGCGGCACTGCTGGAAGACCTGGGTCGTGGCCTGCACCTGCAGGATCGCGAGCACTTGTCCTACCAGCTGATTCGCGGCGGCGGCCTGCGCGGCCTGACGGACCTCGAGCTGGAGGTCGTCGGGCTGATTGCGCGGTACTCTCGCGGGGGTGCGCCCAAAAGCCGCCACCGGCAATTTGCCGAAATTGACCCCGACAGCCAGCACGTCGTGCGAGTCCTGGCTGGGATCCTGCGTGTGGCCGATGGCCTGGATCGCGGGCGTGCCGGGGCGGTACGTGATGTGCGGTGCCGCACGGTGCGCGGCTGCCTTTACATTTCGCCGGTGTCTCGCGTGGATGTGTCGCTGGAACGCCACGCCGCCCAGCGCTCGACAAAGCTGCTGGCACAGGCACTGGACCTGGATGTCATCATCAACGGCGTGAAGGCGCGCTGATCACTCGCCGTACTTGAACTCTTCGGCGATCTTGCCGTCCTGGTTGTGGATGACGATCTGCCCGCGCTGCTGGTTCTTGGCCAGATCGCGCGCGGCGTCCACGGCGGCATCTTTGGTGTCCAGTACGCGGGTAGGCTTGTCTCCGCCCTGCCGGATAACATTCCATCTGCCGTCCTCGGCCCTTGGCGTCACGTGGTAAACCACTCGTGCCGTTGGCTTGCTGACGGCACCGGTGCGCCGGGACACCTTGCCGGTGGGGCGCTCTGTGCGGCGTTCGGGGCCGCCATACACGTACTCTTCGGCGATGCGGCCGTCCTGGTTGTGGATGATGACCTGCGCCCACGAGCGGCGGTCGGCAAACTCGCGGGCTTTGTCGATGGCGATCTCTTTGGTGTCGGCGACGTGGCTGGGGCGTTCGGCACCGCGGCGTCGCACGTTCCAGCGGCCGTCCTTCTTGCGCGGCGTAACGTGGTACACAACCCGCTCGCCATCCGGGGCGGCAAACGCCGACTCGTCTTCCGTGTCGTCGCCCTCGTAGTCGTCCACAAAGCGGTCGTCGCTTTCGGTTTCTTCGGGGGCGTCGTCGTCTTCGGGATTTGACCCGTACGCGAACTCATGGGCAATCTTCCCGTCCTGGTTGTGCACGATGACCTGCGACCAGTCGTGCCGCCGGGCCAGTTGCTTGGCCTGCTCTATGGCGTCGTCCTTGACATCGATAACGGCGACCGGGTCCTCGGAGCCGCGAACCTTGATGTTCCAGCGGCCATCGTGTGCGCGGGGTGTCACGTGGTAAATGACGTGGCCCTGCGTGTCCGGTGGGGGCGGGTCAGAGAGCTTGTCTTCGGGTGTTGTGCTGGCGGGCTTGCTCTCGCGGCGCGGCGCCGGTGCGCGGCCGAAGATGCGCAGAAACACGTCCTGGGCGTAGCTGGCAGTCATGATGGCCTCCGGTGCCATTGTGCCCCGCGACCTCACCGTCGTCACCAGCCATGCCGGGCAACTGGAAAACTGCTGTGGCACGAAAAGGGCCGCCCTGCGTGGGCGGCCCTTTCTGACATCACATGGTTTCAAGCACGACGAGCCGCCAGGTGCAGCCCGGCCAGCAGCGCGACTATGCCGCCAAACAGCACCAGCCAGGTGTTGTCCCCCTGGCCATCAACGGCGCAACCGCCTCCTCCGCCGCCGCCATCGGACGAGCCACCGCCACCACCGCCTCCTCCACCGCCCCCGCCGCCTCCACCACCACCGCTGCCAGTGCCGCCGGTACCGCCGGTGCCGGGGCCGGGGTTGACGGTGCCGTTCTGGGTGCCGCTGGTTGCCAGCGCGCCCCAGGCACCGAAGCTGACGTCCACGGTGTTGCTGTTGCTGCGAAAATCGACAGAGATGTTGGCGTTCGTCACCGTGACCTGGCCGTACTTGGTGGCGCCAAAGGCGCCTCCGCTGACGGTCAGCGTCCAGGTGGCTGGGTTGACCTGCAACCAGTACATGCCTTCGCTGTTGGAGAGGGCAGGAACACTTACGCTGCCACCGCCGTTTGCCATGACGCTTACGCCGGCAAGACCTTCGCCGGTGTCGTACCGGCCATTGCTGTTGGCATCGTTGTAGACCATGCCCAGGATGAAGTAGAGGGTTGTGTCGCGCACGCCGGTGTGGATCGACCAGTACGCCCCGCTGCCATCGGGTGGCGTGGCGGAACTCCAGGGATTCTCGGGCCGGAAGCCGGTCGCATAGCCCGCGCCGACTTCATAGAACTGCCGGTAGAAGCTGATCTCGCCCGCACTGCCGCCCCAGGCCAGCAGGTGATAGCGGTGGCCGGGCGGGGTTACCCCGCTGTCCAGAATCAGCGCGCGGATGGCGGTGCCGGGCGCGTAGGTAACGCCGCCACTGCCAGAACTGAACAGGCAGGCCAGCGACTCGATGTTGTTGGCGGTGTTTGAGAAACTTGCCTTCAACGGGTAGCCCGCATTGCGGGCCATCAGGTTGGGCTGGTTGCCGGTCACCGGGCTGGTGTGCGCGAAGTAGCCATGGGTGGCCATTTCCGTGCTGTGAAAGCGCGCCGAGGTCACCAGGCGCTCGTTCAACGCCAACGGGTGCCAGGGTGTAATGCCCGCCAGTACCCCGCCCAGGGTCTGCTCGGTGTCGTAGGCCTGGGGGTTGGCGCGGGCACGGTTGATCTCGTAGATCGCCGTGGCCTCAACGCTGGTTGGGTTTGAGGGCTGGTTGGCCTGGGCGCCAAGTGCCCCGGCCAGAAGTGCAGTGGTGCAAATTGCGAAAAGCGGCAAGCGCATGGATTCCCCTTTGCCGGCCTGTTGCCCGTAATCCGCACCGTCTACGCATGGGCAGTATAACCGAAGTTGCTGCGTTTCGCGCTATGGCACCGGGGCGACAGATTCCCGATTCCGGAAACTGTGGCGCGGGCATAAGGCCGACTTCTTGGAACCAAGACAAAGCTTCAACGCCGGAGCTTCTTCATCTCGGCCAGGATTGCGTCGCACTCTTCCTGCGTGTTGTAGAAGTGCGGGCTCACGCGGATGCCGCCCTTGGGGCGATAATCGATGACAAATCCGCGGTCAATCAGCTTCTGTTCGGCCAGGTCGGCCCCGGGCCAGTCAATGCATACCGTCCCGCCGCGCCTTGCGGGATCAAGCGGCGTATTGACCTTGAAGCCTGCCTCCAGCGCGTGCTCGATCAAGTGCTGGGTTAACCGTTGCGACTTGGCGCGTATGTCTGCAAGGCCGACCTGCCTGATGATTTCATAGCCCGGGCGTGCACTGTAAAGCGCGACCACTGGCGGCGTCCCGGTGCTGGCGCGCCAGGCGCCGGCGTGGGGCGTGAACTCCATCTCGAACTTGAATGGCCTCGCGTGGCTGATCCAGCCGGTCAGCGCGGGGTTGTATGTGGTGATCAAGTCAGGCCGGATGTACAGGTAGCATACGTTGGGACCGCCACAGACCCACTTCACGCTGCCGCCTACGACGTAATCCACTTTCATCTGCGTCACGTCAAAGGGCACGGTGCCGATGCTCTGGTACACATCGAGCAGTACTTTTGCGCCGACCTTGTGGGCCTTGTCGATGATTGGCTGCACATCCTGCAGGAAGCTGCTGCGGAAGTAGACGTGACTGATGGGCACCAGTGCGGTGTGTTCGTCGATGGCGTCCACCAGCTTCTGTACGTCCACGCCGATGCCATCGTCGGATTTGACCATTTCAATCTTGGCACCATAGCGCGCCCACTCCTGCACCACGTAATGGGGGCTGGTGAACTGCATGTCGTCATAGACGATCTTGTTGCGCTTGCCGGTGAAATCGATCGTGGAAAGCACCTGTGCAGTCAGAGTGGCGACATTCAGGTGCAGCATTACGCTGCCCCTGGGCGCGCCCATTACGCTGCCGATAAGATCTGCAGTCCTTTCGCAGTCATCCAGCCAGCCCGAGCCATCGGGATAATGCCAGGCCACAACCCCGTCGTTGTCCCACATGTCGGCGAAGTGCTTGAGTCCGTCCCGCACGCCGCGCGGCATCGCGCCCAGCGAGTTGTTGATTAGGTAGGTCTTCTTGCCGAGGATCGGAAACTCCTCGCGCCACTTGAGCAACGGGTCAGGCATTGTGGCCTCCATGTCAGCGTTTTAGCGCGCAATGCGCGCTGATAAACCCCTAAAGGGCGACAGCGGCACTGGCAGACAATGAGCGGCCATTGCGCGCGACAAGGCCGTGCAGGGCGTTACTCCCGGAATGCCGGCATCCGCGCACTGAGCACCTTGCGCAGCTCACGTGACAACTGGTCCGGCACATGGCCGTTCACCAGCCTGCCACTGGCTGCGGCGCCAAGGACGGTGCCAATGACCTCCAGGGTGCGGCCTTGTTCGCTGACCTGTGTCACCTTGCCGGTCTTGCGCTGGGCCTCGCGCACAAGGCCGATGGCTTCCTCAATGTGGCCGTGGTGGGCCAGCAGGCGCACCTTAAGCGGCACCCAGTACTGCATGCGAAAGCTGCGCATGGCCACCGCCTGCAGGGCAGCGTCGGCGGCTTCCAGGTCGCGTTGCGCGCCGCTGGCATCGCCTGTCAGCAGCAGCAGTTCGCCGCGCAGGCACGTAAACGCGGCTGCCGCCGGCGAGGCCCCGATTTCTGTCAGCAGGGCCACGGCCTCGCTGTATGCGCCCAAGGCCTCTTCGATCAGGCCCAGTTTCTGCCGTGCCACCGCGAGGTTACCCATGGCATAACCCATGGGGCGCTTGAGGCCCGTGCGACCCAGGATGGACAGGGCATTTTCATAGCAATCCACTGCCTGCACAGTGCGGCCGGTATCGTCGAGCAGGTTGCCAAGGTTGCCCAGGTACTGACCCTCCATGGGCGTGTTGCCTTGCTCGCGAAAGATGTGCAGCGCTCGACGATAGCAAAGCTCGGCTTCCTGGGTGCGCCCGGTAGCCTTCAAGATGATGGCCAGGTTGCCCTGACAAAGGGCCTCGTCGCTGCGGTTGCCCAGTTCGCGGTGCTTGTCCAGTGCCTGCCGGCACAGCTTTTCGGCCTCTTCGTTGCGGCCGAGATCGCGCAGCGTGGCCGCCAGGTTGCCGGCGTAAATGGCCTCGCCGCGCGGGTCGCCGCCGTCGCGGTGAATATGCATGGCGCGCCGGAACAGCGCCTCGGCGGAATCGGGCTTGCCGGTCTGTGCGTAAAGGGTGGCAAGTGCAGCGGCGCACTTGGCCTCGGCAAGCGCGTCGCCGGCGTTTCGCACCAGGATCAACGCTTCCTCGTGGACGGCGGCTGCCTCTTTGTTTCTGCCGCGCTCGCGGTGCAGCGTTCCCAGGGTGCTTAGAGCCTCCGCCCGCAGTGTGCCCGGAAGGTCGGCGCGCAGGGCGTTCATGACTTCGGTTTCGGATTCGCCGTACCGGCCCAATGCGCGCAGCACCGTGGAAAGTGAAATGCTAATGCGCGCGTCTTCTTCAGGTTCGGGCCCAAGTTGGCGGGCCTCCAGCAGGCTGCGGCGGGCATCATCCAACTGGCCCGCGTGGCGCATCGCCTCTGCAGCGCGCCGCAATGCGAACCGACGGTCTGTGCCCCCGGTCAGCCGGTGGTCGGCCACCTGTCTCCAGAGGCGCGCGGCCTGGTGAACCTGAAACGCGGCATCGGCGTCTTCTGCGGCGGCACGGGCAAAGCGCAGCTCGGCCCCGTCGAGAATGTCTTCCTTGCGCTGCTGGTCCGCGACGCTTCGGGCGCGCGCGGACTCTGCGCCGTGCCGTGCCTGTTCGCGGGCAATCGCGCCGTTGGCACCGGCTGCTACCAGCGCGCCATAGGTCTGGGCTGCCAGGTCGTGCATGCGCGCACGATCGGCCGGGGTGGTGGCCAGATACACGGCATCGCGGATCGCCGCATGGCGAAACAGATATTCAAGTTCGGGCCACGGCACGCGCATATTGTTCGCCTGAGAGCCCCTTGGGGCAACTAACTTCCATGTGCCGCTTCTCGCATGGAAAGGGCGTGGGCAAAGTAAGCCGCCGAGCTGGGCACGGCCGTCACTGCCCCAGCACCTCGCGGGCGCGCTCCAGTGCGGCAGGCGGGACAGAGTTCGGGGCTGTGGCCTCGGCCTCCAGCACACCCTTGGCCAGGGCACGTGCCTGTTCGGGCTGACCCTGCAGTTGCAGGCACGCGGCCAGCTCGGCCTCGCACATGGTGTTGCGCAGGAACTTGTGCTCTGCGTTCTCGCGCATGGCTGCCTGCAGGCTCTCTGTCGCTTGAGCGAGCATGGCCGGGTCCTGGTGACGGTGATAGAGCAACACCTGGGTCTGGCCGATGTTCACCAACTGGTTGGCCGCGGCGTAGGCGTCGCTGAGGCGCAAGAACTCGTTGCGGGATTCCAGGAACGTTACCAGCGCGCCTTCCAGGCTGCCCTCGTCGCGTTCCAGCGCCGCAATGTTGGCCAGGGCCAGTGCCCGCCCGTGGCGATTGCCGGTCTCGGTGTGGATGCGCAGTGCGTCCTTCAGCAGCGGCATGGCTTCTTCAATGCGGTTCTGCCGGTGATACACATAGGCCAGGTTGATCAGGTGCGCGGCCTCGGTGGGCAGATTGCCCGTTTCGCGGGTCAGCCTCAAAGCGCGCAGAATGCAGGCCTCCGCGGCCTGCAGCTTGCCGGCGGCGCCCATGGTGACGCCAAGGTTTCCCAGCCAGCTTGACTCGGACACGGCCGCGTTGGCCGCCTGTGCAAGACGGATGGCCTCGCGGATAAACCATTCGGACTTGTCGAACTCTCCCATCAGTTTGTGGGTGCTGCCGATGTGCGCCAGCAGGATCGACTCCAGCAACATATCCTTCTGTTCCAGAGCAACGCGAAGCGCGGCATCGAAGCACTCCAGCGCGTCCTCCAGACGCCCGGCCCGGTAGTGGCACAGGCCAAGCCGATCCTGGGCGGCGGCCTTCTGCAATGGCGTCAGGCCCGGTACTTCAAGCGCCAGGCGGGTCATGGCCTCGACTTCGCTCATGATGCCGCTGGCCTGGGCGCACTTGGCCTGCAGGATGCGGGCGTAGTACCGGGTGGGGCCGCTGAACGCGAAGTCCGCGACCATGCGGTTGGCCTCAACTGGTGACTTGCGCCAGACGGCATCGGCTTCGGCCAGCAGAAGCCATTGGCTGACTTCCAGTGAGGGCGGCAGCGCCGCGCGCATCCGGGAGACCAGAGTTTCTATCTCGGCGTCTGTTCCTGTGCGGCCCATGGTGGATGCAAGCACCACGGTGGCCCAGCCGGCCAGCTCAAGGGGCGTACCCTCGCGGGCGACGCGCAGCAGGGCGTCGGCCTCGGCCTCATAGCGCGTGCGGGCTTCCTGCGCGCGGTTGCTCATGCGGCGCTGCCACCAACGGCGGGCATACTCAACCAGGGCAGAGCGCCAGCGGGCGCGGGTATCTTCGCCGCGGTTCAGCGCATTCAGCCGCAGCTCGGCAAACAGGCGCACGGATTCATACAGGAAGAACCGCGGCTCGCCCGGCAGGCCGGGGACTGTCTCGCGATACAGCAGGCTCTTGGACTCCAGGCCTTCCAGAAGGTCCGCCAGGTCGGCGCCGCTGGCCGTGGTCACAACCTGCTCGGCACATTCCAGAACGAAGCCGCCCGAGAACACGGAAAGCTCCGCCAGCAGGTCGCGTTCGGTCTCTGACAGCAGGTCCCAGCTCCAGGCGATAACGTCTTCCAGGGTCGCGTGGTGGCCTGTTTCTTCGCGGCTGCGCAGCCATTCAAAGCGTTCCCCCAGGCGCTCAAGGATCTTTTCAGGCGACATCACGCCTATGCGGGCTGCCGCAAGTTCGATGGCCAGCGGCAGGCCGTCCAGCGCGCTGCAAATGCGGCTGATGGTGTCCGCGTTCTCCAGCGTAAGGGCGAAGCGCGGGGACTTCTCGCGGGCGCGACGAATGAAAAGGTCCACGCTGGGAACCTCGGCCAGGCCCGCCAGTGCGGCCTCGTTCAGCTGCAGCCGGCCGGTCGTGCGGCGCTGCGGGGTGCGCAACGGCCGCAGCGGGTACAGGTGTTCGCCCCGGGTGCCGGTGGGAACACGGCTGGTCAGCAGAAAGCGCGTGCCAGGTGCCCTGGCGCGCCACTCGTTCACGCATCGCCCGACGGCCTCAGCCGCCTGTTCGCAGTTGTCGAGCACCAGAAGGGCGTTGCCGCCCCGTGTGGCGGCGCGGCCGCGCAGGGCATTGCCGATGCGCTGGCCAAGTGCCGTGTCGCCTTCCTGAACACCAACGGCGGCGGCAACGGCGCGGCAGACGGCCCAGGCCTCGCGCGCGTCTGTCAGCTCACAGAAGAATACGCCGGCCGGAAAGTGAGAGCGCAACCGGGCCGAGACTGCCTGTGACGTGCGAGTTTTGCCGACGCCACCCGGGCCGGTGATGGTGACCAGGGCGGCCTCGCCGGAAAGCAGTTCACTGATTTCAGCGATGTCGCGTTCGCGGCCCAGCAGGGGCGGAAGTTCTTCAAGTACCGGCGCGTCGTCGTCAAATGGCCCGGTCAAGGGCTGTGGGTTGCTTTGGCGGCCAAGAACGCGAAGCAGCACCATGGCCTCGTCATCCTTGGGTGCTTCGTCGGCGCGAAAGCGGTCAACATCCTCGCGCAGCTCTTTGATGAAGGCGCTTGCGGGCACGTCACCGGCGCGCCCCAGCTTCTGGTGCAGGCGCGTCTTGCCGTACATTTCGCCTTGCGGGGCGAAGGCTTCGCTCAGGCCGTCGGTGTGCAGCAGCATGGCATCACCCGGCCGCAGCTGCACTTCGGTCTCGACCAGCTTCGGCGCCAGTTGCGTGGACGAGAAAATGCCCAGCACCGGGCCGCCGGGGATCTGGGCGATGTCTGCGCGCACGGCGCCGTCAGCAATCACCAGCGGCGGGTTGTGTCCGGCGCGGGCAAAAACCAGCCTCAGGTCGCGCACATCAAGCACGCCGTACAGCACAGTTACGAACATGCCCTTGGGCAGGTCACCCCGGATACTGTCATTGGTGCGCAACAGCGCATCGCGCGGCGAGATACAGCCTTTACCGAAAATCTGCAGGGACTTCTTGGCCGCGCTCATGACCAGCGCCGCGGCCGTTCCGTGTCCGCTGACGTCGGCTATCACGATGCCCAGCCGCCACGGGTCGACAATGATGAAGTCAAAGAAGTCGCCGCCGAGGGCCTTGCAGGCCCGATAGCTGGTTTCGATTTCCAGCCCCGGAATGCGCGGGGCCGCCGGCAGCATGGTCTCCTGGACGCTGCGCGCGCGGGCGAGTTCAGCCGATACGCTGTCGTGACGGGCCATGGTGCCGCAAGGTTACAGGTTCGCCAGAGACTTGCACCGGTCGCAAGCACGGAAGACGAGGATAGTGTTCTACTTCTTGCCCTTCTTGCTGATGTTGTAGCCACCAAGGCACGCCAGCAGCACGCCCACACCCAGCAGTGCGATACGCTCGTTGGGCCATTTGCTGAAACTGGCAACGTTGCCGACATCGAGGTTGAACCCGGCACTCATGCCGAACAGGTCCACCAGCGCAGCCACCACCAGTGCCGCGCCGAGCACAAGCACGATCAATCCAGACTTCTTGTTCACGGTTGCCTTTGTTTTCGTCTATTTCTTCTTGGCGGGCTTCTTGACCAGCGAATAGCACCCGAAGATGGCCACCACCGCACCCACCGAAAGCACACCCGTGCGAAGGGGAGGCCACCCGCCGACCAGCATATCGCCCGTGGATCCGCCGGAGCCCATCACGTCGAAGTAGGCCACGGCGATAACCGCCAGGCCGATCATCATGAACACCACACCGCCCATTTTGTTCATGGCTTCTCCTGTTACGGAAGAACCAGCCCCGGCACTGCTTGCCGCCATGGCGCACGGTGCGCCACGCCGTTCATGGCGATGCTACGAACACCGCCACGTCGTCATGCAGCTTGCCGGATTTCAGACGCACCAAGTCTACCAATGCCCGGGGTAGATCGGGCAATGGAACCTTGGTTGCGGCTTCGATGATCTTCTGGGGATTGGCATACCGAAACAAGCCGTCGCTGGCGATCAGCAGCAGTCCGCCCTCCAGGCGACCGGTGAAAGAAACCGGGTCGGCCTGGCCGCTGCCAACCAGCGGTTTGCGCATCTGGTGCTTTGTCAGGTCGTTGACCAGCCCGCCCTTGATCAGCCAGGCCTCGGAATCACCCGAACTGGCGCCGCACACCAGCTCGCCATCGGTCTCCAGCGCGACAAGGGTGGTTTCTCCGGCGTGGCGCGTGGTATTCACCTGCTTGTCGATCTTGTGGAACAGTTCGGGCCACTGGGGGGCCAGCACAATGCCGGGAATGGCCGACATGACGTCCATGGCAGTCTGCACGGCCGTGTCGGCCGCCAAAGTGCCGCCGCCCATACCACCCATGCCGTCGGCCAACGCGACGCCGACCATGCCGTCGCCTTCCAGCCACAGAATGCGATCCTGGCCGGATCCGGCGGCAGCTTCAATGTATGCGGCCACTTGTACCATTACTGATAGGCACCGCCCTTGGGCCGGTACTTTTCGTTGTATGCGTTGGTCGTGCGGTTGATGACCGCCCAGAGCTCCGGGAACTGTGCCTCGTGAGTGGTCTTTTCCAGCGAGCTTGCCGGCACACCCTTAAGGCTGGTAACCGCGTCGCCAATGATGCGTTTGACCACGTGAAAGTGCCGGTACTTCCAGTGCTGCAATTCCTGGTCGAACTGGTGCATCGCCCAGGTAAGGTCGTAGAGTTCCTGATGCGCAGCACGATCCTGGTGAATCTGGTCCACCGTCACGCCGCGCGCCGCCAGCAGGGCTTCAAAGGCTGCCAGCACGGGCGGCACGGCTTTGTGCAGCGCCTTGTAGGTGGGGCTTTCCTGGCCGCTGCCCTTGCCAAGGCCCATGCGGATCTTGTGGTAATCCCATGGCGCCATGCTGCGGGGAAACTCCAGGCTTTCGGCCAGCCACTTCAGGATCTCGGCGCAGCGGTTCAGAAAGCGCGTGGCCTCGTGCAGGTTGCCGCCCTGAATCCATGCAACGGACTGGTCCACGTGCTGGATGACCACCTTCAGCCAGAGCTCCATGGCCTGGTGCACTACCTGAAACAGCAACTCTTCCTCGTTTGCCCACTGGTCGGGGCTCTTCTGCAGCTTGTAGAGCTCCTGCGTGCGGATGTATTTCTCGTAGTCGCTGCTGCCATCGCCGAAACTGGACTGGTACGCCATGGGCCACCTCAAGTGTTGACCAATTGATATCGGCGTGGCCGCCCTGAGGCTAGGGTGCAGTGCCGATAGCGGGCCGTACGCCTACCGGGCTGGCCTCTGGTTGAAAGCAGCGTCATGGTGCATCATCGCGCCATGCGCGTAGGTCTTGGGTACGACATTCATGCCATGGTGGAGGGCCGCAAGCTGATGATCGGCGGGGTGCACATCCCGCATGATCGGGGCTGCCTGGGGCACTCCGATGCCGACCCGCTGCTTCACGCGATCATTGATGCCGTGCTGGGTGCCGCGGGCCTGGGTGACATCGGCGAACACTTTCCCGACACAGACAAGAAGTACAAGGACGCCGACAGCGCGCAGTTGCTGAAGCACACCATGGCGCTGATTCGCAAACGCGGCTGGGATGTGGTGAATGTTGACTGCAACGTGATTGCGCAGGCTCCGAAACTGAAGCCGTTCAAGAACCAGATGGAGTCGCGCATTGCGACACTGATCGAGATTGAAACCGACCGCGTAAACGTGAAGGCCAAGACCAACGAGAACTTTGACGCCGTGGGCCGCAAGGAAGCCATCGCCACGCAGGCCGTGGTGCTGATCAAGAAAGTACGCAACGGCCGATCCGACCGCGACGCTTGAAACCGGCGGTTTGAAACAACCAGACAGGCAACCATGTCCGTCCTGAAGCTCAAGAACACATACACCAAGCGCCTGGAGGTGTTCCAGCCGCTGGACCCGCACGGCAAGCGCGTCACGATGTACACCTGCGGACCTACCGTTTACAACTTTGTGCACATCGGGAACCTTCGCAGCTTCCTGTTTGCCGACATCCTGCGCCGCACCCTTGAGCGCAACGGCTATGAAGTGCGGCAGGTCATGAATATCACCGATGTCGGGCATATGACTGAGGACCACCTGGCCGATGCCGGGGGCGAAGACAAGCTGGCAGTCGCGGCCCGGAAACTGGGCAGCGACCCGTTCAAGGTGGCTCTGCACTTTGAAGATGCGTTTGCCCACGATGCCCGGGCGATGCGCCTGCGCGTTTACCAGGGCGGCGAGGCCGGGGACCCTGCGCTGCACCCTCGCGCGACACGGCACATCCCGGAGATGCTGCATGCCATCCAGCGGCTGATTGAGGAAGGCTTCGCCTACGTGGTGGACAGCGGCGAGGTGTATTACGAGGTCAGCAAGTTTCCCGAGTACGGCCGGTTGTCGGGCAAGGTGCTGGAAGACCTGGAGGCCGGCGCGCGTGTGGAAGTGCGCGACGACAAACGCGACCCGCGCGACTTCGCCCTGTGGAAGGTTGACGCCAAGCACCTGATGCAATGGGACCCGCACAGCGAAAAGGGCTGGGACCCCGCCGATTACGCGCGTTTCCGGGAACTTCTGCCCGCCGGCGTGGACCAGCGCATCAGGGCCGGCTTTCCGGGTTGGCACATTGAGTGCAGCGCAATGTCGCGCGCGCACCTGGGCCATACGATCGACATCCACACCGGTGGCGAGGACAACATCTTTCCTCACCACGAGTGCGAAATCGCCCAGAGTTACGGTGCCTTCAAGACCTGCGTGCACGGGCCGCACGGCGCGCCCGATGAAGGCAGCCAGCGCAAGACGTTTGCCCGCTATTGGGTGCATGGTCGCTTCTTGCTGGTCAACAACCGCAAGATGTCCAAGCGCGACGGCACGTTTTACACCGCCAAGGAGCTGCTGGACCCTCGCGGCCAGGGTCGTGATGACCTGGCAAACGAACTGGAAAGACTTGGCTTTGCGGGCGGAAAAGTGCCGGCCAATGTGCTGCGATTTGCGCTGATCAGCAACCAGTACACCCAGCCGATGAACTTCAGCCTGGAGTCCCTGGCCGCGGCCCGGACCGGCGTGGAGCGTATCCAGACCCGTTTTGACAAGCTGCGCGAAGCGGTGGGGGACGGCACCAACCCCGCAAGCAACCTGACTGCCAGCGGCCACATGATTGAGCTGGTCAATCGCGCCGAGGCCGAGTTTGACTCCGCGCTGAACGACAATCTCAACACCCCCAACGCTGTGGCCGCAGTGTTCAAAGCAGTGGGCGAGCTCAACACCATGCATCTGGGCCCGGCCGAAGCCCGCGAAGCCATGCGCCTGCTGGACAGCTTTGACGAAGTGCTAGACGTGCTTGACCGCACCGAGCGCAGCGGCTTGATCACCCGCGAGCAGATCCAGACCTGGCTGGAGCCGGCAACCCTGAAACAGAAGGCCGTTGCCCTGAAGCACTGGGCCGAAACCACCGACCGCGAGCAGTTGTGGGAACGCATAGAGGCCGGGCAGTTGCCGGATTTTGAAGAGACCGCGCCTGTAGAAGACATGGACGGCGCGATGGTGGAGCTGTTCGTCGCGATTCGACAGAACGCCCGCATGTCCAAGGATTTCAAGGTCGCCGACGCGGTCCGCGACGAACTCAAGCGCCGCGGTGTGGCACTTGAGGACACCGCACAGGGCTTCCGCTGGGTGCGGTAGTTTTCGCCTTGTTTGTGGTCAATGCGGCTGGTCGCCGCCGCGCGGCCTTTCCCAGGGCGGCAGGTCAAACTTCGGGTCCGCCGGTGGCTGTGCCGCAGTTGCCGGGGCCGCGGAGACGGGCGGCGGAACGGCAATGCCAGGCGAGTCGCCAACCGGTGGTGCGGCACCAACGGGCGGCACCCAAGGCCGAGCTTCCGGCTTTGGAATCAGGGACTCGGGCAGGCCGGCAGCGCGCATCTGCGCAATCAGCTCGGGTGGCGGATCCTCATCAGGTGCGTGAACCTGCAGCTCGCCGCGCAGGAACTTGCGCCAGGATGCGACGGTTACGGCCAGCATAATGAAGCCAATGAGGGTCCAGCCCCAGGCGACGTAAATGCGATCTCCTGGATCCTGCAAGATCGCGTTCTCCACGTGCCAGCGGTACGGCGAGTCACGGTCGAAGAACACCTGGGTCGGCACGGGCGTCACGGAAGTCGCGTCGCGAAACTGAATGTAGGCCGCGCGGGGGACTTCAAACTCCTTCTCCTGGCCCTGCGCGCCGGCGGGCCGAAAGTACACGTTGATGAAGTAGCTGGTGCCTTTGGCGGGGCTGCGTTCCTCGCGCGCGTTTACCACCAGTGCGTCGTACTTGGCGGCGCTCTTTTCAAAGCGCTCCTGCTCGGTCCCGGCCTGGAACATGTAGATCGCGCCGGCAAACAGGCCGATGGTGAAAAGTGCGGCCACGGCGGCAGCGTGGCCGGTGTGCTTGACGATGCCGAGACTTCTGCTGGAACGAATGCGCAAGGATGCCTCCCTGGCACAATGCTAAGCGATGGCGCGCACAGGAGCCATTACAACGGCATCGAGCGTTTCGAATCTGAAACGCTGTCAGTTCTCAAGGCCGAGGTCGCGCACCAGTTCAAGGTCGTCCTGTTTGGTGCGGCCGGGCGTGGTCAGGTAGTTGCCCACCATCATGCCGTTGGCACCGGCCTGAAAGAGCATCGGCTGCAACTGGCGCAGGTGCTGTACCCGGCCACCGGCCACAAACAGGTCACTTTGCGGGTTGGTCAGGCGGAACACTGCAATCGCCTTCAGGCACTCCAGGGGCTTCATCGGCTCCAGGTGCTCAAGCGGCGTACCCTTCACCGGCACCAGGAAGTTCAGCGGGATGTGGTCAGGCCGCACCTGTGCCACCTGGAACATCAGTTCGACCCGTTGCTCCAGGCTTTCGCCCATGCCCAGGATGCCGCCACAGCAGGTTTCAAGGCCGACCTGCTTGGCCGTGGTGATGGTTTCAAAGTTTTCAGACCAGTCGCGCGTGGTGCAGATGGTGGGGTAGAAGCTGCGGGCACTTTCGAGGTTATGGTGATAGACCTGCAGGCCGGCCTCCTTCAACTTCTCGAGCACGCGGCGCGTGACCACGCCCAGGCTGGCATCGGGCGCGATCTTGCCCTTGGCGCGAATGCGGCGCACGGCCTCGCAGATCTGGTCAAGCATCGGGCCTTCCTGCACACCCTTGATCGCCGTTACGATGCCGAAGTTGCTGCTGCCATAGGTTGTGGCGTCATCGGCCGCGCGCAAAATCGCGTCGGCGTTCATCAACGAGTAGGTTTCAACGCCGGTCTGCGGCTGGTACGACGCGCTTTGCGCGCAGAACTTGCAGTCTTCGCCACAGGCGCCGGACTTGGCGTTCACGATGCTGCAGCGGTGAAGGGCGTCGCCATGAAAGTGGCGCTTGACCAGGTTGGCGGCGTACATCACGTCATAGACCCGGTTTTCGGGCAGGTGGATCAGTCGCAGGGCGGTCTCTTCGTCCAGTCGGCCGCCTTCGATGATGAACTCGGCAATGTTGACCAGCGAGCTGGCGCCAATGCCGGGTTGCGTGGAGGTGATTGTGCCTGCCATGATCGTCTCCTGTAACGCGCCATCTGAGCCGAAAGCTGTGGCGGGCTCATGGCGCTTGCTTACGCATCGCGTTCTGACCGCGCCAGCCGATGTCTTTGCGGTACTGCATCTTGTCAAACTGGATTTTCTCAACGGCTGCATAGGCCTTGCGGCGGGCGTCTTCAAGGTCTTCGCCCAGCGCGCAAACGCTCAACACACGGCCGCCGTTGGTGTACCACTGGCCGTCTACTTTCTTGGTGCCGCCGTGAAACACCTGCACGTCTGGGCCGAAGTCGCTGTCCAGGCCCTTGATCTTGTAGCCCTTCTCAAAGTCGCGCGGGTACCCGCCGCTGGCCACCACCACCGTGACAACGGTACGCGGATCCCAATCCACGGCTACGCTGTCCAGCTTGCCGTCCACAGTTGCGTTCAGAATCTCAAACAAGTCGCCGCGCAAGCGCATCAGGATGCTCTGCGTCTCGGGGTCGCCAAAGCGAACGTTGTACTCCAGCACCTTTGGCCCCTGGCGCGTCAGCATGCAGCCCGCGAACAGCGTACCCACAAAGGGCACGCCCTCACGGTTCATGGCATGCACGGTCTGCACGATTACGTCGCGTTCGAGTTGCGCCATCAACTCGTCGCTGACCTGAGGCAGCGGGCTGTAGGTGCCCATGCCGCCGGTGTTCTCGCCCTGGTCGCCATCCAGCGCGGCCTTGTGGTCCTGGGCCAGGCACAGTGGCAGGATGGTGTGCCCGTCTGTGATGGCGTGAACGCTGACTTCCTCACCCTGCAGGAAGTCCTCAATCAGGACTTTGCGGCCGGCTTCGCCGAACCGGTTCTTGACCATGGCCTCGTTGACGGCGGCCTCGGCCTGTTCAAGGGTCTTGCATACGGCCACGCCCTTGCCGGCAGCCAGGCCGTCGGCCTTGATCACCACCGGGTAGTCGCAGTTCTTCAGGTACTCAATGGCCGGCTGGGGGGCCTCGTATGTCTTGTGGCCGCCCGTCTGGATGCCGTGGCGCGACATGACGTCTTTGGCCCAGGCTTTGGACCCTTCCAGGCGCGCGGCCTTCTGGACCGGGCCGTAGATGCGCAGGTGCTTGCGCTGGAACAGGTCGGCCAGACCGGCCACCAGCGGGTCTTCGGGCCCGACGATCGTCAGGTCTATCTTGTGTTCGCGGGCGAAGTTAACCAGCTCCTGCGAGGCCGAGGTCTTGATGTTGACGCACTTGGCCAGCGTCGCGATGGCATCGCTGCCCGGCGCGGCAAAAATCTGAGTGACGTGGGGCGACTGTTTGAGCTTCCAGACAAGCGCGTGCTCGCGCGCGCCGCTGCCGATAACGAGCACCCTCATGTCTGCTCCCCTGCCCTGTTGCCAACTGCGACCATGGCCTGCAGCGCGTCCCGCTTTCCGGGGTCCACGGGCAAAAGGATCAGAAACCTGGTGCCCTTGCCCTCTTCCGACTCGAAGGTGATCTGGCCGCCGTGTTCCTGCACAATCCGGCGCACCATCGGCAGGCCCATTCCCGTGCCGCCCTTCTTGGTCGTGAAGTACGGCCGAAACATACGTTCATGGTTGGTCGGTGCAATGCCACAGCCCGTGTCGGTAACTTCAATGCCCACGAGGTCGCCTTTCACAAATGCGCGGACAATCACTTCGCCGCCCCTGGCCGGGTCGATGGCCTCAATCGCGTTTCGAAGCAGGTTCAGCAACGCCTGCCGCACCAGCCCGGCATCCAGCACCAGGTTGTCCAGGCGGCCGGCGTAGTCAAAGCGCAGTTCAATGTTGCGGGCGCGGGCCTCGGCACCCAGGAACTCCAGCAGGTCCATCACCAGCTCGCGCAGGTCGGTCTGCACCAGCTTCAGGTCGTGGCCGCGCGCGAAGTGCAGAAAGTTCTGCACGATCTCATCCATGTGGGCCACTTCGCGCAGCAGCACTTCAACCTTGCGCAGGCTGCGGCGCGACAGCGGCGAATCATCCTTGCGCATGTCTTCTTCAAGCAATTGCAGGGTAAGCTTGAGTGTGCTCAAGGGGTTCTTGATCTCGTGCGCCAGGCCGCCGGCAAGGCTGCCCAGGAACTCCAGCCTGGATGAGTTGCTCACGGGGATTTCTCCACCGGCAGCTGCACAGGTGCCGCGGGTTGTTCTGCGGGCTGTCCGGCAGGTGCTTCCGATTCCAGCCCCAGCAGCCTTGCGGCGCGCCGCAGATCCTCTGGCGTGGCGTGGGCAGCTTCGGCCCGCAACGCGGCGATGTGCGGGTGAAGAAGTTTGTTAACTACCCGGTCGGCAAAGGCGGCAACTTCCTGGCGGGCGGCATCGGGCAACTGGTCCAGCACATGGGCCAGCCGCGCAAGTTCGGCTTGCTTGGCGGCCTCGGCGCGGGCGCGCAACTGGGTGATAAGCGGTCCGGCCGCGAGCACGTGAAAGCCTGCAACGAACTCGGCGGCTTCCTGGCGAATGATTGCGTGGCAATGTTCCAGCTCTCGCGAACGGGCCATGGCGTGTTCGGCCACGACTTCCTCAAGGTCGTCCACGTTGTAGAGGAACACGCCCTCGACCTCGGCGGCATCGCGGGCGATATCGCGGGGAACGGCGAGGTCCAGCGCCAGCACCGGCGACCAGCCGCGTTTGCGCTGGCTGCGGGCAAATGTGGCGCCATTGAGGACGGGCGTCTCGCTGCTGGTCTGGCTTACAACAATGTCGGCGGCCGGCAGGTAGTCTTCCAGCAGGTCCATCGGCACCGCATCGCCACCAAATCGCGTGGCTACTTCGCGGGCGCGTTCGAGTGTGCGAGACATGATGATCACCCGCCCCACATTGCGTTCGCGCAGGTACGTCAGTGTCAGTTCGCCCACTTCGCCGGCACCGATCAGCAGCGCGGTCTTCTTGTGCAGGTCCTCAAACACACGGTCCACATACGACACAGCGACCGAGGAGATACTCAACTGGCCGCGGCTGATGTCGGTCTCGTGATGCAGCCGCTTGGCGACATGAAAGGCCTTGTGGAACAGCGCGTTCAGCGCCTTGCCGGTGGCGTTTTCACTTTGCGCCATCAGGTAGGCGCGCTTGACCTGGTTCAGCACCTGGGTTTCGCCCAGCACCAGGCTGTCCAGGCCGCCCGCTACACGAAGCAAATGGGTCACGGCTTCAGGGCCGCGGTGGAAGTAGCAGTGCTTGTCGAGGTAATCCGGGGCAAAGGCGTGGTCGGTGGCAAGCACCGACAGGATCTTCGCCCGGGCACCCGGCTCCGCGGTGAATGCGATAACCTCGACGCGATTGCATGTAGAGAGGATTGCCACTTCGTCGCAACCGGCCTCGCGCAAGGTGCGCAGGGCCATCGGCACCCGCCGGTCGGAATAGGCCAGCCTTTCGCGTACTTCCAGGGGCGCAAACTTGTGGCTGATGCCCAGGATCACGAAGCGATTCATGGCTTCTCCGTGATTGTGGCCACCCGTGCCGACTGCTGGGCCCGCACTGTCAAAGCCAGCCCGACGTACGTGACCAGCACCAGTGAAAAGCCTACCAGCACCATGTACGAAAGCTTTCGGCCGTGAAGCCACCCCGCCAAGCGCGCGCCGGCAATGGCCAAAAGCACCAGCCACAGCACAAGCGCGGTCATTACCTTGGGTGTCAGGGCCAGCACAGGCCACTGGGCCGGGGGGAAGCCACCGAAGCCCAGCACGAACCCGGCTGACAGCAGCCCAAGCCCGATCCACATGCACTGTCCCAGCAGCTTGCGCAGCGACTCCAGCGGCGGAAGGTTTCGTGCCAGGCGCGACGCATGCCGCCGCTTGAGTGCGCGTTCCTGCATCAGGAACAGGCAGGCTGCCACGGCCGCCATGAAAAACACGCCATAAGCCATGATGGTAAGCAGCACATGCAGGGCGATCAGCGGCCGCAGGGCCTCAGGCGCTTCCTGCAGGGCCGAACCGACAAACAGAAAGCTGACCAGGAACACCGTGGCCAGTGCCGGAAACACAAACGCGCCCAGCAGCGGCATGGGCTTCAGCCGGGTGGCCGCGAAGTAGGCAACGGCAAGGCAAAGCGCCGAAAGGGCGAGCACTTCAAACAGGTTCTGCAAAGGCGCCGGGCCGGCCTCGTGGACGCGGGCCGCAAAGTACAGCAGCAGACTGATGGTGCCTGCCGCGCCCGTCCAGTCCGCCCAGGCCATTTTGGCCTTGCCCGGGGCAAAGACAGCTACCAGCGAGATCACGGCGGCTATCAGATAGGCGGCAATTGCAGCGTGAAGCGCAACCTGGGCCACGCCACCCATGGCGCCGGTGCTGAACTGGTGAAATGTCTGGGCAAGCACCATAACTCAAAGTGTAGCTGCCAAACCGCCGATCACGGCAGCCATTCCCGCGGCATTACCGGTCACAGATTCCAACGCTGTGCGCCTATTGCAACACCCCGAACAGCAGCGACGCAAACGTGGTGATGGGCGCCTGTTCACGGATGTCTTCAAACCCGCTGCGCAACGTGTTGATGGCATTGAGTGTGTCATTGAAAAGGGTGTCGTCATTGAACAGCTTGCCCACGGTGCCTTCACCGCGGTTCACCTTTTCCACCAGTGTGCCGGCTTCATCGGTGGCGCGCTTGACGCTGTCCATCAGTTCCGGGGCTTTGGCCACGGCGGCCTTCACGTTCTGGCCGGTTTCTTCATCGTTCAGCAGGACGCCAAAGAAGCCTTTGCCGCTGTCCACCTTGGAGACAATGTTCTTGATGCTGCGGCTTGCGCCGACGGTGTTGTCGGTGGCGTCTTCCACGTTGCGCACAATGTTGCGGACACGCAGTGCGGTATCGGCGTCTTCCAACAGCAGCGCGGCCACACCCTCGCCACTGTTGACCTTTTCCGTGATCTCGCGGACGTTGCTGGTGATGCCGCGGGTGTCTTCGCTGGCCAGCCGCACGTTTTCCACTGTTGCCTGGATGTCACCGGCGACTTTCTCGTTGGTCAGGATCGTCCCGACAGGGCCGCGCCCAGCCTTGACGTCTTTGACGATTGCGTTGACGTCTTTGACGGTGTCCACCGCGTAATCAATGCCTTCATTCAGCTTGCCAAGGCCGCGCCCGGCAGCTGTGAACAGGTCTTCTACGGTTTCGCCGGGTATCGGGCGCTCACCGTCATAGGCGTCAGCGGCCTGGCCGATGTACAGCGCGATAGCCTTTCCGCCAAAGGCGCTGGCGGGGATGATCTCGGCGTGGGCATCGGCGTTCAGCTTGATTGCCGGGTCCATGGTGATCACGACTTCAACTGTGCCGGTGCGCGTATCCACGACCATGTCCTTCACGCGGCCCTTGGGAACGCCGCTGATCCAGACCGGCGAATTCTGCCCCAGCCCGGCGACGTTGGGGAACTGAATCTTGTACTGCACTTCGCGTGCTTCCCACGGCAGGCGGAAACTGCCGTCGCCCTTCAGGCTCATGGCAAAGTAAAGGGCAACGCCGATGCACGTGAACACCAGCAGGCCTGCAATCAGGTCACGGGACTTCATGGGTTACTCCCTTCGATGGCGGGGCTGGCCGGGGTTGGTGCTTGCGGGGCGGCAACGGGTTCTTCGCGCAGGCTTTGCATCCCGGGCGGACGTCCGCTGAGTATGGCTGTAACGCTGCGCTTGCTGACGGCGCCGCGCTTGCCTCCGGATATGAAGTGCTGCACTTCAGGGATAGCCGACGTGCGAATCTCATCGGGAGTACCCACCTGGATCATGCGGCCCTGGTAGAACATGCCGATGCGGTCGGCGATGTCGTAGGCGCTTTCCATGTCGTGGGTGACCACCACCTGCGTCATCTTCAGCCGGTCGCGCAGGGCGTTGATCAGCTTGCCGATTTCGTTGGCAATCACGGGGTCCAGGCCGCTGGTGGGTTCGTCATACAGCACAATCCGCGGGTCCAGCGCAATGGCCCTTGCAAGGCCGGCCCGTTTGCGCATGCCGCCGGAGATTTCCGAGGGGAACTTCTCGCGGTCATTCCAGAGGTTCACGAGCTCAAGTTTTTCGCGCACGATTTCGGCGCGGCGCTTTTTGCTGACGCGGGAGTGTTCCACCAGTGGGAGCTCCACGTTGTCGAACAGGTTCAGCCAGGCGATCAGCGCGCCGCTTTGAAACAGCACGCCAAACTTGCGCCGCATGACCTCCAGTTCGTTGGGGGTCATGGTGGTGATTTCTTCGCCATCGACGCGGATGCTGCCGGCATCGGGCTGCATCAACCCGACAAGATGCCGCAGTGTGACCGACTTGCCTGTGCCCGAATAGCCGATGATCACAAACGTTTCGCCCTGGCGGACGTCAAACGTCAGCGAGTCCAGGATCTGCCGCCCGGCAAGGTTCTTGCGCACATCGGTGAACTCGATGACGGGGCGGATTGACGGGGTTGTCTGGGCGACATTCATGACAGGCCCGCAATGAAGCTCTTTGCCATCCTATAGAAGCTGGTCAGCAGATAGTTGAAAAACACGGTCAAGGTCAGCGCGATCACCACGGTGTTGCGGCTGGCCCGCCCGACCCCGACGGCCCCGGCCGTGGCGCGCATGCCGTTGGAACAGGCCACGGCGGCCGCCAGCATGCTGAAGACAAAGGCTTTCAGCAGGCCCCAGTAAATGTCCAGCGGCTCGGCCCCGCGTTCGGCAAAGCGCAGAAAATCGTCCAGTGTCACGCCAAGCTGCACCCGAGCAACCAGGGCGCCACCGGCAATGCCCACAACGGTGCCCAGGATGGTCAGCGCCGGGCCCATGATCAGGTAACCGGCCAGGCGCGGCACGATCACATAGCTTACCGGGTTGACGCTCATGACCTCCAGCGCGTCGATTTCCTCGCTGACCTTCATGGTGCCAATCTCGGCCGCCATGGAGCTGCCAACCCGCGCAATCAGCACAAACGCGGTCATCCACGGGCCCAGTTCGCGCACCATGGCCGACACAATCACCAGTGCCACCAGGTTGGTCTGGCCGAAGCGGGCGAACTCAATGCCGGTCTGAAGCGCGAACACCATGCCGACCAGCAGCATGAAGAAACTCGTGATCGGCACACTCTGGGTTCCGATCACATGCATCTGGGTCAGGATGGCGGCGCGGCGGCGCCACCAGTGCCCGATCATGCCAAGGGCCTCCAGCAGCAGCACAAGCGTATAGCCTGCACCCTTTACCGCGCTTACCAGTGGCAGCTTCAGCGCCATCTACTTTCGCACCTTCAGGCCCCAGAAAAGGCGTGTGTATCGATCATCCGGGCCGTGATGATAGCCCAGCATGCCATACAGCAGGTTGAAAGTTTCGCGGTCGCCGGGCTGAGGGCCATAGGGATGCGGCAGCCGATCCTTGGCCTGCTTTTCGACGTGCCAATGGAACAGCGGCGCCACCGACAGATCAATGTGGTGAGGATCCTGCTCATAGTTGAACAGCCGGAACAGCGCCTGCACCCGCGTCTCGTTGGGCCCTGCCGTGACGGAAAAGAACTTGAAGTACGGCCCCCAGGTGGCGTCGAACTTGTCGTCGTCGAATGGGAAAATCGAAAGCATCTCGAAAGTAACGGTGTCGTCCAGGCCCTTGCGGTACTTGGCCAGCGGCCAGATGCGGATCAGGTCCTTGGTGCGCACGGTGCCGTCGGGCTCAGGCAGATAGCGCTTAAAGTTGGCAAAGAAGATCGGGAAGATGGTGTAGCGTGTCTCGGTGTATTCAGGCAGCTGGTCCTCATAGTACCAGAACAGCGGCCACAGAACGTTGATGGCAGTGCTGCTGCCTGCTGCTGTCTTGCTGGTCGAATAGTCCCACAGCGGCCACAGCCGGTACTGGGTGAAGTTGTCGCCCTTGGCATATCGAAACACCGGCCAGAAGGCGTCAATGATCGTGGTGTTGGTCAGGTCGGCCCGCGTGTAGCTGAACAATGGATAGTTGTACAGAAACAGCGCGCTGATGTTCTTGGTCACGGCCGTGCTGGTGTATCCGAACAGCGGATAGACCATGACTGATTCGCGCGGATACTTGCGGTCCATGCGGTCGCGGTCGTACCGGAAAATCGGCCAAAGCACAGTCCAGCGATCTGCCACCGGAACGTTCTTGGTGCCGCCGGTGATCTCGTCCTTGGCCTCGCGCCAGACTTCGGTTCGAGAAAACAGCGGCAAAACGCCATAGGTGCGGTAACCCGGTCCATAGCCCCAGCGCACAATCGGAAACGGCATGTAGTAAGTGACCCGCCCCTGCCTGCGGGTCTCCACGTAAAGTGGAAACATCACAAAGCGAACCTCATCGTTGCCGAACACGCCTTTGAGGTTGCCGCCAAAGGGCGCCACGGCAAAGTGCGAGCCTTCAATCGTGCTTTCACCCCCGAACACCAGCGGAAAGAAAAAGTAGTCCAGCTCGCGGTGCCCGGGCGCAAAGCTGACGTCGTTCCACCAGGCCACCGGCAGCAGGTGAAAGCGCGTCTCCTTGCGGCCTGGCCAGCCCGGTCGCTCGCGCTCCCGCTGGCGCGCCAGGGGGTAGAAGAACAGCCGGTCTTCCTCGAACTGTGACGGGTTGCTGGTGTAAACGTAAAACGGCCGCACGGCGGTGCGGGTGTAGCCATCGGCGCGCCGGGTGTCGTCAAAGAGGGGCCCTGCGGCGTTGGTCGCGCGGGTGCCGTCCTGCGAAAAGTAGCTGTCGTAGAACGGCCAGGCGTAGGTTCTTGCGCCGGGGCGGTCGCCCATGGCGCAACCGCCCAGCGCGCACAGGGCGCACAGCATCACAAGGACTTGCGTCAGGCCGGGCCGGCGCATGAGTCCATTCATAGGAATTAGCCCACGGTCTGCAACGCGGGTTCCGATTTCGGGCGTGCCCGGCCCAGCTGTTCGTCCGGAGGCACACCGATGGCGCGTTCGAAGTGATCGGTGATCTCGTCGACGATTTCGTGAAACACCTCGCGTGTGTTCACGCGGGTCAATCGTGCGCGAAACTGCGGGCTGCCCGGAATGTCGCGCACGTACCAGGTGGCGTAACGCCGTACAACCTGGCACGAGGTGGCAACGTCAAAGGTTTCCACCAGCATCTCAAAGTGCTCGCGCAGTACGCTCAGGCGTTCCAGGGGCCCGGGGCTGGGGGTGATAACCCGGCCGTAGCGCACGGTTTCGTCAATCTCGCGAAACAACCACGGGCGGCCCCACACGCCGCGGCCAAGCATCAGGCCGTCACAACCGGTCTGTTGCAGGACGCGCAGGCCGTCCTCGGGCTCCTTGATGTCGCCGCTGGCAATCACCGGCACTTTCAGCGCGGCCTTGAGCTCCGCCGTGCGGCTGTGGTCTGCCTGGCCGGTGAACATCTGCGCGCGGGTGCGGGGGTGAATGGTCACGGCCTGCATGCCGCAGCCTTCGGCCATGCGGCCCATTTCAACAAAGTTCAGGCAGCCTTCATTGACGCCCGCGCGCATCTTGAGCGTCACAGGAATCTTCACGGCCTGCACCATGGCTTCAAAGCACTTGGCCGCGCGGTCGGGGTAGGCCATCAGGGCGCTGCCGGCACCGCAGCGGCCGATCTTGGGCACCGGGCAACCCATGTTGAAGTCGATGACGTCATAGCCTTCGTCCTGCGCCATCTTGCAGGCTTCGGCAAGCCATTGCGGGTTGTTGCCGGCAAACTGGATTCCCACCGGGCGTTCGTCGTCGCGGTAGTACTTAAGGGTCATCATCTTGCGGTTGTGGTGCAGGAAGCTCTCTACTTTCAGCATCTCCACGTAGACGAGCCCGGCGCCGTAGCGCTTGCACAGCACCCGGTAGGCGCGATTGCTGACACCGGCCAGGGGCGCGGCGATCAGGTTGTTCTTCAGTTGCAGGCTGCCGATCTTCATAGGCATGCAAACGCTACGCAAACAGTTGGCCGAACAAGACTTAGAAAGTATGTATCGCCCGCTTCGGCGGTCAATCCGGGGGCAGGCGTCTTGCCTGAAGTATCCGCAGGTCCTTTTGCGTACAATAGGGTGTCGCTGAAGGGGTCCATTTTCGGAGGTCACATGCTCAGGTTCGCCATGATCGTTGGCGTGGTTGCCGGTTTTCTGCCCGTGCAATCCGGCTTTTTGAATGCCCAGGATATCCAGGTTCGTGTGGCTGGTTCCGGCAAGGTAGAAGTGGCCCCGGCCGTTGCGCCGGCGCCGCGAGAGATTGATGCGCCGTTTCCGGATTTTGACGGCGACTCCACGGCCATGGATGAAGCCCGCCGCGCGATTGAAGGCCAGGCGCGCCGTGAAGCCATGCTGCTGGCCGACGGCGACCTGAACCAGGACGAAACCAACCGGCTGGTGAAAGAGGCCCGCGAACGCCTGGATCGCGACCTGGCCAAACTGGAGAAACGCGAACGCGACAACGCGCGCGAATCCAACGCCAAGGACCGCGCCGAAGAGGCCAACGACATCAAGAAAGATCGCTATCGCGCCAGTGTGCGCGCGCTGGAGCGCGACCTGCTGTACCGCATTGGCGCGCTTCGCAAGCCGGGCGGCAACAAGTTCGAGGCAAACCTGGACAATCTGCAGGACAAGATCAAGGACACCTTTGCAGACCTGCAGGACAAGCTGGATGACGACCCGCCGGCAACTTACTCCACGACACTGGATGTCGCCCGCAAGTTCTATAACGGGTACCTCGACCAGATTGACAAGTGGAGCAAAGAGATCGGCGTCGACGCATCCGTCCCCGACGCCGACAAGCGCCTGAAGGAACTCACCGACGACCTGGTCAACCGCGCCAAGCGCCTGCGCAAGATGGGCGGGAACAAGTACGAGGACGAACTTGACAGCACCATCGACAAGGTCAAAGACACCTTTGCTGACCTGCGCGAGAAGCTTGGCAAGACCCCGCCCAAGGGCTGGGCGGATATCGTCGCGGCGGGCGAGAAGTTCCATGCCCAGTTCAGCGCGGACCTCGACAAGTGGGCCAAGAAGCTTGGCGCAGACGAGAGTCTTCCTTCGCCGACCGAACGCCTGAACCAGCTCAGCCGCGACCTGCTGGAGCGCATCGGCACGCTGCGCAAGGCCGGCGGGGACAAGCACGAGGATGCACTGGACGGGCTTGAAGACAAAGTGCGCGACACCTTTGCCGACCTGAAAGAGAAGGTGCTCAACCAGTCCAAGGAGCACTGGGCGCGTACGCTGGAGGATGCCGCAAGATTCCACCGCGAATACAGCGAGCAGATTGACCTTTGGACCATGAAGATCCGCGCTGGCGACAAGCCAGTGGACCGCCCTAGAGACCCTGAGCCCGTGCCCTCTGTCGGCAAGCCGAGCTACCCCGAGAAAGACCTGCCCCTGCCGGAGTCGGGCTCTGTGGACATTGTTGACGGGGTCCGCGTGGCGCGGGTAGGGCCGCTGGTGCGCAAGCAGCTGGGCCTGGAAAACGGCCTTGAAGTGAAGGAGATCACCGACGCCGACGGCTCGCTGGCCCGATTGGGCCTTGAAGTCTACGACATCATTGTTGAAGCCAAAGACGTCAAGGTGGACACCCGCAGCGGCCTGCGCGAAGTCATGGATAGCATCAAGCGCGGGCAGGAGTACAGCATCGTGATTCTGCGTGACGGCAAACGCCAGACGCTGACCGGCAAACGCTAGCGCAAGCCAGTGCAATAAGGGGCCGGGGCTATCCCGGCCCCTTTGTTTTGGACTTCGCCAACGTTGACAGGCGTTCGTAAAAGAAGGCTGGAGGTTGCCATGACGGAACTGCGCAAACTGGAAGGCAAGGAGCCCTCCGAAGTTGCTTACTATGAAGGCTATCAGCGGGGGCACCTCGATACGGCCCGCATGCTGGCGCGGCGGTCACTGGTCTATCTTCTGTTGGGAGGCTTTCTGGGTTCGGGCCTGTTTTTTCTGGCCATGAACAGCGGGCTGTTCGACCGCGTGGGGGCAGAGCCCGTGGTTGAAGACCCGGCCCTGACCCAGCAGAAACCCAAGGAGATCGTCAACGCCGTCAATTGGGCCAAGCGCTTTACCGTCGGCATTGTGGCCAAGACCCCCGATCGCGCTGTTGCCACCCGGGCAGGCACCGGCCGCATTCCGGGACAGAGTTATGTCGGCAGCGGCATTGTGCTGAACGAGCAAGGCTACATCCTTACCAACAGCCACGTGATTCCCGGCAATGTCAACGAGCTCAGCGTCGTGCTTGGTGACAGCATCTACGAGGCCCGCTTTGTGGGCCATCGCCCTGAGTACGACCTGGCCGTGATCAAGATCTTGGCCGACAAGCTGGTGGCGGCCTCGCTGGGCGACAGCGACAAGGCCGAACAGGGCGACGTGGTGGTGGCCATCGGCAGCCCGCACGGGCTGTTCCACACGGCAACAGAAGGGATTGTCAGCTATGTGGGGCGCCGCAGTGATGCGACCTCGACCCTGGTTCGCAACTTCATCCAGACATCCGCAGCGATCAACCCGGGCAACTCCGGTGGCCCGCTGATTGACCTGACCGGCCGCGTGATCGGCATCAACACCTGGAAGCTTTCCGGCGAGGCCGGCGAGAACACCGACGGCATCGGGTTTGCCATCCCGATCAACCTGGCGCGGCGCGTATCCGAAACCATCATCAAGGGTGATGACCCGACCAAAGACAAGACTGTCAGCAGCCGGGCGCGCAGCCTGCAAAGCGCGTTTCTGGGCGTAAACATTGAAACGGGCTACCGCCCGGAGATGCGCAGTGGCGCCATGATCCGCAACGTCATTTTCGGCACGGCTGCCGACAAGGCGGGCCTGAAGGCCGGCGACCTGATCACCCAGGTGGGTGGCAAGCCGATCAAGGGCTTTGAAGACCTTGCCGCGGCCATGAAGGGTTACCAGCCCGGCGACAAAGTTCCGCTGACGTACAGTCGCGACGGCCAAGACCACACCATTGAAGTTTATCTCGGGGAGTGATGTTGCTTAGCTGGCCTGGCTATCGAACACTCCACGCCAATGGTTAGGGCATTGTCGTAATCGACATGTGTCGTCGCCTCCCGGGTGACCTGCCCGGCCTGATACAGTGGCCTCCGTGTATGAATGGCTGTAGTAAGGCATTACAGCGATCCATGGCGGACTTGCTCAACATGAGGCTCTTGTGATCACCAACAGGTCCGCGAGGAAACACTGTGCTGTTGCCATAGTTACTACAATGTCTAAGTAAGGCCAGAGTGGCGATAACGTGTGCCGTCTCTAATAACTCGGCCCACCGGGAACTCGGGCTCGTGATAGTAGAACACCTTGGCGTTGGCCTGGGCCAGTTTGGGATACAGCGACTCCCTTGCGCGCCAGCTTCCTCCGGCATTGATGTCGTAGGCGCTGATCCATGCCAGCGGCACGTGGCTGGCCGTCGGCACCAGGTCGCCCAGAAATGCGCCGCTTTCGCCGGAGTCCTGCAGCCACACAACCGCGTGGTTCTCGGTGTGGCCGTTAGTGAACTCGAAGCGAACACCGGGCACTACCTCGCAGTCGCCGGATACCAGCTTCAGCAGGCCGTGTTCGGCGAGCGGCAACAGGGAAGGCGGGGCGTAGCTGGCCTTGTGAAGGTTGGTGGGGTTGGTTGCAATCTGCCATTCACCGGCCTGAAACACATGTTGGGCGTTGGGGAACGTGGGGCGATAGGCATCGTCGATCATCCGGCACAGGCCGCCGGCGTGATCCCAGTGCAGGTGGGTGCAGACCACGGTATCCACTTTTTCGGGGTCTTCTCCGGCGTTGCGAACCAATTCGTCCAGCCAGGGGCCGGTGCGATCAATGCCGTAGCGTTCATGCAGTTCGGGGGGCACGGCCTGGCCGATGCCGCTTTCTACCACCACCAGATTGGATGGCGTCCGCACAAGCAGCGGACGCATCGCCATGCCTACCCTGTTCTGGTCATCTGCGGGCAGCTTCTGTGACCACAGGGTCTTTGGTACCACGCCATACATCGCGCCGCCGTCCAGTGACAACCAGCCGTCCAGCAGCGTGGTCACCTGGATGCGGCCCACGTTGACGCGGGCGTTGCCGGCAAAGTAGTTCGGTGCAGTCATAGAACCGGTCAGTTGCGTCCCGAGGTGCCGATGTTGCTGTGCTCCAGCTTCGCGGCCTGCTGGTACACCATGGTGCGCTTGATGTAGGCGTTGTTCAACTGGCGACGGCTGATAATGCCCACCAGCCTGCCCTGGTCGTCATCGGCCACAACCGGCAACTCGTCGTAGCTGGTGTCGGCGAACTTGGCGGCGACTTCGGCCAGTGTGTCGGACGGCTTTACCGTGGTTACCCGGCGGTGGGCCACGTCGGCGGCCACCAGCAGTTGCCAGACTTCGGACTGTGACAGCACCGCGCGCAGGTCGTTCATGCTGAACACCCCCGCGAACCTGCCTTCGCGGGTCAGCACGGGGTAGTAGGCCTGTCGCGAGGCCTGCATCTCAATGATCTTCTGCAGCGGCGTGCTCTCCTGCACGGTTTCAAAGGAAGTCAGGTCAGCAAGCATGTCAGCCACGCGCATTTCCTTCAGAACGTCTGTGGCAAAGTCGCCGCGGTGCGCGGGGCTTTCGCGCCGGGAGGGCACCTGGGACTCCATAAGCCGGAATCGCCTTGCCAGTACAAACGTGATGGCGCAGGTCCACATGGCCGGCAACAGCAGGTGGTAGCTGCCAGTCAGTTCACTCACAATGATCACGCTGCTGATCGGAACCTTGGCCACGCCGGCCCAGAATCCGGCCATCCCAACCAGCGAAAACACCGCAGTAACCGTGGCCAGCGATTCCGTGCCGCGTGACATGCCCGCCGGCAACAGGTCCACAGGCAGCACCTGGTAGCACAGGATGCCAACGGCAGCT
Source organism: Planctomycetota bacterium (assembly GCA_019636215.1). Taxonomy (GTDB): domain Bacteria; phylum Planctomycetota; class UBA8742; order UBA2392; family UBA2392; genus H3-PLA7. The sequence goes on along the minus strand of JAHBXZ010000002.1, from coordinate 211,593 downwards.
CCCACGCAGCCGCCGATCACCACGCTGGGGGCAAAGTCGCCGCCGGCGCCGCCGCTGCCCAGTGTCAGTGCCGTCGCAATGATCTTGCCACCGGCCACAAGCAGAAAGACCCACCACAGGCCGCTGCCCTGCAGACCCATCTGCAGCAGCGCATAGCCGTCACCCATGATGCTGGCCATCTCAAGCCGGGGCAGGCCGTCCTCGCTCAACAGGCCGGATGCAAAGTAAATCACCAGTGCCAGGGTACCTGCCACGCCCGCGCCGACGGCGGGGCGAACCAATGCCGGCAATGGTGACAGCAAGCGCCCGAACCAGCGGCTGACACGGGTAAACACAAAGCCCGCCAGCGCAAGCGCAAGGGCCAGCGCAGTAAGTGGCAGAAGCTCCAGCGGGTTGTTGAACCGATAGTTGGCGGCGGCCTGCCCGAACAACGACCCCCAGCCGAAATTCAGGCAGAACACACAGTAGCTGACAATGCTGGCCAGCATGGCCGGGACCAGCACATCGGGCTCGAACTCGGAATCCGAGTACAGAATCTCGGCTGCCATCAGGCCGCCCGCCAGCGGCGCGCGAAACATGCCGCCGATGCCGGCCGCAATGCCCGCCACCAGCAATACGCGGCGCTGCCGTACGGTCAGGTTCAGGCGCGTTGCCAGCGCGCTGCCAATGGCGGCCCCGATCATGGCAATCGGGCCTTCACGCCCGGCGCTTCCGCCGGTGCCCAGGGTAATGCAACTGGCCACAAACTTGCGAATGGCAGTAAGGGCCGGGAATCGCCCGCGCTCCTGGTGAAAGGTGCGAATCGCGAACTCCAGGCCCGAACCCGTGCGGTCACGGGTAATCAGGTACCACAGGCCCAGAAGCATGCCGCCCGCAGCCGGAATCACCGCCAGCAGCCAGATCCGCGGCTGGCCGCCGTCGGATTGCGGCAGCGCAAGACTTAGGGTGTGGTACCAGCCTTGGGCCGGCCCCTCGCCGCTGGCACGCAGATTGGCCAGGCCGCCGAACAGCGCTTCATGAAGCAACTGCGACACGGCAAAAAAGGCAACTCCGACCAGGCCCACCACAAGGCCCACCATTGCCCCCAGCAGGGGCAGTTTACCCAGCGGCTGGATCGGTTGCGAACCGACCAGCTCCCCGGCGTCAAACTTGTCGCCGCTTGCCGCAGTGCCGCCGGTCGTGGCGCGTCCGGTCATGACGACCTCGGGCGGGAAACCATGCGTGAGACGTGCAAACACAAACGCCTCCGCAGAGCGGAGGCGTTGGAAGGTCTAGTCCGCTTACTTTTCGTGGTACACATACCAGGCCACCAGGCGGCCGCTTTCAAACAGGAACTCGGCAATCACCTGGGTTTCACGGCCGCGGATATCCTTGTGCGTCATGTAGTACTGGTGTGACTCAAAGGGCCGGTGAATCACAATCTTGTCGGCAGTGCGGTTCTGGAACCAGGCAAACAGTTCGTTGCGGCTGCGGGCGTACAGCAGGGTTTCCGCCACGATGTAATCAGAAAACGACGGCGCGCCCGCGCCCTTGAAGTCCGGGTTGGCAATCTTTTCACGGTGGGCAAGCTCAACGCGGTTGAGGTCTGACTGCGCGTTTTCGGCCTGCTTGCGTATGGCCGGCGCGCCCATGCCGACTTCCAGCACGGTGTTGAACTTGCGCATCAGTTTGGCTTCAAACTCAAGCAGGTGGCGTTCGCGCTCTTGCTCTTCCAGTGTGTAGCTGTTCCAGCTGACAAGCTGGTCGGATTCAAACAGCAGGTAGAAGTTTGTGCGGCTCTGGGTGTTGTAACGGCTGTAGAACAGCATGGTGGTGCTGCCGTCTTTGGTGACTTCGTCCGGCGCCTCGATGATGCGGCGCTTGGCGGCTTCCACGCTGATGCCGCGGGCAAGGCGACCGGCCAGGTCGGCGCGGACATCAACGCCGTGGCGGCGGATCCACTGTTCACGCTCGAAGCTGTCGTCGATGGCCAGGAATTCCAGACGCTCTTTGTCGGACATCACCTGCAGGTATCCGCTCCAGCGTGTTTTGGTCGGCGCGGAAACCGTGCCCAGTGCAGTCGGCCCGCGCCCCTTTACCTCTGGGCCGGACGAACAGGCAGCGCCTGCGAGCAAGGCGAACATCAGGACTGGCAGGAAGGCAATGCGCATTCCAGCACCGGAAATCGGGCAATCGGGGGTAAACGCAATATAGGCGGCCCGGCTCTGCGTGCAAGTGCGCAGCCGCCATGGTTTTGTCACCGTCCGCCCTCACGCCGGAAGTCGCGGCCATCAAAGCTGAAAACGAGGTCTTTGCCGTCTTCTTTGCTGGCCAGGTGCACCGGGCGGTTCCATATGCGGTGCAGGTTCATCAGGGTCTCGCGGGCATAGCGGGTGTCCAGGTCAAACCCGTCGTGGCGGTGGGTCAGCAGCAACTCGCCACGGTTGTGGAAGTTGCCGTCCTGGACTTCGATGAATGGCTCGCCCATGTTGGTCAGTTGCGTCAGCAGCTTCTGCTTGATCTGTTGAAAATCCCGCGCGCTGATTTCGTACTGGCCGCTGGTCGAGTTGAATTCATAGGTGAACAGCTTGGCCCGTACACAGAACTCGGGGGTCAGGAACTCGTCAATGAAGGTCAGGTCGTTGTAGACCCTTCGTACCTCAAAGATTTTGCGGCGGCCCTCGCCCCGGGCCTTGGTGTCCCAGTTGGCGCGGGCCTGCATGTCGTCGCACTGTTCATAGTCAAGCCCGTGCATGCCGCGGTCCCAGCGGTACTCAATGTCGCGCAGGAGCTCCAGCCCCAGCTTGTATGGATTGATCACCCCCGGCTGCATGCCCATGGTCATGCTGTGGTGGTCGGCAAAGTCCACAATCTCGGCGGCCGTGGCGGCCTTCTGGGTCATGATCGTGCTGTGCCAATAACTGGCCCAGCCCTCGTTCATGATCTTCGTCTGGCGCTGTGGCGCGAAGTAGTAAGCCTCATCGCGCACAATCGCAAGCACGTCGCGCTGCCAGTTGCGCAACGGCGCGTAGTTCACAAGGAACCACAGCACGTCCTTGATGGGCTGTTCCGGGAACTTGGGCGGCTGCTGCTTCTTGCGCAGAAGCTCTCCGCGGCGCTGCTCCAGGATTTCCGGCGGGTTGATGTACCGGTCCATGTAATCCTTGGACTTCAGCTTGGTTACCTCAACGCGCGCGGTTTCATCCTGCAATTCGGTCTGTTCGCGCCGCACCGGCGGCCTGGAGAAAGGCAGGCCCGGGTCGATCAGGTTTTCCAGGCTGAGGCAGGCGTCCACAAAGGCTTCAACCTTGTCACGGCCGTAATGGTCAATGTACCGGCGCATTCGCGCGGCGTGGTTGGCCATCTGGTCGACCATCTTGCGGTTGGTCTTGCTGAACCATGCGTTGTTCTTGAAGAAGTCGGCGTGGCCGTACACATGGGCCATGACAAGCTTCTGGGAGACAAAGTCATTGCTGTCCATCAGGTAGGCAATGACCGGGTCGTTGTTGATCACAAGTTCGTAGATCTTGCTTATGCCGTAGGTGTAGCCCTTGATCAGCTCTTCGTAGGCCATGCCGAAGCGCCAGTGTGGGTACCGGGTAGGGAACCCGCCGTAACTGGCGACTTCGTTCAAGGATTCGTAGTCCAGCATCTCGAAGTGCACGTCAAAGAAGTCCAGCCCGAAGGCGGTGGCGTGCTTGAGAATGGCGGATTCAGCCTGCCGAAGTTCCGGCGTGAGTTGCATCGGGTACTCCTGCCCCAAGTTTACGCCCCTTCCATAGAACGTCGAGGCGTGGGGGAAATGTTCAACCCGGTTCGTCGAATGGAATGAACCTTTTTGCGCCCGGGCCGTTTCTGCAGTGTCAAATGTCTGGGCGAAGTCCGATGGCCCTGCCGGAGCGGTGCAGGCCTCGGGTTTACAGGAGATCCCATGCGGAGAACATCCGCGTGTGCGGTCCTGTCCGTTGCCCTGCTTTCTGTCGCCGCGTTCCAGAACCAGCGCGTGTCCGGGCAACCAGAGCCGGAGCTGCCGCCCTTGGCGTTTTTCGATGGGGCAGAACAGGCCCGGTTTGAAGCCGCACTGGCGCCCGCGGACAACCAACGGCTGGTACGCCTGAAGTCGCGGTATGCGCTGGTGGACGGCACCTGTCCCATGCCACCGTCGGCGCGGCAGCCCTTTTATGTGCGGCTGTCGCAGCCGTTGACGCAGGCACTTCTTGGGCGTCTGCGCGCCGCCGGGGCCGTCACACTGGCCTACTACAACGAAAACACCTACGCCATTCGAGCGTTGGATGAGGCGGCATTGGCAGCTGTCGCAGCGGTACTGCGGTCTGATGCCACGGTGATGGGCACGGTGCTGCGGCAGTCGGCCGACGCCTGCGACGCGCCCCTGTGGCACGAGCTTGAGGCGGGCACGGCGGCGGCGGGCGAGTACCGGGTCGGATTCTGGCATGACGTCTGGTACGCCACCGCCATTGAGCTTGTGACAAACCACGGCGGCGAGGTCCTGACCGAGCGTCAGGACGCGTTCGAGCCCGCCGAGTTGTCGGCCCTCTATCTGGATGCGTGGCTGCCGGCGCCGGCCATTGCCCAGCTGGCAGGCCACCCGGATGTTGAGTTTCTGTGCCGCCGCCCGGTTGCGCGGCTGGAGAACCAGAACTCAGTGACTCTGTCCCAGGCCAACGTTTCGCTGGTTGGGCCAGGCACTTCCTACGGGCTGGATGGCAACGGCCTGGTGGTTGGTGTGTGGGACGCCGGCGACGCACTGGAGACCCATTCAGACTTCCAGAACGCGCCAAGCCCAAGCCCGATCAACAACGGCACCAAGCGCGTGCGCGACGCGGTGGGCATGAGCACGCACTACCACGCAACTCACGTAACCGGCACGATTCTGGGTGACGGCACCGGCAACGCGGCGGCGCGGGGCTTTGCGGCCAAGGCCTGCGCCGTGAACTACTACTTCGGTACCGCAGTATCGGGCAGCCAGCGGGCGTCCCGCTTTACATACCGGCACGTGGTCGAGAACCACAGCTATGGCGCGTCCTACGGCAGCAGCAACATGGGCGGCTATGATTCAATCTCGCAGGAACATGACATCATCGCCCGTGACCTGCTGCAGCTTGTGTGCCGTTCGGGCGGCAACTCGGGTTCCGGCAGCCAGACTGTCGGCGACGACAAGCACAGCAAGAACAACTTCCAGGTGGGCGCAACGGACGACGCCGGCAACGTGATCAGCATGTCAAGCCGCGGTCCCTCCGATGACGGGCGCCTGCAGCCCACGATTGCTGCCAACGGAAATGTGGTGCTTTCTACATACTCCAATGGCAGTCACGCGCAGCTCTCAGGCAGCAGCATGGCAAGCCCAGCGGCCGCAGGTTCGTTGACCCTGATCACCCAGCACTGGCGCAACAAGTACGCGCGCAAACCCTTTCCGATGGATGCGGCGCTTGCGCTGGTGGGCGTCACGGCGCTTGACCGGGGCAATCCCGGCCCGGATTACGTTTATGGCCTTGGCATCATCCAGGTGAAGGCTGCCTGCGACCTGATCAATGCCGACGTGACTGCAGGCGGCAAGCAGATTGTGCGCGGCCAGGCCCGGCACAACGCCACCGTTGAGTACGACCTTTCTGTAACCTCGTCGACCACGCCGTTGCGCGTGGCGCTGGCGTGGCTGGATCTCGATGCAGCCGCGGGCTCGGCCGTGACACTGGTGAACGACCTTGACCTAACGCTGGTTTCGCCAACCGGTACGCTGTTCTACCCCTATGCCGGTCTGACCAACGGCGTGGGCCAAAGCCAGACCTACGTGTGGACCAAAACCGGGCCCAATCGCCGCGACAATGTCGAAGTGGCGGTGGTGGACAACCCGGCAACGGGCACCTGGAAGGTTCGCGTCAAGGGCCACAACATCCCGGCCAACGCCAGGGGAGTACCCAACGCTGTGCAGGGCTATGTCCTGTGCAGCAACCGGCCGATGGTTCACAACTTCAGCATCGTGGCTGATGCATTGAACACAGGCAGCCCGGTGGCGATTCCAGACAACGATGCCAACGGCCTGATCCGCACCCTGAGCGTTTCCAACAGTGGCACTCTCAAGGGTGTGCGGGTGTACCTTGATATCAGGCACCAGGCTCGCGGGAACCTGGAGATCATGCTGGAACATCCTGACGGCACACAGGTGCTGCTGGAAGGCACCGACAGCGCCACGACGGACGACCTGATCGCGATCATGCCCGACACCCGCCAGCACAACAGCGATGTGACGGCGCTGATCGGAAAGACCGCCAACGGCGCCTGGAAGGTCCACATTCGTGACAAGGCCGCCGGCAACACGGGAACGCTGGAGTTTCTCTCCCTGGAAGTTGAAACAAGCGCGCCAACCGCGCCCAACACGCCACCGACGGCCAATGCCGGCGCGGACTTCAGCGTGACCGAGGGCAACACGGCAACGCTTCAGGGCAGCGGCAGTGACCCCGATGGCGACACGCTCACGTTCAGTTGGGCGCAGATCGGGGGCCCGACGGTGACCCTGAACAACCCCGGCAGTGCCAATGCCAGCTTCAGCGCGCCGCAGGTCAGTGCGCCAACGGCGTTGACCTTCCGGCTTACCGTCAGCGATGGCCGCGGCGGCAGCGCAACCGACACCGTGGTGGTTACGGTGCTGGATTCGGCAGTAAACAACCCTCCCAACGCCAACGCTGGGCTTGACCAAGGCGCACTCTTTGGCGCGACCGTGATGATGAACGGCGGCGCCAGCACCGACCCCGATGGCGACCCGATTACCTTCGCCTGGGTGCAGATTGGCGGGATCAACACAGTCACGCTGTCAGGTGCGGGCAGCGCGATTGCATCGTTCACGGCACCGGCCACGCCGGACACGCTGGTCTTCCAGCTGACAGTCAGCGACAACCGCGGCGGGAGCACTACGGACACCATCACGATCCACGTCAACGCAAACGGAACAATCCCGACCACCGGCGGCGGTGGGGGAGGTGGCGGAGGCGGTGGCAAGAAGGGTGGCGGCGGAGGTGGCGGTTGCGTGGCGACCCCCGGGCATGGGCTAGCCTTTGGTCTGGCGATGTTCACAGTGCTGTCGCTAGCCAGACGCCGACGTCGCAACAATTAAGGTTCAGCCAGGTTGCACACGAGCCCCGGTCGATTCTGGCCGGGGTTTTCGTGTTCTCAGAGTGCTGCAAGTCCTTTCGTGACAAAGGCATGGCAGTTGCTCTCAGTGTAAAGTTAATTGTAAGTTTGCATGCCCAAAGCATACAGATAGGCAAGATGATCCGTTGGAGAGCGGTTTGTCGTGGGGGGTGGGCACCTCCCTGTTTTGCTCTTTGATATCTCGGACGAGGGTGCAGTCGGCCTCGCAGCATGATGAACCCCGGCGCCCGGGAGAGCGCACGGACGTTCCCCTGCCGCGCAGCCGATGAAGCCCTGACAATGGGAGGCACCATGCGGCCCAAACCCGCATATCTGTGCTTGGCCGTGTTTGCGTTTGCTGCTGGAATTGCCTTCGTGGGGCACAGCGGTTCGCAAGGCCAGGAAGACCCGTCGGCCAACGTGCGCCGGCCGACAAGCAGCACTGAGTTCGGTGGTCTTTACGACCAGCAAGCTCAACAGGCTTTTGAAGAGGCGCTTTCCCATGACGAGCGGGCGGCTCTGGTGAAACTTGTTTCTCGATCCGTCGTTGCTGATTCTGATTGCCCGCTGCCAGCGTCCGAAGTGACACAACCCTTTTACCTGAAGCTCCGCGCCCCGATGACGGCGGAGTTTTCGGCCCGTTTACAGGCTGCGGGCGCCGGTTTTGTCGGCTACGCCGCAGAGAACACTCACTTTGTGCGACTGCGCGACAACATCGCGCGCGATGCGGTTGGCACCCTGCTGCGCGGAAACTCCAGCGTTGCCGGCACAGCCCTGCAACGGCAGGAAGACATTTGCGACCCCATGGCCTGGCCGTTGGTCCAGAATGTGAACTTTGAGGGTGCCGAGTTCCGCGTGCTGTTCTGGAAGGACGTGCTTCCTGCGGCCGCAGCCGAGCTGCTGGCCTGGTGCAACGCGCCTGTGCTGGAAGCATCCTTTGACGCCGAGAACCGGCTTGACCTTGAGACACCGTTCATTGACGTGCGCCTGGATCGCCGCGGCCTGACGGCAATTGCGAACAGCCCGCTGGTGGAGTGGATCCAGCTGCGCCCGGTTTGGCGCACGCTGAACACAACCAGCGCGGCGCTGTCGCATGCCTCAGCGGCCGAAGTCGGCCCGGGCACCAGCTACAACCTTGATGGCACCGGCTTGGTGGTCGGCGTGTGGGACGGCGGCACCTGCCGTGACACCCATGTTGGCGTGCAGGGTGCACCAAGCCCCAGCCCGATCAACAACGGCACCAAACGTGTGGCCAAGGGCACGGCACTGGGACTGGATGGCGGCAGCACTGCTGCACACCCTACGCACGTAACGGGTACAATTGTAAGTGACGGTACCAGCAGCAGCGGCGGCAGCGGTCGTGGATACGCGCCCAAGGCCTGCGCCTTGAGCTACGACTGGAACAGCATGAGTTCCGAGCGTCGCGTGGCGCGCAATGTGTGGCGCCACGTTGCCGACAACCACAGTTACGGCAACTCCGGCGGCGGTACGGGCGGTTACGATGGGTCTGCCCAGGCCAGCGATATCGACATCCGCGACATCCTGCTGCTGATGTGCAAAGCCGCTGGCAACGATGGCCCCGGTGACAACACAGCAACCGACGATGGCTGCATGAAGAACAGCTTTACCATCGGCTCCGTCAGCGATTCCGGTGGAATCTCCAGCTTCAGTTCGCGTGGCCCCACCGACGACGGACGTATGCTGCCCCACTTTACAGCCAACGGCGAGAACCTGCTGAGCCTGGGCAGCGGCGGCGACACCAGCTATGTCCAGAACGGCTGGTCCGGAACCAGCATGGCCAGCCCCAGCGCCTGCGGATCGCTTGTACTGCTGGCACAGCTTTACAAGCGGGAAATGAGCAACCGCTACTTTTCGCCTGATGTTGCTCGCGCGGTACTGGCCCTTACCGCAGATGACCGCGGCAACCCCGGGCCGGATTATCGATACGGCTTCGGCATTGTGGATTGCAAGCGCGCGGCCGACCTGATCCTGGCCAATAAGGCCACCGGCGGTCGTCACATCGTGCACGGTACCATCCGGCAGGGGTTGACAGTCGATTACCCGCTGGTGGTGTCGTCTTCGGCCACACCGCTTCGCGTTGTTCTTTCGTGGCTGGATATCTATGCCAGCACCGGCGCAGGCACCAAGCTGATCAACGACCTTGACCTGGAACTGATTGCACCCAACGGCACGACCATTCACTACCCATGGCGAGGCCTGACGGCGACAGGTTCACAGACCCACCAGTGGACGCGCACCGATGCCAACCGGCGCGACAACATTGAACTGGCCACGGTGGACACGCCGACGGTGGGCACCTGGACGGTGCGGGTGCGCGGGTTCAACATTCCGGCCAACCCGCAATCGGGCGTACCTAACAACTCCACCGGATATGTGCTTACCTGCGAGCGCCCACTGACCATCAACAAGGTGGTGCGTGAGGACAGCCTGAACACCGGCAGCCCAGTCAGCATCCCGGACAACAGCACAACCGGCATCAGCCGCACCTTCAGCATCAGCGGCGTGACAGGCAGCGTGGCGGCCGTGCGGGTGTTCGTGGACGTCAAGCACCCCCGCCGCGCCGATCTGCGTGTGCATGTGCGCCACCCGGACAGCACCCAGGTGACGATTGAAACCACCACCAGCACCCGGCGCGACCTGATTGCAATCATTCCTGATACGCGCCAGAACCAGTCCGACATTTCGTCCTTCATCGGCAAGGCCGTGAACGGCACCTGGACGGTGATTGTGGCCGACGTAACCAGCGGCAATACCGGTGCGCTGAACTACCTGTCGCTGGAAGTTGACGTCAACGGCTCTGGTTCGCCCAATACGCCGCCCAACGCCAATGCCGGCAACGACCAGACGGTCAATGAGGGCACGAACGTCAACCTTAGTGGCGCAGGCAGCAGCGACCCTGACGGCGACACGCTTGCGTTCTCGTGGGCGCAGATTGCCGGGCCGACGGTAACCCTGTCCGGCGCGGCCACGGCGACGCCAAGCTTTGTAGCGCCACAGGTCACCACCACGACGGTGTTGACCTTCCGCCTGACAGTCAATGACGGTCGCGGCGGGACAGACACAGACGACGTGAACGTCAACGTGCTGAACGTGACGGCACCCAACACCCCGCCCAACGCCAACGCGGGTACAGACTTCAACGTTACGGAAGGCAACCAGGGCACACTCAACGGCAGCGCCAGTTCAGATCCTGATGGCGATGCATTGACCTATGCCTGGACGCAGCTGTCCGGGCCTACGGTAACACTGACCGGCGCAAACACGGTGCAGGCAACATTCACAGCACCGATGGTTACCGTGGCAACGCCGTTGACCTTCCGCCTGACCGTCAATGACGGTCGCGGCGGCACGGATACCGATGACGTTGTGGCCACGGTACTGGACTCTGCCGTGAACCAGCCGCCGGTTGCCAATGCCGGGCCTGACATCAACGCATTGCACAACCAGCTTGTCACGCTGGACGCAAGCGCCAGCACCGACCCCGAGGGCGATACACTTACCTTCACCTGGGTGCAGATCGGCGGGGCAACCGCGATCACCCTGGGTGGAGCAAACACTGTATCGGCATCCTTTACCGCGCCTGCTGTCAACGACACGCTGATTTTCCAGCTTCAGGTAGACGACGGCAACGGCAACAGCTCGCTGGACACCATCACTGTGAACGTCGCTGCGTCGTTCGGCGGCTCCAGCGGTGGTGGGGGAGGCGGCAAGAAAGGCGGGGGCGGTTGTGCGGCCGGACCCGCAAGTTCACCCTTTGCCCTTTGGGCACTGGGGCTGGGTGGTGTCCTGCTGATGCGCAGGCGCCGGCTACAGGCGTAAAAGGCAGCAGGCCGAAAGGCAGCCAACAGGCGTCGCGCGGCCATAGGGCTGCGGGGCGCCTTCGGCGTTGAGGATGCGTCGGATGGGCGCAGGTCTGGAGCAACACATGTCTCGAGTCTTGGTTGGGCTGGGCGCAGTTGCGCTGATGGCAGCGTTGGTCTCGGTTGTTGATCTCCCCGGGACTTTGTCAGGGCAGCAGGCGCCGGCAAAGGCCGCTGCAGTCCGCAGCAGCCTGGATTTCGGCCCCGCGTTTGACACGGCGGCCCAGGCGCGCTTTGAGCAATCCTTGAACGAGCAAGACCTGGCACGGGCTGTGTTTCTGCGTTCGCGCACAGTCTTGGCCGACCCAGCCTGCCCCGTGCCCACGGACCGCCCAGGCCGCCCGTTCTATGTGAAGTTTTCCCGCGAGCTCGATCGCGAACTGGCTGACCGCATTTCGGCCACGGGCTGCAACCTTATAGGTTTTGCGCGGCCGCAGGCGCACGTGCTGCGCGCGGCTGATGCGCGCGCCCTGGCACGAGTTCAGGCGCTGCTGCGGGCTGAACCCTCAGTGCTGGGTACGGTGCTGCAGGTGCGAGAGGACCGCCTCTCGCGTGGTTTGGTGGATCGCGCGGTTGCGCCGCCGGTGGGGGATTACCGTGTCCTGTTCTGGCGCGACACGCCGCTTGAGTCGGCGCGCGCACTGCTGGTTGAGTGTGGTGCCATTGTCATAGAAGCCACGGTGGATCGCGACGGTCAGCCTGACCTGGACACTCCGTACCTGGATGTGCGTCTGAGCGCCGCTGGCTTTGCAGTCCTGGAAAGCAGCCAATGGGTGGAAAACCTTTCGGCCGCGCCATGGCACGTGACGACCAACCAGGTCAGCGCGGCGATGTCCAAGGCCGACGGCGCCACGGTTGGCGTGAGCCCTTACAATCTTGACGGCAGCGACCAGATCGTGGGCGTGTGGGACTCCGGCCCGGCCCGGGACACCCACGAGCAGTTCCAGAATGCGCCGGCAACCAGCCTGATCAACAATGGCACCAAACGCATTCTGCGCGTGGACACCACCAGCAACACCAACCACGGCACACACGTAACGGGTACGATCATCGGCGACGGCACTGGCAACGCCGCAGCCAAGGGCTTTGCGCCCAAGGCCTATGTATTGAGCCACGACTGGAACAACATTGACCAGGAGCGCCGCGCCGCCAAGCACAGCTGGAACCATGTGGCTGACAACCACAGCTATGCCGATTTCAACGGAACCAGCGACGACTGGGGCAACTACACCGCTGGCACGCAACAGGTCGATTTCACCAACCGCGACTTTCTGCTTTGCCAGGTGCAATCGGCGGGCAACTATGCGTCCACTCAGCCAGGGGGCACCGGCACCAAGCCGTTCTCCGGCGGCACCTGCACCGTGCCCAGCTACAACGCGCACCGAAACGGCTTCGTCATTGCCGCCGCGCAGGACAACATGGACATCACAGGCTTTTCGTCACGGGGACCGGCCATCGACGGCCGCCTGGTGCCGCAGTTCTGCGCCAATGGTGAAGGCCTGACCAGCGCGATTGCCAGCGGCAACACGGCTTATGACTCCTACAGCGGTACCAGCATGTCCGGCCCCAGTTTCTGCGGGGGCGTGGCGCTGCTTTCGCAACTGTGGCGGCGCGAACACAGCGACCGCATTCTTGCACCAGACGAAGCGCGTTCGATTGTTGCGCTTACCTGCATGGACCGCGGCAACACCGGGCCTGATTACATCTATGGCTTTGGCATCATTGACGTGCAGGCCGCGGCTGACCTTATCCTGGCCGACAAGCAGTCCGGCGGCAACCGGATCGTGCGCGGCCAGGTCCGGCATGGCGACGTCGTGGAGTACACCATTGCGGTAAGCAGCAGCACCAACCCGTTGCGCCTGTGCATGTCGTGGCTGGACATCTACGCCAACATCAACGCTGCCACGACCCTGGTGAACGACCTTGACGTTGAACTGGAGAGCCCCACCGGCACTATCCGTTACCCGTACGCGGGCCTGCTGGCCTGTGTGGCCGGGGCGCAGAACCACACCTTCACTACGACCGGCCCCAACCGGCGCGACAACATTGAACTGGTTCACGTAGACAGCCCCGCCACAGGCAACTGGAAGGTGCGTGTGCGCGGGCACAGCCTGCCGGCCAGCCCGCAGACAGGCTTTCCCAACGCGGTGCAGGGCTTTGTGATTGCCAGCAGCCACGCGCTGAACACCCAGAAACTCACGTTTGAGGATGCGTTGAACGGTGGAACACCGGTGGCGATTCCCGACAACACCGCCAGTGGCGTCACGCGCACCTTCAGCGTGAGCGACTCGCGTGTGATAACACAGGTGCGCGTTTACACGCGCATTCACCACGAGCGCCGGGGCGACCTGCGCATTGTGCTGGAGCACCCCGACGGCACCCAGGTGGTCTTGAAATCAGTAAACAGCGGCGACCAGAACAACTACACCGATATCATTGCTGTGTATCCCGACACGCGCCAGCACAACCAGGACGTGACAGCGCTGATCCACAAGCACGTGACCGGCACCTGGAAGGTAATCATCAGTGACAACACCGCCGGCAACACGGGCAGCATTCATTACCTGGCACTTGATATGGACCTGCGCGTCAACAACTCACCCGTGGCCGACGCCGGCGCCAATTTCAACGTGCGCGAGACACAGAACGGCCAGCTCAACGGCAGCGGATCAAGCGATGCCGACGGCGACAGCATGACGTACCTGTGGACACAGACCGGCGGCACACCCACGATTACGCTTTCCAGCGCCACGGCTGTCAGCCCGACATTCACGGCGCCAGTAGTGTCCAGCGACCGGCAGATTACGTTTCAACTGCGCGTGACCGATACCTCTGGCGACTTCACGACAGACAGTGTGCAGTTCACGATCTTGAACAATACCGCGCCGGTGGCCGATGCCGGGGCGGACTTTGAAGTTCGTGAAACGCAGCAGGGCCAGCTTAATGCTGGCGGTTCTGTCAACGCGGAAGGCGATACCATGACATACGCCTGGTCGCAGACTTCGGGCGCCATCACGCTGACGCTAAGCAGCCCCACAGCACAGGCCCCCACATTTACCGCGCCGAACGTCAGCCAGGATCAGGTCGTCACCTTTCAGCTGACGGTGACGGACAGCTTTGGCGATTTCACCACCGATACTGTTCAGGTCACCGTCAAGAACAACCAGGCACCCGCCGCAAGCGCCGGTGCCGATTTTGGCGTGCTCGAAGGCGACCCTGCGCAACTGGACGCAACTGCCTCCGCGGACCCCGAGTCTGACACCCTTTCGTTTGCCTGGTCGCAGGTTGCAGGGCCGACAGTGACCTTGAGTGGTGCAACCACGGCAACGCCCGGCTTTACGGCGCCGGCCGTTACGGCCAACACGGTGCTGACCTTTGAGGTGGTCGTGACCGACAGCTTTGGGGACTCAACGAGCGACACAGTCAACGTCACGATTGAGGTCAACGTCTCGCCCGTTGCCAACGCCGGTGCCGATTTTGCCGTTGCCCACGGCGGCCTTGGCGCCCTGGATGGCTCCGCCAGCGCCGACCCCAACACCGGTGATGCCATCACGTACCTTTGGGCGCAGGTCACCGGCCCGGCCGTTGTCCTATCCGATCCCACGGCCAGCCAGCCGACATTCACGGCTCCGGCCACTGACGTCTACCTTGTTTTCGAACTCACCGTGACCGACCTGCGCGGCCTCAGTGCCACCGACCGCGTTGCTGTGTGGGTGAACACCAACGGCACTGTGCCTGCCGGGTCCAGCGGTGGTGGGGGAAAGAAGAAGGGTGGTGGGGGCTGCAGCACAACCGAGCAGACGGGCGGATACTGGCCGTGGCTGGCGGTTCTTGTCGCAACGCTGGCATGGCGTCGCCGGCGAGAAGGCGCGTGACTACTCTGCCTTGAATGGCGCCAGCGCCTGGCGCATGGCTTGGCGGTTCATGGATGAAATCGGCGCCAGTGGGGGACGCGCGGTTTCACCGCAAAGGCCCAGCATGGCGCAGCCTGCTTTCACGGGCACGGGGTTGCTCTCGGTGAAACAGGCGTCAATCAGGGGCACCAGCTTGCGGTGCAGGGCGCGCGCGGCGGCGAACTCGCCGGCGTTGATCTGCCGGGCAAGGGTCGCCATTTCGGCGGGCACCAGGTTGCTGACCACGCTGACAATGCCCACCGCGCCCAATGCGCCAAGAGGCAAAGTTGCCGCATCATCGCCGGAAAAGAACGCCATGCCCGGGCACTGGGCCAGGATCTCGTCTGCTTGCTTCAGGTTGTTCGTGGCGTCTTTGTAACTGGTGAACACGCGCGGGAAGTCGCGCACCAGGCGCGCGATGGTTTCCGTCGAGATGTGAACCGCCGTGCGTCCCGGGATGTTGTACAGCATCACCGGGAAGTCCCCCACGGCCCTGGCAACGGCCGCAAAGTGCAGGTAAAGGCCTTCCTGCTGCGGCCGGTTGTAGGCCGGTGCGGCGATCAGCGCGCCATCGGCGCCCAAGTCACGTGCCTTCAGTGTGCCCGCCACTGTTTCCGCCGTGCTGCTGGCGCTGGTGCCGGCAAACACGGGCTTGCGTTTGCCGACGCGGTTGACGGCGTGCGCGATAACCTGTTCGCGCTCTGGCTGCGTCAGGGTAATGGCCTCGCCGGTGCTGCCGCAAACTACCAGGCCGTCGATCCCTTGCTGCAACTGGCGGTCAATCACGCGATCCAGCGCGGCGAAGTCCACCGACAGGTCTGCGGCAAAGGGCGTGATGATGGCGGTGATGGCTCCCTGCATAAGTACCCCAAGAATAGGCCGCGAAACCGTAGCCACCAGAAGGGGTGAAGTCAACGCGCCCGGCGGTGTCGCATCCGTGTGATACCCTGACGTGGGGGACTCATGCCGGACATCGCTCAGCGCCGCCGCAAGGCCCAAAAGCAGCGCTATCCCAAGAACTGGCGCATGATCAGCCGCCGGGTTCGCTTTGAACGCGCGCAGGGCCGTTGCGAATGGTGCGGCAAGCCACACGGCGAAAGTGTTCGTGTAGGAGCCAGGGGATGCTGGGCCGGGGCCGACGGCCAGTGGAAGGACAAGTTCGGCCGCAATCTGCCCGGGCCCATGCCATGGCCCAACGACGAATGGTGGCAGCACGTGATCCGTCACGGCGGCGAACCACCGCAGATTCGCCAATCTGTGGTGATTCTCCAGACCGCGCACCTCGATCACGACCCGGCCAACTGCGCGGACGAGAATCTGGCCGCACTGTGCCAGTTCTGCCATGCCGAGTACGACGTGCAGCAGCGAATCTGGGCCGGGGCCATCACCCGGGACCTGCGCCGGGGCCAGAAAGTGATGTTCAAGGCCTGAAACCAGCTTGAGCAAGCATGTTCCAGGGCCAAACCGCCGGAAATGCCTCTGGAATCGTCCAGCGAGGGCCAGGTCGAGCCGCGGGTCCAGTTGAACGCAGGGCCCCTTTTTTGGTAAGGGCGCACTGGCATGGATAAGCCTTGCGGCGCCTACGGCTGGTCAGAGCGATCAACTCCTGGTTTGGGCCCTAATCACGCTACGTCCGATAATCGATCTTATGTTCGGTTGGGGGTTGGGCAGGCAATCTGGCTGTGATCGGCTTCAATCAAGGCCCGAATCGCTGTTTGTCAGTTCGACCATGCTTGCCCGCCTTGAGTTTGCCCCGGCGAACCCGACCTCAAGGCGTTATCATGCCTAAGCCCTGTGTTTACCCCGCCCGGAGTTCTTCCGCCGATGATTCTTCGCCTGCTTCCGTTGCTGTTGGCCGGTGCCTGTGCCCTGCCAGCGGCCAATCTTGCCGTCAACCTCTCTGGCACCACGAACCAGTCTTTTGCCAACAAGCTCAGCGACACCGATGTCCAGGTTGCCCGGTTTGTCCTGCAGGCCAGCGGCGGTGACGTCGCTGTAGACGCCATCACCATCACGGTATCCAACGCCATGGCTGCGGCCAATGCGTTCACCGGCATGCGATTGTTCTATGACGCCGATGGAAACGGCACGTTTGATGCATCCGAAGAACTCAGCACTGTCCAGGCCGTCACCGGCACGGGACATATTGTTTTCACGGAGTCCTTTACGGCTCTCAACGGCCTGCAGCGCGAGCTTCAGGTTCGCGTCAACATTGGCAGCGATGTCTCCGTATACGGCCAGGCTTTCAGTGTAAGTATCGCCGTGGACACGGACATTGAACTGCCGGTTGCCTCGCCGGACACTGTCAGCGGCACGTTCCCGGTCACTTCAACCACGCTCACGATCCGCAACAGCGTCAACCAACTGGTGCCGGGCAGTGGCAACCCGGCCTCGCCGCGCAGTGTGGAAAAGGGTTCCTCGAATGTCGCGGCCCTGCACGTGGTTCTGGACAGCCTGGTGCCGACGTCGCCCGGTGAACTCGTGGGGCTGGACCTGCAGGCCATTGCCGTAAGCATTACGCTGCAGACAGCCGCACAGGCTACAGCCGTAAGCGCACTGGGCCTTTGGCAGGATGATGGCGACACCGCATTTGAGCCGAACTCGGGCGAAGTGCTTATCCAGGGGCGGTCGCCGGCCGACATGGGCAAATGGAGCACGGCAGGAAACGTCATTACCGTGACCTTTGACGGCACCGCCATCAGCGTGCTGCCACAGATCAACACCGGGCAGGCCCGCGCATTCTGGGTTGGCATCAGCTTCGCAGGCGGCGCCGAGTGTATCTGCGAAGTCAGCTTGAACCGAACCAACGTGCAGGGAGTTTGGGGCGTAAATGGGGATTTCTTTGTCACCAGCCCGACAGCCATCACCGGCAACGTCATTACTGTGACAACCCAACCGTCTGCACCCAAAGCGGCCGAGGCCGAAGGCGAAGGCGGCTGCAGCACCGGCCCGCACAGCTGGTCGATTGTGTCAGCCCTACTGCTTGCCGTGGCAGGATTTGCTTCCGTTTTGCGGCTGTTCAGACGTAAGCTGGGAAGCACTTTCAACACCTAATAGGTGCCTCTGTTACCTGGTGCGACAGGTATGAGCGCTCTGGAGAGATTCCAATGAAGACCCATTTGGCCATGACGGCGCTGGTTGCCGTCCTTGGTGCCAGTTCTGCCAGCGCCTTTGGCGTTGGCGATGTGGCACCGAACTTCAAGTTTGAAAAGGCCTGGAACACGACGGCCAATCAGACCCAGCTTGAAGACTACCGAGGCAAGCTTGTGCTCGTGGAAGCCTGGGCAACGTGGTGAGGCCCCTGCATGAGGGGGGTCCCCCATCTGAAAGATCTTTTCAGCAAGTACAACAGCCGCGGCTTTGAGCTTGTGGCCGTAAGCGCCGAAACCGAGGACAAGATCGCCGGTTTCGTCAACGGCGACAAGAAGCCCAACTACACCGTGGTTCGGTACAGCAAGATCGCCCAGGAGTACGGCATCAAGGGCTGGCCTTCCGCCTGGGTGCTGGACGCCGAGGGCAAGGTGCTGTGGGCTGACCACTTCATTGACAAAGTCAGTGACGAACAGTGGGAAAAGTGGCTGGCCAACCTGGCCCCCACCAAAGTGGACAAGGAACTCGCCAAAGAACTCGGCGGCGCCGTGAAGGCCTTTGACAAAGGCGAAGTCGGCAAGGCCATGGCGGAAGGCAAGAAGGTCGCCGAAATCGCCACCGACGAAGCCATCAAGGCCGACTGCACCTATCTGGAAGAACTCTGCAAGAAGCACGTCACCCTGCACGAAAACCGCATCAAGGCCGCAGGTGAAGACAAGGTCGCCCGCGTGAAGGCACTCGAAGAAGCTGCCGCCAAGCTCAAGGGCAGCGAAGTCGGTACAACATGGGAAACCGAGGCCAAGGAACTCAAGAAGTCCAAGGAGTACAAGGACTGCGAGGCTTCTTCCAGCGAACTTGCGAAGCTCAAGCCCCAGCTCAAGGACATGAAGGACGCAACCGCAAAGAAGAAGCTGGAGGCGATTGCCAAGAAGTACCCGGACACGCCGGCGGGCAAGGAAGCCGCCGAGCTTGCCAAGGGCTATAACTAGCCCGGGCGCCAATGCGTGACTCAACGGCCCGGGGTGCGAACCCCGGGCCGATTCATTTCAGGTTTCAACGATCGGTGCGGATCGAAAGGGCAGACATGAAAACGCTGGGCATGGCTTTGTTTCTGGCGCTGGCAGCAATGCCGCTGGCCGCCATGGAAAAAGGCGACGAGGCGCCGAACTTCAAGTTCGAGGCGCAGTGGGGCACATTGCCGGGGGCGAAGCAGCTTACCGACTACCGCGGCAAGATCGTGTTTCTCGAGATCTGGAAGATCCACTGAGAGCCCTGCATGCGGTTTCTCCCGCACCTGGTACAGGTAAACGAGAAGTATCGCGACAAGGGTGTTGAGATCATCATGGCCACCGACGTCGACAAAGCCGACGCGCTGGAAAAGTTCATCGCTGAAAAGGGCCTGAAGCTTGGCGTGGCCCGCGTGCCTGACGTCTACAAACTGGTCAAGGCCAGCGGCTATCCGACCTCATACGGCATTGACGTGGACGGCAAGTGCATCTGGCGCGGCCACCCGCAGGGTCTGAACGACGCGCTGGTGGACACCTGGCTGAAAGACATGCGCGCGCCCAGTCTGCCGCGCGAACTGGCTGCCCCGCTGGCCAGTGCGGCCCAGAACTACGACGCCGGCCGGTACGGCTCAGCCCTGGAAGCAGCTTCCAAGCTGCTCAAGCACAAAGACGACAAGCTCAAGGCCGATGCGCAGTATGTCGTCGATGTTCTGCAGGGTCGCGCCGATATGTACAAAGCCGCGGCTGAGCTGTTCAAGAAAGAGGGCTACCACGACAAGCTGGCCGACGTGCTTGAACTTGCGGCCAAGGAGTTCGACGACGACTTTGGCAAAGACTGCGGCAAGGACGCCAAGAAGGTCAAGGGCACCAAGGCCTACAAGGCTTGCACAGAAGCCCGCGAAGCCCTTGCCAAGCTGAAGGAAACACTCAAGGGCAAGAAAGGCGAAGACCGCGCCAAAGCCGTGGACAAGTTCAAGAAAGAGCACGGCGACACGCCCTACGCCAAAGAGGCCGAAGAACTTCGCGCCGAACCCAAAGAGCCAGCGAAAGACGGACACTGATCGTGGCATCGGCTTCCAGCCGATGGTGTGCGGAAGGGCTTCCAGCCCGTCCGCTTTCGTTTGGCAATGCACCCGATCAAAGGCCGCGTCCTCTGTGTTTTCGCAGCTCCCCCACTATAGTAACTTCGCGCCATGCTGAAACTGAACGCGATCGAACGCCGCGTACTGGGCACGCTGATTGAGAAGTGGCTGACCACGCCGCAGAACTATCCGCTTTCGCTCAACTCACTGACCAATGGCTGCAACCAGAAGTCGGCACGCGACCCCGAAACCAGCTACACCGAGCAGCAGGTGCTCGAAACCTGCCAATCTCTGAAGCGCCGCAGCCTGTGCACCGAGTTCTTTGGCTCCTCGGCCCGCGTCAGCAAATTTGAAGAGGCCATGACCGTTCACCTGCAACTCAGTAAAGACCAGGCGGCGGTGATTGCCGAACTGCTGCTGCGCGGCCCGCAAAGCGAAGGTGAACTGCGCCAGCGCGCAAGCCGAATGGCCCCGATCAACGACCTTGCAAGCCTGCACGCACTGCTTGATCAACTCAACACGCGGCCAGAGCCGCTGGTCAGGCGCCTGTCTGACCCTACCCGGAGCCGCGGCGTGCGCTGGAGCCACACCCTTTACGCCGACGGCGAAGAGCCAGCCGACACGCCCGAGTCCCCCACGGCCTCACAAAGTCACTCCCCCACCACTTCTGCGCTCGAAGACCGCGTAGCCCAACTGGAAACCCGCGTCGCGGAGCTGGAGCGGCAACTTGGTGTAAGACCAGTTTGACCGTGAGCATCGCCCCACCCGACCGTGAAGCAGGGTCAGGAAATGCATTGCCGGGCTCCACTTATGCCCTTTCCTGCCCCGTTGCAATCGTCACAATCGCATCACGGAATTCCCGGGAGTGTCGGGAACCCCGCCCGTAACGCTGGGGTCTTTTTGGTGGAGCAGATGCCCGGTACGCCTGAGGAACCCACGTTGCAAGGCCACCGGGACGATGCTTCGGCTTCGCACGGACCTGTTTTGGATACCGCTGCGCTTGTTGCGCGCGCCCAGAACGGCGACCGCGAGGCCTTTGCCGAGCTGATGCGGCGGTTCTTTGACGCGGTGATGCGCCAGATCGTGCTTTACGTGGGGGCCGATCGAACGACAGCTGATGACGTTGCCCAGGAAACCTGGTGGCGCATCAGTCGCGGCATCGGCGGGTTCTCGGGCCGGTCAGGGTTTTACACCTGGGCCTGCCGGATTGCCCGCAACGAGGCCCACCGGCGCCTCAAGAAGTACCGGGCGCTGCCCGTGTTGGCCGAACCTGTGCAGGACAGCAAGGCCGAAAGGGACGAACACGACCGGGCCGAACTGGTACGCGAGGCCCTGAAGCGGTTGCCGGACAAGTTTCGCGAGCCGCTGGTGCTGGAACTGTGGGAAGAACGCAGTGTGCGCGAGATTGCCGACGCGCTTGGGCTTCCTGAAGGAACTGTGAAGTCGCGCCTGTTTCGGGCGCGCGAGAAGTTCAAGGAAGTTTGGCTGGAGCTGACACAGGGACACTGACGCGAACATGCACGGCGACCTCGACAACCTGATCCGCTCCGCAAAGCCGGCCACGAACGACGTGGCCCGCCAGCGCGTGATGGCGCAGGTTGTCCCGGCGTTTGTACCGGTGGTGCCCACGCCCTGGCTGCGCATTGCGGCCGCGCTGGTGCTTGCCGCGGCCGCGGGTTTTGCCGCTGTGGCATGGCAGTCGCGCCCTGCAACCCAGGGGCCTGATGTTGTGGCCGAGTTGCAACAGGACCTTGCGGTGGCCCGCGCCCGCGTGGACGCCCTGAACGCCCGCAATCTGAATGTGGCCGATGTTTCGGCCGATTCCCCCACCGCGCCCTGGACGCAACAGGCCGTGGCCGATGCCGTGCGCCAGGCCCTGGAAGACCGCGACCGAAACCGGCGCGAGCAGCACCGCGAGCGCCATCTGGCATATGCCCGCCGGCACTACCAGCAGCAAGTCGATGCCGCCGTTGTTTCGCTGCGGGGTGAGTATCGCCTCAGCGCCGAACAGGAAGCCGAAGTGCGCAAGGTGTTTGCCGAACACGGCACTCAGGTGGAAACGTTGATCGGCCGCCATTATCGCGGCGGGCCGCGCGGCCGTGATATCTCGGGCGACTTCGACAGGATCACCCAGGGCACCCAGGGCAAACTGGAAACACTGCTGTCAGTCGTGCCGCGCATCATGCCGGGCGCGGACCTTGCCGAATGGGGCCCGAACCCTGACTTTGGCAGCACAACAGACTACGAAACCTGGCTGAACTGGAACGAACAGTACGGCCAAGCCGGGTAACGAGACCAACAACAAGCATCAACCCGAAAAGGAGCAGGTATGAAGCCAGGCCTCATGATTGCAGTGATCTTCGGTGCCGTGTTTGCCGGTGCCGCCGGTGGATACGTGGCCAGCAGCATGGCCCCCGAACCGGAACGCGCACCAACGCCACGCGCGCAAGTCGCCGACGCAGACCATAAGGAAGACGGCAAGGCCGATCTTTCACCGCTGGTCTCAAAGCAAGGCGATGCAATCAGTGGGTTGCGCAAAGAGATCGATGACCTGTCGGCCCGGGTGGGCACCGCAGAGAAGCGTGCATCAGATGCCGAGACCAAGAACGCCGAACTGCTGAAGAAGGTAGGCGAACTCGAGAAGCGCCCGGTCGTGGCGGGCAGCGGCGGCACGACCCCGCCCGCCGATCCGGACTCAATGGCGTTCAAGGAAGCCGTTACCAAGGCCATCGAAGAGAAAGAAGCTGCGGACCGCGCCGCCCGCGACGCAGAGCGCGAAAAGCAGATGGCCGAGTTCGTGGCCAACGCCAACAAGCAGCTGGTTGACCGCCTGACCACAGACCTGGCCCTGACCAGCGACCAGGTGCCCAAGATCAAGACGATCATTGAAGACATGTCCACCAAGCGCCGTGAAGTGTGGACCAAGGGCGAAGAAGCCCGCCGCAACGGCACACAGTTTGACTGGGGCGCAGAAATGACGGCCGTTACCAAGGCAAGCACCGACGCTGTTCGGGCCGAGCTTTCCAGTGCCCAGCTTTCCACCTTCAATGAAGTGGTCGGCGACCGCGGCCTGAGCGCGCTGGAACGCGGCTTTGGCGGCATGGGTGGCGGCGGCCAGGGACGTCAGCCCGGGGGCGGCCAGGGCGGTCGCGGCCCCGGCAGAGGCAACTAAGGCAGCGGGGCATTGCCCCAATGCCAGCGAGGGACGCGACCGGTGCGGCGCGTCCCTTTGCTTTTGTTCGGGCTTATCCCTTTGCCCCGCGCGCGCAAGGTGCGTAAAACACACCTCCCCCATACGCGAGGCAATCATGCTCAAAGCCATCTGGGCCGTCGGCCTGTGTGCCATTTCTTTCGCCCTGGCCGCCTGCGGCGGCGGCAACTCTTCGGACCTCAAGAAGGTCGAAAAGGGCAAGGCCATTACGGTGCTGCGGTCGGACAAATCCGACAACCTCGATCCGCACAGTACCTCCAGCGGCGGCGATGTCCGCGTGCTGTCCTTGATGTACGAACACCTGGTCAAGGCCAGCGTTGGCACCGCTGAAGTCGTGTGGGAGAAGGGCGGGCTGGCCGATGACTGGACGATCAATGCCGACAGCACCGTCTACACTTTCAAGATCAAGAAAGGTGTGAAGTTCCACGATGGCACAGACCTCAACGCCCAGGCCGTGAAAAAGTCGCTGGATCGCATGGTGCTAGAGGACCACCCGGCCAGGCCAATGGAACGCCCCTACAGGGACAGTTACTTCAAGGACGTGAAGTCCGTCGAGGCCACCGACGACTGGACTGTAGTAATCACCCACAAGTCGCCTAACCCGCGCTTTCTGGGCACACTGGGCATCCACAGCGCCATGATTGTCAGCCCCAAGGCCATAGACCACCTGGCGACGCTCAAGGTCGAAGAACGCAAAGCCTGGATCACCAGCAACCCGGCGGGCACTGGCGCGTACACCATCAAGACACCCGCCGATTACAAGGACGGCACGGACATCACACTGACGTCATTCGCCGGGTTCCATGGCGGTGCGCCGAAGATTGAGCGCATTGTGTTCCAGACGCAGCAGGACATGCGCACCCGCACCCAGCGGCTGGTTGCCGGCGACGTACACTTCATTGACAGCCTTGACCCACCGGACTGGGACAGCATCGGCAAGAACCCGAAGGTCACTCTGTACACGTGGCAGGGCCAGAACCTGTGCTATCTGGCCATGAATTGCCGCGAGGAAGACGGCCACATCACCGCCGACCGTAACGTGCGCGAGGCGATTGCCCTGGCCATCAACCGTGAGCCGATGGTGGCAAAGTTTGCCGGCCGCGCAAAACCGCAGCATGTGCTGATCCCGCCCACCATGCTGGGCCACCCCAAGGGCTATAAGCCCAAAGCCGACAGCCTGCCACGCAGCGAAGCTCTTGAGCGCGCGCGGCAACTGGTTAAGGCAGCGGGTGCCGAGGGCAAGGAGCTCAAAATGTACCTGCCTGACACCGCGCGCCCCTACCTGCTGTACCCGGACGAAGTGGCGAACTTTATTCAGCAGCAGCTGAAAGAAGTCGGGCTGACAGTGGTTCTGGACAAGGCCCCGCTGGCCGAGCTGACGGCGCGAGTCAACCGTGGCGACTACCCCCTGGTCCTGATCGGCTGGATGGGCGATACCGGCGAACCGCACAACTTCTGGGGGCCTCTGCTTTCGGGCAGCGACGGAAAGCCCGCAGGCAACAACAACACACGGTTCTTTCACCTGGATGTTGCCAAAAAGGTTGACGCGGCTGGCGTAGAAACAAACCGCACAGAGCGCGAGGCCAGGTACTTCGAACTTGAGAAATGGGTCCACGACGAGTTCCGACCCATGGTGCCGCTGGTGTCAGCCGAGCAGAGCTACGCCTGGGACAGCAAGCTCAAGGGCGTCGAGGTGGACTCAACGGGCACGTTTCGCTTCCACAAGGCGGCTTTCGAGGAATAGTGCTTTCGGCTGCGCCCCGCTGCGACGGCAGGCGCATGACCTGCGATTATGTTCAGCAACATCCTGCGACGCCTGCTTGCCGCAATCCCGATGCTGCTGGCCATCAGCGTCGCCAGTTTTCTGCTGTTGCATGCCCTGCCCGGCGACCCCACGGCCGTGCTGCTGGGGCAAGAAGCTACACCAGAGCAGATGGCGCAGGTACGGCAAGAACTGGGCCTGAACAGGCCGCTGCACGTGCAGTACTTTGATTTTCTCGGCAACGTTCTGCGCGGCGACTTCGGCCGCAGTTTCTTTTCAGGCAGACCGGTGGCCGACGAACTTGCGCTGAAGGTGCCGGCCACGATTGAGTTGGCCCTGGCCGCCATGTTGCTGGCATCAATTGTCGGCATCAGCCTTGGTGTGCTGGCGGCGGTGCGGCCACGCGGCGTGATGGACTTTCTCTGCCTGGGCTTCGCGCTGGTCGGCGTAAGCATGCCGATTTTCTGGCTGGGGTTTCTGGCCCAGCAGGCGCTGGCTGGCGGAGCGGGCATTCTGCCCTTTGGCGGCCGGTATGACACCGCGACTTGGGAAGGCTTCGTGCCCGCCACGGGGTTTTTCATCCTGGAGGCCATGTTCCGTTACAACAGCGTTGAACTGACGCTTGAACTACTGCATCACCTGGCGTTGCCGGCCATGGTTCTGGCCACTGTGCCCACGGCGTTGATCGCGCGAATGACGCGCGCCAACATGCTGGAGGTACTGGGTCAGGACTACATTCGAACCGCCCGGGCCAAAGGTCTTTCGACCACGCCCATTGTCATGCGCCACGCCCTGCGCAATGCACTGATCCCGGTGATCACGAGCATCGGTACGCAGTTCGGCTACCTGCTGGGCGGCGCCGTGCTGACCGAAACAATATTTTCGTGGCCGGGACTGGGCACCTATGTGGTGCATGCGGTGATCATCCTGGACGGCAAACCGCTGCAGGCCAGCGTGCTGGTTGTCGCCACGTTCTTTGTTGCCGTGAACCTGCTGACGGACATCAGCTACACGCTGATTGATCCGCGGCTTCGACACGGGGGTGCCGCTTGATGCGCGACGCCCTGAAGTTCTTCATGCGCCACAGGCCTGCCCAGGTTGGCTTTGTGCTGGTACTGATTGTGTCCTTGGCAGCACTTGCGGCGCCCATACTGACGCCTTGGGGGCCGCGCGACCCTGTGTCGTATGAGTTCTTCGCCGCGCCCTCGTCGGGGCACCCGCTGGGGCTGGACGGCCAGGGCTATGACCTGCTTTCGCGAATAGTGTACGGGGCGCGCACCACACTGCGCATCGCGATACTGGCAACCCTGCTTGCCCTCCTCATCGGCGGTGCCATAGGCGCGCTGGCTGGTTATGTCGGGCGATGGGTGGACCTGGCACTGATGCGCTTGGTCGATTTCATGATGAGCTTTCCCAGTTTCCTGCTTGCTGTCGTGATGGTGGCCATCCTTGGCAAGTCGCTGGACAACCTGGTGGTTGCCGTGGGCATTGTCGGGGCGCCTCAGTTCGCGCGGCAGATGCGGGCCGAGGTCCTGCGCATCAAGTCGATGGAGTACATCGAATCCGCGCGGTCGCTGGGCTACTCGCACCTGCGCATCCTGCTGCGGCATGTGCTTCCGAACTGCCTGACCCCGCTGATTGTGCTGGCTACACTGGGTGTGGGCAGCGCCATCTTGAATGTTGCCGGGCTTGCATTTCTGGGCCTGGGCGGCGACCCGTTCGACCCCGAATGGGGCCTGATTCTCAAGGCGGGTTGGAACTCTCCCACTCAAGGTGCATTTCAGGTTGGCGTGGCCGGTTTGTGCATCCTGTTTACCGTGCTTGGGTTCAACTTATTCGGTGATGGTTTGCGCGATTGGCTGGATCCGCGTTCGCGCACTCGCTAACAGGCTTTCCACAGGGTGTTTCGGGAACTTTCGTCCCCCACCGGGACTGTTACACTTTAGGATTGGGGCAGCACCCAGGAGGCACCACCCATGGCAGCCAAGAAGCCGGCAGTCACTTCCAGCGTCAGCCAGATCCTTGACGCCATCGGCGACAGCCCCGAGGTGCGTACCTACCGCGATCTTCAGTGGCAGGGCAGCTTCTCGGATTACCTAAAGATGGTGACTGAAGAGCCGCGTATTGTGCGCAACGCGCACCAGCGCATGTACGACATGATTCTCAGCCACGGCTCAGAGGACTTCGTCCAGTACAAGGAACGGCTGGTTCGTTACAAGTTTTTCGCCGACCCGTTCACTGCCGGACGCGAGGCCGTGTTCGGCATTGAGCGCCAGCTGATGCAGCTGGTCAGCCACTTCAAGAGTGCCGCGTACAATTTCGGCACGGAAAAGCGCGTGCTGTTGCTGCATGGCCCGGTGGGCAGCGCAAAGTCGACGATCACGCGGCTGCTCAAACGCGGGCTGGAGAGATACTCGCGCTCCAACGAGGGCCGCCTGTACACCTTTGGCTGGAAGCTGAAGGACGAAGTGACGGGTGCCGACGTGATCTGGAGCCCGATGCACGAGGACCCGCTGAAGCTGATTCCGCAGGAACCCCGCGCGCGCCTGCTGCAGCAGTTGAACGAGACTTCAAACCTGCCCTACAAGCTGCGGGTAGACGGCGACCTTGACCCGTTGTCGCGCAAGATCCTCAACGACCTGCTGAACAAGCACAACGGCAATTGGCGCGAAGTGGTGGACAACTACGTTGTCGTCAAGCGCATGCTGATCAGCGAAAAAGACCGCATGGGCATCGGCACCTTTCAGCCCAAGGACGAAAAGAACCAGGACGCCACGGAGCTCACCGGCGACGTCAACTACCGCAAAATCGCGTTTTACGGCGTGGATTCCGACCCGCGCGCCTTCAACTTCGATGGCGAGTTCAATGTCGCCAACCGCGGGCTGGTCGAGTTCATTGAAGTGCTCAAGCTCGACGTGGCCTTCCTGTACGACCTGCTGGGTGCCTCGCAGGAACACTCGATTAAACCCAAGAAGTTCCCGCAGACCGACATCGACGAAGTCATCATCGGCCACACCAACGAACCTGAGTACCGCCGCCTGCAAAGCAACGAGCTGATGGAGGCGTTCCGCGACCGCACGGTGAAGATCGACGTGCCCTACAACACTGTGCTGGACCACGAGATCCGTATCTACAACAAGGATTTCAAGCACGACCGCGTCAATAAGCACATCGCGCCGCACACCATCGAGATTGCCGCCATGTGGGCCATCCTGACCCGGCTGGAAGACCCCAAGCGGTCAGGCCTGGGCCTGCTGCAGAAGCTGAAGCTTTACAACGGCAAGGCCATTCCTGGCTTTACCGAAGACAACATCCGCGAGCTGCGCTCTGAGGCCAAGCACGAGGGCATGCTGGGCATCAGCCCGCGGTACATCCAGGACAAGATCAGCAATGCCATTGTCAACTATCCGAACACGGACACGGTCAACCCGTTCATGGTGATGAACGAGCTTGAAGAAGGCCTGAAGCACCACAGCCTGATCAGCAACGAGGACACCAAGAAGCGCTACAAGGAACTGCTGGGAGTGGTGCGGCAGGAGTACGAGGAGATCGCCAAGAACGAGGTGCAGCGCGCGATTTCCGCCGACGAAGAGGCGATTTCACGCCTGTGCAGCAACTACATTGACCACGTCAAGGCATACACACAGCGCGAGCGCGTACGCAACAAGTACACCGGCGAGCTTGAGGAGGCCGACGAGCGCTTCATGCGCAGCATCGAGGAAAAGATCGACATCCAGGACAGCCGCAAAGACGACTTCCGCCGCGAGATCATGAACTACATTGGCGCGCTGGCGCTGGAAGGCCGCACGTTTGATTACCGCACGAACGAGCGCCTGCACCGCGCCCTGGAACTGAAGCTGTTTGAAGACCAGAAGGACAGCATCAAGCTGACCAGCCTGGTCAGCAACGTCGTGGACAAAGAAACTCAGGCCAAGATCGACGTTGTAAAGCAGCGGCTGATTGACCGGTACGGTTACAACGACACCAGCGCGACAGACCTGCTGAACTTTGTGGCCAGCATCTTTGCCCGCGGGGACATCAAGGACTAGCCGGGTTGACAGCACCCGCGCGGCAAGCAAGAAGTCTGCATCACTCGAGACAACAGCGCATGTTTGAAGCGGCAGAAGGCTTTGATGTACGGTACCTGGAGTACTTCGCCCGCCTGGGTCGTCGCTATGTCATGTCGCTGGCACCCAGCAATGATAAGCCTGACCCCGCCAAGATGGACCTTGCCAAGATCAAGGTCGAGCAGGCGATGCGCGAGATTGTGGACGGCCAGAACGAGTTCGCCGAGACCTTCATCAATGCCGCCTACAGCGACGAGCCCGGCACCGTAGTGTGGGGCCTGGGCATGACAGTGTGGGCTAGTGCCGGCCCGATGATGGAAGACGAGCTGCGCGCCCGCGGCAAGGCAATACTGGATGCCGCCGCCAAGAAACGCCCGGCCAACCGTCTGCTGATTCGCGCGCACTCGATCGTCGCCAAATCTGAACGCAACTACGGCAAGGCCCACCGTTTCCTGGACATGATGCTGCGCCTTGACCCAAACGATGCCGAAGCCGTGAACGACAAGATTGAACTGTTCATGATTCAGGAAGAGTTCCAGAAGGCTGCCGGCATGCTGCAGAAGGCCGTCAAGAAGTGGCCGCAAAGCCAGCTGATCCAGACCACATCCGGTTCGTTTGCCCGCGACAGCAAGCAGTGCCCGCGTTGCGGGACGTACGTGCGTTTTGCCGCGCCGTTCTGCCCCAAGTGCAAGCATAGCTGGCTGTAAGGAGGCCCTGTGCCGCGTCTGACGACCCGCATTGCCCTGGCCTGGGCGCGGCGTCGCGCAAAGATGCTGCCACCGCCCCCGTTCGCACCGCTGCCCGGAGACACCCGCGCCCGCATCCTGGTAGTGAATACCACGGGCATTGGCGACACCCTGTTCTGTACCGCACCAATTGCCGACCTGCGCCACTCCTTTCCGCAGGCGTACATCGCCGCGTTTGTCGACCGCCGCCGCGTTGAACTGCTGCGCGGCAACCCCCGCCTGAACGAAGTCATTCCCTACCCCGGCAAATTCAAGAAGGTGCTGGCCACTACCCGCATACTGGCAGAAGGCGACTTTGATGTGGCCATCATCCAGCACGCCAATGACCCTGATGTCGTGCCGATGGTTGCCAAGGCCGGGCCTGACGCGCTGATTGGCTATGAAAGCCACACGTTCAGTGGCCTGTACTCTGTCAAGCTGCCCCCGGCCGACCGCGCGGGCGGCGCACACACCATAGACGCGCGGCTTGCGCTGACCCGCGCTGTTGGCGCAGCAGGCACCCACTGGCACATGGAGCTGTTTCCATCCGAACACGACCGGCGTCGCGCCGCCGAAGCCCTGCAGGCTGTGGGCATTGAGCCCGGCAGTGCCGTTGCGCTGAACGTGGGTGGCTCCCTGGCCAGCAAGCGCTGGCCACCGGAGCATTGGGCCTTGCTGGCTGCCGAAATGCACCGGCGCTCTATACCTGTGGTGGTTGTGGGCGGGCCAGGCGACACGATCGCCGGCGAGATCATGCGGTCGCGCCTGATGCCGGGGGTCAAACCGGCGTTTCTGCTGGGCAGGTTGCCGCTGATGGCCTCGGCGGCGCTGCTGGGGCTGTGCCGGGCCCACGTGACGCCGGACACGGGCCTGCTGCACGCCGGTCTGGCGCTGGATGTGCCGACCGTGGCATTGTTCGGGCCCGATGACCCGAAGTGGACCGGCCCGCACCCCAAGCAGCAGCGCGCTGTGGTGGTGCAGGCGGATGCTTCTGCCCGGCCGGCGGACTACGACCGGCGCAAAGACGCCCAGGGCGTGCTGATGAAGTCCATTACCGTGGGCTCTGTGCTGGATGCACTGGACCGCGTGCTGGCTTGATACAATGGAGTCGCCATGGCGATGCAAAAGATTGAAGGCGATCACGCAAGGTTCCGCGACATCGTGCGCGGCCGTATCCGCAAGGAGCTGCGACGCTTTCTGACCAATGGCGAACTTGTGGGCCGCAAGGGGAAAGACGCCGTCAGCATCCCGTTGCCGCAGATCGACATCCCGCGTTTCAAGTTCGGCCAGAAACAGACCGGCGGCGTGGGCCAGGGCGACGGCGAAATCGGCCAGTCACTGGGCGGAGACGGAGATGACGACGGCCAAGGCGCCAAGGCCGGCGACAAGCCGGGCGACCACATCCTTGAAGTGGACGTGAGCCTGCAGGAACTGGCCGAGATCCTGGGCGAGGAACTGGCACTGCCGCGCATTCAGCCCAAGGGCAAGAACATCGTGCAGACAGAAAAGTCGCGCTATGTGGGCATCCGCAGTGTGGGCCCGGAATCCCTGCGGCATTTCAAGCGCACCTTCAAGGCCGCGCTGCTGCGCCAGGTGGCCAGCGGTATCTATGACCCGCTGAACCCGGTGATCATTCCCGAACGCGAAGACCGCCGTTACCGCAGTTGGGAAGTGAAGCCGATTCCCGAAAACAGCGCCGTGCTGATCTACATGATGGACGTTTCCGGAAGCATGGGCGAAGAACAGAAAGAGATCGTGCGCATTGAGGCATTCTGGCTCGATACCTGGCTGCGCAGCCAATACAAGAATATCCAGAGCGTCTACATTGTCCACGACGCCGAAGCCAAAGAAGTGGACGAGCACACGTTCTACCACCTGCGCGAAAGCGGCGGCACCAAGATCAGCAGCGCCTACAGCCTGTGCAGCCAGATCATCAAAGAGCGCTACAACCCGCTGGAATGGAACATCTATCCCTTCCACTTTTCGGACGGCGACAACTGGGGTGCCGACGATACCGGTCTGTGCTTCAAGATCATGGACGAAGAGATTCTGCCTGCAGCCAACGTGTTCTGTTACGGCCAGGTGCGCAGTGCCTATGGCAGCGGCAAGTTCAAGGAAGACCTGGATGGACGATACAGCGACGACGAGCGCGTGATCACCAGCGACATCGCCAGCGCCGACGGCATCATGGACTCGATCCGCGAGTTCCTGGGCAAAGGCAAGTGATGTTGCCGGCGCCCCGCCCGCTGGGCGGTGCAACGCACGTTAAACGACACCGGGCCGCTTGCGCGGCCCGGATTGGTTTGCAGCGGTTTAGTCTTCGCCGTCGCCGCCGGTGAACACGGGCTTCGGACGGTCAATGCCGGCTGTGCCGCGCTTGAGGAACAGCAGGGCATAGCAGGTGTTGTAGATGTCAGACGGGTCAATCTCGTTCTGGATGTCCCACATGCCGTCGCTGCCGCCGCCCTTGGTCTGCTGATCCAGCAGGATCTCGGCGCCCTGCATATACCAGTCGTGCTTGCCAATGAAGTCAATGCCGCCCAGCATGCCCACGCGCTCCACCATGTAGAGGTAGTAGTAGTACCGGTACATGCCGCGCTTGGGGTTCTCCTTCATGCTCCAGTTGACCACCATCCAGGCCATGCCGTCGTTCAGCATCTGCTGGCAGTTGTCGGCCACGGGCTTCCAGCGGGCCGCCATCTTGGGGTCCTTTTCCATCTCGTCGCGCAGCATGATCATCGCGCACACGCCGGCAACGGTCATGCTGCCGTAAGCGTTGGTGTCTGCCTGGATCTGCTGGGGCGAACCGTGCTTGCTTTCGCGGGCATAGGCCCAGCCGCGTGCCTTGTCCTTCTTGCCGGGCACATAGGCGCGGGTGGCCTTCTTGGGATCCTTCTTGCCGCCGTCGTCGGGCTTGTCGATGTCCTTGCCTTCGGCGTCCTTTTCCTTGCGAACCACTTCCGGGCCATCCTTGTCCTGCTGGGTGCGGTAGAAGTGGTAGACATCCATCAGGAAGCTGCGGTCATAGGTGATGCTCATACGGGTCGCGCACAGAAAGCCCATCAGCGCGTACTGCGTGGCCGAGCACTCAATCACCGGGTCGTTTTCGCCCACGCCGTTCGGTGCGTAACGCCACCCGCCGCCGCCGTAGGCCTTGCGGTAACGGTTGATCAGCGACTTCACAGCAAGTTCGGCGACCTTCTTGTCCTGCGGAGTCAGAACAATCGGGGCCTTCTTCTTTTCCTTGGCCTTCTTGGCACCCTTTTCCTCGGTGCCCCAGCGCTTGACCGGGATCTTCTTGCCGCTCTCGTCTTCCATCACGCGCTTCTTGGGGTTCTCCAGCCCGCGCTCTTTGGCTTCCAGCTGGCTGGTGTAGAAGGCCTCAATCGCGTTGAGAACAGTCGCGTCTTCGTACGTGGTGCTGGGCACGAAACCCTGCTCGTTGCGCAGTACACCGTTCTCTTTGTAGTTCTTGCGCAGGTATTCCATTGCCTTGACGATCGCGGGGTCGTCGGCAAACACACCTGACTTGCACAGCGCCTGAATCGGGAAGGCCGTGCGCGCAAACCGGTAACGGTGCGGCTCGCCAGCCCCGTACAGAGGCGGATTGGGCGGGAACTGGCCGAACACCGCCGGGTCTTCACCCTTTTCGATGCCCTGCTGCTTCTTCAGCCAGTCGCAGCCCTTGTCTACGGCGTCTTCTACTTTGTCTTCGAAGGACTTGCCGAAGATGTCTTCACGGTTGGGCTCTTTCTTGTCGCCATCCTGGGCCGTTGCGTTGGTTGCAAGGCCAAGAATCACAGCAAGCGCAGCCACAGACAGCACCAAAGCCTTCTGCATAGCAGGTCTCCGCGTACGGTTATCAGGACGCCGCGTTCCAGATTACGCGCCGCCCTGACAGAATTCTTCAGAAAACCATTGCCCACTGCTTAGGTAGCCTTTTGGTGCCAGCACTTACGACAAATGCACTGAAATTCGGGCGCTAAGCCGAGAGCATGAACTTGTGACATCAACCGCAAACAATCCGCGCATTGTCACATTATTGTCATGATTTCAGACTAGCGCAGGCTGGTCATGAACCGACCGCCATCAACTTTCATGCACTCGCCGGTGATCCAGCCGGCATCGCTGCTGGCCAGAAAGGCTATGGCCCCTGCCACATCGGCTGGCTCGCCGTGGCGACCCAGCGGGTGGGTCTCCTTGGCCCGGGCAAGAAAGGCGTCGTAATCCGGTACCGCGCCGGAAACCCGGTGCAGTTCGCTGCGGACCACGCCCGGTTCGACGGCGTTGACGCGCACACCCAGGGGCGCCAGTTCCAGTGCCATGGTCTGGGTCATCATGCTTACCGCGGCTTTACTGCCGCAGTACGCCAGCAGGTTTGCATACGGGCGCGTGCCGGTGACACTGCTGACGTTGATGATGCAGCCCTTAGTCTTGGCCAGCTCAGGAACGGCAGCGCGGGTAAGCTCGTACACACCGTAAACGTTGATGCGGAAAATGCGGTCGAATTCTTCCGGCGTTGTGTTCTGGACCCCGCCGTTGCCGATGACCCCGGCACTGTTGACAACGATGTCCAGCCGCTTGTGGCGCTCAACGCATATTTTCACAGCATTTGCGCAATCCCTTGCCACGGTCACGTCGCCCACCAGCATGTCGGAACCTGGGCCGATCTCCGAGCAGGCCTGCTTCAGCTTTGTTTCGCGACGGCCCATCAACACCACGCGGGCGCCCTCTGCGGCAAAGCGCATGGCCGCGCCCAGGCCGATGCCGGTGGCACCGCCGGAGATCAGCACAACTTTGCCGTCAAAGCGCATGGCTACTCCCGGCGGATCAGGTGGAATCCGAAAGCAGACTCCACAATCCGCGCGTGTTTGGACTTGGTGGTCTTGCCGCACTCGCTGAACTTGGGATCCAGGCCGTCATTTCGCTTGCATGTGTACTTGTTATGTTCGCTGCCTGGCCCACCCTGATTGTCTTCATTGTGGCGGGTCTGGAGAAGCTTCCAGTGCTCCGGCGTCGGGTTGGCGCGGTACAGGCCCCAGATCGAGTCAATCAGCTTGCGGGCTTCTTCCTTGGTGCGCGGATTCTTGGGGTTTGATCGCGGGTTGGCGCCTGTCCAGCCCACCAGGATGTGCGTGACTTCGGCCGTTTCATCGGCCGTGGTCAACTTGCCCCAGTCGTCATCATAGGGGTCGTTCGGGTCGAACTTGGCCGGCGGCGGCGGCGGCGCCTCAAACGGGTTGTACACCGCTGTCGCAATCGCCAGGCCAAGCAGCACGGCCACAATCACACCGCCGATGCTCATCAGGCTGGGGTTCTTCTTGCTTGCCACGTTCTGGCCTCCGTCCGGCTTTTTGCTTCGGTATCACCACCGGGGATTGCACATTATCGGCATGCACACCGCAATCCAGATGGTCACCACAGAGCGAGACTGGAAGCCCTTTGCCGATGCACCCGGCGTGGCCTACAAGACCCTGCGCAAACACGAAGGCGGAGGCCTGACGCTGCTGCTGAAGTTTGAGCCCGGGGCCCGCTATCACACGCACAGCCACCCCGGTGGCGAAGAATACTATGTGCTTGAGGGTGTGCTGGATGACCTGGGCAAGCCCTGGCCCGCAGGCAGCTACATCTGGCACCCGCCGGGCAGCACACACCGCCCGGCCAGCCGGCAAGGTGCAACGGTGCTGGTTGTTCTGCCCCAATCGATTGAACGGACGCCGCCAGCCGGCGAATGAATCGCCAGACGCGGCTCGGGCACTTAGTCCTTGACGTCTGTGTTGGTTGCGGACGCCCGGGGGCGTTCGCTGGCGATGGCGCGGTCCACGGGGCTGGGCGTTGACCAACCCGCAATCTTGAGCTGCGCGGCCGGGATACTGGCGACTTCGCCATTGTCCAGAAAGCGCACCAGGCACACCTGGTGGGGATGGGTCACGCCCATCAACTGGCCTGTGCGCTTGTGATGGGTCGCGTAGACCGTCTGGCCTACCACAAGCTTGAGGCCCTGTGCGTCACGGGCAAAGAAGTTGGTATCGCTGCGCATAGGTTCGTCGGCCAAGGTCTCCTCGATCCCCTGCCCGACTAAACGAACTCGGCCCGGCGATCCTTCCCCACTGTAAAGATTGTGTTGGCACTACTACAGCTGGGCCTCAATCGCGGCGCTGGGCGCCGAACGATTGCCGGCAAAGTCGTAGGCGGCCACATAGTAACGATAGCCCAGTCCCCCCACCGCCGTGCCGTCGTGGTAGGCGCACACCGCGCCGGGGACGGCATCAATGCGTTCAAAGGGGGCGCTGCCCTCAGCACGCCAGACGTCATAGCCGTAGACGCCCTCGTTATCGCTTGCCGCCGCCCACTTCAAACTGATGCGGCCCTGGCTGGTTTCAGCAACCAGGTTCGCGCCGGATTGCGGCCACTGCGGCGGCTGGGCGTCCGTACTTTCAGGGGCGTTGATACTGCCCCGCGGCCACAGAAAGCAGGTGACGGTTTGAAAGCGTTCGTCTTTGGCCTTGCACACGTTGGCATAGCAGCAGCGCACAACGCGGTCAAAGCGCCCGGCCTGCACTTTGCGGGGCCAGTCCGGGTCAGCCAGCAGTGGCCGGGCCATGCCGATCAAGTCGGCCTTGCCGTCGTTGAGAATGCCTTCGGCAAGCTCTGGCGTGTGGATCTTGCCCGTGGCGACCACCGGCGTGGAAAGCCCATGCCCTGCGACAAAGGCCTTGATGGCGGCAGCGGTCGGCAGGTTGGCCGCCGGCGGGTACTGACGGCCGGGCATGCAGCGTTCGCCGCTGTAGCCCGTGTACGGGTACAGTGGTTCTCCGGGCCGGTGCTGGGCGTCTTCAAACTTGCCGCCTGCGCTGATGCTGAGCCAATCCGCGCCACCCTGGGCCAGCCGCAGCGCAATCACGCCAGCCTCCTGAGCCGTGTAGCCGCCCTTGACGCATTCCTCGCCGTCAAAACGCACGCCGACCGGAAAGTTCGGGCCCACGGCGGCCCGCACAGCGGCCAGCGTTTCCAGCGGAAGGCGCAGGCGGCGCTCCAGGCTGCCACCGTAGTCGTCACGGCGGCCGTTCAGGCGCGAAAGAAAGCTCGACAGCGTGTAGGCATGGGCCATGTGAAGTTCTACGGCATCAAACCCGGCCGCAACGGCGCGAGCCGCCGCCGCCGCGTACAGGCCGGGAATGGCGCGGACCTCATCGATACTTAGGTCCTGCACTTTCTGCCGCCAGCCGGTGCGGCTGATCTTCAGGAAGTGAATGATCTGCGGGGCGCACCTGCCCGGCCCGGCATCATGCATGCGGGCTGCCAGATCGCGCAGGCCGGGCAGAAACTCGTCGCCGGAAATGCGCAGCAGCGGTCCCGACTTGCTGCCGTGCACGGCCATGGCCTCGACAACGACCAGGCCTGCCCCGCCTCGCGCAAACCGCACATATCGATCGGTGATTGGCCCGTTGACAAAGCCGTCTTGCCCGGACAGGCGGGTGACCATCGCGGGCACCACCACCCGGTTCGGCAGTTCCATCGTGCCGACGCGAAGTGGCGAGAACAGCTTCATCCCGCGACCTTCTTCTGGCGGCCGGAACGCTGGGGCTTGGGCACGGGTCTGGCTTCAGCCTCTGTGGCAACACGCAGGGCGCGCGAGCCTCCCCAGTCGGCCTGCACGAGCTCTCCTTTGTCATCAAAGTAAAAGGCCTGTACGCGAGTTCCTTCGGCGTTTAACCACACAACTTCCCACAGTGGCATGGCGCTGGGAAAGGGCGTGACTGACACCTTGCCGTTGCACACCAGTTTGGCGCCGGTGGTGCCCAGGGATCCGTTGGCTTCCGTCAGTGGCGTGAACGCCATGCTGGCTTCGGGCTGGTTGTAAATGGCGCCGGCCAGCGCAAACACCCCGAACGTGGGCATCACGTCATCGGGCGCGGGTTCGTTGTTGGCGCCCGCGGCCGCGCCGGTGGCGTTCAGCCTGCCTGACGCGAACTTGACGTTGCTGACCGTGCCGGAACCGTTGTATTCAAGCTCCAGCGGAACCAGTCGGCCCTGGCGGCGCGCCAGAATCAGCTTGCACACGGCATCGTGGTCAATCGCGCGGCGGTCCACACGGCCGTGGATGGAGACCGTCTGCTCAATCACGCGGCGGCTGTTGGTGTCTTTGGCCCGGTACATGCGCAGAAAACCCGCATGATTGGCGGTTTCCGGGCGGCCCAGGTGGATGGCAAACCAGGTCTCGTTGCTTTGCATGGTGCGGTTACCCTGCCTGTGCTTTGTGCAGCTTCAAGCGTTCCACCGGCACTCCACGCACCAGGTGGCTATCCACGATTTCGTCCACGTCGGCCACAGTGACATTGCGATACCACACGGCCTCAGGATACACCACCACGCTTACTCCGCTTTCGCAGGTGTCCAGGCAACCGCATTTCTGGGCGCGGATGGCGGGCTTGAGCTTCAGCGTTTCCACCAGCACCTTGAAACGTTCAAGCACCTGCGGCGCGCCCTTGCGCACGCAGTCGCCACGCGGGTTGTCGGCCGGGCGCTCGTTCATGCAGATGAACACGTGCCGGTCATAGGGCGGATAGCGGCGTGCGGCTTCGGTCATCTCTTCTCCAGCAGGCTGCGGGCGATCACCAGTTGCTGCACTTCGCTGGCGCCCTCATAGATGCGCAGCGGCCGGATCTCGCGGTACAGGCGCTCAAACACGCTGCCGTGCAGCACACCAACCCCGCCGGCCAACTGCATAGCCTTGTCGATCACCCACTGGGCGTTCTCGGTGGCCTGCCACTTGGCGATTGCCACTTCGCGAGGCTGCCGCGCTGCACCCTGGTCAAACTGCCAGGCCGTGCGGTAGGTCAACAGGCGCGAGGAATCCAGGCGCGCGCTCATTTCGGCAATCAGCCCTTGCGCGATGGGCTGGTCGGCCAGCATGGCGCCGAACATGCCGCGATGCCGAACGTGCTTTATGCATTCCTCAAAAGCACGACGGGCAAAGCCGTTGGCCGCGGCGGCAACCGTGGGGCGGCAGCGTTCCAGTGTCATCAGCGCCAGCTTCAGGCCGTCGCCCTCGTTGCCCAGGCGCTGATCGGCGCTGACGGCAACATTTTCAAAGCGCACCACGCCCAGCGGGTGCGGTGAAATTGGACGCTGCTTCTCTACAGACAGACCTGCGCTGTCTGCCGGTACCACAAACGCGCTGATTCCCCTGGGGCCGTCGGAAGTGCGGGCAAACACCGTGTAATGTGTGGCCACGCCGGCGTTGCTGATCAGGTGTTTCAGGCCGGTGATGCGGTAGCCCTCGGGTCCTTTGGCGGCCCTGGTGGTCAGCGCGGCAAGGTCACTGCCGGCATCAGGCTCTGTCAGGGCAAAGGCCATGCAGGCCTCGCCCGACGCCACCTTGGGCAGCATGGCAGCCTTGAGTTCCGGGTTGCCCATCAGGCCGATGGCGATACTGCCCAGCGCCTGCATGACAAACGCCAGGTCGGCAATGCCGCTGTGGTAGGCCAGAACTTCGCGCGCCAGAACGTTAGGCATCTGGCGCCAGGGCTCTGCAACGGTGTGCTTCAGGGCGCCCCACTCCGCCAGGGTATGCAGGGCGGCCAGCAGCGCAGCGCCGTCGTCGCCCTTCTCGGGATCAAGCCAGATGTGTGCCCACGCGGCGGCGTCGAGCTCGCGCACCAGTGCGCGATCGGCGTCAGTGAAGAACGGTAGATTCAGCAGGTCTTGCATGGGCCGTGCAGCAGGTTGACAGTTTACAGTCGACAGTCTGCGGTTCTTGCTGTCTGGCAGTTGACCGTCAACCGTTGACCGTCAACCGTGAACCGGGCTAGCCAAACTTCGGTTCGCGCTTGTCCTTCCAGGCGTTGTAGCTTTCCTTGAAATCAGGGTGCTGCATGCAGATGGCCTGTGCCTGTGCCTCGGCCTCCAGTGCGGTTTCCAGGTCGTAGTTCAGCGCCTTATTGAGAAGCTCTTTGGTCATCATCAGCCCGAACTGCGGCCCCTTTGCCAGCTTTGTTGCCAGTTCTCCGGATCGCTGCATCAGTTGCTGCGCCGGCAGTACCTCGTTGTAAAGGCCAATGCGCTGGGCCTCCAGTGCAGTGATAAAGTCGCCGGTCATCAGCAGTTCGGTAGCCTTGGTCCAGCCCACCACACGCGGAAGCAAGAAACACGCGCCCATGTCGGCACCACTCAGGCCGACCTTGGTGAACAGAAACGCGCATTTGGCGGTGTCGGCGGCAATGCGAAAGTCGCAGGCCAGGGCTATGGCCGCACCCGCCCCGCAGGTGGTGCCGTTCAAGGCGCCAATCACGGGCTTGCGCAGGGCGCGAATCGCGCGCACCACGTCAACCGTCATGCGCGTGAAATCGAGCAGACCTTTCATGTCACGGGCGAACAACTGGCCGATGATGTCCTCCACATCGCCGCCGCTGCAAAAGGCCTTGCCCGCGCCGGTCAGCACCAGCACACGACACGATGCCTGTGTGTCCAGCCAGCGCAGAAACACCGGCAGTTCAGCGTACACGTCAAACGTAAGTGCGTTGAGCCTTTCGGGGCGGTTCAGCGTCAGCGTGCCAATGCCGTCACTTTCGGAGTACAGGAAGTGTGTTGGCTTCATGGGCGGCCTGCCTTGGCCTCAAACAGCGCCGCCATGCGGTCCAGGTCCTGGCGCAGGTTCTGCACATCGTTCTCGCTGATCCCGGCAAACAGCTTCACGATCTGGCGTTCGTGTTCAGGGATCACCTTGGCGCAATACTCGCGGCCGCGCGGCGTAAGCCGGATGAAAATCTGCCGCCGGTCGCGCGGGTTGGTTTCGCGGCGCACCAGCTCCAGCTTCTCCAGCCGGTCGACAATGCCGGTCAAGTTGCCGGCCGTGACCAGCAGCTTTTCTGAAAGCGCACTGAAAGTCAGGCCATCTTCCGTACGCGCAAGCTGGGCCAGCACGTCAAACTGGGGCATGGTGCATTCTGCGCGCAGGCCGCCGCGGAGTTCGCGCATGGCCAGGTTGTAGCAACGGGCCAGGCGAATCCACATGCCGACACGCGAGCGCTCAGCGGATGTCAGTACTGGTATGGTGTCAGCCATCGGCGATTACTCCGGTTGCCTCAATCTCCACCTTGGCGCCGGGCTCCAGCAGGCCCTTTACCTCCAGCAGCGCCATCGCGGGAAAGTGCCTTCCCATGATCTCGCGCCAGGTTTCGCCCACAGCGCGCAGGTTGGCGGCGTACTCCTGCTTGTCGGTCACGTACAGATTGACGCGGCCCAGGTGTTCCACGCGGCCGCCTGCGGCCTCTACACAGGCGCGCACGTTGCGCAGTGCCTGCCGGAACTGGGCCACAAAGTCGTCCCCCACCAACTCTTCTTCGGCGTCCCAGCCCACCTGCCCGGCCACAAACAGAGCGCGGCCCGGCGGCAGCACAACCGCATTGTTGTAGCCGCGCGGGCGCTTCCAGCCGTCGGGGTTCATAAACAGGGGTTCGGGCATCAGTGTTCAATCTCCGCGCCGTCAATCGACAGGGCCTGGCCGTTGATGCCCCGCGCGTCATCGCCCAGCAGAAACGAAACCGCGTTGGCGATCTCGTCGGTTTCGAAGATGCGGTGCTGCGGAGTCATGCGCTTGAGCTTTTCTTCGGCCTGCACTTCGTCCAGGCCGGTGCGGTCGGCGATGTTGCGCAGGGTTTCGTCGAAGATTTCAGTGCGCACATAGCCCGGGCACACGGCGTTGACGGTCACGCCCTTGCCCGCAAGTTCCCGCGCCAGGCTGCGTGTCGCGCCCAGCAGCGCGTGTTTGCTTGCCGCATAGGCCGTGATGTAAGGATAGCCCGCCAGAGATGCCGTGCTGCCGATGTTCACAACGCGGCCGCCGCCGTGCTCGACCATGCGCGGCACAACGGCGCGCATGATGCGGATCGGCGCGAACACGTTCAGGTCAAAGTGGCGCCTAAGAAGTTCGTCGTCAGTCTTTGCCAGCGCGGCGCTTTCGGCCATGCCCGCATTGTTCACCAGCCCCCAGGGCGGCCCGAAGGCATCCAGCGCGGCGTCGCGGATGCGCGCGCCCGCGGCGTCATCCGTAACGTCGCAGGCAAACGTGGCGACCTTGGCCCCCTGCGAGGCCAGGTCGGCGGCCAATTGGTCCATTGGCCCGGCGTTGCGGGCGACCAGCAGCAGCGCATACCCATCAGCCGCAAGCCTTTCGGCGATGGCCCGGCCAATGCCGCGGGATGCCCCGGTGACGATGACAGACTGTGGCATGCCGTTACTTTAGGTATCGATGGTTGGGAAATGCAACCGATATAAGTGCGACTTTTCTTCCTGCCTGTGGTCGGGCCCAATGTTGCCGGTGCGTGCTTTCGGTTTCGCTCGAAGCGCAAAGGTTCACCGGGCGCGCGGTGGTGGCATAAGCGAGCAAGACACTGCAACCACAACCATGCACAGGCTCACTGCGCCAGTCGCAGCATTGACGGCGGGCAATACGTCGGCGTCCCAACTCAGCGCAAGATATCCCAAGGCCGCTGCTATCAGCGCCGCAGCGATTGCCCCTGCTTGCCACCGCAAACTACGCGTGATCGTCATGGTTGCGGCGCCAGCGTCGCTGCCATGGCGTTCAGAAACGCGCGACGGATGGCGTCGTAGCCGCGCTGGTTGGGGTCTTCCAGGTTGATGTAGTACCAGTAGGTCGGGTCGCTGGCGTCATAGTGCGGGTTAGCGGGTTCGTTGCAGTGAATGCCGTGCCCAAGCAGAGTCGCGTACACATCCACCAGATGCACGTGATCATGCTTCGCCGCCGCGGCCTTGATGGCCTCGTTGAAGTCCGTGTGGATGCGCTTGCCGTCCGGCCAGGCCGGCAGCCAGAACTTGGGGCCGGCGTTCTCAATGTCCCCCACCGTGTCGGTCGGGTCGTAGATGGTGGCCAAAAACACCGCGCAGCCGCCCGGGAACTTCTCGCGCAGGGCCCGCAGCATGCGGTCCAGCCGTTGCTCAAAATTGCGGATCCAAGGTTCGGCCGTGGCCCAGTCGGCACCATACATGGCACCCTCCTTCGGGGCGGCCTTGCCGTACCAGTGAATCAGGTCAATGCCACCTGTGGTCATGCAGACCACGCCAAACGTGTCTTTGGGCCAGACCTGCATGCGGCGGATCGTTTCCTCGTGCGCGATGCTGTTTGTGCTGTTGGCGGCCAGGCGCTCCACACGGCGGATGTCGAGCACCTTGGAAAGCTCGATGCCCGCCATCTCGGGGTACACATCGTCGCGATTGCGCTGAATCAGCTCAAAATAGCCCATGCCAGGCCCGGCGCCGTAACCAGTGCTGACACTGTCGCCAAGGCTGACCATCACCACGGGCTGACTCAGCCACGGTTGCTCAAACCGGGCGCGGTCTACGCTCGGCCCGGCCGGGCCACTGCCCATGGGCGCCGGGACCCGAGCCAGCCACCAGGCCAGCAGCAACCCGATCGCCAGAAGCGAAAAACCACTGGCCCCGAACTGGTACCAACGCGGCTTGTGAGCAATGCCCTGCAGCGCTCGGGCGCGCTGGCGCTTGGTGTCCACAAACAGGATCGCCAGCGCGCCCAACGCCAGGGCCAATGCGCACCAGTTCCACCAGGCTGCGGGCGCAATCGCACCCCGCCAGGCGGCCGCCCCACCCAGCAGGCCCAACATGATGCCGAGTATGGCCGCGCGAAGAAGCATAACGCCAGTATATCATGTCGTGATGTGTGTGGCAAGCAGTGCCCGTCCTGGCATTGAAACGCGAGACAGTACTTGGGGTTTGGCCTAAGCCAGTTCGGCCTTGATTGCCGACACCAGTGCTGCCGCAAGGGCTTCGTAAGTCTGCACGCCTTCGTCCGCGCTGGCCTTTTGCGGAAACCCAAAGTAGGCCTGTGGGCCCCCGGCCTGTTCGAAGGTCTTGGCTCCCTTGGCAAAGGCTTCTGTCAGGCTGGCGGGGTTGTCCTGTGCCGTGCGGCGCGAGTCTTCATCTACGAGTTCGGGCCGGGCGGCCATGACCAGGCTGGTTTCAAACTGGCCGGCGTGACAGGCCCCAGATTGAAACTCGGCAGTCAATGTCTGGGCCAGCTTGCGGCGCGTGAAATCCGGAAAGGCAACCTTGAGGCCCAGCGCCGCGGCCTCGGCGGCGGCCTCGCGCAGCATGGCCACATTGGCCGGGTCAAAGTGGCTGTTGGCAAGCGCCATACAGGCGAATCCCTGGGCCTTGAGCGACCGGGCTATATCGAGAATCACGGCCTTGGCCGCAGCGGCGCTGATCGTGATCGTGCCCG
Source organism: Planctomycetota bacterium (assembly GCA_019636215.1). GTDB lineage: Bacteria > Planctomycetota > UBA8742 > UBA2392 > UBA2392 > H3-PLA7. The sequence goes on along the minus strand of JAHBXZ010000002.1, from coordinate 167,493 downwards.
GGAACCCGGCGGCGTACTCGGCAGGCGCATAGGCCAGCGCTGGCAATATGAACGCGGCAATGCCCGCGTCCTCAAGCTCCGGCACGGCGTACTGGGCCATGCCTTCACTGATGATGACGTCGGTGTTCAACGGCAGGTGTGGGCCGTGGGCCTCGGTGGCGCCCAGCGGCAGGATCGCAACCACCGGCCCCGCGGCGAGGGCGGCCTTGATCTGTGGCCAGGTGGCATGGGCGAGCGTTGGGTTCATGGTGAATCAGCGAACAGAATGAAGGCGGAGTGTCGAGTGCTTTCGAAACTGCTCAAAATCGGAATCGGTGGTAAACACTGAATAGTCGTTCTCCAGCGCTGTCGCGCAGATCAGCAGGTCAGTGGACTTGCCTGTAACGCCTCTGGTTCGAAACTCGAAATCCAACTCCGCTGCGCGTTCATAGACAACAGATGTTGGAGCAACGTCAGGAAACGCGCGAAGACTGTCGCGAAGCCGGTGCAGGTTCTCCCGCGTGCGCGCGCCGCTGAGCAACTCCTGGCGGATCGGGCCGATCAACACGGCCCTGCCCTCGCGAATCAACTCCCGCAGTTCGTCGGCGAAGGCCAGTTCATCTCCGACCAGCGCGGGTCTGCGCCGCAGCACCAGCGACCAGACCGATGTGTCTACAAGCACGAGCATCAGCCGTTCCGGCGCCTTTCCGCCTTGTAGTCCCAATCCGGCCGAAAGTCCACTTTGCCGAACAACTCCAGAATTTCCAGTTGCTTGCGCCGCCGGATGTACTCCAGCAGCGCGGCCATCACGGCTTCGCGCTTCGTCTTATGGCCACCGATTTTGACGGCCTGCGCAATCACCTTGTCATCCAGTGCTAGATTGGTTGCCATTACACATGCCTCCACACAGAATGCTACACATCCGTCCCTACCAGTCAAGTCGTCGCTGATCTTCCGCTGTTCTCGGTTTCGAGTATTGAAAGCGTTGTACGCAAGGGCATCCCTATCGCAACGTGAACGGAGACGATTACGAGTAACAGCGGGCCACTGGCCACAGAAGACACCGGCGGAAGAGTTGCGATCATCGGCGCGATTGGCGGAGCAGCGCCCCTGATCGGCGACGCATTTGGCCTCACGCTTATCAGCGCCGCGTTTGCCTGGTGGATCGTCAGCAATTCTGACCGAGGCGGCAAGGTCGAATTCCGCGCGGACGGCGATGAGGTAACCGCGAAACTCGAAGTTCCACCAAGGGATCAGACTCTGTAGATCGTCCTCAAGGCTTTGCGGTCGATCTTGTCGCGGTCGTTGCGGGGTAGGGGTTTGTCCACGAACTGGATCCAGTGCGGGGCCTTGTAGCGCACCATATGGGCTTTGCAGTGGGCGATGAGTTCTTGCTCAAGCGCTGCGTTGGCACCAGCTACCCCGTCGCTTCCGCTCCGGGCTGAAACAACGATGGCCAGCGGCTTGGTCAAACCGGCTTCGTCGTTCTTGCCGATTACGCAGCACTCTTTGACGGCCGGGTGCTGCATCAGGCAGTTCTCGACCTCGAGCGGGCTGACAAAGATGCCCCCCACCTTCAGCAGGTCGTCGCCGCGGCCCTCGTAGAACCAGTAGCCGTCGGCGTCTTGGCGGAACTTGTCGCCACTGACCACCCAGCCGCCGCGCAGGTGTTCGCGGCTTTTGTCGTAGGCGCTGTGATAATGCGTGGCCACGCTTTCGCCCTTGACCCACAATGTGCCCACGTCGCCGTGGGCAACGGGCTGGTCGTTGTCGTCCAGCAGCTTGGCCGTATAGCCCGGCACCAACTTGCCCAGACTGCCGGGACGGATGTCGGCGGGGCCGTGGTCGCCGGCGGGCCGATTGGAAATGTAGATGTGAAAACTCTCGGCGCTGCCGATGCCGTCAATGATCGGCGTACCGAACGACTCGTCCCAGCGCTTGTGCAGGTCGGCGGGCAGGGCCTCGCCGGCGCTCCACATGAAGCGCACGGTCTTCAGTGCCTCGCGCTTGATGGCGGGGGTTTGCAGGAACTTGTTGATCAGCGTGGGCACACTTGTGAACACGGTGCACTTGTGCTTCTCGATCAGGCCGGCCAGCAGCTCGGGCGTGGGGTGTTCCTTGAACAGCACGGTGGTAGCCCCCACCGCAAACGGGAACATCAGGTTCGTGCCTGTGGCGTAGCCAAAGAACAGGCGCGGGCCGGCAATCGTGATGTCGCTCTCGCGCATTCCGATGAACTGTTTCGCATACACCTCGGTATTGAACGCAAAGTGGTGGTGCATGTGCACCGCGCCCTTGCTTTGGCCCGTGCTGCCGCTGGTAAAGAGCCACACTGCGGGGTCGTCTTTGCGAGTGGGCCAGGGCTGGCTGGTCTTCTCGCAGGGCAGGTCCTTCCAGAAGTCGAAGCTCTGGTGGGTGTCGGGCTCGTAGCTTTCGGCCGGCGGGACACTGTCGCGCTCAAAGTAAACCTTGCGCGGCGTTTCAAGGCGCTGGCGGCCGGCCACAATCACGTTGTCGCGGAACTCGTTGGCGTTGCAGTAGCGCGTCTTTCGCAGCGCGGCGTCAAAGTTGACCAGGCTGGCTTCGTCGACAAAGGCGAACTGCGGCTTCACGTAGTTGAGGTAGTACTCGTAGTCCTCAACGGGCAGCAGCGGGTTGATCTGCGTGACCGTGGCCCCGGCCTTGATCGCGCCGAACCAGGCATAGGCGAACTCGGGCCGGTCCTGCATGCAGACCAGAACGCGCTGTTCGGGCTGCAGGTACTCGTCCACCAGCCGGCGGGCGACCTTCATGACGTTATCAGCAACTTCGCGATATGTGATGCGCCGGTCCTCGAAGATGATGGCAACTTTGTCGCCCCGGCCGGCCTCGATGTTCGAGAACACGAAGTAGTCGGCCATGTTGAAGGAGTCTGGAAACACGGGTGTGGACATGTCGCCTCGTCGTGCAAGGCGGTTCTGGGTTTTGGGTTTCGGGTTTTCGGGAGCTGCGTCGCTGTGCCCCAAAACCCAAGACCCGTAACCCCAACCGCAGGTCATGCATCCGGCTTTATCGCCTTGTACAGCCCCGTGCGGTGGCTGTCGGGGACAAGCCACTTCTGGAACGCCTCGTGGTACTTCAGGGGCAGCTCAACCCCCTCAAAGCTGTCCATGTTGATCGCCACGGTAACCAGCTTGGCCTCCACGCAGCGCACCTTCTTGTTTTCGCGGCTGGTGTCGCCGGTGTAGAGCCAAGTGATGCTCTTCTTGCCGATCTTCTGGACGCCAAGGCTGATCTCTACGTGATCGCCAAAGCGAAGCGGCTTGAGGTAGTCCACTTCCATGTGCACGGTTGGAAACCCCAGGCGCTCTACGTCGAGCAGGTGGTTGTAGGGAATGCCCAGGCCGCGCTCGAAGAAGTCCTCAAAGCAGCAATGGAAGTAATGCAGAAAACGCGGGTAATACAGAATCCCCGCGTGGTCTACGTCGCTGAACCGGATTTTGTACGTGGCTGAAAACAGGCCCATGGCGGCACCTCCTGTGCCCGTTATGTGCCGCGAGCGCCCGCAATGCAACCCGGTTCAGGCCGGGTGAAAGAAAGGGCCCGCCTAACGGCGGGCCCTGGGATGTGTTGCTGGCGCACTGACTTACTTCTTGCCCTCTTCTTTCAGGCGCGTGATGTCGCGAGCATCCATGTTTCGCATAAGGGCTTGCGCGGTGCTGCCCAGGCCCTTGTCGCCTTCCAGATCAATCACCTTCTGGTAGTAGGGCCTGGCCTGTTTGCTGTCCTCCAGCGCCTGGTAGCAACGCCCCAGGGCGAGCAGGAACGCGCTGTTGTTGGGGTAGACCTCAAGAATCTTCTTGTAGTGCGGAATCGCGGCGTTGATGCCTTCTGTGCGTTCGCAGCCGTTTCCGTGATCCAGCGGCGCGCCGTACAGGTACCAGGCGTTGGCCGTCTCGGAACGCAGGGCGACGTCCATTGGGTCGATCACGAGCACCTGTTCCATGCGCTCGGCTTTGGCCTTCATGCCCTTGGCGTCTTTGTCGTTCTTGGGCAGCTTTGCGGCATCCTCGCGGTTGGACTTGATCACGGCCTTGTCGTCGACAATCGAATCCAGAATCGCCTGCAGCACGTCGGCGTTCTTGGTGTTCTTCAGAAAGTCACTGCTGGCGTAGGCGATCTTGAACTGCTTGATCTCCCACTCAATCAGGATCAACTGCTTGGTCGGGCTGGGCTTGCGGGGTGCCTTGCCTTTGTAAGCCCCGCGCACACGCACGATCTCATCAAAGCCGGCCTTGGCGGCTTTCTCGCGGGCGGACACACGAGCGGCCTTATCGGCGGCGGTAATCAGGATGGTGCGTTCGCGCTGGAACTCGGCGTCCCACAGGTTGAAGGATTCCAAGGCCCCGGCGTCTTTCCAGCCGTACTTCTCGGCGATGTAGGCCTCAATCAGTGGTGCCAGTTCTTTGTTCTTTCCATGAACCAGCGTGAGCACCCGGTTGGCCAGGTCGTTTTCTTTCTGGCCGAACAGCCATGCACCAAATGCCACAAGGTCGTTCTGGTCGTTGTTCGTTTCCACCGGGTAGTTCGTCAGGACAAAGCGCGCGGGCCAGCTCTTCCAGCTGATCCACTTGGTCGCCGAAGTGGCCTTGTAAACGGGCAGGCCGTTTGCATCCACGCCGTCGCGAACCATCGCGTAGGCGCTGAATTGTTCCTTGTTCGCGTCACGGATTTCGAACTTGCCCGGCTTGTCACTTGGCCGGAAATTCTCGTCAAGCATCAGCCAGGTCTGGATGAACTGGTTCTTGCTGGTCAGCGAGTTCGCCCAGATTGGCAGCTTGTCTTCCCAATCCTTGGAGACCTTGGGTTCCTTGGCGCCCTTGTGGGTCTTGTCAAACAGCGGCTGCCCGGCCTGGGCGTGCAGCGTCGAAGCCAGACACAAGCCGGCCAGAACGCCTGCGAACTGCAACGATGTGCGCATGATACCTCCTCAAGACTGCCTGTCGGGGCTCCTCAACCCTGCCTAAGGGTAGCACAACTCGTGCGGCGGGCCTAACAGTTACTTCGCAACCTACTTCAGGTCCTTCAGTCGGGCTTCGGCGTACTCGCGGTGCTTGGCTTCGGCATCGCTGATGCCTTTCTTGCTCGTGCGGCGCAGCACTTCGTCAAAGTGGGCCTTGGCCTTGCCTTTGTCGCCGGCTGCCATGTAGCAAAGCCCCGCATAGTTGCGCGCGTTCAGCATCAGCGGCTGGATCTGCGAGTACTTTTCCCACAGCTCTCCGCCCTTACGGGCGCGGTCTTTGTCTTTGCACTTGGTGCCGTTGTCGGTGACCTCGGCGGCCTTGTATTGGGCGTCGGCGGCCTTCTGTAGAGTCTCGGGGTCTTCCGGGTTGGCCCGGACAATGGCCAGCCACTGATCCGCGCAGGCCTTGGGGTCGCCATCGATGCCCAGTCGGTCGGCCTTGTAGCCCTGGTTCTCAACCCAGTCTTTATCGGCCTTCACGGCCTCAATCAGTTCCTCAAGCAGCTTCTTGGTTGCCTTGTTCTCGGCAGTCGCGGTTCCGGCGTAGGCCTTGCTGAAGCGTTCGAGTCGGCTGAGCAGAAAATCCAGCCGCATGCTGGGCGGCGCCTTGCGGGCACCGGACTTACCCTTGAGGTCATTTCCCTGGGCCGTCTGCAGCGCCTTCAGCACATCCTTGGCCTCTTTGTCGAGGTCCTTCAGGCGCTGGGCCGCGGCCTCGGCGGTAAGCAGCAAGACACCATCGACATTGCGCTCAAGGTCGTGGATGGGTGTCTCTGTCAGGGTTGCGCCGGCGGGCCAGCCGTGCCTGGCAATCAGCCAAGCCTCAATATCCGGCTTCAGCAGCGAGGACTTCGCCGCCAGCGGTGCAAGCCGTTCATTGGCCGCCATCACATCGCCGCGCGAGGCCAGCCAGCAGGCCAGGCCGACCATCTCTTCGGGGGTGCGATAGCGATAGTCAAACCAGCGGGCGATCTGCGAAGAGGGGATTTCGGACAGCTTGATCTTGAGCTGAGTTTCCGTGGGGCTGTACCCCCAGGTGGCAAGTTCTTTGTACACGCCATGCTGGGCGAGTTCGGCCCAGACTAGCTCGTCGGCCTTCACATCCGCCAGTTCGACGTAGGTGCGGCGCTTGGAGACTTCGACCCAGGCACGGGGCTTATCGGGGTCTTTCAGGCGTGCCTGCAGCCACGCCGGCAGGCCGGCTTCAAACTCTTTGGCGACGTCGGCCTCGGCCTTGTTGGGAAAGTGGCGGCCGACAAGGTCGGCGCAAAGTGCCACCGGTGCCAGCAAGGCAAAGGAAAGAAACAGGGTACGCAGCATAACGTCCTCCGGCAGGACGGCGCCAAGGCCCCATCCTGTGTAGACCTGAATGCCGGAATCTTACCCAAGGGGCTGAGGAATTGACCTGCAAAAGGTCTGGCACCTGTCCCGGCTGCTACAGCGATCGACGAAAGGCGCCACCGGAAATGCAGGGGAAAGAAAGCAGCCCGGAGATGGGCTCCCCGGGCTGCATGCAAAGCTGGTACCCCGGGTAGGACTCGAACCTACAACCCGCTGATTAAGAGTCAGCTGCTCTACCATTGAGCTACCGAGGCCCACGCGGTGGCCCGCGCGAGGCGCATACAGATACCCCCCGGCCTGCGGCTGTCAACCCCCGGCCCTGCCTTGCCTTGTGCGTGGCACGACCTAGCCTGCCGCACTTCATGCGCTTTGTGATTCTCAGCCGATCGCGCTTTCTTTACACCACACGGCGGCTGGTCGCCGAAGCCAAACTGCGCAAGCACGATGTGCGTGTGGCCTCGCCGCATGATTGCCTGCTGCTGGTCACGGGCGGCCAGCCACGGCTGTTGCACAAGGGGAAGCTGCCGACATCGGCCGACGTGCTGATTCCGCGCCTGACGCCTGAGGACTGGGATCACGGCATCTCGGTGCTGCGCGCGCTGGAGCGCATGGGTGTGCCCGTGTTAAACAGCTCGGAATCGCTTGCCATTACCCGCGACCGGTTTCATACAGCCATGGCGCTGATCGGGCTGGGCCTGCCTGTGCCCCCCACCGCGCTGGTTCCGAATGCGGCATCACTTCCGGCCGCGGTGGAGAGCCTGGGCGGCCTGACAGTGCAGATGCGGCCTTGCTATCAGGGCGCGGGGCGGACTTTGCTGCTGGATCAGCCCGCGACCCTGGAAACAGTCACGGCCATGGCCTGGGATCACGGGGCAGACTTTGTTCTGCAACGCGTCACAGGCGCGGGGCGTGAACTCAGGCTGTACATGGCGGCGCAGGAGTGTCTGGGCGCGGTGCTGCGGCGCCCGCAGTGGTCCGGCCCGTCTTCGGCCAGGGCCGGCGCGGCCGTCGAAGCCCCAGAGCCGCTGAAGAAGCTTGCAGCCAAGGCGATTGCGGGTCTTGGCCTGCTGGTCGGGTCCGTTGACATCATTGAAACCCACAGTGGGCCGCTGGTCGTAGAGGTTGACGGCATGCCTAACCTGCGAGGCATCGACAAGGCAGTGCGCGAAACCGTGGCAACTGCAATGGTCAAGCGCGCCGAGACGATGGGCGTTGCGCGCATCCCCGTTTGAAGCGGACGCAGCATGAATGGCACAGGCCCGGCGACGATCGCCGGGCCTGTGTTTTTCGGGCAAGGGTTACTCTGCCAGTTTGCGGCCTTCGGCAAGCTGCTTGGTGTACTCGGCAGACAGCTTGTCGTGCAGTTTTCCGCCGATGGTCATCTTGTTTGCACCGGCAAACAGGTTGCCGTCAAAGAAGGCCGCCATCAGCTTGTTCCAGCGTTCGAGCATGGTCTTCACGTCGGCCCGGCTGGCGTTGTTACCGGCGGCCTCCAGCACCGACTTGTACAGGTTCAACAGGGAGTGGGCCTCGCCCTTGTAGGCGTAGTTGCGAGTCTCTTCTCCCATCTCGCTTTCCATCTGCTTGCGCAGTCCTTCAGGGAGATCAGTGTCGCCCCAGTCAATGCGGGTCGGGCTGGTTGCGGGCATGGTGACTTTGTTGCCCTCCTCCTTCATCTCTTCCAGCAGGCCAGACAGCGCGGCTACATAGTCGGCAAGTTCTGTTTCGGTCATCTTGTCGCGGCCGAACCGCTTGTGGGCACCCCTGGTCAGGTACACGAGTTCCAGTTTGGAGCTCCAGAACTTGCCGGCTTCGGCCCGGTACTGCTTCAGGCGCTCGCCAAACGTGAACCTGTTGTTGTAGGAAATGTTGATGTTGTCTGCCGTGGTGGGCTCAAGGTCGATGAAAGTCCAGGTGTAGACGCCGTCCTTGAACTCCAGGCCCTTGGCTGGGCCTACGTCGCGCACGTGCTCGGCCGAAAGGTCACCGGCAAAACTCAGGGTGACCACGGCCTTGCCGATCTTGTTCTTCCAGCCCGCGCCGGTGTTCAGCACATAGCCGGTGTCGCGGTACTCACTGAAGTGGAAAATCTCCAGTTGGTAGCGCACAACGTGGGTGACCTTGGCCTTGGCCCCGTAACTGGCTTCCCAGACGTACCAGTAATCGTGGCGGGAGAACTCCCGGGTGCCTTCCTGCTTGTCGGCCTTGCCTTCTTTGGCGGCGCGGTCGATCAGCTCAAAGTCGTTCTTGACACCGTCCGTATGCACCGAAAACCGCTTCATGTTTGTGTAAGGCCCGCAGGGAAAGCCGATTTCAAACGTGGTGGCCTCACCCAGGTTGGTCATGTGGAAGGTTGCCTCGACGTCAAGGATGTCGCCGTCCTTGCCCTTGCTGAGAACCAGCTTCACGTCCTCAGAGGTCATCTCGACGTTGACGCCCTCAAGGTCACGTTGCGGCAAAGGGCCGGGGGCGGTCTTGCGCGGTTTGGGGCCGACGTCGGCCAGCAGCGGGCAAGCCAGAAGCAGCATCAGAAGGCAGGTCAGTGTTCGCATGGGTCGTTCCTTGGGTTGGTAGGCCAGTCACCACAAAGGACAATCGTCGGCGCGGAATCCCGCAGGAATTCCGGGCTATCTGGGCACCGGCCGCAGACCCTTGAGCATAGCCTGCAACGCGGCCCTGTCGCTGCTGTTGCACAGCGCCAGCAGCACCACACCGTCGCGGCGAATGGCAACGGCCGCGCCGTTGTCGTGCTCGGGCTCCATCAGCCGGGCGACCGCCGCGTCGCTGTCGGAAGCCTGAATCACCACCAGCCGAAGATCCCGGTGGCGGTACTCCAGGCGCACCACGTCAAACTCCAGCCCTGACTTCGCGGCGCGGACAACCTTGGCGGATTCCAGCTGCATGCCACCCGGGCCCTCAGGCCAGTAAAGCGCACGAAAGTCCACCTGGCCCAGCACGGTTGGCAGCAGGCCCTGTGGGTCAAGGGGCGCCGAGCCTCCACTCAGCCTGCCCGGCGGCGGCGGAAATCCGGCACCCGAACCTTCTTCGGCCGGCTTGGCGAACACCTGGTCTGATTGCTCTTTCACCCAGTCGCGGGCCGGCGGCCGTACATCAGGCGCACCAGGTTCGTTGGATGGCGGGGAAAGCGGCTCATTCGAAGTCTTGGCTGTGGTGGAACCGGCGGGTGCCACAGGCGGCTGCTGGCTGAAGTATCCTACCGCAAAAATGCCCGCCGCCAGCACAACCATGGCCGCCGCAGCCCACCCGTTCCAGCCGAAGCGGGCGGCTGGTTTCACGCGGGCGATCACTGCCTCCCGACGACCCGCCGCGGGCGAAGGGCTCGATTGTCTCAGCAGCAGGCACAGGTCGCGGATGCGGGCCAACTCGGCTTCTGCCCCAGCGGGCAGCGGTGCCACGGGCTCGCCAATGGCGTGGCTGGCGATGATGGTCTCGTGCTCGGTCATGATTGTCCTCCGGGTGCGAGGTCTGCCAGTCTTGGCGAAATCGCCTTGAGCCCGCGCGCGAACAGGCGTGTGGCGGTGTCTTCAGAGACCTGCAGCATGCGGGCAATTTCTACCCAGCTGCTGCCGGCCCAGATCTTCAGGCATACGGCCTCGCGTTCGGGCTCTGGCAGTTCGGCAAGTGCCTGCTGGATGCGCCGCTGCGTTTCGGTTTCTTCGGCGTGGGCAGAGGCCGTCGGCGCAACGCCCGGGGCCAGCGCGCCCAATACGCGCCGCTCGGTGCCGCGGCGCTTGCCATGGTTGATGGCCAGGTTGCGGGCCACGCGAAACACCCAGGCCTCGGGGTTTTCCATGCGCCTGACCTCAGACCAATTGCTGTGGGCGGCCAGCATGGCCTCCTGAAACAGGTCCTCGGCCTCGTCGCCGCTGCCCAGGCGAAAGCGCAGATATCCGATCAGCCGCGACTCAATGCGTTCCAGCAAGCCGCCAAAACTTTGCTCGGCCCCGCTGGTGACTGCCATGCCCGTCGGCTGGTTCATGCACCGCTTCCTGCAAGAGGGTCAGTCCACTGTCGCCAATCCCGCAGCAATTCCGTGCGTTTCTCAGGAATGGCCGGTGCGCGCATGCACGCAAGTGTGTCACGCGACGTGGTTGCAGTCAGGCCGCATCGTCCTAAGATTCGCGCCACGATGATCGAAGTACGCGGGATCACAAAGTACTACGGCACCTTCAAGGCCCTGGACGACGTCAGTTTTGACGTGGCCAAGGGCGAGGTTCTGGGCTTTCTGGGGCCCAATGGCGCCGGCAAGTCTACCACCATGAAGGTGTTGACGACCTACATCAGTGCGAGCCAGGGCACGGCGCGGGTGGCAGGGTTTGATGTGCATGCCCAGCCCCACGAGGTGCGCCGCCGCATCGGGTACCTGCCCGAGACCCCGCCGCTGTATGGCGACATGATTGTAGAGGACTACCTGGCATTTGCCGGGCGTGCGCGCGGCCTGAACGGGCCAACCCTGAAGCAAAGGCTGGATGTCGTGGTGGCCGAAACCGGACTGGCCCGCAAGCTGAAGTCGCGGGTAAGTGAACTGTCCAAGGGCTTCAAACAGCGCACAGGAATTGCCCAGGCACTGATTCACGATCCTGAGGTGCTGATCCTGGACGAGCCCACCAGCGGCCTGGACCCGATGCAGATCATCGAGATACGCAACCTGATCGACCGCCTGCGCAAAGACAAATGCATCATTTTCAGCACGCACATTCTGCAGGAGGCGACTGCCGTGGCCTCGCGACTGGTGATTGTCAACGGCGGCAGGAAGGTCGCCGACGGCACCGTGGATGACCTGGCTCGGCAGGCAAGCGACAACCAGAAGGTGCGGGTGCTGGCCCGCGGGGGCGATGGTCTTCAGGACGCCCTGCGCACCGTTGCCGGTGTGCTTTCGGTGGATCGGCACAACCCCCCGCAGGGTTACACGCGGCTGGAACTGGTTACCTCGGGCGGGGCCCTTGGTGCACGCGCCGTGTGCGAAAAGGTGTTCGAACTGTGCCGTTCGCGCGGCATCGCGCTGGCCGAACTGGCGCCACAGGGCATGACACTGGAAGACATCTTCCTGCAGATGCTGCGAGGCAAGCCGACCACGCCCGTTGCCGACGCGCAGCAGTTGCCAGACGACCCCGACGCCACGGCGGCCGCCACCCGTGTTGTTGGCAAGCCGACCGAGGCCGAAAACTATTCTGCAATGCCCGCAGCCAGCGAAACCGCCTGGGACGTGATTGACGCCGGGGCCATCACGGAAAAGGCCCGTTCCATGGGCGCCAAAACAGAAACCGATCTGCCGGCCCTGCCCGACGCACCGGATCCATTTGCCACGGCAGCCGCAAGCGGCGGCATGAGCGCGGCCGACATCGCCGCAGCCAAGCGCGCCATGGAAAAGAAGGATGACACGCCCAAAACCGGGGGTGGCGCATGATTGCGATCTTCCGGCGCGAGCTTCGAGGTTACTTTGACTCATTGATGGGCGTGGGCATCATCGGCGCGTTTGTTGTTCTAATGATGCTGCTGAGCCTGCTGCTGGACCCCATGGGTCAGGGTGGAGACTGGTTCAAGCGCGGCGAACTTTCCATGCGCACGTTCTTCGGCATTTTCCCGTGGGTCGCGGCCGTGGTTGTGCCCGCGGTCAGCATGCGCCTGTGGGCCGAAGACCGTCGCCAGGCAACCTTTGAAATGCTGATGACCCTGCCCATTCCCACCTGGCAGGTGGCACTGGGCAAATACCTCGCGGGGCTGACGTTCCTGGCCGCGATGCTGGCGGGCACATTGGCCTTTCCCTTGATGCTGGCCAACTTCGGGCAACCTGACTGGGGGCCGGTGTTCGGCGGCTACATTGCCTGTTTTCTGCTGGGTGCGGCGTTTCTTGCCGTGGGCCTGTTTCTGTCCGGCCTTACCGAGAACCAGGCTCTGGCGTTCTTTGCCGCGATGCTGATCTGCCTTGGCCTTGTCGGGCTGGGCGAAATGCGCGGCTTTTTGGGCGAACTTGCCCGGTCGCGGCCCAATGCCGCCATGGTGCACGTCGTCACGGTGCCGATTATCGGCCTGATGCTGCTGGCGGCTTCTGTGGGTCGGGACAAGGCCGTTGGGGCCGCAGCGATTGCCATGGGGCTATTGGTTAATTCCGCGGTGTACTTGTGGGAAGAAGCACCGGTGGCTGCGGACAAGGTTCGTGTGTTGTCGCCGCAAGGCGAAGCCGTGGTTGCAGCCATGGGCCAGGTAAGTGTTCTGGACCACTTTCGCGAGATTGAACGCGGTGTGGTCTACACCAATGGCCTGGTTTTCTTTGCCTCGTTGGTGGTGCTGTTCGTGCTGTTGAACGTGTGGTCGCTGGAAAGCAGGCGGCACTCCTGATGATCAACCGCAAGCGCTCTTACACCATGCACTTTCTGCTGCTGTCGATCCTGACAGCCGTGGCGCTGGCTGCTGTCAACTACCTGGCGCTGGCCCATCGCGCCCGACTGGACCTGACGGCGGACAAGCGCTTTACGCTGTCGGAGGGCACACAGCGGCTGTTTGAATCACTCACCGAAGGCGTACATGTCACGTACTTTGTGGATGAAGAGCCGCCACCCAAACGCATCAACCTTGAGCGCGATGTGCGCGACAAGCTGCAGGAACTTGCCGTGTCCAGCGGTGGCAAACTGACCTGGAGCATCGAGCGCATTACCGCCGCCGAGGCCCAGGACAAGCTGGAAGAACTGGAAAAGCGCAGCATCCAGAAGACGATCGACGTGCTGACCTCAGGCACAGACGAGTCGGCCAGGATGAAGGGCTTTCAGGGGTACTTCAGCAGCATCGAGATCAAGTACGGCCTTGCCGAGCCGGTGGTCATTAACGGCGTACGCAACCTGGTCGACAAACTGGATGAAGCCACGGAACATCGTGTAGATACCCTTGAGTTCGACATCAGCTTTGCGGTGCTGCAGATTCGCGCCAAGGGTGGCAAGGCCCCGATCCGCCGGCTGGTCAAGACTCTGAAGGACGACATCACCATTACGCTGCACACCAGCGAACAGATGCCGGCCAAGAACCCCACACTGGGCGAAACGATCAACAACGCCCTGAACGCGTTGGCCCAGGAAAGCCCGCGGGTGAAGGTGCAGCGCAGCATTGTCCCCTTCGGCCGTGTCTTGAGCGACGGACGCCAGGCCTGGCCCTACGGGAAGGTGACCGAGGAAGAAACAGTGGATTCACGCGACCCGACGCGCAAGGGTCCCAAGTTCTACTACACCGTGGCGGCGATTCTCTATCAGGGTCGATACGACGTGGTCTTTGACTTCGCCGACGAAACCACAACGGAGTCCGTCCTGACCAAGATTGAGGGGCCGCTGCAGGAGTTGCTGCGCCCGCGAACCAAGCTGGGGTTTGTGCTGCCCCCCGGCGATATCGACCCGCGCCGCCAGCCCGGCCAGCCTGCGCAGACTCCTTACAGTGATGCCGTGGAATACATCCGCCGCACGTTCGGTTATGAGGCCGATCTGATTGACCTTGGCACCAGCCATCGCATCCCGCGCGACCTGGCCGTATTGATCGCCTTTGAGCCAAACCAGTACGCCGAGCGCGACCTGTACGAGATCGACCGTTACCTGGCCGAGGGCGGCAACGTGGTCATGCTGTACCAGGGCTGGGACGCCAAGCTTGAAGTCATGGGCCGCTTCCGTGACACACTGGCCCTGAACAAGAACCCGACCACCAGACACTTTGAGGACTGGTGCAAGTTCCATGGCATCCAGTTCGGGCAGGACGCGCTGTTCGACAAGGGCGGGTCCATGACGCCCTATCGTCGATCACGCCAGGGCAGCGAACAGCAGCCCACGAACATCCCGCTGGCTGTGGTGGTGGAGCCGCGTGATCTCAATGGCGACAGCATCTATGGCCGCTGGCTTGCCGGCATGCCGCTGCCGTTTCCTGTGGAAATCCGCATCGACGACGCGGAACTGGCCGCCAACAAGATCGAGCGCCAGGATGTCATTGCCCTGCGGGACGATATTTATCGGTTCATCCCGGCCAACCCGGCTTTCCCGGAAATCCCGCTGCGCGTCAGCCTGGACAGCCCGGCGGAAGTTGAAAAGGACCCCGAAGCGACCCCGGGCAAGGACATCCGCTTCCAGCGCACCAAAGACCCGGTGCTGGTTGCTACCAGCCTGCGCGGCACCTTCCGCAGTTACTGGGATGCAGATGGTCGCGCCGTGCCGGCCTGGGCCAGGCCGCCGGCGGCGGGCGACCCGGTTGCCGGCCAGCGCGCCCCCGAGGTCAAGTCGCGGCCGGGTTCGCTGCTGCTGTGCAGCTCGGCGGGCACATTGAACATCGAGTACCTGTGGGGCTATGGATACGAAGAGGCCGTGAACGTGGTAATCCCCAAGGGCTCGACGTTTTTCAAGAACATGGCGGAAACCCACATCTATGGCGAAGACCTGGTGCGTTTGCGCGTGCGCACCGGCGTTGCCCCGCGCCTTTCGGGCGAACTGAGCGAAGGCCGGCGCCTTTGGTGGCTGTTTGTGTGCATCGGCGGCATACCACTGATGCTGCTGGCCGCCGGAATGGTTCGCAACCTGGCGCAGGCCCGCGCGCGGCAGGATTACGAAGCCGCGCTGGGCGCAGGGCCCAAGGAGTGACCATGACCCAGCCCGCCGCAGACATCACGCCCGATGAAGTCATCAGCCGCCAGCGCAACCGGCAGGTCACCGCGCTTACCGTCGTGATACTGGTGCTGGCAGGCCTGGTGTGGCTTTCGCGGAGCGCCGGGCAGCAGGAGCAGAAGTTCGAACCCGTGCCACTTGTCGGTGGCACCGCCGACAGCCCGGCCTTCAAGAAAGAAGACGTCGCGCAGATTGAAATCTGGTCGGGCAAGGACAAGCCGATGGTACTGGTTCGTACCGATGGCGGGTGGCGCGTCCCGGGCCGATACAATGCACCAGCCGATCGCAACGACATTGATGCGTTGCTGACCAAGCTGTTTGATGCCAAGCGGCTTGGTCGAGCCTCTACCGAAGACACCAGCAAGTACGTCCAGTACCAGTTGGCCGACGACGACGCGGCCCACCTGCGCCTGCAAAGCGAGGCCGGCAAGGAGTTGCTGCACCTGTTGATCGGCCGCAGCGAAGACAACGCGCGCGATTTTGTCCGCCTGGCCAACGACGACCCCAAGGGCATCTTCGAGCTTGCCGGGCCGGGTGGCGCCTGGGACACGCTGTATTCGCGCCTGCAACTGGATGTCGGTGGCAAGCCCGAGCCCAAGCGTTGGCTGGATCTTTCTTCTTTCAGTGTGATCGAGACAGGCACCCGGGTAGACCGCCTGACCATCCAGGACGGCGACCGCGGCTTTGAGTTCCGCAACGACCCGCTGGCCGAGAACAAGTGGGATGTCACCCTGCCCCGCGCGGGCGAAGGCGAATCCACCAACATCCAGGCCGTGGTCAATGCTCTTGCGAACCTTGCCGCCATTGATGTTGCCGGGCGAGATGTGGACGCGGGCTCGCTGGGTCTTGCTGACTCGCGGCGCTGGGTGACGCTGGAGTACCTGCAGGAATCGCGCCCCGTGAAGGCCACCCTAACGTTCGGCACCGTCAAGGACGGCAACGTGGCCGTGCAGTTGAAAAGCTCGAACCAGGGGACCTTGCTTTACTGGGTGGCTGAGTACGTGCTGGCGCGGGTGTTTCGCAAAACCGGCGATTTCATCCGCCGCGTTGACCTTGGCCTGATGCCGATTGGCGTTGATGTAGACCGCATCCGCGTGGCAGACGGCGACAAGATTCTGGAGGCCGACAAGCGCGTCATTGCCGGCAGCCTGAAGGACTGGCGCATCACCCTGCCGTCTGAGGGCAAAGGCGACCGGTTTGCCATCTCGAACCTGCTGACGACCTTGAACTCGCAGCGTGGCCACAAGTTCAACGACCCCGCTGACCATGTGGCTGTGGGCGTTGCTCCGTCCGTCAGCCGCCGCTTCATCGAGGTTGGCTGGGCCGAGAAAGGCGAGAAGAAGGAAGGCGAAGAATCTCCCGCGGAAATCCGGAGAACCGGAGCCCTGTATTTCGGAAAGACCGAGCAAGGCGAGATCGCGGTGCTGGTGCGCGTGACGGACAAAGAGGATGCTCTGTTCTGGCTGGACGAAGAGGTCGTCAATGAGCTGTTCGTGGACCCCGTCGAGTACATGAACGTGAAGGTGCGGCACATCCTGATCACCTGGAAGGACAAGTTCGAAGGTGCCATGCCCAAAGACCCGCAGCGCACAGAGGCGCAGGCCCGGGACCTGGTGCAGAAGATCCTGGATCGACTGGCCGCGGGCGAGGACTTTGTGAAGCTGCAGGTCGAATTCAACGAGGACGGTGTGGCCGACAAAGTCTATGAGGTATCGCGTGACGCCGGCCTGGTGAAGCCTTTTGCGGACCTGTCGTTCCGGCTTGGCCTGGACAAGTGGGACCAGGTAGAAACGCAGTTCGGCATCCACATCATCAAGCGCGTGGAGTAACTTCCGCACCATGGACGCAGCCCCGGGCATCCTCAAACGCATTTTCCTGAACCCGCTGGCAGTGCGCGAAGTGCGCCAGGCCTGCCGGTCCTGGAAGCTGGTGGTGTTTCTTAGCGTCTACCTGCTGTTGCAGGGCGCGATCTTCGCCATCTGGGTCTACAACGCCAGCGATCGTGGAACCTTCACCAACCCGACAAGCACGGGCCGCGGCCTCTTCATCACGATGTCGATAGTGCTGGTTACGGTTGTGATGCTGATTTTCCCGGCGTTCT
This sequence comes from Planctomycetota bacterium, assembly GCA_019636215.1. Classification (GTDB taxonomy): domain Bacteria; phylum Planctomycetota; class UBA8742; order UBA2392; family UBA2392; genus H3-PLA7. The sequence continues at coordinate 150,422 of JAHBXZ010000002.1, read as the reverse complement.
CCAGCACCGCGATTGCCAGCGAGCACGAGAAAAAGAGCTTTGACCTGCTGCTGCTGACGCCATTGTCGCCGTGGGAGATTGCGCTGGGCAAGTTCTTTGCCGCCGCCATCCAGGCCAGTGTGTTCCTGATTGCCACTGTGCCGCTGTTCGCGATGGCAAACCTGTTCGGTGGCATTGAGCCTGAAGTCTTCTTCGTGACCATCTGGGTGCTGGTGCTGTTGTCGGTGCTGATCAGTTTTGTCGGCGTGTACGCGTCCAGCCTTGTTACGCGGGCGATCCCGGCCGTGCTGGTGACCTATGCATTTGCATTTGTGCTCGGCCTGATCCTGCTGGTTGTGTTCCTCACGCTGGCCTTTGCGGCTGTGGCCAGCACGGCCTTTCCGCTGGTGGGCTTCTTTGCCAACCCCACAATCGGCGAGGGGATCTTTTACGTCGTGTTTCTGACGGTTTCCTGCGCGCTGTATTGCTCGCTTCTGTTCTTGTCCACTACCAACCGCCTGAAGCCGACGTCGCACAACAAAAGCACCAACATGCGCCTGTTCTGGACCCTGGCCGCTGTTGTGGTGCCAGCCCAGGTGGCGTCGTACTTCCTGGTGGCGCGCCTGCCTGACGTCAACATGACGCTGGGCGCGCTGGTTACGGCCGGTGTCTACCTGACGCTGCTGCTGGCGGTGCCGGCGCTCTCATTCCCTGCGGAGCCTCCGCTGCCGTCGCGACGTGTGCGCCGCGAAATGGACAAGGCCAGCCCGTCCATGCTCAAGGCCGGCGGGGCGCTGTTCTTTCCCGGCAGCTTGCGCGGCGTGCTGCACATCTCACTGGTGTCGCTGCTGGGGTTTGCGCTTCTGTTGCTGGCAGCATATTTCTGCTTTGACTCCCTGCAGGCCCGCGCGGCGGCGGATCGTTCGCAACTGGCGATTGACTACATGGCTGCCACGGGCCGCGAGACAGCCCCCGCAGGCATGGGCCCGCTGATGGCACTGCTGGCGCCCGTGACCCTGCCGACGGGTATCACAGAAGCCGAGATGCGCGACGGCCTGTCGACATACTACGGCTGGAGCTTCAAGGGCTTCGTGCTGTTTCTGGGTGCCCTGCTGGCGGGTCTGCTGGTGGTCGTGCAGGTTACCTGGCGCATCTCATTGTCCGGGCTTTCCCGCGGTATCAGCAGCGTGCTGGGCGGCCTGGTGCTGGTGGTATGGATTGCCGTCCCTTACATGGCCCAGGGCATCGTCGGCAACGAGAGTGAAACCGAAAACATGCAGATGGCCCAGATATCGCCGGTGCACGGTGCCATCACGGGTTCGCAGTGGGGCTCCCATCGCGGCAGATCTGACCTGAACCCGGGGCCCGAGGGTTCGCGGTATCGTCAACGTGCCGACGCGGCGATTACGCGTTGGAGCACGTTCATGGGCCTGGCGGCGCTGATGGGTGCAGGTTTGCTGATCAGCAACGTCATGACCTACCGCAGGGTCATGCGCGCCTTTGAGCAGGCAGTCGCCCAGCAGGCCGCGCCGGCGCCTGTGGCCGTCAGCCAGCAGCAGATCGACCAGGCAATCGCCGCGCTTTCGCAGCCTCAGGCGCCACCGGCAGAGCCCCCCGCGCTCAGTGCCTCGCCGGTTTCACAACCGGGTACGGCGCCGCCGGGCAGCTAGCCCGAAAGTCTACTTGTGCATCTGTACGACCAGCGCGTTGCGTTGCGGGTCAATCAGTATGTCGTAGACTTCGCCTTCCTTGCAGGCCTGCTTGACTTCCCATGCCTGCTCGGCGCGCAGAAACACCACGCGGCCCAGGCCGCGCGGTAGTGGTGATGGGTCCAGGCTGGTGGCCTCCGTGGCCCCGCCTCCAACGTTGTCAAAGCCACCAAGCGCGAGAAACTGATAGAAGCCACCTTCACCCAGCCAGGCCCACATGCTGCGCCACTGGGTAATCTGGGCAGTCAGGTGAAAGTGGTCGCCGCTGGTCAGGATCGGCCGGCGCTGTTCCGCCTGGCGCCGTCCCGCACGGTCAACGGGATAGAACAGCAGATTGGTCTGGTTGGTGTCGCGATCCAGCTTGCCTACCTCGATCTCGGCAATCTTCTGCAACGAATCCGGCTGGGTGGTAAGCCTGGCCGTTGAAATCGCCAGCACCAGCGCCTCAATCGCCAGCCAGATCACGAACGCACCCAGCGCCAGCAGGCTGAAGTCCAGGATCGGCGCAACGCGCGTGGTCTCCACGTCTTCGCGGCGGCGCGTTCGCGCCCAGTAGTACACGCGCTGGGCTACGAAGCTGACCAGGAACACACCCAGTACACAGGTGATAACGGCAAAGGCCTTCAGCCGGAAATTGGGGTCGTCGCCCATGGCCCGATTATGGCGCGCTGCGGCCCGCTGTGTAGGGGCGACGTAAACCCGCCCCGGGCTCAGGTCTCAAACGTGGTGAAATCATCCTCTTCGACCGCGTTCAACGCGCCGAGGCTCTGGGTTGATGCGGACTCGCGGGTGATGCAGATGATCAGCACGTCGTCGGCGGCGCGGTGGCCTGCATGGGCGGCCTGCCGGATGAGTTCGGGCACGTTGTCGTCGAGTCGTGCGCGCTCCAGGACCTTGTGCACGCCCTGGTAATCGAACTCCTCGCCATCGTCCTGCACGCACTCAATGATGCCGTCGGTGAACATCACCACGCGGGATTCGGGCTGCATGACCGTGCTGTGCACCTCAATGGCGTTGGCCCAGTCGGCTGTGCGGCGCAGGCCCAGCGCCACGCCTGCCGTCAGCACGTCCTGGCGCGAGCCGTCAGGCTGAACAAACACGGGGTGCGGAATGCCGCAACGGGCGTGTTGCCACTGGCCGCTGACGACGTCCAGCACACTGACCATGGCCGCCACGAACTTGCCGTTGGGAATGTCGTCTGCCAGCTCGTCGTTGGCAAACCGCAGGCCGGCGCGAAGGTCCCCGTTGTTGATGCGCATGCCGATGCTGATGACCTTGCGCGCCATGGACTGGATCACCGCGGCCTGGATGCCGTGGCCGGAAACGTCCCCCACCACGGTGCACAGCCGACGCTGGTCCAGCCAGAAGAAGTCGTAAAAGTCGCCGCCGATGAAGCCGCCGGTGGGGTTGTAATGCACGTCAATCCGCACGCCCTGCGGTGAAGGCGGTGTGGCCAGCATGGTAATGAAGTTCTGCGCGGCGTCGGTCAGATCCAGCGTTGTGCTGCGCATTTCGCGCTCCAGGCGCATGATCTGGCTGCGCAACTCGCTGCGCTCGCGCCGGCGGCTCTGCTTCTGGCGCGAAGTCTGGCGCAGCACGGTCTCGGTCTGCAGCAGCAGGTGTTCAAGGTCCAGCGGCTTCTTCATCACGGCAAAAATGTCGCATTGGTAAGCCGAGAGTGCCGTGCCCGATTCCTTGGGGTCGATCAGCAGCATCACGGGCACACGCGCCAGCCGGCGGTTCTTGCTGAGGTTGGCAAGAAAGTCGTTGTCGGCATCACCAAGCTTCTGGTCGCTGATAATCAGCTCCGGCGGCCTTCCGTTGGCGGCTTTGCCGGCCTCATCGGAGGAATTGGCAGTCGACACTTCGTGGCCCTGCGCAACCAGGCGCTCCTTGATCTCGGCGCGCAGCGTTTCGTCGCTTTCGATCAGAAGCACATTGGCCATGGTCAGGTCCGTGAAATGCTGATCATCGTGCAATCGTCGTCCGCGCGATGATCCAGGTCAGCTGCATTGTAGATTGTACTGATGATGCTGGCCTCAGGTGGTGTATCCGCAATGGCCTTGACCACGCCCTCTACGTCAAACTGGCGCTTCTTTTCGTCGTCGACATAGGCCTCAATGATGCCGTCCGACATCAGCATCACACACTGGCCTGGCTCCAGGATCAGGCCGTAGTCGCCCACCTGGTTGTGCCAGTCAGCCTTCTTGGAAAGCCCCAGCGGCCCGCCCGCCGTCACCAGGGGTTCGGCAACGCGGCCCTTGATCCACATGGGGTACGGAATTCCGCAGCGCACATGGCGCCATTCGTGGCGGGTGGTGTTCAGAACGCCGAATGCCGCAGCAACAAAACTGCCCGGTGGCAGGTCGTTGGTCAGTTCGCGGTTGGCAAAAGCCACGGCCTTGTGCAGGTGGCCTTGCTCTGTGCGCAGGGCCAGGCTGATCAGTTTGCGCGCCATGGTCTGCAGGATTGCCGCCTGCACGCCGTGGCCGCTTACGTCGCCAACAACGATGGCCAGGTTGTCGCGGTCCAGCCAGAGAAAGTCATAAAAGTCGCCACCCAGGCGGCCGTACGGGCGATAGCTGACTTCAATGCGATAGCCGTCAATCTGCGGCGGCTTGGGCTGCATCCATGTGAAGTGGCGCTCGGCTTCGGTGATCTCTTCTTCGCTGGCGGTTACCTGGCGCTCCAGCCGCTCAATGCGGCTCATGTACATTTCTTTGCTCAGCTTGCGCGAGAACTTGTACGCCAGGTTCAGCCGCGTGTGTGCGCCGATCTTTGCGACCAGCAGCTCCACGTTGAAGGGCTTGTGGATGAAGTCCACGATGTCCCACCGAAACGTGCGCATCAGCAGTTCCTGGTCCGCCTCAGCGGCCATCATCATGATCGGTGTGCGAACCAGTGACTGCTCACTGCGGATTTCTTCCAGCAGCTCCAGCGCGTCGCGATCGGGCAGCCGGATGTCCAGCAGAATCAGGTCAGGTTCGTGATCCTGGGCCTGCAGCAGGGTTTCGCGCGCGGTCGCGGCCTCTACCACCTTGTGCCCGGCCTTGCCCAACACGTCGGCCAGTTCGGCACGCACGGCTTTGTCGTCGTCAGAGATGAGTACCAGCGACACTGTGCAACCCCCATTGAGCGCGAGAGCCTAAACGATAACGGCGGGTGGAACAAGGCATTGGGCCCGGCGCTGCCGGCCTCAACGAAAACCGGCGCCCAATGCGGGCGCCGGTCAACTTGTGAGCTCTTGCGGCACTACTTGACGGCGGTCAGGCCGATCTTGCGGTCCTTCGGATCCAGCTTGATCACACGCACCTTGATGGCCTGGCCGACCTTTACAACTTCTTCAGGCTTGTCGACCTTTTCGTCGGCAAGCTCACTGATGTGCAGCAGGCCTTCCAGGTCGTCATTCAGCTGCACAAACACGCCGAAGTTCGTGATCTTGGTGATCACGCCGTCCAGTTCAGCGCCGATGTTGAAGCGGTTGGGAATCTCGTCTTCCCAGGGGTCGCTGCGCATCTGCTTCATGCCCAGCGCGATGCGGTGCTTCTCGGTGTCCACGGCCAGCACGATGCACTCAACTTCGTCACCCTTCTTGACCATTTCGTTGGGGTGGCTGACCTTGCGCGTCCAGCTCATGTCGCTGACGTGCAGCAGGCCGTCGATGCCGGGCTCAATCTCAATGAAGGCGCCGTAGGTGGTCAGGTTGCGGACAACGCCCTTGACCTTGGCACCGGGCTGGTAGCGCTCGCTGACGCGATCCCAGGGGTTATCCTCAAGCTGCTTCATACCCAGGCTGATTTCCTGCTTTTCCTCGTTCACGCCCAGGATGATGATGTCGATGTCGTCGCCAAGCTGCACGACTTCACGCGGGTCGTTGACGCGCTTGGTCCAGCTCATCTCGCTGACATGCACCAGGCCCTCGATGCCTTCCTCGAGGCGAATGAACGCGCCGTAGGTCATGATGTTGACGACCTTGCCCTTGTGGCGCGAACCAACCGGGTAACGGTCGGCAATGCCCTTCCAGGGGCTGTCGGCAAGCTGCTTCATGCCCAGCGCGATGCGTTCGCGTTCGCGGTCGACCTTCAGCACCTTCACCTTGACCGACTCGTTGATCTTGACCACTTCGCTGGGGTGCTGGATGCGGCCCCAGGTCATGTCCGTGATGTGCAGCAGGCCGTCGATGCCGCCCAGGTCAACGAACGCGCCGAAGTCGGCGATGTTTTTGACCACGCCGTCGCGCACCTGGCCTTCTTCGATTTCACTGAGCAGCGCATCCTTAAGACGCTCGCGGTTGCGCTCCTGCAGCTTGCGGGCGCTGACCACGATGTTCTCGCGGGCAGTGTCGATCTTGATGATCTCGCACTCAAGTTCTTCACCAATGAACTCGTTGACGTCGCGCGAACGACGAATGCTGACCTGGCTGGCCGGCAGGAACGCGGGCACGCCGATGTCGATCAGCAGGCCGCCCTTGATCTTCTTGGTGACCTTGCCGTGGACGGTGTCGCCTTCTTTGTGGTTCTCAATGACACGCTGCCAGTTGATCTTGCGGTCGGCCTTGCGCTTGGAAAGCCCGATCAGGCCGTCCTGGTTCTCGATTTCTTCGATGAATACGGTGATTTCCTGGCCAGCCTTGGGGCGGTCGGCTTCGGATTCAAATTCGCGGGTGTGGATGACGCCGACAGTCTTGGCGCCAAGGTCCACGGTGATCTGGTCTTTGCTGACGCTGACAACGCGCCCCTTGACCAGCGATTCTTCGGTGAAGTGACGGGCGCTGGGCACCATCGTCTCGCCGGTTGGTTCCTTCCACAGGGACTCAAGCTCGGCGTCAACAATTTCGGCCTTGGGGCCGTACTTGCGGACCAGCGGGTTAATGGCGTGTGCGTTGGCGATCAATGGCATGAAATAGGGTTCCCCGGGAAGGTCGTTTCGACCAACGTTGCGCGGCCTTCCCGAGCCCGCGCCGTTGGAGCAAAAGCTTTGCGACGGCAGCCCGCATGGGCCACAAAACGCCGCAACGAAGGGGCGGGATGATAGCCGGCAGGCCACTGCCGTAAAGGCCCGGTTCAGGCATTACCCGGTGTGCTGAGCCAGAGGCCAAGCCACGCCAGGGCCAGGCCCCCCACCACGCTTGCGGCCACGTTGGCAAGGGCCTTGCCGGGGTTGGCCTGCATGGTCTGCAGGGCAAACGCGCTGAAAGTTGTCAGGCCGCCGCAAAGCCCGGTGATCAGAAGCACCTTCAGTTCATCGGCGAACTTCACGCCTTCGCGGGACATGGAGCCAAGTAACAGCCCCGCAATCAGGCAGCCTACCAGGTTCACCGCCAGCGTAGCCCACGGAAACGCCGCAGCCTCGCGAGGCCACTGGGCCAGGATCAGCCGGTCGGTGCCATAGCGCAGGCCGGAACCGACGGCCCCGCCCAGACAAACAAGTAGCAACAGCTTCACGGTCTGCCCTTTGCGCGAACTGGCTTCCAACCATACCTTGTGGGGCTATGCCAGAAAACGCCACGTTGAAAATAGACCTGCACTCGCACTCTACCTGCTCTGACGGGGCACTGTCCCCCACCGCGCTGGTGCAAGAGGCCGTCAAGCGCGGCCTGAATGTGCTGGCCCTGACTGACCATGACACCACCGGCGGGCTTGACGAAGCACAGGCCGAAGCCGGGCGCGCGGCGCTGCAGCTTGTGCCCGGCGTAGAGTTCACGGTGGATTGCATCGGCATAGAAATTCACGTGCTGGGCCTGGGCGTGAACCGTGCCAGTGCGACGCTTCAGCGCCTGTGCGAGGAAATCCGGGCGCGGCGCCGCACACGTTTTCACGAAATGGTCGCGCGGCTTCGGGCCGCGGGGGTTCCGCTTGCAGAGCCCGATTTCCCCAACGAGATGGCTTTGGCCAGGCCGCTGCTTGCCCGGATGTTGATCCAGCAGGGGTTCGTCAAGTCGCAGACAGAGGCCTTTGAGCGCTATCTGCGCAAAGGCTGCCCGGGCTATGTAGAGCACAACCGCATCAAGGCCGAGCAGGCAATTGAAGCCATTTTTGAATCCGGCGGGCTTTCGTTTGTTGCCCACCCAGGCCTGTACCAGCGCGGTGACGAGATTGTGTTCGACCTGCGGCAGAAGGGCCTGGATGGCATTGAATGCATCCACAGCGACCACAAGCACGACGTGCAGGAGCACTACCGCGCCCTGGCCGACAAGCTGGGCCTGCTGGTCAGCGGCGGGGCGGACTTCCACGGCCTTGACCACCCCCGCAGCGTGAACTTCGGCAAGCGCACCCTGCCGGAAGCCGACTTCAACCGCATCAAGGCCGTATGGCAAAGCCGGGGAAGTCCACAGATGAACACAGATGGCCGCACATAGCCTTTCGCTCTGCCAATCCGTGTTTGTCCGTGTCCATCTGTGGGCCAATGCGCTGCCGTTGTGTTTGGCGGCATGAATCATAGAAGTACCGGGCAACCCGCAGGAGTTCCCGTGCAAACCAGTGCTGACTTTGTCGTGATTGGCGGCGGCTGTATCGGTGTTTCTGTGGCCTGGCACCTGGCCAAGCGCAGGGCCGGCAAGATAGTGCTGCTGGAACGCAACGAGTTCCTGGGCACGGAGAGCACCGGCAAATGCGCCGGCGGCATCCGCGCGCAGTTCAGCACCGAAATCAACGCCCGCCTCAGCCTGCTGAGTATCGACGTGTTCGAACGCTGGGCCGACGTGATTGGCGAGCCGCTGCAGTACCGCCAGTGGGGCTACTGCTTCCTGCTGACCAGCGATGCCCTGGTTTCCAGCTTCAAGAAGAGCCACGCCATGTGGACGCGATTGGGCATGAACGTGGATTGGCTCACGCCCGCACAAGTCGAAGCCAAGCTGCCTTACGTAAGCATCGAGGGCGTGCAGGGTGCCACGTTTCACCAGCGCGACGGCTTTGGCGACCCCAACGACATCACCATGGGTTACGCCAAGCGCGCCCGTGAGATGGGCGTCGCCATTGAGACCGGCGCAGAAGTGCTGGAAATCAAGCGTGACGAGTCCGGCCGGCGTGTCACGAGCGTCAAGACCAGCAAAGGCGGGATCAACGCCGGCACTGTTATCCTTTGCACCGGTGCATGGACGCGCAAGCTGGGCGGCATGGTGGGCATGGACGTGCCGATTGATCCGATTCGCCGCCAGATCATTGTGACGGATAGGTTTGACGAGATCACCGACCCGTTTCCGATGACTGTTGACCTGTCAACAACACTGTACTTCCACCGCGAAAGTGGCGGCATTCTGATCGGCATGAGCGACCAGACGGAAACCGCGGGCTTTGACACCGGCTTCAATGAAGAGTACGGCGAGAAAATGCTGATGACGGCCATGGAACGCGCCCCTGTGCTGGCCAATGCCAGCCCCAAGCACAAGTGGGCCGGCCTGTATGAAGTCACGCCCGACCATCACCCGATCATCGACCGCCTGGGACCGATCGAAAACGTCTACGCCTGCGCTGGCTTTTCCGGCCACGGCCTGATGCACGCCCCGGCGGCTGGGCTGGTGACCAGCGAGCTTGTGCTGGACGGTAAGGCCACTTCGCTGGACATCAGCCAACTGTCGCTGGATCGGTTCAGTGACCCGACACGACTGCATGACGAAGCCAACGTGATTTAGCTTCGCGGGTCAGGGTCAACGGTCGAGAGTTGAGAACGGTCGATCTGTTTGACCCTAGGACTGCACAGGTTCTCGCGAACTGGCTTAGCCGCCGCTCTCAACCCTGAACCCACAACGGCCCCACCATGGAAAAACTCTACGCGCCGTTGCTGCTGGTCGGCAGCAACATCTTCATGACCTATGCCTGGTATGGGCACCTCAAGGATCACAGAGAAAAAGCCATCTGGCTGGTGGTACTGATTGCCTGGGGCGTGGCTTTCTTTGAGTACTGCCTGCAGGTGCCCGCCAACCGCCTTGGCAGCAAGGTCTACTCGCTGGGCCAGCTCAAGGTGATGCAGGAAGTCATCACCATGGTTGTGTTTGCGGGCTTTGCGATCTTCTACATGAAGGTCGAACTGCGCTGGGACTTCCTGTGGGCTGGCCTGTGCCTTGTCGGCGCTGCGTTTTTCATGTTCCGCGGTGGCCTGACGCCAGCCGCATAGATTTGCTGCAATTGCATGCGCTGCATTCCATAATCATGGTCAGCTCACGACCCCGGATGGGGATGTCCATGAGAATTGTTCCTGCCCTTGCCTGCGGCCTTCTGGTCGCGTTGGTTTCTGCCTGCGACAACCAAACGCCCAGCAGCGGCCCGGCCTCCAAGGGCGGCTACAGCATTGAACGGCTGGACTTCAATGGCCTGACCGACCCCGCCCGCAATCGCGACGTTCCAACCAGTGTTTACTTTCCGCGAGACGCGGCCGGGCCGTTTCCGCTGGTGCTGCTGTCTCACGGCCTGGGCGGCGACCGTTCGCATTACGTTTACCTGGCAAAGCACCTGGCGCGGCACGGCTATGTAGTCGCGGTGCCGGAACATGTGGGCAGCAGCTCGCGGCTCAACATCGGCCAGCTTGCAACGGCGCTGGTTGACATGGGCGAATGCGTGGCCCGTCGCGATGACCTGAGCTTTCTGATTGACGAAGCGACCCAATGGAACGTTCTTCACCTGAAGCTGGGCGGCAGGATTGACCTGGCCAGCATTGGCGTGACGGGCCACAGTTTCGGCGGCGGCACGGCGCAATGGATCGGCGGAGCCCAGCTTCACATGGATGGCGACCTCGACAGTGTGCGCGATGCCCGCGTGAAGGCGATTCTGCCCATGGCCGGGGGCAGCACCCCGGACACACAGGGCTACAGCCCCTGGTTCAGCAACGACAGCTTTGACGACCTGGACATTCCCTGCATGCACATTGTCGGCACCGATGACGACTGGCTGGGAAAGAAGGGCGGCTACAACAACTCACCCAAGGGCGACAAGTTCTACGTCGCGCTGCAGAACGTGGATCACTTTGACTTCACCGACGCCGGCGATGCCAAACACAGCCGCAAGGCCAGCGCCAATCGCATCATCTGCGCGCTGGGCACGGCGTTTTTTGACCGATACCTCAAGGGCGGCAGCAACCGCTTTCTGAAGGAGTCCTGGGCCGACGACCAGTGCGACTGGCAAGTGCCCAACGTGATCTGGTTCGACAAGTAGATTGCCACAGTGAAACGCCCGTCCATGCGGACGGGCGTTCTTGTTTTCAGGCGAGTCTACTTGATCAGCCCGTACTTCTTGCCAAGGGTTTCAAAGGCCTCAATCACGCGGGCAAGGTCCTTGTCGGTGTGGATGGCCATGAAACTGGCGCGTACGCCGCTCTGGCCCTGCGGCACACCCGGCGTAATCACAGGGTTTGTGTACACGCCCATATCCAGCAGGTCTTTCCAGAACTGGAAGGCCTGGATGTCCTCGCCCACCTTGATGTAGACGATGGGTGTAGCCTCATCGCCGATGGCATAGCCGATGCGATTGAACTCCGCGCGCACCTTGGCAACAACTTTGCGCAGGTTTTCCAGGTGCTCGGGCTCGGATTGCATCATCTTCAGGGACTGTGTGACGGCCGCGACGCTGGCGGGTGTCATGCTGGCGGCGAAGATCAACTGGCGGGCGTGGTGCTTGACGTAGCTGATCACGCGCTCTTCGCCCGCGATGAAGCCCCCAAGGCCCGCAAAACTCTTGCTGAAGGTGCCCATCACCACGTCAACATCGGCTTCCAGGCCGTAGTGCTCGGCGGTGCCGCGGCCGTGCTTGCCGACCACACCCACGCCGTGGGCGTCGTCGACAAAGATCCGCATGCCATGCTTCTTCTTCAGCTTCACGATCTCGGGCAGGCGGGCCAGCGTACCCTTCATGCTGAACACCCCGTCGGTCACCAGCAGCTTGCCGCAATCGGCCGGCGAAGCCTCCAGCACCCGCTCGAGGTCCTCCATGTCGTCGTGCTTGTACTTCTTGGTTTCCGCGAAGCTGAGCTGCGTGGCGTCCATGATGCACGAGTGGTTCTCGCGGTCGCTAAGGATGATGTCCCTGCGGCCTGCAAGCACGCTGATCGCGCCCATGTTGGTGGTGTAACCGGTGGTGAAACACAGCGCCTTTGGCTTGCCCATGAACTCGGCAAGGCGCTCCTCAAGCTCAACGTGAATCACGTAGGTGCCGTTGGCGTAACGGCTTCCGCTGCACGAGGTACCGTACTTGCGGGTGGCATCCAGCGCGGCTTCCACCACCTTGGGATGACGTGTCAGGCCAAGGTAGTTGTTGCTGCCGGCCATGACAACTTCGCGCCCGTCGATCACGACGCGCGAGCCCATGTTGCCTTCTATCGTCTTGAAAAATGGATAGAGGCCGACCGCCTGGACCTCAAGGTCACGCTTGAAGTCGTAACACTTGGCAAATACGTCCACGAAGTCCCTCTGCCTGGCTTGCTGGGCCTGCTCTTGTCCGGAAGTACCTTGCATGCAGGGCCGGCTTTCCCAAAAGGCGCGCCACAGACTAGTGCAGCACACCAATTAGTCAAGCAAGCCTAGCCCCGTCACTACTTTACGGCGGCTACGATCTTCTTGGCAGCATCCGTCAGGTCAGTAGCCGACTGGATGCGCAGGCCGCTCTCGTCAAGCAGCTTGCGGCCCTTTTCCACATTGGTGCCTTCCAGCCTTGCGACCACCGGCACTTTCAGGTTGATTTCCTTGGCGGCAGCAATCACGCCCTCGGCAATCACGTCGCACTTCATGATGCCGCCAAAGATGTTGATCAGCACGCCTTTGACGTTGCGATCCGAAAGGATCAGCTTGAATGCCGCCGTCACCCTTTCCTTGCTGGCGCCGCCGCCGACGTCCAGGAAGTTGGCCGGATTGCCGCCGTGCAACTTGATGATATCCATGGTGGACATCGCCAGCCCGGCGCCGTTGACCATGCAGCCGATGTTGCCTTCCAGTTTGATGTAGCTCAGATCGTACTTCTTGGCCTCTGTTTCTTCGGGTACTTCTTCGGTGAGGTCGCGCAGGCTCTCCGTGACAGTGTGGCGGAACATGGCGTTGTCATCAAAGGTCATCTTGGCGTCCAGCGCGATCACGCCGCCCTCTTTGGTGGTGACCAGCGGATTGATTTCAACCAGGGACGCATCTTCTTCGATGTAGCAGCGGGCTACGGCCAGAATCAGCGCTCCGGCCTTGTTGACCAGCTTGGCCGGGATGCCCATGCGCAGTGCCAGGCGCCGGGCCTGGAAGCCCTGCAGCCCCTCGGCGGCATCGAACCATTCCTTGATGATGCGGCCGGGGTGCTTGTGGGCGACTTCTTCGATGTCCATGCCGCCGTCGTAGCTTCCCATCATGCACAGCCGGCCGGTTTCGCGGTCCAGCAGGCATGCCAGGTAGTACTCGTGGTCGATCAGGCAGCCTTCTTCCACCAGAAGCTGGTTGACCTTCTTGCCCTCAGGCCCGGTCTGGTGCGTGACCAGCTGCATGCCAAGGATGCGCTCGGCCGACGCGCGAACATCGTCGATGCTCTTGACGACCTTCACGCCTCCGCCCTTGCCACGGCCACCGGCATGGATCTGCGCCTTGACCACCCACACGCTGCCGCCCATGTCGCGGGCGACATTTACGGCTTCCTCAACACTGTAGGCCACGCGACCCTTCAGAAGCGGGGTTCCGTAGCGACGCAGGATGTCCTTGGCCTGGTATTCGTGGATCTTCATGAGCTTGTTCCGTTGCCCTAAGCGGCGCGGCATTGTGCGCATCACGGGCGGTCATGGCAAGGTGGCTGCTCAGCCCTTTCGTTTAGGGTGTTTCACACGCCGTGGCGCCGCCTTGCGGCGCTGGGACGGACGCGATGCGCCGTACTTTCGGCGCAGCCGCATGGCAACCACTGCGGGCACAAAGCGCTCAATGTCGCCGCCCAGGGTTGCGGCCTCGCGGATCAGGCGCGAACTGATGAAGCTTTCTTCCAGCGATGCACAGACAAATACGGTTTCAAGTTCAGGTGCGAATGTGCGGTTGGCGTAGGCGAGCTGCACCTCACTTTCAAAATCGCTGAAGGTTCGCAGGCCGCGCAGAATCACCCGTGAGCCAAGACCCCGCACAAAATCCACAGCCATGCCGGAAAAGCTTGCCACTTCAATGTTCTCAAGGCCGCGCGTTACCTCGCGCAGCATCTCGAGCCTCTCCTCCAGTTCGAACAGGGGGCTTTTCTGCACATTGATGGCGCAGGCCACCACCAGCTTGTCAAACAGGGCCGCGCCGCGGCGGATGACGTCCAGGTGGCCGTTGGTTACCGGGTCAAAGGTTCCGGGGTAGACGGCAATGCGATGAGGCATGGCTGCTCCGCTGGTTGGGGGCAACATATCAGGCCTGCATGGGCGGGCCAGCCCGCCGGCTTGCGATTGTAGGCACGGCAAACGCCGTTATGCTTCACCAAAACCGGAGGCAACCATGAACAGCTTCTTTGACCAAAAGGTAAACGCACTGAACGGCAAACCCGCCGACCTCTCGCAGTACAAAGGTAAGGTCTCGCTGGTGGTTAATGTCGCCAGTGCCTGCGGACTTACCCCGCAGTACACCGGCCTGCAGAAGCTGCACGAAGACCTTGGCAAGCGAGGGCTGGCCGTGCTGGGGTTTCCCAGCAACCAGTTTGGTGCCCAGGAACCCGGCAGCGCCGAGCAGATTCAGGAATTCTGCAGTACCAAGTACCGGGTAACCTTTCCTATGTTCGAAAAGGTGGAAGTGAAGAAGGGTGCCAACCAGCACGACGTCTACAAGTTTTTGACCAAGGACCAGGCCGAACCGAACTGGAACTTCACCAAGTATCTTGTCGGCAAAGACGGCAATGTCATCAAGCGCTACGAACCTACCGTCAAGCCCGATGACCCGGCACTGATTGCCGACATTGAGGCCGCGCTCAAGGCCTAAGCCCCGGCAGCCCGCAACAGGAAGTGAATCGGACCACAAAGGAGACAGCCATGAATCGACTCTCGCGCCTGGCGATGATTGTGCTCGCAATCGCTGCCGCACCTGCCCTGGTGCTGCTGGCCCAGGGCAAGGAAACACCGAAAGAAGAGAAGCCCGCAGTCAAGGAAGCCGCCAAGGCCGAGCTTCCGGAGGACTCACTTTTCAAGCTGAAGGTCAAGAACATCGACGGCAAAGACGTAGAGCTGAAGGACTATCAGGGCAAGGTCGCGCTGGTTGTGAACGTCGCCAGCAAGTGCGGCCTGACCCCGCAGTACAAGGGTCTCGAAAAGCTCTACACCGACCTGAAGGACAAGGGCTTTGTGATTCTTGGCTTTCCAAGCAATGACTTTGGCGGCCAGGAGCCCGGCACTGCTGAAGAAATCAAGAAGCTCTGCACTGACACCTACGGGGTGACCTTTCCGATGTTTGAAAAGCTTCAGACCAAGGCCGGCGAAGGCCAGTCGGAAGTCTATAAGAACCTGCAAAAGCAAAGCGCGGAGTTGCCGAAGTGGAACTTCGCCAAGTACCTGGTAGGCAAAGACGGCAAGGTGATCAAGTTCTTTGACAGCCGCGTCAAACCCGATGACGCCGACCTGCGCAAGGCCATCGACGCTGCTCTTGCGGCAGACGAAGAAGCCGCCCCTGAGGAAACCAAGCCGGAATCGAAAGAAGAGAAGCCGGCCGGCAAGTAGATAGGCAGCACCCAAGGCCCCCGCGATTGCGGGGGCTTCTCTATGCACGCAACTTTCCGCGGTGGCTGACCCAAGGCGAGTCTGCGTCGGCAAAGCGGAGCAGCGCACGCACGTCTTTGGGCCTGGCGGTGTCGATGCCCACGCGTCGCCCGACCGCAATGCGATTGGGCGCGTGCCCGCCCTGCAGTTGTAGGGCGTCGGTCCCAAACAGCGGCTTGCCGCTGAAGCGGGTTGACAGGCCAAGCGCCTGCCCGATACGCCCCGGGCCTGCAAGCAATGCTGGGCCTTCAAGCCCGCCGCGGCGCCGGCGAATCCAGGCCAGCCCGGCAACGGGTTCACAGGCGCGGATCAAAATCGCGCTGCCGGGTTCAGTGCCCGCCACTACGTTCAGCATCTGGTGCAGACCGTAACAAACGTAGACATACGCGTGGCCGGGGGGACCCCACATGGCCTGGTTGCGCGGTGTGCGGCCCTTACTGGTGTGGCAGGCCGAATCCTGCGGGCCCAGGTAGGCCTCAACTTCGGTGATGCGCAGCGTAACAGGCCCGCGCCGTATCTGCATTCCAAGTAGTTCGCGAGCGACCTGCACCACTTCGCGGGCATAGAAACTCTGCGGAAGCAGGGTCACTCAATCACCCCGACCCAACAGCCGTCACCAATCGGGGCGATTACGCCATGGATGTCTTGGCGCGCGGCCATTACGTCGTTGAAGCGGCGCACGGCATGTACGCCGCTTTCATCGGGCACGTCGGCGAACAATTGCCCGAACGCAAAGGCGTTATCGGCCATCACCAGCCCGCCTTTGCCACAGATGCGCGCCGCATGTTCCAGGTACACGGGATAGTTCTCTTTGTCGGCGTCCAGAAAGCAGGCGTCGGCGGATCTGTCGGGCAGGCCCTTCAGCACATCGGCCCCTTTGCCGCGCAGGACCCTGACCTTGCCCTTGACGTCGGATTTGGCGATCCAGGCCTCGGCGAAATCGGCGTGTTTGGGCTCAAGTTCAATCGTTGTGACCACGCCGTCGGCGGGCAAGGCGCGGGCCATCTGGATCGCGCTGTAGCCGGCCAGCGTGCCGACTTCGATCACCCGGTTCGCCCCGCGCAGTTTGAGCAGAATCTGCATCAAGCTGGCCTGTGCCGGGCTGATCCAGATTTTGGGGATGCCCGCCTTCTCGGCTTCGGCCTTGAGTGCCTTCAGGAAGTCGTCGTCGCCGCGTGTGCGTTGTGCGACATAGTCGTAGTGGCGTTGTGTGACGCGGCATGGGTTATCGGGCATCTGGGTCTCGGTGTGTGGTCGTCCGTTGTAAGTGGCTTGTGTGGCCTTTGGTTTACGGTCAACGGTTGACGGCAACTGCCACCCCCAGCCAGGACCGTCAACTGTCGACCGTCAACAGTGAACCGTTGTGACGCCAAAGCGCTGACCTTGCTGGACGGCGCGACTATACTGGCCCCATGGCAAAACTGTACGACATCTACGCCGAACTTCGGGCCAAGGGCATGCCCGAGCTTGCGGCCTTTGAGTTCTACGCCGGCGGCAGCGTGCTGAGTGTCTGCGGTGCCAACAAACCCGTGCCCGACGAACTGGCGCGGGACATGCTTTCCATGCACGCGATAAGGTGGCTGGGCCAGCCCGTGAAGCTGGAAAGCGGCAAGGGCTGGAAGCTGCAGGTCGCAGGCCGTGAGTTTGCGGGCAACGACCCCCTGGCCTGTGTCCTGGCGGCGGCGCGCGCCAATCCAAGGTTGTAGGTGGTGGGCGCGGAGGGATTCGAACCCCCAACCCTCTGCGTGTAAAGCAGATGCTCTAACCGTTGAGCTACGCGCCCGTTCTTCCACAGGATAACGCGATCTGGATTCCAGCAACAGCCGTGGTGGCATCGCCGTCCCGGCGATGCGTCTGCAGGCGCGTCTCGCGCCTGCCTTCCCATGGCCGGGACGGCCATGGGAAGGCTTCGGCCTCCTGACAACGCAGTGCGTTGTCAGGATGTTGCTGCGCAACCGCCGATGCCACGTTACTTGTAAAGCTCCTTCAACAGCAGGTCGCCGGCCTTCAACAAACTCTGGTTCACGCTGCTGGCGGCCAGCGGCAACAGGTTGTTGCGCGTCTCTTTGCGGTACTTGTCCATGTACTCGTCTGTCAGGCCGCTGCCGGCCATAGTCCGCAAGTTATGCACGCGGTCGCACAGCTTGATGGCCTTGACCCAGCCCGGTGCGCTGCGCAGGCCTTCGTAGTAGCGCTGCAGGCCCAGGTCTTTGGATGTGCCGTCGCGTTTGTACATCTTGGTCAGCAACACCACGGCGTTGGCGGCTTCTTCGCCAAAGGCCTGCAGCAACTGCTGCGGCGTGGTGTTCATGTCGTCTTCCAGCACGTCGTGCAGCAGCGCCGCAAGGATCTCGTCTCGGCCGCGCATCTTCACTTCCTCCACGGCAATCAGCGCGACTTCCAGCGGGTGCGTGGCATAGGGCAGGCCGCCGTGGCGGCGCTGGCCGGCGTGGGCACGGTACATGACCTCCAGTGCGCGGGCGATGTCGCGGTGCAGCGCGGCATCCACCTGCTTCAGCAGGCGGTGTTCCAGCGCGTCGCAGCCGTCGGGCCGGCTGACCTTCACGTTGGGGTCTGTGCCCTTGCGTTTGCTTTCGTCGCTGCGGTGACGATCCACCATCACCCGCCGCAGGTCTTCCAGGCTGATTTCCTTCTGCACCATCAGCACCAGCAGGTGAAACAGCACGTCGCACATCTCGCCGACCAGTGCGTTGCGGTTGTCACCCTTGGCGGCAATCACCGTTTCGGTGGCTTCCTCGCCCAGCTTCTTGAGAATCTTGTCGAGCCCAGCGTTGAACAGGTATGTGCTGTAGCTGCCCTCGGGCCGGCGGGCCTTGCGTTCCTGCAGCAGGGTGCGCACTTCTTCCATCAACTGGCCCAGTTGCGCGCCCCAGCCCTGCAGCGCGCCGGGTTTGGCCGCCTGCGCCACAAGTTCGCCATCCTTGTGGATGCTCTGGAAGAAGCAGTCTTTCTCGCCGGTGTGGCAGGCCGGGCCGTCCGGGATAACCCGGGCGACCAGCGCGTCGCCATCGCAGTCCAGCTTGAGTTCGGCCACGCGCATGGTGTTGCCGCTGGTTTCGCCCTTGACCCAAAGCTGCTTGCGCGAACGGCTGTAAAACGTGATCAGGCCGGTGTCCAGCGTGCGTTTGAACGATTCGGCATTCATGTAGGCAAGCGTCAACACTTCGCCGGTTGCAGCGTCCTGCAGCACACAGGGCAGCAGGCCGTTTGCGTCCCACTTGATGGGCTGCTTTTTCTCAACTTCGGTCGGATCAGACATGGGTTGCTTCCGGTTGCTGTTACACGGCCGCCAAAGGCGGCCTTACCGCTACACCGTGCGCCCGCAGGTAAGCTTTGGCCTCGCGCACGCTGTGCTGCCCGAAGTGAAAGATGCCCGCGGCCAGTACGCCGCCTGCACCAGCCTTCAGGCCTTCCTCGAGGTGAGCCAGTGTACCAACTCCGCCGCTGGCGATGACAGGAACTCGAACGGCCTGCACAGCCCGCGTGGTGAGTTCGATGTCATAGCCCTTGCCGGTGCCGTCGCGATCCATGCTGGTCAGCAGGATCTCCCCGGCCCCTGAGTCTGTGCCCCGCCTGACCCAATCCAGCGCATCAAGCCCGGTGTCTTCGCGGCCACCTTTTACGTACACATTCCACCTGCCCGGTGCGATCTGCCGCGCGTCCACGGCCAGCACCACGGCCTGTGTGCCGAAACGCTGCGAGCACTGGCGGATCAGCCCTGGGTCGCGCACGGCGGCGCTGTTCATGGCCACTTTGTCGGCCCCGGCGCGCAGCAGGCGTTCAAAGTCAGCCACAGTTCGCACACCGCCGCCGATGGTGAAGGGGATGCTGAGTGACTCCGCACAGTGCCGCGCAAGTTCCACAATGGTATTGCGCCCGTCGCTGCTTGCGGTGATGTCCAGAAAGACAAGCTCATCGGCTTCTTCGGCGTCATAGCGCCTGGCGCACTCCACGGGGTCGCCCGCGTCGCGCAAGCCGACAAAGTTGACGCCCTTCACGACCCGGCCGTCCTTGACGTCCAGACACGGTATGATGCGCTTTGCCAGCATTTCTATTTGCGTTCTTTGAACCCGGCAGCGCCGGTTTCAATTGCCTGCTTGACTGTGAACTTGCCCTGGGCAATGGCTTTGCCGACCAGCACTCCGGCAATGCCCGGCGTGGCCGCGCACTGGCGAATCTGCGCCAGGCTGCTGATGCCCCCGGCCATGATAACGTCCACGCCCGCGGCGCCCACGCGGCCCGCACCCAGAAAGTTCGGGTTTTGCGCGCCGGACTCGGCATTGGCATCCTGGTAGATGACATGCTGAACGCCGGCTTTCTTCAGTTCGGCGGCAAGTTCCTCGGGGCGCAGCTTGCTGTTGTCCCGTACCCATTCCTGGCCCACGGCAATGCCATCCTTGACGTTGATTGCCACAACCACGGCATCCGCGTTGAACGCCAATGCGGCCTTGACCATGGCAGGATCGCGCATGGCCGCGTCGCCCAGCGCGACGCGCTTTGCACCAAGTTGCACAAGACGCTTCAGGCCGTCAGCGTCGCGCACGCCCCCACCGAACTGCAACGGGGTCTTGATCTGCTTGGCCAGCAGCATCAGGGCTTCCAGGTTTCGCTGGGCCCCGGCCAGTACGCTGCCGGAATGCTCGGCCTCCCCCACAGTGAAAGGGCCATCGAGGTTGAACAGGTGAATGAACTCGGCACCCTGGGCCTCAAACTCTTTGGCGTAGGCGATTACTTCGGCGCGATTGGCACGGGTGCCGACGCCGACCGATTCGTACTTCAGGGCCGCGCCGCCGCGCAGTTCAATGGCCGGGTATACGGTGAATCCGGGCATATCAGTTTCCTTTGGGCGCGTTAACCGCCGCCAATGCTTCATTTAGCGTAAATCGGGCCTCATACAACGCCTTTCCCACAATCAGGCCGTCAACCCCGTCGTTTGCGCCTGCTGCGGCCCTGACATGTGTCAAATCCCCCACTCCGCCGCTGGCGATCACGTGTGCGCCAAGCCTGCCGATGGCGCGCGCGCCGTCAAGGTCAGGGCCGACCAGCATGCCATCGCGGCTGATGTCCGTGTACACGAAGCGGTTGACCCCAGCGTCGATCATGCGGCGGGCAAGCTCCAGGCTGGTAGTCTCACTGACTTCGACCCAGCCCGAAACTGCCACCTTGCCGCCTTTGGCGTCAATGCCTACAGCCAGCCTCTCGCCCAGTCTTCGCGCCAGTGTTCGCACCAGTTGCGGCTCACGCAAAGCTGTCGTCCCTAAAATCACGCGCTTGGCCCCGGCCTGCAGGGCGAGATCCACATCAGCTTCCCGGCGCAAGCCGCCACCGAACTGGACCGGCACAGACACGGACGCGCAGATGGCGCGCAGGATTTCAAGGTTGCGCGAATCATCGCCAAAGGCGCCATCAAGGTTTATTACATGCAGCCACCTGGCACCGCGCGAGGCAAAGTCGCGCGCGATGGCGGGCGGGTCGTCGCCATAGACCGTCTGCTGGTCGGCGCGGCCCTGAGTAAGCCGCACGGCCTTGCCGCCACGCAGGTCAATCGCCGGGTACAGTGTGAAGTTGCTCATGCAAGTCCCAGAAAGTTGCGCAGCACCGTTGCCCCGCACTGCTGGCTCTTTTCGGGGTGGGCCTGAAGTCCGCGCACGTTGCCGTTGCGCACCATGCTGCAGAACGTTTCGCCGTAGGTTGTCCGGGCCAGCACGTGTTCCGAAGCGGGCTCGCAGACAAAGCTGTGCACAAAGTAAAAGAACGCCTCACTCGGCAGGCCCGCCAGCAGCGGATCCTCCTGCGCCGGCGCAATGCTGTTCCAGCCCATGTGCGGCACCGCAAGCTCGCCGGCCTTGATCGCTCGAACGCGGCCGGGAATCAACCCCAGGCCCTTACGCAGGCCGAACTCCTGGCCGGTTTCGAACAGCAACTGCATGCCGAGACAGATTCCGAACACAGGCTTGCCCGTGGCGGCAAAGGCGACAATGGCTTTGTCCAGGCCACGTGACTCCAGCGAATCCATGCCGGCGGGGAAACTGCCGACCCCCGGCAGTATGAGGCGCTGCTGGATGGCCAACTCTTCGGGCGTGGTCACAACCTGAACTTGTCCGCCCGCGCGTTCCAGCGCGCGCGAGATGCTGCCCAGGTTGCAGATGCCAGAGTCAATGACGCCAACGCTGCTCACAGCACGCCCTTTGTGCTGGGCACGCCCTGTTGCCGCGGGTCTACGGTCAGTGCAGTACGCAGTGCGCGAGTGACGCTCTTGAACACGCCCTCAACAATGTGATGAGTGTCGTGCCCCCGGATCACGTCAATGTGCAGGTTCATCGGAAAGTGCGTGCTCAGGCTGCGAAAGAAGTGCTCGACCATTTCCGTCGGCAGGCCGCCCACGACTTCGCGGCGCAGCTCGCCCAGGTTGGGCACAAAGTATGGACGACCGCTCAAATCCAGTGCGCAGCGCACCAGCGTTTCGTCCATGGGAATGTACGCAGATCCGTAACGCACGACGCCCTGCTTGTCTCCAGCCGCCTGCTTGAAAGCCTCGCCCAGGGTGATGGCAATGTCCTCTACACTGTGGTGCGCGTCAACGTGCAGGTCGCCGGTACAGGCTACGCGGATGTCAAACAGGCCGTGACGGGTGAACAGCTCCAGCATGTGGTCCAGAAAACCGATGCCGGTCTTGATGTCGAACTTCCCTGCGCCGTCGATGTTCAGTTCAACATGCACATCGGTTTCGCCGGTCTTGCGGCTGACTTTGGCCTGCCTACTCATGACTTTGCCTCCGGCGGGACTTCCGTGATGGCGTACTCAAGTGCCTTCAGAAACGCGTCGTTCTCTTCGGGGCGGCCTATGCTCACGCGCAGAGCCTTGCCCAATCCCGGATAGCCCGAAACATCGCGCGTCAGTACGCCCCGGTTCACCATCGACTGCCACAGGGCGCGAGGGTTTCGGTCTGTCTCAAACAGCAGGAAGTTCGCGCGCGACGGGTACACGTGCACGCCCTTGCTGGCCTTCAGCAGGCGCGTCACGCGCTCGCGTTCGCGCTTGATTTCTTCCAGGCGCCCCTTGAGCGTCACGGCGTGCTCAATGGCCACTTCAACCGCCGCCATGGTGAAGATGTTCAGGTTGTAGGGCAGTTTGGCCGCGGCGAACATGGTCAGCGCGTCAGGGTGGCACACCATGCAGCCAAAACGCAGGCCGGCCGTGGCAAATGCCTTGCTGAAAGTCCGCAGCACCACAAGGTTCGGGCAGGTGCGAACGAGTTCCAGTGCGGTTTCGCCATGGAACTCAAAGTAGGCCTCGTCAACGACCCACAAGGCGCTTGTGGTCTGCACCAGGTGTTCCAGGTCCATCGGGTTGATCACACTGCCCGTGGGGTTGTTCGGAGACGCCAGGACCACCACGCTGGCATCCCGCGCCGCGGTCTCCAGTGCTGCCGCATCGTACTGCATGTCGGGCCCAAGCCCGGTGGTGATGACCTGTGCGCCCAGCAGTTCGGCCAGAAGCTTGTACAGCGTGAACGTTGGCTGCGGGATGACGACCTTGCGGCCGGTCTCAAGGGTTGCCACGAAGATCGCGTAGAGCAGTTCGTTGCTGCCGTTGCCGACCAGCACCTGCGTGGGGTCGACGTTCAGGTAACGCGCCACGCGGGCCGTGAACTCCTGCGGTACAAAGGGCGGATAGCGGTTCCAGTCCTGCTCGCGCACGTGCTCAAACACCGCCTGCTTGAGAGTCGCCGGCCAGTCGTAGGGGTTCTCGTTCTGGTTCAGCTTCACCGGGCACGCCGGGACATCCAGCTTGTACCCACCGGCAAGGCGGGCAAGCTGCTCTTTAAAGAACCGGAACGTAGTGTTCTGCATGGAACTCCGTAAAGAGTTAAGGGTCGACAGTTGAGGGTCAAGCCCGGCTGTCATTCGTACCGAATAGCCTCGCCCTGACGCCCGATTGCTGCCCTTGACCCATGACACTCAACGCGGCTGCACAACCGCGCTAGAACCGCACCGCCACACTTCGCGCGTGAGCTTCAAGCCCTTCGGCGCGGGCCAGTGTTTCAATCGCGCCGCGGTTGGCCGCCAGCAGTTCCTTGCTGCCACGGATGATACTGACTTGACGTGTAAAGTCCTGCACGGAAAGGGCACTTGCAAAGCGCGCCGTGCCGCTGGTCGGCAGCACGTGGTTCGGGCCTGCGCAGTAATCGCCAAAGGCCTCGGGGGCGAACGGGCCGACGAAAATTGCCCCGGCCTGACGTATCTGCGCGGCATCCTGTTCGGCCGTGGCGGTAAGCAGCTCGAGATGTTCCGGGGCAAACGCATCGGCAATGCGCAACGCAAAGCCCTTGCTGGGCGCTGCAATGATGGCCCCGAAGGCCTGCAGGCTTGCGGCGGCGACGTTCTTGCGGGGCAGGTCTGCAAGCTGTCGGTCGACTTCGGCCTGCACCGCCGTTGCCGCGTCACTGCTGTCGCAAACGGCAATCGCTGCGGCCTGCGGGTCGTGCTCGGCCTGCGCCAGCAGGTCAGCGGCCACGTGCCGCGCGTCAGCCGAAGCGTCAAACACCACCACCACCTCACTGGGCCCGGCAATGCTGTCGATGCCGATGCGCCCGAACAACTGGCGCTTGGCCAGAGCCACAAACAGGTTGCCCGGCCCCACCAGCTTGTCACAGCGGGCGATCGCGGGGGTGCCCAGCGCGGCGGCTGCCACGGCCTGTGCACCTCCGACGCGGTAGACTTCCTCCAGGTTCAGCTCCAGCAGCAGCGCCGCAAGGATTGGCGATCTCTCCAGGGCGCCGGGCGGCGTGAACACCGCGATTTCCTTCACGCCCGCCACCTGCGCAGGCACCAGGGTCATCATCAAGGTGCTGGGGTAGAACGCTGTCCCGCCGGGTACATAGAGGCCGACGCGATTCAACGGCTGCACGCGAATGCCGACGCTGCCGCCTTGGTCTTCCACCTGCCAGGATTCCGCCTTCTGCTTTTCGTGAAAGCGCCGCAGGCGGGGCAGAACGCCCTCCAGGCATGTCTTCAGCAGGGTTTCATCTACGCCGTCGGCGGCCTTCATCAAATCCATTTTGCCGACCCTGATGCGGTTGCTGGGCAACTCCTGGCCGTCAAACAGCCGGGTCAGGTGGCGCACGGCCTCGTCTTTCTGGCTTTCCACCAGTTCAATCACCCGCGCAACGGATGCCGCGGCAGAATGGTGCAAATCTTTGGCATACAGCTCCGCAAACTCGGCGAACTCACTGTCCCCGGTCTCCTTTGCCCGCTGCAGCAACTCTGCCGGCGCAGGCCCGACGGCCACGTCACGGAACTCATTGCGCACCTTCAGCCGGGCCTGAAAGGCGTTGAACTCGTCGCTGCCGACTTCATAGATGCCTATACTGCTCATGGGGTTGCTCCTGTCGCCCGGGCCAGGTCCTGCAACAGCGCCCGCACTTCCGGCAGGCGCGCGTAATAGGCCGCGCGGTTGACCACCAGCCGCGCGCTGCAATCTGCAATCTCTTCAATCACCACCAACCCGTTCTCACGCAGCGTGGTGCCGGTCTCCACAATGTCGACGATGTAATGACTAAGGCCCAGGACAGCGCCGATTTCGACACTGCCGGAAAGCTTGAACACCGTGGCCGGTATGCCCTTCTTGCGAAAGTAGTTGGTCGCCACGCGCGGGTATTTGCTGGCAATGCGAACCGGAGACAGCAGGTTGTCACCTTTGCGCTCCAGCCGGGCTTTACCGGCCACCACCATGCGGCAACGGGCGAAACCCAGGTCCAGTGGCTCCAGCAGGTCAGAACCAAGTTCCATCAGCGTGTCCTTGCCGCTGATGCCGCACTCCGCCACGCCTTGCTCGACGTACAAAGGTGCGTCCACGGGCTTGACCAGCAGATACTCTACCCGGCCGCACCGGCTGGCGACGGTCAGCTTGCGGGTTGCAAAGAGGTCCTCCGCAGGCTCCAGTCCTGCCGCGACCAGAACCCTCTGGGCTTCCTTGAGCACCCGGCCGGTGGGCAGTGCCATGCGCAGCATCACGCGCCCCCCGTGATTGCCACACCTGCGCCACTGGCGCGCTGGGCCAGTGCGGCCTTCAGCGCACCCGGCGAGGCCGCGTCAACGGCCTGCCTTTGATTCTCCATGTCGGCATCGCGCGGCGCGGCCTCGGCAAGGCGTGCAATATTGAAGCCGAATCCGACTGCGGCAATATCCAGCCCGAACTGGTCATAGAGCCTGTCATAGCGGCCACCGCCGCCCAACTCTTCGCCGACCCCAGGCGCATAGACCTTGAACATCGCGCCCGAGTAATAGTCAAACTGCCGCACTTCGCCCAGGTCGAACAGCAGGTCGTTGCCGCCACACTCAGAGACCAGGCGATGAATGGCTTCAAGATCCGCCAGCGCGCGGCGGGCGGGCTCGGTGGTCGCCAGGCTGGCTGCGTGGCGCAGCACTTCATGGCCGCCGGTCAACAGCGGCAGGGTCTCCAGCAGGCCGATGTTCTCCTGCGGCAGGCCGATGCGTTCGGCCACCACTTTGATGCGCGAAGGGTTCTTGTGGTCCAGTGCCTCCAGCAGCCGGCGCTCCGCGCGCCCGGCCTCGCCCAGCACGGCGTTGACGAACCCGGCATGCCCCACAACGATGACGGCATCGTTGATGCCGCAGGCACGCAGGCACTCTCGCGCCATCATCAGGCAGGCCGCGTCATACACCGGCCCGCGGGCATTCACCCACTCCAGGCCGCGCTGGGTCTGCTCGACACGGTGTCCGTGCCCGGTGGGCTGAAAGCGATACACGCGGCCTTCGTATGTGGCGCGAATCTGGCGGGGCTCGCGGCGCAACTCCATGGCCAGAGCCTTGGATGCCAGCAGCGTGAAGTCCGCACGCAGAACAAGGTTGTTGCCCTCGCGGTCTACCAGGCCGTACAGGCCGTCGATTCCGGCAAAGGTCTGTTCGCTGTCAAAACCCGGCAGAATGATTTCGTCAAATCCCCAGCCATGAATCACCGCCGCCAGCGCCGCGTCGATGCGAGTGCGTCGCTGAGCCTGGGGGCCGAACACAAGTTCGGTCCCGGGCGGGAATGAAAACTGGCTGGGCCGGTCGGCCATGGCTTGGTCCTGGTTGCCGATGCTTTACGGCAAATGCCACAGAAACTCAACCAGTGCGCGCAGCTCTTCGTCTTTGATCTGCCCGTTGGGCGGCATGAACGCGCCGCGATAGTCCGGGCTGTTGGCAAACGGACCCTCAAATCGCCGAGGGTCGCGGATGTGCTTGAACAGCCAGCGGCGGCCCTCAAGGGCGTCATTGCTGTAGCGCTCAAGCATGCGTTCCGAAATGCCGCCAAGGGGCGGCCCGGCCATACCGTTGCGCTGGCGCGTGATTGAGTGGCACATCTCGCAACCGCTGCCCCGAAACACATTGCGGCCGGTTTCGCGCAGGCTGGCCGATTCCTCGGCGGCCGGCACCGCCGCCAACGACGTGGCCGCGGCCTGTTCTATGTACCTTGTAGCCGCATTGGCATCGCCCTTGGATCCGCCGCAGGCCGATGCGCAAAGTACTGCAAGCGTAAGGCAAAGCAGGGGCGGCCTCATGGGGCGGTTCCCGTTGCGCGGGTTTCCATGCGGTCGATACGCCCGTCCTTGTAATAGAACACGCGGTCCGCGCGGGCGGCCACGCCGGGCTCGTGGGTTACCACAACCAGGGTCATGCCCTTCTCGCGGCGCAGCCGGTCAAACAGGTCCAGCAGGGACTTTTCACTTTCGCTGTCCACGTTGCCGGTCGGTTCATCGGCCAGCAGGATGCGCGGCCGGTTCACAATCGCGCGGGCAATGGCCGCGCGCTGGCGTTCGCCACCGCTGACGGTCGACGGCACATGCTTCAGCCTGTGGCCAAGGCCGACCTCTTCCAGGGCCTCCCGGGCCATTTCACCGGCGCGGGCCCGGCCCTGAAGCGGCAATGCCACGTTGTCCAGCAGGCTCAGGTGCGGAAGCAGGCAATGCAACTGGAACACAAAGCCGATCTCAGTCTGTCGGAAACGCGGCAGGTCGCGGACATCGGCCAGGTTCCGGCCGAAGAACTCGATCGTGCCCGCGTCGGGCCGATCCAGACTGCCGATAAGGTTCATCAGCGTGCTTTTGCCACTGCCGGATTTGCCCATGATGGCAACCATTTCGCCGGGCTGAACTTCCATGTCGATGGACTTGACGGCCTCAATCCGGCCTTCGTACGTTTTGACAAGCCCGCGGATGCGAATGGCTGGAACTGACGATGTGCTTGCGTCCGGCATAGGGGCGGTTATAGAAGCAGTCTCTACCCCTGAGTGCAACAACCACAGGCGCCATAATCCTTTGGGCTTGACACGAGTCGCGCCGGGCTTCGACAATCCGGCCTTCCGCAAGCATTGAAACGTAAGCCTGCAACACGGGTGCCGAGTGCATATGCCAACGACAGAATTAGTTCTTCGCCCTGGCGATTCTTTGACCCTGAAACTGGAACTGGCAGGCCAGACCATGCGGCTGGATCTTAGCCTTTCCGCCACAGGGGTCGTGGTGCGCCAGCACACGCCGCAGGCGGCACCGGTAGATATCTCCGACGAGTTCGAGCCTGAACCCCGCCCGGCCTCGCTGGCCGCCGTTGAGCCGCTGGGGCAGGAACCAGTCAGGGCCGTGGACATCAGTTTCGACGAAGACCCGCAGCCTGAAGAAGAGGCACCCGCCACCGTGCAGGATGGCGGCGACGACATTGACCTGGACCTTGGCGACCTTGAAGGAGACATGGAAGAAGAGGTCACCAGTGGCGACTCCGGCGAAGATGAGGCGCCGTCCATTGACATTCCGTCTGACGACGCGCCGGGCATGGAACCCGAGGCCGATGGGCTTGATCTGGGCGGCGACGACGGCTTCAACGCCGATGGCATGACAATGCTGCCGCCCACCCGCAAACAGTTTGAGGCCAAACCGCTGGAAGCCATCAGCGCAACGCTGCAACCACTCAACCTGCAGGACCCCAGCACCGATGCCATGCAAGAACAGGGAGAAGTAGACATGGGCGACAAATCCAAATTCGCACCCAGCAAGGACGACACCCTGCCGGTGTGGACGGGCAAGGCCCGTGACTACAAGGACCCGCTGCTCGAGAAGAAGAAACAGACCGGCGTTATCAACAAGGCCGAACTGCGCAAGCCGCCCACGGGCCCAGTCAAGCCTCTGGGCAAGCCAGCCCCAAAGCCCGCGCCCGTGGAAGAAGACGACGGATTGTCGCTTTCCCTGGATGATGAGGAACCGGCGCACAAACCCGTGGCGGCGGCCCCGGCCAAGCCCGCGCTTGGCAAGCCGATGCCCGGCAAGAAACCTACCGGCCCGGTCGGCAGGCCCGCGCCCGCCGCTGCCGGCCCCGCAGCAAAATCCGGCAAGTCCGCAGCCGCGCCGGCCGCCGCAGAGGGCGACTTCACCGTGTTCCTGTCTCCGCCCAAGGGTGCCGACAAGAAGCAGGAGGCCGCCGAAATCATCGCCGAGATCCAGGGCATCAGCGTCAAGGACGCGCTTGCGCTGGCTGGCAAGATGATCGTGCCCGTGGTCAAAGGCGTGAGTGAAAAAGAGGCGCACACCGTGCGCGACCGGTTCAAGGATGCCGGGCTGTCCTGTCGCATCACCCAGAAGCGCTAACCAGAGGCAGTGATGAACTTCGTCAAGAACCCCGACGGGTCAGTCACCCTGCAGTCGCCGCAGGGCAACTTTCTGTTCTCGGACACAGAGTTCGATGACCTGGTGCATGCCATTCCCATCAGCACCACCCACCTTTACCGCCTGCTGATTGACACCCTGATTGAGGGCGCCGAGCGCCAGCAGGCCATGCGCAAGATCATCGAGGCCACGGGCAACCCGGATGCCCAGCTTGCGGCTTTGCAGAACGAGGCGCTGAAGCACGTGCCGAAGGACTAAGGCAATCGATGGCAGCAACACTGCGCTGGAACCGACTGGTGATTTCCTCGAGCAATGAACAGGAGTTCATTGCCGCGGTGTTTGAGTATTTTCCGCAGCTGATGCAGTTGCCCTACGACGAAGTCGAGATGGACATCACCGGCTCGACGGATATCACCGAAGACGCTTTCCGCAGCATCGCGCTGAAGCTGATCGGCGGTGAATCCGCCGAAAAGAAGATGCTGATCCGCATTCCCGAAAGCGTCGAACGCTACTTCAAGCACGCAAACCTGTTCCGCGTCGTTGACATTGACATCGTGCGCGCCGTGCCGCGCAACGGCGGCAAGGCCGACCCGGGCAAAATCAAGGCCAACATCACGGCCGGGAAGTTTGCCGGCAAGAAGGCCAAGGGGCCGGCCGCGCCGGACAAGACCGAACGCGCCCCACAGGCGCCGGTTCAGGAACTTTCACCCCAGCCGGCGCCGGCCGCGCCGCGCAAGGCCACGGGCAAGGTGCCCTACACCGGCCCGGGCTGGCTGGTCGACGTCGAAAGCGGGCAGCGCTTCCAGGTACAGGACCGCATCACGGTCGGGCGCGAGGCGCCGGCCGAAGTGGTGTTCCAGGTTCCCACCATCAGCAAGCGCCACTTCATCATCCGCCGCGCCGAAAACGGCTTTATCGTAGAGGACATGCGCAGCACCAACGGCACGTACCTCAATGGGCTGCCGGTGCACGAGCCCATGCCGCTGCGCGATGGCGACGAACTGGTGGTGGCGATCACCCTCAAGCACCCCAAGGGTGCGCGCATTTTCCAGTTCTCTACCAAACCGGCGTAGCGAACCGGCTTTCGCCGAGTAGACTCGACGCTGAACCAGCGGGCGTCAGCCCTCGTTCAATACGCAGAGGAACGTGCCGGATTGCCCAAGCTTTCATACAACCCCGTGGACCGCAGCCCGGCGCCATCGCCATCCATGATGGCGGTCAAGTTGCTTGGCATGGGCGTGATGGTTGTTTCACTGGTGGGCATATCGTTTCTGCTGGCGCGCTTCTCGGGCCAGGGCAAGAAAGAGGACTGGAACTGGGACCCGAAGTCTGTTCGCGAAAACTTCGAGCCCATCTACACACCCGATCAACTCAAACGCCTTCAGCGCGAAGCTGCCGAGCGCGCGTTTTCGCAGTTCGGGGTACCCACAAACTCGCCCACCGTTGACCCGCCACGCAATCAGCCCGATGGCGGGGGCATCCCTGTGCCGTTTGGCGGCAACGAGCCCGATACTCCGTTGCCCGAGGAACTTCGCGGCGTCGACCAGCGCGACCTGTGGGCCCAGCGCGACGCCTTGCACCTGCGCATCGCGCAGGACCAGCTGAAGAAGGGCCCGGCCATTGACTACGATCAGGAATCCCGCGGCATCCTGGACCTTGCCGAACTCGCGGACGCCGACCGCGCGCGCTGCATGGGCGAATTCGACGCCTACGGCGGCCGTCAGGCCCCGCCCAATGAACGGCTGGCCCTGCAGCTTCTGCGCAAGCTGCCCGGGGCTGCCGGCTATGCCGATAAGGTAGAACGCAACGTGTTTTTCTTCGGGCCGGGGCAGGTTTCTGCCAACGCCTACCGTTGGCGCGCATTCGCCGTCGAAGGCCGGTTGTTCGACCTGTATGAAGTCAAGCTGGGCGAGCCGCTGGTGATGCCCGACGGCGCGTCTGTCGGCGGATACTTTGAGGGCGTGATAGCCTTGCTGGGCCAGGGTGTGGGCAGCGAACACCCGGTGGAACAGCGCCTGGTGCTCTTCCAGGCCTTGACCCTGCCTGATGCACTGAAGGAGTTTGTCAACTCCACAGGCAAGATCTCTCATGGCGACAAGCTGGCCGGCCAGGCCGTCATGGTACGGCTTACCGGAGTTTATCACCGCCTGTGGGTCTACAGCCGTGAAGTATCCCCCTTCAGCACCCAGCAGAAGCCCGTGCTGAGCCAGGCGCACCTGCCGCTGCTGCTTTCGCCCGATGTCGCGCTCTCGGATGCAAAGCCGTACGAACTTACCGAGCAGATGCTTGGCCAGGTTCGCGACGCCATGCGCGAGGACCCCATTTTTCTGGAAAGCGAGGCCGCCTATTACGCCCTGCTGGCCAAGGCCAACGACCCGCAAGACGTTGTGAAAACCCTGCCGGATGTCGGTTACTTCGACCTTGCGGGCGGCGGTGGGGAAACCGGCCCGCGCTATCGTGGCCAGGGCATACGCGTGGCCGGCATGATCGGCGATGACTACGCCCCGGTGATTCTGCCACCCAACATCAGCGGCCTGCGGCGCGTGTTTCGCACACTGCTGCTGGGTGACACTGCGGACTTTCTTTCGCCCAAGAAGTACCTGCTGGACATGATTGAGCCCCCCACCGGGCTGGAGCCCCGGGCGCTGGTGGGTATTGACGCGCGCTACTACCGCAACGTGTTTGAGGTCAAGAGTACCAGCAGCGACGTCCGACCTTTGCTGATCGTGCGCCGCGCCACACCCTTGCGCGAAGGCGCCGGAGAGACCGACTGGGTCTTTGTCGCTGTCGGGACATCCGCCTTTCTGGTGATGTTTGCAGTTGTGCTTTGGTTTGTCATGGCCGACCGTCGTGAGCGCAAGGCCTTTGAGGCCACCAGCCTGGAGCTTTCGCGCAAGCGGCTGGAGCGTCGCGGCGGCCTGAAATTGAAGCCCCTTCCCGGCGACGAAGCCAAGCCGCCCGCGGCAGTCGAAAAACCGCCCGACCCGCCTGCGCCTGCCTGACGTTTGTTTCTTCTTGCGTAGGCGCTTGTATCGTTGCGCGACATGCATCCTGTCCTGGTCAACGTGAAGCTGGGCAGCCGCAGCTACGACGTGGCCATCGGCCAGAACGTGCTTGGCCACCTGGCCGCCGAAGTCCGTAAACTGCAGCCCACTTCAATTCTGATGGTCAGCGACACCAATGTCGCCCCGCTGCATGCGTCGGCATTGCGCGCAGTATTGCACGAGGTTGCCGCCCTGCACGAGTTCGCCGTGCCCGCCGGCGAGGCCAGCAAATCCGCCGCGCAGCTTGAGCAGCTGCACGACTGGGCGCTGGGCGGGCGCATTGCGGATCGGCGTTCGATCGTGGTAGCCCTGGGCGGCGGTGTTGTGGGCGACCTGGCGGGTTACTTCGCGGCCACGCTGATGCGCGGCGTTTCTTATGTTCAGGTGCCGACTTCCCTGCTGGCCATGGTGGATTCCAGCGTGGGCGGCAAAGTCGCCATCAACCACGCGGCCGGCAAGAACCTGATCGGGGCCTTTCACCAGCCTTCCGCCGTGGTGTGTGAACTGGGCTTTCTCAAGACGCTGCCCGACCGTGAGTACATTTCGGCCCTGGCGGAAATCACCAAGACGTTCGCCCTTACCGGCGACCCGGAACTGCGCCGGCTGTTCATCGGACGCAGAAAGGAGGTCCTGGGCCGCGCCCACGAGACCATGACGGGCATCCTGGAGGCCTGCGTGAAGTTCAAGGCCAGGGTCGTGGCCGCGGATGAAACCGAGAACACGGGTCACCGCGCGATCCTGAACCTCGGGCACACCCTGGCCCATGTGCTGGAAACGGAGTTCCCCGGCCGCTACCTGCATGGCGAGGCTGTTTCCGTGGGCCTGGCAGCGGCCATGCGCATCAGCCTGGCCCGCGCGGGCCTGGATCACTTTGACGGCAACCAGATCCTGGTGCTGCTGCAATCCCTTGGACTGCCGGTCACCGTACCGCCCGAGCTCACGCCGCAGCGCACGCTGGAACTTCTGTCCAGCGACAAGAAGCGCCATGGCGCGACGCTGAACTTCGTGGTGCTTTCCGCGCTGGGCAAGGCCGAGCTGATGCCCGTAAAACCCGACGCGGCTTTTGTCGCGCAGCTGCTGGGGGCACCGCGTGGATGAACTTCACGCCAAGCTGGCATTGGTGGCTGCGCGCAAGTTCACGCCTACCGCGCTGGCCGGTCTGTACGCCCGTTTCGGCAGCGCCGCGGCCATTGTCGGGTCAACGCCGGACCAGCTGGCCAGCGTGCCCGGGGTGAACCGCGAGGCACCCAACGCATTGTCCGAAGTGATCCGCGCCGGCGAACACGAACGCGAGATGGCCAAGGCAGCCGAGCATGGCATCACCTTTGTGCAGATCGAGGACCCTGCCTACCCGGAAGCCCTCAAGCGCATCGCCGACCCGCCCTTGTTGCTGTACGTCAAGGGGACACTGCAACGCCAGGACACGCTGGCCCTGGCGATTGTCGGCTCGCGCAACGCCACGGTGTATGGCACCAGCCAGGCCTCGCGCTTTGCGCGCGACTTCGGCACACGCGGCATCACGGTGGTCAGTGGCTTGGCCCGGGGCATTGACACAGCAGCGCATCGCGCGGCACTGGAAGGCGGCGGGCGGACACTGGCCGTGGTAGGCAGCGGTTTGATGGATATCTACCCGCCCGAAAACGCCCG
Organism: Planctomycetota bacterium; assembly: GCA_019636215.1. Lineage (GTDB taxonomy): Bacteria > Planctomycetota > UBA8742 > UBA2392 > UBA2392 > H3-PLA7. Next base: position 116,706 of record JAHBXZ010000002.1, on the reverse strand, counting down.
CTTTGTAGATGAGATCGCCGCCAGTGGCGCAGCCATCAGCGAGTTTCCGCTTTACACGCCCGGGGTGGCGCGCAACTTTCCGCAGCGCAACCGCATCATCGCGGGGTTGGCGCTGGGCGTGCTGGTGATCGAAGCCGGCCTGAAGTCCGGCTCGCTGATCACCGCACGGCTTGCCGTCGAGCAAGGGCGCGAAGTTTTCGCGCTTCCCGGCAAGGTAGACCACGATCTTTCCCAGGGCGCGCACAAGCTGATCAAGGAGGGCGCGGCGCTGGTTGAAGGCCCTGAGGATGTCTACGCCGGCCTGCCATTGCTGAACCTGCCCGCCGACGCCGCACCCGAGAAAGCCAGGCCCACCAGCCCGCAGGGCCTTTCACCCGTCGAAGCGCAGATCTGGCCACGCTTGAAGCCAAGTGACCCGCTGGGCATTGACGAAATCATCGACCAGACCGGCCTTGCCCCGGCACAGGTGACCACAGGCCTGCTCACGCTGGAAATGAAGCGCCTGGCCAAGGCCCTGCCTGGAAAGCGCTACGTGAGACTGGATGTTTAGGCAGTCCGACACAACTTCTTCTTCGCAAGGTGGCCCGGCCGTCCCGGCCATGGCAGGACGCGGAGGCTCCTGGCACATTCGCCACGGGCGAGGACGCCCGTGCTACATTCGCGCTGACTTTTGCCTATAGTGTCGCCCCCATGCCGCGAGAGCCCTTTCTGGATGCACTCAAGCGCCGCGTGCTGATTGGCGACGGCGCCTACGGCACGCTGTTTGCGCGCCGCGGCCTGCTGGCCCACGGGCACATCGGGGTGGTGCTGAATCTGCTGAAGCCCGGCTTCGTCCAGGCCGCACACGGCGAGTACATTGCCGCCGGCAGTGAAGTGATTGAAACTAACACCTTTGGCGCGGACCGCTTCACGCTGGCAGCCGCCGATGTTACCGCCACCCCCACCGAAGTCTGCCGCGCCGGGGCGCAACTTGCCCGCGAGGCCGCCGGCGAAAGTGCCTACGTGCTGGGCACAATCGGCCCGATCAGCCGCGCGGCATCCAAGCTGCCCGACGCCGACCGCGCCGAAGTCGTCATAGAGCAAGGCCGCGGCCTGGTGGAAGGCGGCGCCGATGCCCTGCTGCTGGAGACCTACTCTGACCTCGAGGACCTGCTGTTTGCGGTGCAGTCCTTGCATGCAGCGTTTCCAGACACGCCGATTGTCGCGCAGATGGCCTTTACACTTGCCGGCACCACAACCACCGGCATCTCGCCCCAGCGCATGGCGGCCGCCCTGGAGGCCTCGCCCGCTGCGGTGATTGGTGCCAACTGCGGCGGCGGAGAGACCGCCGCGATTGAGGTTCTCAAGCGGCTGGTGGAACTGACACAGAAGCCACTGAGTATCTATCCCAATCGCGGCCTGGCGGACTTTGACGATCTTGGCCGCCCCGTTTACATCGAAAGCGGCGATTACTTCGCGCGCAGCGCGCGGCGACTGGCCGACCTTGGCGCGAACCTGATTGGCGGCTGCTGCGGCACCACACCGGATGATATCCGCCGCCTGAAGGGCCTGGCCGGTGGGCGGCGGCCTTCGATCCGCCAGCCAGTGGTTCACGCCGAGCCCAAACGTGCCCCCGCGCCGGCCCCGTCTTCGGCGTTTCCACTGCAAGTCACACTCGAGCAAGACTTGCGGCAGCGCCGCGTAGTGATTGCCGAAGTCGATCCGCCGCGCGGCATCGATGCCGCCGAAGAAGTTGCCGGCTCGCGCGCGCTGGTGGAATCGGGCGTTGACGCCATCACCATTGCCGACAATCCGCTTTCTGTCATGCGCATGAGCAACCTGGCGCTGGCCAGCATCCTGACGCGCGAACTCAACGTTCGCATCGTCCTTCACGTTGCCTGCCGCGACCGGAGTTTGATCGGCACACAGAGCCACCTGCTGGGCGCCTACGCAATGGGCATCACCAACATCCTGGCGGTAACCGGCGACCCGGTTGCAACCCAGGCCTACAAAGGTTCCAGCGGCGTGTTTGACATGGCCAGCCACAAGCTGATTGAGATGATCAGCAGTTTCAACAAGGGCGAGTTCACCGCCGGGCGCGGGCAAACCTTCCAGACCGGGTTCTACGTGGGCGGCGCGTTCAACTGCGCCACACTCAAGCTCGAAAACGAAGTGAAGCGTTTCGAGCGCAAGATGCAGGCCGGGGCACGGTTCATCATGACCCAGCCGGTGTTTGACCTTGAGATGGCACAGCGCGTGGCCGAAGCAACGGCGCCGTTGGGTCTGCCGCTGATCATGGGCGTGATGCCACTGGTCAGCGAGCGCAACGCCGAATTCCTGCACAATGAGGTGCCGGGCATCAAGGTGCCCGAAGCGGTGCGTGCCCGCATGGCCGGCAAATCGGGCCCCAAGGGCCGCGCCGAGGGTGTTGCGATTGCGCGCGAAATGATGCAGGGGATCGCGCCGCATGTGCAGGGCTATTACCTGATTACTCCCATGGGCCGCTACGAGATGATTGCCGATCTTGCCGCGTTTGCCAAATCGCTGGCCCCCGCCCGCGCATGAACGACTGGCTGATTGGCCTTGCGGTGCTTTCGGTCAGCTACCTGATCGGCAGCATTCCGTTCGGGTTGATTGCGGGACTGGTACTGAAGGGCGTGGACATCCGCACCGTGGGCAGCGGCAACATTGGCGCCACTAACGCCGCGCGGGTGATCGGCTGGAAATGGTTCCCGCTTGTGCTGGTTCTGGACGCCCTCAAGGGCTTCGGCCCCACGGCGCTTGCGGGCCTGTTGAATGACGCCGGTATCCTGGGCTATTCTGCGATCCTTGATTACGTCATCATCGCCGCCGTCGGTGCGCTGGCAGGCCATGCCTTCAGCGTTTACCTGAAGTTCAAGGGCGGCAAAGGCGTTGCCACGGGCCTTGGTGTGATGCTGGCGATCACCGGCATTCCTGCCACCGTGGTGCCGGTGCCGACGCTTTGCGCGATGGGCGTGTTCATGCTGGTGCTGGCGGTGTTTCGGATGATCAGCGCCTCCAGTGTGCTGGCCACGGCAAGCATCCCGTTCTTTTACTGGCTGTTCACGTCACCGGACACATTGCAGAACCCGTGGCGCTCAAGGCTGATTTTCATCTCGCTGGCTTGTGCCTTTGTGGTCTGGAAGCACCGTGGCAACATGAGGCGCATCCTGCAGGGCACAGAGCCGCGGGTCGGGCAGAAGGTTGCGGGCACAAGCGATGGCTGATCGCGTTCTGGTTGTGGGCAGCGGAAGTTTCGGCACGGCCATGGCCGTTGTGGCCGCACGCCGTGGCGCGCGCGTCACGTTGTGGGCGCGCCGGGCGGAGCTTGCCGCCGAGCTGCGCGCCACGCGCGAGAACGCAACGTTTCTGCGCGGCGTGAAACTGCCCGACAACATTGAGCCCGTGCACGAGATCGGCGACGCCAGCAACTATGACTGGGTGTTCAGCGCCGTGCCCACGCGCTATGTGCGCGAGGTGTTCACCGCCCTGCGCTGGGTGTACCCGCCCAAACTGCCGATTGTCAGCCTTTCCAAGGGCATCGAGCAAAGCACGCTTGAGTTCCCGACCCAGATCCTGCTGAACCTCACCAAGGCCAGGCACGCCCTGACACTCAGCGGCCCCAGCCACGCCGAGGAAATCGCGCGCGGCCTGCCCTGTGTGCTGGTCAGTGCCGGGGACGATGCCTTGGCGCCCAAGCTGGCCACGCTGCTCAGTGGCAACAGCCTGCGCGTGTACCACAGCCGCGACCTTGTCGGCGTCGAGCTTGCCGGCGCGGCCAAGAACGTGGTGGCCATGGCGGCCGGTATGGTCGAGGGTCTGGGCCTTGGCGACAACGCCAAGGCCGCGCTGCTGGCGCGCGGCCTGGCCGAGATCACGCGCCTAGGGGCGGCCCTGGGTGCCGAGCCCAAGACGTTTTACGGCCTGAGCGGCGTGGGCGACCTGTACACGACCTGCGCCAGCCCCTACGGCCGCAACCGCGCCTTTGGTGTGCGCGTGGGCAAGGGCGAAAAGCCGCAGCAGATCATCGACAGCATGGAAATGGTGGCCGAAGGCTTTAACACGGCCAAAGCGCTCAAGACACTTGCAGCCAGCAAGAAGGTCGAGATGCCCATCTGCGACGAAGTCTGCGCGATTCTCTACGAAGCCGCCGACCCACGGGAAGCCGTAACCCGCCTGATGACCCGCGCCCTGAAGGCGGAATAGCGGAGCGTGCGCCCAGGCTTCAACCTCCTCCTGGTGAGACCTGAACCGCATCACGCACCCATGTGAGGTCGTGGTCCTCTGGACCGCACCACTCACCACTCAACACGCGCCAGGCTGGCCCGCTACGTACCACAACTTTTTGTAGCCTGAGTCTTACCGTGCGCTTCTTACGCTGTATCAATACCCACAGGCTCGCGACCAATGCGACACTTCCGACGACCACCACTACCCCGCGAAGTTCCTGTGGGAACTGGGCAGCAATCAGCAGGTTCAATCCCGCCGCCAGAATCACGCCTACGACCGCCTTCCATGGGCGTAGACCGGGATTGTGCGCAAAGACCTCACCCTCAACCAGCGCAATTCTGGGCGTAAGGAGCTTGCAACTCAATGTGCGGGGCCATAACCGGCCGCCAACAACTCCGAATCTCTCTAACGCAAGGCGCCAGTAACTTGAAGCTGCGTCACCGGAGTTTAGGGGTGGACCCGGTTGGTTGGTTGCTGGTGTGTACCGTGGTAGCTCGTCGCGATCGTATGCAGTAACATGTGCGAAGAGCCGCTCGGCTCGCTTGCTGGCTGCACCCTCCAACCATCGACGGACAGCGTGCTCAGGATTCGGATTTGAAGACGTTGCATAGCGGCAGATCCAGAACACCGCATTACCTGCAAATCCGGCCAACGAAATCAACCCCAGAATCACGTAATTGTCCTCGATGGCCCAGACCCAGAACGAAACCACCGCAACCAGTGTCGAAACAGCTCCCTTGGCGAGCAGTCGTGAATCACGGGGAATAGGTCCCTCGCCGTAGGCCTTCTCTGCCTTGACGATGGCGCGAGCGTGAGCTTGCGTGATGTAGTCTTGCGGCCACGCTGGCAGCAAGTAGAGGGAGGACGCTGAGTCGGAGGGCGAAAGCGAGCTCATGCCGTGCTACTTTACCCCGCTTTCAGCACTTCGCGCACGGCTTTCAGGATGCCGGCTGCATCAATGCCGTACTTCTTCCACAGCAGTTCCGGGTCGCCGCTTTCGCCGAATGTGTCCTGGGTGCCCACAAACCGCATCGGCGTAGGCTTTAGCCCGGCCAGCGCCTCGGCCACCGCGCCGCCCAGGCCGCCGATCACGTTGTGTTCTTCGGCCGTCACCACCGCGCGGCAGGTTGTGGCGAGTTTGACCAGCGTGTCTGTGTCCAGTGGCTTGACGGTGTGAAAATCCGCCACCGCGGCGCTGATGCCTTCTTTGGCCAGTGTTTCGGCGGCCTCGATGGCAAACGCGACGCAGGGGCCGTTGGCGACAATCGCAACATCTTTGCCTTCGCGCAGGATCTTGGCCTTGCCGATCTGGAACGGCTCGCCGTCCTTGTAAACGTCTTTGACCTTGGGGCGGCCCAGCCTCAGGTACACCGGGCCCTTGTGTTTGGCCACGGCCTTGGTGGCGGCAAAGGCGCTGGCGTAATCGGCGGGCACAACCACCGTCATGCCCGGGATCACGCGCATGATTGCAACGTCTTCCAATGCCTGGTGGCTGGCCCCGTCTTCGCCCACGCTCAGGCCGCTGTGGGTGCATGCAACCTTCACGTTCAGGCCGGGGTAACCGACGGTGTTGCGAACGCTTTCCCAGGCGCGGCCGGTGCCGAACATCGCGAATGTCGTGGCAAACGGAATCTTGCCTGCGGTGGACATGCCCGCGGCAACGTCCACCATGTTGGCCTCCGCGATGCCCATCTGGAAAAAGCGGCTGGGGTACTTCTTGGCAAAGTCGTCGGTCTTGACGCTGCCGCCAAGGTCGGCGGTCAGGGCCACAACCTCGGGCATTTCGGCGCCAAGTTCCAGCAGAGCTTTTCCGAAGGCATCACGAGTCGCGCGCATGGTTTCCCCTCAAGGCGCGCGCAGCATAGGCGCGCAGCATCACCGCGCAACGGTGTTGGCAACTGCCGGGCGCCTTACCCGCGACAAGAATGCCAGCCCCAGCATCAGCGGCACAGCCTGCAGCAGCAGAGCCGCCTTCCAGCCTGTCAGGTCGTCGCCGCTGGCACGGGTAACCACGTCGACGGTAACGCCGAACACCGCGCTGCCGATCACCGATAACTTTGTAGTGATGCCGTACAGGCCGAAGTACTCCCCCACTTTCTCGCGCGGGGCCAGCTCAATCAGCAGCTTGCGCCCGGCCGTCCAGATGCCGGCCAGCCCAAGCCCGCCAAAGCCGCAGATGCCCACAAAGTACAGCAGCACGTTACTGCCGCCGCCCAGCGCCGCCCCCACAAGCCCCAGCGCCAGAAACACAGCCGAGGCCCGCAACACGCGCAGGGAACCCAGCCGGTCCGTCAGAAATCCCAGCACCACGCCAAACACCAGCGCCAGCACGTTCAGGGTCAGGCCTGCGTACTTGAGCAGCGCCCCTGGTGTCTCCATCGCAAGGCCGAGCAGATTGACATCTTCGGCACGCGGTACCCACACATCGCCCTGCAGCACAAAAAAGCAGTTCTTGGTGAAGTCGCCAAAGAACGCGATCGCCGTGTTCAGCACATCCACGCAGAAGAAGTTCCCCAGCAGAAAGAACATCACCGCGCGGTCCCGGGGCAGACCCTTCACGGTTGCAATCACGGACGAAAACTGGCGTTTGACCAGCGCGGCGGAAAATGCCTGGCGGCCCTGCACGCGGCGCTCGCGCAGCAGCAGAAACGCAGGCAGCGCGAGGCCCAACAACAGCAGTGCAGCCACCCCGAATGTGCCGTCGTAGCCTATGGCTTGTGGCAGATCCAGCAGCACAACAATGATGATTGTGCCGATGTACCCCAGCCCAACTCCTATGCCGGAAACCAGCCCCTGGTGCTTGTCGGCGGCAACGCTTGGCAGCAACGAGTTGTAAAACGTCAGCGCCGCGTTGTAGCCCAGGTTGGCCACAAAGAACGCCGCCATCAGCAGAAACATATCCCCCGACAGGCCGAAACAGGCCATGCCGCCGATGCAGGCCAGCGTGGTGATGATCAGGTACATGCGCGCCCGCCCCGTGTGATCGGCTAGAGAGGCAAACAACGGCACACCCAGGCCGGCGCAGATCATGCTGGCGCTCATCACGATGCCCTGCACGGAGCGCGCGCCAAACAGGTCGCCCACATACGGGAAGAACAAAAACGTCAGCGTCGCTGCGTAAACCGTGTTGGCGGTGTCGTAAAGCACCCAGGCGGCACTGGGCAGAATCAGCGTGCGCGGCAAGCCACCCGAACCACCTGGCAACAGGGCCGTGTGTTCGCCCGTTTCAAGCGGCGGCGGGCTGATGGGCGGAATCGCGGGCTCGGCCATGGCGCGACGATAGCCCCGGGCGGGTTAAACAGAAAAGGGGTCAGGCGTGGTGCAGGCCTGACCCCTTTCGGGTCGGGAGAGCAATCCCGAGGTTCATGTGGTGAACGAAGTCTGGCCCTGGATCATCGTGACGGGGTGAAGCTTTACCTCGGTGGCAAAGTTGTCGACCTCGACTTCGGTGTAAAACTTGCGCTCGCGTTTGCGGTTCTCGAACCAGGCGCCCTTGACGCCGCCCTGAACCGTCTGCTCAACGTACGAGAGTTCTCGCACCCTGCAGAAGCATGTCAGCGACGCGGCATCCATGTTGATTCCCGGCAGCACAGATACAATCAAGTAACCGACGGAACCGAACAATGCAACCATCTTTCCTGACACTATCTTCACACATCGCCCATGATGCGTAAGGGCCGCCACTTGGGCGGTTATCCACCCTTTCCAATAGTTTTCCACAATCACGGCAAGTCGATTGGAGGGCGGCTGACGCCGACTTCGGAAAGCATATCCTTCAGCTCAAAGCTGAGGTACATCGCCGCGCGGTCGATCTCTTCTTCTGTGGTGACTTCCAGCCACTGCACTTTGGGAAAGCTGCGAAAGAAGGTCATGCTTTTGCGGGCAAACTGACGCACGTCGCGAATCGTCTGTGCCTCGGCTTCGGCCAGCGTGATTGCGCCGTCAAGGTGCTGCTGCAGGCGGCGGTACCCGTGCGCAAGCCCTGCCGTGCGTGAAAAGCCGCCGCTTGCACGGATTCGCCTGATTTCGTCCAGCCAGCCTGCCTTGAACATCTGGCGCGCGCGTGCCTCCACGCGCTGGTTCAGCAGGTCGCGCGGCCAGGAGATGCCCGTGAACACCCAGCGATAGTCAGACCGCGGTTCCGCCCAGCGCGGGGCATCGCTGGGCTTGGCGTCACTGAAGTTTGCAATCTCGAGCGCGCGGATGATGCGCTTGCGGTCGTTGGGGCCGATGCGAGCGGCGGCCACCGGGTCTACGCCCACCAGCGCGGCAAACAGTTCGGGCAGCGGGCGCCCCTCCATTTCCGTGCGGAAAGCCGGTTGGGGTCCGGGACCTCGCGCCATGCCGTAGACCAATGCCTTGAGGTAGTAAGGCGCCGTGGTGTCGAGTATCGGCAGGTTGCCGCGCGCGACAATCCCGGCCAGCACAGGCTCTACCCAATCCAGGAACTGGGCGACGGAGAATTCCTCGTGCGGGCCGACCAGGTCAATCCCGTGATGGGGAATCTCGGCTCGGTCCGATGGGCTTGGCTTGGCCGTGCCAGCGTCCATGTTCTTGTAAACCTTCAGGGCATCGACGCTGATGATCTCGCCGCCGGCACGCCGTGCCACGGCCATGGCCAGGCGCGACTTGCCACTGGCTGTCGGGCCCAGGATGACCAGCACTGGGTGCCTTGCGGCGGGGTTGGGGCCGTGGGAATGAGACATCGGGTTGATGACCTGCCGCCCTACAGTTTCTTCTTGTCCTGGGTGGCAACTGCCGTGCCGCTGACGGTGATCATGATCAGGCCGTCGGTGGCCATGTGCGCGTACTGAAAATCCAGGCCGATCACAGCGTCGGCCCCAAGTTCGCGGGCTTCGCTTTCAAGGCTCAGCAGGGCAACCTGGCGGGTCTCGCGGATCAGTTTCTCAAACTCGGGGTGCCGGCCGCCGCCCTCGCGGTGAATGAACCGGGCAAAATCGCGCAGCTCTATCGGTGCAACGGCGGCCTCGCCGGCCACAACACCCAGGTAGTTGGTGATGACCAGACCTTCCAGCGAGTTGGTTGTTGTCAGCAGCATGATTGACCACCGGCCTGACTCAAAGCTATCACTGAATGCCAGAGGCCGAAACCCCATGGTTCGCACGATTGCCCTGATTGCCCTGTTTTGTGGCCCGCTTGCGGCGCAGGCGCCTTCGCCCCGCGAGTGCTTCGAAACATTCATGCGTGCAGTGCGCAACACCGACAACATGGAACCAGCCGCGCGAAAGCTGGAGCTTCAGCGCTGCTTTGACTTTGACGCCTGGGTTGAACAACGCGAAGCAACAGACGGCAAGCCGCTGGAACTCGGCCAGCGCGACGAGTTGCGCCGCGAATGGGCGCTGCTGCTGGCCAGCGACGAGTTCCAGACGCGCTGGAAAACTCGCACAATCACCGTGGTCGAAGCACCCGAGCCCACGGGCACAGAGGCTGTCTTGACCATCAGCCTGGCCGCCGAAGGCAAGCGCGGGGATCGCTTTCTGGTAAAGCTGAGACTTCAGGCCGACTCCACTTTCTGGCGATGGTACGCCATTGAGCCGCTCGATCAAAAGGCCGGCGACAACCCATTGCCCGCCCTTACGCCGGAGCAGCGCCTTGCCCTGATCGCGATGCGACTGGCCGAACTGGACAAGGCCGAAGCAGCACTGGCCGCCGAGCGCGAGGCCCTGCTGCGCACGCGGCGCTTGCTACTGTCGCGCGAGGCAGAAGAGCGCGGCTTCGGCACCGCGCTGGGCAGCCCCCAGGCCCTGGCCCGCGAACTCAGCAGCGCGCTGACGGTGGGCGACTGGGGCGCCTTCGTGCTGGCCCACGCCCCGGGGGCGCGTGCGGAATCTGGCCGTGCAAGGTTCGACGCCCAGCGCGAGCGAGGCCTGAAATGGGCGGCCCAGCAGGCCTGGGTTCAACCCGACGGCAAGGCACTGATCGTGCTGCAGGTGTCCGGCCAAGACCGCACCAGGGTGGTGACTCTGCGCGCCGTCAAGCGCGACGGCCGCTGGTGGGTGGAAGAGTCCCCATGACGCGAACCCTGACGGCCTGCGGCTTCATTCTTGCCCGCAATGTGGATGGGCAGCGACAATATCTGCTGCTGCGCAATGCGCGGCACGGTGGTTGGGGCTTCCCCAAAGGGCATGCCGACCCCGGCGAATCGGAACTGGAAACCGCGCAACGCGAGACACGCGAAGAAACCGGCATCAAAGAAGTCACACCGGTGCCCGGCTTCCGGCACGAAAGCGCCTACGACGTGCGCTCCGGCAAACGCGGGTCTTACCACAAGATTGTCGTGTACTTTGCCGCCTGGGCGCTGGATGCAAAGCTGCAGCTCAGCGACGAACACCGGGAAGGCGGCTGGTTCACGCTGGATCAGGCATTGCCGCGGCTGGCATTTCCCGCCCTGCAGGATGCCCTGCAGCAGGCCGACGCGCATCTCGCGCGTCAGGCCTGATGCATTTTGTCCATGGCCTCGGCCAGCTTCTGCAGCCACTCCGAAACCACGCCGGCCTTGCGGCGCTGCAGTGCACCGGGAACCTCGGGCTTATCGGTGATCTTGTCCTGGAATTCCTTGCGCACCAGCACGTTGATCACGCGCTCGAGTTGGCGCGGCACGGGCCGGTCGGCCAGTTCCATGCCATCCAGCAGCTTGCGCACGTGGCGCCCGGCGCGGGCCAGGCTGGGCCAGTGCTCAAGTTCGATCAGCGTTCGCACCAGCGCGGTCTGCAGCATGGACTGGTCTTCACTTTTGCATTCGATCTCGTCTTCCAGGCGCGCGGCGATGGCCTGGCCGGTCTCGGCCACGCGGGCCTTTCCGGCAGCCTCGTCTTTGTCGCTCTTGCGCATGGTGACGGCCGTGTCAGCGGCCAGGCGGGCGGAAAGCTCCACTACACGGCGGTCGCGGTGCTTCAACTGGTCGATGAAGAACTTCAATGCGGGCAGGGTCTTGAAGTGAACGCCGCCGGTCTCGGCCGATACCCTTGCTGTGTCCAGGGCGATCACCAGGCCTTCTGTTTCGTCGCGCGAGACAAGGTCCCGGAACTGCTCAACCAGAATTTCTTCGTTCGGGTCCACCTTGGCGCGGATCTGCAGCAGCATGCGTTCCAGCACGTTGCGCGTGTGCACGGGTAGTGCGGTGCTCTCAAGATACTCTTCAAGCCATGTTAGCGCGGACTCAAGCTCGCCGATGCTGTACAGAAACGTGACGTATCGCTGGGCCTCCATGCCGCGCAGCTCAATGGGCAGGTACTTGGCATCAAGGTCGCTGCCGGTCAGGAAGTCTTTCCGGGCAGCCTCTACGAACTGATTGAACCTGGTGCGGTTCTCGCCGGTCAGCGCCGGGTCCTTCTCACGCAATTGCACCGCCTTCATGCCCCAGCATTCGGCCGTGAACCGATATGACCGGATCACCGCCTCAGGGTCGACCTTAATGTCGACTTCCTTGCGCGAACGCTCCATCCACGTGATGGCATCATCCAGCGCCATCACATGCTTGTGTGCGCTGGCTGCAATCGTGCATGCGCTGGCCTTCAGGTTCGGCGTCATGCCCGGGCGTTTCAGCAGCTCGTCAATGTACGCCAGCATCTTGGCCTGTGTGGTGACGCGGCCATAGCTCGACAGCAGATTCTCCAGATCCGCGGGCGACGGCGCAATCTTGGCCAGCAGTGGCTCCAGCAGCTTGGCGGCCTCGGCCTCTTTGGGCGGGCGGTGGCCCATCAACAGGTCGGCCTTGAGCAAAACGGCCGCAAAAAAGTCCGGCTTGATCTTCAGGGCCGCGTCCACGGCCTCCATGGCGCCCTTGGGATTGCTGACCAGCCCGGATCGCAGCTTCGCAATCTCGACTTCACCCAGGAAGTACCACGGATAGGCGTAATCCGGCGCCATGGCCCCGGCCTCGCGCAGGATCTTTTCTGCCTCGGGCCAATTGCTGCTGCCGGGCGGGTACTGAAGCATCTGCACGGCGTGCAGCACCTTGAAGGTCACCTGTGCGCCCTCTTTGCCGCGGGCGTACTGGTCAAACACCTTGGCCACGGTTGACCCCAGGTCCAGCCGCGTCACATACAATGCAACCAGCCGCGCCATGGCGCCCGTGTACTCGTGGCGCTTGGCGGCATCAGAGTAGTTCTTGAGCTTGAACAGGTCGTGCTCACCGGCCGGGTCAAGTTCGGGGTACACCTGTTTGATGAATGTATTCAGGTCGGCGCTGATGCCCAAGCTGGTCGGTGCGGGCTCGGGTGCCGGCGGCGGGTCGGTGGGCTTCTCGCCCTGGGCCTGCAAACTCGAGCACATCAACAGTGCCAGCATCATCGTCAGGGTCTTCATGCGTTGCTCCGGGCCACAGCATTGTCCAGCAGGTTGTATCGCGCATCGCGCCGGGCCGGAAGGCGCCCGGCCTCGGTGATCAGCTTTCGCAGGGCGTCTTCGCTGACGTGCTGCGGCGTGCTGCTGCCCGCGTCGTGGAAGATGCGCTCGTGCTCATAGACGATGCCGTCCAGGTCGTCTACGCCGTAACTCAAGGCAACCTGCGCCAGCTTCAGGCCGGCGCTGATCCAGTAGCACTTGAGGTGCGGCACGTTGTCCAGCAGCAGGCGCGATACGGCATACACCTTGAGGTCCGTCATGCCGGTTGCGCGCGGAGCCTTCATGGCGTTGTTTTCCGGGTGATAGGCCAGCGGGATGAACACCTGAAAGCCGCCGGTTCTGTCCTGGTGTTCACGCACGCGCAGGATGTGATCCACACGGTCTTGGTCAGATTCGATGTGGCCGTAAAGCATCGTCACCTGGGTCTTCAGGCCCATGTCGTGCGCGATGCCATGGATTTCGAAGTAGCGCGCGGCGTCGATCTTGTTGGGGCAGATCTGCCTGCGGATGTGCGGCGCGAAAATCTCGGCCCCGCCACCTGTCAGACTGTCCAGCCCCGCCTGGTGAAGTTCGTGCATTACCACGGCCGCCGGTTTGCGCGAAATGCGGCAGAACCAGTCAACTTCAACGGCCGTGAAACCTTTCAGTGATGTGCCCGGCAGCGTTGCGCGCAGCCCGCGCAGCATGTCCAGGTAGTAATCATACTTCAGGCTGGGGTGCAGGCCCCCCACGATGTGAAGCTCGGCAATACCCTGGCCGGCAAACTGCGCCGCCCACCGCACAATGTCATCCACAGGCCTGGTGAAGCTGCCGGGTTCCCCGGGCTTGCGGTAGAAGCTGCAGAACTTGCAGGTGTCCCAGCAGACATTGCTGTAATGCAGGTAACGATTGACGATGTAGGTCGTGACGTCGCCATGGCGGCGCTCGCGAACCAGGTTGGCGGCATAACCAAGCGCGGCAAGGTCGTTGCTGCGGAACAGCCGCAGCCCATCGGACGCGTCCAGGCGCTGCCCGGACTCCACCTTTGCAACAATGTCCGCGATGTCACTTCGGGCCAACAGGGAAATCATCCGTGTTCCAGTGTCCGGGCTGCCCCACGGCGCGAGTCTACCAGCGCCACGCCCCGCTGCCATCCTGTGGGTTGGAAAGCGGGCCCCCAAGCGTTACCATCGTGCAGCCCCGAAGTTTCCCCGAACCGGTGATCCTGTGAAGATCAAGCTTCTGGCACTGTGCCTGGCCACGCTGGCCCTGTTGGGGGGCTGCGCCGAGCACAAAGAGTACCACTACCGCGACTACCCGATGAGCCGCGAGGATATGTACGACGCCATGGTTTCTGTGCTGAAGGCCGAGGGATACGAGATCAAGTCCCAGGAAGAGAACTTCGTCAACGGCATGCCGCGACTCGAGATCGAGACCGACTGGAACATGCGCTATGTAGGCAGCGTCTACAAGGGCAACGACGTGCGCCACCGCGCCTATGTGCGCATCACCACGCTATATACCGAACGCGACGAACGCGAGTTTCAGCCCCTGTCGCCCGACGACGGCAAGCGCATTAAGGAACAGCAGGAAGAGCAGCGCAAAAAAGCCGACATGGAGCAGACCCGCCTGGGCATCGCTGTCACGCGCGAGCACCGCGACGCGATTGACCGCGTACTCGAGGCCGAATGGATCTACGACGGGCCCGACAACCTGACTGCCGCGCAGCTGCTTGGCCGCTTTGAGGCCATTTTCGGCGGCAAGAAGGGCGGCGGTGCCAGGCCCAGCAACAAAGGCGCGCGCCTTCACGAAGAAGGCCTGCGCATTGGCGACAAGTAAACGTTGAGAGGCAAATGCCGGAACCCGAGAAACCCAAGCTGATTGTTGACTCCGACTGGAAGGCCCAGGCCGAACGCGAGAAAGAACAGCTTTCCGCCAAACTGGGTGAAGACAAGAAAGCCGCCCCAAGTGCCGCACAAGGGGAACAAGCCGCCCAGGGCCAGCCCCAGCAGATGCCCAAGGCCGACTTTCTGACCCATTGCGCCAGCGTCGCCACCCAGGCCATGATTTTCATGGGTGCCATGCGCCACCCGATGACCGGGGAAGTGGAGTTCGACCCGATGCAGGCTCGGTATCTGATCGACACCCTGTCGATGCTGCAGGAAAAGACCAAGGGCAACCTCAACGCCGAAGAAGCCAAGGCCGTAGAGGAAATGCTGGCCGAGCTCAAGATGGTGTGGGTGCAGGTGATTCAGGAGATCCAGCGCCAGCAGGCCGCCGCCATTGCCAAAGGAAAGCAGGGTTGAAGCGCGCGCTGGCCATCTGCTTTGGCGCGCTGGCCCTTGCTGCCTGCGGCGGCGGCAACCAGCCCGCTGCCAATACGCCCGCGCCGTTCATCAGCCGCCTTTCCGCATTTGCCGCCGACGACATGCTGGCGGGCCTGACACTGCCCGACGCCACGGCCTATTGGTCCATGGCCGAGGCGCGCAACGGCAACACCTTTCCCGTCAAGGCCAAGCGCGATCAGCCGGAGTTGCTGATTGCGCGTGTTCTGCCCGGTGCCGAAATCGCGCTGTGGGACGGAAAAGCATTCTCTGCCGCGGGCATATCCGGGCTACGCGCACGTCTGCAACCCATGGCCGAAGCAACCTTCAATGCCGATCTTCAGGCAAGCAGTTGCGCGCTGATCGTGCTGGCGCATGTGGAGTCGTCCTGGAGCACGCTGCTGGAACTCGAGCTCGCCTGCGTGGAACTGCGCGTCGGCAACCTGTGGCTGGGCACGCACGACAAGCGCGGGGAAGTCACCCGTCTGCTGCCGCTGAAGGTCGACACTTCGCAGGTGGTTGCAGAGGGCTATGAACTCGCACCCGAGACCGCCGCGGGCACCGTGCTGCTGCACTGGGTGAAGGCCAACCCGATTCTGCGCATGCCTGACGGCGCGTTGCGACGCGCGGGTTCGGCCGCGGGCTGGGGCAAGGGTTTTGCCGCGGACATTGCGTCGGCCAAGCCACGCCCGCGCAGGGTACAGCTCTCGTTGCCGCCGACAGCAACTCTGCGGCCACTTGAGAAGGCCCTGTACGAACTCTCCGGTGCCGCGCTGGCTGAGATTGAGCCCTACTGGCCGGTACTCAAGACGCCGCCCGTTGAGGAACCACCCCGCGAGGCCCGCCGCCTTGCGCGCTTTGACGACGAGCGCGGCATGGCGGCCCGGGTTGAGCCCCCCACCATGTCCGAGTACTGGCGCGTGGCCGAGCAATCCGACCGCCTGCCTCTGCCCGTGCGCCCTGCCGCGGCGGCCACGCAGGTTCTGCTGTGCGTCGACCAGGACAGCCGCTGGTCAAGCCTGGCGCCGGGTCAAGCCGACTGGGCCGAACACGCCGACATGGCCGAAGTCACCGAGGTTCTGGTGGCAAACGCCGGGGAAGTCGAGCCCGGGGCAAAGCCATCGGCGTTGCTGGTGCTGCTGGCAATCGACCGCCGCGCGCCGTGGCAGTGCTTGCTGGAGCTCTATGCGGCCATGGCCCGTGTTGGGGTGCGGCGGTTGCATGTGCTGGTGCAGGACCAGCTCGGCCCTACGCCCCGGCTGCTGGATCTTTCGCTGCCGGCTGCAGAGCTTCCCCAGGATGCCGCAAGGCTGGAACTCGGCCGTCAGGGACAGCCCGAGGACGGCCAGTACACCGCCCGCCTGTTCATTGCTGAGTCGGAGTTCAACGCGGAAGGTCCCAGGTTCCTGGCGGCGCTGGCCCGCCATGTGGGGCAGGGTGCTGGGCCGGTGGAAACCCTTGCCATCCGCCTTCCGGCGGACGAACCGGCGGCCACCTTCTTTCAGCTGGCCAATGCGCTGGCCAGGCTGTATCCCAAGCGCCTGCGCCTGCTTGCTTGAAGCCTGAAGGACCCCACAGGGCCTGCCCGGCCCGCGTCCATTGCGCCCAACGGTCGTGCTGCTACGATGCCGCGCACGGAGCCAAACCTTGAAGATCGCGTTTCATGGTCAGCGCGGAAGCTACGCCGAGGCCGCGGCGGCCTGGATGTACGCCGACCGCGACATCGCCACGGTGCCTTCACCCACGGTGCAGGGCGTGCTGGATGCCTTGCTGTCGGGTTCTGTGCAGCTTGGCGTGGTGCGCTTTGAAACCTCCGAGGCAGGCACCAACTACGACCTGCTGGACATGCTGCGCCATAACCGCATCTACTTCAGCCGCGAGATCCGCTTTCATGAGCGCTACAACCTGGCGGGCTCGCGCGGCAGCACACGCAAAGGCACCCGGCGCGTCCTGGCCCACCCGGCGATTCTGAACCTGTGCAGCGCGTACCTTTCGCGCCAGAAGAACCTGGACATTATCGCCCGTTATGACAGTGCCGATGCCTTCATGTCGGTGGCGGCCCAGGAAGGCGGACATGACGCCGTGGTCTGCGGAGACTTTGCGGCCAGCATCTACGGGCTTTCAATTCTTGAGGCAGGCATTGAGAACAATGCCGGCAGCGTCACGCGCTTTGTCTCGCTGGGCAGCCAGTTGCTGTCGCCCCCGGGCGAGCCTGCCACGGTGTCCACGGCCGTGATGTTCGAGCTGAAGCACGAACCCGGCGCATTGATGGGTGCGCTGGCCGCGTTCAAGAAGTTCGGCATCAACCTGAATGTTGTCACCGGGCGCCCCAATCGTTCCAGCCGCTGGGATTACACCACCTACGTGGAGTTCAGCGGCCGCCACAGCGACGACGAAAACCTGAACGCCCTGGCGGAACTCAAGCAGCACACCAACTATCTGCAGGTACTGGGCAGCTACGATTGCTCGGAACCTCGCTTCAAGACCAAGTGAGACAACCCCATGCCCAACCTCCGACTGGCCCGCAGAGTCGGGCGCATCCAGCCTTCTGCAACGCTTGCCCTTACTGCCCGCGCCAAAGCCCTGAAGGCCGAAGGCAAAGACGTGATCGCCCTGACCGCCGGCGAGCCAGACTTCGAAACACCCATGCCCATCCGCCAGGGCGCGATTGATGCGCTGCATAAAGGCGGGGCCGTTGGCCGTTACACCCCCGTGGGCGGAACACCCGAACTGATCAAGGCAGTCATCGAAAAGTTCCGGCGCGACAACGGCCTGGATTACAAACCCGAACAGATTCTCGTTTCCTGCGGGGCCAAGCACAGCATCTTCAACGCCATCGGTGCGCTGATTGACGACGGCGACGAAGTGATTGTGCCCGCGCCCTTCTGGGTCAGTTACCCCGAGATGATCCGCTTCTTTGGCGGCACGCCCGTGATTGTCGATACCTCGGCGAGCGGCTTCGTGCTGACACCGGAGGCCCTGCGCAAGGCCATCACGCCGCGCACTCGCCTTTTGATTGTGAACTCGCCGGGCAACCCGACAGGCGCGGTGTGGGACAGGCAGGCGCAGCAGGCAATTGCCGACGTGGTGGCGGGCACGGACATCGCTGTCATAAGCGACGAAATCTATGAGAAGCTGGTCTACGACGGCGCGCACGTGGCGTTTGCCGGGCTTTCCACGGACGCGTACGACCGCACCATTACGGTAAACGGTGTGGCCAAGGCCTACGCGATGACTGGCTGGCGCATTGGCTATGTCGGCGGCCCGTTGGCAGTTGTCAAGGCTATGAACGCCCTGCAAAGCCACAGCACCAGCAACCCGACAACCGTAGCGCAATTGGCGACACTCACGGCCCTGAAGAATGACCCAAAAGAGCTGCCCGACTGGCGCCGCCAGTACCAGGCCCGACGCGACCGCATGGTGGCCGGGCTGAACGCCGCCAAAGGCGTAAAGTGCGCGGTGCCCGGCGGCGCGTTTTACGTGTTTCCGGACTTCCGCGGCTGGATTGGCAGGCGTCACGGCGACACTGTGCTGCTGAACGATGCCGCAATCTGCGAGGCCCTGCTGACTCGTGCGCTGGTCGGTGGCGTCCCCGGCGGAGAGTTCGGTGCGCCCGGTTTTGTGCGCTTCAGTTACGCGGCCAGCGATGAAGAGATTGCCAAAGCCATTGAGCGCATCCAGAGGTTCGCGGCCGAGCTGGTTTGAGCGTGGGTCCAAACAGAAAGCCCGGCGCCGCTGCGCCGGGCTTTTTCGTTGCTGTCTTTATCCCGCCTTGCGCCATTGTCCCGGCGCGATGCTGAACCCTTCCTCTTTCTCGGTCAGGCCCGGCTCCGGCGTGGGCTCTACCTTCGGCTTGTCCTTGACCAGGTCATACAGGATCTTGATACCGGCTTCCTTGATGGTGTCTACACCTGCGGCGTAGGGCAGCAGGTCTTTCACCGGGTGGGTAGGCTCGACAGGGTTACCCTCGAGCTCGACCTGCCCGAAGGTCAGTGTGCGCACGTTCTGGGCCGGGTAAATCAGCTGGCTGCCGTCGGGCATTGCCACAAACGTGCTGCCCAGCACCGCGCCGGGGGTGCTTTCACCCACCAGCGGGCCGACCTTCTGCCACTTCCAGTTATGGGCGTACACCTCTTTGGCGCTGCGCGAGCCCGCATCCTGCAGGGCAACAACCGGACGGCTCCACTTTGGCATTGCGGTGCCGCCGCCCATGCCCATTCCCATGCCGCCGCGGGGCGGCTCCGCGAACGGGCGGAAACAGTCATTCATGACTACCGGGCTGCCGCCGCGGCCGCGCAGGTCAATGACCAGCCCGTCGCAGTCCTTGAACTCCTTGTTCAGCGCGCGGCGCAGTGCCTCGGTCATGCCCCCGTGCAGGAAGTGCCAGAATCGGATGTACCCGAACTTGCGGCCTTCGTGCTCGATCACACTGACGCTCTTGCGCGTGGCCTCGATCATGCTGGTGGCCGTGCAGTTCAATGTTACGGTGACCAGTTTCTTCGATTCCGCGTGGCGCTGCAGCTTCAACACAAGGGGCTCGTCGTCCGCAGGCACCCGGATGAAGTAATGCGGGTCGCCCGGCAAACCGGGGTCGCCGCCGCTGTCGGCCATCAACGGGCTTTGTGTCGCGGCCACGCCGTTGACTTCAACAATGCGGTCGCCGCGCAGCACACCGGCCTTGTCGGCCGCGCTGCCCTGCAGGATGCCTGAGACAAAGTACTGGCCCGGTGCGGTCTCTGTGATATCCAGGCCGGGGCGCATGGAGCGCGTGTTGTTCATTTCGGGCGCGAAGTTGGTGTCGTAAATGTCCTGCGGAATGATGGTCAGGTGGCTGACCTTGAACTCGCCCAGCATCAGGCGGATGACCTTGTACAGGGGCTCGCCGGGTTGGCTGTCCATGACCCGCTGAAGAAAGCGCCCGCGCATTTCGTCCAGGTTCTTGCCGCCGTAAGTCTTGTCGTAGAACCCCGTGCGGATGGTGCGCAACACGGCGTCAAGCACCGCCACGTTGGCCTTCTGCTGGGCCGTCAGCTTGCTTTCGTCAACCTTGGGGGCTTCGGCAGCCTTGGGCTGTGGCGCATCCTGCGCCATGGCAGGCACAAAGGCACTGCCAAGCGCGATCAGGGCAAACAGGGCAAACAGCTTCAAACGCATGGATTGCTCCGGTAACACGGGGTCACTTGAATACGTCTCGATTCGGTTCCAGCGCCAATCAAACTGCCGTGGCTTTGCATCGCAAGTGGCATGAACCCGCATTGACGGGGTACCCCCGCGCGGCATCATGCCCTGCCTCAATACGGAGTAGTCACCCCATGAACTTTTCTCTCACGGAACACGAACGTTTTTTTGCCGGGTTCGGCCAGCAGGCCCTGGATGCCAAGCCCACCTGGAAGCCCTTCATGAAGAAGGGCACCGGCCCCAAGTGGTGCCGCGACCGAGTGGTCGACGTGCGCCACATCAAGCTGGAGATCGCCGTCGACTTTGACCGTAAGTCAATCGCCGGCACCGCCCACCTTACCGTTGCGCCCATCCATGACGGCACCACGTTTCTTGAGCTTGATGCCTGCGAAATGGAGATCGCCACGGTGAAGGTCGGCCCAAAGGCCGCCAACTGGCACCATGACGGCGAAAAACTGGTCGTGCGGTTCGGGCACGAACTGGCACCCGACAAAGACATCACCATCAGCGTTACCTATTCCGCCACGCCGCGCCGTGGTGCGTACTTCGTGGGGCCGGATCGCGATTACCCCAAGAAACACCGCGAGTTCTGGACCCAGGGCCAGGATGAAGACAGCCGTTACTGGTTTCCGTGCTTTGACTACCCCAACGAAAAGGCCACCACCGAAATCGTCGCCCGCGTGCCCAAGGGCATGACCAGCCTCAGCAACGGCGCGCTGGTAAACGTGCAGTCCAAGGGCGACCATGAGCTGCACCACTGGAAGATGGATGTCCCCCACGTGGCCTACCTGGTGACGCTGGTGATCGGCGACTACGTGAAGGTCAGCAAAGAATGGGCGGGCATCAAGGTTGACTACTACGTCCCGCCAGGCCGCGA
This sequence comes from Planctomycetota bacterium, assembly GCA_019636215.1. Lineage (GTDB taxonomy): Bacteria > Planctomycetota > UBA8742 > UBA2392 > UBA2392 > H3-PLA7. The sequence goes on along the minus strand of JAHBXZ010000002.1, from coordinate 95,751 downwards.
AGAAGACGGCGAACGCAGCTTCGGCCCGACGCCCAAAATGGTGCAGTTCTTCAGCGAAAAGATCGGCGTGAAGTACCCCTACCCCAAGTACGCGCAGATCACCGCCAGCGATTTCATTTTCGGCGGCATGGAAAACACCACCGCCACCACGCAGACCGAACTGACCCTGCACGACGCGCGAGCGCACCTGGACTTCAGTTCAGACCCGCTGAACAGCCACGAGCTTGCCCACCAGTGGTTCGGCGATTACCTGACCTGCCGCGACTGGAGCCACGCCTGGCTGAACGAAAGCTTCGCCACGTACTTCGAAGCCATGTGGTGCGAAGAATCGCTGGGCGACGACGAGTTCAAGTACTATCTCGACGCCGACTGGAAGGTGTACCTCGACGAAGACCGTGGCAGCTACCGCCGGCCGATCCAGACCAACATCTACAACGAGCCATTGGACCTGTTTGACCGCCACCTGTACCAGAAGGGCGCGGTGATTCTGCACCACCTTCGCAAGCTGCTGGGCGACCGCCTGTGGTGGAAGGTGATCAACCACTATGTCACCCGCCACGCGAAGTCCTGCGTCATTACCCAGGACTTCGCCAATGCCATTGAGGACGTCACCGGGCGCAACTTTGACTGGTTCTTCAGCCAGTGGATCTACGGCGGCGGCCACCCCGAATTCAAGGTAAGCGCCCGCTGGGACGAAAAGAACCGCAGCCTTGATTTCAGTGTCGTGCAGAAGCAGAAGCCCGACGAACTCACCGCGGTGTTCCGTACGCCGCTCACCGTGCGCTTTGTGTACGACGGCGGCGAGGAAACCCGCTCTTTCGAGATCGATAAGGACACCCACCGGTACCACATCACGCTGCCCTCGCGCGTTCTGTGGATCAGCTTCGATCCCGGCAACGCTGTGCCCAAGACGCTCGAGCTTGACCTGCCCGAAGACATGCTGATTGCGCAACTCAAGCACGACACCTGCGTGATGGGCCGGGTTCACGCCGTGCGGGCCCTGGCGGGCAAAGCCACACCCAAGGCCACCGACGCCCTGGCCCACGCGCTGCAAAAGGACTCATTCTGGGGCGTGCAGGCGGAATGCGCGCAGGCACTGGGCAAGATTCACTCCGGCCGCGCGCTGGAGGCCCTGTGCGATGCTGTCGGGATCAAGCACCCCAAGGCCCGGCGCGCCGTGGCCGCAGCCCTGGGCGAATGGAAGCATTCCAGCGCCGTGGAGAAGCTTGCGCTGCTGCTGAACAAGGACGAAAGCTACTACGTGGCCGCTGAGGCCGCGCTCGGCCTTGGCAAGACCCGCGCCGCGATTGCATTTGATGTGCTCAGCGCTGCGCTGGGCCGTCCCAGCCACAACGACGTGATCCGTTCGCACGTGTTTGCAGGGTTCTGCGAGTTGCGCGACATGCGGGCACTGGAATTGATGCGCGAATGGACGCACTACGGCGCCAGCCAGCAGGCCCGCTACGCGGCCATCAGCAGCCTCGGGCGCCTGGCGGCGGAAAGCACCGAAGACAAGGACAAGCAGCACGCCCGTGAGACACTTGAACCCCTGCTGGAAGGCGACTTCCGGCAGGTCATGTCGGCCATCGGCGGACTGCGGGCACTCAAGGAACCCAAGGCCGTGTCTGCGCTTGCCAAACTGGCTGCAACCACACATGACAGCCGAATCAAGCGCAACGCACGCATGACCATCGAGGCTTTGCGCGATGCCGCCGGCGCACCCAAGGAAGTAAAGGAACTGCGCGACGACTACGACTCTTTGAAGAAGACCTACGACGAACTCAAGGATCGCCTGGAGAAACTCGAGGGCGGCAAGGCGGGCAAGGCCAAGCACACAACCAACGGCCACAGCCGCAACGGAAAGGGCGCCAAGCGCAGACGTGGCACAGTCGCCCGCAGATAGACTTTGCGACCAGCGATGCACACAGTCGATGCTGACTGTGTGCATCTTGCTTCTACGCGGTTGCCACCAGCCAGATCAGTGCTGTCACGCCCGCTACCGCGCAGTACGCCGCAAACCAGCGCAGCTTCTGCTTTGCCACTACCAGCTTCAGCGCAAGCAGGCCCACCAGGCTGAACACCAGGCTAGAACCAAAGCCCGCCAATGCGGGCCCGGCCTCGAACTCGGAAATGTGCCGCGCCTCCAGCAGCCCGGCACCACCGATGGCTATCATGCCCATCAGAAAGCTCAGGCGCACCGCGTCGCTTCGCACCCAGTGCAGCATCAGGGCAACGCAGATGGTGCTGCCGCTGCGTGAGATGCCTGGCAATATCGCAACTGCTTGCGCCAGGCCCACAATCATCACCTGCCAGAAGTCGCGCCCGGCAACGCTTTGCCAGGTAACCCGCAGATCACGGGGCCTTTCTGCAAGCCAGAGAACTGCGGCCGTCACCAGCAGGCCGACCGCCGCCACCCATGGCGACTGCAACAGGTTGGCCTCTACCCAAAGGGCCTGTGAGTCCGGCAACCCTTTCTTGATACCCAAGCCGACAATCGCCGCGGGAATGCTGGCCAGAAACAGCAGCCAGAACTTGCGCAAGTCAAAGCGCGGCAGAAACAGTGCCAGCACGTCCTTACGAAAGACTGTCAGGATCGCGCACAGGCTGCCCAGGTGCAGCAGCACACTCATGGCCGTACCGGATTCGCCCCCAAGGTCGCGACCCATCAGGTGCCCTACCAGTACCAGATGGCCGGACGACGAAACAGGCAGGAACTCAGTAAGCCCCTGCACCGCGCCCAGAATGATTGCCTTGAGTGGTTCCACGCAGCACCTGGATTCATATCGGCACAAGTGAACCCAGTAGCGCACGGAAACCTACACCGTCCGGCCCTTGACGCTGTGGACGGGTCACGGTATCTATCGCGGCCCCTGCGGGGGTGTAGCTCAATCGGTTAGAGCGTCGGCTTGTCACGCCGAAGGTTACGGGTTCGAGTCCCGCCACCCTCGCCAGAGATTCTGCCGCCCCGGAGCCTTGGTTTCGGGGCGGCTTTGATTTGCGGGCAGGGTGCGCGTCATGTGCGGCCGAAAGTACGACAGTGAAATCGCGGCCCGCGAGCGAGAAGCGTTCCTGGGCCGCCGCAACATTGCCCCGCAGTTCCGGCGCGCGATGCAGATGCTGCTGGAGTGGACAGACAAGGGCCAGCCTTCGCTCAACTACGACATCAGGCCGACCAACGAGCACGCTGTGATCTGCCTGGACCAGGACGAATTGAGCCCCCGGATCATGACCTGGGGCTTCAAGCCGGAGTGGTCGAACCGGCTGCTGTTCAACTCGCGCTCCGACAAGCTCAAGGGGCGGGTCTGGGGCAAGGCGTTTGCCCAGCAGCGGTGTGTCGTGCCGGTCGGCGGCTTTTACGAGTGGACAGGTCCTAAGGCCGCCCGCCAGCCCCATGCCATACACCATGCCGACGGCAGCACGATGTTCCTGGGCGGACTGTGGCTGGAGCACGAGGGCATGCCGTGTTACTCGCTGGTCACCACCGCCGCCTCGGACTGGATGAGCAGACTGCATGACCGGCAGCCGCTGATGCTGCGGGCTCATGAGGTGACGGATTACCTTACCGACATCGACACAGCGTGGCGGCTTGTGGAGTCCGGCAGCCCCGCGGAGCTGGCCCAGTTCGCCTGCGGGCCCCTTTCCAGGACTGTTCCCCCGGCGCCGCTGGCCTGAGCAGCCATGCCTGCTGCGCGGCCCGGACTGCCGGGCCGGCGAACTTTCCTGAAGTTTGTCCCTACAAAGGCGGCCCCCGAGTATAAGCGACCGCGACAGCGGTCTTTGTTTTCCTGTGGCCCTGGAGGATTCATGCGAAACAACAAACTTGCGGTCTTGGCCGGTACAGGTGTCGCCTTGTTCGTGCTTGTGCTGATACTTGGCGGGTCGTTTGTCGAGGTCGTAGACCCCGGCTATCGCGGCGTAAAGGTGGCGTTCGGCGACCTGACGGAAGAATCCCTGCCGGAAGGCCTGCACTTCAAGGCCCCGTGGACGTCCATTCACGAGCTTGAGGTGCGCGAGCGTGTCGTGAACTCCAAGGCCGGCGCCGCTTCCAGCGACCTGCAAAGCGTCAGCACACAGGTGGCGGTCAACTTCCGCGGCGACCCCGAGATGGTCTGGTGGCTGTACAAGAACATCGGTACCACTGTGGAAATCTGGGAGTTCACCAAGCTGAACCCGATCATCCAGGAATCGGTCAAGGCCGTCACCGCAAAATACACCGCCGAAAACCTGATCAAGAACCGCGAACAGGTCAAAAAGCAGATCGAAGACATGATCACGACCCGGGCGGCCGCAAGCCATCTGCTGGTCACGGCCGTCAACATCACCGACTTCAGTTTCAGCGACGCTTTTGACCGCGCCATTGAGGCCAAGGTCCAGGCCGAGCAGGACTTCCTGCGCAGCCAGAACGAACTCAAGAAGGAAGAAGTCGAGGCCCAGAAGACCGTCGTGAAGGCCGAGGCGGACAAGCAGATCCGTGAGCTCAAGGCCAAAGGCGAACGCATGGCCACCGAGGAAGCCGCGGCCGGCCAGTCCAAGCAGATTGAGCTGATCAGCCTGGCCGAAGCCGAAGCCACCAAGCGCACCGCAGAGGCCCAGGCGGAAGCCAACCGGAAGCTTCTGGAGACGCTGGACCCGCGCATCCTTGAGTTCAAGAAACTTGAAAAGTGGGACGGTGCCCTGCCGCGTGTCAGCGGAGGCAAAGACAGCATCATCCTGATTGACCCTGAAAAGAAGTAGGCCCGCCCATGGATCTGCCCATCGGCTGGCTGGTTCTGCCGGCGCTGGCCTTCAACCTGGCCGCGTTTGCAGCCCAGGGCATCGACAAGCGCCGGGCCTCGCGGGGGGCCCGGCGCCTGCCTGAATCCACCCTACTGGCACTGGCACTGCCCCTGGCGGCCGCCGGAATGTGGCTTGGCATGAACGTTTTCCGGCACAAGACGCGCAAGGGAAGCTTCCTTGCCAAGGCCCTTGTGGTGACTATTGCCAATCTGCTCATGCTTGCCGGCCTTGGCTACATCGCGATGCAAGGGCATGTGCAGCTGAAACTTGCGCTTTACTAGCTGCATCCCAAAGGGGACAATCAAGGCGCGTACACCTTGGGGGCGAAACCCCGTGCGCGTCCCTGGTCTCCACCCCGGAGCCGCCGGATGCTCGGTTGCACACGATGCGGAACGGAACTCGCTTATGCCGGTCGGCCTTGCACGGCCTGCCTGAGCCCGGCGTTGTTTTCGGTGAGCGACCATCGCATCAATGACCTGACAGGCACCACCCGTAGCTGCAGGCCGCGCCTGCCGCAGTTTGCACTGCCCGCGCCGCTGCGCGGCAAACACGTGCGTGCGCCGCGCGGCAAGCGGGCGATAGCCGCACTGGCAATCGCCGGGCGCTGGACGTGGAACAGCCTGGCGATCGCGAGCGTGGTTCACGTGATCCTGTTTGTGTTTGCGTTTCTGTTTCAGGACAACATCCGCCACGCAGTGGAGCAGATTCACCGGCTGACGGTTGAGCAGACGGCCGCGGCACCGCTGCCCGCCCCTGAAAGGGAAGACGCCCTGCTGCCCGACGCCCTTTCCACGCATGACGAAGTGCAGATGCCGCAGGAGATCATTGACGACCTGATGGCCGATCCCGGCGACCCTGATTTCGTGCCGCCGGAGCCCACACCGTTTGCCCCGGAGCCCGAAGTCGCCCCGCCTCGCCCGTCGCGCGCCGTGCCCTTCCGCCAGCTGGCACCACGCGCCAATGAGGGCCTGGGCAGCGGCCAGCCCGACCCATCGACCAACCGCGCGCCTTCGGGTTCAGGCCTGCTGCAGAACCGAAAGGGCGACAGCCGCGCGGCCGCCCTGAAACGCCACGGCGGCGGCCAGGACACCGAAGATGCCGTCAACCTGGGTCTTGAGTACCTTTCGCGCAAGCAAAGCAGCGACGGCAGCTGGGATCCCAACGGTGGCTTTGACACTCCGCCGCGCTGGGCCACCAGCGACAATGGCTATCGCGGCGCCACCACCGCGCTTTGTGTCCTGCCGTTTCTGGCCGCCGGAAACTCGCCCGCCGAGGGCCGCTATGCCGACAATGTCAAGCGCGCCATCAACTGGCTGATCCGCAACCAGACTTCCGACGGCTGCGTCAACTACCGCGGAATCATGCAGATGTACGGTCACACCGTGGCAACCCTGGCGCTGTGCGAGGCCTGGGGCATGACCCGCGAGGCCCGCATCCGGATTGCGGCCGAGCGCGCGGTGCGCTTTCTGGAACGCACCCAGGCCACCGGTGGCGGTTGGGACTACCAGGGCTTCATCAGCAGCCCGGCCGGGTACATTGCCCGCAACGACCTTTCGATCAGCGGATGGGCCGTGCTCGCGCTGAAGAGTGCCAGGGCCGTCGGCATCCCTGTCAGCGAACGGGTGCTTGGCAGCCTTGCTGACCTGTACGACCGCCACAGCCTGGACAGCGGCGAAACCTACTACGCCGACCGCGCCTATGGCGAACTCTCGCCCACACGCCGGGGCATCGGCATGGTGGGCGTGGGCCTGGCCTCTCGCGTGATTCTGGATGCCGACAAGTTCCACCGTCGCAACGCCGCCGCCGAGACGATGCTGTTGAAAGAGCCCATGAAGTGGCAGGATCTGCTCAAGCCCAGCTTCGGGCCGAACAACCCCAACTTCACGACCTTCTACGGCTGGTACTACGGCACCCTGGGTATCTTTTTGAAGAACCAGGGCCAGGGCCCCGCCTGGGAACAATGGAACAAGGCCATGAAGGAGACGCTGCTGCCCAACCAGGTGTTTGTGGGTGCGCGACGCGGTTCGTGGCCGGCGGCGGATTCCTGGATCGGCCCGATCATGGGCGACCTGTATTCAACCGCGCTGAGTGTGCTGTGCCTGGAGGTCTACTACCGTTACAACCCGATGCATCGTCCCGACACCGACATCGCGCCGCTGGCCGTGCACGATGCAGACGACACCACCCCCACCAAGCCTGTGTCACCCAAGCCCGCCCCCAAGCCGGTGAAACCGGTGACCATCGCGGGCGAAACACTCGACCTGGACAAGGCCGTGGACCGGTCCAAGTACCTGCGCCTGCTGGCGCGTGAACAGGGCATGGGCGCAGTCGGCCCGATCATAGATCACCTGCGCGATGAATCCCCCACCGTGCGCACCACCGCGTTGTATGAACTGGGAAAGCTCAAGGCCAAGGATGCCGTAGAGCCGGTAAGCCAGATGCTTGGCCGCAGCGAAAACCTGGATCTTCGCCTGACGATCTGCGACACGCTGGGCAAGATCGGGGACAAGTCGGCGGCGCAGCCGCTGGTCAAGCTGCTTTCCGATAAGGACGAAATCATCGTCAGTGCGGCCAGTCGCGCGCTGGCCAGGCTTGCAGGCGGCAAAGATTTCGGCACCAACCGTCACGCCTGGGCCGAGTACTTCGGCGTCAACCCGTAGAACTGGCTTACTTGCCGTTGGGCGCCGGCGCGATGCCGCGCTCGCGTTCGGCTTCCATCAGCAGCGGCAGCAGCACCATCAGCCTGGAATGAATCTCGGCGTCGTCGTGCTTGACCAACCCGCGCGCGGCCCACAGGTACTGCACCGCACGGTCGTAGCGCTTGAGTTCCTTCAGTGTGTCGGCCGCGCCGATGAAAAGCTCGGCCCGGTCGGGCAGAAGGTGGATGGCAAAGTCATAGTTCTCAATTGCCTTGCGCCAGTTGCGCAGCCGGAAGTAACAGCGCGCAGCGCCATGGTAGGCCGCCGCGTTGGTTGAATCGAACTCGCAGGACTTTTCATAGCACTGGGCGGCGTCGCCAAAGCGCTGGTCGGCCTCGTGCAGCGTGGCAAAGTGGTACCAGGCGTAGCCGGACTTCTGTTCGCGCTTGATGCCTTGCTCGTAGTACTCGCGCGCCTTGGCGTAATCTCCTTCGCGCTGGTAGTAGATGCCCATGGCAACCAGCGGATAGGCCCGGTCTTTCTCAACTTCGGCCGCCAGCTTCAGCTTGGCCAGCGCCGCCAGGTCGCGCCCCTGCGCGTGATAGACCATGGCAAGGTTTACCAGCGTGTCGCCGTCGCGCGGGTCGTAGGTGAGAGCCTTTTCATACCAGCTTGCGGCCTGTTCAAGGTCTTTGGTGTCGTGATAGCAAACAGCAATGTTGTAACAGACCGCCAGGCTTTCGCCGCGCAGCTTGATGTGCGACTTGAATTGCTCCAGCGCCCGGGGGTAGTCGCTGCTGTCCATGTACTCAACGCCCTTCTCAAAGGAGTTGAGCCGCGGCACACCGCAGCCGCCAATCATGAAAGCTGCCGCGGCCAGCAACAGCGCAGCCAGCGCCCGCATGCCGCCGAATGATCGCCCGCAGTTTTCGTTGCACCGGTTGTTCAAGCAGGTTCCTTGCGTGCCCCGCGTCCTTTTACTTTGTGCGGCTGCTGCCCGTTAGTCGCTTTCCTTGCGCGGGCGCCTGCCGCTGTTGCGGATGGCAAGTTCGTCCACGTTGGGCACCGCACGCGGGCCTTCGCTTTCTTTGGCCTGCTTGGCGCCCTCACTGTCGCCCCAGACCAGCAGGCTTGGGTCGCGCTCAATACGGCGGGCAAACACCCGCAGGCTGGCGCTGGCATCGCGGATGTTCTGCATGCTGATCTGGATGTTCAACTGGTTGTCCAGCACCAGGTCATTCAGGTTGGCCACCAGCAGGTCCAGGTTGCCGGAAATCGTGTTCAGCCCGCGCACCAGTTCGGGCACGCTGCCCTTTTCATCGGCCAGCAGCTTGTCCATGCGGCCGCTGGCACTTTCCAGGTTCTTGACCAGGTTTGTGATGCCGGCGTTGTTGGCCTCAATCAGCGCCTTGAGTTCCTGCAGCAGCGCCGTTGCGGTGTCGAAGGTCGGGCCTACTTTGCCAAAGGCAGGTTCCATCTCCTTGAGGCCGCGATCCAGCCTCTCCACGGCCGAAGCCAGTGACGACATGGTCTGGTCCAGGTTGCGCGAGAAATCTTCTTTCTCCAGCACAGTGGCCAGCTTGTCGATTCCGACCTGCAGCTTCTTCAGGGTCACTTCGGCGCCTTCAAAAAGGTCATTGAAGCTGGCGGGTGGCTGGCCTTTCAGCGGCAGGCGGCTGCCCGGGCGCACCGTGTCGCGGGCCTTGCCCAGCTTCAGCACAAGCTGGTTGGCGCCAAACAGGCTGCCCATCTGGACGGAAGCGACAGTATCCACCGGCAGAATCACCGTGCCGGCGTATTGTTCTTCAATCACGATCTGCACCTCAACCTCGATGCGGTTGCCCTCACCGCTGGCTACCACCGGCACGGTCTTGATGCCGTCTACCTTGCCCACGCGCTGGCCGGCAACAATCACGGCCGCTGCCCCGCTGAGACCGCCGACATCGTCAAACACCACCGAATACCTCGCGCCCTCCACCTTCGGGCCGATCCCCTGCAGGTACCCGACCACGGCCAGGAAGGCAAGAATCGCCGCCAGCGCGAACGCGCCGGTGAACAGGTCAGAACGGGTGGCTTTGCTTGCCATGATGGCCTGCCTTTCTGGACGTCAGTCGTCTTCCATCTTCAGCTTCGGGTCATTGGGCTGGAACGTGTCGCCATGGTAGTACTTGCGCAGCTTGCGCCAGGTTGGCATGTCGCCGGCCTGTTTGGGATCCAGCACGCCCACGCGCATGGATTCGCGCAACTGGGCCGAAAACCGCCGCAGCCCACGGCCTGCATCGGCGGTTCCGGGCGAACCAGTGCTTTGCACCAGGCTGGAAACCCCTTGCCCGGCCCGGCCTACGGCCTCGCCAAGGTCTGCCAGGCGCGCCGCAGCATTGCCCACGGCATCGGCCAGCCGCGTCACCTGGTCGTCGGCAGCTTTGACTTGCCCCGGCATGGACTCCATTGCGCGACGAATGTCCACGCGCACTTCTTCCATCTGTGCGCTGGATTCCACCAGCTTCTGCTCAATGGCCGCGGCATTGGCAAAGCCGCGATCCAGCATGGACAGAAATTCCTGCGCGCGGCGGTTTACTTCAGCCACACCTTTCACAATGCGCAGGAGCAGGTCCCCCTCGGCAAATCGAAGCACCTGGTCGGCCTCGCGGTTGAAATCCTGCAGCTGTTGCTTCCACTCGGTGAGCTGGTCAGTGCCACGGTCGTTCACGACTTTCCTGACTTCGCCGCCATCAGGGATCTCCTGCCTGCTGGAACCAGGCGAGATTGCCAGTTGTGTGCCGCCCATCAGGCGCGGCCGCTGGATGCGCACCTCGGTGTCCATGGGCAGGTTCTGGTCATTCAGCCACTGCGAGCCTTCGCCCGGCGCGATCTGGAACTCCACCCGCGCCTGGGTGCGCCCGTCACGCTGCACAATGCGCACATCCAGCACCCGGCCGGCGGTTCGACCCTTCAGCCGAACGCGGTCACCGGCCCGAATGCCACCGGCATCATCAAAGTAAGCCACATAAACCTGCACGGTTTCGGGCGCCGGGGCAAACACCTTGCGCAGCACCAGCCAACCTGTCACGCCAAGCACCGCCACCAGCGCCAGAGTGCCGGTAACCAGGTTCAGGGCGCGCATTGGGTCTGCACTCATGGGCCGGCGCCTTCCTTGCGGCGTGACGCGCCAATCAGGCGCTCGGACAGGTCAGCAAGCTGGCGCGGGGCGTTAATCGGGCCCTCGGGGTCACCATTGATGAACTGGCGCACCAGCGGGATTGTGCTGTTGCGCAGGTCTTCGGGTGTGCCGCGAAACGTAATCTTGCCGCCGTACAGCATCATCACTTCGTCGGCAATGCGGAAAATGCTGGGCATCTCGTGCGTAATCACGACGCTGGTAATGCCCAGCTTGCCGGTCAGGTCGCGGATCAGCTTGTCAATCACGCCGATCATGACCGGGTCAAGGCCGGCGCTGGGCTCGTCGTAGAACACGATCGCTGGGTCCAGTGCAATTGCGCGGGCCAGCCCTGCGCGCTTCTTCATGCCGCCGCTGATTTCATAGGGGTACTTGTCGGCTGCCCCGCCCATGCCCACAAGCTCGAGCTTCAGCTTGACCATCAGGTCGATGGTTGACCGGGGCAGATCCGTGTGCCGGGCAATCGGCAGCGCCACATTCTGGGCCACCGTCAGCCCGTTCAGCAGGGCCGCGCTCTGGAACAGCACCCCGTACTTGCGCTTGGCATCTTCGCGCTGGCGGCGATTGGCCGATTGAATGTCCAGCCCGTCAATCAGCACCTGCCCCGAATCAGGTTCTTCCGCGCCGATCATGTGCCGCAGCAACGTGCTTTTGCCGCAGCCGCTTGGCCCCATCACCACATAAACGCGCCCGCGCTCCAGGTCAAACGACATGTTGTCCAGCACCCGGTTGTCGCCGTAGGCCTTGCACAGGTTGCGCACTGAAATGGCGGGGTGTGGCGCGCGCCCGGGCGCCTCGCGATCGGTTCCACCCATGGCCGCAGCGTCGTTCACGACACGATCCCCATGCGGTACAGGAAGTTGTAGATCAGCGACATCACAGTGTCGGAAACGATGATCAGCACAAGGCAGATCACAATCGCCTGCATCGTGGCGCGGCCCACTTCAATGCCGCTGCCGCGCACATGATAGCCCTTGTAACAGCACACCAGCGTGATCAGCCATGCGAACACCACGCTCTTGGCCAGGCCGAAGGTGAAGTCTGACATCTTCACGAACTGCTTGGTGATGTTGAACCAGTCCTCTGGAAGAATGTTGAACTGATAGATGCCCACCACATAGCCGCCGATCAGCGCCGCCAGGTCGAACATCACGGTACAGGCCGGAAGCATGATGCACGCCGCCAGAAAACGCGGCGCCACAAGGTACCCCACAGGGTTTATGCCCATGGTGTCCAGCGCGGTGATTTCTTCACTGACGGCCATGGTGCCAAGCTCCGCCGTAAAGCCCGCGCCCACCCGGCCGGCAAAGATGATTGCCGCCAACAGCGGCCCCAACGTGCGCAGAATCGACACGCCCACAACACCGGCAACAAGTTCGGCCGGTCCGTATCGCGCCAGGCTTGGCGTGGTCTGGATGACAAGAGAAGCCCCCACCAGAAAGCCAAGCAGCACCATGATCAGCGTGCTGCGCGCCCCGGTGTAATCCATCTGCACGATCAGGTCGTGCCGCGGATAGATGCGCCGCGAGAACAACCCTCGCACACCAAACCACATGGCAGACAAACCAAATCGCATGGCGGCGCCAAGGTGCGCAACCTGGCGGTTGAGAAACTTGCCCAGAGAGGCAATCGGATCAGTCAGGTCGGCCATGCTGGGGCTGGGTTACCCGAATTTGCTGCAAGCGCAACAGTTGCCGCAGATTGTGCGCATTTTCGTTGCCCCTGTAGAGTCGAAAAACGACTTGTTTGATCGGGTTGTTCCAGCCATTGCCGGCATTTCAGTTTTCGCAAATCAACGCCCCATTTCCCTTTGGGCATTTACCATGCCGGGCCTGATGCCCTGGCTGAAACCAACCGACCCACCCAGCAAGGACTTTCTGCGCCCGCCGGTGTTGCTGGGCAGCCTGTTCTTGACCGGGTTCGCCCCTGTGCTGCGGGGCACATTTGGCACCGCCATGGCGACTTGGCCGGCTTTGCTTCTGCTGCATCTGCCGTTCTGGTGGCTGATCGCAACATGGGCGGGGGCTGCACTGGGCTTCTGCCTGCTCAGCCTGGCCGTTGGACGCGCAGTGTTGCGCCGATACCCGAACCTGAAAGACCCGGGCTGGTTTGTGCTGGACGAGGCCGCGGGCGTTTACCTGACCTGTCTGCTGTTTGGTGCCACAACGGCCTTGGACATTTGCTTCGCGTTTCTAACATTCCGCGTTTACGATATCTGCAAACCATGGCCTGTTCGGGTGTTCGAGCGTCTGCCGGGGAGTGTTGGAATCCTCGCGGATGATCTTGCTGCGGCCATCTATGCCGGACTGACGTGCTGGGGACTGCGCGGACTGATGCATCTCATTTAGACAGGCGAAAAACGCAAATGGCCAACCCCAAACCGCCATCTTCAGGCACCGCAAGGCGCATGATGACCCCGCCTCCGGCCGGCACGCCGGGGCCGGCCCGAAAATCTACCGGCAGCATGCCTGCCGCCACGCCCCACGGCTCGGGCCAGATGCAGCCAGTCAAAGAACGCACCATTGCGCCTCCGCCGCCCGCAGCGGCAGGTGGCCCCCAGGGTGCCGGTGGTCCCGGCCGGCCCGCCACGCGGCCTATCGCCAAACCCAAGACTGCCGGCCTGCCAATCAAGACCAAGATCGTGATCTCGATGATCGGCTTGGCTGTGGGCGTGTCGCTGATGCTGTTCGTGATTGTCATGGTGATTGCGACGGCAAGCCTGGAAGCCACGATTGAGCAGTCTGGTTTGGGCATGTTGCAGCAGGCGGAGGCCATCCACCGCCCCTACCGCGCCGGCCTGAATGAAAAGGGCCTTATTGCCTACTTCAGTCAACCCGTGAACCGCACGTCGAAGTTCGGCAAGTACTGGAAAGATCTGCAGAAGTCCGCCGGGGTGCCCGACCGTGTGCCCCTGTGCTCCGAGTTCGCCACGTGGGACCAACTGGCCGACGATCGCCTTTGGGCCAAGGTTGCCGGCGAGGTGCTGGATTCCCCCACGCCCTTTCCAGACAAACTTCGCGACGACATTTTCGGGCTGGAGTACTCGCGCATGCTGAAGGACCTTTCGCCTGGGCAGGTCATGCCCGAGCCATCGGTGCCGCGCCGCCTGAACATTGAAGCTGCCAACAACGCCCGTGGCCTGTTTGAAGGCCTGTTCCGCAAGTACCAGCTGGACGTTCAGAACAGCACGTTTGCTGACCTGCGCGCGGCCGTGAACAAAGAGACCGACGCCAAGATGATCAAAGGCGGCAGCGGTCTGCGCCGCAAGATCCAGGCCGAGTTCCACCGTGAGTTCGTTACGGACCTGCAGCAACTGACGGACGCCGAGGGCAGCCAGGTCAAGTACATCATCTTTGAGATCCCGGCCAACGTGTTGCCGGACTTCACCAGCGAACAGCTGAACGTGATCAGCCCGCCCAGCCAGAAGCTGCAACTGACAGCTTCCAGCGCGCGCAAGAGCGTCGGCAATGTTGAAGTGGACACCGGCGCCATGGTGGCCGGCAACGAGGCCTACAGCTTCTCGATCAGCAAGCAGCAGGGCGACAAGATTACGATCTACCTTGACCGCAAAGAGATCGAGTCGCGCAAGTCCACCCTGCTGTTCTCGATCATGGGCATTTCGGCACTGGCGATTGCGCTGGCCGTGGGCCTGGCATTTGTGATCGGCGGCAGTATCACCCGGCCGCTGGAAAAGCTGATGACCGACATCCAGATCATCAGCGGCGGCAACTTTGACCACAAGCCGCAGGCCCGCAGCGCCGACGAAATCGGCATTGTGTCGCGCTTGCTGGGCGACATGGCCGCCGGCCTGAAGGCTGCGCAGCAGGTGTGGCTTGAGAACCAGGGCCGCAAGCACGACCTGGATATCGCCAAAGAGATCCAGGAAAACCTGCTGCCCAAGCACGTGCCCAGAATCGCGGGCTATGACGTAAGCGCGTACTATTCGCCCAGCAAGGAAGTCGGCGGCGACTACTACGACTTTTTCCTGGTCGATAAGACCCATCTGGGCATGGTCTGCGCCGACGTCTCCGGCAAGGGCATTCCCGGCAGCATGGTCATGATGATGGCCAAGGCGCTGGTCAGTTACGAGGCCAGCGAGAACCTTTCGCCCCGCGACATCTTCGTCAAGGTGAACCGCACGCTGGCCAAGGACATCAAGCGCGGCATGTTCGTCACGGCATTTTACATGCTGCTGGACATCCCCACAGCGCGCCTGACGGTTGCCAGTGCCGGCCACAACCCGCTTATGCTGTACCGTGCGGCGACCAAGCAGTGCACACAGATCAACCCCGGCGGCATCGCGCTGGGCTTTGACAAAGATGGCCGCCTGTTTGAACGCAACATGAAGGAAGAAGTGATCCAGCTTCAGCGCGGGGATCGCGCCATCATCTACACCGACGGCGTGACAGAGGCGATGGGCCCGAACAACGAGGAATTCGGCGAAGACCGGCTGATGGCAATCACCGTGCAGTGCGCCAACAAGTCGTCCAGCGAGTACCTCACCATGCTGGTCAACGAGATCCAGAACTTCGCGCAGGCAGACGAGCAGCACGACGACATCACCATCGTGACGCTGAAGGTCGGCTAAACCGCAGTCCGGGCAGCATCAGGGACGGGCAACAGGAGCAGTCTCAGGGGCGACAGATGTCAGATTCCAGGCTGACCGACCGGTTGGAAGTTGCCGCGCACACCCGCAATCTTGCGCTGGTGCGCGAGTTCCTGCACGGCGCCATCAAACGCAGCGCGCTGCCCGCCACCGACATCAACAAGGTGGTGCTGGCCGTCGACGAGGCCGTGGCCAACACCATCCAGCACGGATACGAAGGGCGCGACCCCGGCAACGTGGAGATCCTGATCGAGGCCGACAGCGAGCGTTTCAGCGTCAAGATCCGCGACAGCGGCGTAAGTTACGACACCGCCAAGGGCATTGAATCCAAGGCCGATCTTGACCTGCAGAAACACATTGCCAGCGGCAACAAACGCGGGCTGGGCCTGTTCATCATGCGCAAGGTGATGGACGAGGTCAGCTACACATCGCGTGAAGGCGACCGCAACGAGTTGACCCTGGTGAAGTACATCAAACCGCGCAACTGAACAGCCAATTGCACAAAGCCGTTGTAACTGCACAAGTCGTACTTATAAGGCTAGGCCCATGCGAGAGTTTGAAATCAACCTGGAGCAGCTGTCGCCCGAAGTGACGTTGATACACGTCGCGGGCTGGCTGGATGCCCACACCTTTGAATACATGGAACAGACCATCAACAACCTGTTCGATGAAGGCAAGGTGCGCCTGGCGGTTGATCTCAGCAGTGTGGAGTACATCTCTTCGGCCGGCGCGGGCGTTTTCATCGGCACGCTTTCGGCCAGCCACGAACGCGGCGGCGACATCGTGTTGATGAACCCAACCGAACCCGTGCGCGAAGTGTTTGACATGCTCGGCCTCAGCCAGGTGTTCAAGTTCGCCAAGACCGGGCCCGAAGCCGTCAAGTTGCTGAAGAAGTAGCGCGTTCAAACTGTGCGGGCCGGGCTGATGCCCGGCCCGCTTTCGTTTTTCGCTATCGCCCGGTGCCGGGCAACGTGCTGTTGGGCCCCGGCGCCAGGTAGGTTCCGTTGGCCACATCCTGCAGCTTCAGCAGGTCGTTGGAGAGAAACTGAAAGCGCTTGCCCAGCGCGATGAACGCCGTGAGGTCAAACACGACACTGGTGTTCATCAGGTGTTCTTCATCCGTGATCGCCGAGGGCACCGCAAACGAACTGTCCTTCAGCCCCAGGCCCCACCCCATCAAGTGAGTGCCGATCGATGCCAGGTAGTACGAGTAGGTCACACCGTCGTTCAGGTTGATCGTGCTGGCAGTGCCGCTTGTGGTCTGCACCCAGTTGTCGACAAAACGCCGCATGTAGACGCCGCCTGTGCACTGGATGGGCCCGCCGCCCCCGAAGTAATCCGGGGCCGGCACACCAACCATCATGCCCAGGTTGGTTTCAATGTGCTTGTTCACGCCCGGGGCCTCGCGCCAGCAGGCACCCAGAAGGCCCTGCGGCGCGCTGACAATGCCGTTCCAGGCCAGCAGGTTGTTGCACGGCGCAGCCACTCGCTGCACGTTGTTCAGCCCGACGGTGGCCGGGTCACCGACTTCCTGCTGCGCGGGTGTCGCCGGGTTGGCCAGCAGAAGCTGGCTGAAGGGGCTTGCAGCACTGCCGGCCTCGTGGATGGAGATTTTCATGCTGGCAAAGTCGTAGCCCTCATAACGCACGGGCGCCATCCCCACGGCCGGCGGCGAGATTTCGGCACCGTCGATGTCGCGCAGAAACCACTGGTTCTGGATGCTCAGTGTCCAGGCCGCGATGTATTCACAGGCCGGGCGATGCTGTGTGTTCACCAGCGGGCTGGGCCAGCCCGCCCCCGAAGTCTTGTAGACGTCGTGCGTCTGCCGCCATGGCCCGGTGGGATTGGCGGGGTCCATGCCCTGTGCCCACAGGTCGTGCCCCGGCGATGAGCG
Organism: Planctomycetota bacterium; assembly: GCA_019636215.1. Taxonomy (GTDB): domain Bacteria; phylum Planctomycetota; class UBA8742; order UBA2392; family UBA2392; genus H3-PLA7. The sequence goes on along the minus strand of JAHBXZ010000002.1, from coordinate 78,658 downwards.
TTCGGGAAAGTCCTCAAACTTCAGGTCTATGGCCAGCCAGCCGCTGATGTCCAGAACTGGTACGCCGGTAACAGGGTCAATCACCTCCGATGGCAGGTTGTAGTGAATGATGGGCGTGCGTCGCACGTCGTACTGCTTGTGGTCTGCACGGCCGTTGAACTCCACTCCACCGCCGCCGCAGCCGGCCATGGCAAGGGCCAGCAGGCCCAGGACGAATCTCTTGTTGAACTTCATGTCCGCACCTCATGCAGGGGCAAGGGGGCAAGTTGCTACCGCGACGCCAGCGCGGCGTTTTTCTGGGCTTGATCACTGAACTTCTGTGTGACGGGAACTTCCGGCGAGCGTGGCTAAGCGCGATTCGTGCCAATGCCCGCAAACCGGCCTGTCAAGCCGCAATGCCCCGCAAGGGCGCAAATCAAGCCAGGTCGCGGCCGTGCATGATTTACACGAGTGGCAACCTGAACCCCATCTTCGTTACCACCCGTCGCGCCGTACTGGAATTGCCCTGTCAATCCGCTAACGTCCCGACCGCCATGGCCAAGATCGAACCACGCATTCTCAAGGGTTTTCGCGACTACCTGCCCGAGGTCATGGTGCCGCGTGTGCGCCTGTTGCGCGCCATTTCAAGCGTGTTTGAACGCTTTGGCTATGAGCCGCTGGACACGCCCAGCATCGAGTACGCCGACATTCTGCTGGGCAAGCTTGGCCCCGAGGCCGAGAAACTCTTCTACCGCTTTCGCGACAACGGCGACCGCGACGTTGCCCTGCGCTACGAACTGACCATCAGCCTTGCACGGGTGATCGCCCAGTACCGGGAACTTCCAAAGCCTTTCAAGCGCTATCAGATGGGACCGGTGTGGCGCGCCGAAAGCCCCGCCCGGGGGCGTTTTCGTGAGTTCTGGCAGTGCGACGTGGACATCGTCGGCACCACCAGCTTGCAGGCCGACGCCGAATGCATCGCCATCGATCATGCAACGATGACCGCCGTCGGCGCGCCGAACTACCGTATCCGGTTCAACAACCGCAAGCTGTTTCGCGGCTTGCAGGCCAAGGCGGGCATTGCCGACGGTTCGGCCATGGATGCTGTCATGCGGGCAGTCGACAAATTCGACAAGATCGGTGCCGACGCCGTGCGCAAGGAGCTCGCCGAAGGCGGCCTTGGCGAAGCGCCATTGGCCGTGGTCATGGACTTCCTGGCACTCGCGGCGGCACCCATGGGCAACGCCGCGCGCATTGCGGCAGCACGCGAGTTTGTCGGCGGCAATGAACAGGGCGCCAAGGGTTGCGACGAACTGCAGCAGGTCTACGACTCCGCACGGAACATGGGCGTACCCGACGATGTGATGCAGATCGACACCACTATCGTGCGCGGGCTGGATTACTACACCGGCACGGTGTTCGAGACGTTCCTTACGGACCTGCCAGGCTTTGGCAGCGTGATGTCCGGCGGGCGCTATGACGGCCTGATCGGCCTGTTCATGAACGAAGAAGTGCCGGCCGTGGGCATCAGCGTCGGCATTGACCGCCTGATTGCAGCGCTCGAGGAACTCAAGAAGTTGCCGCCCGGCCGCGCCAGCGCCCAGGTGCTGGTAACCATCTTTGACGAAGCCGGCACGGCCTACGCCCAGCGCATTGCGCGCGAGCTGCGCAATGCAGGCATCAACGCCGAACTGTGGCTGGAACCGGGCGCCAAGCTGCAGAAGCAGCTCAAGTACGCCGAACGCAAAGGCATTGCAAAGGTGATTGTCGCCGGCCCTGCCGAGGCCGAGGCAGGCACGGTTAACTTGAAAACGCTCGCCACGCGCGAACAGGTGACAGTCAAACTGGCCGACCTGGCCGCGGCGCTTGGTGAACGAACCTAATCCTGAGTTCGATCTTCCTGACTTGCTTGTCCCGTCGCTTACGCTCCGGGCTCCTGCTGCGTGGGCCAGTTCTTCATCTTGGCGGCGACCTCGGGTTCGTCCTGCGGGCGCAGATACTCGGCAAAGCTGTCCCACTCGATGAACAGCAGGTGTTCCTGAGCGCCCAGAGCACCGCTGAACTGCGTTGCGCGTCGCGCCTCAAACGCCAGGCACCGGTAGTCAGGCTCGGTCTCTCCGGGCAGCGGGTTGTGCCTTGCGTGGCCGGCGGGAGGACGGCTGGCGCTGATCACTACTTCATGACTTTGAAGCAACGCCAGCGCGGTGCGAAGGTCGGTCGCGTCGCGCAACGGGGCAATCTGGCGCAGCAGGATGGCGGGCACGCCCTCCGGTGCGCGCTCGCGCATCAGGCGCACGAAGTCCAACGGGGCCATCTCGCGAAGCTCATGGCGGCCAAGGATATCCAGCAGCGCCTCGTCACTGTCGGGCGTAAGCACAAGGATGCGGTCAGGGCTCGTGACCTGGCGGGCAATCGCAATCTGGTGTTCAAGCAAGTTGCGACCGGCAACACTCTCCGCGCCTGCATCGGCCACAGTACCGCCCGCCAGTCGCAACCGGCGTGTAATCTCAATGGCAACCCATGGCTCTGGCGCACCCATGATCTTGAGTGTGGGCGGCGGGGCGCCCACGGTCAACAGTGTGTGGCTCGGGCCATCCCGGGCTTTCGCGCCCGTGCCCCACGGCTATCATCCCCGGCATGAAGACGGCCCTGGGCAGCGTTGCGTTCATTTCGCTGGGTTGCCCCAAGAACCTGATCGACAGCGAGACCATGCTTGGCGGCATCGCCGCAGAGGGCTACGTCGTGACGGCTGACTACAACGACGCCGACGTCGTGGTAGTCAACACCTGCGGCTTTCTGGATGCTTCGCGCAAGGAATCGCTGGACTACATCAACCGCATGCTGGCCCTGAAGGGCCAAGGCGGCGTCAAGCGCGTGGTGGTCGCCGGCTGCATGGTGGGCAACTATCGCGACGTGCTGGACAAGCACGCTCCCGGCGTGGACGCGCTGGTCAGTGTCAACGACCGCACGCGCCTGAGCGACGTGCTGCGCGAACTTTCCACCAGTGGCGAACTCGCCCGCAGCATCGCGATTTCGGACCCTGACGCCCAAGGCACCGTCTACGACGACCGCGCCCGCCTGCGCATCACGCCGCGCCATTACGCGTACCTGCGCATCAGCGAGGGCTGCGACCACAAGTGCAGCTTCTGCACCATCCCCAGCATCCGCGGCCGGTTCCGCAGCAAGCCCCGCGCGCAGATCGTTGAAGAAGCCCGCGAACTGGCCGCCGACGGCGCCAAGGAACTGATCATCGTCGCACAGGACAGCACCTACTACGGTCTCGACACCGACAAACGCAAAACCGTGCACGAGGTTCTGGCCGACCTTTGCCGCATTGACGGCATCGCCTGGGTGCGCCTGATGTACGCCTACCCTACCCAGGTCACCGACGACCTGATTGACCTGCTGGCCCGCGAGCCCAAGCTGAACGCATACATCGACATGCCCTTGCAGCACATCAGCACGCCGGTACTGCAACACATGAAGCGCGGCAGCACCCGCGACACCACCCTGCGCCTGATTGAGAAGCTGCGTTCGCGAGTGCCCGGGCTGACACTGCGCAGCACCTTCATTGTGGGCTTTCCCGGCGAGACCGACGCGCAGTTCGAGGAACTGATCGAGTTCATCAAGCAGGGCTACGTGGACCGCGCCGGGGCATTTCCCTACAGCGACGAAGACAAGGCCGAAAGCTTCGCGCTTGACGGCAAGCTGCCGGCCGATGTCATCGAGGCCCGCCACCGCCGGTTCATGGAAGTCAACCGCGACGTGCTGTTTGCGGCCAATGAGAAGCTGGTCGGCAAGACAATCGAAGTACTGGTGGACGGCCCCAGCCAGGACCCCAAGTACCCCAGCCAAGGGCGCTCCCGCGCTGACGCGCCCGAGATTGACTGCTCGGTGCTGCTCAAGGGCAAACACGAACCGGGCACCTTGCTGAAGGCCAAAGTCGTGCGCAGCCTGGGGTTTGATTTGCTGTGCCAGCCATAGACCTCCACTTCGATCTTTGAGCTTTCAACTACACCGTCGCTTCCGCTCCGGGCTGGAAACGCAAACCGCCCGGCGCTTGCCGGGCGGTTCTGTTGACTGTCTGGTTTACTTGCCGACTTGCGCGCCGGCGGGCAGGCGACCGATGCTCAGGCCGTCGGGTGTGCCCATGTAGATCTCCACTCGGCGGTTGCGCTGCTTGGACTTGCTGTCCTTGCCCGGCTCCACTGGCCAGTACTCACCGAAGCCAGCCACAAAGATGCGGTCAATCGGCAGGCCGCAATCCTTGCCGGAGAGATATTCACGCACTGCCATCGCGCGCATCGTGGAAAGGTGAACGTTGTCCTTGATGCCGGACTTGGCCAGGTTCTTGATCGGGTCGCTGTCGGTGTGGCCGTCAATGCGGATGACGCTGTTGCTGCTGTCCATCTTGCCCTTCATGGTCGCAGCCAGCTTCTTGAGTGTGGACTTGGTGCCATCCGTGAGCTCCCACGATCCACTCTTGAACAGCACGCCGCTGTCGTCCAGGCGAACGCCGACTGCGTTGCCGCTTTGTACCCATTCCCAATCGCCGTTCTTTTCCATGCCCCACTGCTTGCGGATTTCGGCCAGCAGCTTGTCTGTGTCCATTTCGGGCGTGTTGGCGGCGGCAGTCCGCATTTCGTCAATGCGGGCCATCAGCGACTTGTTCTCGTTGCGGGCCTTGGTCAGTTCGCCCGACAGACGGGAGTTCTCGGCCGAGGTCGCGGCAATCGCCGACTGCTCGTTCTCGAGGTGCTTGACCACCCGGTCGTACTCCTCAAGGCTCACACAGCCACCCAGCAGGGCGACCGAAGAAACAGAAATGAGGGAGAAAAGGATCTTCTTCATGGCAGCCGCTCCTGGCGTTGGTTGTATGTCGCTGGGGGCGGGCACAGGCCCGCCATGAAAGGCCCATCGGCACGGGCAGCCCGCGGCCTTGACTGAAAATGGCAAATCGTGGGGCGGGTCAGTTTCCGGCGTGCTCGATCTTGCGCCGGGCCTCGGCCGCTTTGGCCTCAGCTTCGGCCTTGCGTTGGGCTTCCTCGGTGCGGATGGCAACGGCCAGGTCTTCCAGCGCGTCGCGGGCCGTGGTGTCCTTTTCGGATTCTGCCAGTGCGTCACAGAGTGCGGCATCAGCTTCCACGAACGCACGCGGGTAGTTCTCTCGCAGCGCCTTCAGGGACTCGATTGCGGCACGCCGGTCGGCCACCTTCTCCTGTCGGCGCACGGCGCGGAACTTCAGGGTCTTGATGCGCGCCTCTACCATGCCCTGCAGGGCAAGTTTCAGGTCGGACTGTGTCTGTTTGGTCAGCACCTTGCCCGAGGCCGCAATCGCCGCCACGGTGTCGTCAAATCGGGCCTCGGTGATAATGGCGGCGCGGTCGCGGGCAATGAACATCAGTTCCACGGCCGCGTTCTGGGCGCAGTAACCCCCGTCGCGGATGTGGTCGATCAGCATATCCCAGAAGTGCGTGGTGCGGTCTGCGCCCTCGGCCTCTTGTTCCAGCGCGAGAAACTCGCGCAGCACGCGCAGCTTGTCACGTTCTTCGGCGTCGCCGTCAGCGACCGGCACGGGTTTGCCAACAAGGCTGTAGCCGCCGGTGGACATGGCCTTGAGGGCAAACAGGCCGCGCACGGCCTCGTCTTTTTTCAGCAGGGCGGCATCGGCCAGGAACACCTGGATGTCGCGGCCCGGGTCCTTGCCATGGATGACGCGCTCAATGGAACATTCTACCCGTGTCAGGTCGGCGGCGCGGGTTCGTTTGGCCGACGCCACGCCCAGCACAATCAGGTCGGACTTGGCCAGGATCACGCGGCCAAAGTTCGACTCGTGCTCTGCCATCAACGGCGCGGCGAATGAAGTCAGCAGCGCAAACAGCGCAGCAAAGGCAAGGCTGGTAGTCGGCCGGCTGTTGCGGGTCACTCGCTGTCCTCGTCGCCTTCGCTGCCATCATCCAGGTTGTCCGCGGCCATTTTAGCCACCGGCCCGGCCAGCACTTCCACCATGTTCTCGGGCACCAGGTGCTTCTGGCAGACACGCAGGATGTCCTCTGCCGTCACGGCCTCCACGGCGGATGCAAACTTGACCAGGTAATCCAGGCCCAGGTTGTAGCGCTCAATCTCGATCAGCAGGCCCGCCATCTGGCCTGTGGTTTCCAGCCCGAAGACAAAACTGCCCTTGAGATAATCCTTGGCTCCGCGCAGGTCGTCTTCGGTGACGGGCTCGGTACGGATCTGGTTTACCAGCTGGTACATGATTTTAAGGGCCTTCTCGACGTTCTGTGCGCGTGTACCGATGTAGCCCAGGAACATGCCCGGCGCGAAACCAGACCCGCTGGTGATGTTGGCATAGGTGCTGTAGGCCAGCCCTTCCTGGTCGCGCAACACGCGAGAGAACCTGTCGGTGAACCCCGGCGACGTGCCCAGGATGTTTTCCATCACCATCAGCGGGATGTAATCCGGGTCGTCGCGCTTGATGCCCAGCGACGTCAGCCGCACCACCATCTGGTCCTTGCCCGGGTGGTCAACCAGGATGCGCTTTGCGCCGGCGTTGACGTCTTGCGGCCGGAACGTGCGGAAATCAAATCGCTGTTCGCCCTCGCGGCGGCTGCTGGCGTGCACCTTGATCTCGGGCAGTTTCAGGGGCTCGGCGGGTTTTGCCCAGGTGCCGAACTCGGCCTTCAGCGCCTCCAGCATGGCCTCGGGGGTGAAGTCGCCGGTAACGGCTATCACGCAGTTGTCAGGCCTGAACCACCGGGCATGCCACCCGGCCACCTGTTCTCGCGTGAAGGCGGTCAGGGATTCCACCGTGCCCTCAGCGGGCCGGCCCAAGGCGTTGCCGGGGCCGTACACAGCGGCCGCGGCTGCGGTGCGGGCAAACCACGAAGTCTCGTTCTTGGCGCTTTCCATGCCGGCAAGGGTCTGCTTGCGGGCAAGGTCGATCTCGACCTGGGGGAACAGCGGTCGCACAAGCCCTTCGGCCAGCAGCTTCAACCCCAGACTGCTGTGTTCGGCCAGCACTCGGAAGCTGCCGCCTGATGCGCTGAACGACAACTCGCCGCCCGTGCGTTCCATGGCCTCTGCCATCTGCTGTTTGGTAAAGCCCTTGGATCCGGCGTCCAGAAGCGACCCGGTCAGGCTGGCAAGACCGGCCTCTGCGGCGGATTCGCCGGCGCGCCATGCCCGCACACTGGCCTGGGCGCTGACCACCGGCGCGCCCTTTTGCGGCAGCAGCAGAACAACCAGCCCGTTGGGCAGCACGTGCCGCTGTACGGGCAAGGGCTGGGGTTTGGTATCCGGCGCGACGTCAACAGCCGCGGGTGAAAGCTGCGGCACTACCCAGCCCGTTACGCTGTTCTCGGGCTTCAGGTAGGTGCGCGCCACACGCTGGACGTCTTCGAGCGTCACCGCGCGGATGCGATCGGGATAGCTCAGCGCAGCGCGCCAGTCGCCCAGAACCGTTTCGGCCCGGCCCAGCGCCTGGGCGATGGAACTTGCCTGTTCCCGCTCAAAGATGGACGCCGCAATGAAGCGATTCTTGGCGCGGTCAAGTTCGTCGGCGGTAATGCCATCCTTGACCACGGCATCAATCTGCAATTGGATGCCGTAAGTAAGTTCCTTGCGCTGCGATTCAGGGTTCAATGACCCCCAGATGTAAAACTCGCCGGCCAGCATGTTGGCGCCCGCACCGGCGCCAATGCTTACGGCTATCTGTGTTTCCTCGACCAGCTTGCGGTACAGTCGGCTGGTGGTGCCGCCGCCCAGCACCAGGCCCAGCACATCCAGCGCGGGCTCATCGGCGTGGCCCGCGGGCACGGCCAGGTACTGGCGGCCGAACTCGACAATCTCGGAATCGCCCTGGATCTCCAGCACCTGCGGCCCGGAAAACTTCACCGGTGTGGGCTTGGGGCGGTTCAGTTCCGGCCCGCGCGGGATGGGCCCGAACAGTTCCTTCACCACCGGCATGGCCTCGGCACTGGTGATGTCTCCGCACAGCACAAGCGTGGCATGGTTGGGGTGATAGTGCGATTCATAGAACAGCCGCATGTCGCGGCGAGAGGTGTCCTGCACGTCCTGTGGCCAGCCAAGCACCGGGTGACCGTAAGGGTGTGCGCGGCCGTACAGCGCGGTGTTCATTCGCTGCCACATGCGCTGGCCGGGATCGTCGGCAGAGATGTCGCTTTCACTCTGGACGACTTTCTTTTCGCTGTCGAACTCTTTCAGGTCCAGCGTCAGGTGCGCCATCCGGTCGGCCTCGATCTTCATCGATTCGCGCCAGCGGCTCTTGGGCAGGTCAATGAAGTAGGCGGTGTAATCGTAGCTGGTGAAGGCGTTGTTGCTGCCGCCGTTGCGCACGGTCACGCGGTCCACGTCACCGACTTTGTACTCTCGGCTGCCCTTGAACATCATGTGTTCAAGAAAGTGCGCGATGCCCGAAACGCCGGGTTTTTCGTCCATGCTGCCAACCTTGTACCAGACAAAGCTGGACACCACCGGAACGCCGGGCTTGTTGACCACCAGCACCTTCAGCCCGTTTTCCAGCACGTGCTCGGACACATCCAGGCCTGCCGGTTTCGGGGCCTCGGTCTTGGGCTGGGCGGCGACAATCGCCAGTGTTGCTGCAATCAGGGCCAGTGGAAGTGCGGCGCGCGCAAACGGAACCAGTTTCACAGATTGCTCCTTGTTAACACGGGCGCCCGACCGGGGGCGCCCGCCATGTGTCTGCTGATAGTACGTCTTTGCCTAGCGCGACTCGCTCAAAATGTAGCGGTCGGTCGGCAACTCGCGCTGAAGGGATATCTCGATGGTCACGCCCTTGGAACTCGGGGTGGCCGCCACCCAGCGTGTCTGGGGCAGGTAGCCCGGCAGGCTGACGCGGAAAAGCTCGGGCTTGCCGGTGGCTTCAATGACGACTTCGCGCGAGGGCGTGCTGCCCACACTCACCCAGATGCCCTCGTCGTTGTACCACTCCACGTTGGCACCGGCCGGGTTGCTGATGAACTTGGCGCCGGTCTTGGGTGTGCGGTATTCATAGGCGTCGCGGGTGCGAAGCTCGGCCTGAAGGGCGCGCTCCTGCATGCGGTCAACGCCGCCGACGTCGCCGACCTTGCTGGGCCGAACCTGGGAAGCACAGCCGGCAAACACGAAACAAAGCGCGGCCAACAGAGACAGCCTGATCACGGTCATGCGTGACTCACAGCAAGCGGTACAGGGGTCGCTGAAGCATAGCATGGGCGCAACGGGCGAAAAGGCGTAACTGGCCAACAGGGCGGCGGGGCCGCAGCTCCGGTTCGTACGCGGCAGACGGGCGAGACCGGCCCTATTTCAGGCCCAGCTTGCTTTTGTCGATCTTGCGGGTCTTTGCGGCCAGGCGGCCCTTGGCCAGCTTGATGATGGACTCGGCCACTTCGTCGGGCGTAAGGCTGCTGGTGTCAAGCTCTACGGCGTCCATGGCCTTTCGAAGGCCACCCAGTTCGCGGCTCATGTCCAGGTGGTCGCGCTGGCTGACGTCTTTCAGTACTTCGTCGTAACTGGATTCCATGCCGCGCTCCTTCAACTCATTGAAGCGGCGTCGGGCGCGAACCTCGGGGCTGGCAAACAGGTAGACTTTAAGGTCGGCGTGCGGGAAGACCAGCGTTCCCTGGTCGCGACCCTCGGTCACCAGGTCGCCCTGCAGGCCGATCTTGCGCTGCATCTCAACCAGCCAGTTGCGCACTTCCATTACGTCGGCCACGTAGTGAATGTTGCGCGTGACCTCGGGTGTGCGGATCTTGTCGGTCACGTCCTGGCCGGAAATGCGCACCCTGACCGGGCCGTCCTGCACCAGTTCCACGTCAAGCTGCAGTGACTTGATGGCACCTGCCACGGCCTTGGGGTCATCCAGCCGAATGCCCACGCGCATGCAATGCAGCGTGGCCGCACGGTACATGGCACCGGTGTCGAGATAACGCAGGCCAAGGCGAGCTGCCACCAGCCGGGTGATTGTGCTTTTGCCCGCGCCGCTGGGGCCGTCAATTGTGATGATGTTCTGGGACATGAAGCGCGAGAATAGAGCCGGTTTGCCCCCCGCACAACCACGGGGAATGCCGGCGCTTACTTCGGCGCCGGCGTCATTTCTTCGCGCGAAAGCTTCACCCGGACACGCAGGTTCTCACCGGTGATGCGCGTGATCATGGTGCGCGTGGCACCCGGCGTGGACTCCGGGTTGCCCCGTTGACGCAGGCTGACCGTGCGCACGCCGGTTACACTTACGCCGGTGTTATCGGGCAGTTCAATCGCCGCGCCGTCCAGGATCAAAGTGCCATCACGGGCCTGGCTGAGCCTGCGCCCGGAAATCGTGTAGTCGCCGCGAGAGATCGTCACCGGCCCCTCGGCCGCGGTGTCGACAATCTCGCCCAGGCCGTCGAAGGTCACCAGCACCGTGGTCACACCAAGCTGAAGCGCAGGCGTACTGCCGCCGGCGGCTTCAAACCTTCCGCGCACACCACCGCTGCCGGCGACTTCCACCAGGCCGGCCATCAAGCGGGCGGCCCGCGCTGCCTGTCGCGAAGCGCGACGACGCCCGTTGATGTCGCTGCACACACCGGTTTCGCGTGCCACCACCAGCCGCAGTTCGGATTCGGCCGCAAGGGCAGCCGCAAGGGCCTTGCGCGGGCCTTCAGCCTCGGGCGTGAACACTGGGGGCAGATCCTTGACCAGCAGCTCCAGGCGGGTGCGCGCTCGCCAGGCGGCCTCCAGCATCATGGGTGCGGCGGCCTGGCCGCGTTCCACGACTTCCAGGGCTTGCCGAATGCCGCGGACAGAATCAGGATCGCCTGCCGCCAGCGGCCGGAACGTAAGTTCCAGGCGCTGTCCGGCCTCCAGGCGCCAGGCCCCGTCATAATCAAAGGCCCCCCGTCGCACCACGTCGCCAAAGAACAGCCCGGCGTCTTCCAGTGCCAGTACCGGCGAGCCCAGCAGCACCACAGTCAGCGGGTTGCCTGCGGTGCGCTGGTCATCCGCGCCCGTGGCTTCAATGCTGTCCAGGGCAGTGACCTGCAGTCGGTCCGTCTGGCTGCGTATCAGCGCGTTGCCCTCCAGGCGCAGAAGGTTTAGCACTGCCGGCGGTTTTGCGGCGTGCCCGCTGCTGAAGACAAGCAGGCTGCGGCCCCGGACGAGATACAACTGCTGCACGTCGGCGTCTTCGAGTTCCGGCAGGTCCTTCTGCCCGCTGGGCCCGGCGCGGGGTGTTTCAAACTCGCCCAGGACCATGCGCAACTCAACCCCGCCCGAAACGTCCATGGCGCGGGTGTCTTCGTCGCCGGCGACCAGCACGTCGCCCCCGAAGTTCATCCAGCCGGCGTCAGGCACGGCGGGCTCGATCTGCAGGCCACGACGCGGCATGCGCTCCACGGCCCGCCGGAAGTAGGCCAGGCTTTGCGGGTCGCGAACCACCAGCCGGCCCGGCCCGCGAATCAAGCCCTCCAGCAGCGGGCCTGTGGAGACCACACGAAACCCGTCCGAGATCAACAAATCGGGGCCCAATGTCGCCAGGCAGCCGGCACCGCTCAACGCGGCCCGTTCCACGCGATTGCCACGCAGTGAAATGCCCGCCGAGTCACCCGTGAACGTCACCAGGTCGCGGTCGAATCTTGGCAGCGGGGTATGCTCAAGCTCGACTTCTCCCTGGGCATCGATCCACAGCGGGCGGGCCGCCGTGGCCGAAGCAGGCAGCGTCGAGACCGAAATGCGCGCAACCTGCTGCGCCCTTACCGTCAGGCGCCCCGGCCGCGGCAGGGGCGAATCCGGCCGGCGCGCCAGCCCCAGCGCATAACGCAGCTCATCGGCCAGCCCCTGGTCCGCGTACAGCATCGCCAGAATCCCGGGGCCGCGAACCTCGGACTGCAACTGGTCGCCCTCAAACTGGCCGGTGGCTGATGTGCCGAAAATGGCCGCGCGCTGACCCGGGTCATCGAGTTGATCGGTCAACGTCGCGGCCCCGGCCACTCGCAGCAACGGCGAGTAACCTTCCACAATCACCCGAAACATTTCGCGCCGCGCCTGCGGTGCATCGGCAAATGGCCCCGGAGGCCGCACAACCACACTGGAACGCACGTCCACAACTCGGCCGGAAATGCGCCAGGCCACCCGGCCCTGGGCCTCGCGCCAGACCTGCGCCCCGGCCTCGACCCGCAGTTCCAGCCAGGCCGGCACCTCGTTGGGGGGCGTCAGTGGCGCAACCAGTGAAATGATTCGCCTGCTGCGCATGCGCAACAGGCCGGGAGTGTCGCGCTCGACCTGTTCGACGTCCACTGAAGGGCTGCCCGAGAGTGTGACGACCCGCAGCCCGGAAGGCTCCCGATACGACAACACGTCTCCGAAGCCTCGCACTGAGGGCCCTGTAAGGTGAACCGTGCCGGCGGCGTCGATTTCCAGCCCCGTAAGGCGCGACGCCAGGTCCGACGGCGCGCCCTCAATCAGCACGCCGCGCAGGTCAATGCGGTTGGCCGTGACTTCCATGCCCGAGGCCGGCTGGTCCCCGGGCTCGAGCGCCATGCGCGCTCGCCGCAACAGTCCAATCGTGCCGCGCCCGGTGTCGGTATCGAAGTCAGCCGTCATGTCGCCGAAGCTTCCAAGGATCAGCGCGCCCGGGCGTGCGCCGCCGCCATCAGGCACCGGCACGGATTCCACCCGCACACGAAACTCGCCGCCGCGCCGGCCGGTCAGCTTCAGCCGCGAGAGGCCCGGGCTCGGGCTGCCTTTGCCCAGTGACAGCTCCATCTCCGGGTCGACCATCTCGGCCCGAAGCAGCGCCCGCAGCGGGTCGGCGCTGGCAAACTTTGCAGTGCCGGTGGCGCGCACCACCAGCTTTGGCGCTGGGCCGATGGTGATGGTGCCGGCGGCCTGCGGCAGGTCGAAGGTTCCGCCATCCGGCAGCTCCCCGGTCATGCCCTTGGGGCAATCGAAAGCCTCGGTGTCGGGCTGATACAAAAACTCAGCGGCGCGCAACACCGTGCGCTGGTCGCCGCGCGTCATGGCCAGCACGGCGTCTGTGATCTCGACGCGGCCATCGCGCTTCTTGGCCGCCCGCTTGCCTTCCAGGGTGCCCTGGCGGTTGCCGTCTTTGTCCAGCAGGACCAGCCGTACGTTCTCAACCTCGAACTGCTGCAACGCGGGCAGCCCCTGCGCGTGAAGGCCATGGGCCGTCAGCAGGCACAGGGCAATCAGCAGGCTATTCGACCCAGGAAATTTCAAGTTCCACCGGCAGGTAGGCATCCAGCGTGACCTTGGGGTTCTCAAAGGGGCGAACGGTCAGGCGGTCGCGGTTGACAAGCAGCGAAAAGTAGATGTTGCTGAGGCGCATGCGGCGCTGGCCGGGGCCGCCGTCGGCGGGACCCTCAATGGTCTGCTGGGACTCCTTGATCTGCGAGATGTCCACCACCACGCGCACGGCCGCCGGGAAGTTCTCACGCTGTGATGACAGCACCTGCAGCTCTACCGGCAGCGATCGCGCCACGTTCATGGACAGTGACTTCTTCTGGGCAAGCCAGCTCGGCATCAGTACCCCCACCGGCAGGTCACCGGCCACGCTGGCCCAATCCTGCAACTCGGCAAAAGTGAACTCCACCGGGGCCTCTGAAATCGCCACCTGCTGCCCGCGACGCCTGATCACAAGGCCCTCCACGGGCACAAGCTGCAGGTTCGCCACAAGGGTGGACTGTTTCAGCAGCGATTCCACACTCTTGCCCTCAACCTGGGCGCGGTTGCGAAGAATCTGGTTGATGTCCGTCCCGGCCACGCGCAGCACGGCGCGCCCTGCCGGGTTGGTCATGGGCTGGATCAGGCCAGCGGGGCCGAACACCTCAATCTCGAACTCCGGCTGCACCTTCTGCACGAACGACCAGCCCTCCACACGGCCGGACACACCGGAAGCCAGGTCTACGGCCGCGGGACGCGAGATAAACTGTTCCAGCACCACTTCATACACACGGTCGCCGGCAACGGGCTTGATCTGAAGCTCCGAGGGCGCGGTGCCCTCGCCGGCGCGTTCAAACTTGCGCATGTCGGCCTTGAATGTGACCTGGTAGCGGCCATCCGGGCGCAGGTTCTCAAGGTCGGCATCGGTGATCACGAACCGGTAGCCGAACAGGCCGCGGTTCACACCCAGGCTTGTGCCGAAGTCGTTGATCCGCTTGGTCGGGCCGGACACATCCAGACTGATCGGCAGGGTTTCCGCTGAGACGATCCGCCACTTGCCCTGCAGGGGTTCCTCAAGCTCGAACTTGACAGAAGCCGCGTCGCGCAGGGTGCGCGTAACCGAAACCATGTCGCGCGCGATCCACCACAGTGTGCAGGCCAGGATCAGAATCACCAGGTGTGCGGGAACAGCCGCGCCGAAACGCGGGGCATTCTCACGCCGTGTGCTGGGCGCGTTGGGCTTGATGCCGCTCATGGTGGTGCCACCGCTCATGCCGCCCCCGCGCTTGCGGCTTCCGGAACTGCCGCGTGGGTGTCGGCGCCGATGTTGGCGCGCAGCATGCGTTCCAGCCCTTCGCGTGAAAGATCGGGCGTCAGTTCGCCGCGGATGGCGACCGATACGCGACCGGTCTCTTCGCTGACAATGATGACGATGGCGTCGGTTTCTTCACTCAGGCCGATGCCGGCGCGGTGGCGTGTGCCAAGGCGCTTGCCGATATCGGGATTCTCGGTCAGCGGAAACAGGCAGCCTGCGGCCATCACGCGCGAGCCTCGCACGATGATCGCCCCGTCGTGCAGAGGGTTGCCCAGGAAAAAGATGCTGTCGACAAGTTCCTGGGTGAAAACCGCGTCGATCTCAATGCCGCGTTCAACGTAATTGCGCAGGCCCACGCCACGCTCGATTGCGATCAGCGCACCGGTTTTGGCACGCGAAAGACGGAACACGCTCTGTACCAGCTTCGGGATCACGTCGTCCTTGCGCGACAGAAAGCGGTTGAACACCTGGTTCTGGCCAAGCCGTGTCAGGCCGCGCCGAAGCTCCGGCTGAAAAACCACAATCACGCCCAGGAACAGGTAGTCGACGACTTTTTCCAGCAGCTTGGCGATTCGGAACATGCCTACGGCATCGGCCACGAAGTAGACAGCCAGCAGCAGAACGGTGAACAGAATGGCCACGCCGCGCAATGCGCTGTCGCCGGAGCTTCCCTTGACGAAGCGGTACACGACCAGCAGGAACAGGTAGATCAGCGCGATCTCGATGCCGTAAATCGCGTACTCTTGCATGGATACCCCGTTCAGACCATCGCACGAGCCACAGCTATGGCCCGTTTCAGCGGCCCCGGCTCATGCGCGCGAAGCACGGCCGCGCCCTTGCATGCGGCCACCAGCGCGGCGGCCAGGCTTTCGGGTTCGCGGTCCTCGACCGGCCGACCCGTCACATGGCCCAGACTGGACTTGCGCGACACCCCCACCAGCACGGCAAAACCCAAAGATGCAATCACATTCAGGTGGCGTACCAGCGCGAAGTTGTGCGCCGGAAGTTTACCAAAGCCAAACCCGGGGTCTATCCACACATGTTCACGCTTCACGCCGGCTGCCACGGCGGCTTTAGCCCGTTGCGCCAGATAGTCGCGCACCTCGGCTACCACATCCTGGTAGGCCGGGGCCTGCTGCATGGTGCGCGGGTCGCCCTGCATGTGCATCAGCACCAGGCCGCACTGGCGCGCGGCGCAAAGTGGAATCAGCGCGGGATCCACCGTGCCGGCGCTGACGTCGTTGACGATGTCGGCACCGGCATCCAGCGCCGCCCGCGCGACCTCGGATTTGCTGGTGTCAACACTGACTGGCGCCTCAATACCGCGGCGTCGCAACGCGCCAATCACGGGAACCACCCGGGCCAGTTCTGCCTTCGCATCCACTGCTGCGGCCCCGGGCCGGGTGCTTTCGCCGCCGATGTCAAGAATGTCCGCCCCGTCATCCAGCAGCCGCAGGGCGTGGTTCAACCCGGCTTCGGCGGTGTCATGGCGTCCGCCGTCGCTGAAACTGTCGGGCGTAACGTTGACAATGCCCATCACCAGCGGCCATGGCGGCGCCAGTGGCACACCGGGCCCACCCAGCCAGTGCGCGGGGATGTGCATTACGCCGGTTGCTCGGACAGCCCGCCTGTGCTGCCGCCGGCCGGGCGTTCCTTGGGTTGCTCTTCGAGTTTGCGCAGTTTGCGCGCCGCGGCTTCGGCCTTGGCGTCTTCTTCTTCCTTGCGGCGTTTTGCATCAAGGTCGCCGCCGTCCAGGATCATGCGCACGTCGTCGTGGTCGAGCGTTTCGTACTTCAACAGGGCCTCGGCAATGGCCACAAGGTGCGCCTTGTGCTCCTGCAGCAGCTTGACAGTCTTGTCCCAGGCTTCGTCCACCAGCCGGCGCATCTCTTCGTCGATTGCCTTGCGGGTTTCATCGCTGAAGGTGCCGGGCTTGACCACCTGCTGGCCCATGTACGTCTGGTCTTCGTCGCCGGAGTAATTCAGCAGGCCCAGACGCGGGCTCATGCCCCATTCCGTGACCATCTTCTTGCTGAGGTTTGTGGCCTGCTGGATGTCGCTGGCCGCGCCGGCGTCTACCTCATTGAACACAATGTGTTCTGCGGCGCGCCCGCCCAGCAGCACCATCAGCGTTTCTTCGGCGCGCTTCTGCGGCATGGTGTAGCGGTCTTTTTCGGGCAGGCTCATGGTCGCACCCAGCATGCGACCACGCGGAATGATGGTGACCTTGTGAACGGGGTCAGTGTTCGGCGTCATTTCCTGGACCACGGTGTGCCCGGCCTCGTGGTACGCGGTGGTACGGCGTTCGTCCTCGGCCATGACGCGCGACCGCTTCTGGCGGCCGAATGCCACGCGATCGCGGGCCTCCAGCACACAGTCGCGGTTGACTTCGTCCAGGTTGCGCAGCGCCGCCAGAAGTGCGGCCTCGTTTACCAGGCTCATGATGTCTGCGCCGGAAAAGCCCGAAATCAGCTTGGCAATTTCGTGGGCGTCCACGGTCTTGTCGGCCTTGACCTTCTTGAGGTGCACGCGCAGGATTTCCTCGCGGCCCTTCAAGTCGGGCAGGTCAATGTACACCTGGCGGTCAAAGCGGCCCGGCCGCAACAGGGCGTTGTCCAGCACGTCCGGGCGGTTGGTGGCGGCCAGGATGATCACGCCTTCACTGGTGCCGATGCCGTCCATCTCTACCAGCAGGGCGTTCAGTGTCTGTTCGCGCTCGTCGTGCCCGCCGCCCACGCCGGTGCCGCGACGACGGCCCACGGCGTCAATTTCGTCAATGAAAATCAGGCAGGGCGCGTTCTCGCGGGCCGTGCGGAACAGGTCGCGCACGCGTGAGGCACCCACGCCCACGAACATCTCCACAAAGTCGCTGCCGCTGATGCTGAAGAAGGGACGCTCGGCCTCGCCGGCGATGGCCTTGGCCAGCAGCGTCTTGCCGCACCCGGGCGGGCCGATCAGCAGCAGGCCCTTGGGAATCTTGGCGCCCAGGCGCGTGAACCGCTGGGGTGTGCGCAGGAACTCGACGATCTCGCTTACTTCTTCCTTGGCTTCGTCGGCGCCGGCCACGTCATTGAATGTGACACTGACGTCTTCCTTGCTGAACATCTTGGCGCGCGACTTGCCGAACGCCATCACACCGCCGCCCAACGGCCCGCCGCCACGGCGCAGAAAGAAGAACCAGACCAGCGCCAGGATGATCACAAACGGGATGATGCTCTTGATGAACCAGCCGAATGTGTCGTCCACGTTCTCGGTGGAATAGCTGACATCCGACAGCAGGCTGCTCTTGGGGTTCTTGTAGTGCTCCGCCAGCCACTGCTCCCACTCTTTGCCGCTGACTTCACCCACGAACTTCTGGGTTTCACCCTCGGGCACATTGGCGTACTTGCCGTGCACTTCAATCACGTTGCCGTCGGCCGGAAACCGCAGCTTCATCTCGGCGATTTCCTTCTTGTCAAGCTTGGCCCGCAGCTCGCTGCTGGTCAGGCGCTGGGGCTTGCCGCCCATGTCGTAAAACAGGGCTGCGGCCAGCACCGCCAGCAGCAATCCCATCACCACAATGAACATCGGCATGCCGCGCGGGCGCTTGCCCTGCCCCGGCTTGCCTTCGTTGCGCTGTTCCGGCTCGTTGGCCATGGTTCTCCTTGGCAGGGCCTGCTTGTCACCCTGGCGGGTGAGGCCGTGCCTTCATCCCTACCACTGTAACAACCGTGGCGGCTCGGTCACTCCCCGGATGTCTGCCATTCTGTGTCAGCGGCAACATCCAGGATGTCGCGCGCCAGGTCGCGCCACAGCCGGGTCATGCCGGTGCTGCGGCTTTCGCCCAGGGCGGGCGCGTAACTGTTGGAAACACTAACCGTGCGCCTTGTCTCACCGCCCGGTACGGTCTTGCCGCGCGCAACGACCAGCGCGCTGGCCCGCAGCAGCACTTCAGCGGCCTGGCCGGTCTTGAGGTCTTCAATCAGGTTGGGTTCGGCAAAACGAGTCAGCACCACTTCCAGCACGACGTCGGCCGCGCCTTCGGTCAGTACAAGGCGGCGGTCGGTGGCAATCTCGTCTTTCAGGCGGTGGGTCAGGTCGTACTCGTAACCCGGGCGGTGCGGGAACAGGCGGTTCTCGACGGTCGACAGTCGCACCGTGCGCGAGGGCTGGCCGTCCAGGCTTGCCGACCACGTGTAGGCACAGGAAGAAAGGCAGGCCGCCAGAAGCAGCAGAGCAAACCTGGTCATGACCCGGCGCGCAGGCGTGCGATGCGCTTGTCGCGCTCGGCTTCCCATTTTCGGGCGTTCTCCAGGTACACGTCGCGGGCGCCCTTTTCACCAAGCCGCGAATAGGTATCGGCGGCGTTCTGGTCGCGCTTGATCAACACCTCATAGGCGCGCTCGCACAGGATGATGAATTGCTCCTTCAACTTGGGGCTCAGGTTCGGGTTCTCGTAACGGTATTGCTCGTATTCGCCCAGCAGTTCCAGCGCGCGCTCGTAGGGCACCAGGTCGTACAGCGCGCCCTTGCTGGATGCCATGACCTCATTGATGTGCCACAGCAGGGCATAGGGCCGCCAGCGGGTGTCGGTGTCGCGCAGCCCGGCAGTGCGGAAAAGCTGGTCAAATGTGTTGGCGGCGAAAGCATGGGCGCTGTTCAGGCGCAGCGAATGTCCACGAATGAACAAGGTATCGGCTTTGACGGCCGGCGGCGGGTTCATGGCCAGCAGGTCTTCCGTGATCTCGACCACCAGGTTGTGTTCGCGCGCCGCAAAAGCCAGCCAGGCGATGTCACGCGTGAGTTCCGCGGTGCGCTGCCGGAACTCGCGCATGTCCTGCGCAGGCAGGTAGTACGTGATCAGCACCTGGCAGTCATACAGCGCCGCATCCAGCTGCCGGGCCGAGTACAGCGAATCGGCGTCGGGCTTCAGCTTCTCGATGAACTCCACGAAATCAAGCTGCCGGAACGTGCGGGCATACTCCGCCACGCCGCGGTCGCGGGCGATGGCCTCGCGCAGCCTGGGGTCTTCATCGGGCGCGAGGTACAGAAACATCATGCGGTCCAGAGGCACGCTTCGTGCCAGGCCGCCGATATCGGCCCGGCCCAGTTCCAGCCGGGCTTCAATGCGCAGGATGATGGCCTCTACCACCCGTGAACCATCGGGGTACTCAAACGAGATCTGCTGGCCCAGCGCAATGCAGTCTTCCAGGCGGCGCTCGCGCCAGGCCTTCTGCATGGCCTCAAACAGCGCCTGTTCGCTGGATACGACAACGCTGCCGGGCCGCACAATGCCGCGCCCGGGTTCGTACACCAGGCGGCCGTCGCCCTGCGGGCCCTTGTAACGGGGCACCGGGCCGGATTTGCACCCGGCAAGCAAGGCCAGCAACAGCAGGCAGGGCAGCAATCGGGTCATTTACAGCACACCGGCTCGGTCTGGCGCGGCCACCGTGCGCAGGCGTTTCCCGCCCTGTTGCGCAAGCAGCCAGGCCAGCAGCCTAAAGGCGGACCGGCAGGCGTCAACCGTCGCCCCGGACAGCGGCTCGCCCACGGCCAGTCGCCGCAGCACATCCAGCACAGGCGGCGAAAGGCGCACAAGGTCGCCACGGCCCTGGTCGTGCGGCGGTGAAACCAGCCCCATTTCACGCAGGCTGAAGCTCACTTCCACCCGCCCGGATGGTTCCCGCCCGCTTGCCACGCAGCGGGTTACTTCGGGCTCTACGCCCAGCGCGCGCAGCATGCCCCAGGCAAAGTGGGCCAGGGCTTCGTTGTCGCGGCCGGCCCCCAGCGAGCGCAGCGCCTTCACCGCCAGCAGCATTGTGGCCGCGCCGTCCTGGGGCGGAACTTCCATGGAAAGCAGCAACTCGCGGATGCTCTGGGCCGCGCGAAACGATTCATAGTCGCGGCGGGCGGCGGCAAAAAAATCAATCAGCTCTGCCTGGGCCAGGATACTCAAGGTGCCGCGCCGTGAACGGTCGTACAACACCACCTGGTACAGGCACAACAGGTCCAGAGGCCCGCCAATGCTGCTCTTTTCGCGTTTGGCACCCTTGGCAATGGCGCCGGTGGTGCCCAGCTTGTCGGTCAGCAGCGTCAATATCTGGCTGGTCTCGGAAAAGTCGATCTTGCGCAGGCAAAGTGCATGGGTGGTGATCAGCGACATGACTGCAGCCTTAGGAAATTGCAAATGTCTGTACTACGCCACGCCGGCGTCCGTCGGCGCGGCGACACGTTCAATCTTGACCCGCTTGATGCGCCGGTCGTCTGCGTCTTTGACGGTAAGCTTCACGCCGGGGCATTCCACCACGTCGCCCACCAGGGCCAGGCGGCCCAGTCGGTGCAGGATCAGCCCCCCAACGCTGTTGTACTCAGGCGTGTTGGGCAGCTCGAGTTCCAGCCGCGCGTTCAGCTCATCAATATCCACGTCGGCGTCGGCCTCGGCGGTGCCGTTGACAAACGGCGCGATCGGGCCGTCGGCCGGGGTGGCCGCCGCTGAGTGCTCGTGCTCCGACGGAAGGTGACCGACGATGCGCTCCAGCACGTCTTCAATCGTGATCATGCCGGCTGTTCCGCCGTGTTCGTCCAGCAGAATGCCTATCTTCAGGCCCTCGGCGCGCATTTCCTGCAGCAGGTCGTCCAGCGGCTTGTTTTCAGGCCAGAAGCGCGCCGGGCGCACCACTTTTCGAAGGTCCTCCGGCCGTTGGCCGGACTGCCAGTGCTGCATCATGTCGGCCACGTGCAGAATTCCGACAATGTGATCGCGCGAGCCTTCATACACCGGTATGCGCGTGTAGCCCGTCTGTGCGGCCTGGCGCATCACGGCCTCAATGCCTTCGTCAACCTCCGCGCAGGCCATGTCGGTGCGCGGTATCATGGCGCGGCTGGCGGGCGTTTTGCCCAGTTCAACCACGTTGTGGATCATCTCGCGTTCTTCTTCGTCCAGCACACCGCCGCGTTCGGCGGACTCCAGGCTGTCGGCCAGGCCTTCCTCAAAGTCGCCTTGGGCGTCCTCTTTGACCTCTACGCCCTCAATGCGCGCGCCAATGCGACGCACACTGCTGGAAATCAGGGTAAGCGGCCGGAAAGGCAGGCTGATCCAGGCAAAGGTCGGCAGCAACACAAGCAGCGCGGCTTCTTCGCGGTGGCGCAGCAGAATCGGCGGCACAATCAGCACGCAAACCACCAGCGAAGCCACACTCAGCATCGACGCCCACAGCAGTTCATCCAGCGAAAGCGTGGCACTGAAGCTCAGCATCACCATGCACCAGCCCAGAAAATTGCCCACAAACAGCAGAATCCGCGACAGTTCCACGACCTGGATGAACTCGTCGTCGCGCGCGCACAGGGTCTCGAAGCGGCGCTGGGTTGGCTGGTCGTTTTCGGGAATCAGCTCAAACAGCCGCGAAAGCGCATAGTTGTGCAGGGCCTCGCCCACCACTGAGATGTAGGCGATCGAGCAGAAGGTCACGATCACGGCTGCGACGCCAGTCCAGAACGTCGCGATAACAAGGAACAAAGGGGCCTCCGTTTTTCCTGCTTGCGGCCAATCGGCACGTTGCCGCGCCCGTGTGCCACCATAGAATCATTTTGGCGACGGGCGGAAACCACTCATGTCGGCAAAAAGCAGTGACGTGTACGACTATTATTACGAAAACTACCTGCTGCTATACAACCTGTATGGCAAAGGTCGCCCCCGCGTAGGCCGCGAGGAGTTCGAGAAATTGGATTCCGAGCTCATGCAGATCATCTCTCGCGTCGAAGGCGGCGAGCTTGCCGCGCTGGATGTCGCGCGCATCAAGGATATCGAATACATCCTGATGGACGACATCGCCGAGGCCCTGCTGGACCGGCCATCACGTTAACAGGCATTTTCTCGCCCGGATCCGGCGTTATCCTGCCGATAGACACCCGGGAGCACCGCCTTGTGTGGAATCGTCGGATATGTCGGGCATCGGCAGGCCAGCGAAGTGCTGCTGGAAGGCCTGCGTCGGCTGGAGTACCGCGGCTATGACTCCGCGGGAGTCAGCATCCTCAATGGCACCGGCCTGCAACTGCGCAAGGCCGTGGGCCGACTGGCCAACCTGGAAAAGGAACTGTCCGGCGCGCCGATTCACGGCAGCGTCGGCATCGGACATACACGCTGGGCCACGCACGGCGCACCAAGCGTGCGCAACAGCCACCCTCACCAGAGCTATGACGGCAAGCTGAGCCTGATCCACAACGGCATCATTGAAAATTATCGAGAACTGAAGCACGAGCTTCAGGCCCAGGGCGTCAAGTTTGAAAGCGACACTGACACCGAAGTCGTGGCCCACCTGGTTGCCCGCGCCTACAAGGGCGACCTTCTGAAGGCGCTGGCCGAGGTGCTGCCGCGCCTGCGCGGAGCCTATGCCCTGGCGCTGCTGCACCAGGATGAGCCGGGCCGAGTACTGGCTACGCGCCTGGGCAGCCCGCTGGTGCTGGGCGTGGGCGAGGGCGAAAACTTCATCGCCAGCGATGTGCCCGCCCTTCTGAAGTACACCCGCCGGGTGATCTTCCCTGAAGAAGGCCAGATTGCCGAAATCACAACGGCAGGCGTGCGCGTGTACGGGCTGGATCTTGTGCCTGTCACGGCGGCTGTCCAGACCACCGAACTCACGCTGGATGCCGCCGAGAAAGAGGGCTTTGAGCATTTCATGCTCAAGGAAATCTACGAACAGCCCCGGGCGATTGCCGAAACCCTGCGCGGGAGAATCACCGAAGGCCGCGTAGATCTTGTAGAGACCGGCCTGACTGCCGAAAGCCTGGCCCCCGTGCGCCGGGTTGCCGTGATTGCCTGCGGCACCAGCCTGTACGCCAGCATGGTGGGCAAGTACCTGCTGGAACGCTTCACCCGCCTTCCGACAGAAACCTGGAGTGCCAGCGAGTTCCGGTACGCCAACCCCGTGGTGGACCGCCACACCCTGGTTATCAGCGTCAGCCAGAGTGGCGAAACCGCCGACACGCTCGAGGCCGTCAAGCTGGCCAAGGCCGCCGGGGCAACCACCATCAGCATCTGCAACGTGATGGGCAGCAGCATACCGCGGCTCAGCGGCGCCACCCTTTACACCCGCGCCGGGCCGGAAATCGGTGTGGCCAGCACCAAGGCCTACGTTACGCAGCTGGCCGCGTTTACCCTTATGGCGGTGGGCATCGGCCGCATGATCGGGCAGACCACGGCGCAGGACGAAGCCCGCATGGTCAACGGCCTGATGCACATCCCGGGCCAGGTGAAAGCATTGCTGGACAAGGACATCGTGGCCGTCAAGCGCTGCGCCAAGCGATACAAGGACGTGTTCAACTTCATGTACATCGGGCGGCATTACAACTACCCCACCGCCCTGGAAGGCGCATTGAAGCTGAAAGAGATCAGCTACATCCACGCCGAAGGCTATGCCGGCGGCGAAATGAAGCACGGCCCGCTGGCGCTGGTTGAGGGCACCTTTCCCACCATCGCGATTGCGCCCCGCGGCGCGACGCGCGAGAAGCTGTTGTCGAACGTGCAGGAAATCCGTGCCCGCAGCGGCGTGGTTGTGCTGGTGGCCACCGAAGGCGACCGCGAGGCCGCCGAGCTTGCGGATTACCTGATTGAGATTCCGGATTGTGAAGAAGAACTCAGCCCGATTCTGGCCGTGGTGCCGCTGCAACTGCTGGCGTACTACACAGCCAGCCAGCTTGGCCGGGACGTGGACAAGCCCCGCAACCTGGCCAAGTCCGTCACCGTGGAGTAGCCTCGCCTTGTGGTGGCGGGTTGGTGCGGGTAAATTCAGCGTCCCTTTGCCGGCCCCGTTGGCACGCGCGTGAGACACCTTTGGTTGCTGATGTTCTTGCTGCTGCTGGCCGCCTGCGCGGCCGGGCCCGGTGATGACTCACGCCGTGGCGGCGACTTTTCGGCAACCGACACCGACCCCGAGGCCGTCGATCCACTGCCCGGCCCGGCACCCGTCAACCCGGAAAAGCCGCTGACGGAGCAAGAGTCCGCCGATGCCGCGCTGCTGGTCAACAAACTGGCCGAGGCCAAAGACGACGACGCCCGCGACCGCGCCGTGCGCGCGCTTTCGGCGCTGGGTCCGCGTTATCTGCCCTTCTTGCGGTCCATCAAGGACGACACGATCGCGCTGGACTTGCTGCGCATAGTCCGTCGCATTGAGCGCGAGTCGCAGATTGCCGCCCCCGACACACCAAGCCCTATCACCCCGCGCGAAATCCAGGGCAACGGTGGCGAGGGCCGCCGGCCGCCACCCGAGTACGCAGACCTGCCCGGC
This sequence comes from Planctomycetota bacterium, assembly GCA_019636215.1. GTDB lineage: Bacteria > Planctomycetota > UBA8742 > UBA2392 > UBA2392 > H3-PLA7. Next base: position 53,923 of record JAHBXZ010000002.1, on the reverse strand, counting down.
GACTTCGACCGCGAACAGGTCGAACGCTTCATGGGTGCGCGCCTGAAGCAGGCCCGCAGTCTGCTTGATGCCGGCGACATCGATGGCGCGGTGCGCCTGTGTGACGCGGCCCTGCTGCTGTTGCCCGACACAAAGTACCGGCCCGAGTTTGATGCCCTGGTGCTGAAGGCCCGCAACGAGGCCCAGGCCGAAATGCTGATTGCCGGCACCATGCAGCTTGCCCCGGATCAGCTTCAGTACGCCAGCCGCGACCGGGGCGCGCGATTTGCCCAGCCGCTGCTGGTGCGTTGTTACCTGAAGAATGTTTCGGCCGCCGAAATCCGCCTGAGCCTGTTTGAAGGCCCCGGCCGCGAAAGCCTGCTGCAGTTGAACGTGAAGTACGAGCAGATGGATTACTCGGGCAACGCGCTGAGCCAGCAGGGCACAGTCAGCGTGCCGATCAACGCCGGCAACTCCGTGCTGCTGCTGCCCAATGAAACGCACGAGATTGAAGTGCCCCTGGAATCCCTGACCACGCTGGATGCCGACGCACCACGCAAGTGGGCGCTGGGTCGCATTACCATTGATGCCGCCCTGCGCGTGCATGCGGCCAACGACAAATCCGGCCGGCCCCTGGTGCTGCGCCCGATACGTTTTGCCGAACGCACCATCCTGCTGTACCCCGCGGGGTTTGACGTGGACGAAGCCGTGCGCAACCCGATCAACACCGTGCGCAAGCTGCTCAAGGACGACAAAACGCAGGAGGCCTTCATGGCCTCGCAACTGGTCAAGAAAAGCCAGCTTCGCGCCATGGGCGACCTGCTGACGGGCGACGATTTCGAGGCCGACAACCTGGCCAACCAGAAGGCCCGCCTGCGCGCGATGGCAACGCTGTTTTCAACCGGCACCACCTGGGACATCACCAAGTGGCGGCGCTGGTGGACCCAGAACCGCAGCCGCCAGTGACGGTCTTGCTTAACCACTAAAGTATTGGCCCGCCGATGCCGATGAACCGGTGGAGGCCGCATGCCCCTGCCACGAGGGTTCAAACTGGATGCTGACAGCCGCACACGGCTGGGTTCGCAGCTGATACGGCTGGCCCACCGGTACGACCGCGCGCTGGCCGAGCGCCTCGCCCGATTCAAGCTGGCCCCCACCCACTACGAAATCCTCAAGCTGCTGTACGCCGCGCCGGATTACAGCCTTAGCCACAGCCAGCTTGCCGAGGCCATGGGCATAACCCTGCCCAGTATCACCCTGGCCGTACGCAAGCTGGGGGCGATGCGCATGATCGGGCAGCAGCGAGCCACGGACCGGCGCACCCGGCTGGTTTCCCTCAGCGTGAAGGGGGCCGAGTTTCTGGCGCCGCTGTATGACGAAGTGGAGTCGTTCACGGCACAGTTGTTTGCGGCAGTACCCGAAAAAGGCGCGGCACCCTTCCTTGCCGCGATTCAGGCGTTGCTTGCACGCCTTACGGCCATGCAGGAACAGCCCAACACTTCGGCAGCTAGGTAACTCTTTGGCCGGCGTTATCAGTCGTTTGATTGCTGCGGTTGCACCCGCTGCAGTGCCGATACTCTGTGCATGCCGACCCGCTGGCAGAAGCTTCGTCGTTTTCTGTTGCGCGCCATGATCTACGCGGGCCTGCCCGTAATTGCACTGCTGGCCTGGATCAGCAGCGGGGCCATTGGATCTGGGGCAAAGGCCGATTGCATCTTCGTGCCCGGCGCGGCCATCTGGCGCAACCGCAAACCCAGCGACGCCCTGGAGTATCGCCTTCAGCACGCCCTGGATCTGTACAAGCAGGGTCGCGCGCCGGTGATTGTCGTGGCCGGCGGCGGGCAGGGCAACTATGCCGAGGCCGAGGTCATGGCCGAGTGGCTGATAGAACGCGGCGTGCCCCCCACCGCCATCATCAAGGAAACCACCAGCAACACCACGCGCGAGAACGCCGAAAGCGCCGCACCCATGATGGCCAGATGCGGCATCAAAACGGCGCTGGTCAGCACCCAATGGTTCCACGTAGTGCGGGCCAGCCTGTGCCTGCGGCAACAGGGCATAGAGACCTTCAACGCGCCCTGCGGCGGCAACACGCTGCTCAAGGAGCCGTACTTCGTCGCCCGCGAAATGGTGGCCCTGCCCGTGTACTGGCTGCGCCTGGACCGACTGCGCTGACGCAGAGTTGAGATGCCCCGACTTGCCATCACGAATCTGCGAATCTGTCGAACGGGCACTTGCCTGGCGCGTGCCAGGCGCTGTTAGACTCCGGCCGCGTACTGGGGCCCGCACACCGGGGATGTTATGCGCAATCTTGCTGTCGCCCTGCTGGCATGCTGCCTGCTGCCCGCGATTACCACCGCCCAGCAGGCCAAATCGGCCAAGCCCGAGAATGGCTCCGCTGCGGCAACACCGCTCGTGATTGACTGGCTGATGCAGTCGGACTACGGCGAGTACCGGCGACTGACGCCGGGAACATCTCCCAAACTGCTGACACAGTCCGCCAGGGTGACCGCCGAGGGCGACGGCATTGCCGTGAATTGGGCCAGCCAGAAATTCGTTGTGCCCGCCGCCGGCAAGGTCGTGGACGCCACGCCCAAGCTGAAGCTGGCCATTTTTCCAGACGCGGCCGGGCGCCTGCACTGGTTTGTGGCCACCGCACTGGCCTGCACTGTGGACGGCATGGAGTTCCTGTTTCTGGATGCCAACGGCAACGGCAAGTTCTGCGAAGAAAACGTGGACATGATGGCGCTTGGCCCGCGCGGAGCCTATGCCTGGCCGATGCTGCGCAACATGCCGCTGATCGGCCACAGCTACGCGTTTCGGCACACCGGCAAAGAGATCGCCTGGACGCGCACTGCCTTCAGCACACAGGGCAAGGCCCTGGAGCTGCAGAATGCCCTGAACCTGGCGCGCATGAACCTGGGGCTGCTGCCCACCATCAATGATCCCGTTTCCGATGCCGCCTGCCAGGCCCATTGCGAATACATGCACGCCAACGACGAAATGAAGCACAGCCAGGACCGCACCAAGCCCAAGTACTCCAAAGAAGGCGACGGCGCGGCGCGCACCTCCATTCTGACGCGAAAGAACAACCCTGCGGCCGCCATTGCGGGCTGGATGGGCCAGCCCCTGCACGGGCGCGACATTCGCGCGCCGTGGTTCGCCAAGGCCGGCTTTGGTTTTCATGAAGGCGGCGGCGCGATACGAACCAGCGGCCTGACCACACCCGAACAGAAGCTTGGCGGCCCGGTAATCTTTCCGCCCAACGATTGCCGCGACGTGCCCCTCAGCTGGGCCAGCGGCGAATCGCCGGAGCCCCGCCTGGACGCCACCAGGGCGCCGGGATTTCCGATCACGATCAGTTGGCCCTGGGGCACTCCGTTGAAGGCCACGGCACTGGTGGCCACGCTGGAACTTCGCGAGGACGACACCTGGAAGCCCGTCAAGATCCAGGCATCGTTCCCGGGCCAGGATTACCCTGCGGCCATGGCCGGCTTTGATTACGTGTACATTCTGCCGGTGGAGGCCCTGCAGGCGCGGTCAACCTACCGTCTGAAAGTCACCGTGACGACGACAAGTGACGAAGCAACGCGCGAGACCTGTTTCACCACAGGCACACAAAGCGACGCCCGCCAGTGGAAACACCAGCAGCAGCGCGATTGACTGCGGCTACTCTTTCTTCTTGTACGCGGGGTTGGCCTTGAGGGTCAGGTTGACTTCCCAGGCTTCTTCGGTCTCCACCTTGTAGATCACTTCATCGGTGGCCAGGGCGAAGTCCGCAAGGTCCATCCAGTCTTCGTCCTTGAACTCGCGGCCGTTCTCAAATGCCGCAAAACGCACTTTGAAGGTTGTCCCGCGCTGGGTCAGCGGCACAAACACCGTGCCCTTTTCGCGCAGCACCGGGTTCTTGCGGAACGCATCGGTCGGGTAGGGCCCGAAGGTGCGATCGTCGGCGTTCACCAACGTTACAAAGGCCATCAACTGGCGGCACACCGTGCCGTCCTCCAGTTTCACGGTGCCGAACGCAAACGGGATCTCGAACTTCAGCGATTCGGCCTGTGTCTTGCCTGTCAGGCTGATCGTTCCCAGCAGGGTGCTGCCCCGCGCGCCGTAAACCTCGTAAGTGCCTCGCGGCAGGCCCAGAAATTTCACGCGGCCGTGGTTGTCGGTAACACCGCCGGCGTTCAGGCTGAGCTTCAGCGCCGCCGGAACCTCTACATCCTTGGGCAGCAGCTGCACGTCAAGCTCGTTGATCGGCAAAGACTGTTTGTGCGAAGTTACCGTAACGGTAAGCTCGGGGGCCTGTTCGTCGTACAGCGTCCAGACAAGTTCCTTGCCCGCCAGCTCACTGGCCTTGAGGTTGGGCAGAATCTTCATCACGGCCTCGGTGCCGGCCGGGCGGATCACGGCCGTGAAATCCTCGGGGTCCACCAGCCAGGCCCGGAACTTGAACGTGCCGACGGGCCAGAAGACCTCCGTGCCGTCGGGCTTGTACTCATCGGCCATTTCGCCGTCGGCGGCGGGGTTGCGAAGCTGGCGCAGATACTGGTTGGTGTAAAGGTTCACGTTGGCGGCCATGCCCTTGCCGGTGCGGGCGTCTACAATCTTGCCGCGGATTGTCGGGCCTTCGGTCACCTGCAAGGCCAGCGTTTTGTCGCCAAACACGTCCATCCGCTTGATCACCTGGATGTAGCCCACCCAGTCATCACTGCTGCGATCGGCCCAATAGGCCCACAGCATGTAATAGCCGGTGGGTACGTTGAACTCGTATCGCCCCTCTTCGTCGGCCATGGTGCTTATGGGCTGGTCAAAAATCTGGCTGCTGCCGTCCTGGGCGACGTCCAGCGGCGCAAGCATCACGTTGGCGCGGTTGGCGGCCTTGCCGGTGGTGCCGATACGCACAACGCCGTCAACCTTAACCTTGCGCAACGGGCGCACCCGGACTTCCCAGGTTTCGGCGGTTTCAAACTTCATGCGGCCCAGCGGGATGTTCGACCAGCCGTCAGGGATGAAGTAATCGCCAAACGCGAACACGCGCAATTCACTCGGCTTGGCCTTGAGCACAATGGTGAACGCGCCTTTGTCGTCGGTCATCAGTTCGCGCGTGGGGTTGCTGCGGTCGGCAAACTTGGCCATGGCAAGCAGTTTGAAGCCGGGCATGGCCGCTTCGCCACCCAGCAACAGCACCCGGCCCTTGATCTGCCCGACTTCCGATTCGGCCTCTCCGAATGTGACGGTGGTTGGCAGCTGATCGGCGGCATAGGCCGGCGACGGAAACAGCAGAATCATCAGCGCAAACAGGGCGGCCAGCGCGGCGCAGAACACACAGAAGAAGGTGCGGGGCATGGAATCTCCGGCGATGCAAGCAAGCTGAAACAGTTTCGGATGTACCAGTTACCGCCGCGTGCCTTCCATGGCCGTCTTTTCAAACGCCGCGTCGTAGGCCACCGGGTATTCCCCGGTAAAGCAGGCCGCGCAGTAGTTCTGGCCCTGGCCAACAGACTTGAGCATGCCCTCCACCGACAGGTAGGCCAGGCTGTCGATGCCAAGATAGTCCCGAATCGCGTCCACGTCTGACAACTGGTTTGCGATCAGTTCCTTGGGATCGGGAAAGTCGATGCCGTAGTAGCAGGGGTGGCGCGTCGGCGGGCACGAGATTCGCAGATGCACTTCCTTGGCGCCGGCATCATACAGCCGCTTCACGCGGCCCTTGCTGGTGGTGCCGCGGATGATGCTGTCGTCCACCACCACCACACGCTTGCCCCCCACCACGTCGCGCACGGCGTTCAGCTTGATCTTCACGCCGATGTCGCGCTGGCCCTGGCTGGGCGCGATGAACGTGCGGCCCACGTAGTGATTGCGAATGAAGCCTTGCTCAAGTGGCAGGCCGGATTGCTCGGCAAACCCCTGGGCGGCGCTGGTGCCGCTGTCAGGCACGGGCACCACAATGTCGGCATCGGCGGGCGCCTCAATCGCCAGTTGCTTGCCCATGAGCTTTCGCGAGAGATGCACGTTGGTGCCGAACACGCGGCTGTCGGGCCGCGCGAAATAGACGTGCTCAAACACGCAATGGGATTTGCGCTGGACCTCGCACCAGCGTTCGCTGTGCAGGCCCTTTTCGTCAATGCGGACCAGTTCGCCGGGCTCTACATCGCGCAGGTACTTCGCGCCCAGCATGTCAAAGGCGCAGGTTTCGCTGGCCAGCACGTAACTTTCACCCAGCTTGCCGATGCACAGCGGCCGGAAGCCGTTGGGGTCGCGGGTGGCCATAAGCGCGTCGTTGGTCAGGAAAATGAAGCTGAACGCGCCCTTCATGTGCTTGAGCGCCGCCGCAATCGGATTCTTGCTGGCCTTGATCTCGGGCCGGGCCAGCAGGTGCAACACCACTTCGCTGTCGCTTGTGGTCTGGAAGATGCTGCCCTGGGCCTCCAGTTCGCGGCGCAGTTGCCAGCCATTGCTGAGGTTGCCGTTGTGCGCCACGCTGATCTGCCCGCCGCTGTAATCGACGGTGATGGGCTGGGCGTTGCGCACGTTGCTGGAGCCCGCCGTTGAATACCGCGTGTGGCCCAGCGCAATGTTGCTTTTGAACTTGGTGAAGAAGTCGTCCTTGAACACTTCGCCTACCAGGCCCATGCCAAGGTAACTCTTGATGCGATCGCCCATGATGCAGGCAATGCCCGCGCTTTCCTGCCCGCGGTGCTGCAGGGCAAACAGGCCGTAATAGGTAAGCTCAACGGCGTCTTTGTGGTCGTACACGGCAAAGATGCCGCAGGCTTCGCGTGGGTGGTCGCTGGTGGGCTGGTTCAAGCTGGCCTCGCTGGTCACAGGCTCCGTTATAACAACGCATTCGCGTCACGGAATCCGGTTGGCACAGGGGTTGGGGGAAGGGACAATGACTGCGGCCCCGGGTTCCCCTTCGGAGACCACCATGAAGCCCCGGCTTCGTGTGACCGCGCTGGCGCTGTTGGCCTGCGCCCTGCTTGCCTTGCTGCCTGCTTGTGGCGTGACACCGCAATGCGAATCACCCAGGCTTGAACACACCGTCACCATGATTGAACCCGACGGCACCCAGCATGCCGTGCGTGCCTCCACTGCGGGCGTACACGGTGTCGAACGCCATGCCGAGGCCCACACGTACACCGGCGAGGCCGGCCACTCCCAATTCTACTTCGAAGGCGGCGACGCCTGGGGCGTTCTTGCCGTACTGGGCGCGATTCTTGGTTTGGCGATCATCTTCGGCATCACCTGGTTGCTTGCGGAGCTGCTTGGATAGGAGGACGCCATGCGTCGAATTCTGCCTGCCTTGCTTGCTTGCACTGTTCTGGCCTTGCTGCCGGCCTGTGGCAGCACGCAGCGCTTTGAAGCGATGCCCGCCACCGTCGAGGTAATCGAACCGAGTGGCGCGGGTTTTGTCGCCCCGGCAGCGACCATGTACGTTCCGCGAATCACGCGGCAGGCCGGGGAGTTCTGCCCGCCGAAGCTGGGTTGCGAGGACGAACTGTGGTCGTACCTGGTGCTGTTTGTGGTGTACGGGTTGATCTATCTGGGCTACGGCGTGGTCTACCTGTTCAGCGAGATGATCGAGTCCGCCAAAAGCAGCAGCAACGAATGCGTGCCTGAAGAGGAAGCACAGCGCGACGCTTGGATGCCGTAGCCGGCAAACGACTTTCTGTGCACTTGCAGGCCGTGTCTACGCGCCCGCCCCGCGTCGTTGAAGTCGCAACCGCCCCTTGAACCGCCAACTTCCCTCCATATAATCCGTGCCTCGTTTTGGGACAGACACCCGGAGCGGCCTTGCGGCGCGCTCCTTTTCTTTTGGTGGAAAGTCCCGGCCGGATAGAAGAACGCGCACATCAGAAAAGAGTGCGCCAGAACAGGAACACGCCATGGTTGCCAGTGTAAACGGTGCCGAACTGATGCGCTTTGTTGAGATGATCTCGCGCGAGCGCGGCATTGAAAAATCCGAAGTTGTCGCGGCCATCGAACAGGCCATGATTGTGGCCCTGCGCAAGCGCGTGGAGAACCCCGACACGCTGACCGTCGTGGTTGATCCCAACAACGGCCAGATCACAGCCCAGGAAATCGACCTTGAGGGCGTAACCCACGACGTGCAGTTGTCCGACATGGGCCGCATTGCCGCCCAGACCTTCAAGCAGATCTTTGTCCAGAAGAACCGCGAAGCCGAACGCGACAACATCTATGAAAAGTACATCGGCCTGCGCCGCGATATCCGCAGCGGGACCATCCAGCGCATGGAAGGCCCCAACTATGTCGTCAACCTTGGCGACAGCGAGGCCTTCTTTCCGCGCAAGGAACAGGTGCCGACGGAAAGCTACAACGTGGGCGAGCGCGTGCGCGGCCTGATCCTGGACGTGCGCAAGCAGGGCCAGAAGGTGAAGATCATTCTTTCGCGCACCCACCCCGAGTTCGTCAAGAAGCTGTTCGAGCTTGAAGTGCCCGAAGTGGCCGAACGCATCATTGAAATCAAGGCGATCGTGCGTGAGCCCGGCTATCGCAGCAAAGTCGCCGTGGCCAGCTATGACCCCAAGGTCGACGCCGTGGGCGCCTGCGTGGGCGTGCGCGGCTCGCGCATCAAGGGCATCATTGACGAGCTGAACAACGAAAAGATCGACATCATCCGCTGGAACGAAAGCGCCGAAGTGCTGATCACCAACGCCCTGAAACCGGCGCGCGTGGACAGCATCACACTGGATTACGACAACCGGCGCGCCCGCGTGGTGGTGCCCGACGACCAGCTTTCGCTGTCCATCGGCAAGCGCGGCCAGAACGTGCGCCTGGCAGCGCGCCTGTGCAAGTGGGACCTCGACATCGTGACCGTCACGCAGGAACAGGACTGGCGCAAGCGCACCCTCGAGAAGTTCCGCGCGATCCCGGGTGTAGACGAGCTGCTGTGCGAGGCCCTGTTCAACAGCGGCTTTGACAGTTTCGGCGACATCCTTGCCGCCGGCCCCGAAGCCCTGCTGAAGGTGCCGGGCATCTCCATCGACAGCGCGGCGCAGATCATCCAGTACGTGATGGAGCACCCCGAGCCGCCCGAACAGATCGCCGACATGGTTCACGCCGACGGCGCCCAGCGCCGGCCCGACAACACCTTTGTCGAGCCCGGGCACGAAGTCTATGAGGGCGAAGAAGAAGAAGAGGCCGCCGCGGCAGCCGCAGCCGCCGCCAAGTCATCGGCGCCGGCCGGCCCCGTGGACCCGTTTGCGCGGGCCGCTGAATACGCCGCGCAGGCACCGAAGCACGAGGTTGACGAACGCGGTCGCCCCAAACTGTAACGACGCGACACCTGCCCCTTGCGGGCGGAAATGTTAGAAGCTTCGCCCTGGGAAGAACTGGCACGCATGAGCAAGACGGCAGACATGACAGACAACGCGGCAACCATCAAGGCCTTGGACGTATACAAGGGTCTGGGCATTACCTTGAAGGAGCTCCAGGCCTTTGCCGCCGACGCCGGCCTGGACAAGAAGATTGTTGCCATCACCAAGCTGACCCAGGACGAAGTTGACCGCATCCGCCGCAAGATGGGGCTGCCGGTCGAAGTTGCCGCCGCGCCCACCGAAGAAGCCCAGGCCGCCGCCGCAGCCGCCAAACAGGCCGCCGAGGCCGCCCAGAAGGCCGCCGCCGAGGAAGAGGCCCGCCGCAAGTCCGAGGAAGACGCCAAACGCAAGGCCGAAGACGAAGCCCGCGCCAGGCTGGACGCCATTGGCGCCAAGCTGGGCGTAAAAGGCGAGTACGTGGAGTTCGTGGCCCAGTTGTTCGGCATGACGATCGAGAAAGAGTCCGACGTCGACGAAGCCACCACCCAGCGCGCCGGCAAGCTTGAGGTCGTGTTCAAGATTGCTGATGAATTCAGTGCCCCGCCCCGCGAAGTTGTGCGCGTGGCCCGCGGGATCGGCATGGATGTCGGGCGCAAGGGTTTCAAGGGCCTTACACCGAATGAAAGCTTCATGCTGCGGGCGATGGTGAAGCAGAAGTTCACCACGGTGGAAGAACGCAAGCGCGACGTGACCGTGGAGGTCGCGCCCGAATACAAGCCCGCGCCGCCCACCGGCAACAAGGCCGAGGCCCCGCCGCGCGAGGAACCCCGCCGCCGCCCGGCAACGCCGGCCACCGGCCGTCTGGCAGGCCAGCAGGAACAAACACGCGAAGTCATCCCCGAGCGTTTCCGTGTTTCGGACAACCAGACCGGGCGTTCCCGGCGCGAGCGATTTGAAGTCAGCCAGTTGTCCTACGACCGTCCGCATGGCGGTGGACGCCGCCGTCGCGGCAAACGCGGCGAGGAAGACGCCACGCAGGAAGAAAAGAAGCCCGAGATGCCCACGGGCCCGCTTACGGTTGAGATGCCGCAGAACCTGCGCAGCCTGTCTGAGGCGATGGGCGTCAAGACCAGCGAAATCATGGCGCGCATGCTCAAGGAAGGCCTGCCGCCGATCCGCATCAACGACACCCTCAGCAAGGATGTGATCGAACAGATCGGCATCATTTTTGAACGCCAGATTACGGTCAAGGAACCCAAGGGCGCCGAAGAACTGATTGCCGAGCAGCTGGTCGCATTTGAAGAAGATGTCGAGGGCGTACCCACGCCGCGCGCGCCCGTAGTCACCATCATGGGCCACGTCGACCACGGCAAAACCAGCCTGCTGGACGCAATTGCCACGCTGGAACGCGCGGCCGGAGAATCCGGCGGCATCACCCAGCACATCGGCGCGTTCCGCATTGAGCTGGTGCGCACACCAGACGGCAAGTTCAGCCCGATCTACGGCGAAAAACTGCTTGATACCAGCCTCAAGCCGCTTCGCGTCACGTTCATTGACACGCCCGGCCACGAGGCATTCACGGCCATGCGCGCGCGCGGTGCCAACGTCACGGATATCGCCGTGATCGTGGTCGGCGCCGACGACGGCGTGATGCCGCAGACGGAAGAAGCCATCGCCCACGCCAAGGCCGCCGAGGTCGAAATCGTGGTTGCCATCACCAAGATCGACAAGAACGACGCCAACATCATGAAGTGCCGCCAGCAACTGGCCACACACAACCTGATGAGCCCCGATTGGGGCGGCAACACCGAAATCGTCGAGGTATCCAGCGTCACCAAGGAAGGCATCGACAAGCTGGTGCAGGTGCTGTCGGACATGTCCGAACTGCTGGAACTCACGGCCGTGCACGAAAAGCCCGCCGTCGGCACGGTCCTGGAGGCGCATCGCGACCCGGGCCGCGGCATTGTCGCGACCATGCTGGTGCGCGAGGGCACGCTGCACCGCGGCGACGTAGTTGTGGCCGGCCACGGTTACGGCCGTGTGCGCAGCATGCAGGTTTCACGCGGCGACGGCCTGCACCCGGTGGATGACGCCGGCCCGGCCATTCCCGTGGAAGTCGCGGGCCTGGACGAACTGCCCGAGGCCGGCAGCCTGTTCCACGGCATGAAAGACATCAAGAAGGCCGCCGAAATCGCCAACATGGTGCGCATGCAGGAACGCGAAGTCGCGCGCGCCGGCGGGTTCTCGCTGGAAGAGTGGTCACGCGCCAAGGCCGGCCAGAAGGTCAAGGAACTGGTTATTGTGCTGAAGTGCGACGTGCAGGGCAGCGTCGAGACCATCAAGGCCGAACTGGCCAAGTTGACGCACGAAGAAGTGCGCATCAAGGTCATCCAGTCGGCCGTCGGGCAGATCAGCACCACTGACGTCCACCTGGCCGAGGCCTCCAGCGGCATCGTGGTCGGCTTCCATGTGGGTGTGGATGCCAAGGCGCGCGAACTGGCCGACAACCACCATGTCGACATCCGCACGTACGAGATCATCTACCGCATGATCGACGACCTGCGCAACGCGCTGGAAGGCCTGCTGGCCCCCGAGATCATTGAAACCTACGAGGGCACGGCCGAAGTGCGCAAAGTGTTCAAGATCAGCAAGGTCGGGCGCATTGCAGGCTGCATGGTCACGCGCGGCTTTATCAAGCGCGATTCGCGCCTGCGGCTGGTGCGCGACGGCGCGGTCATCTACCAGACCGGCGTGGCGGCACTCAAGCGCGAGAAGGACGACGCCAGCGAAGTGCGCGAAGGTTTCGAGTGCGGTATCCAGTTGAAGAACTACGACGACCTGAAAGAAGGCGACATCATCGAGGCCCACCGCGTTGAAGAACGCAAGCGCTCGCTGTAAGCCGACGGAGACACGCAGTGCAGAACATCGTTACATGGCTTCCGGTTGCACAGGCGCAGGGCGCCCAGGACCCCTTTGCGGGCATGGGCATGTTCCTGCTGCTGCCGCTGCTGCTGATTGTATTTTTCATCTTCGCCCGCCGCAGCCAGAAGCGCCAGGCCGCCGAACATGAGGCCCTGGTGCAGTCCTTGACTGCCGGCACCAAGGTGATGCTCAACAGCGGGCTGATCGGGCTTGTTGACAAGGTCGACAAAGAGAACCAGGAAGTCCGGCTGCTGATCGACGAAGACAAGAAAGTCCATGCCCGCTACAACTGGGGCGCGGTCACCAAGGTGTTCAAGGAAGAAGTCGCCAACGTGGCCAAGGACGAAGACAAGATCAAGAAGGACTACAAGTAGTGGCATTGCGCGCGCACAACCGGCCAGCCCTGATTGCCATGATCCTGGCGGCGCTGGCCTGTTACGCCAACGCGCCGCGGCTTGCGGCAACACTGATGGTCGGCGATGCCGTGAACCTTGCCGCCGTGGCCGACAGCCTTACGCGGCAAAGCCTGCGGGCGCATCTGCAGACTTTGCCCGCCGACAGCGCCGACGCCCGGCAGCTTGCCCAGCGCCTGGATGACGGCGAAACATCCCACGACCTCTGCCAGAGCCTGCCCGCCATTGACGCGCTGCTTGCCCCGGCGCAGGTTCGCGCCACGATTGACCAGCCGCAGCCCGATTCCCCCCGCGCCCCGCAGGCCGCACCGGCAACCCACTGGGCCTTGCAGCCCGGCGCGGTACTCACGACCAGCCTTCCGCCGCCACCGGATACGGGGCGCGCGGCAAGGTCGCACGGAACGCCGCGCACCCGGGGCTTGCAGGTTCAGCCCCGCGCCCCGCCCTGCGGGCTCTAGCGTTTCCGTATGTGCGCAGGCTGCTTCGACCTCGCGGATTTGCGCGCTATCACCAAGTGCAGTGACACCTGAACCAGACCAATCCACCGGCGCACGCGCGCCATGATGCAAAGGACTCAACATGTGGGACTTCGTCCGCCGCTGGCACCCGCTGATTCTGCTGCTGATCGCCATTTACCTTGCGATTCCCAAGCCCGGGCCGAACCCGGCGGAAATCGACAACGAGTTCCTGGCCGAGTACGACAAGAACGGTGACGGCAAGGTCGACAAGACCGAGTTTACAGGCTTTGACTTTTCAGCCCGCGACAAGAACACCGACGGCGTGCTCACCGTAGGCAGCATGTTCCGGTGGCCGCTGCACGACTTCCGCTGGAACCTGGGCCAGGACCTCAAGGGAGGCAGCTCGCTGCGCTATGTCCTGGAACAGCAGGACATGGAAGACGCCCGCCAACGCCTGACCGAGCTGATGTCCCCCCTGTCCGACAGCATGGAGAAGCTGTCGCCCGAGGCGCGCAGCAAGTTCGGGGACCTTATCCGCGGGGGTGAACTGACTCTGGGCGCATACTCGCTGCGCAGCGACGCCGCATCCAAGGACGACTTCGACCTGCTGGTGGCCCCAGGCGCATTCGATGAAGAACGCGCCGACGCCGCGCGGCGCTTCTACCGCACATGGCAGGAAGCCCGCCAGCGCAAGGACGACAAGAACCTGGTCGGCCCCACGATTGAAACGCTCAGCCGCCGCCTGAACTCCACCGGCATCACGGAACTCAGCCTCTCGCCGCTGGGCGAAAACCGCGTCGAAGTGAAGCTGCCCAAGTTTGCCAGCTCCGCCGAAACCCAGCGCTTCAAGTCAATGCTGGAAACCACCGGCAAACTGGAAATGCGCGTGCTTGCCTCCGAGAAGAGCGCATTCAAGGACCTGCCAGTCGGCGAGTACCCGCGCGATGAGGGCTACAAGTATCGCTGGATGCCGCTGGATCGCCCCGACGCGACCAGCAGCAGCCTGGCCAAGGACCAGGGCGGCACCAAGTACGTGCCGGTCATGGTGCTGGACGACTACGACATCACCGGCAAGGACCTTGCCGACATCCAGCCCTCGCTGGACAAGAACGGACAGATGGCCGTCAGCTTTGCCCTCAAGGGCCTGGCCGTTGCACGCTTTGAAAACCTGACCGGCCTGCACCGTGAAGGCGGCGAAGACCCCCGCCTGCTGGCGGTGATCATTGACGACAAGATCTACAGCGCGTACTCGATTTCCGAAAAGATCAGCGGCCAGGTGCAGTTGTCCGGCCGATTCAACGCCAAAGAACGCGACGACATCATCAACGTGCTGAAGTCCGGCTCGCTGAACGTCAAGCTGAAGCTCGAAGGCGAGGAAAGCGTCGGCCCCAGCGAAGGTGCCGAAGCCGTCCAGCGCGGCATGTTGGCCATGATTGTGGGCGCGATCCTGGTGTTCCTGATCGCGCTGGGCATTTACCGCGGCCTGGGTGTGCTGACCATCGTCAACCTGGTCATGGTGATCGCGCTGGTCATGGGCGCCATGGCCGCGGGCCTGGGCACGTTGACCATGCCCGGCATCGCCGGCCTGGTACTGACCATCGGCATGGCGATTGACGCAAACATCCTGATCAACGAGCGAATACGTGAGGAATACCTGCGCGGCGTGGGCACCCAGGGCGCCGTGGAAGAAGGCTTCAAGAACGCCATGAGCGCCATTGTGGACAGCAACGTCACCACGCTGCTGACGGCGCTGATCCTGTTCAAGCTGGGCTCGGGCCCGATCCAGGGCTTTGCCCTTACGCTGGCCATCGGCATTGTCGCGACTCTGTACGTTTCACTTTCCGGCTATCGCGCCATGGTCAAGGCGGTGCTGAAGTTCCGCCGCGACGTGGTGTTCAAGATGACGCACCTGAAGTTCGCCGAAAAGACGAACATCAACTTCACCGGTTACCTGGCGCACGGCCTGACCATCTCGGCCATCTTTGTCGTGATCGGCGCAAGCTTCCTGTACATGCAGGGCAGCAACGTGCTGGGCATGGAGTTCCGCGGCGGTCACACCTTCCGCATCCAGATGAAAGAGGGCATGGACCGCGAGGCCGTGCTCGCGAAGCTGATCGACCCCGCCACCGGCACCCCGCGCTTTGACTGGCTGACCAAGGTGGAAGTGCAGCCGGTGTACGGCCTGGGCGGCGCCGAGGAAGACGGCAAGGCCCAGCGTTACGACTTCCGGTTCCCGATGCAGTCGGACTGGGAGAACCGCGACCAGAATGAAGTGAACAACCAGCTGCGCGACCGGCTGGAAACCATTTATGCCGACAACATCGCGCCGATCGGCTGGGAGCCCCGCGCCACGGAAGTGCGCAGCGTTTCGCTGCAGGCACGCATGAAGTTCAAGCTGAAGGACCCGGCCAAGTTCCGCGAAAGACATGCCGAGGACTTCGACAAGCTGTGGCTGATCCACGACCGAAGCTGGAATAAGGATCCCAACGCGCCCAGCGCCGCTGGTAACCGTGACCGCTGGTTCGGTGACTTGCTGCGCGGCTCCACGGATGCCAAGGTTTCGGGCACATTTGAAGGCACCAGTGCCGGCGGTGACTTCCAGCGTTACACCCTGCGCATTGACGGCATTTCTGTCAGCGACGCCGGCCAGTTGCGAGACCGCATTGCAGCCTTCAAGTCGGCCGTGGAAAAGTACTTCTGGGCCGGCAGCGAAAACGTCGCCTTGGCCGACCCGGCCGAGTTTTCGGACTACGCGCTGAAGGCAAACCTCTCCATCGACCTGCACTTCGTCAAACCGGTCAAGGTGGAAGACCTGCGCACCAAAGCCCGCGAGCTCACGGGCGAAGTTGCCGCGCTGGGCGGGGCAACGTTCACCATCACGCCGCGCGGAAGCCCCGGTGCCACAGAGGCCCAGGCGTTCTCCATGACCAGCACCGAGGTCACCTTCAGCCCGGATGCGTCCAGCCCGGCCAGCTACCTGAACCTTACCGGGGCGCTGAACACCTCGCTGTCCAACTGGCTCAAAGACGCCGAGCCTAAGGACAACGAGCTTTCCAACCCGTTCCTGCTGGCCAGCGCCGTGGGCGCCACAGTGGCCGGAGAAATGCAATGGAAGGCGCTGCTGGCTATCATTGCGGCGCTGATCGTAACGATCATCTACATCCGCATTCGCTTTGCCAGCCTGGCCTGGGGCGTCGCGGCGGTTGCCGGCCTGATTCACGACGTGTTCCTGACAGTGGCCGCAATCGGCGTTGCCGACTTCTTTGGCGCTGACATCAAGATCGACATGACCGTGGTGGCCGCGCTGCTGACGGTAATCGGTTACTCGCTGAACAACACCATCATCGAGTTCGACCGTACACGCGAAAACCTCAAGAAAGACCGGCTGCTGACCGGCGGCAAGACGCCGCTGCGCCGGGTGCTGAACGAGGCCATTAACCAGATGCTCTCACGCACCATCCTGACCTCAGGCACCACCATGGCCACGACCTTGACCATGCTGGTGCTGGGCGGGCCGCTGCTGAAGGGCTTTGCCTTTGCCATGTCGGTGGGCGTGGTGTTCGGTACGCTCAGCTCGATCTACATCGCCGGCCCGATCCGCATCCTGCTTTCGCGCGGCGGCCACGACGAGCTGCTTGATCTCACGGAAGAAGAGCAAGAGGCCGAGGGCGGGCCCGTTGCGCCGGAATCCGACGAAGACCCGGACTTTTCCGACGAAGAAGACGACAAGCCCGCGGACAAACCCGCACCGGCCCCCACCCCCGAAAAGAAAGACGAACCGGGGGCTGACGCGCCCAAGACCTGACCGGGCCTGGGTTCGTACCACTGCGCGCAAGGGCGGCCGTTTCGGCCGCCCTTTGCTTAGAGCTTTTTCGCTGTTTGTTTGCAGAGATTCCGCGCCGCGCCGGGCGAGCAGATCAAGGAGCGCGGACGCAGGCGTGGCTGGAGGGTTGCGGCGCAACGGCTTGAAAACGCACCGCGTTTTCAAGAGGCCGAGGAAGCGCGACGCAGAGATGCGAAGCCCGCCGCAAGCGGAAGCCTGCAAACGAACTGTGAAAATGCTCTACACTACGGATACCCGTAGACCGCGCCGGGACAATTGAACAAACTCCGGCCTGCATCCCCCACCACGGGCAAACATGAGCATCGACGAGCTTCGCGCGCGCATCGACGCGCTGGACGACGAACTGCTGCAACTGGTATCGCGCCGCGCCCAGCTTTCCGGCGAGGTCGCATTGGCCAAGAAGGCCCAGGGGCTGCCCGCCCGTGACCCGGCCCGCGAGGCCGAAATGCTGGCCCGTGCCCAGGCCAACGCGCCTTCGCCGTTGACGCCGCACTCGGCCGCCACGGCCCTTGGCGCGATCATTGATTCTACTCGCGCGCTGGCCGCCCTGCAGGCCGCCACCCCGGCACCTGACTGCCGCGTGGCGATTGCCGGCTTGGGGCTGATCGGCGGGTCGCTGGCCATGGCGCTGAAGCGTTCCAACCCCGCCCATCGTATTGCCGGCATAGACCTGGGTGCCCGGCTGGACAAACCCCGCGCGCTGGGCCTGTTTGACAGCCTTCACGAACCCGGGCAAGGCCGCCAGGCCGTTGCCGATGCCGAGGTTGTGTTCCTGTGCGCGCCGCCGTCGGCCAACCTCGAGCTGCTTTCACGGGTTCGCGCGGATGTCGGCCCCGGCACGATCGTGACCGACGTTTCCGGCATCAAGAGCGACATCTGCGCAGCTGCCACCGCACTCTTTGGCGCCGCCGACGGCCCATGGTTCCTGGGCGGCCACCCCATGGCCGGGCGCGCCAAGGGCGGCCTGGAAGGCGCCGACGCGGCGCTGTTCGCCCAGCGTCCGTGGGTGCTGACACCCCGACCCCGCCACCCCCTGCCCCCGCTGAAGCGACTGCAGGGACTGATTGAATCCACAGGCGCGCAACTGCACCTGCTCACGCCCGAGGACCATGACCGCACGGTTGTCGCCGTCAGTCACCTGCCGCAGCTGCTTTCCATTGCGCTGATGCTGTGCGCCGGCGGACGCGACCGCGGGATCGCCGGCCCCGGGCTCCGCGAGATGACCCGCCTGGCACAAAGCCCGCCCGGGCTGTGGAGTGAGTTGCTGCACTCGCGCAAGGATCTCGTCACCCAGGAACTTCAGCGCCTGCGCAGCTACCTGAGTGACCTTGAGATGGCTGTGGCTTTCGCGGAACCGATGGCGCCCTGGTTTGACAAGGCCGCCGCGCTGCGCACCGCGCTGGATCACCCGGCACCGACTGCCTGACGTGCCTTGGCCCGCGTTGCCGCCACCGCGGACTGGCCCTACACTCCGTTCCATGGATTCCACCCACACGTGGATGCACCATCTTTCCGCCCTGGCCGGGCAGATGGCCACGCTTGACCAGGGCGACGCCGCGGCCCTGGCCAAGGCGCAAGCCGAACTGGATACCGCTTTCTGGACGGCATTGCAGTCGCTGGTTGCGCAGGCGGCCGTTGACCCGCTGGGGGCGCGGCTGGAACTTGCACCCCAGGTGCGCGACCTGGCCGACTTTGGCGCGCTGGTCGACGGCCTTGGCTCACAGCCCTGGCGCAAGCAGGCCTTTGAACTGGGCATTGAGGTAGTGTGCGATTCCCTGCAGCGTGTATGGCAGGACACCCTGCGCGCGGAACTTGTCCAGCGGCTGGAACAGCAGCTGGACGCCATCGGTCGCGACTTGAAGGAATGGCCCGAAATGCACCTCGCGCTGATCCGCCACCGCGACCAGCTTGTGCTGGATGCCCTGGGGGATTCGCCGCAGGCCCAGCATGTGCTGCACCTTTACAGCGAAGTCGACGAGCGACTGGAACAGTTCAAGCGCATGGAACGCCTGCACCTGAACGGCGGCTTTCGCAGCAACGAAGAGCGCAAGGCCTGGCTTGCCATTAAGGGCTATGTGGATGAACGGCTGGCGCAGGTGCAGCCGCTGCTGGAACCGCTGGCCCAGCGCGAGCGCGAGGTGCGCGCCAGCCTGAATGAGCTGGAAGTCGAGATTTCCGGCCGCCACGCGGACCTTCGCGCCGGCCAGCAGGATTCACGCCGCGCCCAGGAGGCCGTGCAGGCCGCCTATGCATCCGGCCAGCAGGGCGAAGCCGTGAACGAGCTGCAACGGGAGCTGGCCCGGGCCATGTTTTACCTGGAACGCACCCAGGCCCGCCTGGCCGAAGCCAACACCCGCGCCGAGGCCCTGCGCGCGGGGTTTTTCGCGGCGCTGGCTTCGGGCCAGTTGCCATCGGCCGTGGAAGCCGTGTTCGACAGCGTTGGCCGGCTGCAGGAACTGCATGATTCGCGCCGCAGCCTTGAACAGACCATGCGCGAGGAACGCACGGCCATGGCCGCCGTGCGCGCTGTGGACATGCGCGCGGCCCTGCACGACGAACTTGCCGCCACCCGGGGCCTGTTGCGCCTGGCAGCGCGCTATGCCGGTGTCCACGAAAGCCCCGTGGAAACAGGCATTGTCGAGCGCCTGTCGCCCGCGCAGATCCAGGCCGCCTTGCAACACGTGCAGGATTGGGACGCGCGCCTGTACCTGAACGCCCATGCGCGCCAGCAGGGCCGTCCCGGCCTGCTGGCGGCGCCCGGTGTCGGCAGCGGCGTGTACGACCGCGAGCGCAACCGGTTTGTGCTGCCGTTGCGCTGCTCCGGCAATGCCGAGGCCGCCCTGGCCGCAGCAGCCGCACGGTATCGCATGGAAATTGACGCTGCCGGCGACGGCGAACTGTTGCGCGCGTATCGCCACGATATCCCTGAAAACAACCGCATCCGCAGCAACATTAAGCTGCGCGAGAAATTCGTTTCAGAGTACGTGGACTGGATCACGCGCGAGGCCCACGGCCAGCCCGTGCTTGCGCGGCAATCCCGCCAGTGGTTTGAGGCACGCATTGCCCCGCCTGGCGACGAACCCTGGGTGCCGCGCGAGTTTCTTGACCTTGCACCGCGCCAGCTTGCCGGTCGGTTGAATGAACTTGAACGCGCCGCCCCCGGGCCCGAACGCGAGTACCGCTGCGGAGTGCTGTACTGGCTGCTGTACCCGCAGGATGCCCGCGCCGCGCGCGAGTGGGCCCTGCCGCGTATCGAACGCGCCCTGGAACTTGTGCCCCTGCAGCCGGCATACCTGTATTCCGCAGCGGCCATCCACCGCAGGCTGGGCAGCTTCCAGCGCGCGCTTGCGCTGTTCCAGCGGTTCGCCGAAACTTCGCCTCCGTCGTGGTGGACGCGCAAGGCCGTCGAACTCTGTGCTACTTGCCGCTGACCAGGGCCTTCATCTCGCGCACCGCGTTTGCCAGCCCGCAGAATACCGCGCGGCTGATGATGCTGTGGCCGATGTTCACCTTCTCTACCGGCACACGTTTCAGCAGCGGCCGGATGTTGGCGTAGTTCAGCCCGTGGCCGGCATGGACCACCAGGCCTGCCTCCCAGGCCGCGTGGGCGGCGGTTTCAATCCTATCCAGCTCGACTTCGCGCGCTGCGTCGGTATTGCCGTGGGCATATGGCCCGGCATGAAGCTCGACGGTTCCTGCGCCCATGGCCTTGGCGCACTCCACCTGCGCAAGTTCGGCGTTGATGAAAACGCTGACCTCGATCTCGGCATTCAGCAGCTGCTTGATGACAGGCTCCAGCGACGTGCGGTTGCGCACGCAGTCCACGCCGCCTTCGGTGGTCAACTCGGCGCGGCGCTCGGGCACCAGCATGACCTCGGCCGGACGCACGGCCAGCGCCAGCTTGACCAGCTCGGGGTGCGCGGACATCTCCAGCTGCAGGCTGGTCTTCAGGGTCTCTCGCAGCAGCTGCACGTCGCGGTCGCGGATATGGCGGCGGTCCTCGCGCAGGTGGCACACGATACTGTCGGCGCCCGCCAGCTCGGCGATCAGGGCCGCTGTCAGCGGGTCGGGCTCGGTTCCGCCACGCGCGTTACGCAGCGTAGCAACATGATCAACGTTCACGCCAAGCATCGTCATGATGTTTCACCCTTGTGGAAATCGGCAGTATACTCACCCTAACATGCGCGTGCTTGGAATCCATGACGGTCGTGACCCGTGTGTCGCCCTTCTGCAGGATGGGGCGCTTACCCGCCTTGCGTTCGAGGCCGATTTCAACGAAGAACCCTTTGAAACTACCGGCTTTCCGTTTCAGGCCCTGGATCACCTGCTGGCCGTGGAAGGCCTTGCCGGCGAAGACATTGACGTAATTGCCTACGCCGGCCAGCACCTGCCCGAGCCTCGCACGCGGCGCGACCTGCTGAAACAGTACAGCGAATCAGGCTCGTTCCGCGCCAGCGCCAAGCGCCTGCTGAAAACTGCCGTCGGCATGGGCCCGCGCAAACCCTCGCGGCGCGACCGCCTGAAGCCGCTGGACAAGCTCGGGCTGCGCGCCGACCGCAGCACATTCATCGACCACCACCTGGCACAGGCCGCGCTTGCCTCCGCCAGCACCCATGCGCGCGACGGCCGCCTGCTGATCCTGACCTGTGAAGGCGCCGGCGACGGCCTTGCCGCCAGTGTGCACGTCAGCCGCGGCGGCCGCCTGGACCGCGTGGCCACAATCCCCCAGGACAACAGCCTTGGGCTCTTTCTTGAAACCGTCACCTACCTGCTGGGCATGGTGCCCGAGCGCGATGAGTCCCTGCTGATGGAGCTCGGCGGCCTGGCGCGCGGTCCGCAGCTCGCCAAGGTGGTGAAGCGCCTGTCCCTGCTGTTTGAGTTCGACCCGCTGCTGCCCTTGAACTGGCGCCGCGCCGGCAACATGCCCGAAACCTGGGAAAGCGTCGACTTCCTGCGCAACCACATGCGCCGCCGCCGCTTTGACCACATCGCTGCGGCCACGCGGCTGTTCCTGGAAGACTTTCTTGGCCAGTGGATCGACCGTTGCGCGCTGAAGACCGCCTGTGACGCAATTGTGCTGACCGGCAGCCTGTTCGGGCTTTCCAGCCTGTACCCGGCATTTGCGGCCAATGCGCGCACCCGGCAGCTTTCCATCAGCCCCATGCCGCGCGACGACGGCAACGCCGCGGGCGCTGCCATCATGGCCCTGGCGGCCAAGTATGGCGTGGAACATGTACTGCCGCTGGGCCAGCCATGGCTGGGCACGGACGCCAGCGAAAGCGACTGCGCCGAGTTTGCCCGAACGGAGGAGTCCCGCGGCGGCGTGTGGGTGGACCGCCCCGAGAACGTAGAACAACGCACCGCCGAGCTGATTGCCGGCGGCGCCTTGATCGGGCGCATCCATGGCCGGGTTGATCTTTCGCGCCAGGGCTTTGGCTGCCGGTCGCTGCTTTGCCGCGGCGACCTGCCCGAGCTTCGCGCCGCGGCCGCGCAGTTGATCCGGCCCGACGTCTTCTGGCATGAAGTGCCGGCGCTGTACCTGCACAGCGAGCTCGCCCGCGATTTTGTCGACGCCGAAAAGATCCCCGAAACCGGCGTGGGCGAGTACTGGCTCAAGGGCCGCCGCCCGCAGGCCTGGCCCGGGCGCATCAATCCTTCCGGCGCAATTCCCGTGCAGGTGGTGGCCGACGGTGCCGACCCCAGCACATCTTCGCTGGTGAACCATTTCCGCAAGGCCGCAGGCCGCACACCGCTGCTGTGCGCGCCATGGCTGAACCGTCGCGGTACACTGATGCGCAACCCTGCCGACGTTCGCGAAAGCTGGCGTTCGCAGGGGGTCGATGGCGTGGTGGCAGGTCCCTACATCGTGATGCGCCGGGCAGATCCCAACGCCACGCAACCCAAGCACGCGGAGCTCGCGCGGCGCCCTTTCTACGGCGGGTTGTAGATTGGCCTATTCCTGGCCGCGCAGCAGGCGGCGCTTGTGCCCGTTCAGGCTGAACTTCAGCCCGGCCTTGATGCGTTTGGCCCGGTCAGTGTGGTACTCGGCCTCGATGGCTTCCATCAGCGCATAGGCCTTGTCGTCGGTGTACGGGAACCAGCCTATGCGCGACGGGTCGCCGGGCGACTCGATCACCACCTGCGGGCGCAGCATCATGCGCGGGCCCGATGCCCCGCGCGGCAGTCCAAGGCCATCGGCCCCGTGTGCGGTGAATGAGCCGCCGTTGAGAATCGGCTCGCCAAAGCAGATGCGGCTGACCGGCACCTGTTCCAGTGCTGCGCGGTCGGCCCGCGACGGTGTCCCAAGCACAGACAGCGTAGAGGCCGGCGAAACCCGGTGCAGGCGCAGAACCTCGGCCGCGACGTCGTCAGCGCGATACAGCGCGCAGGCCGGGCCCTCCATGCGTTCGGTGCTGGCCAGTGCGCGGTCGGGCAGGTTTTCCATGACGCCGCCCTTCCAGTGAATCCAGCGGCCGGGTTCCTCGCCGGCGGGCCAGGTAACACGCGCGCCTTTGTCGGTGGCATCCGAAAGCAGCTTCTGGAACCGGCCCTGGTTCAGCGAATCGGCAATGGCGGCCAACTGCGCATGGTGGCTGTTCAGCGTGCGCAGGCCTTCCAGAAAGCGCATGCGGAATTCGTCGTACATGGACTGGTGCAGCACGATGCGCTCCACGCGCCCGCGCGCAAACCCGCCACCGGCATAAGCCGCCCACAGCGCGGCGCGCACGGCGTGGCCGATGTCCGCGCCGGGCATGACCGCAAGCAGTTCCTTCGTGGCACGGCCCACCAGCACGCCAAAGCCGTGCTCCGCGCCGGCGCGGCAGATGTGGTCGGCCTCGGCCTGCACACCCTCAAACACCACCAGGTCGGGGCCGCCTTCCACAAGGCTGCGACGATCGCGCCACTGGCCGCCCATCACCTGAATCAGTCCGTCCGGAAAGCCTGCGCGCACGAACAGCTTGCGCAGGTTTTCGGCCACGCGCGGGTGGCGCTCGCCCGGACACAGCACCACGGCGTTGCCCGCCGCCAGGGCGTCGCAGGCCAGTACCATGGGCAGGGCAAATGGCGCGTCCGACGGTGTCAGGATCAGCACCACACCCCAGGGCACATTGCGCACAAGGTTGGTTGCGCCCTGGCTGGTGGACGGCGAGGCCGCGCCGAAATGGTCATACAGCAGCGGCGGAACAACATCTTCCATCGCGCGCAGGGCTTCCAGCACGGGCAGGTACTCGCCGCACAGGGCCTCCACCATCGGGCGACCGACGGCAGTGGCCAGCGTGGGCACGTAGTCGTTGCGCTGGATCACCAGCTCGGCGCGCAGGGCGTCCAGTTTGGGCAGGCGCTGCTCAAATCGCAGGGCCGCCCAGCCCTGCTGGGCCTTGCGGGCGGCGTCGTAAATCGGGCGCACAGCAGGCGTGTCGTCGTTTGGAAAGGCTGTGGCTGCGCCGGCAGAGGCAGGCGCAGCCTTGACTTCGCCCACGACTTCAGCGTCCTCGCCCAGGGCGGCCGCAGCGGCACCGGCGCGGTCGCGCCATTCGTCGCTGAGCGCGGGCACTTCGCGGGTTTCCAGGTCCTCGAAATCTTCGCGCCGGAAGTAGCCCGTGGGAAGGTCGGAGCCCGGGCTCTGTTGATCGGCCACCCGGCGTTCGATGGTTTCAAACTCGTCGCGAGGCATGACACGAGTGGGCAGGGCCGAGCCCGGCTGGCTGGGGTCCACCACCGCGCGCACGACGCTTTCATCGGCCGGGATATCGGCCAGGATCGGCATTTCGCGCGTGTCGAACTCCGAGCCCGGCTGGCCCGTGCCCGCCACGCGGCGCACCACGCTTTCGCCGGGGTCGTCCTGCGGTTGTTCGCGCGGTTCAGTCATGCCTGGTCGCCGCTTGTCCCCTGTGGCGCTGTAAAACCTCGGCCGTCGGGCCGTCGTCCACAATCAGCCCGTCCACGATGCGGATGATGCGGTCCGTCCTGGCTGCCATGTCCAGGTCGTGCGTCACCACCACGATTGTCTGGTGCTGCTCTTTTACCAGCTTTTCGAAGATTGCGAAAACGTTGTCTGCGTTCTGGGTATCCAGGTTGCCGGTTGGTTCGTCGCCCAGCACCACCAGCGGGTCATTGGCCAGTGCCCGGGCAATCGCCACCCGCTGCTGTTCGCCGCCCGAAAGCCGCCCTGGCACCCGGTGGGTCTTGTCGCCAAGGCCCAGCTGCGCCAGGCGCGCGTGAGCCTTTTCAGCGGCCTGGGCACGGGGGATGCCCAATTTGAACATCGGCATCATCACGTTCTCAAGCGCCGAGAATTCGGGCAGCAGGTAGTGAAATTGAAAGATGAACCCCAGCTTGCGGTTGCGCAACTCGGCAAGGTCGCGGTCGGCCAGCGCCGCCGTATCGGCGCCGTCAATGCGCACTTCACCCGCTGTGGGCCTGTCCAGCGCGCCGATCAAGTACATCAGCGTAGACTTGCCACTGCCGCTGGGCCCGACAATCGCGCAGAACTCGCCCTGGGTGATGCTCAGGTCCAGGCCCTTGAGCACCGAAACGCGGTTCTCGCCTTCGCCAAGTTCGCGCGTAAGGCCGCGCAGTTCCAGCACCGGGCGCCCCTTTTCGCGGTTGTTGTGCTGGATCATGCAAGGCCTTGGCAACCGAATCAGCCCCGATTGTAGCCCGAACCAGCCATGCCAGCGACAGCACAGATGGCGGCACGGTCGGGTTTCGTTGCCACGTGCGCTTCCATGAGTCTGCCACAACCAGGACTCGGCCTCGCTGGCGCTTCGGGTTCCTGTTACTGCCACCTACAGGTGGCGGCTGCGGAAGATTTCTACGGGTACCATGGCGCCTGCACGCCAGGCCGGCAACACCGATGCCAGCGCCGAAACCACCAGCGCCACGCCCCCCGCCAGCAGGTAATGGCGCGGCAGGTTGTTCACCAGCAGGCGGTCGGTTTCCAGCATGGCCAGCCTTGGAATGGGAATCGTGCCGACCAGTTCCACCAAGTGATAACCGGCCACGCAACCCACACACACGCCAATCAACCCCACCGCGATGCCCTGCATCAAAAATGCCGCCAGCATGTCGCGGCGTGTGTAACCCGCAGCCTTCAACAACGCGATGCTGCCGGTTTTCTCCAGCACCATCATCATCAGCACATTGAGGATGCCCACGGCCGCCACTACCAGCACGCCCAGGCTCACAATCTTCGTCAGCAGCTTGTTGGTATCCAGCAGCCCAAGCACATGGGTGTTGGCGTCAGGCCAGCCCACGGCGCGGCGGCCGGTGGCGGCCTCGATGCGCGCGGCGACATCCAGGGCGCTATCGGTGTCATGCAGGCGCACGGCAAGGCGGTTGATATCGCGACCCAGGGCCAGAAAGCGCTGGGCATCGCGCAGCAGTGTGTAGGCCCGGCGCTGGTCCACCAGTGAAATGCCGGTTCGCAGGATGCCTGCCACCTTCAGGGTCGCGGCGCGGCTCTGGCCAAAGCGCACCGTCACGGCGTCGCCCACCAGCGCACCAAGCCGCTGCGCAAGCTGCTCGCCCAGGATCACCGCGTTGCCGGCGTACAGGTTCTCCAGCCGGCCTGCCACCAGGTCTTTGCGGATGCTGACCACCTGTTCCTGCGCGGCCGGATCAATGCCATGAAGGTCGCAGCCGCTGTCACGCGACCCGTGCTGAAGCAGCGCCACGCCCGCCGCGACCGGCGCCGCAGCGGCAACCTCGGGCATGGCGCGCACAAAGGCCAGCGTCTCGGCTGGCCGGTCCACGCGCGGCGGGCGGGCACGGGGGCGACTGGATTCGACGGCGGCCATGCCGCCGCGCCGGGTGCCAAGGTGCAGGGCAAGTTCATCGGGCTGCCGGCGCGAATCATCGAACACTTCAATGTGCGGGCTGACCTCAATCGTGCGGCCGACAAACGTGGTGTCAAAGCCGCTCATGACCGCGTTGACAGCCACCGCAATCACAACACCGCTGGCCACGGCCAGAACGCTTACGCCCGTGCGGAACAGGTCGTGTGTCAACTGGCGCCGGACCAGCAGCAGCAACGCGCCGGCCACGGATGGTCGCCACGGGCTCATGCGTGGCCGCGAAGGGTTTCCACGGGGTCCAGCCGGCCGGCCCGCAGGGCCGGCAGCACTGAGGCCAGCATGGTCACAACCAGCGCCGCCACCCCGGCAATCAGGTACAGCATGGGCGAGTTGTTCATGGTCAGGGTTTCGCTCTGGATCAGCCCGCGCTGCGGGATCGGCAGCGAGCCCACAAACACTGTCAGGTAGTACCCCAGCACACAGCCCGAAAGCACACCCACCAGGCCAATCGCCAGCCCTTCCAGAAGGAAGGTCATGGTGATGTCGCCACGCGTGTAACCCATGGATTTGAGCATGGCGATCTCGGGCAGTTTCTCCATCACCAGCATCACCAGCACGTTCAGGATGCCGAACGCCGCCACAATCATGATGCCGCCCGTGACCAGGTACGTAATCACCTGCTGGATCACAAAGATGGACAGGAAGTTTGCGTTGGCCTCCTGCCAGCTTTCGGCGCGGTAGCCCGCCAGGGCCTCCATGCGCGCGGCGGTTTCGCGGGCCGATTCATAATCCTTCAGCCGCACAACAATCTGGTTCACGTCGCGGCCCAGGCCCAGAAGCTGCTGCGCCACGCTGACCAGCGTGTAGGCGCGGCTGTAGTCAATCGTGGTAACGCCGGTGCGGAAGATGCCCACCACGCGCAGTGTGCGACTGTCGCCGTCGCGCAGCTTGATGCCGATGGTGTCGCCCTTGTTCACACCCAGCACTTCGGCAATGCCGGCACCCAGCAGCACGGCGCCGCCGCTGGAATACAGGTCAAAGATGCGGCCGTCCTCGATGTATTTGTCAATCTCGTTCACGGCTTCCTGCGCCGCGGGCTCAATGCCCTGCAGCGCCACGCCGCGCTCGCGCGATCCAAACGTCATGATCGCCGTGCCCACCACGTTGGGTGCCACCGCCTGCACTTCGGGCATGGCGCGCAGTGCGTCGACAAGTTCAAGGGGTTTGGCGATGCGCCGGCGCACCTGGCGCGGACGCGCGCCTTCCACGGCAGCTACGCCGCCAGAAAGACGCGACATCCACTGGGTGAACTCGGCGGCATCCTGGCGGCGCTCGTCGTGGATTACGATGTGCGGGCTGCCCTCAATCGTTTCCGTGACGAACTTCTTCTCAAAACCCGTCATCAGCGCGCTCAGCATGATCATGAACGTCACGCCTATCGCCACGCCCAGCACAGACACAAACGTGCGGAACGTGTTGTGAAACAGGTGGCGCCGCGCAATCAGCAGCAGGGGCGAAAGGCTCACTTCGCCTCCTTCACCCGCACGCGCGCGCCATCTTTCAGCGCGCGAAGATCCGTGATAATCACCTGGTCGCCGCTGGCCAGGCCGCCCGCGGCCTCGCAGACACTGAAGTTCATCAGGCCCAGCACCACCTTGGCCTCGACGGCGCGGCCGTCGCGCACCACAAACACGGTGTTGTCGGGGGTCAGCGCCGCGCGCGGGAAGACCAGCGCGTTATCCTTGCGCCGGGTGATCACGCCAAGTTCGGCGGTCATGCCCGAAAGCGGCACCACGCCGCCCGGCAGTTCCGTGCTGCCGCGAAGCTGGCTGCCGGGCTGGGCAGTGAACTTCGCCCCGGCAAACCTCACCTTGACCAGGTAGCCTTTGGTGGCGCGGTCGGCATCGGGCAGTACCTCAAACACTTCGCCGTCCACCTTTTCCGTGTCGTTGCCGGCCAGGCGTATCATTACGCTGGCGCCGATGCGCACGCGCGAAATGTCGTCTTCGTTGACTTCTGATTCGATGATCAGCTCGCGCAGGTCCCCCACCATCGCCAGTTCCGCGCCCATGGGCGCGAACTCGCCGGCCTTCAGGGGCAGCCGCAGAATCACGCCGTCCAGCGGCGCAACCACCATGTCGTCGCGCTCGGCGGCATCCAGCTGGTCCAGGGCAGACCTTGCGGCCTTGCCCGCGGCACCAAGGTCCGCCACGGCCTGGTCGAAATCCTTCTGCAGCGCGTCGCGGCGCTGTTCGGCCACGGTGGCCGCGGTGCGCGCGGCCTCGTACTGGTCCAGGCTTACGTTGCGTGTCTCCAACTGGCGGGCCAGGCGCTTTTCGCGGTCGCGCGCGTCGGTGGCAGCGGCGGAGGCCTCACTGACCCGGCCGGCCCAGGCCTTGATGAACGGGCTGTCGGGGGCCAGTTGCGCGGCCAGCCTGTCGGCCTCTACCTGCGCGGTGGCACGCCGTGCCGCCAGTGTGGAATCGCGCAGGCGCAGTATCGGCTGACCGGCGCGGACTTCGTCGCCCTCGCGCAGCGTGCGCTGGCCGGGGCCGTCAAAGATGGTGTCAATCACCGCCGCGCGCGGGGCCCGCAGCACCCGCCGCTGGGCTGCCTCGACAAAGCCCGTGGCGTACACGGACTCAATCGCCGGGCCCTGCCTCACAGGAGCAACCTGGTGAACCGACGGGTTGAACAGCGCGCCCATCAGCGCCACCACGCCGGCAATCACCACCACACCCAGCAGGCCCAGCAGAAGAATGCGTTTCATGGATGTTCCTGTGCCCCGGCGGGATTATGGCCCGCCGGGGCACAGGCGAAAGAGCTAACTTTCCTTCCATTCGTCGCGCAGCGCCGCCATGAGCAGCGTGTCCAGGTAACGGCCCTCGACAAACACCGACTGGCGCAGCACCCCTTCGCGCACAAAGCCTGCGGCCTCATAGGACTTGATGCCGCCGATGTGGTCGGCGTTCACGCGCAGCATCACGCGATGCAGGTTCAGGGTGTCAAAGGCATAGCGCAGCATGGTGCGGGCCATCTCGCGCCCGTAGCCCTTACCCCATTGTTCGGGCTGTCCGATGTAGATGCCCCACTCGGCGCTTCGGTGCAGCCAGCTGATGCGATGCAGCCCGGTGCCGCCCAGTATGGCCTGCTGGCCCTTGAGCCCGACGCACAGCGACACGTCAGTCGGGCCTTCGGCCACCGGGGGCTTGGTCTGGGCCTCAATCCACTTGGCCTCGCCGGCCTCGCTGAACGGGAAGCGGCCAATGGCAAGATTGCGGCGCACCCGGGGATCCTGCAGGTAGGCTGCCACCTGCGGCGCCTCGCCGGGCTCCAGCGACCGGTACCACAGGCGTTCGGATTCAAGAAACGGGCTGGGCATGGCACTCTCCTTGTGCAGAGAACGTTAACCAGTTTCACGCGCGCCGGCGCGGGCTATGATCGCGGCCATGGCGGAACCCAACGAAAAGCTCATCCAGGGCAAGCAGCAACTTGCGCAGTCACGCGCCGCCCAGGGCATGGGCACCGGTCGCGACCAGGCCTCGCGGGACCGTCTGCCGCCGGGCCAGCGCCTTTCCAGCGGCTGGCCGGTGCTGGACCTGGGTATGAAGCCGGATATCCCGACCAACCTGTGGCAGCTCAAGGTGTTCGGGGCCTGCCAGGCGCGCACGCTTTCGTGGGATGACTTTCTGAAGCTGCCGCAGACAAAGTTCACGACCGACTTTCACTGCGTGACAAGCTGGTCGATCTACGACGCGCAGATCGAGGGCGTGTTGTGGCAGGACTTCCTGAAGCTTGCCAGCCCGGGGCCCGAAGCCACGCACGTCATGTTCAGCAGCTATGACGGCTACACCACCAACGTGAGCATGGAAGACATGGCCATGCCCGATGTGGCCATCATCCACAGTTTCGGCGGCGCGCCGCTGGAACGCGAACACGGCGGCCCGGTGCGCACCTGGGTGCCGCACCTGTATGCCTGGAAGAGCGCCAAGTGGGTGCGCGGCATCGAGTTCATGACCAAGGACAAGCGCGGCTTCTGGGAAGTACGCGGTTACCACAACCGTGGCGACCCATGGAAAGAAGAGCGCTTCTCGCGCCCATGAAGCCCTGGCGCAACATCCGTCGCGTGGCCGTGGCCGCATTTGTCTGCGTGCACCTTTTGGTGCTGCTGGCCTACAACATTGCCCAGGCCACACCCGGCGAGGGCGGCTCCTGGCTGCCCGGCGCGGCGCGGTCGTACATTCACGCCCTGGGCATTCACCAGCGCTGGAACATGTTTGCGCCGCAGGTAGGTGCCAGCGCAGGGGCGCCGGTGCTCATGATCGGGCTTGCCGACGGCACGTTTGTCTACCGCCACGCCGACACCACGCCGGTGCTGATTTCGCCCGTGGCCAACCAGATGCAGATCCACAAGCTGCCGCCGCAGGCCCGCGCCTGCCACTGGAACTACCACGTTGTAGACGGCCGCATACGCAAGTTTGAAAGCTACACCACCCGCGCCGGAGCCCGGCACGTACCAGTCCGCACCACCTGGACGCGCTGGATGCTGCAACAATGGCTGGCCGAGAACCCGGGCCTTGCCAAGGATGTCGTGTTCGTGCAGTTCGCCCGCGCCGAGATTGTCTACGACGGCGAGGGCCCGCTGCCACGCATGGACGCCATGACGCCCATGCTGATTGAGCCGCGCATGGACCCGCACTGGCCGCTGCCACATGCCCGCACGTTCCCAGGGGTGTTGCCTTGAGCCCGGCCCGCGCCCTGCGCGACTTCTGGGTTGCGCCGGTAAGGCCGGAGCCGCTGGCGTTCTTTCGCGTCACGATTGCGCTGATTGTGCTGCTGGACACCGCGACCTCGCTGGTGCCATTTGCCGACCTGTGGTTCACCAGCGCAGGCCCCAACCCGGCCGCGCTGGCCACGCAGTTCGCGCACACGGATTTTCCCTGGAACCTGGTAGGCGGGGCAACCACCGGCAGCGGGTCCTTCTGGATTGCCATCGGTGTGTGCGCGGCCGCGCTGCTGGCAGCGCTGGGCCTGGCAACGCGGCTTGCCTGCGCGGCAATGTGGGCCGGGCTGGTGGTGCTGCACCTGCGCGCACCCTATGTCCTGAACTCAGGCGACGTGCTGCTGCGCGTTGCGTGCTTTTACCTGGTGCTGATGCCCGCCGGTGCCGCCTTGAGCATCGACACCGTTCTGCGCGTCCGGCGCGGCCGGGCCGTGGGCGAGGCCGTGGCGCCGTGGTCACTGCGGCTGGCGCAGGTGCAGATCTGCCTGCTGTACACGGTTACGGGTGCAGAGAAGCTGCTTGGATTTGCGGACTTTGCCAACCCCGGCGACTGGGTGGGCGGCAGCGCCGTGCGCCGCACCATGGCGCATGCACTGATTGCCCGGTGGCCATGGTTCACGGACCTGCCGCTGTGGATCAGCGCGCCCGCAAGCTGGCTGACACTGGGATGGGAACTGTTCTTTCCCTTGTTGGTACTATGGCGGCGCACAAGGTACGCCGCACTGGCCTATGGTGTGCTGCTGCACCTGGGCATTTTTGCCCTGATGGAAGTGACGCACTTCAGCTTCACGACGCTTGCGTGGTACTGGCTGTTTATCCCGGCGGTGGTTGTCATGGACCTTGCGGGCACACAAACCGGCAGCACCGCAAAACGCATCTACACGGTATTTTTCGACGGCATGTGCCCGGTGTGCAAGAAGGCCAAGCGCAACCTGGAACGGCTGGATTGGCTGGGCCGCCTGCAATACGAAGACATCCACAACCGCCCCGCCGCCGAAGCCGCCCTGCCCGCCGTAACCTACGCCGACATGCTGCGCCAGATGTACGTTAAGCGGCCCGATGGCAGCTACTTTGGTGGCTTTGAGGCCTTCCGTGCGCTGGCGGCCGTGCTGCCGCTGTGCTGGGCGCTGGTGCCGTTTCTGTGGCTGCCGGGGGCAAGGTTTCTGGGCACGCGCGCCTATAAGTTCATCGCCCGCAACCGCTTCAAGTTCGCCAAATGCGACGACGAGGCCTGCAACCTGCATTTGAAGTTGCTGGCGGGCAAGGAACTCGACGAAACGGTGATCAAGCAGGTGATCGAACTACACGAACGCTACCGCAAAGCCAAGGCTGCGTCGTAACGTGGCATCGGCGTCCTCGCCGATGGGTTTGCAGGCGCGACCCGCGCCTGCGCGTGGCCGGGACGGCCACGCCACAGTTTACTTGCCTTTCAGCAGCAGCTCGCCGATCTGGATCGCGTTGAGCGCTGCGCCTTTCATGATCTGGTCGCCGACGGCCCACAGGCACAGACCCTTGTTGCCGTCCACGCTGACATCCTGGCGGATGCGGCCTACGCCGATCTCGTCCTTCAGGCTGCGCTCCAGCGGAATCGGGTACAGTTCGGCCTTGGGGTCATCCTGCACCACCACGCCGGGGGCCTTGCGCAGGATCTCGCGGGCGGCTTCGGGTGTGCAGGGTTTCTCGAATTCCAGGTTGAGTGAAACACTGTGCGAGCGCAGCACCGGCACACGCACGCAGGTCGCCGTGGCGCGCAGCGTGGCGTGGTGCATGATCTTCTGGCCTTCCCACAGGAATTTCATTTCTTCCTTGGTGTAGCCGTTGTCCTGCACGGCATCGATACGCGGAATCACGTTGAAGGCGATCTGCTTGGGCGCAATCTTGACCTGCATCGGCTTGCCCGCGGCCCAGTCGCGCAGCTGCTGTTCGAGCTCCTCCATGGCCTGAGCACCGGCGCCGCTGATCGCCTGGTAGCTGCTCATGACCGCGCGCTTGAGGCCAAACGCCTTGTGCAGCGGAAACGTGGGCAGCAGCGCGACAATCGTCGTGCAGTTGGGATTGGCAACGATGCGCCGTGCGCCGTACTCAAAGGCGTCCTGCGGGTTGATTTCGGGCACCACCAGCGGGATTTCCTTTTCGTAACGGAACGCGCTGGTGTTGTCGATGATCACCGCCCCGGCCTTGGCGGCGTGGGGCGCGAATTCCTTGCTGATGCCGCCGCCGGCGCTGAAGAAGGCGTGTTCAATGCCCTTGAAGCTGTCGGGCTTGAGTTCTTCGACAGTGTGGTCAGTGCCGGCGAACTTGAGCTTCTTGCCGGCGCTGCGGGCGCTGGCCAGCAGTCGCAGAGACTTGATCGGGTACTTGCGAAGTTCGAACAAGCGCAGGAACTCTTCGCCCACGGCGCCAGTTGCGCCGACCACTGCCACGTTTACGCCCGACATGGTTGCTCTCTTCGTGCGGACCGGAGGTCCACATCACCTAAAACAAAGCCGCCGCGGGAATCCGCGGCGGCTGAAAATACCAGGCCAGTCCGCGGATCAGCGGTGACGCTTCTTCATCGACTTCTTGCTGTCGCGGCTGAACATAACTGGCTCCATGGCGCGGAAAGATAGCAAGGGCCCGGGAGCATGCAAGCCACACGCAAGCAACTCGCACACACCACACTTTTGCATACGCCCCATACACGCATACGCCCCATACACGCACACGCCCCATACACGCACACGCCCCATACACGCACACGCCCCATACACGCACACGCCCCATACACGCACACGCCCCATACACGCACACGTGTCAAGTCTTCCTCCTGCAGCACAGGCCCCGAAGGGGCCGACATGGATTAGCCCCGCGCGTCAGCGCGGGGAAACCGAACGCCCCTCAGCCAGAGCCCCCGCAGGGGGCGGCATACATCAACCATTGGGCTTCAGGTATCGCGGGTCGTAGTCAACGCCATGCTCGTTCAGCAGTCGCGCAATCTCATCGTGAAACGATTCCTTGCGATGATGTTCTTCCTGCCCGTCGATGTATGCCCGCACAGCGGGAACTTCACGAAATCCGACAGTGAACACGCTGTAACCGTCCTGCCAGTCGAACTTGTCCTTGCGCCAGGCATCGTTGATCCAGCGCGATGCGTTGGCCTTCAGCTTGCCTACAACCTCCGAGATGCTGAGGCGCGGCGGTGCGCCGACCAGCAGGTGCACGTGGTCTGACACGCCGTTGCCATCCAGCAGTACGCAGCCAAGGTTCTTTGCGATGCCCGATATGTACGGGAACAACTGTGTGCGGATCTCGGGCGTCAGCGCGGAAGTGCGTCCCTTGCAGCCGAAGACCACATGGTATTGGACGCTTGCGTAGGAGCTGCCCATGGGTGTCTCCGGGGCTCGTATACCGCCCCATTCGGGGGCTCATGTGCATTCTAACGCCTATCCCCGCGCTTACGCGCGGGGCTAATCCATGTCGGCCCCTTCGGGGCCTGTACGAACACAGCGTGGTTCGCGGGCGCGCTTACGCGCGGGGCTAATCCATGTCGGCCCCTTCGGGGCCTGTACGAACACAGCGTGGTTCGCGGGCGCGCTTACGCGCGGGGCAGCCCCCTCGGGGCCTGAACAACGTGAATCGGCATACTCGCGCCAATCTTACGCCCTCACGGCCTCCACGATGCTTACCGGGCTTGGGGTTGGGATGATCTTGGTCAGCTTCAGGCCTGAGGCCGCGCACAGATCACGGAACTGCTTTTCGGTTCTTTCGCAGCCGCCGGGTGTCATCGCCAGCATGTTCATATCCATCAGGAAACCGGGGTCCTGTGCGCAATCGGGCGGCAGCACGGCGTCGAGAATGATCACCCGGCCGCCTTCGGCCATCACGTTGCGGATGTTGGTGAGAATCTGCCGGCACTGGTCGTCGGCCCAGTCGTGAATGATGTGCTTGAGCGTGTACAGGTCGCCGCCTTCAGGCACGGCGCGGAAGAAATCGCCGCTGTCGGCGGTGATGCGCTTGGCAACATCGTCGGCCAGCCTTGGCAGGGTCTGGATCACCTGCGGCAGGTCGTACAGCACGCCCTCGGCCCCGCGTGCGGCGCGCAGCAGCGTGCTCAGAAAGAACCCGTGCCCGCCGCCCACGTCCACGATTTTCTTGACGCCCCTGAAGTCATAGGCCTCGGCCACGGCCTGGGCCGTCATGCCGCTGAAGCTGGTCATGGCGTCGTTGAACCAGCGGGCGTCTTCTTCGTTATCTTTGAAGTAATCCCACAACGGCTTGCCGAACACGTCGTCGGCCACACTGATGCCCTTGCGCAGCGTGTCTTCCAACCGCCCCCAGGGCAGCCAGTGCGAGGGCGTGGTGATCATCACTGCCATGGCGCGCATGCTGCCGGGAACGTCGGCGCGCAGCATCTGCGACATTGGCGTCAACGCATAGGTGCCGGGCTCTACTTCCGCGAACACGCCCAGCGAGGTCAATGCGCGCATCAACCGGTGCAGCGCCTTCTGGTCGGCCCCCACCGCCGAGGCCAGCGCCGTGTAGTAGCGCGGGCCGTCAGCCAGGGCATCCGGGATACCAAGCTTGGCCGCGGCGGAAAGCGCCTTGCTGACCATGAAGCCCATCAGCATCTGCATCAGCTTCATGGGCGCTTCGGGATCGTGCTTGATGGCGGGCCCCTGCGGCCGGGGCTTGCCCTTGGCCGGACGCGCGGGCGCGGCCTTGCCGGTGCGACGGCTGAGTGCCTGTGCGCTGATGCGTTCGCGCTTGGGTTTGCGGCCGGTAGCACCCTGTTTGGCGGCTTCAAGAATTGCCTTGGCCTGGGCCTTGGTGAGTTTCCTGGCCTTCTTGGGCTTGGGCTTTGCCGCCTTGCCTTTGCTGTGCGTTAAGGCTCCCTGCCTGGCTTTGACTTGCTTCGACTTGGCCTGCTTTGATTTGGTCTTCTTTGCCATGTTTGCCCCTAAAGTTGTTTTGCCAGTATCACGCTGCGGTATGACTTGCCCGGCCACTGATGGTGGCCCACGATCTGCCAGCCCATACCGGTGTAGAATCGAATCAGGTAATCCGCGCCCTCGCTGGTGTCGCCGCCGATTTCGTTGAACCCCAGCTCGCGTGCGCGGTCCACAATGCGCCCCATCAACGTTGCGCCAAGGCCCTTATGGCGATAGTCCGGGTCTACGGCAAGTTGGCCCGCGTAGCAGCGCCCCGGCTGGTTCGCCCAGGCGGGCGTGTCCAGCTGGTGCGGGATCAGCAGGCCGGTGCCGACAATGCGGCCATCGGCGATGGCAACGAAACACTCGTTGTCTTCAACGCGTTCGCGCGTTTTTTCGACCGACTGGTTCGTGGCCGTGTAATTGAAACCCATGTCGGCCAGCCGCTTGTACGCGCGGTGCAGCAGGGCCGTGAGTTCTTCAAGGCTGTCGGTTGGTTGCAGCAGGCGGATAGTTGGTTCGTCGGCCACGGGAAGGGGATCGTAGAATGGCCCCATGGCCATTGAAGACCCACGTCTGCGCAAACTGGTCACCGTCCACATGATCGTTGCCGCAAACGTGCTGTTTGCTGCCGCGTTTTCCGTGGGCTGGAGCGGCGAAACTGCCATGGCTGCGTGGGCCAAGGCCGGGCGCGAGCTGCCCGTCTACACGCAATGGATGTTGATGGGCCGCTGGGCGGGCTTTGTGATTCTGCCCGTGGCGATGATCGGTGCGCTGATCGCGCTGCGCGAGAAAGAACCCGAAGTGGCCTGGAAGCTGGGCATCGCCTACGGGGTGATAGCCCTTTCGGCGGGTTGGTGGCTGCTGGGCAACCACCTGCTGGCGGCCTAGTGGGCTATCAGACTTGATGTGGATCGTGGCATCGCCGTCTCGGCGATGCGTGAAAGGCGCGTCCCGAGCCTGTCCATGGCCGGGACGGCCATGGAGACGCATCGGCGAGGACGCCGATGCCACGATTCGCCAGAACGAATCAGAAGGCCAGCCAGCAGGTCTTACCCCAGCCACTGCAAGGCCAGCCAGGCCGCCATGGCGATCAATGACAGCACCGAAAGCCCGCCACCAATACAGCTCATGATCACCAGCCAGGTGGGCGGGGCGGGTTCGTCACAGATCGGGGCGTTGTGCATCGGCGGCCTCGCCCTTGGAACGCCGCAGGGCCAGGTTGCGTTGGAAGCGAAAAGCAAACCCGGCCCTTTGGGGGCCGGGTTTTTGACCTATGCGAACTACCCCGTCGCTTCCGCTCCGGGCTGAAAGTGCTTAGGTGCCTTCGTTCCAGCTTCCGAGGTACTTCTTCTGCTCGGCCGTCAGGGTGTCGATCTTCAGGCCGAGGGTTTCCAACTTGAGTGTGGCCACCCATTCGTCGACTTCGCGGGGCAGCTGGTGTACGCCGGCTTTGAGTTTGCTCTTGTTCTTCACGGCGTACTCGCTGGCCAGGGCCTGCACGGCAAAGCTCATGTCCATCACGTTGGCCGGGTGGCCTTCGGCGGAGGCCAGGTTGACCAGGCGGCCGTCGGCCAGCACGTAAATCGTGTTGCCGCTGGGCAGTTCGAACTCCTCGACAAACGGCTTGGGTTCGCCCTTGCTCTTGGCCAGCTTGCGCAGGGCGTCCAGGTTCAGCTCCACGTTGAAGTGGCCGCTGTTGCAGACAATCGCGCCTTCCTTCATCACCTTGAAGTGCGCCGCGTCAATCACGTGCTTGTTGCCGGTCAGGGTGCAGAAAATGTCGCCGATCTTTGCGGCCTCGGCGCCGGGCATGACTTCATAGCCGTCCATCACGGCTTCGAGGGCCTTTACCGGGTCAATCTCGGTCACGATCACGCGCGCGCCCATGCCGCGGGCGCGGCTGGCAAAACCGCGTCCGCACCAGCCATAGCCCAGCGTCACGACCACGCGGCCCGCAAACAGGCGGTTGGTGGCACGGATGATGCCGTCGACGGTGCTTTGGCCTGTGCCATAGCGGTTGTCGAACATGTGCTTGCAGTCGGCGTCGTTCACCGCGATCACCGGGAACTTCAGCACGCCCTCTTTTTCCATGGCGCGCAGGCGGATGATGCCGGTGGTGGTCTCTTCCATGCTGGCGACGACGTTCTTGGACAGCTCCTTGCGCTTGGTCAGGATCTCGGTCACCAGGTCGGCGCCGTCGTCCATGGTGATGTTCGGCTGCTTGTCCAGCACCGCGGCCAGGTGGCTGTAGTAGGTCCTGCTGTCTTCGCCCTTGATCGCAAAGGTTTCGATGCCGTATTCCAGCGTCAGCGCCGCGGCCACGTCGTCCTGCGTGCTAAGCGGGTTGCTGGCGCAAAGAAAGACTTCCGCGCCGCCGGCCTTGAGCGCGCGCACAAGGTTGGCCGTTTCCGTGGTGACGTGCAGGCAGCAGGCCATGCGCATGCCCTTGAGCGGCTGTTCTTTGGCAAAGCGCTTGCGCACAGCGGAGAGCACGGGCATGTCTGCCTCGGCCCATTCAATGCGCTGGATGCCCTGCTGCTTGAGAGAGGCGTCCTTGAAGTCGCCCTTCTTGCCGGAGGTCGCAGTCGTTTTAGTCGTCGGTGCCTTCTTGGTAGCGGTGGCCATTTCGTTCCTTAGGTCTTGGTCAAAGCAAAGCGGCGCCGCTTATAGCAGACGCCGCACGGAATCAAACGCTGTAGTAAAGGAAGGCAAGGTCTGCCGAGGGCCCCATGCCGTGCAGCCTGCCAATGCCGTTTACGGGGGAGGCATGGGCTGCGAAGGAGGGGCCGGGGGCTGCGGCGCGCCGGGACCCGGCGGCGGGGGCATCATCAGGCCCATCGTCGGGTCATAGCCCGGAATCACCTGTTTTTCGTTTTCGGCCGCGGCCAGAAACTCCTTCACGTGCGGGCGCGACATCTGAAAGCCCAGCAGCCCGTTGATAATCAGCACCAACACCACGGTGATCACCACGGTGCCATACCCTACGCCCTTCATGATCTTGTTCATGGTGCCCATGAACTCGTCGGGGTTGGGACCCTTGAGCTTGCCGGACTTGCGGTCGCTTTCTAGCTGCAGGCGGATCATCTCCTGCTGCGACGTGAACGCCGCATCCATCACCGCATTGGTTTCATAGCCGTAAACGGGCAGGGCCAGCAGCACCAGCGCCACACGGGCCAGCGCCAGCTTGGCACCAAGGGGCTTGGGCTTGATCACCAGAAACACGCCCGCCGCCAGTGACAGCACAATAATCGTGGTTTCGGCCGCCAGGTGAATCCAGTAAGTCGGGCGGCCCATGGAATCGTCGATCAGTTGCCTGGTCAGGCGTTCCATTTCGGCCTGGGCTTCGGGGCTCATGCCGAATGCAAAGCTGCCGGTGTTGAAGCCCCCGAACAGGCTGGCCACGCTGGAAATCAGGCCCATCGCGCCAAAGCCGCCGAACATCAGCAGCAGAATCCCCCACACCTTGGTGGCAGTGCCCCCGGGCCGCTTGCCCATGCGCGGGTCAAAGGCCGGCGCGGCGGGCGGGTTTGCCACGCCGTAGGGCATTGGCGGTTGAACGGGTTGTTGCGCGGATGGGCCAGCCATGCAGTTCTCCGTGATCAGACTAACGGACGGCCAAGGCAGGCGTCTACCCGGCTGTTGCGGGGATTTTGCCCACAATCTATAGAGTGTCAGTTACAAAGCGTCCTAGGCGATTGGAATCATGGAAGAACCATTACCGAGGGCATATGGCCGACCCGGCACACCAAACGTACTATGACGCCCTCTCGGAAGAGTCAAAAATGCTGCTGGTCCTCCGCGACGAGCTTTACAGTGGGTCGTGGGACAAGATGGTTGACGATTTGAAGAATCGGTTGAAAGGCCGGCCTTACATCTTCAAGCTGGTCAACCGGATCGAGGAAGACCTCGAGCGCATTGAGACTCTGCGCAGTTACGAGAACAAACACAAACTCAACCTCCGGGAATTTGACAAAGGAGCTGCCCAGTGAAAACCCTGACACGTGCGCTGACGTGTCTCCCCCCCGGACTTGCCATCGCAATCTTTGCCGCCTCGTGCGGACTTCCAAGCCAGGCCCGTCCCGGCGACCGCAGCCCGCTTGCACCTGACCCGGTGCAGCGGCAGCCCGCCAGCTATTACGAGGCCCAGCTTGTGGAACTGCCGCTGCGTGTGCGCAGTTACGACCTGACCGACCCGCGCCGGCGCCAGCCTGTCGTGATTCGCGAATTGAACGTGATCCATGACGACGTTCGCGACGAGATCCTGGTGGTTGATGCCGACGGCGGCCGCAACTACATGTGGAGCATCGACGCCTACGACTTCACGCTGCACTGGCGCACACCGATCGAGCAGCGGGTCGATTTCTCGCCGCTGGCCACGCGCAGTTACATCTTTTTGATGAACAACGACGGCGAGTACCAGGCCTACGACCGCCAGAGCAGCCCGCGCGAGGGTGAATCACGCCTGGTAAGCCGGGGCCGGTTCAAGGGTGACACGTTTCCCAGCGCCCACCCCGCCAGCAACGACACGCACCTGTTTGTGCCCACCACAAACAGCAACAGCCTGCGTGGCCTGAGCATGATTGACAGCGCCACGGGCACCGGGCCGGAGAGCTGGTCTTTCCCACGTTCGGGCACGGGCGGCGTCGGCGGTAATGCGTTCTACCAGATCAACCTGCAGCCGGCGGCCGACCGCGAAACCGTGGCCTTTGTTAACAACAACAATCGGCTGTACATGGTGGACGCCCAGACCGGCGAATACCGCGCCGACCCGCACCTGGAAGCCCAGTCGCGCACCCGCCCCACCATCAAGGACGACCTTGTGTTTGTGGGCAGTGACCGCGGCCAGTTGTTCGCCTGGCAGAAGTCCGGCCAGAGCGCATGGATTGCCGACCTTGACGGCCTGCCCTACGGCGACATCTTTGTCGAAGACCGCTGGGTGTTTGTGCGCACCCTGGAAGTCTATGACAAGGAAGTGCCCACCGACGACGGACGCGGCACGCGCCTGCGCGCCCACACCCGGCCCGGCAAGCTGATGGCGTTCAACTATCGGCTGATTGACGTCAAAGACGACCGCCCGGTCTATGAACTGATCGACGGCGACCCCAGGACCCCGCACACCAAGGAACCCATCTGGACGGAACCCGATGTCGGCCAGCAGCCGCTGATGGTCTCCGACGGCAAGGTCTACATGCTGTACGAGCGCAACGAGGAATTCCTCTCCGAGCGCGAAAAGGCCAAGCTGCGTGACCAGGGCCGCATTGTCACCAAGCGCGACGAACTGCGCACGGTAAGCCGCACGCTGAAGGTGCTTGATGTCAACACCGGCCGTCTGGCCCGCCCGGAGTGGCAGTTGAACCTGATGGACTTTGCGTTTGTCACCGGCAGCATGTACGAACGCGACCGCGCCATTTACCTGGCCACCAAGGACGGGTACGTGTTCAAGGTTTACGCCGGCAAGGGCAAGGGTACCGCCGGCGGCAAGTAAGTCGTTTCCAGCAGCGTCAACACGGGCCGGCCATTGTGCCGGCCCGTTCGTTTCATGGCCGGAGGCAACCCATGGCAATGCGAGACAAGGCCGGCATCAAGACCCGCGCCCGCGCCCAGTTCGAGATCCGCTGGGACGAATACAGCAGCGGCGTGAAGCTGGTAGCCCAGGTGATCAAGAGCCAGATCAAACACGGCACCGGCGACCTTCATGGCGAACTTTCGAAGGCGTTTCGGCAGTTGGGCTTTGACGTGATCGACTGCATCGTCGACGAAATGTAGCCGCGCCCTGATTTCGGCCCTGCTCATTGCCCGTTGCATGCAAGCCCGGGCGTCGCTAGACTTTCCGTACCCCCTGCGATAAACCGTATGCGTGTCCGTGCGTAGACTTGGGGCCGGGCACAAACCCCTGCACAGCGC
Source organism: Planctomycetota bacterium (assembly GCA_019636215.1). GTDB lineage: Bacteria > Planctomycetota > UBA8742 > UBA2392 > UBA2392 > H3-PLA7. Next base: position 11,635 of record JAHBXZ010000002.1, on the reverse strand, counting down.
CCTTAAGAGGCTTCTATGCGTCGTGTTGCTTTGTTGATCGCGTTGGGTGGACTGGTTGCCCTGCTTTCGGCCTGCGGTGATTACGCCAACACCACCAAGGGCACGGTAACCATCCCGAGCTCCAACGGCCCCAATCCCGGCAACCTGCCCAACCCCAACACGGTTCCCAAGCCGCTGACGCCGCACGGCTATGCCGTCAGCCTCAGCCCGGTCACTATCGAAGAAGTGCTGGTGGACCCCATGGGGCCCAATGCCGGCATGCAGTATGTGGAACTGTTCAACGCCAGCCTGTACGAGGCCGACCTGGGCGGCTGGGTGCTTACCAACGGCCAGGATTCGTTCACTTTTGCCTACGGCTTCAAGGTTGCCTCCAAGGCCCGTGTGCTGGTTCACATCGGCACGGCCGGCACGCCGGATTCCTGCAACCAGTTCGCCCCCTCATTCGGCGAACTTGACCCTGCGCAGGGTTCTCTGGCTCTGCTTCGCGCCGGCAGCGATGTTGTTGACTTTGTGCAGTGGGGTAACCCCGGCCAGCCTCTGGAAGGCGCGGCCGTGCTGGTCGGCGAATGGCTGGGCGGCGATTACGTGCTGCGCGCCGCCGAGGGTCGCTCGATCCACTACACCGGCACCGCCAGCAACAGCACAGCCTGGTTTGAAGACGCGATCAGCCCGGGCCAGTAAGTCACACCTTGCAACCTGAAAACACCCGGCCTGACGGCCGGGTGTTCTGTTTCGCCCGGCCCGTTGCGGCGCGCATTTTTCAGCAGATACGCGGCCCTTACTGCCGATTCCCATATGTGGTGTCGACGGGAACCGCCGTGTCAAAATCGCTGCGCAATGCCTATCTGCTGAACGTGCTGGCCCTGCTGGGCATCGGCGTTGTCATGGTCTTCAGCAGCAGCGCCATTCGCCTGATGCCGGGCATGGAAAGCGATCCGTTTGTGTTCATCAAGCGCCACCTGCTGTTTCTCGGGCTTGGCCTTGGTGCGATGGCGGTGATCGGCCGCGTCGACTACACCCTGTGGCAGAAGCTGGCACGCCCGTTGTGGCTGCTGGGGCTGGCGCTGCTGGTGCTGACATTGATTCCGGGCATCGGCACGGAATACAACGGTGCCCGGCGCTGGATACGCTTTGGCGGGTTCGGTCTGCAGCCCAGTGACTTCGCCAAGTTCGCGCTGCTGGTGGCTGCTGCTGCCTATGCCGCCACCCGCAAGGAGAGTCTGGGCGAGTTCCGGCGCGGGTTCATCCCGGCCTGCCTGTTTGTGGGCATCTACAGTGTGCTGTGCATGGCCCAGCCGGACTTCGGCACCAGCCTGTTTCTTGCCGCAAGCTCGTTTCTTGTGCTGATCTGCGGCGGCCTGCGGGTGCGGCACCTGTGCGTTGTCGGCGCGCTGATGCTGCCGGTGGCCAGCGTGGTGATGTATTCCAAGTTCGACCATATCCAGACCCGCGTGCTGGTGTTTTTGGACCCGCAGGCAGACCCGCGCGGCAAGGGCCACCAGGTAAACCAGTCGCTGATTGCCATCGGTGCCGGCGGCATGGAGGGCCAGGGCCTGGGTAACTCCACCCAGAAGCTGTACTACCTGCCCGAACAGGAAACGGACTTCATCTTTGCCGTACTGGCCGAGGAAACCGGGCTGGTCGGGTCGCTGCTTACGCTGGGGCTGTTCTCGACGCTGATGGTCATCGGCATGGCTGTGGCGCGGCGCGCCCGCGACCGCCTGGGCTCGCTTCTCGCATTGGGCTTCACCGGCGCCATCGGCCTGCAGGCCGCCATCAACATTGCCGTGGTGACCGCCAGTGTGCCCACCAAGGGCATCGGGTTGCCGTTCATCAGCTTCGGCGGCAGCGCCTGCTTCTTCTATCTTTGCGGGGTGGGCGTGGTGCTGTCCGTGGCGCGCCGTTGTGTCAGCGCGCAGGAAGCCGCGCAGCTTCAATCCAGCGAACTTGAGAACCGCCGCAGTGCCGAAAGCGCGCACGTCAGCGCACGGGCACGGCGGCTTGTGGCACAGGCCTAGGAGACCCCACCATGCGCAACCGCAAGACTTCCGCACGCTCGCTTCCTGCCGCATACCGCAGCAACCGCGCCTCGGGCCGTGTTCAGGCACTGCCCCAGCCAGAGCTTGTGGCAGGCCGCGCCCGTGGCCGCCACGACGCCCAGCCATCGGCCTGAAGTGCAACCGGCCTTTCCCGGGTGCAAGCGCTTGTGAAGCTCTTGCGCCCGTAACCAGCGCGCCGCGAACGTCCCGAACGTGTCCGTCCGTGGATGCCGCGGCGCCCGGACAGAGGACCTGCCATGAAGCCACCACGCATCGCATTTGCCGGCGGAGGAACCGGGGGCCACGTCGCCCCGGCGCTGGCGTTGGCCGAACTGCTGGTCGATCGCTTCGGGCCCGGGTGCGTCCACTTTCTGTGCAGCGGCAATGAACTTGAACGTTCCATGCTGGGCAACGCCGGCCATGACTTCACGGCCCTGCCCGTGGCCCGCCCGCGCGGGACCATTCGCAGCAAAGCCACAACCGTCATCACCACCGCCATGGCCGTGCCCGCCGCGCGCCGCGCGCTGAAGGCATTTGGCGCCGACGCGCTGGTCTGTGTCGGCGGGTATGCGTCGCTGCCTGGCGCGCTGGCCGCAAGCCTGATGCGACTGCCGATCGTCGCCCTGGAGGCCAACGCCGTGCCCGGCAAGGTTACCCGCGCGGTTTCGAGGCTGGCCGGCATCTGCTTTGCGCACATGCCCCTGACCCGCACACTGGATTGCCACGTGGAAGTTGCCGGCAATCCCGTGCGCCGCGCCTTTCTGCAGGCCACCAACAAACATGATGCCCGCCGCGCCCTGGGCCTGAACCCGCGCCTGCCCACCCTGCTGGTGATGGGCGGCAGCCAGGGTGCTACGGCAATCAATGATGCCGCGATTGCCGCGGCACCCGAGCTTGCCGCATGGCAGGAACGCATGAACCTGCTGCACCTGACCGGCCCGCAGGATGTGGAGCGCGCCCAGTTTGCGTGGCAGGCAAGCGGACTGAACTTCCGCGTGGCCTCGTTCACACATAACACCGCCACATGGATGGCGGCCTCTGACCTTGCCCTGACCCGCAGCGGCGCGGGCACGATCTCGGAACTGCTGGTCTCGGGTGTGCCGCTGTTGATGGTGCCGTTTCCGGCCGCAGCCGATGACCACCAGCGCGCCAACGCCCACTACGTTGCCGCAACCGGCGCAGGCGTTGTGGTGCCGCAGGAGACCCTGACCCCGCACCGGTTGTGCGAGCTGGTCGATCGCCTGATGCTGAATGAACCCGCCCGCGCAGCAGGCCGCGAGGCCGCGCTTTCCACCGCCCGGCCGGATGCTGCCGCGCGGATCATCGCCGGCGTTCTTGCCCGAATTGGATACAGCCCCGACTTGCCAACTGCCGATGCAACAGAACGCGCGGCAGCGTAGCAAGCGAGGCACCCGTGAAACTCAGCCATCTCAAATCCGTCCACTTTGTCGGCGTCGGCGGCGCGGGCGTCAGCGGCCTGGCGCGCATCGCCCTGCAGGCAGGCCTTGAGGTCTCCGGCAGCGACCTGGTGCTGAATGACCTGACCACCAGGCTGGAACACCAGGGCGCGGCCATCCACCGCGGCCACGCCGCGCACCACCTGCCGGCGGGGGCCAACCTGGTCGTGATCTCGGCGGCCATCAAGCCCGACAACCCCGAGGTACTGGCCGCCCAGGCCGGGGGCATCCGCGTAGTGAAGTACGCCGAGGCTCTGGGAGAGTTCACCCGCGGACGCACCAACCTGTGCGTGGCCGGTACGCACGGCAAAACAACAACCACGGCCATGCTTGCGCAGATCATGCGCCGGGCCGACAAAGGCCCCGGCTGGCTTGTCGGCGGCGAACCAGTTTCCCTGGAAAGCCCCGCGGCCTGGGGCGAGGGCAGCCACTTCGTGATTGAAAGCTGCGAATACGACCGCAGCTTTCTGAAACTTTCGCCCAGCCTGGTGGTGCTGAACAACATTGAGCTCGACCACATGGATGTCTACGGCGACATCAAGGGCGTGACGGCCGGGTTCCTGGAGTTCGTCAAGCGCCTGCCGCCCAAGGGCATGCTGATCTACAACGCCGACGACGATCGCTGCCGCGAAGTCGCCCGTCGGGCGCCCTGCCAGAAGCTGGGCTTCGGCCTGAACCCCAAGGCCGAATGGCGGCTGGTCAACCTGGATGTCTCCAGCGGCTTTGCCCGCGCCGAGGTCACCTGCCGGGGGCTTTCCGCGGGGCAGCTCACGCTGGAAGTTCCGGGTGCCGTCAACGCCTGCAACGCCCTTGCCGCGATTGCCGCTGCCAACTGGGCTGGTGTGCCGGCCCAGCGCGCGCTGCCGATCCTGCGTGACTTCCGCGGCGTCAAGCGCCGGTTTGAGGTGCTGGGCAGCATCGGCGGTGTACCGCTGGTCGACGACTACGCCCACCACCCCACGGCCGTGAAACAACTGCTGGAGACCGCGCGGAACACGTTTGTCGGGCGCGGCATCACGGCGGTGTTCCAGGCCCACCAGTACCAGCGCATCAACACCTTCATGACCGAATTTGCCGACGCGCTGGCGCTGGCCGACCGGGTGCTGATCGCGCGCACCTATGCGGCGCGCGAGCAGGGCGTCATCCCCGGTGAACCTGAAGAACGCCTGGCAAAGCTGGTGCGCATGCGCGGCACTGACGCCATGGCCTACTCTGATTTTTCCGGCATCGTCAACGACATCAGCCTCAAAGCCGTGCCCAGCGATGCCGTGCTGTTCATCGGCGCGGGCGATGTCAACGCCATGGCCGGGGAATTGATCGCGCGTCGCAAGGACATCAGTGACCGGCTGCGGGCGGTTCGCCCTGCTGCGGTTTCCACCGGGAGTGCAGCATGAGCCTGCTTGCGTTTCCGTCGCGCATCCGCGCGCGTGTGTTGTGCGACCTTCCCCTGGCGCCGCTGACAACCTGGCGCATCGGCGGGCCCGCGCAGTATCTCGTTCATGCCACCAGCCTGCGCGACGTGGCCGACACCGTGGCCGCATGCCGCAGCGCGAACCTGCCCCTGTATGTGCTGGGCGGCGGCAGCAACCTGCTGGTCGGCGACGACGGCGTGACAGGCGTGGTGTTGAGTCTGCACGCCATGAAGAAGATGCAGGCGTTTGGCAACAAGGTTCATGTGGAAGCCGGGGCCAGCCTGGGCGCGCTGGTGACACGCTGCAACCAGGCCGGCATCGGCGGGCCCCACGGCCTGGCGGGAATTCCCGGCACGCTGGGCGGGGCGCTGGCCATGAACGCCGGCGGACGCTACGCCGAGATCGCGGATTTTGTCGAGCGCGTGGTGTGGCTGAACCCGCAGGGCGAACTGGAAAGCCTGTATCGCGAGGAAATCGCGTTCGGGTACCGCCGCAGCGGCCTGCGCTTTGGCGTGGTGATTGAGGCCGTGCTGGCAGGCCATCGCGCCCGCCCCGAGGAACTGGTGGCAAAGTCGCGCGAAATCATGAAAGAAAAACTGGCCGTTCAGCCTTATCAGGAATTCAGTGCAGGATGCTGCTTCCAGAATCCGATGGGAGGCAGTGCGGGTCGACTGATTGAGCTTGCCGGCTGCAAGGGCATGTCCGTCGGCGGCGCGCAAGTCAGTGAAAAGCACGGCAACTTCATCGTGAACCGGGGCAATGCCCGCGCGCAGGAAGTGCTGGAGCTGATGCGGCAGGTGACGCTGCGGGTGCAACAGGCCCAGGGCGTGCTGCTGAAACCCGAAGTGCAGATGTGGCCCGCGCGGGATGTGCTGGCCAACGCAGCCTGAAGAAACACACACCGGCGCATGGAGCGCCAACACCAAAGGCCCCCAGGGCAGAGGAAAAAGAGTCATGGAAAAGGACACCAAGGGCGTATCGCTGGACGAGTTCATCTTCCGCAAGCTTCAGCCGATCCGCATTCTGCGCGGCTACCTGGCCAACGAGCTGGAGCTGTGCGACGGCGACGAAGTGCGCATGAACCGCCAGGACCTGGACAACATCGTGGCGACGGTCGAGATCTTCCTGGAAGAGTACGACCGTGTCAGCGGCTTCCGCGGCCGCAAGAACGGCGGCAACGACCGCAAGAAGTCGTTCATCGATGCCAAGCCACAGGCCATCAAGGCGATTGCCTAGACCGTACCTCTGCCCGGCGACGCGGCGCAGCGTGCCGCGTCGCCCGGGAGGACACCGCCATGACCACAAAAACCACCAGCCACCGTGTGACGCTTGAGCGCATCAAGCAGACCCGTGTGTGCGAAAGCATCGCGGCCGAGAAAAACGACCCGCGCATTGCCTGCCGCCGCGAGTTCCGCCGCGAGCAGACCAACCAGCGCGTCGAGTTCTCGCTGATCTGCCCCGAGGGCAGGCGCCTGGCCACGGGCAGCGCGATCCTGGTGGACTACTCGCCCCAGGGCGCGCAGCTTTCGCACATCATCTTCGACGACGGCTTCTGGCCCGACGGCGACTTTGTCGTCAGCTTTCGCGTCACCGGCGGCCCCTATGAGGGCGTAACCGCCTACGGCACACCGCTGCGCTTTGCCGCAAGCCGTGCCAACCTGGCCCTGCAGTTCGACGGCCTGTACGTCAAGCTTTAGCCGCGCAGCGCGCCGCGCCATCAAACACTAAAGATTCGCCGCCGCCCTTCCCGATACCGCCCAGGGCGACATCGTGCCCCAACTTCATTCTCCACACCACGGGATCCGCAATGCTTCGTATCGCCCTGCTGTTCGGCGGCAACTCCTCAGAACGCGATGTCAGCATCCGCAGCGGCGAGGCCATCTGGGCCGCGCTGGAACGCATCGGCCACAAGGTTACGCCCGTTGACTACGGCCGCGACGACTTCAGCCTTCTGGAACGCGACCGGCCCGACTTCGTGTTTGTCGCCCTGCACGGCGGCGAGGGCGAAGACGGCACCGTGCAGCGCCGCCTGGAAGAGCTCGGGCTGCCCTATTCCGGCAGCGGGCCGGTGGCCTCGCGCCTTGCCATGGACAAAGAACTGACCAAAGCCGAGTTCCTGGCCCACCGGGTGCCCACGCCCCCCGGCGAAGTGGCCGAAGAATTCGATGCCGAATACCGCCTGCGCCGCATGGCCCGCCGCCTGGGCTGGCCGGTGTGCGTAAAGCCGATTGACCAGGGCAGCAGCATCGGTGTTTCGCTGGTGCGCGGCCCCGAACAGGTGCAGGCCGCGCTCGCTGCGGCATTCGCCCACGGCCCCCGCGTGCTGATGGAAAAGGGCATTGTCGGCCGCGAACTCACTGTCGGCGTCGTCGGCAACCGCGCACTTCCCGTGTGCGAAGTTGTCGCGGGCAACGGGTTCTTTGACTTCAACGCCAAATACAACAAGCAGGCCGGCACGCGCTACATCGTGAACCCGGACCTGCCGGGCCCGGTCGGCAAAATGGCCCAGCACTATGCGCGCCGCGCGCACCACGCGCTGCGCTGCCACGGGTACTCGCGCGTCGACCTGATGCTGGACGCCGCCAACGACCTTTACGTGCTTGAGGTCAACACGCTGCCGGGCATGACCGAAACCAGCCTGCTGCCCAAATCCGCAGCCGCCGAGGGTGTCAGCTTTGACGAACTGGTGCAGGAACTGATTGATGTCAGCCGTGAAAGCCGCCGCCCTGCCTCGAACCGCAGCACCCGTGTGATCGCAGCGTAACGGAGCCCGTCGTGCCCAAACCCCGCAAGAACACCCGTGCTGCCACAAGGTCCCGCCCCCGCGGAGGCGCGCTGCTGCCGTTTCTTTCGCTCAAGGGCGTGCCCGGTGCGGTTGCCGCCGCCTTCATGCGCGTGGCCGTGCCGGTTGCTGCCGGTTGCGCCGCCGCTTCGGCCTGGCTGTGGCGCTCCCGCAATGCGCGCCGCGCCGCTGGCGCTGTGGCCGGCCTGTGCCTGTGTGTGGCGATTGCCTGGTCCATGCAGGCCAACCTGCGCTCAACCCCGCGCTTTCAAGTAGACCCGGCGCGCATCGAGCTTGCGGCCGAGCCCACCTGGGCCAGGCCCGAACTCGCCGCGGCCATCAAGTCGGACATTGAATCCAGCCTGCGAGCCACTGCCTCACGCATGGCCCCCACCGATGCCTTTGACGACAGCCTGCCCGAAGCCCTGGCCCGCGAGCTTGCCGCCTGCGCCTGGGTGCGCAGCGTGGTGCGCGTAGAGCGCCGCTTTCCTGCGGGCCCCGATGCGCCTTCGCACTATGTGCCGGTGCTGGAAATCCGCCGCCCGGCCATGCTGGTGGAACAGGGGGACCGCTTGATCGGCGTGGACGGCGATGCGGTTGTTCTGCCGCTTGCCATGCCGGTTGCAGACCTGGAGGCCTTTCAGGCCCGGCTGGTCACCAGCCTGCGCGTGATCAAGGGTGTACGTACCCCGCCACCTGCGCCCGGCCAGTCCTGGCGCAGCGAACAGATCAATGCCGCGCTTTCGATGGAATCAATCCTGCGCCGGTCGGAACTTGACCGCGCGTTTCCGATTGCCGTGGTCGAGCTGATCGGAGTGCCCGAGCAACCCGACAGCCGTGGCCGCGTTCATTATGCCGCCGACGGCTGCGTAATGCTTTGGCCGGACCAGCGGGCTTACCCCGGTGCCCGCCTGATCTGGGGCCGTCCGCCGGTCCATGCCAGTACGCTGGAGGCCTCGCCCAACGACAAGCTGGCCGAACTGCGCCGCAAGCTGGACCAGCCGCCTGAGGCACTGGTGGGTACGCGCATCGACCTGCGCCGACGCGCGTCCTAGCCAGGCTCAATCCTTCTTTGGTTGCAGCTTTATTGTCGAGTACTCCTTGTCGCCCGTGGCATAGGTCGTCACCGTATTTGCGTCCAAGTCCCAGTAGTAGATGATCATGCCGTGCTCTGATGATGTTACATGGCAACCCCTACCGGCCTTCGAGCTCTCTTGCGCTGCGGCGGATTGGTGTGCCGATCCAACGGCAATGCCGCCTGAGAAAACGAGTATCCCGAACAGTGCCGCCTTCAGGTTCTGCATAGTCATTCTCCGAATCACTCTGCTTCATGGACTACGGTGACTTTCCGCCCCGCTTGAGGGCTTCTTTGATGCGCCTAATGCGGTCGCGTATACGAATGAGACGAAATCGCTCCGCGTCATCCGTCTTGCCGTCTTCGTTGGCCTTGTCTTCAGCCTGTTTCTCAACGCGACGTTCTCTTTCCAGTGCCTCTCGCAGCCTTCTGGCTGCTTCAATGCGCTTCCTGGCGGCCTCCGCGAGTTCGTCCCTGCCCAGCGTGAGACCTCCTTCGAAGGCTTGTTCGCGCGCACGCTCGGCGTCGTTTGCGACGTCAACCGCGTCGTCGTACTCTTCAATCGCCTCGTCTACTTCTTTTTCTCGCTGTGCCTCGCCTTTAGGGCCAAGGTCTTCAGGCTTGGACTGCTCCTCGTCCAATACCGGCAAACCTTGCCCGGTTAGCTGGATTGGCCCGCCCAAGCCAAGAATCGCCCGAATTGCCGGATCGTCACGCAAGTAGACAACGCCGTTTGCGCGTGCCATGGCCGGTCCCCCCATTTGTGGATTCGTTGGCAGAGGTGATATTACAAAAGAATAGTGTTGCCCCAAAACAGATGCGCGTTTCGGACGGCGGGCCGTGGTTCCTTTCCGATAAGGTGGACGACTCAGTTGCTCCGCCGTCTATTGATTTCAGCTCTCTACAAACCAGCCCGATCCCCTCGCGGGAGCAAGTGTCGGTTCATGGTGTCCGCCCTGTCGAGGGCGGACGCAACGGCCATGCTCACTTGTGGACATCGCGCCTTGATTGCAAAGACAAGGCCTGCGGCAGAGGCTGGGCCTGCAACGATCCTCTTGCCCGGCGGCGACTGTCGTGCGCCTACTTCTTTATCTGCACGGCGATCTCGTTCAGGATCGCCACGGCCTTGTGCAGCTTCTCATCGCTGGCTGCAAAGCACAGCCGGAAGTGTGTAGCCCTGTCGCTGCAGGCCGTGCCCGGCACCAGCAGCAGCTCGCGCTTGATGCAGGCTTCAATGAACCGTTCCATCTCCATGCCATTGGGCAGCTCGGGGAAGAGGTAGAACGAGCCGGTCGGTTTGACGGCCCTGTAGTTCTCGCGCAGGCCTTCAAACACCAGATCGCGCTTGCGCAGGTAATCCTGCCGGTGCGCGCTGAAATCCAGCCCCATGCCCGCCAGCGCGCCCCACTGCAGCGGTGCCGGCGCGCAGACAAAGCTGAACTGCTGCAGGCTGTACATTTTCTCGCTGAGTTCGCGCGGTGCCAGCATCCAGCCGATGCGCCAGCCGGGCATGCCCAGGCTCTTGCTGGCCCCGGAAAGCACAATGCAGTTGCGTGTGAACTCGCGCGGGCTTACGTGCCTCGGCGCAAACATGAAGTCTTCGTAGATCTCGTCGCTGACCAGCGGGATGCCGGTTTCGTCGCTTAACTTTGCCAGGCCTTTGGCCTCGTCGGGCGTCATGGCGTAGCCCGTGGGGTTGCTGGGGCTGTTGACGATGATCAGCCGCGTGCGCGGTGTAATGCGGGCGCGCACACGCTCGGCCGTGGGCCGGAAATCTGGGTAGATGTCGTATGTGGCGGTACTGGCCCCGACCATCGTGGCCAGGTGCTTGTACATGATGAAGTAAGGATCAGGGATCAGTATCTCGTCGCCCGGGTTCAGCATCGCCAGAAAGCTCAGCATCAGGCCGCCGCTTACGCCGCAGGTGACCATGATGTCTTCGCCGCTGATGTCGCCAAACCGCGCCGCATAGCGCGCGCGCAAGGCCTCGCGCAACTCGGGAATGCCCTGGGTGACGGTGTAGCGGTTGCGGCCCTCGGCAATCGCCTTCTGCGCGGCCTGCTTGACCACGTCGGGCGCGTCGAAGTGGGCCTGGCCGATCGAGAGGTCGATCGGGTTTTTCATCGACAACCCAAGTTCAAAGAACTTGCGGATGCCGCTGGGGCGAATGCCCTTCAGGCGCTCAGAAAATCGAAAGGGGTCCTGTGCCAAAGCCGGCCTCTGCGTGGTCGTGTGCGGGGGAATCTACTGACCTTTGCACAAACAAGTAAAGGACGTTATCCGAAGTCGCTTGCGCGGGGCCCCGTAAACGAACGCGGCGGCCCGCGATGCAGGCCGCCGCGGAAGGTACATCTGCCTACTTGGGCACGCGGGTCTTGGGCAGGCCGGTGACGGCATCGCCGTCTTTCCAACGGCGTTCGAGCTTCAACTTGTTCAGGCGCTCCTGGCGCTTCAGCACACTGCGCTTCTGCGCGCCCAGGCCGCTGGATTTGAGTGAAGAATGGCGAGACATGGCGTTCCTCCGTAATTCGGCGCGCAAAGGTAACAAGCACCGCGCCCCCGTCAATGGAGAGGCAAGGCCGTCTCCATTAGCGGGGGCGCAACCCGTGTGACCCGTGTTGCGGGTGTCTGCGGGTTTGCGGTGGTTGGTCGCTTCGGCCGGTTTGTGTCGCGTGGTGTTGTATGGTTTCTGTGTCGCACGAACACAGGAGCCCGCCATGCCCGCGCGCAAGCCTTCCTTACAGGAGATGCCCCACTTCCCGGCCGTCATGATGGCGCCCGAATCGCCGCTCAAGCAGCAGGTCGTTGACCACGCCAACCGCATCATGGCCTCGCGCATGCAGCTGCTGGAAGACTCGCTGGCGCTGTCC
>JAHBXZ010000019.1 GCA_019636215.1 Planctomycetota bacterium | reverse complement strand
CCCCCCCGGGCTTGCCAGCCCAGGCTTTTGATTTTTCCGCACCCCCGGCAACGTCATGCGCGGCTGCGCTGCCATACCCACCAGCCGGCCGTGGCTGCGGCCAGCGCCATGCACAGGCCGGCAATCCACCACACCAGCGGCGGGGCGCGGCGGTCAAGCTCGGGCGCTGCAAGGTCGGCCACAAAGTGCGCCGCGGCCTCGGGCCCGAAGGCCGTAATGTCATCGAACTCGCCCCAGGCCGGCTTCTTCAGCCGGTGGCTGTCGCTGCCTACGGCGATTGCCATCACCCTGGGCGGCGATGTACCGAAGATCGCGCGATAGTCGGCCGCGACATCGCGCACCTGCCAGTACCACTGCCCGGCCGCCGATGTGTGAGGCCGCAGGTTGACTACAACAATGCGGCCTTCCCCGAATGCCCCGTCCACGGCTTCACTGGCGGGCAGCTTGCCGCCAAAGGTGTAACAGATGGCGCGCGAGGGCGGATCAAAGCCGGTGTAGTCGCGCACCTTTTTGCGAAATGCGGCCGCGGCGGGGCCGCTGCCCTCCCAGCCGGCGTCAAAGCCGACCAGCAGACGCGCCGGGAAGTTATCGAACTCGGGGCTAAGCGGCGTGCTGGTGCCGAAGGTTTCACTGACGCGCCAGCGCCAGCGCAGCAAGGGCTCTCGCGCCGGGTCCATCCCGCAGGCGTGCCAGAACAGGCCCGCGCTGCTGTCGCTGGTGATGCGCAGCGCGCCCTGTTCAAGCGTGGCCACCGGGTCGTGCACCGAGCCTTCCACGACATACTTCGTCCAGGCGCCGGTCGCGTCGGCGGATTCAAAGTCGGCAATCACGCGACCCTGTGGCGGTTGCGGCCGGTCGGATTCCAGCGGCGCCACCGAAAGCACGCGCCGCGACTGCTGGGCCGTGCAGCCGGCAAGGAAGGTCAAGGTCAAGGCCATGGTCACGGCGCGCATGGCCGCAGTGTAGGGCGGCGGTGTTCCTGTGCCGAGTGGCGGCATGTTTGTGTCTGGTGTCTAGTGTCGTGGAAGGGCTTGCCGCTCGAACTTCCGAATACGGACTTCACGGCACCGCGCGCTGGCGCTTGCGGCTCTTGTTCAACTCGCCGCCTCACAACTCCGAACTCAGGACTCAGGCCGGCAGCACCTGCCCCAGGTACTTCAGCAGGTTGCCGCTGAACACGGCTTCGATCGTGCCTTCGCCGACGCCACGCGCGTGCAGCACGCGCTCGAGGTTGCCAAGGTCGCCCACGTGGCGCAGGTCGGTGCAGGTGTCGGCAAAGCCGTCAAAGTCGCCGCCGATCGCCACGTGTTCCACCCCGCACACATCGATCGCATGCAGGATGTGGTCGGCGATATCCTCACAGCTTGCGGCCGGGCCGCCGGCGTCGCCCGCGCCGGGCTTCAGGTGGCCGGGGTAGAAATCAATGCCCACCACCCCGCCGCGGTCGGCAATCGCGCCCAGCATGGCGTCATCGGCATTGCGTGTGATGCCCACCAGCGCGCGGCAGCCGGTGTGGCTGATGCAGGGCGGGGCCTTGACCATGCCCATCACGTCGTCAAAGGCCGGCTGGGGCAGGTGCGCGCAATCCACCGCCACGCCCAGTTCGTTCATGCGCGCGACCAGTTGCCGCCCGAAATCGCTCAGGCCGCGCCGGGGCTCGGCCACGCCACAGCCGTCGGCCACTTCGTTGGCGTGATTATGCGTAAGCCCGATGCCGCGCACGCCGCGGGCAAAGAACTCTTCCAGCAGCGCCATGTCGCCGGCCAGCGGGCTTGCACCTTCCAGCCACGGAATCAGACCCATGCGGCCGTCCAGGCCGGCCAGGTCGCGCCGGTTTCGCACGGGCGCAAACACGCCGGGGTGGGCGGCAAGGCTGGCGTCCAGCGCGTCCATGATGCGGGTGGCGAAATCCCGGGCCGCCGGGCCGCAATAATGTTTCGGCGTGAACACCGAGCACACCTGCAGCACCTGGCCGACATCGCGCATGGCAGGCACGTTCACGTGCAGGCCGCCGTCGCGGGCAAGGGGGTTCAGGCCCTCGGTGGCTACGCGGTAAAAGGTGTCGGCATGGGCATCGGCATAGCGCATGGTTTGGCCTGACGGGCAGGACTGTATACCCTATCGGCGCGACGGCCCGTAATGCTGAACCTGCTGTGGTGGAATCATGCAACCCGCCTATAATCCCCGGCCGATGCGAAACCTGCTGCTGTGCGCCCTTGCCCTGTTTGCTGCCACCCTGGCCGCGCAGGATGCCTATGAGATCAACACCCGCCTGGGCGTGGGCGGGTCGGAAAACTCGCCCGGGCTGGTGGCGGGGCCGTTCACGCCGCTGGTGGTTGATATCCATCGCAACGACACGCGCCCCTTTGCCGGCCGCGTGGTCGTGGAAACCATGGGCGGGTCACGCCGCGGGCGCCGGGGCGGCCCCTTTGCCAGCGAACCCAAGACCGTGGAGTTCAGCCAGGAAATCACCATCGAACAGGGCGTGGGCAGGCATGTGCTGCGCATGGACCTGCCGGTGTTCGGGCACATGCTGGAGGGCCAGGTTTCGCTGGAGGCCCGCGTTGGAGACAGCTTTGAACCCCTGGCCGTCACCACTTTTTCCGCCGGCGTGCGCGGCGACGGCCGCATGCTGGCCGGGTTTGTCAGCCAGGCCCGGCTGGGCGCGGCCCAGCCCTATGTGTTTGCCGAGATCATCGAGATCCAGACCCAGGACCTGCCCGATTCCTGGAAGCTGCTGGCCTGCTTTGACGTGGTGATCCTGAACGACGACCGGCTTACCCGCAAGCAGGCCGAGGCACTGGTCGATTACGTGGTTGCGGGCGGCCAGTTGATTATCTCGCCGGGCTCGGGGGCCACGTTCAACCCCGAACTTCCGGCGGCCCGCCTGCTGGGCTTGTCCGGCGGCAGCCAGCGCACGGCCAAACTGTCGCAGTTCGACGGCCTGCGCGCCATGCCCAAACGCTCGGGCATGTCGCGGACCAACCCCGGCGATTCCCGCAGTGCCACGCCCGTGCCTGAAGGCGAGGCAGAGCCCGAACCCGGCGAACCCCTGGCAGACCTGCCGGCCATGCCCGACGACAACGCCGACATCCTGCTGTGGCCGGCCTCGGCCCGGGCCCGCGCCGTGGACGACATGCGCGGCCTGATGAGCTACGTCCGCGCCGGTGCCGGCGTGGCGGCGTTGCTGCACGTGGACCTTTCGCAGTATCCGCTGGTGACCACCGGTTCGCGTGCCCCCACCACCGCGGGCGTCAACCTGCTGGCCGGCGCATTGCGTTTTGCCCAGCGCGGCCACACGCGCCCGGCGCTTTCGCGCCTGGCCGGCAGTGACGTGCGCGACCAGCTGGAGATCGCCGGCCGCCGCATCCCCGGCCGTGACTTCCAGGTGCTGCTGATTTTCCTGTACGTCGGCGCGGCCGGCGTGGGCCTGTTCGTGCTGGCGCGCAGACTCAAACGCCCCGAGGTCTACCCCGCGGCGCTGGTGGTGCTGGCGCTGCTTTCCGTGCTGCTGGTGTTCAGCCTGGGCCAGGTCTACAAACGCGCCGGCGACCGCGCCCAGGCCGCGCGCCTGGTGGTCAGTGACGGCGTTTCCGGCCGCAGCACGGTGTTCACGGCCGGGTGTTCCTACATCGCGGACCAGACGTCGCAGGATTTTTCCCAGGACCGCGCCGCCTGGCTGGTTCCATCCGAGCTCGGCAGCCAGGACCTGCGCGGCCTGCCCGACGACTACCTGGCCCATTCCGCACGCCTTTCGGCCATGGAAACCGTCACGGCTGTCACCGGCCTGGTGCGCTGGCAGAACCTGTTTTTCAGCGGCGCCGAACCTGCGGCGCTTGCCGACCTGCAGATGCGCGTCGTCGGTGACGGTTCCGGGCACACCGTCGAGAACCGGTCCGGCCACACCCTGCGCGGATGCATTGTGCTGGTGGGCGGGCTGGCGGCACCGGCATCGGGCAGCGGCGCAACTACGCCGCAGACCTGCCAGTGGCACTACCTGCCGCTGATCGGCGCGGCCGGGTCCGCCGATGCCAGGGTGCCACTCAGCAAGGCCACATCCGCGCCCGCCGAGGGCAACGACATTGCCGACCGCATGCGCGCCGATTGCGGCGACCATAAACTGGCGGCCCAGGTGGCAACGGCGATCCTGGGGCTTTCCGAAAACCGGCGCCTGCGCATGCCGCGCAGCCAGGGTGAACTGGAGCGCGTGCTGGAACAATGCAGCCTGCTGCCGCTGGAGGGCGAGTACCTGGTGCTGGCGCTGCTGCCCGACGACGCCGTCAGCAAGGGGTCGCTGGGCCTGCGCGGCATCGAGCCCGACCGCGTCGGCCAGGCCGTGATCTGGGCCGCGCGCGGTCTGGTGGAATCGCGCTGAGCCCGCCGCTGTTAACCCTTTGCGGCCGGCGCCGCCCGGCCACCCGCCCGGTTACGCGGCTGGATTGTGGACTGCCGCTTGCGCGTTTTGCTGCTGATCCTGTTCTGCTGCGGCCCGCTTTGCGCGCGCACGATTGATTTCGTGAATTTGGGCGTGCCGGAACACCGCGCCGCGCGCATCCAGTCGCAGATCGAGCCCGCGTTTGAACACGTGCAGGCGAAAACCGGGCTGGTCGACAATCGCGAAGTGTTCGTCACCATCGTGGCTTCGGGCCGCCGCTTTGCCGAGATCGCCGCCGCAGACGGCGTCAGCATGAATGCCGAATCCGTGCTGGGCTATGCCGTGCCGTCGCGACGCAGGCTGGTGCTGAACTTTGCGGCCATGGACGAACGCAACCTGGAACCGCTGGGCGTGCTGCGCCACGAAATCGCGCACCTGGTGATGGGCGAGCTGCCCGTGGACCGCCCGCTGTGGTTCGAGGAAGGCCTGGCCAATTATATTGAAGGCATTGCCTACAACGCGCTGATCGAGGCCGCGGGCGCGCCGCCCGTGGGCGCCGACATCGAAAGCCTGGACGACCTTTCTGCCGCGCTGCGCGATGACCGGGCCGGCGAGGCCTACCCGGAATCGCGCCGCGTGATTGAGCTGATGGTGCAGACCTGGGGCCGCGAGAAACTGACAAAGCTGCTGCACCTGCTGGCCGACGGCGATGCCGACTTCGCCGCGTGTTTCCGGCAGGCCACAGGCGCGGAACTCTCCGAGCTTGAATCGCGCTGGTTGAAGCAGCGCCGCGAACAGAGCGGCGGCAGGCTGGTGGCCTGGCTGGGCGCGAACTGGAGCTGGCTGCTGTTCGCCGGGGCCGGCGTGCTGCTGGTGGCAGGCGTGACGCTGCGCCGAAGGCGCGCGCGCAGGCAGATCGACCAATGGGAGGAACAGGAAAAGTACTTCCCCAGTGACCCGGCCTGGAGTTACACCCAGCCCGACGAAGGCTACTCGCCCGAAGACGACGAAGACGACTTGCAGCCGCGCTGATTTGCGGCCGGGCGGCTTCAGGAGATTCTGCGGGCACTCCATCAACACGCCGCGCCGGGGACTGGCGCGTGAGCATGCAACCCGCACAGCCCGCGCCCTTGCCGGCACAGGCGCTTGATTGCCCGCAGCGCTACCGCCCCTTGATCGCCTCGGCCCAGCGCGCGTCGGCGCGCAGTGTGGCCAGCCGTTCATCGCGCGACAGGTCCTCGGCCCTGGCACCCGCCTGCACAGCCAGCGCTACCTGTTCCAGCCCGGCCTGCACGTCGGCGGCCGTGGCCTTGGGACGCCGCGCATAGCAGGCGGCAAGCTCGACGCGCAGCGCGGCGTTGGCGGGATCGGCCTTGACGGCCTGGCGCAGGTCGTCGGCCGCCAGCAGGAACTCGCCGCGCGAAACATGCACCGAGGCGCGCAGGGCGCGGGCAGCCGCGTGGCCGGGCGCCGCTTCCAGTGCGCGGTTCAGCGCCACCAGCGCGTCTTCGGCAAGGCCGGTCTCGGCGCACAACCGGCCCAGTTCCAGCCACAGCGTGGCGTTGCCGGGTGCGCGCTGGCATGCGGTGCGGTAATGCTCCAGCGCGTCGGCGGTCCTGCCCTGCTTCCACAGCGCGATGGCCAGCCCGCGCAGGCAGTTGGTGTCATTGGCGTCGCAGGCAACGGCATCGCGATAGTGGGTTTCTGCGGCGCGCCAGTTGCCGCGCTGGGCCGCCACCAACCCCAGGCCGGAATGGCCGCTGGCCAGCTTCGGGCGCAGCTTGAGGGCGGATTCAAAGTCCGCCGTGGCCTCGGCCAGCCCGCTGCGCGCCACATAGGCATTGCCGCGGCCGACCAGCGCGTTGACGTAATCCGGCTTGAGGTACAGCGCCCGGGTGTACTCACGCACCGCCGCGTCGAAGTCGTCGACCAGGTAGCTGGCCCAGGCGCGGTTGACGCGGGTCTGCGCGTTCAGGGGGTCCAGGAACAGCGCCTCGTCCAGGTCGCTGATGGCCTCGCTGTTCATGCCGCGCTTGAGGTACACCAGCGCCCGGTTCACATGGTAGGCGCTGCGCTCGGGGTGCAGCTGGATGCAGCGCGTGAAGTCAATCGCCGCGCGGTCAAGGTCGCCCATGTCCTCATAGGCCAGGCCGCGGTTCTGGTACATGCCCGCAAGCCCGGAACCCGTAAGCGCGCGCCGCGCATGGCGGGCGATGCCCACGGCAATGGCCGAAGAATAGTCCGCCACCGCGCCGGGGTAATCCGCGCGCAGCCACTTGCCATAGCCGCGGTTGTGATAGCCCAGCATCGAGTTCGGGTTCAGCTCCAGCGCCGCCTTCAGGTCGGTGTCGGCCTTTGCGAACTCGCGCTTCTCAAGGTAGATGGCGGCGCGATAGGCCAGCAGTTCGTCGTCGCGCAGGTTCTTTGCGACCAGCGCGTCGAACTGCTTCAGCGCTTCGTCCAGTTCACCCTTGAGAAACGTGTCGATCGCCTTTTCCTTGGCGGCCTCGAACTCGGGGTCGGCGGTGCCCGCCACTGGAAGTTTCAACGAAACGCCGCGGATGGGCGGATCTCCCTCTGGCTTGCGTTCTTCGGGTTTGACCTGGCCGGCAAGCGGCGCGGCAACACAGGCCGCTATCAGGATCGCGGCAAACGTGCGGGCAAACATGGGAACTCCTCCTCGCCCATAGCTTGGGTTGGCAAGGCCGCAATCGCAACGGTGATGTGGCCAGAACGCCACTTGCTGCCCGTGTCAGCTAGTATCCAGCGGCGTCGTGCGACACCTTTCCCTCGTCGTCAGCGAAAATGTGAATTGCGCCCATGTCGCCGTACATGAACGGGCTTGGCCCGGAGGTGTCAGTGAACGGGTGTTCCTGGTTGACAAAGGGCCAAGGTTTGTCGGACCAGCCACTGACGGAGTTCAGAACTGCCAAGAAGCGTCCAGGGAGCTGCGGGTCTTCTTGGATCCACTTCGGCAAGCCGGAAACCTTTGTCGCGTCCCACGTGAAGAACTCTGGATGATCCCAAGTTCTCATGATCTGCCCATAGACCGGCAAATAGTTCGAATTCGCCCGGCCCTTATGGGACGGCAGATCTTTTGAGGTGTCCAGCCACACGAACTGCATCAGTTCAGGTTGCTCAAGCCACGGATCGTTACCAAACGCAATCAACAGGTCGCCCGGCAGCTCGGGCAGAATATCTCGTGAGTCACGAAAGTTGATTTGACCTATGAACTCCGCTGGCTGACCATCGCCAGTCTCCGGCCAATCCCGGTTAGAAGGCCAGTACGGCACCCCGCCAAACTTGGTTGCAGCTGGATTCGGCGGCTCTCCGACGGCGAACACAAACACGTCGGTCGCAACTGCGCCTGCCGGCGGAGTGGACCCGCCAGACTCGAGTCGCAAGTTCAGATTCAGTGCTACGTCTCTCGGGGAGGAGGCATGTCCCCATCGGGGAGACATCAGGCTGATGTGTTTCTCTACCGCCCACTTGGACCGGTACTCCTGTGGTACCCTACTCTGGCGATCCAATACAAACTGGCGGGCCTCGTTGCGCGCGGTCTCCAACGAAAACATGTTCATCCAGCGATCGGCGTCAAACCTTTCATGCACGGGTGTCATGAAGAAACCTCCTGCTCCACGGTGCCGCTTTGCACGGCCCACAGGTCGGCATACACGCCGCCTTGCTCAACCAGGCTGTCGTGGGTGCCTTCTTCGCCCAGGCGGCCGTCCTTGATCACGAGGATGCGGTCGGCGTTTCGGATCGTGCTCAGGCGATGCGCAATCACCAGCGCCGTGCGGCCCTTGACCAGCTCGGCCAGGTTCTGCTGGATGATCCGTTCGGTTTCAGTGTCCACGCTGCTGGTGGCTTCGTCCAGGATGAGTATGGGCGCGTTCTTCAGCAGCGCGCGCGCGATGCTCAAACGCTGGCGCTGGCCGCCGCTGAGTTTGATGCCGCGCTCGCCCACCATGGTGTCGTAGCCCTGGGGCAGCGTGGCCACAAACTCGTGAAAGTGCGCGGCCGTGCTGGCGGCCAGCACCTGGTCGTCCGTCACGTTCACGCCGGGGTAGGCAATGTTCTCGCGGATCGTGCCGTGGAACAGAAACACGTCCTGCGAAACCAGCGCGATCTGCCGGCGCAGCTCCACCTGCTTGAGCCGCTTGACGTCATGGCCGTCAATGCACACCGCGCCGCGCTGCACGTCGTACAGGCGCAGCAGCAGCTTGATCAGTGTGCTTTTGCCCGCGCCGGTGGGGCCGGCAATGCCCACCATTTCGCCGGGTTTGACGTGAAAGCTCAGGCCGCGCAGCACTTCTTCGCGGTCGCGGTACTGGAAGATCACGTCGCGGAACTCCACTTCGCCCCGGGCGCGTTCGAGACTCAACGCATCCGGCGCGTCCTGGATTGCCGGCGGGGTATCCAGCAGGCTGAACACGCGGGCCGCCCCGGCCTTGGCGCGCTGGTATTCGTCAAAGGTCTGGCCCAAACGGGTCAGCGGCCACAGGAAGCGCTGGATCATCATGCAGAACAGCACAAGCTGGCCGGTGGTCACCTTGCCCTGGAAGGCCCAATAGCCGCCCAGGATGATCACCGTGGCAAAGCCCGCGGCAATCAGCATGCGGATTAACGGGACGAAGACGCTGGAAAGCTTGATCGCGTGGGTGTTGGCGGCGCGGTAGCCTTCGCTGGCTTTCTCGACACGCCCGGCCTCGAAGTCTTCGGCGGTGAAACTCTTGATGACAAGAATGCCGCCGATGTTGTTTTCCAGGCGCGTGGCCACTTCGCCCACGTTCTCGCGCACCTTGACGTAGCGCGGCTCGAGCATCTTGGAGAACTTCAGGCTGCCCCAGACAATCAGCGGCACAGGTGCCAGCCCGGCAATCGCCAGCAGCGGCGAAATGCCGATCATGACGCTGCCGGCAAACAGCACAAGTACGACAAGCTGCACCAGTTCGTTGAAGCCGTTATTGAGGAAGCGCTCCAGCTGGTTCACGTCGTCGTTGAGCATCGACAGTGTGCGGCCCAGCCTGTGTTCTTCAAAAAAGCGGATCTCACGGCGCTGCATGGCGCGGTAGGCGTCCATGCGCAGGCGGTGCTGCATGCCTTGCGCCAGGGTCATGAAGCCGTAGGCGTAGCCCCACTGTGACAGGCTCTCCAGCCCGAAGATGATCACCGTCAGCACGGCAAGAAAGATCACGGCATGAAACGGCTCGACAATGCCGAACCAGCCTTCAATGAACCCCGGGGGCTGCCTGATGATCACGTCAATCAGCCAGCCGGTCAGAATCGGCGGCGCGAGGTCCAGCACCTTGTTGCACACACTGGCCAGGGTGGCCAGTGAAAGGTTCAGCTTGGCCGGGCGCAGATAGCTGAACAGCCGCCACATGGGCTTGGCAACGGGCTGCAACAGCGGCTGGTCCGGCGCGTTCATGCCGCCGATATAGGTTGTTCACGCGGCCTTGAACACCAAGCGTCCGGGGCATTCACCCAATGTGGCCCGGTGGGACGTTTCACCGCCAAGGACGCCAAGGTTCGCCAAGAATGGCAACCGCGATCTCACGCTAGACGTTAGCCTACTGCCGTTCGTTCTCGGGCACTCCAGAAACAGTTACTATTGGGGAAATGCGGCAACGCCTTGTAACGCTTTTTGGGGTCCTGGTGGTTGCGCTGCTGGCGCAAGATGTCTCGGCGTGCAGTGGGCCCGGACGGGTGGAAAGTTCACTTCGCAACCAGGCCATAGGCTTGGCTATCCTCGCAAGCATGCTCGCAGCAGGCGCCTTGATGTTTCCGCTGCGCCATCTGCGGCTGGGCGCAAGAGCCACAACGTACTGGCCACTGCTGATTCTGTTCGCGCATCCGGCGGTGTTTCTGTTCTCTTCGACTGACTGCGGGATGACAGCTAGACAAGGCAGCACTTACGTGGGAGCGCTCTGGTCTTTGATGCTCTTGGTCGAGTTCTTGCTGCTCTGTTTCTTGCGGCGCCCGAGGCACCGCCTGCCCCTCTGGGCCTGGGCTATCTCAATCGGTCTTGCGGCAGTATCAGGGTTGGTTTGGGCAGCGCCGTGGACTCTGGATCCATTGCCAAACCAACGCATGAATGCCAGATACCTGAGTATCAGTTCCGTTGTAGAAGCTCAGAACGAGTTTCGAAAACAGCACGGTCGTTACGCAGAGGATTTTTCGCAACTGCAGTCCAAGGACAACTTGCGAGGGTTCGCTGTTCAGCCTGACAAGCGTGTGGCCCATGCCAGCCCGGGCACCCTTGAATTCGAGATGCGGCTGCTGCTTGGCAACGATTCCTTTGCGCTGATTGTCCGCACCGTCAATTGGCCGGAAAATGGAGTTTGGACTCAGTATCTGTGGCTGGCCAACGGGACTGTGTTTGAGAAATCCGACCCCGGCCACGACAAATTCTTGGAAGAAGCGCCGCCCATCAATCCGGCGGAAGATGGCTGGACTAAGATCGACCCTCCATAATCAGCCAGGGCACCGGTCCGGCGCGTTCATGCCGCCGATATAGGTTGTTCACACGGCCTTGAACACCAAGCGTCCGGGGCATTCACCCAATGTGGCCCGGTGCGCCACTTGAACGGCGAAAGGGCCAACGGCGCGAACCACGAATCTGCACCAATCTACACGAACCGATGGACGGAGACTGGCAGCCTTGTGGATTCGTGACGATTGGTGGCGATTCGTGGTTTCAGGCAGCAGTTCCTTGGCCCTCTTGGCGTGTGTGGCCGCCCAACCCATAACCACGCCATGCCTGAGTTGCCCGAAGTCGAAACCACGCGCCGCAAGATTGCACCGGCCCTTGTGGGCCGCGTGATCGCGGGCGTTGCTACCACCAAACCCAGTTACTTCTTTCTGACCCCGCCCGGCGAACTCAAGCGCCGCCTTGCCGGCCGCACTTGCACAGGCCTGCAACGACTGGGCAAGTACCTGCTGGCGACACTGGATGACGGCTCGCGCCTGTTGCTGCACCTGGGCATGACCGGCCAGCTGTTCACCGAAGGCAGTACCAGCCTGCGCCTGCTTTCGGCCACCAGCCGCGCAACCCTGCGCCCCGAGCAACAGCCGGAGTTTTCGCCCGACAAACACACGCACCTGGTGCTGAGCTTTGCCGACAACGGCCCCCGGGTGTTCTTTCGCGACACGCGCAAGTTCGGCAAGGTGCTGTGGCTGGCCCCCGGCGCATCTGACCCGAGGCTGCAGAAGCTCGGGCCGGACGCCCTGGGCGCAACCGGCGACGTGATTTTTGCGGCCTCGCGCGGGCGGCGCGTGGCAATCAAATCGCTGCTGCTGGATCAATCCGTGCTGGCTGGCGCGGGCAACATCTACGCCGACGAAGCCCTGTTTCACGCCGGGGTTCGGCCCAAACGCGCCGCCAGCAAGGTCACCCGCGCGCAATGCGAACGCATTGCTGCCGAACTGGTCAAGGTGCTGAAGCGCAGCATCGAAACCGGCGGCAGCAGCATCAGCGACTACGTTGCCCCCGACGGCCAGGACGGCACGTTCCAGGACGAACGCATGGTCTACGCCCGCGCGGGCGAGCCCTGCAAAGTCTGCGGCAGCAAGATCCGCCGCGCGGTCATCGGCCAGCGCAGCACGCACTGGTGCAACCGCTGCCAGTCGTGATACCTGTCCGGCGGCAGGAGCAACGGCTGGCCGTTGCCCCGGCCTGCTGCATCGCGCCTGAACCTTGGCCGGAACCCGCCAGTCCCCGGCCACTTCCCATCTCGCAGATAGTCCATCACCCATCTATCCTGTGCGCCGATGCTCAGCCTGCCCGAGCTTTCCTCTGTTGTTCGCGCCCTGACGCCCCTGGTTTCCGAGGCGCGGCTGCAACGCATTGTCCAGACCGACGAACACAATCTTTACCTTGAACTGTACGGCTGGGATGAACCCACCCACACCGGCACCAAGCGCGCACTGCTGCTTTCCTGTCACCCGCAGTTCGGGCGCATCGGCATTGCCGACGACATGCCCAAGGCCCCGGCCTGGCCGCTGGATTTCGCGGCGTACCTCAAGGCGCGCGTGGGGCGGGTGCGGCTTACCGGCATGAACATCCAGAATGAGGACCGGCTGATCGGCCTGATGTTCGAGGGCAAGGAAGGCGGCATCGAGCTGCTGCTTTCCCTGATGGGCCCGCGCAGCAACGTCTACGCAATTGACACCGAGGGCAGGGTCGTGGCCAGCATGCGGCCGCTGGGCCAGACGCGCAGCGAGCTGCACCTGGGCCAGCCCTGGACCAACCCCGACAAAAAGACCGACCTCAGCACTACAAACCGCTGGCCGAACCTGGCCGGGGCGGAACTGCTGGCGGCCGTGGACGCGCACTACGCCAAGGCCGAAGCCGCGCACGCCTTTGAACAGCTGGGCGGCAACCTGCGCCAGGCCATCAAGCGCGAACTGGACTTTGCCATCCGCAAAGAGGCCAACCTTCAGCGCGACCTGGAAGACGCCAAGCAGGCCCGCGAGAAAAAGATGCTGGGCGAATTGCTGAAGACCGTGCTGCACACCGTGCAGCAGGGCGACACAAAAGCCACAGCCAGCGATTTTGAAACCGGCGCCGAGGTGGAAATCGCGCTGGACCCGACACTGACCCCGGCCCAGAACCTGGAGAAGTACTTCAAGAGCTATCACAAGGGGCTGGTCGGCACCAACATGCTGGGCCAGCAGCTTGAAATCACCCAAAGCCACGTGGCCGACCTGCGCGTGCTGATGGCCGAACTCGAGGCCTGCCGCGACATTGACAGCCTGCGCGCCTATGCCGCAAGGCCGGCCGTGCGCACGATCTTCAAGAAACACTTTGCCGAAGAGGGCACCACGCGCCGCCAGCGCCCGCCCAAGAAGAAGCCGCAGAAGAAAGAGATTCCTGCCCGCCTGCTGCCCAAACGCTACCTGACCAGCGACGGGCTTGAGGTATGGGTCGGGCGCAGCGACGAAGGCAACGATTACCTGACCACCAAGCTGGCCAACGGCAACGACCTGTTCTTTCACGTTGAGGGCTACCCCGGCAGCCACACGATTCTGCGCGTGGACGGCAAGAAAGACGCGCCCCAGGAAAGCCTGCTGGAGGCCAGCGAACTGGCCGTGCAGTTCTCCAAGATGAAAGACGCCACCAAGGCCGTGGTGCACATCGCGCCGATCAAGCACGTGCACAAGCCCAAGGACGCCAAACCCGGCCTGGTGTACGTCAACAAGGGCAGCACACTGCAACTGCGCCGCGACCCCAAGCGGCTGGAACGCATTCTCAACGCGCGGGTCAAGGAATAGCCCGAGCCCGGAGCGTGAGCGACGCGACGAGCCAATACAGTTAAACGACCCGTCGCTGACGCTCCGGGCTCCTGTTACTTCGCGGCATCTTCAATCAACTCACAGGTGCGCTGCATCCACTGTTGCGGCTCAAAGCGGGCCGAAAGTTCTTTGCACCTTGCCGCCACTTCGGGCGAATCCAGCAGCAAGCGCAGCTTGCGTGCGGCCCGGGCTCCAAGGCGCGCTGAGCCTTGTTGCGTTCTTGCGTCAGCGGCGCCAGAATCGGGGCATCGAAAGGAAGCCCATGGGCCGCTCTTTGTTTGCCGTGTTCGCAATTGTCGCCGCGTTCTTGTTCACTGCGCGCGCGCCGGAATTTCACGTTGCCCAGGCCCAGGACCCCCCAAAGCTCACCGATGCGCGTCCCTTTGTTGAAACTCTCAAGGCAGACGAAGCACGCGCCCTCATCTTGAAGGCTGGCAGGGGCGACGCCGAGGCAAAGTCAAAGATTGAGGAAGGACGCCTTGCTCACGTTGCGCTGATTGCGCAAGTGCTCGGCGGTGCGGGCCACGAATGGCGGCATGCCATGCTGCGCAAGGAAATCGACTGGGTTCGCAGCATGCAGAAGTGGGAAGTGATCCTGGCCGGAATGCACACCGACCGCATTGTGCAGGGTTTCAAGGAGCGCGAGGCGACGTTTCGCAGCGCCGAGATACAACTGGCCCGCGCCATCATAGCCGCCCACAACCTGGGTGATTTTGCGGCCCGCGACCAGCTGGCCGCGCAGAAGCCGCAAAGTCCATGGACAGCGGGCGCCCTTGCCTGGCTTGGCGTGACCGACGGTGAGCCAGCGTTGCAGGCCATGGCGAAACTTGTGGGCCCGGCGGTCGACGCGGCAATGTTGAACATCAGTCTCTACCCGGTATGGCTAACCACCAAGGGCGCCAGCCTGCGCGCAGCATCGGAACCCTTTCGAAGCGCAGAAATGGAACTGTCCTATGGGCACGAAGGTGTTGTTGAACTTCAGGAAGTTCCCACTGGCTGGGGGCGAACCTGGTTGATTGAACGCCTCGGGATGCTGGCGGGCAGGCTTGGAGGCAAGGCTCCCAGCGTCGCTGAAGAAGCTGTGGTCAAGGCCACAGGCGAGCCTTCCCCGCGCAACCTCAAGCATCTGGCCTTGGTGCATGCCATGCAGGGTGAAGCGGCCAAGACCACACCGATTCCCGGCCACACGTCCGCGCTGTCGATCGGGCCGCTGATGGTCTGCTACGCAAACATGTTGCCCGCCGAACACACCCTGGGCCGCCGGGTGGCTGCAATGGCTGCGTTTCATGGCACACCGCATTTTCCGCCTGCCCAGCGCGTGATGCTGCGGTCCATGTTTGCCAGCTACGACCCGCTGCAGCGTGCGCTGGCGGCACGCGCCGTGCTGGCCCTGCGTGACGGAAAAGGCGACGGTATCGCGTCGTTGGTGGCCGAGTTAGCCGCAAGCCCGCATATGGCGGACCACGCCAAGGCCTTCGCAACAGCGTTGGAACAGACGGGTCACGCCGGGCTCAAGGTCGCTGCGGCAAATCTGCGTGCGGGCAAGCCCGCAGCGCTGGCAGCAGATGACTTGAAACTTTCCGATTCCCAAAAGGCGGAACTCATGCAGCCCTTTGCGGATGACAACGAGCGCGCGGCGTATGGCGGGGCACTGGGAGTCTACTGGCTTACTCGCGCAGTGATGGCGTTCGGGCGCAACGAGCTTTACAGCGCAATGGAGTTCGGGGCCAAGGCTGTCGTGGTGGTCTCGGAATCAAATGGCCGAACTCTGGGCCTTGCCGTGTCCAGGCTTGTCAACATGTACATGCGCCAGTTGCTTGCCAACCAGGACCTGGTTCACTTTCGGAAAGTCATGGCCGAGAAGTATCCAAGGGCCGGCGAGATACTGAATGCTGAACTTGAACTTGAGAGTGGCAAGCTGCCGCCGGGTGCAAAAGAAGCCGACCGCCTGTGGTACGTGGTCAATGATGCAACGTTGGTCAGCAGGACGAACCTTGAGCGCAAGGACGTGCTGGCATTCACGAAAGATCTGCCACGCTGCGCCGGCGAGGGCCAGGTCATTCTTGGATATTACCTTAACCGCACCGAAAGCTCGGCAGCCCGCAACGAAATGTGGGCACTGGCCGACCGCACGGCACCGCTGGACACCATCGCGATAACACACCGGCTGCCCCAGAATGACTGGTTTGGTCGCTATGCGTGGAAGAACTGGGCGGCCCTTGAGCGCATGAGCCTGCGATATCTGCTGCTGCGGCCCTTCCACCTGGATGCACTGGGACGCGTGTCAAGCGTTCTGGCAAGGGCCGGTGAACCTCCGCGGGGATATGCCGCGATGGTCGGCGTTGCGGTAAATGCGCCGGCAACTCCGTTCTATCTGGGTGGCCACAACAATGGGCTTCGGTACGCGCTGTTTGCACGCGGCATTACGACCGAATACCTGTTTCGAACCTACACCGCCACCGGGCCGGAAATGTCAGCCAACGTGCGTTCAGGCTACTCAGGCCTTCTGCAAGGTTCGCGATGGGGCCTGGATATGGAAGGTGCCCTGCATCGCATCGCATTGACCGGACAGAAGGGCCACTATCTGGCGGCGTGCCAGGAAGCGGAATTGATATCCCGGGGCACAGGCGACGTCGACCGCCTGTTCAACATCGCGCTGGAGACCTGTCGTTCGGCACCTGAAATCACCCTGCAGCACGTAGCAAGCGCCGAGAAGATCGGGGTCAATAGCTACGGCTACTTTGTGGGCTCACAGTCGTACATCCGGTCCAAGGCCGTTCTGGGCAAAGCCGATGAAGCTATGGAGCGCTACAAGGAGCTTCGTGATGGCGACGACGGCTACCCGCCGTACCTAGACAACTACCTGTTGGCGGGGCTGCTTGAAGGCAATCAACATGCGGCCCTGCCTGCCGCGATCAAGGAGATAGAGGCACGCAAAAACAACAGCACCGGCCCGTACTTTACCTTTCTGATGCGTCGCGCGTTGATGGCCTCGGGCCGCCACACCCGGGTTGGAAAAGTAGCCGTGCCCACGGTCGAAGTGAACACCATGGACGGCTTCAACGGCAACTTCTACTCGCCCTTGTTTCACGAAGCCCGGGCGCTTTTGGAATCAGGCAAGAGTCGCGAACTGGCGGCGCGAGTTCGCCAGCATTGGGACGCGCGACAGGAAGACACGCCGGGTGTTCATCTTGACACAATGTTGCTGATGGCCGTGGCCATGAAAATCAGCCCCGAGGGCGGACCACCTGAGCTTGTAGACGCACAGGGACGGTTGAGATTCTATGGCCCCGAAATTCCCGCTGGCTTCATCCAGTGCGACACGCTGCTTGATATTCGCGCGATGGAAATACTGGCGGGCATGCGGGACGTATCCGATCTTCCCATGCCCGGGAATGGCTTTGAGTGGCACGGCGAAAGATTTGCCGAACGCGTGGTTATGTTCCGTGGTACCGGACTGCTGACACCGGGCGAATGCAAGGCTCGCGACCCGTTTGTTCGCGGTGTGCTGGCCTGGCTCGGCAACAAGCCTGACGACGCGCGCAAGCATCTTGCCGACTGCGTGAAAGCAGACCAGCGTTGCAGTCATGAATACCATGTGGCCGAGTGGCTGCTGGCAACCCAACTGGCCAAGAAGGACTAACAACTACTGCGCCGCGACCCCAAGCGGCTGGAACGCATTCTCAACGCGCGGGTCAAGGAAT
>JAHBXZ010000018.1 GCA_019636215.1 Planctomycetota bacterium | reverse complement strand
CGCGAAGTCGAGCGGGTCGACTCGGGCTACCGCTCCATGATGAGCGTGCAGAGCTCGCTGGTCATGGTGCCGATCCACGAATTCGGCAACGAAGCGACGAAGCAGAAGTACCTGCCCAAGCTTGCGAGTGGCGAATACATCGGCTGCTTCGGCCTCACCGAGCCCGACCACGGCTCCGACCCCGGCAGCATGGTCACCCGCGCGAAGAAGGTGCAGGGTGGCTACAGCCTCAGCGGCGCCAAGATGTGGATCAGCAACAGCCCCATCGCCGACGTGTTCGTCGTCTGGGCCAAGGACGACGAAGGCGCCATCCGCGGCTTCGTGCTCGAGAAGGGCTGGAAGGGCCTCTCCGCCCCGGCCGTGCACGGCAAGGTGGGCTTGCGCGCCAGCATCACCGGCGAGATCGTGCTCGACAACGTCTTCTGCCCCGAAGAAAACGCCTTCCCCGAGGTGCGTGGCCTCAAGGGCCCCTTCACCTGCCTCAACAGTGCCCGCTACGGCATCGCCTGGGGTGCGCTCGGCGCGGCCGAAGACTGCTGGCACCGCGCCCGCCAGTACGTGCTCGACCGCCAGCAGTTCGGCCGCCCGCTCGCCGCCAACCAGCTCATCCAGAAGAAGCTCGCCGACATGCAGACCGAGATCACCCTCGGCCTGCAGGGCTGCCTGCGCCTGGGCCGCATGAAGGACGACGGCACGGCCGCGGTGGAGATCACCTCCATCATGAAGCGCAACTCGTGCGGCAAGAGCCTCGAGATCGCCCGCCTCGCGCGCGACATGATGGGCGGCAACGGCATCAGCGACGAGTTCGGCGTGGCGCGCCACCTCGTCAACCTCGAGGTGGTCAACACCTACGAGGGCACGCACGACGTGCATGCGCTCATCCTCGGGCGGGCGCAGACGGGCATTGCGGCGTTTGCGAACTGAGGGTGCGGCGTCCTCAGGGGGTGGAAGAGGGCGATTCATGCGCCACGCCTGCCCTGGCATCATCGATACACCCCGGGTATCGACAAGGAGCACCGCGATGGCCATGGAATTCCGGCACCTGCGCTGCTTCGTCGCGCTCGCCGACGAGCTTCACTTCGGCCGCGCCGCGCGACGCGTCGCGATGTCGCAGCCGCCGTTTTCGGTCAACATTCGCCAGCTCGAAGAAGCCGTGGGGGCGCGGCTCTTCGAGCGGGACAGCCGCGGTGTGCGCCTCACGGCCGCCGGCGAGGCGTTTCGCCCGCACGCCACGAGCCTGCTGTCGAAGGCAGAAGAAGCCAAGGCCCTGGCGCGCGAGGTCGACGCGGGCGCCATCGGCCGGCTGCGCGTGGGCTTCGTCGGCTCGATGCTCTTTCGCGGGCTGCCTGCCATGCTGCAGCGCTTCAGGGCCTCGCAGCCGCGCATCGAGCTCGTGCTGCACGAGCTGAACTCGCAGGAGCAGATCCAGGCGCTCGCGAGCGACGAGCTCGACCTCGCCTTCCTGCACACCGACCGCGTGCAGCCGCCGCTCACGGCCCAGCTGATCAGCGAAGAGCAGTTCGTGGCCTGCATGCCCGAAGGCCACCCCGCGGCGGCCCGGCGCCGCATCGCCTTGGCGTCACTGTCCGACGAGCCCTTCGTGCTCTTCTCGCGCGCGGCATCGCCCGACTACCACGCCCGGATCATCGGCATGTGCCACCAGGCCG
The DNA here is from genome assembly GCA_019636215.1 of Planctomycetota bacterium. GTDB lineage: Bacteria > Planctomycetota > UBA8742 > UBA2392 > UBA2392 > H3-PLA7. The sequence goes on along the minus strand of JAHBXZ010000018.1, from coordinate 30,117 downwards.
GCTTCGACCCGCGCATCGGCCACGAGGTGCGCCACTGGCTGTCGGTGGTGGCGGTGGTCGCACAAGGCATGGGCGTGTCGCTGGTGCCGTCGCCGATGGAACGCTCGGGCATTCGCGGTGCGGTGTTCCGACCGCTGTCCGACGCCGCGATGCTGTCCACCGTCTTCGCCGTGTGGAACCCCGAGGTCGACCTGCCGGCACGCGACCGCTTCGTCAAGGAGATGGGGCGCGGGCAGGGCCGCGCCGCTCAGTGAATCAAGCCCTGGCGCGCGGAGTAACCCGACATATATACTCGAACATATCGGACTGCCTCGCCTTCGCCCATGCCGCTCTTTCGCCATGCCCTTGCCGCGCTTGCAATGGCCGCTTCTATGGGTGCGCATGCCGCGGAGCTGACGGTCTCGGCCGCCTCCAGCCTCACCAACGCCTTCAACGCGCTGGGCCCGGTGTTCGAGGCGGCCCACCCCGGCGACAAGGTGCAGTTCAACTACGGCGCATCGGGCGCCTTGCTGCAGCAGATCGCCAAGGGCGCACCGGTCGACGTGCTGGCCAGTGCCGACCAGGACACGATGGACCAGGCCCAGCAGCAGCGCCTGGTCAACGCGGCGGACCGCAGAAACTTCGCCTCGAACTCGCTGGTGGTCGTCGTGCCCGTGGCTTCGGCCCACGTGCCCAGGGTGCTTGCCGACCTGGGTGAGCCGGCGTACCGGCGTGTCGCCATCGGACTGCCCGCGAGCGTGCCCGTCGGCCGCTACACCCAGGCCGTGCTCGAAGCCACCGGCCAGTGGGCCGCGATCGAGCCCAGGATGATCGGCGCCAACAACGTGCGGCAGGCGCTCGACTACGTGGCGCGCGCAGAGGTCGACGCCGGCTTCGTCTACGCCACCGATGCGGCGCTGATGCCCGACAAGGTGAAGGTCGCCTTCAGCGTGCCGACCAGGACGCCCATCCTCTACCCGGTGGCAGTGCTGGCCTCGAGCCCCAACGCGGCACTCGCTCGGCGCTTCGTCGATTTCCTCGCGTCGGCGCCGGCGCAGGCCGTGCTGGCCCGCTACGGCTTCGGCAAGCCGTAGCGCATCGGCGATCTCGTCCACACATGGGAGCCGCCTGGGTCGCCCTGAGCCTCACGCTCAAGATCGCGGCGTGGGCCACGCTCGCCAACCTGGTGCTGGGCGTGGGCGTGGGCTACGCGCTGGCGCGCTGGCGCTTTCCGGGCCGCGATGTGCTCGACGCCGTGCTGACCCTGCCGATGGTGATGCCGCCCACCGTGCTGGGCTACTACCTGCTGGTGCTGGTCGGCACGCATTCGCTGCTGGGCGCCTGGCTCTTGCAGACCTTCGGACTGCGGCTCATCTTCACCTGGCAAGGGGCGGTGATCGCCGCGACGGTGGTGTCGTTTCCGCTCGTCTTCAAGGCCGCGCGTGCGGCCTTCGAGACGGTGGACGCCCAGCTCGAAGACGCGGCCCGGCTCCTGGGCGTGAGCGAGGCCGGCGTGTTCTTCCGGGTGTCGCTGCCGCTGGCGTGGCGGGGCATCCTCGCCGGGCTGCTGCTGGCCTTCGCGCGGGCCCTGGGCGAGTTCGGCGCCACGCTGATGGTGGCCGGCAGCATTGCGGGCAAGACGCAGACGCTCTCGATCGCGGTCTACGAAGCGGTGCAGGCCGGGCAGGACGACACCGCCAACTTCCTGGTCGCCGTCACCTCCATCACCTGCATCACGGTACTGCTGGCCGCCGGCTGGCTGGTGCCCGCGCGCGACAACACACGCCGCTCATGATCTGGAACGTCGACCTGCACAAGCTCCTGCGCCACCGCGACAGCCGCTTCAGGCTCGACGTGGCGTTTGCAAGCGACGCCGCGCACCTGGCGCTCTTCGGTGCGTCGGGTGCGGGCAAGACGCAGACGCTCAAGATGATCGCCGGCATCTCCACTCCCGACACCGGCCGCATCGCCATCGCCGGCCGCGTGGTGTTCGACCGCACGGCCGGCATCGACCGCACGGCCGGCATCGACCTGTCGCCCCAGCAGCGCAGGCTCGGCTACGTGTTCCAGGACTACGCGCTCTTCCCCCACCTCACCGTGCGGCAGAACATCGCCTTCGCCCGCCGATCGGGCTGGCTCAACCCGCGCCGGTCGGGCGACGACGCTGCCGTGTCGCGATGGATCAACGCCTTCGGCCTGCAGCCCCTGGCCGACCACTACCCGCATCAGATTTCCGGCGGCCAGCGCCAGCGCACGGCACTGGCCCGCGCGCTGGTCAACGAGCCCGCGGCCTTGCTGCTCGACGAGCCCTTCGCCGCGCTCGACCGTCACCTGCGAAAGAAGCTCAGGCAAGAGCTGCGCGACCTGCAGGCCGACATTGCCGTGCCCACCATGCTCATCACCCACGACGAAGACGACGTCGAGGTGCTGGCCAGCGAAACCCTCTTCATGCAAGACGGCCGCGTCGTGCCGTTGCGCCAGGCTGCCGATGAAGACGCACACCGCCCAGGCTGACCCGTCGCCCGGCGGCAAGCCGAGCGCCAGGTTCCGGTTTCGCGTCACGGTGGGCGACACGATCGCCATCGGGCCCGGCAAGATCGCCTTGCTGGAAGCCATTGCCGCGACCGGCTCGATCTCGGCCGCGGGCCGCAGCCTCGACATGTCGTACCGCCGCGCGTGGATGCTGCTCGACGAGATGAACCACATGCTGCGCTCACCGGTGGTCGACTCGGCCCGTGGAGGCGCGAGCCGCGGCGGCAGCGAGCTCACGCCGCTCGGCCGCCAGCTCATCGAGACCTACCGCCGGGTCGAGCACAAGGCCGCCGAGGCCTGTGCGGGCGAGGTGCGGCAGCTGCTTTCGCTCGTCAGGCACCCATGAACCACCCGGCCGCCGCGGCCCGATGTCATGGGCGGCGCGGTGGTGCGAGGCAGGCCCCGAGGTGCTGCTCAGTGCCGGGTGTCGCCGGGCGGGGCCTCTGCCAGCGCGCGCATCCTGCGGCGAAGCGCACGCTCTTTCAGCTCGTGCTCTGCCCAGTCGGCCTTCACCCCACGCCACAGCGCTGCCGCCATCAGCACGATGACAAATGCGAAGGGCAGGGCGAAGACGATGGTGGCCGTCTGCACCGCCTGCAGTCCGCCGGCGAACAGCAGGCTGATGGCAATGCCCGCAATGAGCGCGCCCCACACGATCTTGACGCGCGCCGAGGGGTGCTCCGAGCCGCGGGTGCTCATCATGCCGAGCACCAGCACGGCCGAGTCGCCCGAGGTGACGAAGAACACCAGCACCAGCAGCGTGGCCGCGGCCGACAGCACGGCACCGAAGGGCAGGGCGTCGAACACCGCGAAGAGCGCTGTCGAGACATCGCCCTTGACCGCTTCGGCGATGGGCAGACCGCGGGCCAGCTCGAAGTGCAGGGCGGTGCCGCCGAAGACCGAGAACCAGATGAAGGCGGCGAGCGCCGGCACGGCCACCGTGCCGAAGATGAACTCGCGGATCGTGCGCCCGCGCGACACGCGCGCGATGAAGAGGCCGACGAACGGCGCCCACGACACCCACCAGGCCCAGTAGAAGACCGTCCAGCCGCCCACCCAGGTGCTGTCGCGGAAGGGCGTGGTGCGCAGGCTCATGCGCACGAGCTCTGTGAGGTAGCTGCCCAGGGTGTTGGTGAGCGTGTCGATGATCACGACCGTGGGGCCGAGCAGCAGCACGGCCAGCGTCAGCAAGCCGGCCACGCCCAGGTTGAAGGTCGACAGCCACTTGATGCCGCGCTCGACGCCCGTCACCGCTGACGCGAGAAAGATCAGCGTGGTGAAGACGATGATGCCCACCTGGGATGCGCTGCTCACCGGCAGGCCGGCCACGCGGTGCAGGCCGCTGTTGATCTGCAGGGCGCCCATGCCGAGCGACGCCGCCACGCCGAACGCGGTGGCGATCACCGCGAGCATGTCGGCCACGGGCCCGAGCCGGCGCAGGGGCGCCCAGGGCAGCGAGCGCACCACGGTGCTCACGAGCGCCGGCCCGCCGCGGCGGAACTGGAAGAACGCGATCGCCAGCGCCACGATGCTGTAGACCGCCCACGGGTGCAGCCCCCAGTGGAAGAAGCTGTAGCGCATGGCCGCGTTGGCGGCCTCGGGCGTCTGCGGCGCGATGCCGGGCGGCGGCTCGCCGTAGTGCGAGATGGGCTCGGCCACGCCCCAGAACACGAGCCCGATGCCCATGCCTGCGGCAAACAGCATCGAGAACCAGGCCCCGAGCGAGAAGTCCGGCTCGTCGTCCTCGCCGCCCAGCTTGAGGTTGCCGTAGGGGCTCGCGGCCAGCAGCACCGACAGCACCACCAGGCCCAGCACCAGCCACAGATAGAACCAGCCGAAGTTGCGCGTGATCGCGGCCAGTGCGGTGTCGAATACGGCCGCCAGCGTGCCGGGCGAGACCAGGCCCCAGGCCACCACGGCGCCGATGAGGCACGCCGAGACCACGAGCTCGGCGCCGATCTCGTGCGACCCGATGCGACGCGCGACGTGGGGCTTGTCTGCCATGGGTGGGCCTCCTGCTGGGTGGGTGGGCGAGCGGGTTGTCTGGGGGTGGGGCAAGCGCTGTGCCTTTTTGGATGCCGGAAGCAGAGTTGGTAGCCTCGCCTTGACGCTAAGTCGTTGATCTGCCTAGCCTATAGGGTGCGCCTCGATCCAACTATGCTTCGTCACAGCCGGAAGCAACGACGGAACGATGCGGCCTGTTGACAGGAGCGGCGGGACGCCGCAACCAGTCGAAGCAACGGCGGAACGCCAGCAGCCAGTTGCATGCTCAGTTGGGTCAGCTGTAGCCAGGGCTGCCCGGCGCGCAGAACTGCACCGAATTGATTGCCGTTCGCACGCATCGTTGCGGCAATACTTCTGAACAGTCCCTCGGCGAACATCGGCGACCAGCAAGCGATTGCCACGATGCTCATCTTCACCCTATTCGTGCCGGTTGGTGTTGAAGCCCCGGTGTCATGGTACGCACGCGCCCGGCGAGGTCAGCGGAGGACCGGCCACACGGCAATGACGGATGTGCACCATCGTTGTTGCCGATCACCGCAGGTTCGCGATGGTCGGACGTACATGGACAGCCGGTGGTCGCCCACCTTCTAGCTTCCCTCGAGCTGGGGAAGAGATTGCCGCGGGACTCCGAATTCTTCATCGATGTATGCCCTGTGCTGGGTGTCGAAGCCGTGGTCTACACGCACGCCCGACCGCCTCACTTGCCCTCAGGAGACCGTGCTAATCTCCTGCTAGCCCTCGAAGGGCCGCAATAAGACGAAATGGCGGGCGTCGCGAGGCGCATTCAGGGAGGTCAAGAACAATGTGGAGCGCATTTGCATGCGGGTCATGCGGCCGCCAGTTTCGCTCGGCCTTGCGTCGAGTCTCGTTGGTTGCGATGTGCTTGGTCTTCATGGTCACCGCGTTTTGTGCAAGAGGTGCACACGCCGCGGTCGCGCTGATCCTTGAGCCTCAAGAAACCTGGCAGAACGGAACTGGTCTCTATGGCTTCCCGTCACGCGATGCACTTGTGCAGGCGCTGAACTCCCAATATGAGGGGTACTTCAACGCGTGTATGGCTCGAAACGCTTCGCTTCAGACTTTCAACTGTCGGCAGATGGTGCTGATCTCGTTTCACCCGGATCCTTCCGCGACGAAGAAGACGAACGGAGATTACACGTCGTTCCTTGCAGATGGGCAGTGGCATACCGTGGGCGCACTGGGTGGGGTGCCGTACTCGAGTGTCGAAGATGCGCCGAATCAGGATTGGTTGCGGCGAGTGCTCGTATGTCCTCAAGACTTCCCCGTCAAATCGACCCCCGTCGATGCGAGTGAAGACCGCTGGGTGTGTGAATCGACCATTGCGCCGCCACTGCAATGTGACACTTGTGTGGTCGGCAAGACTGCTGGCACAGGAGCGCCTGGCGTGGTGGGCAACCCGCTGACCGTTGGCGGCTCAAGCAAGGTCGATCGGCAAACTGACTATGTCGGCACAGGCAGACATTTGGCGATCGTTCGGGAATTTCGGGGGCAACGTACGGGCTGGAAGTTTCCTGGTGCGAGCCTGCTAGCCGACTTGTTTTCGCCCCTTGCGGCCGCCTACTCAATCTCTCAGTCTTACCTAGGAAACACCTTCACCAGTACGCCAGGGCAGGGGATGCCCTTTGAATACACGCTGCATTTTCCGGTGATCCGGTCGACACCGTACGGCGAGGTCTATCGACTCAATGGCGACGGCTCGGCCACGATGTACCCGGCCCAGGCTGACGGAAGTTTTGCCGCTGGTATTGATGGTGACCGGCTTGTTCCTGTTTCACCTGCCGCGGCAGACGGAACGGCGTGGCGTTGGTTCCGCGCAAACAATCAGGTGGAAGAACTAGGCACAGACGGGCGACCCCGACGCATCTATTGGCCCACCGGTGAAATGGTGACCTATTCCTATGCCAGCGGCCGCTTGTTGGGCATCTCGGACCAAGTCGGGCGACAGCTGACGCCGATCTATGGCACTGATGATCGAGTTGACGGCTACCGGCTTCCCGATGGCACGCTGATCCAGTACCGCTACCTCGGAAGTCTGCTGAATAGGGTGTTCTATGCCGATGGTAGCGAGAAGGGGCTCGTGTATGGGGAGCCTGAATACTTTTCAGCCATGGGGCCCGTTGAGCCGCTCACGGGGTTGATCGATGAAGAGGGCAAGCGTGTCGCGACCTACAAGTACGACGGCTATGGACGAGCCATCTCAACGGAGGGGGCGAACGGCGTCAATCGCTATGTCGTCAACAGAAATGGAAGCATCACCACCATCACCCCACCGGTAGGAGGTGACATTCGAATTACTCTCGGCGTTGTCAAGGGTTCACTGGTGGTCACCAGGCGGGACATCCCCGCAGGCGTCGGTTCAGCGGCAGCCGCTGCCACATTCGCGTATGACGGTGCTGGCAATATCACGCGTATCTTGAACTATGCCGGTGTAGAAGGTTGCTTTGCCTACGACCTCGGCAGAAACATTGAAGTTGTGCGCGTCGAGGGCGCAAGTTGGTATGTGGACTGCGCAGGGGCGCTGACCGCCGGTGCGGCACTTCCAGCCGGTGCTCGCAAGACCAGCACTGAGTGGCACTCAGACTGGCGATTGGCCACGAAGTTGGCCGAACCCGGCCGCCTGACCACCAGCGTGTACAACGGCCAACCCGACCCCTTCAACGGCAACGCTGTGGCAAGCTGCGCCCCCGCAAGTGCCCTGCTACCTGACGGTAAGCCCATCGCCGTGCTCTGCAAGCGTGTCGAGCAGGCCTCCACCGATACTGACGGCCACCTCGGCTTCAGCGCCAGCCTGCAGCCCGGCGCGCCCAATAGGACGACCATGTGGACCTACAACCAATACGGCCAGGTCCTGACCGAGAACGGCCCCCGCACCGACGTCAACGACACCACCACCTACACCTACTACAGCGACACCAGCTTCACGGGCGAGGGCGCAGCCGCCCAGGGCCACTTCACGGGCGACCTGCAAAGCGTGACCAACGCGGCCGGCAAGGTGACCCAGTACACCCAGTACAACAAGCACGGCCAGGTGATCGAGAGCGTGGACCCCAACGGCGTGGTCACCACCAACACCTACGACCTGAGGCAGCGGCTGCTCAGCACCACCGTGGGTGGGCAGACCACGACCTACCAGTACGACCCGGTGGGTCAGCTCAAGAAGGTGACGCTGCCCGACCAGAGCTGGATCGGCTACGACTACGACGACGCGCACCGACAGGTGGCCGTGTACGACAACCGGGGCAATCGGACTGACTACACGCTGGACGACGCGGGCAATCGCATCGGTGAGCTGACCAAGGATCCGAGTGGCGCGCTCAAGCGCCAGCTCAGCAGAAGCATCGACGCGCTCGGGCGCGTTCAACAGACCACAGGCAGGGAGTGAAGGGTAGATGGCAGCTTCAACAAGTTCGCCCCGGTCCGCGGCCCTCCGGATACTCGTCGTCGCGAGTCTTTGTTTGCTGCCATTAGTCCGGGTAATGGCGCAGGCCCTTGCCACAGACGTTGAGATTCGCAAGCCAGGCGTCATTGCGTGGCTAGCATCTGGCCCAGCCACCCAGGTCCCCTACAAATCCCCCCAAGAAGCCTGGGCTGTGTACGAGGCTTGGGTTGCTGCGAATCCGGCGCTCCCTCCAGCTGAAGTCCGGGTAAAGAATTTCCGGCCGTGTGCGAACACGATCCGGTACTACTGGGGCGTCGCCGGCTCTTGGTGCCACGATGTGGAGCGCTATTACAACGGCACACTGACGGATTCGGGGATCACCTCGGTGGTAAGCGTCGGCAATGTATGCCCGGATGACTTTCAGACTACAAATACCGCTCCATTGAACGGTGTTGGCAACTACCCCGAGGACTACGAGTTGCTATGCGAACGTGTCCGGCTCGCCAAGCACCCGGACATGTGCCCTCGGTTCGGCAACCCCATCTATCCGACCTCAGGTGTGAAGCGCCAGGAGGAGGTTGACTATGTGGACCCTCGCAATCTCTTGTCATTCCGTCGGTTCTATGACAGTGACCGAGGAGGGTTCGTGCATGTCTTCCAAAAAGACTTTCTCATTCCCGTGCCAGGAGTGACGAGCAGTGGCGATGCGCTATACCGGTCGATCTACAACTACGCCGATAACCAGTGGCAACTCTTCCCGGTAAATGCTCCGCGCCTGAATGTCTTGGGGACTACGGCAACTCTGTTCGATGAGTCGGGGGTGCAATATGCCTTCGACTGGAACGGCACGTTTGGCGCACCGCAACGTACCTTCAACAAGGATCGACTTGGCATTGATGTCGGCGGAGGGTACTGGATCCGGCAGAGCAGAGACTCAAGGTTCATTGTCCTCAATGCCGATGGGAGCTTCGCTGCCATCGTCCACGCAGATGGGCGTAAGGCCCAAGCTCACTATTCGACGGAGCCGATGACGGGTGTAGCTCCGGGCGCTGGCTATCTCCTTTCGGTGACGGACGACTTTGCTCGAGCGATCGGGTTCTCATATGAGCCCGACGGTAGGCTCAAGGAGCTTCGCCTTCCTGACGGATCGGTGATTTCCTACGATCACGAAATCGCGCCCGCCACTTCAATTTGGCCGCTCGCTCGTGTGCGCAAGCCGCTTCAAGTGACCTTTCCAGATGGTGCGTCGAAACAGTACCTGTGGAACGAGTCCGATTACATGACGGGTTCCGCGCGGATTAGGGACGCGCTCACCGGAATTCGCGATGAGTTAGGTGTTCGATATGCGACCTTTCGCTATCGCGACGGAAAGGCCGTCCAAACGGAGCATGCGCGCGGGGTCGATGCATTTGGTATCACCGACGGCCGGTATGCGGGGTCGGGCGCTGTGTCGCTTGTGACCCCCCTTGGAACGACGCGCTCCCTAAATTATGCGGTCGTCGGTGGTTTCTCCAGGCTTGTGGGAACGAGCCAACCAGCTGGATCCGGCTGTGTGGCGAGTAGTCGGGCCATCAGCTATGACGCGAACGGCAACAAGGCGAGCGAAGACGACTTCAACGGCAGACGGGCTTGCTTTGGAAATGATTTGAGTCGCAATCTTGAAGTAACCCGCGTCGAAGGGTTGAGTGCGAATGCGACGTGTGCAAGCTACTTGGGCGCAGGTGCAACACTCCCTTCCGGTGTTCGCAAGACCAGCACCGAATGGCACCCCGACTGGCGCCTGGAGACCCGAGTGGCCGAACCCGGCCGCCTCACCACCAGCATCTACAACGGCCAACCCGACCCCTTCAACGGCAATGCCGTTGCCAGCTGCGCCCCCGCAAGTGCCCTGCTACCTGACGGTAAGCCCATCGCCGTGCTCTGCAAGCGCGTCGAGCAGGCCTCCACCGATACTGACGGCCACCTCGGCTTCAGCGCCAGCCTGCAGCCCGGCGCGCCCAATAGGACGACCACGTGGACCTACAACCAATACGGCCAGGTCCTGACCGAGAACGGCCCCCGCACCGACGTCAACGACACCACCACCTACACCTACTACAGCGACACCAGCTTCACGGGCGAGGGCGCAGCCGCCCAGGGCCACTTCACGGGCGACCTGCAAAGCGTGACCAACGCGGCCGGCAAGGTGACCCAGTACACCCAGTACAACAAGCACGGCCAGGTGCTCGAGAGCGTGGACCCCAACGGCGTGGTGACGAACAACACCTACGACCTGAGGCAGCGGCTGCTCAGCACCACCGTGGGTGGGCAGACCACGACCTACCAGTACGACCCGGTGGGTCAGCTCAAGAAGGTGACGCTGCCCGACCAGAGCTGGATCGGCTACGACTACGACGACGCGCACCGGCAAGTGGCCGTGTACGACAACCACGGCAACCGGACGGACTACACGCTGGACAACGCCGGCAACCGGACGGGCGAGACCACCAAGGATCCTAGCGGCGCCTTGAAGCGCCAGCTCAGCAGAAGCATCGACGCGCTCGGGCGCGTTCAACAAACCACAGGCAGGGAGTGAAATCGTGAAAGTCTGGATTGCTCTATTTGTCGCTCTCCTGTTCGTGGCACAGCCTGCCGCTGCCAAAAAGGAGTTTCGAGAAATCGCCTGGTCGTGGTGCCTCTGGGACTGTGGGAACTCTGGCGAGTACGAGTCACCGGCTGCGTTGTTCGAAGCCATGAATGCGTACATCGATCAGACATTCGATCAGTGTGTTGCCTCGACATCGGAATGCCGTGGCAGCTGCTACAAGATAAACAGGTGGAACCCTGCGCCGGCTGGCGGATTCGCCATCTTCAATGGCACCTCGACGTTTCAGACCACACGAAGCAACTTCTCCACGTCGTTCACTCCCTCCTGTGGAGGCAATCCGTCGCAGACCTTGGTCACCGACATAGGCGGCGCAAGCGTTGCCGCGTATGGCAGGACACACTGTCCCGCTGGATGGTCGTTTACCGCCACCAGCTATACGTACGTGTCGATCGATGGGCAGCAAACGCCGACCGCTCAGACGTGGTGTGAACTCGAAATCCCAGAACCTCCTCCGGTGCCGCCCAAAACCCTGGCACCCTCTCAGCCCGTTGATGGGATTCAGGCTTGTCCGATCCGTTCGAAGCCACTTTTTGGTGATCCCATAGATCCAGTGGACGGAATTCACGTCCAGGCCGAACTCGACTATTCATCCGCGGACGGGTCGCTCAGGATCGACCGCTTCTATTCCAGCAGCGGAGGTGGGCGATGGACCTGGGGAGACGTCGGCATGTCGATGACAGACTTCACGGGTCGCACCGGTGCCGGCGCAGGGGGTGCGAATGCGCCGTTTGTCGCTGAAGTTTTCCAGATTCCACCGGGCTTCTACTGGGGGCAGCCTCGTCCGCCGGCTGTGGCCGTTCAGAAGTCCTTCCCCTTGCTCAAGACGCAACCGGCTTCGGCGAACGAAGTTTCGATCACGTTGAAGGATGGAAGGCGCCTCGTATTTCAAGAGATGGCGCCAGGCATGTTCAGCACTTCCTCCATTTCCAAAGAAAGCTTGAGTGTTTCAACCTTGCCCGATGGCACAGCAAGATGGGTGTTGAGAACGAGCGCAGGTGAATACGTCTTCGATGCATCTGGAGAGGTGATACAGCGTGTGTTTCCAGATGGGCGGGTCACAAACTATCTTCGGCAACCTGGCAGTGTCACTGTCACCTCGCTTCCATCTACGCGCAGCATCGTTTACTCGCGAGACTTACTTCTGCCGAGGTATTCAAGTGCGACGCTTCCCGACGGTCTGGCAATCTCCTATGACATGGACTCCATGCTGCGGGTCAAAGGGGTCACCTACCCGGATGGCACCAGCAAGTCGTACCTGCACGGAGAGGCCAACTACACAGGAGGCTACTGGCCTTCATGGCTGACGGGGCTCGTGGACGAAAACGGCGTACGCACGGCCACGTTCAAGTACACCGGATCCCAAGCACTTTCCACGGAGCGGTCTGGAGGAGTGGACAAGTACAGCGTGTCGTACAACGGGGCGCTCAGCATTGTCACTGCGCCGAATGGCGGCCCGTCTTACTACCTGAACTGGGAACGCGGCCCAGATGGCGAGCGCCGCTTGGTCTCGCAAAGCCAACCGGCAGGGGCGGGTTGTGCTGCCAGTTCAAGCAGTCGCACGTTTGATGCGAACGGGAACCTGGCCAGCTCCAACGATTTCAATGGATATAGAACTTGCTTTGCGAGTGACGCAGCCCGCAATCTCCAGACAACTCGGGTCGAAGGGTTGGCTTCTGGCGCATCTTGCACATCGGTGACGGCGGCCGGTGCGACCTTGCCTGCGGGCAGCCGCAAAACCACGATTGAGTGGCACCCCGACTGGCCACTAAAGACGAGAATATCGGAGCCAGGCCGACTCACGTCGAATGTGTACAACGGGCAGCCTGACCCGTTCAACGGCGGTGCTGTGGCGACCTGTGCTCCGGCGGGTGCCTTGCTTCCTGACGGCAAGCCAATCGCGGTGCTCTGTAAGCAGGTGGAGCAAGCAACGTCTGATGCAAATGGCGCGATGGGCTTCAGCGCCACGCTGCAACCCGGCCTGCCCAGCCGGCAAACCACTTGGACCTACAACCAATGGGGCCAGGTCCTGACCGAGGATGGTCCGAGAACAGACGTCAACGACATCACCACGTATGCCTACTACGACGACACCACGGCTGACCACATGCCAGGTGACCTGCAAAGCGTGACGACCGCCGCCGGCAAGGTAACAACTTACACGAGGTACAACCGCCACGGTCAGCTGCTTGAGAGCAGCGACCCCAACGGCGCGGTCACGAGCAACACCTACGACCTGAGGCAGAGGTTGCTCAGCACCACCATTGGTGGGCAGACCACCAGCTACCAGTACGACCCGGTGGGTCAACTCAAGAAGGTGACGCTGCCCGATCAGAGCTGGATCGGCTACGACTACGACGACGCCCACCGGCAGGTGGCCGTGTACGACAACCGGGGTAACCGAGTCGACTACACGCTGGACAACGCGGGCAATCGAATCGGCGAGCAGACAAAGGACCCGAGCGGCGCCTTGAAGCGCCAGCTCAGCAGAAGCATCGACGCGCTCGGGCGCGTTCAACAAACCACAGGCAGGGAGTGAGGACCATGAACACGCATATGCACACGACAAGCGAGCGGCCTGGGGCGCGCGCTAGCACAGCCTCGACATGGTCTCGGGTCAGGCAGGCACTTAGGAGGCTTGCTGGCGCCGCCGCGATCGCGGTCATGTCGATCTCGCCCACTGTGGCATTCGCCCAGTCGGCTGATCTCAGCATCGGCACCCTCAGCCTTGGCGCCATCGTCGCCAATGCCAACGGCTCCTGGACCGTACCCGTCACCTATACCGTGACCAATATCGGCACCTCTGCCACCAATGCCGGCTGGTACGACCTGGCCTATCTCTCCACCGATGGAAGCCTAGACACGGGCGACACCTACGCCGGCTACCTCGGCTACCGGAGCGCAACGCTCGCGGCAGGCGCGAGCTACACCGTCACGACCAACCTGACCACGGCGACCACGATCACCCCCGGCACCTACACCGTGATCGTCAAGGCCGACGGACGCAGCCCTGCCTTCAACGGCGGCTCCAACCTCGACAACGGTGCTCTCGCCGAAACCAACGAGAGCAACAACGTTGCCTCTGCGAGCATCACCCTCACACGCCCCGACCTCAGCATCGGCACGCCGACGCTCGGCACCATCGTTGCCAACGCCAACGGCTCCTGGACCGTGCCCGTCACCTACACCGTGACCAATCAGGGCACCATTGGCGCGTCAGCGGGCTGGTACGACCTGGCCTATCTCTCGACCGACGGCACCCTGGACACAAGCGACACCTACGCCGGCAATCTGGGCTACCGAGGTGTAGCGCTTGCAGCAGGAGCGAGCTACACCGTCACGACCAACCTGACCACGGCGACCACGATCACCCCGGGCACCTACACCCTCATCGTCAAGGCCGATGGACGCAGTCCCGCCTTCAACGGAGGCACCAACGTCGACAACGGTGCGCTCGCCGAAACCAACGAGACCAACAACGTCGCGTCCGCGAGCATCACCCTCACACGCCCAGACCTCAGCATGGGCACACCAACACTCGGCACCATCGTCGCCAACGCCAACGGCTCCTGGACCGTGCCCGTCACATACACCGTCACCAACGTCGGCAGCGTGGCCGCGTCCCCCGGCTGGTACGACTCCGCCTACCTGTCCTCCGATGCCGTACTCGACAACAGCGACTTCCCCGCCTCGCTCGGCTATCGCAGCACCGCCCTGGCCGCAGGCTCGAGCTATACCGTCACCGCCAACGTCACCACGGCCACCACATTGCCCAGCGGCACCTACACCCTGTTTACCAAGGCAGACGGCCGCAGCCCTTCATATGGGGGGGCCAATACCGACAACGGCACCGTCACCGAGACCAACGAAAGCAACAACCTCCGTTCGGTCAGCATCACACTGGCCAACAAGGCCATCACCGCCACGACCCTGAGCTCCAGCGTCAACCCGGTGAACTTGCGCGCGCCCACCGTCCTCACGGCCACCGTGGCCGGCAACGGTACGCCGACCGGTAGCGTCACTTTCAAGGACGGAACGGCCGCGCTGGCAACCGTCGAGCTGAGCGGCGGCGTTGCCACCTACACCGCCACCTTCACCAGCTCGGGCACGCACAGCCTCACCGCGGCCTACAGCGGAGCCGCCGGCAATCCCGCCAGCACATCAGCGGTAGTGTCGGAAAGCGTGAGCACGGTCACCGCCACGAGCACTGCACTCTCCGCGACCCCCAACCCCGTCGTCGCCGGCGAGATCGCCACGCTCACCGCCACGATCATCGGCAACAACGCAAGCGGCAGCGTCACCTTCAGAGACGGCTCAACCCTGCTGGGCAGCGCACCGGTCAGTGGCAACGTGGCCATCTATGCGGCCACCTTCGCCAGCGCCGGCAGCCGCAGCCTGAGCGCCACCTATGCCGGCGATGCCCTCAACACCACCAGCACATCGCCCGCACTGGCCTTCACGGTCAACGCCACCGCCCCTGGCCAGTTGCCCGCTGCCCCCGTCTCCCCCGCGCCTGTGCTCGACTACGAATACGACGCCCAGGGCAACCCCACCAAGGCCACCCAGGCCAAGGGCCAGGCCGGCTTCAACTTCGAAAGCAAGGCCAGCTACGACAGTCTGTCGCGCGTCAAAGACAGCACCGACCCCAAGAACGGCGTGACCCGCTACGAATACAACGGCCGCGAAGACCTCACCCAAGTCACCGACCCGAGGAACCTCGTCACCCAGTACCCCCGCAACGGCCTGGGCGATGCCACCAGCTTGGTCAGCCCCGACACCGGCACGGCCACCCATACCTTCGACGAAGCCGGCAACCTCAAGACCCGCACCGACAGCCGCGGGGTGCTCACCACCCACAGCTACGACGCCCTCAACAGGCTGACCCAAAGCGTCTACAGCAAGGCAGGCCTCACCACGCAGACCTTCGACTGGACCTACGACCAGACCGGCACCGGCTATGCCTATGGCATCGGGCGCCTGACTAGCACCAGCCACCCCAGTGGCAGCACCCAGTACACCTACGACCCGCAGGGCAGGCTGCTCACCGATATCCAGCGCGTCGACGCAGCCACCGGCGGCAACACGGCTCAGATCACCGAGACCGTCAGCTACGCCTACGACGCGGCCGGCAACATCACCAGCATCACCTACCCCAGCGGTCGCCAGGTGATCTACACCTACACCGATGGGCAGCTCAGCGGCATCGGCCTCGCGCCGGCGGCCAACGGCACCCCGGTGAGTCTGATCAGTCAGGTGCAGTGGGAGCCCTTCGGTGGTGTCAAGAGCTGGAACTGGCAGATGGACAGCGGCGTGCTGGCCAATGCCAAGGTGTACGACACCTCCGGTCGGCTGGTGCGCTACAGCATGTACAACATCGTGCGCGACCTGAGCTACGACGCGGCCGATCGCATCACCGCCTATACCCACTACGACATCACCAGCGCCGCGCCGCAGCCCAGCCTCGACCAGAGCTTCGGCTACGACCAGAACGGGCGGCTGACGACGGTCAGCAGTGCTACGGCGAGTTGGGCCATCGGCTACGACGCCAATGGCAACCGCACCAGCGCCACGCTTAACGGCGTGGCCAGCAGCTACACCACCGAGGCCACGAGCAACCGGCTGAGCAGCATCACCAACCCGGCCAGAAGCTTCGGGTATGACGCGGCAGGTAACACAACCAACGACACGGCGGGCTACACCAGCACCTATGACGCAGCCGGGCGGCTGAGCACGCTGACCAAAGTGGGGGTCACCACGACCTACAGCTACAACGGGCTGGGGCAGCGGGTCAGGAAGTTCAGCAGTAGCGGGGCCACGTCCACCACTCTGTTCGTGTACGACCAAAGCGGCCAGCTGTTGGGCGAGTACGACCAGGCGGGCAATGCGATCCGGGAATATGTGTGGCTCGGATCAACACCCGTCGCGATGTTCATGCCCAACGGGAGCAATCCGCCGAGCGTGTATTACGTCTACACCGATCACCTGGGTGCGCCCCGGGTGGTCACCAGCAGGAGTGGGAGTCTGAGGTGGCGGTGGTTGGCGGAGCCGTTTGGGACGACGGCGCCGGAGACCAACCCCGCAGGGCTTGGGGGGTTTACGCAGAACCTGCGGTTCCCCGGCCAATATGCGGACCAAGAGAGCGGGCTGTTCTACAACTACTTCAGAAACTACGACAGCACCACGGGCCGCTACTCGCAATCCGATCCCATCGGGCTCGATGGGGGCATCAATACGTACGCATACGTCGGCGGCAACCCACTGCAATACGTTGATCCTCTCGGGCACAACAGGAAGGGCGGAAAGAGCGGTCAATGGTGGGAATTTACGGATCGGAATTTCCAGCGCTGGTTTCATCAATGCGTGAAACAGCCTGGGGATCGGGATGCAACGAGAGACGAGTTGGCTGACGCTTATGCAACTTGGGTGGAATGGGGTAAGCCGGATGGAATGAACGGTTGTGGTGGACCGCCTCCAGCGCCAGCTCCGGCACCAGCGCCGGCACCGGAGTCGCCCGCTTGTGGTGAGTCATGCAAGCGGGTGCTGAAGAGCGTGCGCGATGCAGTCACAGGTACTCTCATCCTCATCTTCGTGTTCGTTTGCGCAACTTCATGAGGTGAACGCCATGAACAACTTACCTAAAACTCCTCACGCTCCTCGTTCTCACAGCTACACGGTCGAACTCAGGTTCACTGGCGATGGATTGAGTCCGACTGAAGTGAGCCAGCTGTTAAGTTTGCAGCCGCACAATTCGTCAACCCTCTCCGAGAAGTCTTCATCAGGGCGAAGGCGACGTCCTTTCTGGGCCTACAAGGGTCATGGCGTGGATGGATTTCAGCCTGAATGGGATTCACTGGAAGCCGGTTTGAGTTTCTTGCTGCGTCAGTTGGCACCGCACCGTGCCGCAGTGATTAATCTGTCTCAGAGTTTCGAAGGCATTTGGTGGTGCGGTCACTTTCAGGCTAGCTTCGATGGCGGGCCAACCTTGTCCGCGGCGCTCTTGGCCGAACTCGCCAGCTTTGGCCTACCGCTGGCCATAGACAATTATTTCGCTGACCAGCCTTGAGTACTGAACGCCGCCTCAGCCATTTCCCCAATGATTGGGGTGGCGCGTAAAAAAGTGATGCGGCAAGATGCCCCGTCATAAACGGCGAGCTGCCAGACCGGCGGGAGTCATCCCGCGATGCAGCCCAAGAATCGTTTGCAAATCGGCGTGATGCGCCACCCTGCAAACATGGCGGCAACCCCGCCGAAGCCATGCAGTACGAATGCGCCAGGCCGCTCTGCAAGAGCCTGGCGGATGCGCTCATCATGAGCGCATCAAGGGCGACATAGGCCGACGGACTCTGAACATCGGCCAAGGCATCACGCCTGAGTACACGTAGCCACGTCATCCCCGCCGCAGTGCGCTGGGTGCCGCGCTTGCCGTGGCGAAGAAGGGGTCAGGTCTTGCACTACGACATTTCTCAACGCTGGCGACCCCAGCAACCATGCCCGTAAACCTGATTGCGAAGCGGGCAGGCAAAAGGCACTGGCGCGGCGGATTCTCTTCAGGCAAAGAGGCCAGACTGAAGGCGGCCTGGATGGGTTTGGATTGGCGGGTGCCTCCAAGAGTGGGATCGCGTTCTGCGTGCGCAGTGGTTACTTTTGAGCGCCGCGCATGAAGTGAGCCATCGAAGGCAACACCTGCGCGCCGCAGTTTCGATCTCAAGACACTTCCCTGATAGCTCGCCCCCTGAGATTGCAGTTCGCCGGTGCTCTGTATCACGTCACTTCACGTGGGGACGGTCGGGGAGACATCTTCTTTTGCGATGCAGATCGCCACGCATGGCTGGGCGTGTTGGCACAGACCTGTGAGCGCTTCAATTGGCGCGTGCATGCCTGGTGTCAGATGACCAACCACTACCACGTGCTTCTGGAGACCCCCGAGGGCAACTTGTCGGAGGGCATGCGCCACCTCAATGGGGTCTATACGCAACACGTGAACCGAAGGCACCACCGTGTGGGACACGTGTTTCAAGGCAGGTTCAAGGCGGTGCTGGTTGAACGCGAGGCCCACCTCCTCGAGTTGGCAAGGTATGTGGTGCTCAACCCTGTGCGGGCGGGCATGGTGAACAATGCAGCTGAATGGGCTTGGAGCAGCCATCACGCCATGCTGGGCCTCACCGTGCCGCCTGCTTGGTTGGAGGTTGATGCGTTGCTGCGGGCATTTGCTCGCACACGGGCAAGGGCCGTTGCCGCTTATGTCGATTTCGTGCGAGCAGGTGTTGGCTTGCCGCCAGTGTGGGAGGGGCTTCGCGGCCAGGTCTACCTGGGCAGCGACGCATTCGTGGAGCAGATGCAGGCGCTCGTTCAAGACGCGCGACAACTGAAGGAGGTGCCTCGCCTTCAGCGGCGTTCTCCAGCCAAGCCACTGTCAGCTTACGAAGCCGCCTATCCGCGTGACGAGGCGATGGCAATGGCGTATCGCTCGGGGGATCACAGCATGCGAGTGATCGCCGAGCACTTCAATGTTCACTACGTGACGGTGAGTCGCGCAATCAGACGGGCTGAACAATCAGCCGGGACATGACTCCCCAAAGAACGCAAATCTTCGTGCACTGCCACGATCTGCAACCCCCTGAAAGAGCGACAGCCTGGGGTTCTGAGGAGACCCGCTCGCACGGTAAAGTCCCGCCTTACAAGACAACGGCGTGGGAGGCGCGCAGCGCATGAAGTCGCGTACATACGGGTTCACCCTGCTGGAGCTGCTGGTGGTGATGGTCATCATCGGCCTGCTCGCCAGCTACGTCGCGCCCCGCTTCTTCGACCAGATCGGCAAGAGCGAGGTCAAGGCGACCCGGGCGCAGCTCGACGCGCTCGACAAGGCGCTGGGTGCCTACCGCATCGACACCGGCCACTATCCTTCGACCGAGCAAGGCCTGAAGGCGCTGGTGGAGCGACCGCAGGCCGAGCCCAAATGGTCGGGCCCCTACCTCGCCAAGGCCCTGCCGCCTGACCCGTGGGGCCGCGCCTACCTCTACCGCGCCCCGGGCGACCAGAACCATGACTACGAGCTGATGTCGCTCGGCAAGGACGGCCAGCGCGGTGGCACCGGCGACAACATCGACATCAGCATCTGGGACACAGGCCGTTAGGCCGGCGTGGGGTACCCAGTGCGTGTGCAACTGAACGTCGCTCAGGGCAAGGGCTTGCCGCGCCGCATCGAGCTGGAGGCGGCCACCATGGCCGACGCGCGCGAGCAGGCCGGGAGGCTCGGCTACGCCGTGCTGTCGTGTCAACCTGCAGGCTGGAACTGGAGCCTGCTCAGCGCGCGCCACGCCAGCAAGGGCCTGGACGTTGCGGTGTTCATCGAACAACTGCGTGACCTGCTGGTGGCCGGCCTGAGTGTGATCGAAGCGCTCGATGCCTTGCGCCGCGGTGCCAAGGGCGCCTCCGTCGCCAGCATCGAGCGCATCGAGCGCCAGCTGCGCGAAGGCAAGACGCTGTCCGACGCGCTCGCCGCCGACGCCACGTTTGCGCCCCTGCTGATCGCACTCGTCAAAGCGTCGGAGTTGACCTCCGACCTGCCGCAAACCTTGACGCGCTTCCTCGAGCACGAGCAGCGCGTCACCGAAGTGCGCCACCGCCTGGTGTCCACGGCGATCTACCCGCTGCTGCTGATGGGCGTGGGCTCGCTGGTGCTGATGTTCCTGCTGTTTTATGTGATGCCGCGCTTTGCGCGGGTGTTCGAAGGCATGACCGGCGAGCTGCCCTGGTCGGCGCACGCCATGGTCGCCTGGGCTCAGTGGTTGCACACACAAGGCATGTGGTGGCTGGGCGGGGGTCTCGCCCTGGCACTCGTGCTCGCCGTCATACTTGCCTCGCCGTCGCTGCGCGCCAGGCTGGTGCAACGTGTGTTCGCCTGGGGGCCGCTGCACGAACGGCTGACGACGTACTTTCTGGCCCGCTGGTACCGTGCCACTGGCATGCTGGTGCAAGGCGGCATTCCGCTTCCGCAGGCGTTGCGGCTGGCCAATGGGTTGTTGCCGTCAAGTTTGCGGGCTGGTGGGCACGCGGTGGTGCAGGCGGTCAACGACGGACTGGCTCCCTCGGCCGCGCACACGCGTGCGGGCATGGCGACGCCGATCGCGGAGCAATTGATGCTGGCGGGCGAGCGCACCGGAGACCTTGGAGCCGTGCTGACCCGGATCGCGCACTTTCATGAATCCGAAGTCAGCCGCAGCCTGGAGCGCACCATGCGGGCTTTGGAGCCGCTCGTGATGGTGTTCATCGGGTTGGGCGTCGGGCTGGTGGTCGTGCTCATGTACCTGCCCATCTTCGAGCTCGCGGCGGCCATTCAATGACAACCTCGTCTGTCACAGCGAGCCTGCCAGAGCGCATCGCTCAGTTGCGTGCAAGCGCCCGCGACGATTTGATGGCGGCGCTTCACCAGACCGCGCCCGACCCACAGGCGCTGGTGGACGAGCTGGGTCGTCTGCTTGGCATGCCCGTCATGCGCATGCACGATCTCGAAGCCTGGTCACCCCTGTTCGATGTGCTGCCCTTCGCGGACGCCGCCAGGCACCGCTGCGCATTGCTGCAAGACAGCGCACAGCGCCGGCACCTCGTCATCACAGACCCTTTCGACACCGACCTGCTCGCGTGGGGTCTGACGCGCTTTGGCCCGCTCACGCCCGTCCTGTCCAGCGCCGAAACGCTGGATGCCTGGTTGCAGCACGCCGAAGCCGGCATGACGGCGCTCGGCAACATGACCCTGGCCACGGCGGAAAGCGTGGACGGAGCGGCCAGGGGCGCCGAGTCCCTGAGCCTGCAGGACATCGGTGCCGAAGAAAGCCCCGCGGTGCGCTTCGTCAACTCGACGCTCTACGACGCGCTCAAGATCGGCGCTTCCGACATCCACTTGGAGAGTGACCCGGCGGGCCTGGCCGTCAAGTTCCGCATCGATGGCGTGCTCACCGCGGTGAGGCGCATCGACAGCCCCGAGCTCGCGGCCCAGGCCATCAGCCGCATCAAGGTGATGGCCCAGCTCGACATCGCCGAGCGCCGCGTGCCACAAGACGGCCGCCTGCAGATTGGCTACAAGGGCCGCGCCATCGACGTGCGGGTGTCCGTGATGCCCAGCATCCATGGCGAAGATGCGGTCCTGCGAATTCTTGATCGTGAGCACCTGGCCCAAAGCCTCGCGGGCCTGACGCTGGCCAAACTCGGGTTCGACGAGCCGTCACGAAACGCTTTGCATGCGCTGTGCCGCAAGCCGCACGGCATGCTGCTGGTGACCGGGCCCACCGGCTCGGGCAAGACGACCACCTTGTATGCGGCGATCTCCGAGACCCATCAGTCGCGCGACAAGATCATCACCATCGAAGACCCGGTCGAGTACCAGTTGCCGGGCGTGTTGCAGATTCCGGTGAACGAGCGCAAGGGGCTGACGTTTGCGCGCGGGCTGCGCTCCATCCTTCGGCACGACCCCGACAAGATCCTGGTGGGGGAGATCCGCGATGCCGAGACGGCGCAGATCGCCGTGCAGTCAGCACTGACAGGTCACCTGGTGTTCACGACGGTGCATGCGAACACGGTGTTCGACGTGGTCGGGCGTTTCGATCAGTTCGGCATCGATGCCTACACCTTCGCCTCTGCCATCAATGGGGTGCTGGCGCAGCGCCTGCTGCGACGCGTCTGCCCGCATTGCGCCGTTGCCTCAGGGGAGGCGGTGCAAGGGTTCCAGGCCCTGCAGGCCAGGGGCTGCGAACAGTGCCGCGGCACAGGGTACTCCGGGCGCTTCGCGCTCGGCGAGCTGCTGTTGATGACACCTTCGCTCAAGGCCCTGGTGGCACGCCGTGCGCCACAGGCGGAGATTCAGGCCGAAGCAGAGCGCGGAGGCTGGCGCAGCCTTCGCGACCAGGCCCTGGGGGCCGTGGCCCTTGGCATGACGACGCTCGATGAGGTGGAACGTGTGGCCGCTTAGACGCACCTCGAGACGCGAGTACGTTCGCATCGGCCGCATCTCTGTTGAGCGCTGGGCGGAGGAGGGCGCTGGCCTGTCGCTGATCGGGCAGCAACCGGTGCCCACCGATGTGATCGACGCACCTGAAGGTCTGGCGCAGGCAGTGGCCGCCCTATATGCCGACAAGCCGAGGTGCAAGGTGACCCTGCTGCTTGAGTCTGCGTGGTCGCCATTGTTGTTGGCGGATACCGGCGGTGTCGTCTGGGGTGACGGGCCCGTGAGTGCCCTGGTTCGCCATCGGCTCGGGCTTCTCTACGGCAGCCTGGATGAAGACGTTGCGGCCTGGGACATCCGTGTGGACCACCGGGCAGGGGATCGCTACGCGCTCGGCTTTGGCCTGTCCCCTCGCATCAAACAAGGCTTGCTCGGGGCTGCGCAAAATGCGGGTTTGACGCTGGAGGCGATGGTGCCTGCATTCCTGTGGGGTTGTCAGCGCCTGCGGCCGGCCCGTCGTTGGACGCGACAGACCGGGTGGTGGATATGGGCGGAACAGGATCGGATGCTGGTGGCCCGCATCGAAGCGGGCCGTGTTGTGGTGCTCAACCCAGCGTCGCCGGTTCATGACACGACCGCGTCCGTCGAGCAGCAGGTGCGGATCGAAGGTGCCCGCTGGGGCGGGGATGCAAGTCGCGAGCCGGTGAGCGTGGCCGCCTGGTCGCGGCTGGTTGAGTTGCCGCCATCCACTGAGCGCTTGTCGTGGTGCTCCGCGATCGGAGAGGTTTCGGTCGAAGCCTCGAGCATCGGTAAGCCCCAGGTCGCGAAGGTGTCCGCATGACCCTGAAGACCATCGACTTCTTGCGACCTGTGCGCGCCCCCTTTGCGGGTTGGTGCATTCTGGCCGTCGGGGCGCTGCCCCTGGGTGTTGCGAAGTGGTGCGACGAGCGATGGACGACTGAACGCCGCATGGCGGAGGAAGCGCAGCTGGCCGCTGTGGACGCGCGTCGCGCAGTGCAACGGCCTGTGGCACCGCCGGTTCCCTCGGCGACGGAGCGACGCCTGCAGCAGGCCCGGACCGAGCTTCGCCGCCCATGGCTGGCGAGCTTGCGCAGCATCGAGTCGGCCGCCGTCGACCCGGTGTATTTGTTGGCGCTGTCGTTCGAGCCCACCACGGGCGCCATCAAGTTGGAAGCGGAAGCCCCCAGCTTTGAGCACGCGCTGGCGTTCACGCAGGTGCTGGCCGATGGTGTCACCTTGCCGTCGGCCACCTTGGCATCGCACGAACAGGTGGCCGACGCGACCGCCGTTCGTCCCACTGTGCGATTCACTGTGCTGACGCGATGGAACGCACCGTGAAGGCCACGATGGGCTTCAGGGCGCGTGTCTTGGCGGCCAGGGTCCTGCAGAGCATTGGCTGGGCAGGTCTTGTCGGCGTGGGGTTGCTGCTGGCCGGGTTGGCCTGGCTGGCGTTGGCCTATCGCATGCACAGGCTGCCGCTCCCGGTCGTTGACGCGCCTGCAGTTGCGTCAGAGACGACACCAACGCCTCGTCTGTCGGCCGCGCCCGACATCACGCTGCCGGAACGAAGCGAGTTGCCGCTGCTTCTGACTCAGATCCAGCAGACGGTGGTCGGCCACGGCTTGGGGTGGGCTGCGGCCGACTACAAGGTCACTGCAGCGACTGAGAGCGCGCCGACGATGCTCGAAGTGCGCTGCCGGCTCAATGGCGCCTATCCCAAGCTGCGTGCCGCGATCGCACAGCTGCTGAGCGGCGTGCCCGGGCTGTCGATTCGAGATTTTGCAATGAGCCGACCGAACGTTGATGTGGCCGAGGTGGAAGCCAAGCTCACCTTGGTGGTGTTCCTGCGTGATGACGGTCCGAGCGCTCTGAGCGATGCGCGCGGAAGTACCCCATGAGGCAAGGTCGGCTGGGATGGCTGCTGGCGTTGATGGTGGTGTTGATCCTGCTGCGGTGGTGGGTCCCGCCGGAAGAGGGCGCAAACAAGGGGCCGAGCATCGTGCCCGCGGTGGTGCGGGCGGCCGGTACTGCGACAGCGGCGTCTGCGCCGCCTGCTGCGCCGCTGATGCCGGTAGCGCGGGGCGAAGTCCAAGACCTGCCTGGCAATGCGTTTCCGGTACGAGTCATCAGGCAACTGCCCCCGCCGCCACCGCCCCCGCCGGTCAAGGTCGTCGCGTTCGTGGGGCCGCCCGCACCGCCACCGCCACCACCCCCGCCGCCACCGCCTGCCATGCAAGTCATCGGCACCTGGGATGACGGTGTGGCGCCGGGCGTGTTCATCAGTACGGCCCAAGGCACGGTGCTCGCGCGCAACGGCACGGTGCTGCTGGCCGAATACCGGGTCACCGGCATCAGTACGCAACAGATCTCCATCACCCACACCGTCACCAAGAACGTGTGGCAGCTGCCCGTTCCACGAGCCATGGCCAAACGATGAAACCTTCGTCCTTTCTCAATCTGGCAGCATTGCCTCGGGCCGGTGCGCTGTTGCTGCTGGGGTGCGTGGTGGCGCTCACGGGTTGTGCGGGCTACCAGGCATTTCGTGAAGGCAACGCCAAGCTTGCCGAGGGCCAGACCGAGCCCGGGCTGACCAAGCTGCGTGAAGCCATGGAGAAGGAGCCCCAGAACAACGAGTACCGCCGCAGCTACTACATGCAGCGCGACGCGCAGGTGAACAATCTTTTGCGCGAAGCCGAGGCAGCACTCGAAGCCGGCCAGTTTGCGTCAGCGAAGGCCCTGTATGCCAAGGCTGCAAGGCTGGACCCGTCGAACCCCCGCGCGGGCGCGGGTGTAGGGCGCGCAGAAGCCGCGGAGCGCCACTGGATCGCGTTGGACGAAGCCTTGGCGCTTGCCAAAGCCGGCAAGCTCGATGCCGCTGTGTCCAAGACGCAGCAGGTGGTATCAGAAGACCCCAACTACCGCCGCGCCACCCAGCAACTGCGCCAGCTCATGCGCCAGCAGGCCGATGCCACGGGCAAGGAACTCGGCATCTATCCCAAGCTGAAGGCGGCGTACCGCGTGCCGGTGTCGTTGAGCTTCACCAACGCCTCGTTGCTTCAGGTGTTCGAGGCCTTGAAACAGGCCTCGGGCCTGAACTACATGATCGAGCGCGACGTGAAGCCCGACCTTCGTGTGACGCTCTCCGTCACCAACAAGCCGGTGGCCGACATCGTGCGGCTGTTGTTGGCCACCAATCAGCTCGAGTCGCGCGTGCTCGACGGCGACACACTCCTGATCTACCCGAACACGCCCGCCAAGGCCGCTGAGTACCGCGAAATGGTGGTGCGCACCTTCTACCTCAACAATGCCGACGCGACCAAAGTCGCCAACGCAGTGCGCACCATTGCCAAAGTGCGTGATGTGGTCGTCGACGAGAAGCTCAACATGCTGATGGTGCGCGACTCGGCCGAAGGCGTGCGGCTCGCCGAGAAAGTGATCGCGGCGCAAGACATCGCAGAACCCGAAGTGATGCTCGAACTGGAGGTGCTGGAAGTCAGCGCGAGCCGTTTGCTGGAGTTGGGTATCCGCTGGCCGGATTCGCTCTCGGCTTCGGTGTCCGGGCGCGACGGTGTGCTGGGACAGCTGAGGCTGGACGAGCTGCGCGAAAACAATCGCAATCGCGGCATGGTCACCTTGAACACCAGCGACCCCCTGATATCAGCACAGCTGCGTAGCACCAAGGGGGATGCAAGTCTCTTGGCCAACCCGCGCGTGCGAGTGCGCAACAAGCAATCGGCCAAGATTCTCATTGGCGAGCGCGTGCCAGTCATCACGACGACAACGACCGCGAACGTTGGAACGGCCGAATCCGTCAACTATCTCGACGTGGGCTTGAAGCTCGACATCGAGCCCACCGTGTCGCTCGACGACGAGGTGTCGATGAAGATTGCCTTGGAGGTGTCGAACATCCTGGAGACCGTGGCGCGTAGCAGTGGAACCCAGGCCTATCGGCTCGGCACGCGCAATACCTCGACCAGCCTGCGCGTGCGCGATGGTGAAACCAACATTCTCGCGGGCCTGATCCAGCGCGATGAGCGGCGCTCCAACACAGGCGTGCCGGGGTTTAACGAGTTGCCGGTGGTCAGCAAGCTTTTCGGTGCTGCGCAAGACAGCGATACCCGCACCGAGATTGTCTTGCTCATCACGCCCCACATCGTGCGCAACCTCGACGTGCCAGGCGTGGGGCAGCAAGAGTTCTTGTCGGGTACGGAGTCGTCTGCGGGTGCTTCGCCGATCCAGCTGGGCACGCCAATGAACGCCGGGCCGGTTCCTGTCGGAATGCCTCGGCCTGGTGGCGTCCCAACCTTCTCGCCTGTGCCCCGGCCGGTGCCGCCAAGTGCGCCCACGCCACAGCCGCCTGCGACACCTCCGGCGTTCACGCCACCGCCGCTGGTGCCGTCGTCACCCTCCAAGCCGGAATGAAGAGGCCGGACATGGTGAGGGCAGGCGTCGCAGGAGCGGGCGCAATGCGTATGGGCGGATTCAGCTTGATCGAACTCCTGGTGGTGGTGGCCATCATGGGCGTTCTGGCCAGCATCGGTCTGCCGCTGGCGGAGCTGTCGCACCAGCGCAGCAAGGAAGAAGACCTTCGTCGAGCGCTGCGAGAAATCCGCACAGCGCTCGACGCTTACAAGCGGCTTGCCGACCAAGGCAACATCCAGCGCTCGGCCGACGCATCCGGCTATCCGCCGAACCTGGAGGTGCTGGTGGAGGGGGTTGCCGACGCAAGATCACCGAAGGGAGCAAAGATCTATCTGCTGAGAAGCCTGCCGCGCGATCCGTTTGCACCGGACAGCGTTCAAGCGGCCGCGCAAACCTGGGACTTGCGAAGCTACGCGAGCCCGCCGTCTGATCCCGCACCCGGTGCAGATGTGTTTGATGTTCATTCGCGCGCACCTGGTGTCGGTCTCAACGGCGTGCCCTACCGCGCATGGTGAGGCCGGCCATGCACATGAGGCGCAGCGGATTCACGCTGATCGAGCTGCTGGTCGTCATGGCGATCCTGGCCACCTTGCTGTCGATTGCAGCGCCCCGGTACTTCGAGTCTCTCGACCGGGCCAAGGAGGCAACGCTTCGGACGGACCTTCGCATGCTCCGTGAGGCCATCGACAAGTACCGAGCCGATACAGGGCGTTTGCCCGAGACGCTGCAGAGCCTTGCGGAGGCACGGTACCTGCGCACCGTGCCGGTCGATCCGATCACTGAGAGCGACACGACCTGGGTTGTTAAGCCGCACCCGGATGGGACGACACCGGGAGTGTTCGATGTGCACAGCGGAGCCTCTGGGGTCGGCCACGACGGGAAGGCCTATTCGGCATGGTGACAACACACCTCAATTCGCATCGCACTTGCGTTGGCAACGATCGCGGCTTCACCTACCTCGCGTTGCTGATCGCGATTGCCATCCTTGGGGTCGGCCTCACGGCGGCCTCTGAGGTTTGGGTCACGACCGCGCGCCACAGGAAGATGGTCGAACTCGAATGGATTGGAAACCAATTCGCCCGGGCCCTAGGCAGTTACTACGCAGCCTCGCCTGGCTTGGTGAAGACCAATCCGGCGACGCTGGAAGACCTTCTCGAAGACCGGCGCTATCTCACAGTCAGGCGCCACCTGCGAGAGGTCTACTTGAATCCCTTCACCGGCAAGGCGGACTGGGAACTGGTGCTGGGCGTGGATGGCAAGGTCCGTGGGGTGACGGCGCGAATTCCTGGTGAAGGCGGCACCGTTGTTCGCGAATTCGTTCGGGCTGAGCTTTGACAAACCGCCTGATACACGAGAGGGGCCACCTAGGCCGCCCAAACAGATAAATGCGGAAGGAGGAGGGAGCGATGGGCACGATGTGGCACGGCATCATTCGCGATGGTCGGCGTTCTGGCGGTTTTGGTGTGGCAATGGTGATTTCGACGCTCCTCACCTTGCTCGCGCCACGCACCGTCCTAGCCGCAGTTGACACGTGTGTCGGCGATGGGACGGACGCGGCAATTTGCCGTCCACCGGAAATCAGCGACTTCGTCTTCTTTGTCGAGCCGGACGGGGTTCTATCACCTGCATGTCAAGGCAAGTCCTTGGAGCCCTTTGTCAGTGAGGGGGACGTGAAAGCTGCGGCGCTCGATCTTGTCGTTGCTGACCGACTGGGCTGGATCGGTTACGACTACGACTACGACTACGACGACGCGCACCGGCAAGTGGCCGTGTACGACACCAGTGGCAACCGGACGGACTACACGCTGGACAACGCGGGCAACCGCATCGGTGAGCAGACCAAGGATCCAAGTGGCGCCCTCAAGCGCCAGCTCAGCAGAAGCATCGACGCGTTCGGGCGCGTTCAACAAACCACAGGCAGGGAGTGAGGTCCGGCCATGACTCCGTTTGAAGGTCGCTCAATGTTTCGAGGCCGATTGAGCTCGCGCCTACATATCACAGGTCTAATTTGCCTCTGTGTGTGTTTGAGCCTTTTGGTGCTTACTGAGACGGCGCAAGCTCGTGAAGTACGACTGCCTCCTACCTTCTCATTCAATCTGCCCGACGAAGGACTATTTCCGTCACCGTACGTAAATCCCGGGTTCTTCGCGAGCCCTGAGGCAGCGTTCGAACGAGGGAAATTGCTCGCCGAGCGTTGCTTGTACGGGTCCTGTCGCTACATAGTGAATTTCAGGCCAGGAACCAGCGCAGAGGCGCCGTATGGTGTTGCGACCTTCTATAACGGGGTCCCGTACTACTTCACCAGTGACTTGAACGACTGTGCAGCGTCTTGTGGCCTATCGCCGAACAACGGAGTGCACGTCTATACGCAAGTAACCTGTCCGGCGAGTTTTGTGAAGAGTGTGGTAGCCCAGCAAATTTCAAACAATGAGAGGAGATATGAATTCGAATGTGTGGGAACCATTCCTGATGCTGACCCATGCCCGCCGGGCACTCTCCTCGCCCTTCTAGCAAATGCGTGTTATCGCTACGTCGATCTATACCACGACAAGCCTCGAGACAGAAGTTGCCCTACAAGCAACCGAGGCTACGGCAACCCGATCTACCCCTTGACGGGCGCCAAGCTGCAAGAGGTTGACCTGGGTGTTCGCCTCGGCGGGCAGTCTCTCTCTTTGACCTACGACACCTGCACCAAGCTGCCCGGGGCGGCGTGGCTGGTGAGTCCGCCTGCCTCCTTCGGCCCCCTGTGGCAGAGCAACCTGCACAAGAGCGTGCAACTGCAATCAAGCGCAGGCCCGGGCAGCGCCTACAGCAGCGTGGCCCTGCAACGAGGCGGCAGCGTCTCGTCCAGCGCCAGCGTGTCCGGGTTCACCAGCTGCACCAGTGGAGGTGGAGGTGGAGGCACCATGGTCTACCAGCCCACCGCCGAGCTGAGCCAACACCTCAGCTACAACGCCGGCGGCGCGGGCCAACTCCTCGACGCCCAGGCCCAGACCGAAGAGAACTACGACACGAGCGGCGCCATCGTGAGCCTGGCCCAGGCCCGAGGCGAGACCCTCAGCTACACCTACAGCGACGCCAGCACCCCCGCCAACACCGCCCCCATCCCCGGCCTGCTCATCGGCGTGCAAGACCCCCACGGGCGCAGCATCCAGTTCACCTACGAGCAGCCTGCTG
>JAHBXZ010000017.1 GCA_019636215.1 Planctomycetota bacterium | reverse complement strand
CGGAATTCGGCGGGCCGGGTGCCCCAAAACGAAAACGCCCCGGCAAAGGGCCGGGGCGTTTGTGATGCCTGTGGCTACTTTTTCTTGCCCTTGCCGGCTTTTCCCTCGGGCTTGGGCTTCTTGATGCCGGCTTCGATCTCGACCTTGTCGATGGCCTTGCGGACGCGGGCGTCTTCTTCTTCGCGTTTGGCCAGCAGGCGTTCGACGGCTTTCAGCTTGTCGCTGGTTTCATCCAGTTCTTTCTGGGTGCGGTTGTGCTTGCGGCGCAACGTGGCGTATTTGTCGAAAACGCCGACCTTGAGGGTCTCCAACAGCTTGACGAGTTTCTGGTCGGCGCCTTCGTCGCCGCGCTCAGCGGCTTCGAGGTGATCCTTGACCATGCCGCCAAAGCCGTCCATCTCGCCCTTCCAGTAGGTTTCGGTTTCCTTCACCTGGCGGCGGGCGCCTTCGACGTCACTTTGCATGCGTTCAATCTGCGCACGACGCTGGCCGGCCAGCGCTTTTGCGCGGATCACGTCCTGCTGGCTCATCTCCACGGCCTCCAGCTGGCTGGCGATTTCGTTCTCGCGCAGCTCGGCTTCGGCCAGGCGTTTGTGCAGGTCGTCGATCTCCTGTTGCGCCCGCGCGTGCTCGGACTCAAACCGCGCGCGCTCTGTGGCAAGCTGACTGTTGATGCTTTCCAGCGCGGCCGCCGGGGCTGATTTGTCGACCTGCTCGCGCTCGCGCTTGAGGTCCTGTTCCAACTGCTCAATGCGGCGCTTGAGTTCCCCGTTGTGTCGCTGCTCGGCATCGGCACGGGTGCGGGCCTCCACCAGCTGCTTTTCGGCCTCGAAGCGCTGCTCGACGGATTTTTCGGCCTTGTCCTGCGCCTGCTGCAACTGGGCGCGGGCCTGGTCGGCGGCCTTCTTGGCTTCTTCCTGCGCGGCCTGGAGCGCTTTGGCGGATTCGGCGGCCTCGGCACGCAGGGTGCGCTGGTCGACTTCGCGTTCGGCCAGGGCGCGCTTGAGTTCTTCAACTTCCGACACGGCGCGTTCCAGCCCGGCCAGTACTTCGTCGCGCTTGCGGGTGATCTCGGCGTTGCGTTCCTTCAGCGCCGCGTTCTGCTGCTCGAGTTCGGCGCTGCTGCCCTTTTCAGCCGCGACAGCCTCGGCTTGCTCGGACATCTGCTTGGCGCGGGCTTCGGCCTGGGCCAGCTTGCCCTCAAGTTCGCCCAGTTCGCGCTCGAGGCGTTCGGCCTCTTCCAGCGCGCGCTTTTCGGCCTCGCGGGCCTTGAGCACTTCCTGCCCCTGGCGGTCGCGCTCTTCTTCCTCAAGCTCCGCTTCTTCCTTCAGGTCGGCCAGCTGCTTCTGCAGCATTTCAAGCTGCTGGTCGCGGGCAGCGAGCTTGCGCTCGAGATCCGGCACCTGCCGGGCCAGCTTGTCGGCCTCGGCGGCGCGGGCTGCAGCGTCCTTGAGTGCCGCCAACTGGTCTTCCAGTGCCTGGCGCGCGCTGCGGGCGGTCTCGGCCTCGGCTTTGGCATCCTTGAGCTGCGCCGCCAGCAGCGCAGCCGCTTTCTCGGCGGCTTCGCGGGCCTCGTTGCTTTCCTTCAGCTTGCGCTCAACGGCCTCCAACTGGTCGGTGATACCTTCGGCATCGGCCTTCTGGGCGTCGTTGAGTTCCTCCAGCAGGCGCCGAAGCTCCTGGGCCTCCTTGGCAAGCTCCGCGCGGGCGGCCTCTGTGGTCTTGAACTCGGCCAGCGCCTTGTCGCGCGCGGCCTGGGCCTGCTTGAGTTCGTCGCCGGCCTTGGCAAAGCGCGAGGACTCAGATTCCAGGCCCTTGTTGGCGTCGGCGAGTTCCTTGCGCAGGCGCTCGACTTCGTGTTTGGCAGCGTCGAGCTCTGGGGCCAGTTTGGCCACGTGTTCGTGGCGCGCGGCCAGCTTGCGGTCAAGGTCGCCGATCTGCTTGCGGGCTTCCTCAAGCTGCGCGGCAAGCTCGGCGGCCTTTTCACCGCCGCTGGACTTCATGGCGTCCAGCTGCGAGCGCAGTGTGTCACGTTCGCGGTTCAGGGCCTCAACCTGGTCTTCAATGACACCCAGCGAACGCTCTGCGGTTTCGCGGGCCTGCAGCGCGGCCACGGATTTTTCAGCCGCCGCCTGAAGTGTCTCTATTTTTTTTTTGTCGGCCTCTCGGCCGCTCTTTTCGTCTGCGAGCTCTTTCTTCAGTTTGTCTTCAAGTTCTCGCCTCAGGTTTGTTTCGTTACTCAACTGCGCGGCCATGCGGCGCTTTTCTTCCAGCCATTTGCCCTCAGCAGCACGCAGGCTTTCCAGCTCGGCTTCCACGTTTTCGTACTTGCGGCTGAGTGTGGCCAGTTCCTTGACGGCATTGCCGGCCTTGCCCAGGGCCTCGCGTTCCTTCTTGAGTTCGTCTTCCTTGGCCTTGATCTCGTCCTGGCGGGCCTTGATTTCGGCGCGCAACTTGTCGGCCTCGGCGGCCACGGCATCAGCCTGGCTGCCCTTTTGCCTGGCCTGTTCGAGTTCCTTCTTCAGTTTGTCGTTGGCCTGCTTCTGCTGCGCAACCTCGGACTCAAGTGCCTTGGCCTTTTCCTCTATGGCCTTGGCGGCCTCGGGCAGTGTCTCGCCCTTTTCAATGGCCTTGAGCTTCTGTTCGGCTTCGCGCCGGTTGTTGGTCTCGTTGCTCAGCTGCGCGGCCAGGCGGCGCTTTTCTTCCAGCCACTGGCCTTCGGCGGTGCGCAGCTGTTCAAGTTCCAGTTCCATGTTCTGGGTCTTGGCCGCGGAACGTTCGCCCTCTTTCAGGCCCTTCTTCAGTTTTTCGATATCCGCTTCGCGCGCGGCAAGCTCGGCCTTGGCCTTTTCTGCTTCGGCCTGCGCTGCCTGCAACTGTTCCACTTCTTCGCGGGCTGCATTGAGTTCGCCTTCTACTTCTGCCAGGCGGGCCTCGGCGGCCTCCAGTTGCACCTGCGTTTCCTGGCGGGCGGACTCGGCCTGGTTGACGCCCTCGCTGGCCTCGGCGCTCTGGTTCTGCATGTCCTCAAGCTGCTGGCGCAACTCGACAATCATCGCGCGGGCTTCTTCAAGCTCCTGCCCGGCCTCGGCGTTCTGGCCGGATTCCTCCAGCTGCTGGGTAAGGCCGGCGACTTCTTCGTCCTTGGCGCGCAGTGCTTCCTGAACGGCATTCAGGTCGGCCTGCACCTGGTCGTACTGGGCCAGGGTGTCGTCCAGCTGCTGCTGGATTGCGGTGTAGGTGTCCACGGCCTGGGCGTTGCGCTGCTGCAGTTCGGCAATCTGGGCTTCGTACTGCTGGGCATAGGCGCTGACGTCGGCCTGGCCGGCCTGGGCCTGCTGGACCATCTGCTGAGCCTGAATCAGGCGGTCGTAAACCTTTTTGTACTCGCCTTTGTATTGCTCGAGGCGGTCGGTGTTCTGCTGCAACTGCATGCGCATCTGGGTGTTTTCGACAACCAGCTGGTCAAGTTCGCCGCGGTCGACGCTGTCGCCGAAGCGGTCGGTCACACTGCGCACCAGGTTCATGATCACCTGGGGCGTAATGACCTTGACCTTGCTGGGCAACTGGCTGCGGTCGCGAACCTCGGCATTGGCATCCAGTGCCGACATCATGTCGTCGCCTTCGCTGCCGCCCTGGGGGCGCTGGGCCTGGCGCGGCGGCTGCTGGCGCTGCTGGGCAGGCTGCGGGCGCTGCTGGGGCTGCTGCCCGGCCGGAAGCCGGATGCTGCGTGTACCGGTAGGCTGCTTGGCCATGGTCGTGACCTTTCGTTGCCGCACTGCGGTGGACCCTTGGGTATAGCTTTTCCCGGCGGATGCGAAAGCACACATCAGCCGCCCACGGGACTTGACTTGAAGCGGTTGTAAAGGCGGCACCCAACGAAACAGGGGCAAGGCTGAGCCTTGCCCCCGCCATATCTTCATGCCGCCGGGTCAGCGCTTCTTGCCGCCCTTGTTGATTTTCTCAAAGGCCTCTTTCAAGGCGTTGGGCGAGTAGTCTTTATCGTCGCTTTCCTTGAACTTGATCAGCGGCAGGCCGGAATCATGGGTGATGCTGCGGCTGCCCACATAGAACAGCCTGGCCTCGCCGTCAGAACCCTGCTTCTTGAGTTCATAGAAGGTAAGGGTGTGGTTGGTCTTGCCTTCGCCGGTGGGGTCTTCGCTGTATTTGGAAACGCAGATGTACCCGCCCTGGGCCGAGAACCCCAGCCCCAGCACTTCAAACCCCTGGGCGGTGTCCACGCCGGCGTGAACCGGCTGGGCGTTGTCTGTGAACGTGTTGTAGGCGTAGGTGCCGGCGGCAACCAGCGCTGCAAGTGCAAACACTGCCTTGATCGCGAGATCCAGCTTCATGGCTCACCTCATGGAAACAGGGGCTTGTCCGGGGGCATCTTAGCCCCGCATCAAGTGCTTCAACAATGGAAATGCCGGGGCCAAGGCAAGGGGGCCGGAAAACCGGCCCCCCACTTTGGCGCGCTAGCCACCGTTGCTGCGGGGTGGCTCGTTGGCGGGCCGGGATGGCTCGCCGGCTTTTGCCTGGCGTTCGAGCTCTTTCTCGTGAAGCTTCTGGATCTCGATCGGGCTGAAACCCTTGGCCGACTTGAAGCCCATCTCGGCAAAGCCGCGGTCAAAATCCACACACCGGCTGCCCACGAAAAACAACTCGGCTTTGCCGGGCCCTGCGGGCTTGATCTCGTAGAACGTGAGAAACTGCCGCAGTTCGCCCTTGCCGCCGCCGATGTAGGGCGCGTAGGTGCTCACGCACAGGTACTGCACCCCGCTGCCGACATCAATGGTGGTGATGGCAAAACCATCCTTGCCCGCAAGACTTGCGCCGTCGGCGTGCGCGGGCACCGGGCGCAGTGCCCAGAACACCACACCTGCGGCCAGCAGCAGCGCGGCGGCGGCAAACGGCAGGCCCAGCATCAGGATCAATGAACGAGCATCTTTGCTCATGGCTTTTCTCCGGGGTTGATGAGGGGCGCGTTGCACCGGGCAAGCAGCGACCACGCCGGGTCAACCGGCAGTTTCGTGCGCCGCAATGCGGCCTGGCACGGATGTTGTGGTGCGGGCTGGCCTTTGTGTCTTCTACGCGGGAAGACCGGGGCTTAACGCGGGGTACACCCTAAGGGTATGCCGTGGGCGGCGCGCAGGCGGCCACATCACGCGGACAGGCCCAAACAAAGCCGCCGGAACGCAAAGGCCGCGCGGGCATTGCATATTGGCGCAGACGGGCCTTACGCCTGGGGCATCGTGGCCCAGTTGCTGGGCATGCTCTGGCGCATTTCAAAGCGCGTGATCTTCTTGCGGAACACCATGCCCACGTCGCCGGTGGGGCCGTTGCGGTTCTTGGCGACAATGAGTTCGACTTCGCTGACCTCGTCGTTGGGGTTGGTGTTTTCTTCGCCCTCTTTGCGATAGATCAGCAGCACCTGGTCGGCGTCCTGTTCAATGCTGCCGGACTCACGCAGGTCGCTCAGCATCGGGCGTTTTTCCCGCGCGCTGCGCTGCTCGACGCCGCGGTTGAGCTGCGCGGCCGTGACAACCGGGATGTCCAGCTCGCGCGCCAGCGCCTTCAGCCCGCGGCTGATGTTGCCGATCTGCAGGTGGCGGTCCAGCCGGTCGTTGTCCTTCACCAGCTGAAGGTAGTCCACAAAGATGACGTCAATGTTGTAACGGTCGCGCATGCGGCGGGCTTTGCTGCGGATCTCGGACATGCTGAGAGTAAAGCTGTCGTCAACAAAGATCGGCGCCGAGGCCAGGCGGTTGGTGGCCTCTTTCAACGAATCTTCTTCGGCGCGCGAGAACATGCCCAGCTTCACTTTGCGCAGGTCCACGCCGGCGTTGGCGCACAGCACGCGCTGCACCAGTTCTGTCGCCGTCATTTCCAGGCTGAACACCAGCGCACCGCCGGTACCGTCGGAATGGCGGGTGTGCGTTTCCAGGGCGATGTTTTCGGCCAGGTTCAGCATCAGCGAAGTCTTGCCCTGGCCGGGCCGCGCGCCGACCACAATCAATTCGCCCGGCTTCCAGCCCGTGGTGAAGGCATCCAGGTCGCTGTAGCCGCTGCTGAGCCCCGGCAGCAGATGTCCGTCGTGCTTCAGCCGCCACTCGCGCATGCGGGCCTGCTGCTCCATCACCTGGCTGATCAGCGCCTGCATGGAGTGCGTCTCGCCGTGATAGCGCTGGCTGGCCAGTTCGTGGATGTCGGTTTCCATCTTCGACAGCACGTCGACCGGTGTGCGGGTTTCGTCCAGGGCCATGGCGCGGGCATCGCCGGCGCGCAGCGCGATTTCGCGCATCAGGCTGCGGTCGCGCACAATCGTGGCGTATCGATCTGCGCCGTAGGCACTGGGCACGCCGTGGGTGATGTCCGAAAGATAGGCGTTCAGGGCATCGGCCCCGCCGCAGGCTTCCAGCTGGCCGGCCTTGCGGACCTGCTCAATCACGCTGACCCAGTCAATCTCGTGGGCCTCGGCGTTCAGTTGCAGGATGGCGCGATAGATGTGCTGGTGGCTGACGCGCCAGAACATCTCGGGGCGTTTCAGGATCAGGCTGACTTCAACCATGCATTTGGGGTCGACGAAAATCGCGCCCAGCACGGCCTGTTCGGCCTCGAGGTTGTGCGGCGGTGTGTAGGTTTGCTCGGCCATGACAGTGCCCTTGCGACCAGCCCATCATGCTACGAAGGGCCGCGACATTTTTTCCGCGGCGCAGAGGGTATGCTGGGCCGGGGGACCGCAGCCGGACCGGATTAGATTTGGATAAGGTGTCAGTGGTCAGTGCCCTGTGGACACTTTGGTAGGCAAGCTGGCAGCACCAAGGCGCTTGCTTACGCTTCGCGTTCAGACCAATTGCCTCACCAGTTTGTCCAGCGCCCCGGCTTCGGCCCCGGGCGCGAATCTTGGCGCCAGTGCCGCGCACCACTTCTGCAGCTTTGCGTAGAACTGCGGCTCGTCCTCACAGCGGCGGATCAGACGGGCCAGGTCGCGCTCGTCCCCCACCTTGAAATAGCCGGGGTACTTCGCGCCCAGCATGCCCACATTGCCGGGCACGCGCGAAGCAAGCACCGGGGTTCCACACACGCAGGACTCGGCAATCACATTGGCGCCGCCTTCGGCAAAGCTTGGCACACACAACAGCCATGCCGAGGCAATGCGCCGCTGTGCTGCCGCCCTGGACTTTTCCCCAAGCCAGGCAAAGCGCGGGTTGGTGGATTGCTCGCGCCTGGCAAGGCGCGCAAAGGCGGGCTCAATCACGCCGCCAATCAACTGAAAGCGCAGGCGGCTTTCCGGAGCCAGCAGTCGCGAGGCCAGCGCCGGCCGCAACGGGTCCTTCACCCTGCGCAGGTGCCCCACCGTCAGCACCAGTTGCCTG
This sequence comes from Planctomycetota bacterium, assembly GCA_019636215.1. Taxonomy (GTDB): domain Bacteria; phylum Planctomycetota; class UBA8742; order UBA2392; family UBA2392; genus H3-PLA7. The sequence goes on along the minus strand of JAHBXZ010000017.1, from coordinate 79,919 downwards.
CGCGGGGCGGGCACGCGGCGCGGCGCAACGGCACTCTGCCAGATGGTCTGGGTCTTGCGGCGAAGTGCCGGCGGCAGCTCGCGCGCCGCCAGCGGCTGCAGCAGAAGGATGCGGTCGGCCGATTTCAGGCTTTCCAGCGCCCTGCGCTGGCCCAGGCCGCCGTAGACATCTGTGCCCGTCAGCAGCACGACCAGCTTTGCGTCGCCGCAGCAGCGTTTGAAATCGCGCAGCGCCGAGGCGCCTTTGCCGGCATGCAGCACGATGATCAGCTCCGCGCACTGGCCCTCATAGCTGGTCTGTACCTGCACGCGGTGCCCCAGCGCGCGCAGCAACCGGGCGTAACGTTCGGCGGTGATGCGGTTTCCGGTGCGGCTTCCGCGGGGTGCCGGGGTAATGATGCGAATGCGGGCCATACTCGTCCGGGGTTCCATGTGCGAAGCGCGTGGATCGAAGTTCGTGGCGCGGGATTCGGGGTCAGAACATCGAATCACCACCCTTGTTCGCTGCCAACGCCCAAGTATCACAACCGCCCTATGCCCATGCCCTACTCAAGCGCGCAGGTTCTAAACCCTGCAAACACGTCGCGCCGGTGCGGCTCGAAAAAGTTCCGCCAGGTGTTCCACAGCAGGCGCGACCTGGAGGCCCAGCACCCTCCGCGCAGTACCCTGCGCGTGTGGAACACAGGTTCGCTGTACTCCTTGTACGGGCCGGGCGTGAAGCCGGGGTAGGGCGCAAACACGCTGGCAGTCCACTGCCAAAGATTGCCCAGCATCTGGCGGCAGCCAAACGCGGAGTCGCCCTGCGGCAGCGCGCCGACATCAACCGTGTCCATGGCGCGCCAGTCAAAGTTCGCCCGCTTCGGACTTGCTGGTTCGCTGCCCCAGGGGAACTTCCGCCTTGCGTCCACCAGCCGGCCGCCCGCGCCTTCACATTTGGCTGCGGCTTCCCACTCTGGCTCGGTAGGCAGCCGCCGCCCGGCCCATCGGCAGTAAGCCTCGGCCTCATACCAGCAGACATGGATGACAGGCCGGTGAGGCTCCAGGTCGCGCCACTGGTCGAAGTGCCGCCGTTGCCAGCGGCCCGATTGCCTGCGCCAGTAAACAGGGCATGTCGCGCCGGTTTCGGCCCTCCACTGGCGACCGGCCACTGACCAGAACTCGTCGTGAACATACCCGCCGGCATCGCAGAAGGCGGCAAACTCGGCCTGCGTGACACAGGCCCGGGCAATCCGGAAAGCCGAAACACTTGCCCGGTGCGCAGGCACTTCGTTGTCAAAGGCGAACGCGCCGGGGTCAGTGGCCCCCAGGGTGAACTCGCCTGCGGGTACCTCAACATCACCGGGCAACGGGCCTGCCTCGGGTGCGGGATCGTGCGGCACCGTAAGCGGGGGCGGGCCATAGCCAAGTGTCTGGCGCATGTAGGTAAAGGCCTCGTCGTGCATGTCTTCGTGAAACACGGCAAGCCAGTTTCGATACCAGTCTTCGCGCGGCAGGTCGGCCTTGATGCGCCCGGCCACGCCGTCGCGCACCTCGGCCATGTACCGCAACACCTGATCGCGCGGGGGCACGGGCAGGCCCCAGCGCGTCTCATGGGCGATGGCGATGCTGTCGAACAGCGAGTCCCCGTCCGCGCGAAGGGCGGGGCGGCCATCCAGGTCACGCAGCACGAACTTCTCCTGGAACCACGCAACGTGGCCGACTTCCCAAAGAAACGGGTTGACGATTTCCAGGTAAGGCACCTGCAGCTGGGCATCGCTGAGGTCGCTGATCAGCTCAAACGTGCGGGCACGGGCTTCCACAATGGCACTTGTCAGATCGACGGTATCCATGGCAGCAGCATAGATGTCCTGCCGGCAAATTCCCGCCCTTGGCAGGGCCCGACTGTTGCTGGATAACAGGCCCATGGCCAGGCCCCGGCAACTGCTGCTGATTGACGTGCCCGGCCTGCGGCTGGCCGACATTCGCGACCTGGGCCCGCACCTTGTGCACCTGCGCGAACTGGCCGCGCAGTCGGCGGTGATTGTGCCGGTGGCGGCCGGTTCTACGCCCGCGCGCCAGGCCAGCATCGCCACCGGCCTGCTGCCGCAGGACCACGGGTTGATCCATGGCGGAATTGACGTGAAGCTGCGCGCAGAGCCCTTCTGGCGACGGGCAGCGGTTGCGGGCCTGAAGTCGGCGTTTTTCGGCAACTGCCCGCAGTTGGCACTGGCCAGCGACGTTCACCTGCGCAGCGAAAACCGCCGCCTGGTGTGCAAGCCCGATCACCTGGACTCGTGGTTTCAGCAGGGCGCCCCGGACGTTGACCCCGGCGCGGACTTCGACACCCTGCTTGCCCACTTCGCCCTGCGCGCCATGGCAGGCGGGTACGGGTTTGTCTGGGTCGAAAACGCCCGCCTGTTGATTGCGCGCATCGCCCAGCGCATGGGCAACAGGGCCGACGACCCTGCCCGGCAGGCCATGCAGCGGCTGGACGCATTTGTCGGCACGCTGATGGCGGCGGCGGGTGACCGCGTGGTGGTGCTGGTTTCCAGCAACGTGCATGTGCCTGCCCCCAAGGGCCTGACCCCGCCACCTGACCTGACGGCGGTGCAGGACGGCCGCATCCTGCACGTCGATTGTGCGGCTGATTCCGTGGCGCAGGTTGCCGCGGTGCTTGCCGCGCAGCCGGGTTATCAGCGTGTTCTGCACGGCCACCAGCGTGCCGAACTGGGCCTGGACTGCCCCGAGGCCGGCGTGGTGCTGGCCGAGCTCCGGCCTGGCTGGGGCTTCACCGGTGAGTTCATCCGCGAGCCCCGCGGGCCGGTCGGCCCGGACAACGACCCCGGGGATCTGCCCGTGCTGCTGTCGCGCGGGTTGAACCTGCCGAAGTCCAGCATCGGCATGTGCGAGATCGCCTGGGTGCTTCAGCACGTGTTGACCGGCCAGGAGTTCCGCGATGAGGCCTGATCCCTGCCTGGCGGCAAGGCACTTCACACTGGCCGGGTTGCTGGCAATTGCCTGCTTTGCTGGGGGCTGTGCTTCGGGGCCTGGTCGCGCGAACACCGCGCGCGAGCTGGAAGGCCGGTACTTTGTCGCGCCGGTGCAGAACCTTTCAGGCGTGTCCCTGCGCGTGACCGAACTTTATGTGGGCGACATGCTGGGCACGGCAGACCCGCTGGAAGTCGAAGAGATCGACCTGGCCCTGGTTACCGAGGCCGCGCTGGTGGCCGGCCTGACATTAAGCGGCCGGCAGGTCACCGACAGCGCAGCACCCTGGCGCGTACAGGCCGCGGTGACAACCTACGATGCCGTCGACCTGCGGCGCACGGGCCGGTATCGCATGGCCTTGCTGGTGGTAGTGGTGGACAACGCCACGCAGACAGAGATTGCCCGCGGAGAAGCCGTGCAGGACTTTCAGTTGTTCCTGACGCCGCCGGGCGAACTGGGCGCGATCGGGGACCAGCGCTTCACCCGGCGCAAGTACGAGGCCTTCACCGAGACCCTGGCCCGCGAGGCCCTGCTGCAGGCCGGCCTGCGTTAGTGCTTGCGTACGCGAATTGTGGTCAGAAACTGCCGTGCCGTGGTACTGGCCTGAAGAAGAGGAGAATCCATGCACAACACCCGAAGCTATGTGACAACTGCGCTGGCGATTGCGGCAGCGCTGTTCTGGTCGGCATGCGGCCAGGCACCTGCCGGCAACGGCAACGCCCCGGCCAACACGCCCGCCGGCAACACCGCCGAGGCCCCTAAGCCGGAGCCCGAGCCCAAACCCGCCGTCACAAACGACCTGCACGATGAATTGGCCGTCAAGGCGATGGAATACCTCAAGACCATGTACAACGTGCCCGCGCCGCGCGACGACCGCGCCGGTGTCAAGAGCGGCTGGGGGCCGAAGTCGATGAATATCCCCTACACCGCCATGGTGCTGCACGGGCTGTACGGCACCAAAGCCTGGGACAGCAGCAACGAGATGATCAAGGACAGCGTGACGTTCCTGATTGAAAACCAGGAAGCCACCGGGTCGTTCAGTTACATGCCGGTCAACATTGCACCCGGGGCAAAGGGCCTGCGCGCGGTGTACATCACGGCGATCTGCGCCCAGTTGTTTGCTGACCTCAACCGTGAAGGCCCCTGGAAGGGCAAGCTCAGCGACAACATCGCCAAGGCTCGCGATTACCTGAAGCAATCGCAGGTGGGCAATGCGGAAGGCCCCGCGCCGGACTACGACAAGTCCAAAGCCGGTTATGGCGGCTGGGCCTACAGCAAAGAGGAAATCGGCAAGAGTGTAGGCGAGCAAGGCAAGCCGCCGGCAAACATGAGCACAAGCAGCTACGCCATCGACGCCCTGAAAGCCTGCGGCCTGGACCCGAAGGACCCGCTGTGGGAACAGGCGCTGGTGTTTCTCAAGCGCAACCAGAACGCGGGCGAAGTGCAGGAAGAAGGCTTTGAGGCCATCGACAAAGCCACGGGCAAAAAGATCAAGGCCGCGGAAAAGGGCAGCGCGGATTACGGCGGCGCGATCTACAGCGAGGAATCCAGCATGGTCACCGGCGGCACCGAAAACGCCGACGGCACCATCACGTTGTTCAGCTACGGCAGCATGACCTACAACCTGCTGCGGGCTTACATGTACGCGGGCCTGAGCAAAGACAGCGTGCCCGTGAAGCTGGCCTATGCATGGATCCAGCGCAATTACACTGTCAAGCGCGTGCCCGGGTTCCGCGACGAAAAGACCTTTGAGATGGGCCTGTATTACTATTACTCGAGCATGAGCCGCACCTTGAACGCCTGGGGCTCGGACACCATCGAGGAGGCCGAGCGCGGCACCAGCCACAACTGGCGCAGCGACCTGGCCAATGAACTGAAGTCGCGCCAGAAGGCCGACGGAAGCTGGGTCAACGACAAGCATGACCGCTGGCAGGAAAACAGCCCGGTGCTTTGCACGGCTTACGCGCTGGATGCCCTGAAGCACGCGCGCAAGTAGCCGCCGCCCGCCCGAAAAACCGGCGCCATGCGTGGCGCCGGTTTGCGTTTTGGTAGACTGCCGCCATGCGCAAAATCATTCTGCTTCTGCTGGTGGCGGCATTGCCACTGTCGGCCCAGGATGCCTGGGAGCCCGGCAGGACACGCGTGTTTGCGGCCGGCGTACTGAACTTTGCCGACAAATCGCTGGGCACCTGGCCGGATGAAGGGCGTGTGGACGCCGTGCTGGTCGAGACCCTGAAAAAGCGCGGCGTGCCGGAAGCCAACATTGCCTTTCTGACCAACCAACAGGCCACGCGCGCCGATGCCGAAAAAAGGCTGGCACAGTTGCTGGCCGCCAGTGCGGAAGGCGAGACCCTGGTCTTTTACTACGCCGGCCACGGCGATCGCGACTTCGACGACGACAGGCGGCCCGTCAGCCTGGTCTGCTATGACAGCATGCCAGACAAGCCCGACAGTTACTGGCGCCTGGCAGACGTAGTTGCCGCCATCGAGAAAGGCTTCAAGGGCAGCACCGTGATCCTGACGGCGGACTGCTGCCACTCGGGCGCCTTGATGGAAGTCCTCAAGCCGCTGGATACCCGCAAGAAGTGGGGTGTGCTGGCGTCGGTACAGCCGGGCTCGCGCAGCACCGGCAACTGGACGTTCACGCAGTGTCTGGTGGACACCTTTGCCGGCCATGGCCCGCTGGATGCCGACGCCGATGGCAACATCACGTTCACAGAAGCCGGCAATTGGGCCGAGGCCGAGATGGCGTTCTGCGAAGAGCAACTGTCGCTGGCCTGGACCAAAGGCCTTGCCGAAGGCCTGGTGCTTTCCAAAGTCACCGACAAAAAGCCCCGCCGCGTGGGCGAGCGCCTGGAGGCACAAGACGAGGGTGCCTGGTGGAAGGCCAAGGTGCTGGACGCCAAAGACGGAAAGCTGCTGCTGACCTGGCTTGGCTGGGACAAAAAGTTCGACCGCTGGGTCGATGAAGGCAAGACCCGCCCCTTCAATCCCCAGGTGCTTGCGGGCGGCACCGTGGTCGAAGTGGAATGGGACGGCGTGTGGTACAAGGCCAAGGTGATGCACACAAAGCTTGGTCTGCACTTCGTGCACTACGATGGCTACCCGGAATCCGACCGCGAGTGGGTGCCGCGCAAGCGCATCCGCATTCCGGGCAAGGATTGACTCAACTATCCGTCCTTCTTGTCGCCGGTGGTTGGGCCCTTGGGCTGAGGCACCGGTGGCGGCGCGTCGGGCACCGCGCGCTTGAGAAACAGGACAACCCAGGCCGTGTCCAGCGTCGAGCAGGGCCACTGGCCCTGCGCCGGCAAGGTGTGCTGCAGGAACAACGCGCCGGATCGGTACCAGTCTTCGTTGCCATACAGAACGCGCACGCCGGCCATCATGCACGAGCGCTCGATGGTGTAGAGGTAGTAAAGATCCGTGGCGCCGGAGGCTCCGGGGCCGCCGTTGTAGTAGAGCAGGGCGGGCACGCGCGGGGGCCGATCCATCGACATCGCGTGATCCGGCAGCCAGTGGCTGATGAATGCCATCGAACCCGCAACCAGGCGGCGGGCCAGTGCGCGGGATTCCGCGTCAGCCGCGCCCAGCACTTCAAGTTCTTCCATCACCAGCCGGACGTTGCCCATCATTGCAGCCGTCATGGCACGATCTGGCGGCGCACCATGCTCCACCGGCTTGTAGCTCCAGCCCCCCACCGGGGCCATTTCAGATGCGGGCTTGCCGGGTGCCGAAGACGTGACACGCTGCGGGCGAGACTCTGATTCCGGCGTGGGCAACACCACCGGCACAGGCGCTTCGCTGGGCATGGCCTTGAAGGTGCGGGCCATGCGGCGCAACTCACCGCGCAACAGGTTGACGTCTATGTCGCGACCCAGCATGGCCGCGCACCACAGGCCCAGCCACGCATACTGCGTGTTGGAGTGATCCCCCGCGGATGGATACTCAGGCGGTGCGTCTGCGTCCGGGTCGCCGGGCTGCTTGTTGTCGGGCGATTCCTGCCCCGGCTTGGGCTGCTTGCCGGTCTCGGGCCTGGGTTCGCCGCCTTCCGGCGGGCGCGCCGCATCTGGCTGATCCGGCTTCGCCGACGGGAAGTAACTCCAGGCGCCGCCACGGCCGCACTGTGATGTCTCGTTGATGGCGGCAAGTTTGTTGATCCACAGCTGGTGTTGGGCGCCGATTGCCCCCCAGACTGCCTTGCGGGCCTGTCGACGCTGCGCGGGCGCTGCAGCAAGCGCCTGGGACTGTTCGGGCAGGTAATAGCGCTGCAGAAACAGCAGCACACAGGCGGCCTCGTAGTTCGACCGCTGCATTCGGTCATCGGTTGCGCCCTCCAGAAAGCGCAGCACACCGGAAACCGCCGGGCCCCTGCGGTCGTAGCCGCCGTGCAGCAGCGCAAGTCCGGCCAGGGCCGTGAAGCCTACCACATAAACGCTGCCCTGCGTGTTGATCGAGCCATCGGCAGCCTGCGCCGACACCAGTTGTTCGCAGCCCTGCTGGATGGCCTGCGGAATCCAGAGACGCAGACCATCGGTCAAGCGGTTGTGATCGTGGGCGGCAACCATGGTACGCGCGCGCATGAGGCGTTGCGTGACTTCGGGTGTCCATTCCACCAGCGGCACGTCGCGGCGTCCCGGCTTGGCAGGCAGCAGTCCACCTGTGAGCCCAATCAGGGTAAGTGCCGTTCCTTCCACTCTGGGCAGGTGATGAAAAGAAGCCCGAACCAGCCACTCAGGCGTGCGGACGCCGTCGTCGACCGTCGGGTGAAGCACCGGGGCATCCTGGGCCAGCATTGCGCCATTGGAGGCCGACCAGTACCGCACGTTGTCCAGCTTCCACTTTCGCCACTCATCGGCTTTCTTGAACTCCGACGGCCGTATCGCTTCGTCCAGCGTGCCCAGGTACGCGCCATAGGCCGATCGATATTGCTGCCCCACCCGGAAGTGCCTGATTGCGGACTCACATCTCTGGATCACCTTTTCCCTGCTGTCAGCCAGAAGCTTCCTGGCCTTGTCGCAGCGCGCGACGGGATCGGCCGCAAGGCTCAACGCCGTAATTTCCGCCAAGGCTTTCAGCGCGTGCGCGGGCGGCACGCCGGGCCCGGGTGCTGCGCCCCGTGAGAGGTCCGCAGCCAGCAGATCAAAGTCGTTGTCCATGAAGTTTGCGGGCACAGGCAGTTTCTGTTCCATGGCCACGCGCCAAAGCAGTGTAGTCGACAGAAGGCATGTGGTGCGATACCCACGCGCACCGCGCGGCAGGGCCGCCGCTGCTTTGCAGGCGGCCTGTGCGTCCTCCCATGCCCGGCGGATGCATTGCCCCAGCACCCTGGATTCACCGATGCCGCGTTGCATGGCCGCTCGCGCCGTCATTGCAATTGCCAGCGCTTGAGTCAGGACTCCGCCTTCAATTCGAACCGGAGTTTCTGCCAGCCGCGCCACGGCAGCCCGCAGTGCGGCGTCATCCGGCCAGCCGGCCTGCAGCAAGCCCCACAGCCGGTGCAATTCGTCAAGGTTCAACGGCCCGGCACCGGGTTGATCCAGCGGCGCCAGGCGGCGGTCAAGCTCTGCGTGCGGGAACACCTCGCGCGTCCATTCCGGCCGCGCAAGAAAGCGCAGGCAGTCCAGCACGGCAACCTGTCGCGCCGAAAGCCCGGCCAGTTCGGCGCGCGCGACGGCAAGTTCGGCGGCATCGGGCTCGGGCCCGTTGACAAGTTCCTTCCAGCCTTCGGTGACCCCGGCCTTGTTGCTGTCCGGCGCTTCCTGGCCGCGCGGGCCGGGCACGGACGGCAGCACCAACAGCAGCGCCAGCAGTGTTGCGCGCAGCGCACCGCGAGAAGCAGACATCATGACGCCCCCGTGCCGATGTACGCGTAAACTCACGGCAGACATTGTCGCATTCAGGCAGTGGCGCCGAAACTCCTGCACGGTGTTTGCATGGCGCTTATGCCGCCGGCGGTCGCACTGCGCCGATCCGCAATTCGGCCGCACGGTCGATGTGGAATGGGACGGCCCCTGGTGACTCGCCATGAGGGTGCCGACCAGCGCTGGCCTGCACGTCATCCAACACGAATGCCTTCCTGGGCGCGACCGCGACCGGGTGGTCCCACAACGATTGCGCCTGCCCGGCATGACTCAGGCTTACTCCTTGATGCCGGACGACCTCGGGCGTGGCACGTACTTCGCACTTTGGCCGCGCGGGATGCTGAGGCTCAGAAACGCCGGGCCGGTGTGCTGGCGCGCCAGCAGCACCAGCTGGCCCACGTGATAGCCATAGTGCGCGATCTGGCGGATGACGGCCTCCAGCACGGTCATCGGCTCGGCGCGGATCGTGACGGTCTTCAGCACGTCATCGGGCCCCAGCGCCCGCAGCGCCGTCATGGTGCAGTCCCACCCGCGCTGCCAGGCCTGCATCACCTGCATGGGCGAAGTCAGCACAGTTTCAAACTCAGCGTCGCGGCTGCGGTCGGGTTTCTCTCCGTCGCTGGTCAGGAAATCCGTCCAGCGCGACAGCATGTTGCCGCACAGGTGCTGCACGATTACGGCCATGCTGTTCTGGGATTCGTCGGATCGGGCAAAAAGCGCCGGCGCGCTGGCTTGCGCCAGCGCGCCTTCACCCAGCTGCTTGATCGCGCCCATGCGGGCAATCGCAGCATCCAGAAATGCCCGCGCCGTCATGCCGCAACCCTGCGCCTGCGACGGACGGCCAGCAGCGCCAGCGCGCCCAGCGGCACTATCGCCCACAACCCTGCGCGCGAACTCACGGCACAGTCGTAGTGGTCGGAATCGTCGCCGGATTCGTAATCGCGGAAGAACTTCACAAAGCGGATCTCGGCCGTTGCTCCGCTGGCAATCGTGGCATTGACGCGCAGGTAGATGTCAAAACGCGAGGCATCACCGGGCCAGGCGCTGTCGAGTTCCACAAAATAGAACGCGTGCTCGTCGTGGGCTTCAAAGTCAAAGTCAAGTTCCCAGTCGCCGTTGGTGTCGCGCACGTCCTTGACCTCTTTGCGGCGGCTGTCGAGCACCCTGACCCGCGGCGGCGTCCAGAAACCGCGCACAAAAATGTCAACGTCGGCCGTGCCGCCGGTGCCGTAATCAATGTCGATGCGATAGCGCACGGTCTCGTGGGCCCGCAGTTCTACGTCATCGTCGAAGTCGGCAATCACCTTGGCCTGGATGGCCGTTGCGCCGGCAAGCACCAGCGCGATCAGCATCAATCGAGTCATGGCATCCCCCACGGCCCCGTGAGCATGGGCCATGATACTAACGCCAACCGCAGCGTGCAGCTTCCGGCCTGCTGTATGCCACCGCGCGTTGCTACTTCTTGCGTGGCTTGGGCTTGGGTTTGGCCTTCGATTTTGACCTGGTTTTTGGCTTCGATCCTGGCTTGGCCTTGGCTGGCTTGGGTGGGGCCATGGTGCCCGCCAGCAGATAGCTGGACTCAACCCAGCGCGACAACTGCTTGGCGGTCTTGAGCGCGTCCATGGACACCTTCACCCAGCCGGCCTGCACTTTGCCGTTGACCACAAACGGTGCGCAGTGCTTCAACTGAAGATGTTTTTCCAGGGACTCGGCATCGCACAGCGCAATCACCCCGTCCTCAATGGTACCGACAAAGGGGCGGCCGTTACGAATGCACACGCGGCCCCCGTAAAGGTCCTTTTCGGTCCATCCATCCTTGCGGGCGAGGGCATCCAGCACACGCTCGAACAAGCGCGGGTCATAACCCATGGGCACCTCAGTACAGAGGCGCCATTATCAGCGTCGTGGTGAAAAGCACAAGCCTACACTTGCCGGCCGCCCGCATTGAACGGGCGAAACTGCACCGGACGGGTTGGCTGCGGCGGCGGTGACGGCTGCAGCGGCGGGGCAGAGCCCTGCGAGTAGTCCTGCGAATCTTCGGGCATCAGTTCTGTGGCCGAATCATCCGCCGGCGCGTACGGCACAGTCGGAAAGCGCCCCGAGGGCGTAAGCTTGATCGAACGAGTCTGGCCCGAACTTGGCCCCTTACCCACGTCGGTCAGCAGAGGCGCCACCGTCGTGGAACTGGCCGGGCGCTGTGACGTTGCCGGTGCTGCCGTGGCACCGCCCGCGCCGGATGTCGGCCCGGTCGCACCGGGCGGGGCGCCCGGCGGGGCAACAACCGGCGGCACAATCAGCGAAGTTACGGCAGGCTTGCGGCCGTGGTCGCCGGTTTTCCACCAGAACCAGCCCAGCGCGCCAACCATGACCAATGCAAGCACTCCGATCACCACAAACCAGATGCCGCTGGCGGGCGCGTTGGGAACTTCTGTAGTCTCTGCCGGTCGCGCCATCAGGCTGGTCTGCGCCTTCAGGCCGAGAATGCGTTCGATATCGGCGTTCGTCAGTTCCGCGGGGTGGCCTTCCCACACCACCTTGCCGGCTGTGGACAGCAGGAACGCATGGGGAATGCCCGACACCCGGTACAGGTTTCCTGCGTTGGCTGACTGCACCACCGGATAGCGCACGCCATGAGACTTGATGAAGCCCTCAATGACAGAGGCCCTTTCGTCGCTGCAGGCGATGATGGTCAGCCCGCCCGCAGAAAACGCATCCTGTATGTCGTTCATGTGCGGCACATTGCGCACACAGGGTGGGCACCAGGTTGCCCAGAACTCCAGCAGCACGGGGCGGCCGTTCAGGGCCTCCAGGTCGTTGTAGCCCGAGGCCAGATTCCAGGATTTACTGAACGCAAAACTGGGGGCAGTGCGGCCAACCGCACTTTGCGCGCACAACGGCAATGCAGCCAGCAGCACGGCTGCGACCAAGAACTTCCATGCCGACATGATGGCTCCGGGCCCCCGTGGTCAGGTTACAGCATAGCGACAAAGGACCCCGGTGCCGAACCCAAAGTGGTGCAATCGGGGCGATCCGTCGTTCAGGTCTGCAGCACCCCTGTGTTGTAAGCCGGCACATCCGGGTTGTTGGCCGCCATCTCCAGTGCCTGGATTACCACATCGCGGGTTTCCGTGGGCTCAATGATCGCATCCAGCCACAGCCTGGCCGCGCCATAGGCCGGGGCCATGGCGTCGGTGTAGCGCTTCTTGATGTCCGCCAGCAGGGCGTTCTTCTCGATGTCGCTGACTTCTTTGCCCTGGGCCTGCATTTTGCCGATCTGCAGCGTCAGCAGTGTGTTGCTGGCCGCGTCGCCGCCCATCACGGCATAGCGCGCGCAGGGCCAGGCCGCGATGTAGCGCGGCCGATAAGCCCGCCCGCACATGGCGTAGTGCCCGGCGCCGAAACTGCCGCCGATGATGATGCTGATCTTGGGCACCACGGAATTGGCCATGGCGTTCACCATTTTGGCGCCCTTACGGATGATGCCGTTGTGTTCGCTTTCGGGCCCGACCATGAAGCCGTTGACGTCGTGCAGGAACAGCAGCGGCACCTTCAGCTGGTTGCAGTCCATGATGAAGCGCGCGGCTTTGTCGGCGGCGTCGTGGTAGATCACCCCGCCGGTTTCCCAGGGCTTGTCCTTGTTGCGGATAGTCTCTTTCTGGTTGGCGACAATACCCACCGCCCAGCCGCCCATGCGGGCGTAGCCGCAGACCAGCGTCTTGCCGTAATCGGGCTTGTATTCGTGAAAGGCGCTGTCATCCACCAGCCGCGCGATTACTTCGCGCATGTCGTAGCCGCCCGCGCCACTGGCATTGACAAGGCCCTTCAGCTCGGAGGCATCGTAGGCCGGGGGCCTGGTTTCTACCCTGTCAAATGGCGCTTTCGGCCGATGCGCCATCATGCCCACAAGCTCGCGGATTTTTTCAATGCAGGCGGCGTCGTCTTTAAGCACGTAATCGGCCGTGCCGGATTTCTCGGCATGCACGCGCGCACCGCCGATCTCTTCGTTGGTCACGTCGCCGGCTGTGGTCTTGGCGGCTTTTGCCAATGCCGCCGCGGCCAGGTACATGCCGCTGCCCTCGGTCATCAGCACGTGGTCGCACATCACCGGCAGATATGCCCCGCCCGCCACGCACAGGCCCATCACGGCGGCAATCTGCGGAATCGCCATGGCGCTGATGCGCGCGGCGTAATCAAACACCTTGCCGAAGTCGTCTTTGTCAGGAAACACTTCATCCTGCAGCGGCAGAAACACGCCGGCGCTGTCCACCAGGTAAACCAGCGGCAGCTTGTTCTCCATGGCCACGCGCTGGGCGCGCAGCACCTTCTTGCTGGTCATGGGGCAGAAAGCCCCGGCCTTGATTGTGCTGTCATTGGCCACCACCATCACCTGGCGGCCCTTCACCGTGCCCACGCCGGTAATCACGTTGGCGCTGGGAATGCCCCATTCGTCGTACATGCCCAGGCCGCCGTACAGGCCGTACTCGAGAAAGCCGGTGCCGGGGTCAATCAGCGCCTCTACGCGCTTGCGCGGCGGAAGCTGGCCGCCGGCCTCTTTCTTGGCAATCGCCTTGGCCCCGCCTCCCATGCGCAGCTTCTCACTGGTCTTGCGGTGGTCTTCGATCAGCTTGTTATGGGCGACCACGCTTTCCAGCCAGGCCGCGGCCTGTTTGCGGGCGGGGGTAACCTGCGTGGCAATGCGCGAGGACGGGATCTCAAGTCTGGCTGGCTGCGCGGTCATGGTCTCTCCCGGATTCGGGCGAGACGATAGCCCTGCCTTCCTCCGCTGGCAACGCGGGGCGAGCACCCAGGGCCGGCCGCACCAGCGCCGCCACCAGTGCAAGCGCCGCGGCGACCCAAAGTTGCCAGGCCTGCAGCAGCCCGGTGGCGGGTTCATCACCAAGACTGGACCACTGGCCCAGGTAGATCACCTGGCGTCGCAGAGGGTCACCGCCCAGTGCATCGGCGGAAAACCCAAGCCAGGGGCAGCCCGCCAGCGCAACGGATTCAGCGGCCTGGCGCCAGGTACCAAGACTTCCGCAGAAGAACGGCAGGCCGCACAACCCCAGCCAGGCCAGCAACGCCGCCATGCCCAGGCCTCGGCCCAGGCCTGCCAGCGCGCAACCCAGCAGCGCAGCCGCCGCGCACCACGATGCGGTGCGCACAGCCAGCGCCGGGTCAGGCAGCGACACGACCAGTGCCAGCGCAAGACCGCCCACAAGGCCCGCAGCAGCCCGGGCGCCGGCGGCCCGGCGGGTGGGTTCAAGGCGGCCCAACATCGCGCCCAACGGAAATGCCGCGCACAGGGCAAACAGGGCCAGCGCCGGCCGATCCGCAGCCGCCAGCGGCGAAAGCCCGCCCGCAAAACACAAGAACAGCGCAACCACGCTGCCAAGCACGGCAGCTGTCAGCCACAGGCGGGGTTTACTCGCTTTCGTCATCGGGCACGGGCATTTCCAGGATTTCGTCGTCCGGGTCCGTTGCGCTGAACTCTTTCAACAGTTCCGTCAAGGCGGCCTTGGCCGCCCGCTGTTCGGCTTCCTTTTTATTGCGTCCCACTCCGGGCCCGAATGTGACACCCCCAACCGCCACCACAACGTGAAATTCCTTCTGGTGGTCAGGCCCGACTTCTGACAGCACCCGGTAGTTCGGCGCACGCCCCTGCCGCGACTGCACCAGGTGCTGCAGGGCCGACTTGTAGTTCTGCTGAAACTGGTGGCTGGTGATGCCCAGCACCACCGGGCCCAGGTCTTTCTCGACGAAGCGGCTTGCCGCTTCCAGACCGCCGTCTTCATACAGTGCGCAGAGCACGGCTTCATACAGGTTGGCCAGGATGCTGACCGGCAAGCGCGTGCCGGAATCGCGCCGAACACCCTTGCCAAGGTACATCAGTTCGGCAAAGCCAAGTTCGCGGGCGCGGTCGGCCAACACTGCACGCGACACGGCCACGGACTTCACCCGTGTGAGTTCGCCTTCAGGGAAAGTCGGGTAGTTGCGATACAGCATGTGCGAGACAATCAGGCCCAGCACGGCATCGCCAAGAAACTCCATGCGTTCGTTGCTGGGCAGGCTGTCGGTCTTGGCACTGCTGTGCGTCAGGGCGTTGCGCAGCCCGCGGTAGTCCCGAAACTCGTGGCCCAGAAGGCCTTCCAGCCTTCTCAGCCGTTCCATTTCGGATGTGGAGTAAGATTGCGAACGGGTGACGCGCTTGGGCTTTTCAGCCGATGGCGTGGGCATGTTGACTCCTCGGATGAGGAGTCCGTGACGCCCCAAAGGGGGCAGGGACGCGACGGATGCCTCACGCGCTTAAGTGTAACCATCGGCGCACCAAGGGACACCCCCCGCTGGCAACCAGCAACCAAGGTTGGCACACTCACGCCCCGCGCGGCAACCGCCGCGCGTTGACAATCACCCGTGCCGGGGTGGCGGAATTGGCAGACGCGGCGGATTCAAAATCCGCAGTCCTTCACTGGGCGTGTGGGTTCAAGTCCCACCCCCGGCACCAGCAACAAACCTCATTTGCCGGATCGGTCGGGGTACTCTGGTTTCCTGGGAACCTTGGGCGGGTTGGCTGCGAGCTCTTTGGTGAGTTCTTCAATCGCGCGTTCAAGTTCCGGGTCTTCACCCTTGGCCACCCTGGTTGGGTGGGCAATGACCTCAATGTCGGGGTCAACACCGTAGCCCTCAATGATCCACTCGCCCTTGGTGTTGTAGATGCCGAATGTTGGCGCGGTCACGCTGCCGCCGTCGATCAACGCCGGCACACCCGTCATGCCGATCAGCCCGCCCCAAGTACGGGTGCCGATCAGTTTGCCGCAGCCGGCCTGCTTGAAGTAGTACGGAAAGGCATCGCCGCCGCTGCCCGCGCGGCCGTTGATCAGCATGGCCTTGGGGCCGTTGTGGGCGAACATGGGCGTCTGCCAGTCGGCGCCGTCGCGCACACCCCAATAATTGAGAATCGGGCGGTTCAGCATCTCGACGAAGCGATCAGGCAACTGGCCGCCACCGTTCCAGCGTTCGTCGATGATCATGGCCTGCATCTTGAACTGGGCGCGCAACTGGCGAACCAGCTCTGTCTGGCCGTCACGGCCGGTGTTGGGCACGTACACATAGCCGATTCTGCCGCCGCTGAGCTTTTCCACCCGGGCGCGGGTTTCCTCGACGGCCGTCAGGTAACGCAGGCGGGATTCGCTGGTCATGGTCTGCACCACCACGTTGCGCGCGCCTTCCAGGGTGGGCTTGCTGTTCAGGGTCAGTGACACGACCTTGCCGCCCAGACCCTGAAATGCCGCCCAGGGGTCTTTGGCCATGTCCAGTTCCACGCCGTTGACCGCCAGCAGGAATGTACCCGCGCTGATGCCCAGCGCGGCATCGCTCAGCGGCGAGCGCACTTCGCTGTCCCAGGCTGCACCGTCGTAGATGCGGCTGATGCGATAGCGACCCTGGGCAACCTCAAAGTCACAGCCCAGCAGGCCGACATTCACGGAAACCGGAGCCTCTTCATCGCCGCCCGAACGATAGGTGTGGGACGCGTTCAATTCACCGATCATCTCGCCAAGCACAACGTTGACGTCCCAGCGCGTGACGCACTGGTTCAGCAGTGCCTGGTACTGGGCCTTCACGGCGGGCCAGTCAACCTTGTGCAGGCGTGGGTCATAAAAGTAATCGCGCTGCAGTCGCCAGCCCTCGGCGAAAATCTGGCGCCACTCCGCCACCGGGTCAACCGTAACCTGCATGTTGGCAAGGTTCAGGGCACTGCTGTCTTTGCGGGCCTGGTCTGCGCCTTCGGGCATCGCGCCGCGCGCACCGCGGCCACCGCCCATGCCGCCACCCAGGTTGCGTACCGTGTATGTGCCACGGCTTTCCACCAGCAGCTTCTTGTGACCGGCGGCCACCACAAAGCTGCCGGCATTTTCCTCGATGACCCTTTCTTCGCGCTCTTCCAGGTCATAGCTCACAACCTGGTTGTTGCGGTCCGATGATCCCGTGCGAGGCCGCCGCAGGTACAGCAGCTTGCCCGGCACCGCCTGCAACTGCGCGTAACGGCCCGGTGTGGCCGGCAGCTGCACCGCCCGGCGTTCAAAGTCGTCAAAGTCAATCAGCACTGGCGCGGGCCTGGCGGGCTCCTTGGCCTCGGGCTTGCGGTCTTCCGGTTTCTTTTCGGCCTCTTCGTTGTTGCGCGTTGCCAGCGGCGATTTGACATCCCTGCGCAGTGGCACGGCCATCAGCACTGTGGTGTTGGTGTAGATCCAGGTGTTGTCGATGTCGCTGTAGATCGGGCTGAGGTTGCGGCCTGATGAAAAGTACAGGTACCGGCCCTCAGGGTCGAACACCGGGCCGTTGTCGTCGAAGTATCCGGCGGTCACCTGGCGCGAGGCCTTTTCAACCGTGTCGTAGATGAACAGGGCGTCGTTGCTGTTCTCCAGGCCGCGGGAATAGGCAACCCAGCGGCTGTCGGCCGACCACCCCACGCGAAAGGCCTCCAGCTCGCCGTGATAGCTCCACAGGCCCTTATCAATGTCAAAGGTCTTGCCGGCATCCAGGTCGTGGTAGCGGATGCGCATGCTCTGGTCGATGAACGCCAGCTTGCGGCAATCCGGCGACCACTGCGGGCTGTACTTGTATGAGGCCCCGATCTTCGTGTGCACGGTTTCAACGCCGCCCTCGGCGGGCTGGGTCGTGAGCTCGTACTCCCCGCTGCGGTCCGACCAATAGGCCACAACCTTGCCATCAGGCGACCAGGCCGGGTAACGCTCCGCCACCCCGGGTGTGCGGGTGAGGTTGCGCGTCAGGCCGTGTTCGGCGGGCACCGTGAAGATGTCGCCGCGGGCTTCAAACGCGGCGCGTTCGCCAGAAGGCGAGACTGCGCCGTTGCGCGCCACAGGGCCGACGTCGACAACGCGCGGTCGCAGTGTGGCGCCGTCGGTGACAACAGAAACGTTCACGGTGGAAGTCTTGAGGTCTTTGAGGCCAAGCAGCGTGAGCTTGCCCGCCTGCTCAAACACGATCTCGTTGGGGCCCATCGACGGAAAGCGCACGTCGTGGTCGGCAAAGTAGGTCACCTGCCGGCGCTGGCGCGACTTGACGTCATAGACCCAGATGTTGTTGCGTTGTTCGGCCCCGGCGTCGCACAGGTAGAAAATCTGGTCGCCGCGCCACATCGGTGTCGAGAAGTTTGCGGTGCCCTCGGAGACCTCAATGGCATCGCTGGTCTTGAGGTCAAAGGTCCACAGTTTGCCGGCCATGCCGCCGCGATAGCGCTTCCAGGTGCGGAAATCCTGCGACCAGGGGGTGTAGGCAATCGACGCGCCGTCGGGCGAAAAGCTGGCGTTGTCGCCCCAGGCCACCGGCAGTTTTGCGGGCAGGCCGCCCGTGGCAGGCACAGTGAAAAGCTGCGCGTACCGGCCAGTGGGGCTGGCGGCGCCGCTGGAGAACACGATCGATTTTCCGTCGGGCGTCCAGTCAATCATGGTGTCCGCGCCGGGGTGGTGCGTGATGCGCTCGGCCACGCCGCCGGCGACCGCCAGCACGTAGATGTCGGTGTTGCCGTCGTAGTTGGCCGAGAACGCAATGCGCGATCCATCGGGCGAAAAGCGCGGCTTGAACTCTTCGCCGCGCGCCGTTGTCAGGCGCGAGGCCGCGCCACCAGCGCGCGGCGCCAGCCAGACATCGCCGGCGTAGACAAAGCACAGGTGTTTTTCGGACACATCCGGATATCGCAACATGCGCGCGTCCATGAAGGCATCGGCTGCGGTATCCTGAGCGACAGCACAGGGGGAGTCGAAGTTCAACGCAATCGCAACCAGTACCAGGGCGGAAACAACGACAGAAGGCAATGCACGCATGAACGCTCCAGGGCCATGAACGACGAACCACACCGGGGCAAAGACCATGGCATGCCAAGGCGCACAATGTCGAGAAAATTGCAGGGACAAAAGCCTGGCGCGCCCGGCTGGAATCGAACCAGCGACCGTCCGCTTAGAAGGCGGATGCTCTATCCACTGAGCTACGGGCGCGCGTCTGGCCTTGCCCTATCGTCGCCGCCGCGCTTGACCTGTCAAGACGTGGGCACCCGGATCGCGGGCATCTTGCCCGCCGTGTGTCATCGCAGCCGGGGATCAACGCGCACCTACCCTGCCGCGCCGGCGGGCATGTAGCCATCCGTGGCGCCGATGCCCTGGTGCTGTCTGCTCAGGGCAATAAACCCCACTTCGTAGGGTGGCGGAAACGCCTTCACTTCGGCGTCCACGGCCTCCTGCGGGTGCTGGCCCTGCGCGATGCGCTGGTACACCAAAAACGCGCCCATGCGCTTGATGCAGAGTTCGCCGTGGCCTGTGGCGCACACCGCGCCGTGCTCGCCGGCATATACGCCCGCGCCCCAGATGGGCGTATCGCCGACGCGACCGGGCAGCATCATGCTGGTGCCGCCGGTGCTGCAGCTTACGGCGAAGCTGCCATCGGCTGCCCGTGAAACCGCGCCAATCGTGCCGTGGAACTGCATGTCCTTCCACTTCTGTTCATAGGGCCGCAGGTTGCCGCTGGCCAGGCGTTCCCGCGCGGCCTTCCAGCGAGCCAGGGCCTTTTCGGTGACCATGGCGGCCTCGGGAAACCCCTGCTGCCGGGCAAAGCGTGTCGCGCCTTCGCCGCACAGCAGCACGTGGGGCGTCTTGAGCAGCGCCTGGGCCACCAGCACCGGGTTCTTGGTCGCGCGCAGGCAGGCCACTGCGGCAAAGCGGCCGTCGCTGGTGGCCACGCTGGCATCCAGTTCCAGGCTGCCGTCCAGTCGCAGATTGCCGCCGGTGCCCGCATTGAAGCGCGGGTCGTCTTCCAGGATCATCGCCGCGGCAATGGCGGCCTGCAGCGCGGCGTCCGTGCCGCCCCTGGCCAGGAGTTCCAGCCCGGCCTGGGCGGCCTGCTGGCACACCTTGGCGGCGTCTTCGCGGGCGCCTGGAGTTTCGGGTACCGGGCGGCCTGCGCCGCCGTGGGTCAGGACTGCGGGTTGGTAGGTCATTTCCTGGGGTCGTACTTTTCACTGAGCAATGAACCCACAATCAACCCGAACAGCGCAAATGCAATACCGAAAGGAATCAGCCGCCCCTTCCAGGCGTCGGCGGGCGCCCATTGCCGGTCGCGGGTCAGTTTGGCCAGCGGCGGCTTGACACCGAACAGCGGCGGGCAGGGCTCCACCTGGGTCATCTGTTCGGCCATGACTTCATCGGCGCGCTTGTTCTTGTCGTCAAAAATCGCGCGGCCGCCGTACACCACCTGCGTGTTCCCCACCGCGCTGGCGATACCTTCAAGTGTGTACGGAATGAACCAGATCGCGCAGCCGGCCAGCACCAGCCCGTACACCACGCCGCGCAGCATGCCCGGGCCCGGGAACTTGTCGCCGATGAAACGTGCATACACCCAGGCCGCGATCAGCCCGAAGATCACAATCACGCCCATCCCGGCCTTGTACTGGTTTTTGGGGCTGAGCCACGCGCCGACCCAGGCGGCATAGTTCACATCCATGGCCCACAGCGCGCCCAGAAGAAACACCAGGGCGAGAACGCCGACGCCAAAGATCCGTATCAGGGTCATGGCAGGCCTCCACCCACATGGTACCACCCCCGGGCCGCGGTGGCATCAACATCGGGGAGCGGTCGGCGTGGCGCATTGAATCTGAAACCGCTGGACCGCCAAGACGCCAAGCAAGCCAAGGCTCAAAGGCATAGCTGCTCTTGGAGCTTCTTGGCGTCTTGGCGGCCAATCGCCTTGCCCTGGTGAGTCATGGCAGAAGGCGCATGGAACCACGACCGCGTTTCTTGCCGGTTTGCTGGCGGCCTGGGAATCGCTACCTTGGCCACAGGAGCCGCGATGCCAAAGCCGACAAAACGCCCCGCGAAAAAGTCCAAAACCAGAAGTGCGGCCACCACCAAACCCGCCGCCAAGAAGCCCGTGAAACTTCTGTCGGGTGGCAATCCGCAGGTCACCAAGGCCGACGGCGATGCCCCGGTGCAGGCCTACATTGCCGCGATGCCGGGGTGGAAGGGCGTGCTTGGGCGCAGGCTGGACGCGCTGATCACGCGCAGCGTGCCGGGCGTGCAGAAGGCCGTGCGCTGGAACACGCCATTTTACGGCATGGAGGGCCAGGGCTGGTTTGTCGGCTTTCACTGCCTGACGGAGTGCATCAAGGTGGCGTTTTTGCGCGGCGCGCAACTGAGCCCGGAACCGCCGATCAAGACCAAGCAGAAAGACCCACGCTATCTGGACATCCACGAGGGCGAAAAGCTCGACGAGAAGCAGTTCGTCAACTGGGTCAGGCAAGCCAGCCAGTTGCCCGGCTGGAAGCTGTAGTGCAGGTCTGTACGCGAACACTCTTCAACGGTCTCACGCAGCTTTGGATAGAGCTAGACCTGCCGCGAAGGCGCGAAGCCTGTGGCGCGCCAAGACGCGAACGGCGGCACCTACGTGCGTCGCGCCGTTGTTTCGCTTGGCGGCTTTGCGCCTTGGCGTGAGGCCAGTCGTTGGCGTTTTGGCACGCCGACAGGCCTACTTTGACCTGCCCGCGAACATGCCCAGCGTTGCGCCAAAGGCCGCAAAGGCCAGCGCAAACGGCAGCAGGCGGTTGCCGTGGTCGTTGCGCGAGATCCAGTCGCGCTCCGCAAGAGAACGCAATGGCGGCTTGAAGCCGAGATCCGGCAGTTCCGGCACCAGGTGCACACCGAACGCGCCTGGAATCGCGTCAAAGCCCGTGCCGGTGCTGTGGCCCATGCCGGGGTCGCCGGCCATGGCGCTCAACAACAGCGGCACCAGCGTGGCCGTGACCAGCCCCACCACCACGCCATACAGCGCACCCGTGCCCGGCGGCGACAGCTTCTTGGTGATTGGCTGCTTGGCCACCACACCTGACCACAGCGCCGCGTAGCCAAAGCCCAGCGCCACGGCAATCAGCGCCCCCACAAGCCAGGCCGCCCACTTGGCCGCAAACCACGCCCCAAGCCAGCCCAGAAAGTTCATGTCCATCAGCCAGAACAACACAACGGCCGAGACCAGCCCCATCAATGCGGCGATTGCTGTCTTTCGGGTATCCATGGCCAAAGCCTACCAAGGCGCGCCCGGCGCAACCATGGCATCATGGCCGCCGTGACCAGCCAGCCGTCATCCGAAACGCAGGAAACGCACATGCTGCGCGAGGCAGGGCATGAGCCCGCACCCGCCGGCGCAGCGCCCGCCACCGGCGCGACCACGGCCTTTGCACGCAATGTGGGGTCGCTGGTGGAAGGCGCGTTTTCCGGCGGCGCCCGGCGCGAAGGCCCCGACGCCGACGTGTTCGATGCCGCCAACTTCAAGCAGGTGCAGAACTCCTGGTGGCTGGATCGCGCCCTGCCCGGCAGCGTGGGCAAGTACTTCCTGGCCGCGTACGTGATCTGCACCCTGGTGTGGCTGGCCGGCATGGCCGGCCGCATCCTTGAACTTGGCGTCAGCAGCGCGGGCAACGCGGCCTGGCAGTTCATCTGGGAACGCCAGTGGCAGATCACGCCGCTGCTGCTGTTTCTGCACTTTCTGTCGCTGCGGCTGTTCAAGGGCATCTACAGCCGCAACTTCGACAAGGCCTTTGCGCACCTGGATGTCACCAAGGAAGAACTTGTCGGGTACAAGCGCTGGTTTCTTGGCACACGCGTCAACTTCTTCGCGATTGCCATTGCCGCGCCGTTTGTGGTGTACGAGTGGTTGTTTCTGTTCCACGACCCGGATTTCTTCCGGCTGGTCTACGGCGAGGCCTCACCCTACGCCCAGGCTGCGGCGCCCGGCGCTCGCGGGTTTGAGGCCTGGTGGCTGCTTTCCATCTGGACCTTTGAGTGGTGGATGTACGGGTATTACTGCTACCTGATGGTTGCGGGCTCCATTGTGGTCCGGCGCATCCTCAAGAAGCATGACTTTGTGGATTCCGTTGACCTGGTGCTGACCGAGCGCCAGTACCGCCCGCTGTTCAATGTCACGGCCCAGGCCGGCAGCGTGGTGTTTGTGTACGGGCTGATCTATGCCGGGTACGTGTTTTACACCAAGGGTTCGGCCAGTGACATCGCGGGCCTGATTGTGCTGGTGGTGCTGCTGGGTGCATCGTTTGCCGTGACCTGGAGCGGTGTTCGCGCCGAACTGCGCGGCAATGTGCACACGGCCGTAACGGCGCTCGAATGCAGCTATCGGGAGGCCCGCACGAAACTGGGCACGATGAAAGACGTTCCCGGCATTGAAGATGACCTGCAGCGCATCCAGGTGCAACTGAAAATGGCGCTGGCGCTGCAGCAGATGGATTACCTGCAGAACAAGTACGAGTCGTTGGGCCGCAAAGAATTCCTGGGCCTGGTGTTCAAGATGCTGGCGCCGGTTGGAACAGTGCTGGCGCGCGTGATCCGCTGGGGCAGCCTGATTGCGGCACTGGGGCTGGGCAGCGCGGCGCTGCTGGGCGGGGGCGACAAGCCCGCGGAGCAACCACCGGCCACCAACTCGCCGGCCAACGCACCGAGATAGCCCGGGCCTAATGAAACAGGCGGCAGCCGGTGGCTGCCGCCTGTCCTTATTCCAGATCAATCACTTGCCCGAGCGCCACACGGCCTCGCGCTTGTCGTTCAAGGTCATGTACTCCGGGCTGCCGTCGGCGCCTGTCATGGCGCGAAGGCGAAGCTTGCTTTCGTATGACAGCCCCAGCACGGATTGTCCGCCCTCCAGCGAGGCCGCCAGCAGGCTGGCCTTGCCGCGATCCAGTGTAAGCGAAGTCTGGGCCTTGCCCGCCAGCAGCACAGCCTGGGCTTTGTTGTCTGGATCCTGCAGGATCAGCGAGGCGCCGGATTCGCTGCCGGCCATCAGCGTGACGTAGTCCTGTTCCTTGGGCCCACGGATGGACAGCAGGCCCGTGCCGTCACTGGACAATGACTGCATGTAGCGCGCCTGTCCCTTGGCGTCCTGGAATGTGATCAGCACGTTGTTGTCTTTGTTCTGCTGGCACACAAGGTACCGGGGCGTGCCGGAAGCATCCAGGAAGGTAAGCGAAGCCTGGTCGCCGTCTGCGCCAAGCTGCATGCGCGGCTTCAGGTCTTTGTCAAAGAACGTAAGCGTTACGGCACCCTTTTCCGATGTGCTCATGGAGGCGCGCGGGTTGCCCTTTGCATCCACCAGCCGGAATTCTGTCGCCTCGACCTTGCCGGGGTTGCCCGGCTGGGCCTGGATGGGCGTCGGGCTGTGCAGCATGAAGGTTGCCAGCACGCCGCCCGCCATGGCCATCAGGCCGGTGACAAAGAGTCCTGCCACGAACTGTAGCCGTGTCATGTTTTCTCCAAGTGTGTGAGGTTGATCCCAGATAGGCCCGGGGCGCAGTTTAGCAGCGCACTTGCCTGAACGCGACGCGTCAGCGAGCGCCCTCGTGCGGCCGGCTGTCGGGTGCAGGTGGTACTGGCTTACGCTTCGTGTTCAGATGTCCGTTGCACGGGTTCGCCCGGTGCGTTATGCACGCAGCACAGGAGCCGCCATGACGACCCAAGCCGTGCAGTCCCGACTTGCCCTGGCACTGGATGCCACCTTTGACGCGGCCAACGCGATTCACGAGCTCTTCAAGGGCCTGGCCATTGACGTTGTGTGGAAGCACGACGGCAGCCCGGTGACCAAGGCCGACCAGCAGGCAGAAAAGATACTGCGCCAGCGCATCAGCAACGTGTTCCCGGATGACGCCATCATTGGCGAAGAACACGAAGCCGAGCACGGCACCAGCGGCTTCAAGTGGATCATCGACCCGCTGGACGGCACCGAAAGCTTCATCCGCAAGGTGCCGGTGTTCGGCACACTGGTGGCACTGGAGAAAGACGAGCAGATTATGGCCGGCCTTTGCTACATGCCCGCTCAGCGCGAATTTGCCTGGGCCAGCAAGGGTGCAGGCTGCTGGTGGGTCGGCGACACAACCGGCGCGCCAAACATTGAGGCCCTGCGCGACCGCGCCCAGCGCGCCCAGGTCAGCCCGATGGACACGCTGAAAGAGGCCATGATCGTGACCTCGGGCCAGGGGGCTTTTCACCGCAGCGGCAAGGTTGAGGCATTCACGCGACTGCGCGCGGCCACACGCAAAGACCGCGGCTGGGGCAACTGCTATGGCCACCTGCTGGTCGCAACGGGTCGCGTTGAGGCCAGCATTGAACCTAAGATCCGCGAATGGGACATCGCCCCATTTGCCAGCATGCTCAGCGAGGCCGGGGGCAAGCTGACCGATTTCGAGGGCAAGGAAAGCGTATATTCAACGCACTGCATCTGCAGCAACGGCAAGCTGCACGACGAGATCATCAAGGCAGTGAAAGGGAAGAAGTAGCGCAAGAAATGAGCAATGAGCAATGAGCAATGAGCAATGAGCAATGCTTAGCCACGTCGCAGGGGCAGTCTATTGTTCATTGCTCATTGTTACTTGTTCATTGCCCCAAAGTTCATTACCCAAGACCCACCGCACAGCCGTCCTTGCGCGGGTCGCTGCCGCCGCACAGCACACCGGATTGTGGGTCGCGTGTGATGATCTGCCCGCCGCCCATGTGGATGCGCTGAAATCCCTCCATCACCTGCAAGCGATGACCGCGCCGCACCAGTTCGGCCAGCACCGCCGGGCTTGTGCCTTCTTCCATCAGCACCAGGCCGCCTTTGTCGCCCACGCCAAGGCCGAACTCCGGCCCGCTTAACTGCCAGCGCGGGGCATCCAGCGCCTGCTGCGGCAGCATTGCGCGATCCAGCATGTTCACCAGCATCTGGAAGTGCCCTTGCGGCTGCATGTAGCCCCCCATCACGCCAAAGCTGGCGTGCAGTGCGCCGTCGCGGGTCGTCATGGCCGGGATGATCGTATGGTACGGGCGCTTGCCGCCGGCCAGCTCGTTCGGGCTGCCCTCATGCAAGTCAAAACCCGCGCCGCGGTTCTGCAGGCTTACGCCGAAGCCGGGCACTACCAGCCCCGTGCCAACGCCCATGTAGTTGCTCTGGATCAGGCTGCAGGCGTTGCCCGCGCCGTCCACCGCCGTCAGGTAAATCGTGTCGCTGCCGCCGCGCGGGTCGCCAAAGCGCACGTCCTGGGCCGCGCGCAACGGGTCAATCAGTGCCCTGCGGCGGTCGGCGTAAGGCCCAGAGCACAGCTCGTTCAACGGCACGATCTCGCGCGACGGGTCAAACACCCAGCGTTGCGCGTCGGCAAACGCCAGCCTCATGCACTCAATGGACAAGTGAATGCGGTCTGGCTCGCTCTTGCCCGCAAGGTCAAAGCCCTGGGCCAGGTTGCAGGCCAAGATCGCCGCCAGGCCCTGCCCGTTGGGCGGACACTCATGCAGCGTCACGCCGCGATATTGACAGGTCAAGGGCTCGTCCCAGGTGCTGGTGTGGGCGGCCAGGTCGGCCTCCGTCAGCCAGCCGCCGTAGGCCTGCACGTGGTCGGCACAGGCACGGGCGAACTCGCCTTGGTAAAGAAAGCCCGGCCCCTGTTCGGCAATGCCGCGCAACGTCCGCGCCAATGTGGGCAGGCGCATGATTTCGCCAACCTGCGGCGCGCGGCCATCGATCAACAGTTCCAGGCCGCTGGGCTGCGGCTTGCCGGGGTCAAGGTCGGGCGTGGGCCAGCCACGGTCCCGGCGCAGCTTACCCTCACTGAGCTTCCAGCCCTGCGCGATCCACTCGGTCACCGGAAAGCCCTGCTCAGCCGCGGCAATCGCGGGTTTCAGCAGTTCGCCCCAGGGCATGCCGCCGTGTCTTGCCACCTGGTCATGCCAGGCCATCACCGCGCCGGGCACAGTCACCGCCGCGCCGGTGGCGCGGGGCATGGCCCTGTAGCCGCCCCGGCGCAAGGCCGCCGAGTCAGCACCCGCCGGGGCGCGCCCCGACCCGTTCAGCGCCGTCACGGCCCCGGCGCGCGCATCGAAGTACAGGGCAAAGCAATCGCCCCCAAGGCCGCAGGAAACGGGCTCTACCACCGCCATCATCGCGGCCGTGGCAATGGCGGCATCGGCCGCGTTGCCGCCAAGGCGCAGCACTTCAAGCCCGACCTGCGCGGCCAGGGGCTGGCTGGTCGCAACCATGCCGCGCGTGGCAAACACATTGGATCGCCGCGAGTTGAATGAGAAATCGGTCGCCATCTGGTCGTTCCGGCGCTTCTGGGGCAGGTCATTCTGCATTGTTTGGCGCGCTTTTGCTGTTCTCTACTCAAGCGCCTGCACAATCCGGCCGCGCAATGCACAATGGTCCTGTCGCGCCATCGGAAACTGCATGCTGTCGTTGCCGTCATTTCTTGCTTCGCTTGGAAAGGCCGAGCTAAAGCCCGGCGGCGCTTACGGCACAAAGGCGCTTATCCGCCTTCTGGGCCTGCGCGGCGGCATGCATACGCTGGTGATCGGCCCGGCCAGCGCCCCCACCGCCCTGTTTGTCAGCATGACTTCGCAGGCAACGACCGAGGCCCTGGTTCACCACCTCAGCGAGCGGGTCACGGAAGACGACCCCAGCCTGCGCCGGCGCTCCACAGCCCGAGTGGGCAAAGCCGAAGAATTGCCGTTTGCCGACGCCCGCTTCGATGCCGCGATGGTCGAGGCCTCGCTGGCGGAACTGCCCCTGATCGGGCAAGCCAGGGTTCTCAGGGAAGTTGCCCGGGTTCTCAAGCCCGGCGGCCTGGTCGGCCTGCACGAGCTTTGCTGGCGACAGCCGCCCACGCCGGATAGAGAGGCCGCGCTGGGCGCAGTGTGGGGCACCGGCGTTTACCCGCATGTGATGCGCGGCTGGTGGGACGCGCTGGAAGAGGCCGGCTTTGGCGCAATCCACAACGAGGTTGCCGTGGTCAGCTGGTTTTCGCGCCGCGGCATGGAACAGGACGAAGGCGAAAAGGCCGCCGAGATTTTTCACAGCGCCTTTGAGGACCAGTCGCGGCTGCAGCGTTTCACGGCGGCCTACCGCGAGTTTCATGACTTCCGGCGGTACTACGGCGCGGCGCTGTGCGTTGGTCGCAAGCCTTGACGCCACCTTTGCGCGCGCCACAATCGCGGCCCATGGCCAGACTTCTGCCAATCCTGCTGGTTTGCCTGCTGGTTGCTACTGCCTGCCGCAACGCGCCTGCCGCCGAGCGCGAGATGCTGCGCCGTGAGGTCGAGACCGTACAGCCCGACCAGCGCGATGCCCTGCGCCGCCGGTTGCGCCTCTCCCTGCTGGGCGAGGGCACACAGCGCCCCGACATTGATCCGCACATGCGCGCCAGTTCCGCCCAGGGCCTGGGCAACCTGGCTGAGGCGGAAGATCACGACGTGCTGCTGGAAGCCCTTGGCGGATCGCTGGCCGACGAAAACCCGCTGGTTCGCATGGAATGCGCCATCGCCCTGGGCAAGCTGCAGTACTCCGGCAAGGGTGACGAGCGCCGCAAAACAGTCATCGCTGCCCTGCGCGACAGGCTGGCCTACCAGCGCGATGAAACGGGGCGGCTGTTTGAGCGCGAATTCACCGTGCGCGTGGCCATGGTCAACAGCCTGGTACAGATCGGCACCCGCAGTTCGGCATCGGCGCTGCATGACGTGGCTTCACGACTGGCCAACGACCTGGAGTCTGAAACGGCCTCCATCAACGCCGACGCCGGCGACAAGGGCCTGCTGGATCGATCGCTGGAGGGACTGCGCCTGCTGACGGGCCAGTCGGTGGCATCCGTGCAGGAGAACCGCCGCAAGTCCGACGAGATCACGCCCCACCTTGCCTGGTGGGCCAACCGCATTTCCGAGATGCCGGAAGGCTGACATGCCCGTTCCCGGCCACGAACACCGGCGCAACCTTGCCCTGGTCGGGGCACTGGCCGTGATCGGCTGCCTGTGCGTGTACCTGCAATGGTGGTGGAGCCATGTCTCGCTGGACATCAGCGTGTACTGGGAGGCCGGCACCCGCATGCGACTGGGGGGCGCTGACCTTTACGCGCCGTCAGTCGACCCGGCCAATCATGTCGGCTACTACATCTATCCGCCGTTCTTCTCGGTGCTGTTTGCCCCGTTGACCTGGCTGCCGCGCTGGGCCGGTTACGCCACCTGGACACTGGCACAACTGGCATTGATGTTTGCCACACTGGAAGGCGGCCGGCGCATCGCCGGCATCCAGCACCGCCGCAACCTGGCCCTGTTTCTGCTTGCCGCACTGTGCGGCGCACTCTGGATGAACCTGGTTGAGGGCCAGGTGAACCTGCTGGTCGCGGCGCTGGTCTGCTGGGGCTGGCTGTGGATCGAGAATGGCCGCACTCTGCGTGGCGCGCTGCTGCTGGCCGCGGCGATTCACGTCAAGGTGATCCCGATTGTGCTGCTGCCGGTGCTGATCATGCAGGGGCGCTTCAAGGCCGCAGCGGCCACGCTGGCATTGTGCGCGGCCCTGTGGCTGGCACCACTGGTGTTCGCCATCCCGGCCGAGGGCATCGAGCGCGGGCTGGAACGCAACGTGACACTGACACGCGAGTACGCCGGCGCCGTGGCCGCGCCCAGGGTGAAGGCACAGGACACGGGTTCGCTGGGCGGCATTCGTGCCCCCAACAACGGGTTGCCGGCCACCTGGCAGCGCTGGTTCGGCCACGGCGGACGCATCAGCGCGGCGTTGCCCGACCAGGCGCCGTTGATTGCCAGCCTGCCGTTGCCGGTGGCACGTTTTGGCGGGCTTGCTCTGGCGGCACTGCTTGGGCTGGTCGCGCTGGCGGCTGCCCGCCTGCGAAACACAGACCCGCTGGATCGCGCCATGGCGGCCGGCCTTGCGCTGATGGCCGCGATGTTCGGCAACCTGCTGTTCTGGCCTCACCACATGTGCGCGTCGGTGATTTTGCTCGCGCCCCTGTATGCGCGAATCAGTGGTACCCGATGGGCCCTGGCGATCCCCGGGGCGCTGTTCGTGCTGGCATGGATGCCGATCGGCGAACAGGTTGAAGCACTGGCCTGGATGGGTGCCTGGGGCACCCCGACACTGGTGTTTCTGGCACTGTGGGGTTTGTGTTTGTGGATAACCCTGTTCCATCCGCGGTTGCGCGCCGGCGCCGACGGCCTATACTCCGCGCCCCATGAAGAGACCCGCGGGAATCCTGCTGCTTGAAGACGGCCGCGCGTTTGGCGGCCGGCTTTTTGGTGCCGAGGTAAAAGGCTTTGGCGAGGTGGTGTTCAACACCGCGCTGACCGGATACCAGGAAATCATCACCGACCCCAGCTATGCCGGCCAGATCGTGACCATGACGGCCACGCAGATCGGCAACTACGGCATCAACACGGAAGACGACGAGTGTGACAAGCCATGGCTGGAGGGCTTTGTCTGCCGTGAACTTTCCAGCATGGTCAGCAACTTCCGCAGCGAGCGCAGCCTGGACAGCTTCTTGCGCGAGCACAACGTAGCCGGCATCGACGGCGTGGATACCCGCGCGCTGACACGCCACCTGCGCACCCACGGCGCGATGCGCGGCGTGATTGCGCCGGCAGGCGACGCGGCAAAGCTGCTGGCCGAGGTAAAGGCCAGCCCGACCATGGAGGGCCAGGACCTGGTCAAGGTGGTCAGCAACCGCGCGCCATGGGACATGACCGAGGGCTATGCCTCCGCCTTTGCCGAGACCGGGGTGCTGAAGCCTTTTTCCGGCCAGCGCCTGAAGTGCGCGGCGATTGATTACGGCGCCAAGAGAAACATCCTGCGCTGCCTGGTGCAGGCGGGGTTTGAGGTTCGCGTATTCAACGCCACCGTCACCACGCAGGAAGTGCTGGCCTGGGGGCCCGAGGCCGTGTTTCTAAGCAATGGCCCCGGCGACCCGGCCGCGCTGGATTACGCCATCCGCACGGTGAAGGGCCTGATCGACGCCGGGCTGCCGATCTTCGGCATCTGCCTGGGCCACCAGTTGCTGACCTGGGCGATGGGCGGAACCACATACAAGCTCAAGTTCGGCCACCACGCCGCCAACCACCCCGTCAAGGAACTGGCGACGGGGCTGGTGGAAATCACCAGCCAGAACCACGGCTTTGCCAGCGACCCGAAGTCCCTGCCGGCCGATGTTGAGGTCACTCACCTGAACATCAACGACAACACCGTCAGTGGCATCCGCCACAAGCACAAGCCGGTCTTCAGTGTGCAGTATCACCCCGAAGCCAGCCCGGGGCCGCACGACAGCCTGCACCTGTTCCGGCGCTTTCACGAAATGGCCACGCGGACACTGGCAGGCCGATAACTCAAACGGCTGTACGGGCGAAATCGCGGGCCTGCCTGTCGGCATCCAGCACTTCTTCCAGGCTGGGCCGGGCGATGTTCTTGTGGGCGTCGCAGGCGGCCTTGACGCTGCGGTAGATGTCCAGGTACTTGATCTGGCCGCCGATGAAGCGTTCGACGGCGACTTCGTTGGCGGCGTTGAACACCGCACCCAGGGTGCCACCCTCGCTGGCGACCTCAAACCCGAGTTGCAAGGCCGGAAAGCGCGCGTAATCCACGGGCTCAAACGTCAGGCTGGCCATGCGTTCCCAGGCGATGCTTGGCACCGGCTGGGCAATCCGTTGCGGGTAACTCAGCGCGAACTGGATCGGGATCTTCATGTCCGTGGGGCCCAGGTGCGCCATGATGCTGGCGTCCACGAACTCGACCATGGAATGCACGATGCTTTGCGGGTGGATCACGGCATCCAGCTGGTCGCGCTTGACGTCGAACAGCCAGCGGGCCTCGATGACTTCAAGTGCCTTGTTGAACAGCGTGCTGCTGTCGATGGTGATCTTGGGGCCCATCTGCCAGGTCGGGTGTTTCAAAGCCTGCTGCACGGTCACGTGGGCAAGGTCGGCAATCGGCGTGGTGCGGAACGGCCCGCCGCTGGCCGTCAGGATGATGCGCTTGATCTCGCGGGCGTTTTCGCCGCGCAGGCACTGGAAGATCGCGCTGTGCTCGCTGTCCACGGGCAGCAGTTCGGCTCCGGTCTGCGCGCAGATGGCCGTTAGAATCGGCCCGGTCATCACCAGCGATTCCTTGTTGGCAAGGGCGATGCGCTTGCCGCGTTTGGCGGCTTCCAGCACTGCGGGCAAGCCGGCGGCGCCGGTGACGCTGGCCAGCAGCACTTCGTAGTCAAGCTCACGGGCGAGCCTGCTCATGTGGTCCACGCCGTCGAACAGAAACTCGGTGCGGATGCCCTTGGCGGCCAGGGCCTTGACGGGTTCGCGTGCGTGTTTGGCGGCCTCGGCGTCGCAGATGGCGGCCATGGCGGGCTTGAACTCCTCGACGGCGCGCATCAGTTCGGACCAGCGGCGGCCGCAGGAAAGACCGGTCAGCTCAAAACGATCCGCGTGCAGGCGCAGCACATCCAGTGTGCTGGCCCCGATGGAGCCTGAAGCGCCCAGCAGAAGTACACGGGTCTTTGGCATGGAACACTGAGTCGGCAGCCATGAGTCCGCAGTCGGCAGAAAGGGCAACGGCAAACGACGGGCACTGCCGACTGCTGCCTCCCGACTGCCGACTGACTTTACCGCTTGTCCATCGGCGGCAGGGGCTTGTCGATTTCGCCGTGATAATCGGCCGCGGGGCGGATCAGCTTGTTGTGGGTCTGCTGTTCAATCACGTGGGCGCACCAGCCCACAATGCGCGCCACGGCAAAGATCGGCGTGTAGATTTCCGGCGGCAGGCCCATCATGAAGTAGGTGCTCGCGCTGTAGAAATCGACATTCGGGTACAGCGGCTTGTCGCGGCCCTTCATGATCTGCTCAATCTGGTCGGACATCTCGTACCACTTGGTGGTGCCGCGCTCTTGGCCGGTTTTCTTGCTGTACTTCTTCAGCACGATCGCGCGCGGGTCCAGCGTCTTGTAAACGCGGTGGCCAAAGCCCATCAGCCGGAAGTTCTTCTCTTTGAACTTCTCCTCCAGCCAGGGTTTGATATTGGCGGGCTCGCCGATTTCCAGCAGGGTCTTGATCACGCCCTCGTTGGCCCCGCCGTGCAGCGGCCCCTTCAGCGCGCCAATCGCGCCAGTCACGGCGCTGTACATGTCCGACATCGTCGCGGCAATCACGCGGGCCGTGAACGTGCTGGCATTGAAATCGTGTTCAGCGTGCAGAACCAGCGCCACATCCATGGTGCGCGCGGCGTCGGCACCGGGTTCCTTGCCGTGCAGCAGGTACAAAAAGTTTGCGGCGTGGCCCAGCTTCGGGTTGGAGGCCACGGGTTCCTCGCCGCGGCGGAAGCGATAGTCAGCCGCCACAATCTCGGGAAACAGGGCCACCAGGCGGATGGCCTTGCGATAGCGCCCCTCGGGGCTGTCGTCGTGAGGCTTGGCGTCCGTCAGGGCCAGGGCGCTGGCGGCCGTGCGCAGCACGTCCATCGGGATGCTGGTCTTGGGCGCGCTTTTGATGACATCGCGAACGCCAAAGGGCAGGCCGCGGGCTTCTTTCAACTCGTTGGTGATCTGTTCAAGTTCGGCGCGGTTGGGCAGCTTTCCCTTCAGCAGCAAAAAGACAACTTCTTCGTAGGTGCAGTGCTCGGCAAGGTCATGGATGCTGTAACCGTAATAGTAAAGTTTTCCGACATCGCCGATGATCTTGCAGATCCACGTATCGTCAACGACGACGTCCTGAAGCCCCTTTGCAACCATGCCCTCTGCCATGACAACCTCGCCTCTTGCGGCCTGTAGATGTGGAAAAGCGACTATAACGCAGGGGGTCAGTGGCGCAAGGCGCACTGCCTGCGGCCCGGCCACGCCCGATTTCTCCACATTCTTTTTTCTGTGTTCCATGGCCGCCGGGCTTCGCTAGAACGTTTGCATGCCTGCCCACGCCCGCTTCAAGCGCCCCCTTTTGAAACTCTCCGGTGAAGCCTTCTGTACCGCCGGTGGTTTCGGCATTGCCGCCGAGCCACTTCTGGCACTTTCCCAGACCATCCAGAGCGTCCACAAGCTCGGCGTGCAGATGGCCGTCGTGGTCGGCGGCGGCAACTTTGTGCGCGGCGCGCAGCTCAACATCACCAGCATCGGCAAGGCCAGCGCCGACTACATGGGCATGCTGGCCACGGTGATGAACGCCATTGCCTTGCAGGACAGCTGCGAATCCATCGGCATGGAAACCCGCGTGCTTTCCAGCCTTGAGGTGCCGGCCGTGGCCGAGCGCTGGGTGCGCCGCCGCGCGATCCGCCACATGGAAAAGAAGCGCGTGGTGATCATCGCCGCGGGCACAGGCAACCCGCACTTCACCACAGACACCGCCGCGGCCCAGCGCGCCGTGGAAATCGGCTGCGACGTGATTCTCAAGGCCACCAAGGTGGACGGGGTCTACGACAAAGACCCCAAGAAGTTCCCCGACGCCAAGCGTTACACCAAGGTCAGCTACCAGGAAGCCCTGGAGAAAAACCTGCGCTTCATGGACCAGACAGCCATCGCCCTCTGCCGCGAGCACAAGATGCCGGTAATGGTGCTGGACATGAACGACCCCAAGCAGCTTGTGCAGGCGGTGCTTGGGGAAGCTGTCGGCACGCTGATCGAGGCCTGAGTTGAAGTTGGATTGATGCGCGACAGGTGTTCGTCGATCGTTGTTGAACTGCTGGCCTTGACCACGAATCGTCACGAATCTCCACGAATCACTTGCTGTTGTGGTTCTTCTGATTGGCTGGATCAATCACGGCCGGCACATCGCCATCTTCGATTCGTGTGGATTGGTGAAGATTCGTGGTTTCCGCCCCCGCCGTTCACTCCAGAATCAAGAATCTAAAGTTCAAAATCGCCCCGTCCCCTTTGCGCGTTCAACCCGCTTTCCTTACATTCTGCGCCCAGAAACCGACCCGGAGAACGCCATGTCCAAAGACTACGACACCATCGCCATGGAATGTGAAGAGTCCATGGACAAAGTGGTTGCCCACCTCAGGCAGGAGTTCGTCGGTATCAGCGCCGGCAAGGCCAGCCCGGCCATGATCGAGAACATCAAGTTCGACTACTACGGCACGCCTTCGCCGATCAAAGCGGCCGCGCAGATCAACACGCCCGACAACTCGACGCTGACGGTCAAGCCCTTTGACATGAGCCAGCTAAAGAACATCGCCAAGGCAATCCGCGATGCCAACATCGGCCTGAACCCCAGCGACGACGGCAAGGTGATCATCTGCCGCATTCCGCCCATGACCACCGAGAACCGCCAGAAGATCGTCAAGCAGCTCAAGGACATCGCGGAAAAGTCCAAGGTCAGCATCCGCAACGCGCGGCACGAGGCCATCAAGCACGCCGACGCGTCGTTGAAGGAGAGCATCCTGACCGAAGACACCCACCGCACGCTGAAAGAGGAGATTCAGAAGCTGACGGACAGTCACAACAAGCAGGTTGACGAAGCACTGCAGAAGAAGTCCGACGACGTGATGAAGGTTTAGTCCATCTTCGGCCTGTGGCGGGCCAGGATCATTCGGAGAACGACATGCTTCGGAACGCATTGCTTGGGTTCATGGCGTTGCTGCTTGCGCCTGCACTGGTGGCGCAGGATGACTTCGGGACGCTGGGCGAAAGCGGACTGCGCTTTCGCACCCCCGGCAACGAGTTTGAAATCACCCTGACCACCGCAACCCAGTTCCGGTTGACGTACCACGATGCCCGCGCACAGGGCAGCCGCCGCGACGGCCAGAACGGCGCAGACTTCATCAACTTCAGCCTGCCGGCGGTGCGCGCGTTTGTTCACGGGCACATTTTTGCACCCGAGTTCCAGTACCGGGTGTGGCTGGTCTACAACTGGCCCAACACCGACGCCGTCCGCATTGAAGACGCGCACTTCCGCTGGGCACCCACACCGCTGTTCAACGTCACGGCCGGCCAGATGAAAGCACCGGCAAGCTGGGGCTATCTTGTCGACCACGAACGCTCTGTGTGGGCCGACCGCGACATCACCGATGAAGCCTTCAACCAGGGCTGGGTCAAAGGAGTCGAGGTATCCGGCCGCGCAGATCTGTGGGATGTCGACGGCGAACCCGCACTGCTGCGCTGGAACGTGGGCGTGTTCAACGGTGTGCTTGCCAGCGCCGACGGCGCACAGGGCCGCGGCACACTCAATGGCGGAGGTGGCGTCAACGTGACAGACTTCGCCAAGACAGAGCACTATGCCGGGGGCTTTCGCAACAACGACTGGCGCACAAACGCCGAGACTTTCGGCCAGATTGTCGATGCCGACCTGATGATTGCCGGGCGCGTCGAGTTCCACCCGCAGGGCGAAGTGCGCCGCCACTCCGCCGATATGGACAACGACCCTGACAGCGCCGTGTGGCGCGTCATGATCGGCGTGGCGGCGAACTACTTCAGTGCCCGCGTAGCAGGCCGAAACACGTTTCTTGGCAACACCTACCACAACAACCCCAACCCGGGCACACCCACCTTGCCGGCCAGCGGCCGCCTGCCCGTCCAGGCCGACATCTTCCACGGCACCGTGGACGGCCACTTCCGCTGGCTGGGCCTTGCCGTGAACTGGGCGCTGCACCTGCGCACGGTGAAGTTCACCGCACGCGGGTTCCTGCAGAACCTGAACCTTGATGACGACCGCTTCATGGTGCAGGGACTTACCGACCTTGGCGCCAGCGTAGACGTGAACTACTTCGTGTTGCGCGATACGTTGAACATCGGCGCGCGCTTTGCGTGGGTCAACTTTGACGAGTTTCGGTCGCGCCAGACTGGCAGCGCGACACCGGTCGACGGCGACAGCTTCGGGGCCGACGGCTGGGAATACGGCGGCGAGGTAACCTGGTTCGTCAAGGGCGACAACCTGAAGCTTACGGCCGAGTACCGGTATGTCGTGCAGCAGCTGCCCCACGGGGTGAGCCAGAGCGGCGGCCTGGCAGGGGTAGAGCGCACCTCGGACTACTACGCGTTCCACGAACTGCGCCTGCAGTTGCAGTGGATCTTCTAGCCCAACGGGACTGACAGCACACCGCCGCCGGCTTCGGCCGGCCTCGGTGCCGAACGTGCCGTTGCACGGCTGCCCCGCCTGTCCTGAGCCCGCCGAAGGGGGATTCCAGCGGCCGGTGGTGCGCGGGCTGAGCTCGAAGTTGATGCTTGTTACGGTTGCGAAAGAGCCGTCGGCCAGGCTCAGCCGCTCGCCGACGCGCAGCTTGCCCATCGGCACCCACTCGTTGCGGTCAATCGACCAGAACGGGTGCTCGTCGGTACCGACAAGGATACTCTCATCCGGGTCGGCGTCACTGTCCGCGCCAGATTCCTGCGCCCCCCGCCAGGCCGAACCGTGAGCCCGGTTGCCCTTGCGATAACGCAGGTGAACCAGCTCGGCCACATGGCGTTTGAGCGTTTCCTGCACGGGCCGGAAGCCCCGGTGGCCAGTGAACTCGTCACGGGCAAGAACGAGGTCGCCCTCGCGCAACTCGTCTATGGCTTTGAGGCCAGCAACGGTGGCAACCATGGTGCCAGCGACGCAGCAGCCCGACGGGTTGCTGGGGCACACGGTCACGCCCTACTTGGCCGCGCCATCAGTCTTGGACACCACCTTGGTTGCCACTGTTCTCGCCGTACTACCAGCCGCTGCGGCTGTTCCTTGGGATGCGGCGCCCGTCCCCTTCGCCACCGACCCGGCCTTGCCTGCTGCGCCTGCGGCACCCGCGCCGACGAAAGTTGTGCCCAGACTGAACGCGCCCACAATGACCTGTGCGTTGCCCTCGGCGTTGCTTAGCGGCGCGCCCGTTGCCAAATCCTGGCGGACTGCGCCGCCGATGATGCCGTTGACCCCAACCATGTCGCCGACAACATTCAGCGCCGCAAAGAACCCCGCCGCCCCACCCATACCTGCGTTCGATTGTGCGTCATGGAACTGGTCAAAGTGCTGGCCAAAGCCGTCGGCCATCCTGAACAAAGCCGACGCATCGCCACCCATGGCACAGTTGGCCAACTGATGCGGGGCCGTGACGCGAGGGGGTCAGGCCCCTTTCCTCGCAGCGTGACGAGGGAACAGGAGCCAGTCCCCAACCGCCTCGCGGCCGCGCGACACAAGTCATTGCGACTTAGTCTCAGTACCCACTTGCAAATGAGAACGGGTCTCAGTATCTAGGTGCATTGCCCTTTGGAGACTGAACATGAGACTGATGCTTCTGCCTGTGCTGTTCCTGCTGGCGGCCAACCTTGCCGCGCAGGACGCCAACGCCCAACCCAAGCCTGAGCCGAAACCCGAGCCCACCAAGCAACCCACTGCCATCGAAAAGTGGGAAGACGGCGCAGGCAAAGTCGACACACCGCTGGGCGAGTTCACGCTGGGCGGTTACGCCACCTTCCAGCACAAGACACTGGATCGCTACAACGGCGGCCAGAGCGAGAATTTCTTTGAGGCCTACCGCATCGTCCCCCAGTTCCACTGGCAGATCATGGACTGGCTGAGCTTTGGCATGGAAGTCGAGTTTGAGGGCGGCGGCAGCGGGGCGTCGTTCCTGACTGACAACTACATCCTGGTCGAGTACGCCGAAATTGACGTGGCACTGATGGATGAGTTCAACATCAAGGCCGGCCTGCTGCTGGTCGCCTTTGGCCGCTACAACCAGAACCACGACGACATCTTCTGGGATCTCGCCGACCGCCCCTTTGTGGCGCGGCGCGTGGTGCCCACGGCGTTTGACCAGCCGGGTGTGGGCATCTACGGCAACTTCACGCAGTTGCCATTCTTCAGCTTCAACTACCAGCTTCAGGTCACGCAGGGCTTCAACGACAACTTCACGAACAACGAGGGCGCACGCAGCGCGCGTACCAGCTTCCGTCGCGACAACAACGGCAACAAGGCCATCTGGGCACGGCTGGGCATCACACCCCAGTTTGACGAAATGGGCGCCGAGTTCATGACCGCCGACTTCGGCCTCAGCTACAACTACCAGAATGTCGGCCCCGACAACACCCAGGCCACGCGCGGTGTCGCCGTCGACGGCGCGCTCAAGTTTGACATCCTCGACCGCTTCGGCATTGATGTTACGGGCGAATGGGCCCGCATCTGGATCAACCGTGAAAGCAACAACACGCGCCCCAACGGCCTGTGGGCCTACTTTGTGGATGTGCTGTTCAAGTTCGACCCGTTTCCCGCCGCCTGGCGCGGAACGACGTTCGGGCGCAACCCGTACATCGGGCTGATCCTGCGTTTTGAAGCGAATGACCTGAACGACGACCACGTCGGCACCGCCGCGCGCGACGACAGAATTGCGACAACCATCGGCGTCAGTTTCCGCCCGATCACACGGCTTGTGTTCCGTGGCGAGTTCAAGCACCAGCAAAGCATGAAGCGCGACGACGGCGACGAAACTCGCCTGGTGTTCAGTGTCAGCATCGGCTTCTGACAATGGCGGGTGCTCTCCCACCCGTTGCACGGAGCGCGGGGGCGGCATGCCGCCCCCGCCAGGAAAGCGAACCATGCGAATGTTGCTGGCCATCTCTGTGTCGGCTCTGGTCCTTCTGGCCGCGGCCTGCGAATCAACACCCGACCAGCCGGATCCGGCCGCGCCCGACGCCGTTGCCAACCCGCACGCACGGGGCAAGCGCCTGTACGAGGCCAAGTGCGCCACCTGCCATGAGCTTTACGACCCGGCTGACTTCTCGCAGGCGGAGCTGCGCCGGGCCATGCGCAAGTACGCGCCGCAATCGGGCTTGAAAAAGGCCGACAGGCCGGATGTGGAGGCTTACCTGCTGGCCCATGCGTCAGACGCCCGATAGCCGCCCTGAATTGCAGAGGGCGCCCTGGCCGGGCGCCCTCGCTGAGATCACTTCTTTTCGAACGGATTGGGGTAGGGCGAGGGCGGGTCCTCTTTCGGTGCAATGCCGCCCGGCCCGGCACCCGTCTGCTTTACACCGCCTGGGCCTACACGCCGATCTTTCGGAACACCTTCAAACGGATCGGCTTCCGTCACGGTTGGTGGTTCGTCGACATTCGGGCCGGTGACCGGTGGCGGTTCAATCGGCGTGGCTGTCTCACCGCGCACCAGCGGCGCCGGGGTGCGTGGGTCAGGCACGTCGCGGGCGGGCTTGACGCCGCCCTTTTCAACCACCGCGCGCTGGAACACGGGCGCGGGGTCCTGGCTGGATTTGCCCTGCTTCACGCCCGTGGGAATGCACAGCATCTCGCCGTGTTCGGTGGTCAGCACCAGGCGATTCTTCTCTACGCAGGGCGAGGCCGCAAACTTCATGCCTTCGGCACGGTACGACCAGACCAGCTTGCCGGTATCGCGTTTGACGGCCGTGACAAAGCCATAGTTGTCAGCCAAGAACACCATGCCATCGCCGAACACCGGCTGGCAGAACTGGCCATGTTTGGTCTCAACCTGAATTTCCCAGTTCACCTGGCCGGTCTTGAGGTCCAGCGCGATCACGCGGCTGCCCATGGCAATCACGCACAGGTCGCCATCGACACCCGGGCGCATGCCCTGGTAGTCCAGGCCATATCCCGTGGGGCCGGAAAGCTTGATATCTACCTGTGCTGGCACAGCCTTGGGCGAAACCAGCGCCAGGCGCCGGCTGCCTTCGGTGGCCAGTGTGACCCCGACCTCGCCGACCGCTGCCGGTGCCGCCGCGGGCCCTTCAGCCTTTGGTGTCGGCTTGCTTTCGGTCTTGCGGTCGTCTTTGCCTGCGGCACCCGGCCCGGCAACGGCGGGCTTGGGTGCCGCCGAAGTTTCTGCCGGCGCAGGGCTGGCCGGGGCTGACGCGGGCATCGCGGCGTCGGCCGTTACAACCAGCAGTCCGTAATCAGACACCACCGGTGCGCTCAAGGCACCAGCGCCGCGGCTCCAGCTTTGGGTGCCTTTGGCGGCATCAAAGGCCGCCAGCCGACCATCCATCGTGGATACGTACAACGTGTTACCACTGACCACCGGGGCGTACACGACATTGCCCGGGGCTTCTGCCTTCCAGGTTTCGCCGCCACTGCCAATGCTGTGCGCCGAAATCATGTGCGCCTTGCCGCCGCGATAACTGGCAAAGGCCGTGTCGCCCGCGACTTCCGGGGCGCACTCGACCGTGCTGCTGATCCACTTGCGGAACTTGTGCACACCGGATTCCACCAACACGCGCTCGAGCGTGCAGCTGTAGGTAGTGAAGTAGGCTGAGTCACCCGAGATCACGATGCTGCTGATGCCTGAGTCGTCACTCCTGGCCACCCAGCGCCGGCGACCGCTTTCGACGTCATAACCCCAGATCTGGTTGCCGCCACCCGAGCCGACCACGACAACGCCCTTGGCCGCAGCCGGGCTGCGCGCGTTGCCACTGGCCACCTGGGCAACCCAGGCTTTGTCTGTGGTGTGGTCGACTGCAAACAGCTTGCCGCTTTCGCCGGGTCGGTTGCCGGTGACCGGGCTGGTCAACCGGATACTTACAAGGGTGCGGTCCAGGACGATCGGACCAGCCTTGCGCGGAGATTCCTTCACAGCTGCCTTGGGCGCGTCCTCGGCATCGGCCGTATGAACCGCGCCGGCAGCCACAACCAGCGCACAGGCAGTGGCCTGTGCGGCCTTGCGAAACAGGGTCATGTGGTGTCCCCAAGGGGAAGACGGGGGTCTACGCAGATACAAACGTATCCCGCCAATCACCTTGGGTCAAAAGTTGCCGACAGCAGGCGTTGCGTTTTGGCTCATGCCGGCCCGGATTGCGAATCCGCGACGAGGCTATTGCTGCTTCCACCAGGAAAGCGCCGCAAAGCCCTGCAGTTTGCGCCACATGTGCAGCATGTCGCGGCGGGCGGCCTCGATTTCATCGGGGTCGTGGGTCTTGCGACCATCGGGCCGTGTGCGCAGCTCAAACCCAAGCTGGTAGTCGAATGTGAACTCAATGATCCATTCGCGCGCAAGTTCTTCGCGCATCAGGCGCAGGGCCTGGCCAAGGTTCTCCAACTGCCAGGTGCGATGGTCGGTAAGTTCAAAGGCCACAAACGGCATGGTTCCCAGCTTGCGGTTGCCGCCGGAATCACCCAGCAGCTTCACGCCCGGCAGGCCGTCAATGAACTGGGCCAGCGGATAGCTGTGTTCGCTGCAACCAAGTTCTTCGGCCTGGCGCTGAAGCTCCAGCAGTTCAATCAGGTCGGGCGGGCCTTCCAGGTTGCCGCAGAACTCGCACTGGCGCACAACGGAATCCGCCACGCGCCGGGGCGTAACAGCGTGGTTGCCGCAGACATCGCAAAGTTCCAGGGTGCCCTGTTGCATAAGGGGCGCGAGTATAGGGCCGAAACCCCCGATGAAAAGGGAACCGGCGCAGCAGCCCGCAACCCGGCATAAACAAGGTACTGGGGTGTCAGTGCAAGGCAGGCCGGGCCTACTTTTCCTCGGGCTTCACTTCCTCGGGCTTGGCCTCTTTCGGCTTTGGGGCTTCCTTTTCGAGGTCTTCCCACTTCAGCCAGGCCTTGGCCTTGGTGCTGGTGCTGTGCAGTTCGGTGCCGCTTTGGGCCTTGCCGGCGGTGCTGAGTGTCTTGACTGCCCCGCCGAACCAAGCGTCCGCCACGACCCAGGTGCGCGACTCCCAGCCTGAGTTACTCGACGAATAGATCTTGCCGGCCCACTTCTGGCCGGCCAGTTCCAGATCCTTGAAGTCTTCGGTCTTGGGCTCTACGGCGGGATTCCCTTTGCCCCCCGGCGCGGGCTTTGGGGTTTCCATGACCGTGGCGGGCTCGGGCTTTTCGCCCGGCTTGGCCACCCAGGCGCGCTTGACGTTGGCGATGTCAGAAGGCTTTTTGGTCAGGTCTACTTCAAACGCGGCAATGAAACCGCGCCCGTTGTCGTACTCCACAATCGCGATGTCCCCTTCAACCTTGACCACCTGCCAGGCCGAAAAGAATTCGGTAGAGGTGCCTGCGGCGGCACTGGTGTTCTTGATAACCCACTGCTGACCAGCCTTTGGGTCACTGTGCAACTGGCACCAGAAGTGCAGCTTCTGTTTGCCGGTCTTGAGCATGCGCAGCAACAGGTCGGCAGTTGCCCCGCCTTCGGAAGGCTTGTAGGGCTC
The DNA here is from genome assembly GCA_019636215.1 of Planctomycetota bacterium. Lineage (GTDB taxonomy): Bacteria > Planctomycetota > UBA8742 > UBA2392 > UBA2392 > H3-PLA7. Next base: position 37,179 of record JAHBXZ010000017.1, on the reverse strand, counting down.
GGCGGCCTTCGGCGCATCCTGGGCAAACGTGGTGGCAAACAGCAGCGGCAGGGCCAGCAAGGCAAGTGTGCGCATGATATCTCCGGCCAGAGTCTACCCGCCGGCACCCCGGTACAGAAAAAGAAACCGGCGCGATTGCTCGCGCCGGTCGGGTACTGACTGGATCCAGACGATTAACCCCAGTTCAGCCAGGGCTTGCCGTCGGTGCCGAACTTGGTGAGCTCGGTGCTGCTCTCGCCAGCGGCCATCTTCATCCAGGTCTTGATCACACCACCGAACCAGGCGTCCTTGCAGACCCAGGTCTTCATTTCCATGCTGTCGGTCTTGGTGGTGGTCAGCGTGCAGGCCCAATCCTTGCCGGCCGCCGCGTAGGTGACTTCTTCGGTGGTGACTTCGGCCTTCGGGGCTTCACCGGTGGTGCCGCCGCCTTCGGGCTTCTTGTATTCCATCACCTGAATCTCTTCCGGCTTGGCGTCCTTCTTGCCAATCCAGGCCTTCAACACGTTGGCGCCGTCTTCCCACTTCTTGCTGGGGTCAACGCAGTAGGCAAGGATGTAGCCCTGGCCCATGTCCTGCTCGACGATGAAGTTGTCGCCGTCCTTGGCAGCAACCTGCCAGGAGTAGACAGCCTTCTGCTCACCGGCACCGTAGTTGCTGATGCTGGTGGTTTCCCAGTACTGGCCGGCTGCCGCGTCAGCGTGCAGAACAACCCAGTACGTGGCCTTCATGGTCCCGTTCTTGTACATGTCGATCTGCATCTGGGCCATGTCGAAGCCGCCGCCGCTGTCGTTGTTGCCGCTGTCGCCACTGTCGTCACCGCCGACACCCACGCCGCCGCACGAGGCAACGCCGAACACTGCCGCAAAAGCAACCAAAGCAATCAACTTCTTCATAATCTGGCTCCTGAACTGTTGAGAATCGGGTCCTGAGCGACCTAAGTCTGCTCTACGATAAAGGTTCCCTAACAAAGAGGGGCGAAGCATAGGCCCACTCATTACGGAAAGCAAGAGCCCCAAAGAAACTTCTGTGGCCTGCATGTGACGATTCGTGAGATTTGCTAGCGTCGGCTAAAGTTTGCCGAGCATGACAACTACCGATGAACTCTGTTATCAGTGGCTGACCCAGCCCGCTGCCGCCGCCCTGGCCCTGTTGTGGGTCAGCGAGGGCTTGTTTCAACGGTTACTCCACAGGGAACCGCCAGACGCACAATCGCTGCTACCTTGGCGTGACGCCAAGGGTCAAATTGTGGATCAGGTGCTTTGCTGGGGCCAGTCCGGAGGCGTTGTGGTATCGCTTCACGGAGGCCACGCAACCCGCGAACTGGCACAGGCGGAACTTGACCGGGCCGGAGCCTGTCAGAAACCCGTGTCTGACTTGTGGGAAACTAAAGATCGGCTTTCCCAACTGGTCTATCAGGCCCTGCCGTTGGTGCACGGCCGGCTTGGGGCCGAACTGCTGCTGGCCTGCGCCGCCCAGGGTCGAGACGCGATGGCCATCACCAAAAAACTCCCCGCTGAAGGTTTTAGCGTACTGCGCGATGCCTGGCTGACCGCCCATCACCTTTTCCACCCTCCACGGGTTCAACTTTGGGGCCCGGTGAATGCGGGCAAATCCAGCCTGCTGAACGCTTTATGTGGCAAGGCCTTAGCCGCAACGGGATCTGAGCCCGGCCTGACACGCGACGTGATTGAAGGGCAGCTTGAGCACCAGGGGTTTGTGATGCGGTTGTTCGACGCACCGGGAACGATCCATGGCGGCGGCGAACTGGACCGAGCCGCGGCTGAGCTTGCCGACCATTGGAGAGCCAGCGCCGACCTGGTGCTGGAGCTCGTTCCGCCCGGGGCCGAGCCAACGGGCGCAGGCGACCTGCACCTGTTCAGCCGATCTGACCAGGACCCGGCAGGCCGCGAGCCCGGAGTGTGCATGAACGATCAAGCTTCCTTGACGCGCATCAAGGACCGTCTCAGGGACCACTTCATCGGCCCCTTGCAGAAGCTTGAACCGCAACTGCGCCTCGCATGGCCGCCGGCATTGCTGGCCCTGCTGGAATCAGGGGACCCTGAGTTCGTGAAACGCGCGCGAACGCTGATCGGCGATCGGGCTTGATTGCAGGGCCGGCATGATCGACACTTGCCGCCCATGCCGGAAACTGTCCTGTTCGGTCCTGAGGAGATTGCCGCCGCGCTGGCGGAGCTTGCGCGCCGGATTGCCGCGGACCCGCAGCCCGCGGTGCTGGTCGGCGTGCACACCAATGGTGTGCCGCTTTCGGCACGGCTGGCCAGTTTGATGGCCCAGGGCGGTGGCGCGGCCCCTGAACGCGGCACACTGGACATCACTTTGTACCGCGACGACCTTGCCGGCCGTGCGCTGCCGCTGGTGCGAGGCAGCGAACTGCCCGGCGGAGTTGACGGCAAACGGATAGTGCTGGTCGACGACGTGCTGTTTACCGGGCGCACGGTGCGCGCAGCGCTGAATGTGCTGGCAGATCACGGGCGGCCCAGCCGGGTGCAGCTGTGTGTGCTGATAGACCGCGGGCACCGCGAGCTGCCCATCGCGCCCGATTACTGTGGCATGGTGACCCAGACTTCGGCCAAAGACCGGATCCGGGTGCGGTTGACAGAAACCGGCGCCCCCCGCGACGAGATTGTCCTGGCGCGATAGAATGCTGCGGGCCGATTCCACCAGAATCAACCGGAGACTTCATGAGTCGCACACTTGTGGCCGTTGCGCTTGGCGCCGGCTGTATGGCATTAGCTGCTTCCGCGGCACTTTCCCAGGACGCAAAGGAAGGGCCCACACCGCAGTCGCAGGGCTATGACCTGCTGGGCAAGAAGGTGGACAAAGGCCCGGAACTCAAGGGCGAGGTCACCGATGCCTGGAAGCAGGCGCCCATGCACAGTGTTCGCGCCATCAAGGGCAAGGGCGACGACGTAACGGTCGACCTGCGCGCCATGCACGACGGCGAGTACCTTTACATCCTGGCACGCTGGCCCGACGCCGACATGAGCATCGCCAAAAAGGGCTGGCAGTACGCGGCCGAGGGCTGGACACAGGTCAAGGGCGACGAAGACCGCATTGCGCTTGCCTTCAATGTCAGCACCGCGGCATTTGCCGAAAAGGGCTGCACGGCCCTGTGCCACGACGGCGAGATGAAGACCGGCGCCGAGGGCGAAAAGGCCGACCTGTGGCACTGGAAGGCGGCAAGGGGCGGCCTGCACGGTTACTGCGACGACCAGCACTTTCAGTTTGACTCTGAAAAGGGCCGCGCCGACGACGAAGGCAGCAGTGCGTACAAGGACAACCAGGCAAAAGAAGGCAAGGCGCCGCTGCGCCGCTGGAAGGACGACGCCGACAAATCCGGCCCGTTCACGGAAGATACCACGGTCGAAGTTGCCGCCGACTTCAAGCCCGAAGCCGGCTACGCGGTGCCCAGTGTGTTGTTGCGCAAGCCTAAGGGCAGCCGCGGCGACATTGACGCCGTGGGCAGCCACGCCGACGGCCACTGGGTGGTGATGTTCCGGCGCAAGCTGGACACCGGCCACGCCGACGACGCAAAGTTTGAAGCCGGCAAGGATGCCATGTTTGCGGTGGCGATCTTCGACAACACCGGCGCCAGCACCGGATCGGAACACAAGAAGTCGCGCGTGGTTCGCCTGCGGCTGGAGTAACCGGCCGGGTGTCAGCCCCCGATGGCAATCGGCTGAAGTCTTGCAAGGGACGCGCTCAGGCGCGTCCCTTCTGTTTCACCCGCCTTTCGCCACAGCCAGTTGATCTGAAGCCGCTCGTCCACGGCAAGCAGGCTGAGGGTCAGGTCGCTGCCGCGGGGCGTGCGGCCGGCCAAGGCCAGCACGTCGGCATCGTCGGGCAATTGGTCAAGCACGAAATTGCCGCTCAGGCTTGACCACAGGCCCATGCGCAGGCGGCTTTCGGGGTCCACGCCGATCATGCCCAGCGCCGCAATGCCCGGCGACAGCGCGCCCGGAAGATTGACTTCAAGGCGCATGCGCAGAATCTCGCCATGCATGGCGGAATCCAGCCACAGCCGCACCTTGACCTGGGCGCCGTTTTCGCTTTCGCCGGTGCCGATCCATTCACCGCACCAGGCTGCGTAGGCTTGCAGGGCGGCGATCATGGCAACCCCATCTTCGGCGAAAGGCGCCTGCGTTCCCCGGCGTGCAACCGTTCCAGGCGCGAAAGCACACGCTTGGCCCGCGGCGGCAGCTTCCCGTCGCGCGAGATTGAGGCACTGAGCGCAAGCACATCGCCATCCAGCGCCATGGTGGCATGGAAGGTACGTTCGGCATCCAGCGCAGCCTGCAGCAGCAGTGTCTGTGGTTCGTCGTGGTGTTCGTGCATGGTGACCATGCCGAAGCTGGTGGCATACAACTGGTAAACAAGCCGGCCGTCTTCGCCCGCCGCCAGAAACCCCAGGCTGCCGAACAGGTACCGGCCCTCGGGCGAGTAGCCGCGGCTTTCAATCTCAAGCACGGTACCGGCGTACAGCGACCGCACCTCCATGTCCAGGCGCGATGGCGGCTCGGCAGGGCGGGTTACCTGGCCGCTCCATTGGCCCAGCATGCCTGCAAGTCTTTGCATCGGCCCTTGGGTCATGCATGCAGTCTATTGCACGGGGCGCGGCGGGCCAGCAGGAATGCGCATCGGCACCAGGCGGGCAAGGTCCGCTGCCATGCGGCCCATGCGCGGGTCATCTGCCTTTGCGCCCGGAGGGCGCCACTGGGCCGCAAATCCCAACTTGCCCGGCCCCTGGTCATGCAGCGTTACCAGGATGCTGTTGCCGGCAAGGGTGTTGCCGGCCAAGGCCAGCACACCGGCGTCATCGGGCGTCTGGTCCAGCACCATGGCGCCATGGATGGTCGAAAAGGTGGCGGCGCGCACCTGACCAGTGGGCCCCACGCCAACCAGGGACACCACGCCGTGATACAAAACGCCGCCGTCGGGGCTGGAGGCCTCGAAGTTCATGCGCAATGCGTGGCCGTGCAGTCGGCGCTCGACCGACATGCGAATGTGCACCGGCCGCCCGTCCTGGGCCTTGCCGCTGCCTCCCCAGATTCCGCACCAGGGCCAGTACTGCAGCATGGGGTCAGGTTCCAGGCAGCACCCCTTCGGCCGGCCCGATGCGGCGCATGACCGCAAAGGTCAAGTCTTCTGAGTTGCCTGTGTATCCCTCTGTGCGGCGAGTGGTCAGGGTCAGTGTTTCGCCCTCAGTTACCAGTGCCACGGTAAAGCGCACATTGCCGGCCATGACGCCCTCAATGGCCACGCCTCCCGGGTCGTCTGGCACCTCGCGAAGCAGCACGGCGCCCATCCCGATGGCGTGAATGGCTGCGGCAAGTTTGCCGGCGGGATCGGCCGTCCAGTAACCGGCACCGTTGCCAAGACATTGCCCCGATTGCGCGTCCCATGCCAAAGACGTGACTTCAATGGCCTCGCCTTCAAAGATCGGGCGGAACTCAATCTCCATGAACACTTCAATTTTGCCCACCAACTTGCCGGGCCCTCGCCAGTGGCCCAGCCAGGGTCGAAAGCGTTCCAGTTCAGGACGAAGGCGCGGCATTTCTTCCCCCGGTGTGGCCAGTTGTAGTCTGAGGAACAGAATGGAACAACCATGCGCTGTGGACGCCGCGCGCGATGCCCCTACAATCCCGCGCCGGAGAACCCGCATGGCAGATGCACGCAAGAAGGGCATGACCTACGCCGACGCCGGCGTGAACTTTGCCACACACGACAAGCTGGTCACCGAGATCTTCCGGCGCGTGCGCAGCACCTACGGCCCGCGCGTGCTCGAGGTCGAAGACGGCTTCGGCGGCCTGTTCTCGCTGCAGAACGACAAAGGCCTGTTCTCGCGCAACTACCGCAACCCGGTGCTGGTGGCCTGCACCGACGGCGTGGGCACCAAGCTCAAGCTGGCCTTTGAGATGGGCAAGCACGACACCGTCGGCATTGACTGCGTGGCCATGAGCATCAACGACATGCTGTGCATGGGCGCAGAACCGCTGTTCTTTCTGGATTACATCGCGACGGGACGCAAAGACCTCAAGGTGCTGCTGCCGCTGGTGTCAGGTGTGGTTGAGGGCTGCAAGCAAAGCGGCTGCGCGCTGATCGGCGGCGAAACCGCCGAGATGCCGGGCTTTTATCCTGAGGGCGAGTATGACATCGCCGGCTTCGGTGTCGGCGTCGTCGAACGCAAGGCCGTGCTCAAGGGCGAAGGCATCAAGCCCGGCCACGTGATTCTGGGCCTGGAGAGTTCCGGCCTGCACAGCAACGGGTTTTCACTGGCGCGCAAGATTGTGAAAAAGAAGCGCTGGAAACTGGGCGCGCACATCGCCGAGTTCGGCCGCACCTTGGGCGAAGAACTGCTGGAACCCACCATGATCTATGCCCGGCCGGTGGGCGCAATTCTGCAGGGCTATCGCAAGCCCGGTGCCGTGGCCGGTATTGCCAACATCACCGGCGGCGGGTTCATCGACAACATCCCGCGCATTTTGCCCCCCACCTGCGATGCCGTGATTGACACCGGCGCATGGAAGCCGCCGGCGCTGTTCGACATGCTGCAACGCGGCGGGAATGTAGACCGCCGCGAGATGTACAACGTGTTCAACATGGGCATCGGCATGGTCATGGTCTGCCCGCCCCGCCACGTGGACGCCATTGCCGACCGCCTGGAAAAGTTCCGCCACAAGGGCCTGCCCCGCGTGAAGACCCACGTCATCGGCCGCATCCAGACCGGCGAACGCAAGGTCGTCCTGGCCTGACAACCTTCTGTGTAAACAACAACCCCGGCCTGGGCCGGGGTTGTTCTGATTCGGGGCTGTTACTCGTTGTCCCAGCTTGTGGTGATCTTGCCGTCCTGGTCAATCTCGATCCAGGCATCGCCCTGTTTGATGCGCGCGCGGAACTTTTCGCCCTTGGCCTCGATGGTGAGGGCCTTTGCGTTCTCCAGTTCAAACCAGTCGTCTGCCGAAATGCCCAGCAGCGCCCGCACCTTTTCCAGCGGCTTTTCCTCGTTGGCCCCGTCAAAGCTGATCTGCAGTTCGCGCCCCTCGGCAACGGCAGTTTCCACGGCCATACGGAGGCGTTCGGACAGCGACATCAAAGTCCACCGATGCTCTGCAATACGGATCTTTGCCTTCCAGGCCGGCATTTCCGGCTCGTTTTCGGGCAGTTCGGCCAGTCGGCGTCCGCCGGCGTTGGCGGCACGGATCAGCTTGAACTCTGCTTCCTCAAGCCACACCACGCGGGTGTTGGCGCCGCTGAGCACAAGCGCCGGGCGCCCGCCGCGCGCCCAATTGCCTTTGGCCGCGCACACCAGCCAGATGTTGCCGATCTCGCCCCAGCCAAAGCCGTCCATGGCGCCGAAGTCCATGGTCTTGGGCAACCCGAACCACTCAAAGCCGCTTTCCTTCATTTCGCCCGGGCCGCCTTCGCCGCCCAGTTCATCGGTGCCGGCCTTGAGCATGGCCGCAAAGCGCGAGGCCATGGCAGGGTCAAAGGCGCTGCGCATGCCGTCCTGCGGGCTGAAGAAGCCATCGGTCAAAAGCTTCTGCGGGGTCACGGCGGCCAGCGCGGCCGCCAGGTCATCGGCCGACAGCTTGCTCAACTCTTCCTGCTTGCCGCTGAGCCACGAAAACACGCCTGTGCCAAGTTCCTGCAGCATGTCTTCGTCATGCCGCCAGGCGCGTTCGAGTTCCAGTTCACTGGCCAGCAGTTCCAGCGTGGGTCGCAGGCTGCTTTCGCCGCTGGTGGCAAGTGTGAAGGAAAGGCGTGTGGGGCTCTCGTTGGTGGTGATGCCAAGGCGCAGGCCGTTCTTCAGCAGCTTGCGCACTTCCATTTTCGGGGTGATGAAGCGGCGCTCGCGGCGCTGCCAGCGACCCTCTTCCTGTTCCACCCGGGCCAGGAACTCGCCCAGGTCGATGTACAGCATTTTGCTGCCCACGCCGCCGCCGGGCACGTTGCCCGGGGCAAAGCGACCGCTGCCACCGGCTGCTTTCAATACACGCAGGGCGATATCTTCGTTGTGGGCAATGCCGACCAGGCCTTCGCCGAAGAACACGCAGAAGCTCGAGAACGCCCCGCGCTCGCGCAGGATCTCGCCGCCGTCGACCTTCTTGAACATCAGCTGCTCGGCACGGCGACGGGCCTCTTCCTTTTCATCTTCGTCGGCGCCTTCGGGCAGCTTTTTGCCCAGCAGCCAGTCAATGACCTTGGCCTTCATGGCCTCGTGGCCCTCGCGAAGTTCCAGCGCCACAAACCAGTTGTGTTCAAACATGTCGCGAAGGGCGCGATCGGTCGGGTCGGGCAGGGCAACAAAGCCGCCGATCAGCTCGCTGCCGATCACTTCCGCCAGTTCGGTGCGGTTGATGCCCATCTGCTTGAGCAGGCGTTCGACCTGGTCGTACATCTCCTCGCCTTCGCTGGGCTGGCTGGTGCGACCCTCGGCGTCGGGGCTGAACGGGCGAACCTTGTAGGCGCGCATCTGTTCTTCGTACCGGGCGACCTGCTCTTTGGCCTCCTTCAGGCGCTCCAGCAGTTCTTCCTTGTACTTGGCAGGGTCGTAGGGCTCGGGGTCGTCAGGCTCCATCGGCCCTTCTTCGTCTTCGGCTGGCTTGACGACTTCGGGCTTGGGAACGGCCCGCTGGCTGTATTCTCGGGTTCCGTCTTTGTCGGAATCCTTGTCGCCCTTTTCCAGGTCCTGCAGCATGCGCTCAATGTGCTGCACTTCCTGGCGTGCCCAGCGAAGGTTGCGCTCCAGGCGCGAGGGCTGGCTGCGTTGTTCGGTGTCGTGCACATAGCGGGCAATGTCCGTCCAGGTTGCCAGCGCGTCGTTGCCAAGCTGCAGGCTGAGAAATCCCAGCGTCTCGGCGGGCAGCACGCGCACAAGGCGCGAGGCCCCGGCCGGGCGCATCAGCGCGCCAAGGTTCTCCACCGGCTGGCTGAAGGTCATGTCCAGGCTGGCGGTGATTCCGCCGCCGCTTTTGGACGGCAGATTGGCGGACAGCGACACGGTATCCATTTTCTGCCACTCGATTGTGTCCAGCATCTGCTGGACTTCGCTGTCCATGCGCATGTCTTCGCCCAGCTTGTCAATCGCGTTGCGCAGGGCCTTCATGTCCAGCCACAGTTCGATGTCGCTTTTGGCGGTCTCGGTCCACTTGCGGAAGCGCTCGACCTGGCTGAGGCTCTCCGCAAGGTCACCGGCCAGCGCGTCGTCCACATGGCGCTGGGCCGCGCCACCGATCGTCACCACGCACAGGCCCTTGCGCAGGGTGAATGTCACGTCCTCGGCGCTGATGCTGGTTGCGGTGATCTTGGCTGCGCCTTCGCGGCCGGCCTCGCGCTTTGCCCATGCCAGCAGGTCTTCACTGAACTCTGCGGGCGCGCCGGTGCCCAGGTGCAGCACAAAGGTCATCTGCACGTTCGGGTCGCGCACCATCACGTCGACCAGCGCGATCTCGAGCGTGCCGGCATGGTTGATGAAACGCTTGATTTCATTGACCACGGGGTCGGAATCCCTGCGCTCGGACTGGCGGCGGGTGTTCAGGGCGCGGTCGAACAGCGTCATCCAGTCGCCGCCGGCCAGGCGCTTGATGCCCTCGCTGACATCCTTGATGCGGCCGTAACCCAGTGTGCCGCGCGGCATCAGGTCGCCGGGGTTGGCTGCAGGCAATGTGGCGGCAAGCAGGCCACAGGCAACGATTAACAGGCATCCAGTTCGAATCGAACGCATTGCGTCCTCCAGTCGGAATCTCTGCCGCGTTATCAGGAAAAGCTGCCAGAGATGGTTTTGGGTTCAGCCCCGGTAATTGCAGGAAGGGCGACTATAGCCATTGGCGGCGCAACTTCCAGCGCGCGAGGGCACTGGCCGCCGTTGACAGGACACCACACGCGGCCATGATGCCGCCCCGAGGCCTAGAGTTGATCCGCCGGCTGTTTCATCTGCTTTCCTACTGCAAGCCGCACTGGCGCACTTACCTGATGGGTACGCTGGCGCTGTGCTTTGTGGATTTGCTGGACACCTTCACGCCCCAGGTCGTGAAGTGGGCCATTGACCACCTGATGTTCGCCACCGGCGGCGGTGTCAGTGCCGGTTCGCCGCTGCAAAGCTGGCTGCCTTCACGCTGGTTCGGCGCAGATGCCTTCATGGGCGGCATGTGGGTCTATGGCGTGCTTTACGTGATTGTGGTGGCGCTGACCGGCGTGTTCCGCTGGTTCATGTCGATGTACTACAGCGAGGGCGCCGTCAACCTGACGCACGAGCTGCGTGGCCGGTTTTTCGGCCATGTGCAGCGCCTTCACGCCGGGTATCACGACAAACAGAAAACCGGCGACCTGATGACACTGGCCACCAGCGACATCAACGCCTGCCGCGAGTTCTTCTGGGTCGGCCTGCTGATCGGCTTTGACACCCTGCTTTACTTCATGATTGTTCCTGTCTACATGGCGCAGATCAGCCCCAAGCTGCTGCTGGCAAGCCTGCTGACGCTGCCGCTGATTCCGGTGATTGTGGCGCGGCTGGCCAAGCGCATCGAAAAGCGTTACGACGAGATGCAGGACCAGCTGAGCCTGGTGGCCGAGCGCGCCCGCGAGAGTTTTGCGGGATCCAAGGTGATCAAGAGTTTCACGCGAGAAGACGACGAAGTCCGCACGTTTGCCAGGCTCAGCGGCGAGTACCGGCGTCGCGCCCTGAAACTGGCAGCGATTGAGGCCCTGCAGCAGCCCCTGCTGGTGCTGATGCTGGCGCTGGCGGACCTGGTGGTCGTCATTTACGGCGGCTACCTTGTGCTGGAAGGCTTTGCCATCCAGCGCGAGATGGCCGCCGCCGGGGCAACCGCCGAACAGATCAACACCGCCGTGCGCGAGGCCGGGGCGATTACCGTGGGCGGCTTCATTGCGTTCTTCAGTTACCTGATCCGCCTGAGTGGCCCGATGATCGGGCTGGGCTGGGTGATCAGCCTGTTCCAGCGCGCCAACGTCAGCATGCAGCGCATTGAAGAAGTCATTCACACCAAGCCGGCAATCGCAGAGCCCGCAGGTGCCGCCAGGCCGGCCGCGATTCGCGGCGCGATTGAAGTGCGAAACCTGACGTTTGCCTTTTTTCCGGATACCGCGCGCGATGGTGCCCGCGACCACGCGCTCGAAAACATCAGCCTGCATGTGGAGCCCGGCCGGACACTGGCGGTTGTCGGCCCGGTGGGCAGCGGCAAAAGCACGCTGCTGGGCCTGATCCCGCGCCTGTACGACCCGCCGCCCGGCACGATTTTCATCGACGGCGTGGACGTGCGCGAGATTTCGCTGGATGTGCTGCGAACGCAGATCGGCTCGGTGCCGCAGGAGACCTTCCTGTTCAGTGAAACGATCCTGCAGAACCTGGCGCTTGGTCTTGAAGGCGGCAGCGAGTACCGCAGCGGCGGGCCCCAGGCCGGCACCGGCACCGGCATCCTGAACGTGCCCCTGACGCCCGAAGGCGAGCAATGGCTGAAGCAATGCGCGCGACTGGCGCAGGTGGAAGCAGACATCCTGGCCTTCCCCAAGCAGTACGAAACCCTGCTGGGCGAAAAGGGCGTGAACCTTTCCGGCGGGCAGAAACAGCGGGTGGCAATCGCGCGGGCAATTGCGCGCAAGCCGGCGATCCTGCTGCTGGACGACTGCCTGAGCGCCGTGGACACACAGACCGAGGAGGCGATCCTGGCCGGGCTGAAGGAGATCATGCGCGAGCGCACGACACTGATCGTGAGCCACCGCGTAAGCACCGTGGAACACGCCGACGAGATTGTGGTGCTGAAGGAAGGGCGCATCACCGAACGTGGCCGGCACGAGCAACTGCTGGCCATGAAGGGCTACTACTTTGAGCTGCACCGTAAGCAGCAACTGGAACAGGAGCTGGCGAGCAAAGATTGAGTAACTGTGTCAAGTGTCTGGTGTCTGGTGTCTGGAGAAGACATCGGCCCGACACGGAGCACCGAGACTAAACACAAGACACTAGACACTGAACACTGACACTGAGCACAGGACACAGGACTCAGAACTCGCAGTCATGGCCGACGACTTTGAAGACGACCTGCTGGAAGAACGGATCAAGACCAACGTCTTTGACCCCGTTCTTCTGCGCCGCATCCTGCGCTATGCGCTGCCCTACAAGGGGCGCATCCTGGCCGGCCTGTGCCTTGTGCTGGTTTCGGCGGCGCTGGCCATATCGCCGCCGCTGCTGGTCGGCGCCATGGTCGACATTGTGTTCGGCACCGGCCAAAGCACACCGGGCCAGGCCGTGGCGCGGCTGCTGTCGTTGTTCGGTGCCGACCCGCGCCTGTGGGCCGACCGCGACAAACTGGCGGCGTTCGGGCTGCTGTTTCTGCTGGTGCGCACGGGCACGTTCTTTGTCGACTGGGCCAACACCTATGTGCTGACGGGCTTCGGCCAGCGCGTGCTGTACGACATTCGCGTCGAGCTGTTCACGCACATCCAGAACCTCTCGCTTTCTTTCTTTCACCGCAATCCTGTCGGGCGCCTGGTCAACCGCGTGGCATACGACGTTGGTGCCCTGGAACGCATGTTTTCTGTCGCCGTGGTCACGCTGTGCAAAGACGCGATGATGCTGACCGGCATCATGCTGATGCTGTTTGCGATCGACGTGCGCCTGGCGCTGATTGTGCTGTCGGTGATCCCGTTCATGGTGGTGGCCACGCTGATCTTCCGCAAATACTCGCGCGGCGCCTATCGCCGCTGGTACGCCGCGCAAAGCAAGCTCAATGCCTTCATGGCCGAAAGCATGGCCGGCGTGCGCGTGGTGCAGTTGTTCCACAAGGAAAAGCGCAACGACGCCAGCTACGAAGTTATCGCCAGCGACTTCCGCCATCACTTCCTGGCTCAGCGCCGGGCCTGGGCGTACTTCCGGCCAGTGGCCACAACACTCAGCGCCACCGGCATCGGCCTGGTGCTGTGGGTGTGCGGCGACGCCGTACTGCGCGGCAAGGGCATGGAACCCGCGCAGATGGCCGTGATTGGCGCCATCAGCGTGGGTGTGCTGGTGACGTACCTGCAATACGCCGAACTGTTCTTCACCCCGATCCGCGACATCACCGAAAAGTTCGACATCGTTGTCGGCGCCATGACCAGCGCCGAACGCATCTTCACCATCCTGGACGAAAAGATTGATGTGGCCGACCTGCCCGGTGCCACGGCTCGCGGCCGTGTGAAGGGCGAAGTCACCTTTGAAGACGTCCACTTTGAATACAAGCCCAACGAGCCTGTGCTGCGCGGGGTCAGCTTCACCATCAAGCCCGGCCAGACCATTGCCATTGTCGGCCACACCGGCGCGGGCAAAACGACCATCATCAACCTGGTCAGCCGTTTTTACAACATCCAGGCCGGGCGAGTGCTGATTGATGGCGTGGACGCCCGCGACTACACGTTGAAGTCGCTGCGCCGCAACATTGCCGTGGTGCACCAGGATGTGTTCCTGTTTGCGGGCACTGTGCTGGAGAACCTGCGCCTGGGCGACGAAGGCATCCCGCGCGAGCGCGTGGCCGCCGCCTGCGCGGCCGTGGGTGCCGACAAGTTCATTGAACGCCTCAAGGGCGGCCTGGACGCGATGGTCGAGGAAGGCGGCAAGACTTTCAGCGCCGGCGAGCGCCAGTTGCTCAGCTTTGCCCGTGCACTGGTGTTTGACCCGGCAATCCTGATCCTTGACGAGGCCACCAGCAGCATTGACACCCACACCGAGGAACTGATCCAGGCGGCGCTGACCAAACTGACCCAGGGCCGCACCAGCATCGTGATCGCGCACCGCCTTAGCACAATCCAGCGCGCGGACAACATCCTGGTCATGCACAAGGGCAAGCTGGCCGAACACGGTACGCACCAGCAACTGCTGGCCCTGCGCGGCATCTATCACCGGCTGTATGAGCTGCAGTACAGCGCGCTGGCCGACACCCCCAAAGACACCGGCCCGGCCGCGCCCGTGTCATCGCCGCATCTGCCGACCCTGCCCGACACCCAGCGCGAAGCCGCCGCCGGCACCATAGGCGTAGCCGGCCGCCTGGCCCACGAAGTCGCCGATGAGGACCAGTCCTGAGTCGCGCTCAGCTTCGCGGTGGAGCCCATTCTGGCAGGGCAGACACTGCTGTCTGCGCGTCAGCCCCGGGCGCGGTTGCTGACACGCATTGACGGCCCGTGACCTCGCGCGCTAAAGCTGGATCATGCAGATGGCCGGCCAGGGACGCTTTGCCATTCCGCGATCGGGGTTGTGGCTGATCGCCCTTACCTGCGTTGCCGTGGCCGCCTGCGCGGCCTGGATTGGCACCTTCACCCACCCTCAGGCCGACGATTATGTGTACGGCAACCTCGCGCGCGACCACGGTGTGTTCGGTGGCATGGTTGAGTACTACATGACCTGGAACGGTCGCATCGTTGCCAGTGCGTTTTGCTTTCTCGCCTTGGACGCCGACATACCGCTGGGCGTGTATCGCGCATTGCCCGCCGCGCTGCTGCTGGGGCTTTTTCTGGCGTTCAGGGCGTTTGTCGGCGCCCTGGTGCCGCGCGGTGTGCCAGGAACCAATCGCTGGCTGATGGCCGCGATGCTTACGCTGCTGTACTTCACGGGCATGACTTCACTGCGCGAGGGCATGTACTGGGCCTCGGGCAGCCTGAACTATCAACCGTCGCACATGCTGGGGCTGCTGCTGGCGGCGCTGCTGCTGCGCCGGCCGGTGCCGCGCTGGGCGATCTGGCTTGCTGCGCCGCTGGCACTTGCCATGGCTATGGCCAACGAGTCCGGCATGCTGGTTGAAGCCATGGCGCTGGCAGCAGGTGTGGCCTGGGCGTTCTCAACCCGCGCGCCCAACCGTTTTGTCTGGGCGGCCGCGCTGGCGGGCTGCGCGCTGGGCATGGCGTTGGATCTCGCGGCGCCCGGGCTGCGGGTGCGGTCGGTGACAGAAGCCGACAGCAGCGGCCAGGCGCATGACCTTCTGTGGTCGTTTGCGGGCAGCTTCCACTATGCGGGCATCGCGATGCTGCGGCTGGCCAGCAACCCCGCGTTCTGGGGCGTGTTGATTCTCGGGCTGCCCTGGCAGGTACGCGCCGACGGCAGCCTGCGCCGCAGGCTTTGTCGCTGGTGGGTTGCGGCCGTGCCTCTGCTGTGGTTCGGCTTTGCCGCCGCCGCGTTGTTTCCGGTGCAATTCGCCACCGGCATCAACGTGCCGGGCCGAATCATGAATGTATCAGGCTGGGTGCTGGTAGCGGGCCTGCTGCCTGCCTGCGCCTGTCTGGCAAGCCTGTTGCTGCGGCTTGCACCTGGGCGCCGGCTGCTGGCGCGCCTGCCCGGCCGCACCGTCGTGACCCTGGCGGTGCTGGCCGTAGTCCTTGGACTCTTCCTGAACCAGAACGCCCTGCGTCTGTTGCGCGACCTGCCCGATGCCGCGCAATACGACCGCGAGATGACCGCGCTGTACAAGATGCTGCGTGACGCCCGCGACGGGGAGAATCTGCGCCTGCCGCGCCTTGCCACACGCCCCCGGACAATCACCTATCATGAGATTCCGCAGGACCCCAACGACTGGCACTGCCGCGTGCTGGCCGAATACTACGACCTGCAAAGCGTCGCCAGTGTGCCAAAGTAGTCAGTCATACAGCGGGTCGCGTTTGGGGTTGCGCACACGCAGGCCGACAAGCCCCAGCAGCCTGGCCTTCCACAGTTTGCGCCGGGCCTTGCGCAGCGGTTTCAATGGGCCTGCCAGTTCGAAACCTCGCGCCAGGTTCTGCTTCGCGCCGGCGATGTCACCGCGCCAGATGTGATGATTGATGATCTGCCGGTAGGCCTCTGCCACGCCATCGCGCCAGGCGGCTTCGTCCCAGTTGGGCAGGCCGGCGCAGGCTTCGCGCGTGATCTCCAGCTGGCGGCGGCGGTTCTCGTCGCGCCTGAGCATGCTGGGCCAATCCGGCACCTGGCTGAGCGACCCGGGGTGGTCAATCCATGTTGCCAGCACATCGGGCAGGGCGGCAACGTCGGCGTAGTGGGCAAGCCGCCACAGGAACTCGTCGTCTTCAAAGATCTTCAGCGACTCGTTGTACGTCCCCATGCGCGCCAGCAGTTCGCGCCGCAGCAGCAGGCTGTTGGTGTGCGCCCAGGCCTGGTTACGCATCACACCCGCGGGGTTGCGGCCCTGAAGCAGCCCTGAAATGTGCGTGGGGTAGGGCTCGATGCGCGCGCCACGGCGGCGTTCCACGCGGCACACGCAGGCGTCGGCTGTGCCGATTGCGGCCACCTGTCGGGCGAGTTTCTCGGGCATGAACAGGTCGTCGTCATCCAGCAGCGCGATCAGTTCGCCCGTGGCCCGGGCCATGCCGAAGTTGCGCGCACCGGCCACGCCGCCGTTGGCCTTGGTGTGAAGGCTGGGCGTCACGCCCGCAGCGCGGATCTCGTCGGCCATGGCCTGCACCTGGGAGAAGCTGCCGTCAGGGCTGCCGTCGTCGACGATCACCAGTTCAATCGGCCGGTACGTCTGGGCCAGCACGGACTGCACGGCAAGCCGCAGCAGTTGCGGCCGCCTGTAGGTAGGAATGACGACCGAGACGAGCACGCAAGGATTCAGCCAGCAGCCCGCGTCGCGCACAAGACGGCAAAGGCCCGGCGTTTGGCCGGGCCTCTTTCCGCAGAAACCCGATCCGGTCTACGCATGCACGAACGTGGCCTTGGATTTGGCGCCGTTCTTGAGGAAGTTCTCCATCCCGATGTGCATGTCCTTGGTGTCCACGCAGGCACCAAAGGCCTGGCTTTCCATCTTCAGGCCCTCGCGCAGCGGCTTGGCGCAGCCCTTGAGCACCACGTCGCAGAGAATCTGGTCAATCTTCTTGCTCAGGTGGCCGATCTCAAGCGCGGGCGCGCTGGCCGGCAGATTCTTCATCGGCTCGCGGTTGATGCGCTTGAGTTCGCGCTTGCCGCTGGCGTACTCATTGACCAAGGCCACCGCGCGGCCCACAAGGTCGCCTTCCACTTCTTCGCTGATCAGACCCAGCTTCAGGCCGGTCGCCCCGTCAATCGGCTTGGCCGTGCGCATCAGCTTCAGGGCTTCGTCAAAGCCGATCCAGCGCGGCAGGCGCTGGGTGCCGCCGGCGCCGGGTATAATGCCCAGGTTCACTTCAGGCTGGCCGGCAAGAATCTTCAAGCCTTTGGCCGCAATGCGCGAGTGACAGGCCATCGCCAGCTCATTGCCGCCGCCGAATGCCAGGCCGTTGTAGGCGCAGACCACAGGCTTCTTCATGTCCTCGATGTAATCCAGCGTCGCGTGGAACTGTCGCGAGTTGGCCTCGCCCTCGGCGGCGTTCTTGAGCGCCGCCAGCATGTCAATGTCGGCGCCGCTGACGAATGCCTTGGTGCCAAAGCCGGTGATCACAGCGCCCTTGATGGCCGCGTCAGCCTCCACGGCCTTGCAGTGATTGATCAACTGGCGGAAGACCTCGAGGTTGAGCGCGTTCAGCACCGCCGGGCGGCGGATCTTGATGACCGCCACGCCGTCGATGTCGCGGCGGAACACCATCGCAATCTCGAAGGGCTGGCCGCTTGCTGCCTGCTTTTCGATGCACTTGGGCACCGGGAAGCCGGGGTTGTCCTTGGCGTAGGCCTGCACCAGCTTGAGCGCGTTGGCCGGGCCGATGTCGTTCATCCAGCCAAAGGGCCCGCGCACGACCAGGGCTGTGCTGGTGGCCATTTCCATGTCGCCGACGCTGCACAGGCCGGCATCAACAATCTCGCCGCACAGGCCGAAGTAGGCGCCGGTCATCAGGTCGCCGATCTGCTTGGCCTGCTCGGGCGTGTACTCAACTTTCTCGTCACGGCCGGCGGTGGGCCAGGGCTGCTTGAGTTCGACCTGCTTCTTCAGGCTGTCGGGGGTGCGGAACCACTTGTGAATCTTGGTCGTGTAGTGATCCAACCCAACTGCCGTAATCGGGTTGCCGCCGGTTAAATTCATGGCCGTGAACGGCCCGATGCCCAGGCCCAGCGCCTTCTGCGCAATGACATCAACCTGCTTCACACTCCCCAGGCCCTTTTCGACCAGCAGGGCCGCGGCCTGGAAGATGCCTTCAAATACGGGGTCCACGGCGTAACCGTAGCGCGATTTGACATGCACCGGGGCCTTGCCGATGTTTTCGTAGAAGTCCATCACCCAGTTGGTGACGACATCGTGGGTCTTCGCGCCGGGCACGACCTCGACGATGATGTTGCGTTCGGCCGGAAAGAAGTAGTGAACCACCAGGCCGTGCTCGGGCGCTTTGGCCTGCTCGAAGATCACCTCAGGTTCCATGTGGCTGGAGTTGCTGGCGATGATGCAGTCGGGCTCGACCACGGCCTCCAGGGCCGCAACAATCTTGCGTTTGATGTCTTTGTTTTCGGTCGCGGCCTCCACCACCAGCCGCGCGCCCTTGAGTGCGGCGTAGTCGCTGGTCCAGCTCAGGGCGGCCTTCATGCGTTCGGCTTCTTCGGGTTTGAAAGCGCCGGATTCGACACCCTTGTTGATCTTCTTTTCGGTACGGGCCTGCCCGGCCTTGAGGGCATCAGCACTGACGTCCACCACCACCACCGGCACGCCGTGGGGCGAAAGGGTCTTGGCAAAGTAGAGGGCAATGTCGGGCCCAATCTGCCCGCTGCCGATAACGCCGACCTTGTTCAGTGTCCAGTTCTTGAGTGTGTACGCCATGTTTGAACCCTCGTGGTCGGTTCGGGTTTAGCGAATGCGGCCACAGGTTCAAGCGCCGCGAAAGGGCGAAATCGCGAAAGTGCAGGCCGCCAAAGCGCGGAAGCGCCAAAGGCTAACCCTGCATCGAGAGACCTTTGGCGATTTGGCGCTTTGGCGGTTTCCCGCCGTCCGACGCGGCATGATCCCCATGTTGACCCGAAGCATCCGTCCGCCATACTCGCGCCAGAAACGGAGACACCCATGGCACTCAAGAACGTCTACATCCCCTACGGCGGCTACTGGTCGAGCCCTTTCATCAAGTGGCAGGGCAGCATCAGCCACATGCACTCGGGCCTGCTGGCCGCCGACACCGCCAAGCGCTGGCTGGCCGCGCGCGCAATCAGCGCCGAGGGCTTTGACAGCATCGCCCTGGGCTGGACCGTTCCGCAAAAGCAGATCTTCTACGGCGCCCCCTGGGTCGCCGGTTTGATCGGCGCACCCGGCATCAGCGGCCCCATGTATGCCCAGGCCTGTGCCACGGGCGCGCGCGTGCTGGCCGGCAGCGCCCATGAAGTCGAAACCGGGTTCAAGGAATGCATTCTCGGCCTGACGTTCGACCGCTGCAGCAACGGGGCCCACGTGGTGTACCCCAACCCCAACGCCCCCGGGGCGACGGTGGACGCCGAAAACTGGGTGTGGGACAACTTCGGCCACGACCCCTTTGCCAGGAACTCGATGCTGCAAACGGCCGAAAATGTGGCCAAAGAAGCCGGCATCTCGCGCGAGCAACAGGACGAATGCGCGCTGATCCGCAACGGCCAGTACCAGAACGCGCTGGCCAACGACCGCGCCTTCCAGAAGCGCTACATGTTCCCGCTGGAAATCGCCGCGGGCAAGCAAGTCAAGGTGGTCGAAACCGACGAAGGCGTCTTCCCCACCACCAAGGAAGGCCTGGCCAAGCTCAAACCGGTGCTGCCCGACGGCAGCGTCACCTTCGGCGCCCAGACTTACCCCGCCGACGGCAACGCCGGCGTGATCGTCACCACCAAGGCCAAAGCCGCCGAGCTGTCGCGCGACAAGAACATCACCGTGCAGGTGCTCAGCTTCGGCCAGTGCCGCGTGAAAAAGGGTTTCATGCCGATGGCCCCGGTGCCCGCGGCCCAGCAGGCGCTCAAGGCCGCTGGCGTGGAACTCAAGGACATCAAGGTCATCAAGACGCACAACCCCTTTGCGGTGAACGACGTCTACTTCGCCAAGCAGAATGGGCTCAAGCTGGAAGCCTTCAACAACTACGGCAGCCCGCTGGTGTTCGGCCACCCGCAAGGCCCCACCGGCCTGCGCGTGATCATCGAGATGATCGAGGAACTGGCGATGCAGGGCGGCGGCCACGGCCTGTTCACCGGCTGCGCAGCAGGCGACTCCGCCATGAGCTGCGTGGTGAAGGTGGGGTAAAGTGTTGCGGACTTCCAGTCTGCAGTCGTGAAGCGTCCCGCTTCACGACACCCCGCGCCGACCATTGGTCCACACGGCGCGCGGACAGGATGTCCGCAACACGGTACGCCCCGTATCGCGCCTGCATTGAACTGCTACAATCCCGCCCGTCCGTTCATGCGGCCCATTGGTCGCCGGATTTCCTCCGATGATTTCGCGTTCTGTCCTTCAAGACATTGCCGACGATTTCTCGGGCAATGAGGGGCGTTTACGGTTCACAGTTTACGGTTAACAGTTGACGGTACCTGCGCAAGACGCAGCCTGCCGTTGACTGTCACCGGTTGACGTTGACCTGAGCCGCGAACCAATCGCCCCACGAAAGTAACCTGTATGGAACCAAGCAGTTTTGAAGCCCTGTCACTCGACACGGCACTTTTGCGCGCTTTGGCCGAAGAAGGCTATGAGCGCCCCACCCAGATCCAGCGCGATTCAATCCCTGTCGGCCTTGCCGGCGGCGACCTGCTGGCCGTGGCCCCCACCGGCACGGGCAAGACCGCGGCGTTTACGCTGCCGATTCTTCAGCGCCTTTCGCGCGAAGGCCGCACCAGCCACCGCGCCATCCGCGCGCTGATCCTTACCCCCACCCGCGAGCTGGCCTTGCAGGTGGAAGCCAGCCTCAAGGCCTACGGCCGCCATCTGTCGCTGACCAGCGCCGTGGTGATGGGCGGCGTGAACATGAACCCGCAGATCAAGGCCGTGCGCCGCGGCGTGGACATCCTGGTCGCGACACCGGGCCGGCTGCTGGACCTGATGCAGCAGGGCCACGTGAAGCTTGACCAGGTGCAGGTGTTCGTGCTGGACGAAGCCGACCGCATGCTTGACATGGGGTTCATCCCCGACGTGCGGCGCATTGCGTCGCGCGTGCCGGCCAAACGCCAGACGCTGTTTTACTCGGCCACGATGCCGCCGGCGGTCTCCGAACTTGCGCACACGCTGTTGACCAACCCGGTGCGGGTCGAAGTCGCGCCCGAGCCTATCGCGCGGCCCAAGATCACCCAGAAGCTGATGTTCGTGGACCAGAAAGACAAGTTCGGGCTGCTGGTCAGCCTGCTGCACCAGGCCGCGGGCGGGCGCATCCTTGTGTTTGCGCGCACCAAGCACCGGGCCGACAAGATCGTCAAGCAGTTGTCGCGCAACGGGATCCGGGCCGAGGCGATGCACGGCAACAAAAGCCAGAACGCGCGGGTGCGCACACTGGCAGATTTCTCGGCTGGCAAGGTGCGGGTGCTGGTGGCAACCGACATTGTGGCCCGAGGCATTGACGTTGACGGCATCACCCACGTGATCAACTTCGACCTCAGTGACGAGCCCGAGAACCACATTCACCGCATCGGCCGTACGGCCCGCGCGGGGGCATCGGGCATCGCAATCTCGTTCTGCGACCACGACGAAATCGAAAAGCTGTGGCAGATCGCGCGGCTGCACGGCGAACCGCTGCCGCAGGACAGTGGCCACGCCTTTCACCGGCCGCAGATCACCAGCGCCTACGATGACTTTGCGGCCGTTCGCAGCACCGGGCGTGCACGCCGCTCAGGCGCAAGCCATGGCGCAGCGGGGGCCCAGGCACCGGATGGCGCCACGGGCGAAGAATCCCGGGTGCCGCAAGGCAACCGTCAACGCCACAAGCAGCGCTGGACGCGCTCCAAGAAGACTGCGCGCCGCCGCGGCCGTTTCACACGGCCACGCCAGAGTTAGAGCACTTTCGACGTTTGTCTGCAGGCTTCCGCTTGTGGCGGTCTTCGCATGGCTTCGTCGCGCTGCCTCGGCGTGGCCTCCAGCCACGCCTGCGTCCGCACTCCTTGCCCTGCTCGACCGGCGCGTCGCGGAATCTCCGCATACAAACGCCAAAAGAGCTCTAGCGCAGGCCAATTCAGCGGCGCACGTTGAGCATATCAACATGCGCCGCTGAACTTTTTCCGCGCCTTACGGCTGGGGCGGTTTCTTGGGCTTCATCAGCTTGCGCGTTTCGCGCTTTGGGAACTGCTGCTGCTGGCCGGAACGATGGCTTTCGCCCGCACCGGGCAGCGGCGTGCGGCCGGAATCCTGCGACGGCTTTGCCGGTGGCGGCGCCGGGGCAACCTTCTGGGGCGCGGCCGCCGGTGGTGCCGGCATCACGCGTGGTGCCGCCGGCGGAGGCGCGGGCGCGACCCTGGGCGCATTGGCCGGCGGCGGTGCAGGCATCACGCGGCCCGAGCCCGAACTGCTGCCGCCCGGCTGCGGCGGCAACATGCGGTTGGAACTGCCTGCGGCCGGGGGCGTGGGCACCACCCGGCCCGAGCCCGTTGTGGTGTTGCCGGATCGCGCAAGGCCCATGCGCGAGGTGTTGCCGCTGGCCGCGGTGCCCTTGGCCGGCGCGGTGATGCGGCTGGTGTTGCCCGTAGGCATGCGCGCCGGGGGCAGGTTGGTGATACGCCCGGCACCCAGCTTTGCCCGACCGGCCATGCGGCGCAGGTCTTCCTGGTAACTGCGGAACTCGTGCAGCTGGCCCAGTTGCACGGCCCGCTGGTTGATTTCCAGTGCACCAGTCGGATCGCCCACGTTGGCAAGGCACATCGCCCAGTAATGAAATGCCCAGGCGTTCTGGTGGTCCTTTTCCGTGATCACGCGATAGCAGTCCAGCGCCTTGGCCCACTCGCCGGTGTCGCGGTGCAACTGCCCCAGTGAAAACAGCGTGTGCACCAGCCGTGTGCTGTCCCATTCCGTCTGCCAGGCCAGCGCACCCCAGTTCTTGGCCTGCACCACGTCGCCCTGAAGGCGAAAGAACAGAAACGCGCAGCGCGCGTACACGTCATTGTCGCCGAACTTGGCGTACACCTTGCCCAGCGCGCCTTCGGCGGTCTTGAAGTCGCCCTTGAAGCAGTGGATCTCGATGTAGGTTTCCCACCCCGCGTTGTTTTCGGGGTCCACCACGATGGCGCGGTTGGCCCACGGGATGGAGGCAATCAGTGTGCGCGGGTCGTAGATGTCCACATCGCGCACACCCATGCGGTAAATGCAGGCGGCCGCCAGCGCATACCCGCCGCCGAATGTCGGGTCGGCCTGGATGGCAGACACCGCGATATCCAGGCAAAGAAACAGGCGTTCGGTGTCGCGCTCGTGGCCCCACAACTGGGGCGCGTTGGCCACAAAGGCCTCGGCCTGGCTGCGCGCGCCGGGCACCAGGTCGCCCACAGACATTTCCAGAAAGCCGGACGCGACCTCAAGCGCGAGTTCGGCTTCAATGATGCGTGCCCTGACCGGATCTTCCTGGCTGCTGAGCATTTACTTGTGGATGTGCAGTAAGGCCTGGATGCCTTTGGTTGCCCCGGCCGCAACGGGTTCACGGCCTGCGTTCAAGTCTACCAGCTCCAATACAACGCGCGGTGTGCCTTCTTCTGTTCCACGGCTGACGGCCCGCAACTGCATGGGGCTGCGCGCCGAGCCTACCACGTCGCCGTCGCGCACAATTGCCCCCTGTGCGGCCTCGGCGGCGGCCTCCAGCAGCAGCGACCGCGCGCCTTCCACCAGTTCATGCGGCAGTTCGCGCACCTCAAGTTCCGGCCGCAGGAATTTGCACATTCCGGCTGTGCGAAGCCAGTAGCGGCCGGGTGACGTTTGCAACGCCCGCACAATGACATGCTTGCGGATGTCCAGCGTGGCCGGTGACTCGTTGCGCCAGTCGCCGCCCTTGACGGCTGTGCCGGTCTCCAGGTCCACGCCGATGCCGCCGGCAAACCGCAGGAAGCTGTCGCACAGCTTGCAGGCCGAAAGCGCGCCAAGCAGCGGGTCAAAACCGTGCTCGGCCAGCATCAGCCGCACGTCCCAGGGCGCGTTTTCAAAACGCTTGACGGCGGCGCGGTCAAGGTCGAACACGTGCCGGGCGTCCTCGGGCAGGTCAAGGTACGGGTCGTGCAGGTTGTGGCGCTTCATCAGCAGCACATGAAACACCGTGCCGGCGCGTTCATCGCGCATGATGTACTGGCCCGGCTTGAACCGTTCGCCGGGCTGCAGCGGGCGCTTCTCAAGTGTCTTGGCCTCCAGCACCCGGGTGGTCAGCTTCGCGCGACCCTCAAAGCTGGCGCCGGGGTCGGCAATGTCGCTGACTACCGGCAGGTTCTCGCCCTCCAGGAACAGGTTGACACGGAAGGTGGGCACGAACTCGTCGTCGTCGTCCTGGTCGCATTCGGCGTCGCCGGTGTAGACAAACTCGCTGCCGACATACTTGAACGGGCCGTCGATGCCCTTCTTGACTTCCTCGGGCAGCGAGAACGGCGCCTTGGGCACGAAGCTCAGGCGCCGGTACCACTCCAGCAGGTCCTGCCGCCATTGCTGGCCGGCGTGGAACAGCCCGAACGTCATGCTGCGGCGGTTGAGTTCAAAGGCCTCGTCGTGGCGCCCGCGCGCGTGCTTCAGCTTGCTCCACAGGTGCAGCTTCAGCCTGTGCGGCCGCCCGATCAGCACGCCCTCGCCCATGCGCGCATCGGCAAGCGGCAGGTTGCCCTGGCGTTGCAGGGCCATGCCCAGCCAGCACAGCGCCCAGCCCAGGCGTTCGGGCTCGCCCTGTGGCGCGTTCTGGACGGCCTTGGCGAACCATTCCTCGGACAGCTTGAAGTTGTCGTGCAGCCAGAACCATATGCCGCGACCGATACCCAGCAGAAACGGGTCGCGCCCCGAGGTGTGCAGGTCGGCCAGCATCTCGTGGGCCTGTTCGTCGCGGCGCAGCAGCAGCTCGCACTGCAGCAGCCCTTCAAACGCGTCAGGGTCCTGCGGTGACAGCTCACGCGCGCGTTCCAGCATCTTCAGCGCGTCGCGCAGCGGCCGGGGGTGATAGCTGAAGTCTTCCAGAAAGCCGTAACTGATCAGCAACCGCCCGGCCAGGTTCCAGGCCCGCAGGCAGTGAGGGTCGGCGGCCAGCGCATCCAGGCAGCGCTCGAGTGCGTCGTCCAGCGCCTCGGTGTCGGTGGGGTCGTCCATCGGCGCGTCAATGCCGCCCACGATCGCGGCGGCACGCGCGGCGTCGCCGGCCCGCGCCGCGGCCAGCGGCCCGGCGCGACGCGCCAGTGCCGAGCCAAGGCGGTACCGCTCAGGCATTGGCTTGCCCAGCTCAGACTGCAGTGAACGATCCTGACGGAACAAGGGCGAGGCTCCCACGTTGTTTGCAGCATAGCCTTGCGCGGCGCCGCGCAAAGGGTTTATGGGCACCCAACAAAGTCCCGCGCCTTGCTGGCGCGGGACATTGATTCATCACGGCTTGCCACTACCGCCCGAACGTGGCCTTGAAGCGCGCGTTGCGGCGATTGGAGGCCTCGACAGAGACCTTCACCTGGAACAGGTCGTCTTCGGACTTCATGAACTTTTCCAGCTTCTTGATGCGGTCGTCCACATCCGGGTGGTTGGCCAGGTAGGCGCCCTTGTCGGGGTTGCGCTTTTCATAGTCCGCCACCCGCTGCATCAGGCGGATCATCGACTTGGACTCATAACCCGCCATCTGCAGGCTTACCGCGCCCCACTGGTCGGCCTCGAACTCCTGGTCGGCGCCGTACTTGTTGTTGGCAATGCGTTCGGCCATGCCGCCGAAGTAGTTGCCGGTGTGGCGTGACACCGGGTTCAGCTTGTCCAGGTTCTTCAGCCAGGGGTTGGGCTTGACCTTGCCGCCGCCGTCCTTGACGTAGGCCTTGATCGCGTGTTCCTTGGCGACGTGGCCCAGCTCGTGGCAGATCAGCGCGGCCAGTTCGTCTTCCGTCATCACCAGGTCCAGCGCGCCGCGCGTGACCCAGATAAACCCGCCCGGCGTGGCATAGGCACCCACGCGCGGGGTTTCCAGGATGCCGACATGGATGCCCGCCCAGAGGCCCGCACCGTCGGGTGCGCTTACGTTGACAAACCCGGCCATCTGGTTCAGGTACTTCACCTGGGCGCGGATCTTGGGGTTGCTCAAGTCGGCCATCTTGGCGTCACTGATCAGCGACGCAGACACACCGCGGCCTACGTAATACTGCTGTTCCGGGTTGAACTGTTCGGGGGCTTCGCCCTTTTCAAAACTTTCGCGGGCTGATGAGGCGACGTAATCAACCGGGTTGATGCCCACATGCACGCCCTTGCTGTACCAGAACGCGCTGTACCGATAGACGTTGCTGTTGCTGATCACGCCGGCAACGCGGATGCTGCTGCCTACAGCGCCGCCGAACGAGCCAAAGCGGCCAAGGCCGCCAAGGCTTCCTGAAAATCCGATGCTTATGCAGCCGCCGGTGAACGCCAGCAGGCCCAGCAGCACCAGGCAACCAAACAGGCGACGAATCATGCGGAAGGTGTTCATGTTATTCTCCACCTCCGCCGCTGCTGCCGCTCTTGGGCGGCAGGTTCTGGCCCTCTTCGCCCCATGCGCGGTAGCTGTCCAGACCCTTGCGCGGGTCAACTTCCTTGGGCGAACCGTAGATCATTTCATTGACCGCCGCTTCCATCTGGTCCACTTGACCGATGGAGTCCTTGAACTTGGGGTCGGTTTCCTTGAGCGTCTTTTCGTTCTGGCTGTTCAACCCCTTGGCCGCGGTGTTTGCGCCCGAAGCACCGACGGCCACCTTGGCCTCGGCGTCCTTGGCGTCGCCCTGGTACTGCGATTCCGTGGCCAGCGCGCTGCGCTTGATGAAGCCCGTGATGCCGCGAACCTTGATGCGGAAGTACGGCCGGGGGTTGTCCTTGTCTTCCATCATGTCGCGGACGATCTCGACCTTTTCATTGAACTTCACTACGGTCAGGACCTCGCTGAAGCGGTCGGTGGTCTTCAGCACGGCCGCGTCGGTGCTGTCTTCCATGACCGCGACCCACATCTCCTTGGGCGCGGTGCGCGGCTGCGTGACACTGATGCCCAGCACCAGTGCCAGCAGTACCACAAACAACGCCAATGCCCAGCGGGGCATTCGCCTTATGCGTTCCATGAGTTCCTTTCCAAAACGAGCGAGTGGGAGATCATAGGCAGGAAGCTGCGGCATGGGGATGGGTAAATTCGGAGACGCGAACTGCGGTTACGACCACCGACCCCCTACCATCGTATCGCCCCGAACATATCCAGCATGGCCATCATCTGCTGCGCCTGTGCTTCCGGCAGCCCGACCATGGGCGGCCGTGTGCCATAGTGCCCGAATCCCTTGCGCCGCAGAATCGCCTTGACCGCCGGCATCAGGCCGAATTTTTCGATCATGTTGCGCACGCTGTTCAGCTTGACCTGGTTGTCGGGCTTGCGTTCTATGGACTTCACCAGGTCCGGGATCACGCTGGCGCAGGCCGTGATGCTGCCTTTGCCCCCGGCGGCCAGCGCCGGCGCGATCAGCTTGTCGTTGCCCACCAGGTACGCGCCCTGGGCAAAGTGCGCCGACAGGCGCCGGAGTTCCGGTTCTTCGCCGCTGCTGTCCTTGACGCCCGCCAGGTTGGGGTGGGCGCCGATTGCCGCCAGCAGTTCATCGCTGATGGCAATGCCCGTCACCTGCGGTATGTGGTACAGCAGCACCGGGGCTTTCGCGCAATCCAGCAGTGCGCGAAAGAACGCCGCCAGCCCCGCCACTGAAGCGTTTCGAAAGTAACAGGGCGGCGGGCACAGCAGGCCGGCATAGCCACACTCGGCGCCGGTCGCGGCCAGGGCAAGCACCTCGGGCAGGGCGTTGGCACCCACGTTCAACAGCAGCTTCAGGCCGTGGCTTTGCGATGCCGCAGCCCGCGCGACCAGTTCGCGTTCGGGCAGGCTGAACGATGCAAACTCGCCGTTGGTGCCCAGGATCAGCGCGCCGTCCAGTTTTTCGGCCGCCAGCCACGCCAGGTGCCTGCCCAGCGCCGCGGGCTCAAGCACGCCGGAGGCATCCAGCGGGGTCGGAACCGGGGCATAGGCGCCTGTGATCATGGCCCCCACCGTATTCTGAACGGGACGCGTAAGCCAGCGTCATTGGGTGGCCGGCGCGCATGCCGCTCTGGCGCTCGCTTACGCTTCGCGGGACTGTGCCTCTGATTTGGCCGATCGCGCGGGCCATGGCGCTCGCTTACGCTTCGCGGGACTGTGCCTCTGATTTGGCCGATCGCGCGGGCCATGGCGCTCGCTTACGCTTCGCGTTCAGACGCTGCATCCGGCGCGAATCTACATATAGTAAGCCCCTTGATTTCAAGACGAACTGGACCTGTCCATGAATACCCCGACCACGCGCCGACTGCAGAAGAACCTGACTGTGATGTTCACTGATATCTCGGGCTTCACCCAGCACACCGAGATGATCAGCCGCGACGCGCTGATGAAGCGGCTGGAAACCCACAACGCGGTGCTGATGCCCATCATCGCCCACTTCGAGGGCAAGATCGTCAAGACCATCGGCGACGCGTTCCTGATCACCTTTGAGTCCCCCACCAACGCCGTGCAGTGCGGCCTGTTCATGCAGCACACCCTGGCCAAGTTCAACAAGGACAAGCCGCTGGGCGAACAGATCCACATCAAGGTCAGCATCAACAGCGGCGAAGTCACCGTCACCGACAGCGACGTGTTCGGCGACCCCGTGAACGTAGCCGCCAAGATCGAAAAGGCCACCAACCCCGACGAGATCTACTTCACCGAGTCGGTGTTCCTGGCCATGAACAAGTCCGAAGTACCGACCAGCTTCGTCAAGGCGTTCCGGCCCAAGGGCGCCGACAGCATGGAGATCAAGCTTTACAAGGTTGCCATGGATGAAGGCGACGAGCGTTACCAGAAGGTCATCCAGGGCACCAAGATCGACCCGGAGAAGGTCAAGGGCCGCGTGGCCGAACTGACCAACCTTGCCGAGAAAGAGTTCAACCGTTACCAGGATACGCTTGAGGCGCTGGTCGAAAGCCAGGGCAAATCCTCGCGCAACATGATCCTGGCGGTCCTGGCCGCCGTGATCATCCTGGCAGTGGTGATCGTGGTCGCCGTCTCGCAGTTTGCCAGCCAGGGCACCAAGACCAACCCCGCCGACCAGCTGACCACCAGCGTGCGCCAGTACCTGGCCAACAACAAGCCCGCTGAGGCCCGCCAGGCGATTGACGCCTACATGAAGGAACACGGCGCCGACAAAGCCACCGAGGACCTGCTGGCCGAGATCAAGAGCCTGGAAATCAACGAAGTCGCCGCAAGCGCACGGGCCATGATTGCCGAAGGAAAGCCAGAAAACGCCCGCGCCGCCGTGCAGAAGTACTTCGGATCGCGCCAGGCCGAAGGCGAGGCCCAGAAGACCCTGGCCGAGGCCGAGGCCTATCTTTCAGCCCGCGACCTGCTGGACAAAGGCAAGGCCGAGGAATTGCTCAGGCTGATCCAGGCCGCGTTCGGTGAGCGCAACCCCAGCAACGAACTGAAGGTGATGCGTGATCGCGCCGATGCGCTGATCCGCGGGCGGCAGATGATGGCCGGGCCTGACCGGTTCAAGGAGCCCGCCCGCATCATCGGCACGATTGAGAAGGCGTTCGGCCCGGATGTAAGCAACGACGCGGCGCTGGACCTGCTGGAAGAATCCCTTGCCAACGAGGTGTTCCGGATCACGCAGGAGAACGGCTACGACAAGGGCAACGAGGAGCGCGAGACGTTCCGCAAGAAGTTCCCCAACGTGCGTTCGTGGAAGTACGTCACGGTGTGCCTGTGCAAGGGCTATGTCTGGAAGCTGACACTGGATGAACGCAGCGGTCGCCGCCGCCACGATGACAAGTTCTGGTACGAACGCTTCAACATCATCCTGGAACACGCCCGGACAAGCCCCGAGCACATGTACCGCTTCGGCACCATGCTGTTCATCCTGGACCGCAAGCGCTGGCAGTCAGTTGCCAGCGGCGTGGACTGCTGGCGCGAGGCCCTGAAGGCCGACCCGTCGCTGGCCGCGCGCCACAACGAGTTCTGGAAGATTTACGAGGTGCCCCTGAACGAAGACCACGCGGCCTGCGCCAAGGACCTGAAGTCCGCTCTCACTTACTCCCTGGGCTTTGCCTACGGCCCGCTGGCCGACGTGCGCGCGCTGATCAAGGAGAAGTACTTTGCCGAGCTTCGCGACACCCTGGTGCGGTACGCCAACAACAAGCAGCCCGAAGGCGACGTGGCAACAGAGCGCCTGAACTCGTTCTGCATCCTGGCCGAAATGGGCGACGTAGAGCTGGTGACGGACCGTTTCTGGCTGTTCCGGCAATTGTTTGACGACTACATGACCTCCAGCCTTCCCGGCCGCGAACACATGAAGACGCTGCTGGCCGCGCCCATGACCGCTGAGGATTACAAGGAAGCCCGAACCCTGATTGAGGGCCACCTGCGCGACGTGCGCAACAAGGAAGGCCGCTACACGGTGTACACCACCGCCACCGAAAAGCTGAACAACCTGCTGGAAGACCTGCGCCAGGGCCAGCCCCTGCACACCGATGCATTCGGCGGCTGACGCTATTGCTTTACATCGATGCCGAAGCGGTTGCGCAGGATGTCCAACAGGTCAAAGAAGTTGTGAATTTCAAAATCCGGCTGGGTCTCGCCCGGCGGGTGCTGCTTGGTGGTGCGGCGATTCAGCACCGTGATCATGCCGATGCGGTTGCAGGGGTCGATGTCCATGCGCGGCCTGTCGCCCACGTACATGCATTCACTGGGGCGCACGCCCATCTGGGTGCTGGCACGCAGGTACAGCTTCGGGTTGGGCTTGGAGATGCCGATTTCGTCGCTGATGAAAATCGCGTGCGGGTCCAGCAGCCGCACCAGGCCCAGCCGCACCAGCTTTTCCGCCTGCTTCAGGGCCAGCCCGTCCGTGATCACGCCCAGCTTCACGGTGGTCTGTTTGCGCAGAAGCTGCATCACGTCCACCGCGTCTTCGTAGGGCCGCAGCTCGCGGAACTTGGTTTCATGGTAGCCCACAATGCCGGCGGCAATCAGGATTGTGCGGTCAACGTCTTCCCAGTAGTGCCTGGGCACACGCAGCAGCAGCTTGTCGAAGTGGTGTTCATAGTTGCTGCTGAACTCGTTGATGATCTCGGCCAGTTCGCGCAGCGCGTCTTCAGTCGCCATCTTGAAGCCGTGGGCGCGCATGTTTTCGATCGCGTTGCGGCGGGCCAGCGCGGCGAACTCGCTGGTCGAAAACAGCGTGTCGTCAATGTCAAAAAAAATGCAGCGCAGGGTATCGGCCATGACCGCATTGTAGAGCCGCAACCCGGGGCGTCACCCCCGCTTGACGCTGCATATCACCCAAGCCACCATTGCGCCCCGCCTTGCAGGCCCGGGCCAACATAGCTCAGCGGTAGAGCAGCCGCTTCGTAAGCGGCAGGTCGTGGGTTCAAATCCCACTGTTGGCTCCAGGCCCCCTGTTACGGATTTGCCTTCAGCAGTTCGCGGGCCTTGTCCTGCCACCATCCGAACTCAAACGCGGCCTCGGCCGGCGCCCTGGCGCCAGGCCCCAGAAGGTGTTTCTGCAACCGGTCGCGGGCGTTCTGGGCTTCCTGCGGCAGATCGCGTTCGCGCGCCCAGTTGAACTCCATCTCGGCGCAGTACAGCTGGTTCTCGGGCCAGTCCGGCGCCTTTTCCACCGCCAGCAACAGGTTCTTGCGCGCGTTGCGCAGGCTGCCAACGCTGGTCGGCGGCCCCGGCGCGCGCATCTGCAACACACCCAGCACCCGCCAGGGCCCGGCGTGGTTGATGTCGGCGTTGCTTTCCACCAGCTTGCGCATGTCCTCGTCCACAGTCCTGGCCGCATTCAGGCCGTAGTCATGATCCACATCGCCCAGCATCCCGGCCAGAACACCGTGGTAAAAGCGCGCCTCCACGCCTTCGGGTGCCACCTTCAGCGCGGTGTTGGCCCAGCGGATGCCTTCCTTGATCAGGGGCCGGCGCGCCACACGGTCGGGCATGAATTCCCCCAGCCAGCTCGCCGCCCGCGCGGCCTGCCACAGGGTCTCATAGTCGTCGGCCTTGATCTTCAGCGCGTCGCTGTACTTGTCAAACGCCGCGCGCACTTTCTCTACGCTGCGCGGCTGCGTGTCCCAGGACTGGCGCGCCTCGGTGACCAGCCTGGTGTGGTCCTGTTCGGCCCCGCCGGACTTCACTTTGACGGTGTCATTGGGCACCTGGCGGCAGGCACCCAGGCCGGCCAGCAGCACTGCCAGCACCATCAGCGTACGCAGCGTGTTCATGGTTACTCGTACAGTGCGGCCACCTTCTTCAGCCTGGCGTCGGCTGGTGCCGGAAACTTTGCCGATTGCAGGTTGGCACCCAGTTTCCTGCCCTCTTCTGTGGCGTCCATCGCACCCAGCGCCTTCTTCAGTGCGTCGCGGCGATCGCCCAGCCGGCCATCTACTTCAACAACAAGGTCCTGGGGCAGCAGTTCCGATTTCAGCCCCGCCGCAAGGCCCTTGAGGTCAGCGTCGGCCTGCAAAGCCTTGAGAGTCACGCGATCGGCCAGCACATAGGCCGGCGCACCCTTTTCGGCGTCAAGGATGGCATAGGCGGCATCAAACAGGTTGTCGTGCTGTTTCCAGGTGACGGGCTTGGATCCGGCGGGTGCCGGCAGCACGGCCTTGTTCAGCCAGTCGGTGTCGGCGGACATGCTGGTGGCAATCACCGCGCCTTGCGGGTACTCCGATGCTGCGGCGCTGCCGACCAACGCGTACTGTTCGCCGTCAAACTCTCCGCGGCGGGCCTCCGCCAGGGCGGTCAGCTTCAGCGCATCCTTGTGCTTGAAGTAAAAGCCCGGGCTGACAATCGCGACAGCCACCGGCTTGTCTTTGCTTTGCAGCAGCTTCAGCGCGTCGTCCGGCTTGTTGCGAACGCCGCGCCGCACAAACGTTGCGCCATCCACCTGCCTGCCCAGCCACGCGCACAGCGAATCAATCGTCTCGCCGGCTTTTTCATCGTTGGCGAACTGTTCGCCCAGCTTGTAGACGGCCAGGCCGTACTCGGCCCTGACAGCGGGTGCCTCGGCGGGCTTTTCCTGCGCCAGGGTGCAAAGCGGCAGCCACAGTGCCAGCAACACCAGTGCGATGCGTTTCATGGTTTCTCCTGCCCCCCGCATTGTACGCCCTGCAGGGCCTGGCGCCCTGCCGAACTTCCTGCAGGGGCTACAGCCGCTTGCCACGGTCGTTGAACCAGCCCAGCACCGCCGGCACCACAAAGTAGCTGACGGCCGTGCCGGCCACGCAACCCACAGAGAGTACCATGCCCAGCGACACGATCCCGCGGTGGCTGGCAATCACCAGCGCGCCGAAGCCCAGCAGCGTGGTCAGCCCGCAAAGCACACAGGCCTTGCGTGTGGCGGCCAGGGTGCGGCGGGGGTCGCCGTGGCGCTGGCTGTGCACCAGGTAGACCCCGGCATCAACGGAAATGCCGATCAGGATCGGCACGGCAAAGAAGTTGGCAAAGTTGAAGTGAAGGTCGGTCAGCGTCATCACGCCGGCCAGCACCCCAAGCGAGCCCACCAGCGGCAGCATCGCCACCAGCACCGCCAGCGGCCGGCGCAGGTCCAGAAACAGCAGCACCACAATGGCAATGAACGCGTACAGAACGCTGGCCGCAAAGCCGCGCACAATCAGGCGCGCGCTTTCATGGATCTGCACCGTCACGCCCGTGGCCGCGGGGTCGACGGCCAGGATCGCGGCATTGAACTCGCCGGCAACCTCGTGCTGCCACACGTCGCGCGCCGGGTACACATACAGCGCATGCAGTTCCGCCCCGTTGGGCGCGCGGCCCAGGTACCGCGGGCGCAGGGCCTGTGGCAGCGACCCGGCGGTAACCGGCGGCGGGTCACTTTCGGCGCGCAGGGTGGACAGGCTGGAAGCCAGCGCCGCAAAGAACCCGGGCTCGATCTCGGCCATGCGTGATTCCATGTGCGCCGGGCGCTCGCGCAGGTCGTCCACCAGTCTGCGCAGTTCCTCCAGCGCCGGGGTGAAGGCGGCCTCAAACTCCGGCCCGCGGGTCACCAGCTGGTTGAGCGCCGCCTGCAGGCGCCGCGCAGCCGCCCGCAGCGCCGATGCCGTGGAAGGCTGGCGCGGGCGCGCGGCAAACTGCGCGGGCACGGACTTGCGCAACTCGGCAAGCAGCTCGCGCTTGGCGGCTTCGTCCTGCGGGGCCAGCGAATCAAACCCGCGCACCAGCCCCTGTTGCTGCAACGGTTCCAGCCGCGCGCGCAGTTCGGCAATCTCGGCCAGGCTGGGCCGCACACACACGGCATAGCTTGCACGCTGGTCGTGGCGCACCAGCAGTTTTTCCCAGTCCACGCCCTCGGCCGATGGGTCATTCAGTTCCAGCAGGTTGTAATCGAACGGAATCCAGCCGCGCGCGGCCTGCACTCCCGCCGCCGCCAGCGACGCCACCAGCACCAGCGCCACCACGGCCGCGCCGATGCCAAGCGCGCCGTTGCGGCCGGGCACGGGGGCATGCAGGGGTGCGGGTTCGCGCATCACCTGCCGTAAAGCGGGGTCGCCCTCGCCCACCCGGCGCGAATCCACCAGCACCAGCATGGCCGGAAACACCAGCAGCATTGCCGCCAGGCACAGCAGGATGCCCATGCCGCAGATCAGCCCCAGTTCGGCCAGGCCCAGAAAATCCGTCAGGGCCGCCGTCGAAAGCGCAACGGCCGTGGTCAGCGCCCCCAGCACGGTGCCCATGCCGATCTCGCCGTAAACCTCTACCAGCGCGTCGCGCACCGAAAGCCCGTGGCCCAGCGCCGAACGATAATGGCTCAACAGGTGAATGCCAAAGTCAATGCCCAGGCCCACCAGCACCACGCCAAACACCATGGCAAAGATGTTCAGGTGGCCGATCACCAGTGTGGTCGCGCCCAGCGTCCAGCACAGCGCCATCACCAGCGACAGCACGGCCAGCAGCGGCCGCAGAAAACTGCGAAACGCCAGCACAAACAGCAGGCCCACGCCGGCAATCGCCAGCAGCGTGGCCAGCGTCATGTCGCGGCTGGAACTGGCCATTTCGTCGCTGTAGATGACGGGCCGCCCGGAAAGCCCGATTGCAAGCTCGGGGTACTTGGGGCGGTGCCGGTCCAGGATTTCGCGGGCCACGCGCAGCGGTTCTTCCACCTGGTTCAGGGCGCCGTCGTCCTTGCGCGGCAGCACCGGCATGAACAGCAGCCGGCCATCCCAGGCAAACAGGTAGCCGTCTTTGTCCAGCGCGGGGTCGCTGCTTTCGAACGAAAACAACCGGTCCATGCCCGGCGCGCCCGGCGGGGCGTTCAGCGCGTTGCGCGTGGCCGCCACCAGCGTGGCAATGGAATCGCCGCCCCGGCGCAGCGTGGCCGCGTCGGCGGACATCGCCCCGGATTCCTCTATGTTGGCGCGCAGGCCCTCCATCAACCCGGGATAACCGGGGTCGTCGGCCACCGTGCGCAGCATCGGCGCGCCGGCCTGCACCTGGCTGCGAATCTGCTCCAGGTCGCGCCTGGGCAGATACAGCATGCGGGTGCCGCCGAAGCTGTCGGGCGGCACTCGATCCAGCAGCATCGGGAACAACTCGGGGTGGCGCCGGAAATCCGCGGCAATCGCGGCGGCCGCGGCCTTCATCTGTTCACGGGTGCGCTCGGCGGGAATCGCCGGGTGAAAGCCCGGGTTGCCCACGGGCCCGGGCGCGGGCGTGATCATCAGCAGCATCAGTTCCTGGTCGCCAAACGCGGCCGTGAACGCAAGAAAGCGGCGGTTGAAATCGCTGTCCGGGTTGACCAGCGCGTTGCGGTCCGTGATGAACTCCAGCCGCGCCACCGTCAGCGCCACACTGCCGGCCGCCATGGCGATGCCGACAATCACCAGCCACAGCGCGCGGCGGCACACAAACTGGGCCAGCGCCATCAGCGCCCTCTGCCTTCGCCCCACTTTCGCGCCGTCGGCCATGGCCCGCAGCATAGCGTTGCGCCCGGCTTCGGCTATTCTTCGCGCCATGCAACGGGCTTTCGTCACGGGGGCATCGGGGTTCATCGGTTCGGCCGTCGTGCGCGAACTGCTGGCCGACGGCGTGGCCGTGCGCGTGCTGATGCGCCGCGGCGCCGACCACAAGGCCATTTCCGGCCTTGATGTGGAAGTGATCGAGGGCGACCTGCTGGATGCCCCTGCGCTGGCCCGCGGGCTGGCCGGCTGCGATGCCTGCTTTCATGTGGCCGGCATGAACAAGCTTTACCTGCGCGGGCCGGGCGACATCCGCCGCATGTACGAGGCCAACGAACGCGGCGCCGCACTGGTGCTGAAGACAGCCGCCATGTCGGGCTGCACCGCGATTGTGCACACCAGCACCGTGGCCATCCTGAAGCAGCCGCCCGGCCGCCACGCCACCGAAGACGACCTGGCACCGGCCGATGAACTGACCGTGCACTACCAGCGCAGCAAGCACGCCGGCGAGCAGAAGGCCCTGCAACTGGCCGGCGAAGGCGCGCCGGTGGTGATTGCCAGCCCCAGCGCGCCGATGGGCCCCTTTGACGTAAAGCCAACCCCCACCGGCCGCGTGGTGCTGGATTTCCTGCGCCGCAAGATGCCCGGTTACATGGAGACCGGCCTGAATGTGATCGACGTGCAGGATTGCGCCCGCGGGCACATCCTGGCTGCCCGCAAGGGCACGCCGGGCCGGCGCTATCTTCTCGCCCACGCCAACCTGAGCATCCTGGAAATCTTCCAGCTACTGGCCGACCTGACTGGCATCCCTGCTCCTTCCTTTAAAGTGCCGCGCTTTGTCGGCCTGATGACCGGCTTCTTCAGCGAGCTCAAGGCCAAGGCCACCGGGCGCGAGGCCGCAGTACCCCTGGCCGGCGTGCGCATGGCACTGAAACCGATGTTCTATGACAACCAGCGGGCCGTTCGTGAGCTAGGCCTGCCTACCCGCGAGGTGCGCCAAACCCTGCGCCGCGCCGCCGCCTGGTTTGTCGAGAACGGCTACGTGGACAAGCCCCCCAAAGAGCTGGGCCGCTGGAACGACTAACCCCGATTGTCACATTTCCGTCATCGGTGCAAACAAGAGCTGCAAGCGCGCGGCGCGGTTGAACAGCAAGTGCTTTGGTCCACAGATGGACACAGATTTACACGGATAACA
>JAHBXZ010000016.1 GCA_019636215.1 Planctomycetota bacterium | reverse complement strand
TAAGACGTTCGACGACCTGGTCGATCGCATCATGAACGTGCGCAAAAAAACAGGCCCGCCCAAGTAAGGCCAACTACGCCAGCCGCCGGCGACACAGGCACTCCTGCCTGTGCGTGTGACGCACCGTAACGGCTTTGGTCCACAGATGGACACAGATACACACAGATCACGGCAACGGCTTGAGCAGGAGCCCGAAGCGCCAGCGAGGGCCGGTGGTGTGTGATGCACAGCAACGGCTTTGGTCCACGGATGAACACCGATGCACGCGGATCACGGCAAGGGCTTTACCGCCAAGGACGCCAAGTTCGCCAAGTACGGCGCGGTGTGGGCTGCAACGGCTTGAACAAGAGCCGCAAGCGCAAGCGCGCGGCAGTTCGAAGAACGTCACGCGAAGACGCGAAGGACACGCGAAGACAGCAAGAAAAGCCTTTCAAGCCGTACTTCGCGCCTTCGCGTGAACTTCGCGCCTTCGCGTAAGGCCGTTGCCGTGGGCCGCCCGTGGTTACGCCTGCCGCCCCAAAGCTTTGCCCTGGGCTGGCGGAGGCGGCCCTTCGGGCCTCAACGGCACCGTGCACAGGCACGAGTGCCGGTGCCACCCACAGCCATGCCGCAGG
Source organism: Planctomycetota bacterium (assembly GCA_019636215.1). GTDB lineage: Bacteria > Planctomycetota > UBA8742 > UBA2392 > UBA2392 > H3-PLA7. The sequence continues at coordinate 93,663 of JAHBXZ010000016.1, read as the reverse complement.
CACCAAACATCAATCACGCCACACCCAATGCAGGATCCCCACAATGCGGCGGGTCGCGCTGGTTCGGGACAAACAAAAAGCCCATCGCATTTGCGACGGGCTTTGGGAGTTGCGTTGCGACAACTACCTGCGCTGGAAGGCCGGGGCGGCTTGTGCGGCGGCTTTCTGGCCCGGGGCTTCCTTGAACTTGGTCAGGGTGATGCGGTTGCCCTCGTCGTTGTATTCGACCTTATCCACGCACTTGGTCATCAGCATGATGCCCAATCCGCCCAGCTTGCCCTGGGCGCGGCGGTCGCGCACGCGGTCCACGGCGCCTTCGGCCGGCGCGATGTACAGGCGCCAGTCAAAGCCCTTGCCCTGGTCGCGCACGACCACCGTCAGGCGGCGGGCATCCAGGTAGTATTCCACGTCCACAAATCGGTCCTTGCGGTGGCGGTTGCCGTGCTGTGCCGCGTTGCTGCATGATTCACGGAACGCCGTGCAGGCCTGAACCTGCTGGCCTTCGTTCAGGCCGGAATCGGCAAACAGGCGCGCGGCGATTTCGTTGGCGCGGTCGATCCATTTGTCTTCGGTCGGGAAGCGGAAATACACTTCCTGTTCGAACACAGCCTGTTCTTCGGTGCTGCGTTCCAGTTCGCGCTCGCCCAGTTCCAGCATCTGCTTGACTTCAAAGGGCTGGCTCAGCTGTTCGTTGCCCAGGAAGCGGAAGGTCTTGAACCATTCCTTTTCCTTGCCGGCCGGCAGCATTTCCAGAATCGGCACCAGCGAAGTCTTCTTGTGGGTCTTGGCGTACTCGACGACCTGGTCGGCCTCGGGCATCACGCAATCGACAATGATCAGGCTGATCGGGTCTTCAATCAGGTACTGCTTGGCCTGGTCCATGGCCGTCACGACTTCGACGATCCAGCCGGCCTTGCTGAAGTGGTACTCAATGGTCTTGATGAAGTAGTCTTCGGCGTCCTTGCAGGCCAGCAGAATCTTGTTGGCGCGCGCCGTTTCGAGCTGTTCCTTGAGCTTGCCGCCGGCCTCGAACTGCAGGTTGGCGCCGTTGACGGAATCAATCAGCGCGGGCGCGGGCGAAAAGTCCACACTGCGCTTGGTGACGGCGATGGTCTTGACGCCCTGGTGGCTGCTGTCGGGCACGATGCTGGCCTTGCGTTCGCTCAGGCGCAGGCGGCCGAAGCCTTCCAGGTCAACTACGTCGTGGCGCATGACTTTGGCGATCAGCGCGTCGGCCATACCGCCGGCGACCTTGCTGACGTCGCTCTGGTTCAGGCCGTGCTTGCCCTCAATGCCGCTTTGGCTGTCGGCGCCGGGCACGGAAATGACCTTGGCCCCGTTGCGGACGGTGCCGAGGTCGTTGACAGAGACCGAGCTGCCGCCGGCCAGGGTGTCGCGGACGAACTCAAGAATCGCGTCCACAACGCGCTTGGTGGTGGCGTCGTCCACGCCGGTGGCGCGTGCGACTTCAGGAATGATCTCCGCGGCGGTCCAGGTCTTCATGCATGTTCCCTAACTTGCGCTGCCCCGATGCCCGACAAGCTGAAGCCCTTCACGGGTAACTTACACAGTCTATCTGCCCGCCGGGGTGAATGGAAATCCCTAGCGTCCACCAAGAGTTTTGGCACGTTCTGTCAGCTCGCGCTGGTCCAGGGTGCCCTTGCGCTTGAGCAGCTCGACGACGGCGTCAAACAGCTCGCCCTCGTTGATAATGCCCTTCTTGATCAGCAGCGGAATCACAGCGGCGCGCAGGTCAGCCCGGGTAATCGAGCCCGCACCGATGTTGGCCCCCTGGGCGTTGATGCGCTCGCGCACTTCATCGACCATCGACGATTCCGTGGCGTCGCGCAGGGCGGCCAGGCTGCCCTTGCTGGCGGGGCGAAGTTTGCCGGCGCTGCCGGGCTTGGCGCTGCCGGGCACGGCCATGGCTTCGCCGCGCTGGCCCTTTTCAAGGGCTTCAATGAACTCGGTGATGGCGCGCTTGATGCTGTCGCGTGTGGCCAGGGTGGTTTCGACCTTCTTGCCGGTGACGAACTGCAGTTCGTCCAGGGCTTCGTAATCGGTGGGGTCGCTCATGGCGACGGTAATCACGTCGTTGGTGACGTGGACCGGGATCACGTTGTGTTTCTCAATGATGGCCCGGGGCACGGACTTCAGCAGGTTCACGGGCAGAATCATGTTCGCCAGGTCGGTGACGTCCATGTTGTAGTGCCGGGCGATTTCGCGGGTAAGCGCGGCGTCGTCCATGTAGCCCAGTTTGACAATGATGCTGCCCAGCTTGCCGCCAAGGCTCTTCTGGTACTCGATGGCGGTGTCCAGCTGTTCCTTGGTGATCAGCTTCTTGGAAAGAAGCATTTCACCCAGCCTCATGCGTTCGAAGGTCATGGCCTTATCCCTTCCCGTGCCGCGGCGCAAAACAGCAAATGCAGCCCGCCCGACGGCGTTCTGGACGCTGTGATCTGGCAAACGGGGGTGCCTTAACCCTACCAGCTTGGCTGAATTGCGTCAACGCAGTGCAAGCCGTGCAAAGGACTTGCAGCTTTTTCTGACACACTTGGGCAGGGTCTTTGCGTGATGACCTGCCCGGCTGATTCCGGGACCCTTGAGGCGCAGTCATGCGTTACAATGCCTGTATGGATGACCTTCGCAAATCGCTGCGCTGGTTCCACTTCCGGCTGATGCTGCGCCAGAGTGCCTACGCGGCCCTGTGGGGGTTGCTGCTGGCCGTCATCATTGTCATCGCCGCACCGTGGCTGCGCGACACCCTGGGCGCCCCTGACTATCTTGCCACCCTCGCACTGCCGCTGGTCCTGCCGGCGGCCTACGTTGCGTGGATCTGGCTGCGTCGGCCCGACATGGGCACGATTGTGCAGGCTGCCGATGCCTGGTCGGGCAACACCGGTGCGGTGGTCAGCGCCCATGAGCTGGGCCGCCAGCACCCCGACAGCCCGTTTGTACGCCCGAATGTGGAACGTGCGGTGGCGCTGGTGCGGTCGGCCGCACTGCCTGAGCCCCGTCCGCTGCGCTGGGCACTGACGGCGTTGCTGGTGATGGTGGGTCTTGTGCCGCTCTCCCGTTGGGCGCACGCCCAGATGCAGGACCAGAAGCACGAGGAAGAGAAGAAAGAAGAAGCCCGCAAGACGGATGTGCCGCCCGCAGAAGCCGGGAAACTGGCCAAAGAGGCCGGCGCCGCCGCCGAAAAGGCCAAGTCGGCCGGGGCCACGGCCCAGGAAAAACTGGCCGACGACATTGAGCAGGCCGCCCGCAACGCCCAGGCCGGCAGCCAGGACAAAGAGCGCGCCCTGCGTGAGGCCCACAGCCTGGTTGATCGCGCGCGCAGCCAGCAGGATCAGCAGAGTGCCCGTCAGGATGCCCGCGATGCACTGAAGCGATCGGATGCCGCGGGCGAACTGGCCAAGGCGATTGAGAACGTTGACCCCAAGGCCGTAGAGGCCGAGGCCCGCAAGCTGGCCGAAGGCCTGCAAAACCCCGAAGGTGGCATTGACTCGGCCAAGGCTCGCGAACTGCGCAGCGCGATTGAGGAGGCCCGCCGCACCGCCCCCAACGACCCTGCCCTGCGCCGCGCGGCGGAGGCCCTGAACCAGGCGTTGAGTGAACAGGCCCAGCGCAACACGCGCGATTCACGCAACAACCTGAAGAAGGCGCTGGAAGAACAGGGCAAGACCGCCCCCGAAGTCGACGAGGCACTGAAACGCCTCAATGAGCTCGACAAGCAGGCCCTTGCCCGGCAACTGGAAGAGCTGGCGCGGCAACTCAGCCCGCTGCGCGACCTTGACCCCAGCGGCAAACAGATGGAGGAGCTGCTCAAGCAGATCAAAGACGCCAGGATCTCGCCCGAACAGGCCAAGGAACTGGCCGAGCAGGCCCGTGAACTTTCCAAGCGCCTGCAGATCGACGCCGAGACCCTGCGCAAGATGCTGCAGGAGGGCAAGAAGTTTGAGGGCCTTGAAGAAATGGCCAGGGAAATGGTCAAGCAGGCCCAGGAACAGGGCCAGCCCATGCAGCCGGGCGAAGTGCCGGATTGGGTGGAGGGCGCAATGCCCAAGGAATGGAAGGACGCCGCCCGAAACGGCCAGCCCCGGCAAGGCAGCGGCCAGGAAGGCAAGGATGGTGGTCAGGGCAGCAGCACCCAGCAGGGTTCCGGCGAAGGCAAAGAAGGCGGCGGCACCGGCGGAACCGGCAAGACATTGCGGCCCGTTGATGGCGAAGCAAACAAGGAAGGCCTGGACTCCACCGACACCGGCCAGGGCGAAAAGAACCCCGAGGGCAAAGAAGAACGCCTGGACCCCAACAAGGCCAAAGACGAAACCGCAAGGCGCGGCACCACCGGCAACGAGGGCACCAGCAAGGGCGTAAACACCAAAGAAGAAGAAGAGCGCCTGCCCAGGCGCTATCGCGAAACCGCCCGCAAGTACTTCGAACGCTAGCCGGAGCGCAGGCCTCTGGCCTGCACAGGCAGTCGGCGTCTTGCCGACGGCCATCGCTGAAGACGAGCCGCCTGAAACAGTTGCAGGCGAGACGCCTGCGCTCCTTGCTGCGGGACGGAGACTTGCTTTCCAGATCCACCCCGGCACCCCTGTTTACGCCGTGGGCACGGTGCGCTAGAAAACCCGCGCATCATTCAAGGACACCACCATGGCGACACACGAGTTCGACCTGTGCGTGATTGGCAGCGGCCCCGGCGGTTATGTGGCGGCGATTCGGGCTTCACAGCTTGGGCTGAAGGTCTGCTGCGTGGAAGACAAGCACTACGGCGGCATCTGTTTGAACTGGGGCTGCATTCCCACCAAGGCACTTTTGAAGTCCGCCGAGGTCATGCACACCATTGAACACCGCGCCAAGAGCTTCGGCATTTCGGTCGAAAAGGCCAACCCCGACATGGCCGCGGTGGTCAAGCGTTCGCGCGACATCAGCGAACAGGTCAGCAAGGGCATCGCGTTTCTGTTCAAGAAGCACAAGGTCACGCCGATTTTGGGCCGGGGCCGCATCGCGAAAAAGGGCGTTGTCGAAGTCACTGAAGCCAACAACCCCTCCAACGCATCCGATCGTCCGAACAAGCCCGGCAAGGTGATTGAGACGATCAACGCCAAACACATCATTATCGCAACGGGCGCGCGCCCGCGGCGCTTTCCGAATATGCCCTGGGACGGCAAGCGCGTGATCGGGCATCACGAGGCCATGGTGCTGGCCGAACGCCCCAAGAGTGTGGTCGTGATCGGCGCCGGGGCGATTGGCGTCGAGTTCGGGTACTACTTCAGCGCGTTCGGGGCCAAGGTGACGATCCTGGAACTGATGGACCGCATCGTGCCCGTCGAAGACGACGATTCCTCGCGCGAGCTTGAAAAGTCGTTCAAGAAGCAGGGCATTGAAGTGAAGACCGAAACCAAGGTCGAAAGCGTCAAGAACCTGGGCAAATCCGTGAAGGTCGTCTACGAGCGGCGAGGCGAGAAAGCCGAGATCGAAGCCGACTACTGCCTGGTCGCGGTCGGCATCACCGGAAACGTGGAAGATCTGGGGCTTGAGGCCGTGGGCGTGAAGGTGGATCGCGGGTTCATCCCTGTGGACGGATACGCGCGCACCAACGTGGAGGGCATCTATGCCATTGGCGACGTGGCCGGCGCGCCGGCACTCGCCCACAAGGCCAGCCACGAAGGTTTGACCTGTGTCGAAAAGATCGCCGGCCACGATGTGCCGCCGTTCAGCAAGGACGTAATCCCGGGCTGCACCTATTGCCAGCCGCAGGTGGCCAGCGTAGGCAAAACCGAGCGCGCGTTGAAAGAAGCCAAGATCGAGTACAAGGTCGGCAAGTTCCCGTTCAAGCCGCTGGGCAAGGCCCTGGCAGTTGGCGAAAACGACGGTTTCGTGAAGCTGCTGTTTGACAAGAAGTACGGGCAGTTGCTGGGCGCGCATATCGTGCACGCCGAGGCCACGGAGCTGATCAGCGAGCTGGTGCTGGGCATGGACATTGAAGCCACCAGCCAGAGCCTGATCCGCGCGATCCACCCGCACCCGACACTGAGTGAAGCAGTGATGGAGGCCGCCGCTGTGGCCGACGGCGAGTGCGTGCATCTGTAAGTGATGCCGGCCTTCGGCCTGCACGTGTGGCGTGCGTCCCGCCTGCCTCACACTGGCGCAGCGGGGCTGTGGCGGGTGAAATCACCCCGTGACCGCGCCGACCGTGCAGCCTTCATCCACTATCAACACCCAATGGCTGGGCCGGCGGCGCTATGCCGAGGTATGGGAGACGCAGCGCGCGATGCTGAAGGAACGCGTTCGTGCGCTGGAGGCCGGCGAACCGGGCGTAGATCACCTGCTGCTGGTCGAGCACGAGCCCGTCTACACCTGGGGCAAACGCACCAAGCCCGAGCATCTGGGCGAGGGCGCAGCAGCGCTGGCCAGGCTGGGGGCCGACACCTTCGAGGTCGAGCGCGGCGGCGAAGTGACCTTCCACGGCCCCGGCCAACTGGTGGGATACCCGATTGTCTATCTGGGCAACCTGCGCTGCGGCCGCGACCTGCACAAGTACATGCGCGGGCTCGAAGAGGTGATGATCCGCGTACTTGCGACCTACGGCCTGCAAGGCGAGCGCGCCAAGGGAATGACGGGGGTATGGGCGGCAAGTCAGGAGTCAGGAGTCGGGAGTCTGGAGTCAACTGCTGCAGCTACCAGACACCAGACACCAGACACCAGACACGCCAAGGTCGCCGCCCTTGGCGTGCGCGTCTCCAAATGGTGCACCATGCACGGCTTTGCGCTGAACGTGACCAACGAAGTCCTGCCCTGGTTTGGCCACATCACGCCCTGCGGCATCAAGGGACGGGGCGTCACGAGCCTGGAGAAGCTGCTCGGCCGCGCACCGGAGATGTCCGAAGTGCGCGGCCGAGTGATTGAGGCCTTTCGCAAAGTGCTACTCTAGTTTCACGTCGAAGTTGACCTCGAAGTCGAACTGTTCGGCGGGCGCGCCTTTCACGTTGGCGCTTTCGAACTTGATCACCAGCTTCAGCATCTGGCCCAGCTTGGCCTCGCCGTCCATGCGGCTGATCGTTTCCTTGCCGATGTTGCGCAGGCTGGCCGGGCTGAGCGATGTCAGCCAGTGAAAGTCATAGAACCAGTTTTCAACCTTGGCCTTGGTCATGCTGGTGGTGCCTTCTTCCAGCACGAACGAAAAGATGATGTGCGGGATTTCGCCACCCTCGATCGGCTCGCCGTTGCGCAGGCGGGCAATCTGGCCGGCCGGGATTGCCTGCATGCAGGCCACAAAGCGCACGCTGTGGTTCACTTCGTCCCACAGGGCGATTACATGCTTGAACTCGGTGATTTTGCCCTCGATGGTGGTGCGGGCGACCGATTGCGGCACTTCGGGCTCGGGTTGCGGCTGGGGTTCGGGCTCTTTCGCGCCATTGCCGGCACTGTTCGCCTTGCCGCTGTTGTTGCCGGTGCCAGATTTGGCGCGGTTGTCGGGCTGGTCTTCACGGGGCTTGGTAGTGAAGTCGAGGTTGTCGTCGGCCTTCTTGGTATTGTTCTTGGATCCATTGCTGCAGGCGGCCAGCAGTAGAAGCAGCAGAATCGCCATAGTCGTGCGCATCGTTTCCCCTTGCGGAAGTCTGAGCCTTGGCGGATATTCCGGGGGCAGGTAAGCAGGCGCAAGCACATTGTGGAGCAAGGCACAGAACGCACAGCCATGGCCAAGACGAAAAACGCCACGCCACCCAAGGTCGTGAAGTCGCAGACCCACAGCAACGCGGGCGGCATTTTGCTCGAGACGCGGCTGACGCGCGAACAGCAGCTGGATCTGTTCCGCTGGATGATCGTCAACCGCGAGTTCGACAACAAGATCAGCCTGCTGTACCGCCGCGGGCTGGTGATTGGTGCCGCGTTTTCCAGCCTTGGGCAGGAAGCTTCCAGCTGTGCCAGCACCTACACGCTGGACAAAGACGACGTGATCGCGCCGATGATCCGCAATGCGGGCAGCACACTGGTGAAGGGCCTTCCGCCTCGCGACTTTCTTGCAAACTACATGTACCGCACAAACAGCCCCACCGGCGGCCGCGACGGCAACACCCACATGGGCGACCTGCGTTACGGCATCATTGCACCCGTCAGCATGCTGGGCTGCAGTATCGCCCTGTGCAGCGGCTTCGTTCTGGCCGCGCGCCTGAAGGGGCAGAAACGCGTCGCCCTGACCTGGATCGGCGAAGGCAGCACCAGCACCGGTGAGTTTCACGAAGACGTGAACTTCGCGGCCGTGATGAAGGCCCCGCTGGTCGTGATCATTGAAAACAACCAGTACGCCTACAGCACGCCCACCAGCGGCCAGTGCCTGGCCGAGCGTTTCAGCGACAAGGCCATCGGTTACGGCATCAAGCACGCCGTGACGATTGACGGCAACGACGCCAACCAGGTGTATGAAACCACCCGCGACGCCGTGGACCGCGCCCGGGCGGGCGAAGGTACGCAATTGTTTGAGGTGCTGACCTTCCGCCGCAAGGGCCACGCCGAGCATGACCCGGCCAAGTACGTGCCCAAGGAAATCGTCGAGTACTGGGAAACGCGCGACCCGCTGCTGCGCTACGGGGCGTACCTGAAGGAACTGGGCTACATAGATGACGACGGCATCAACGGCATGACGGAAAAAATCCGCGCCGACATTGAGGCCGCCGAAGAGTGGGTGATGCAGCAACCCAAGCCCGACCCCAAGACAGTGATGCAGGGCGTCTACGCGCCCGAACGCCACCCCGCCCACATGGACGACGCGCACCTTTACGAAAAGAAGTACCGATAGCCGCGCGCCGGGTTTCGGTTCGAGTGCGCATTTAGAAATGTCGCGCCGGTTGGTAACATTGCGACTGTTCCAACAATCTGCGTGCCTATTGGCTGGATCAATGAGCAGAGGTCTGCCATGGATGAGCCCACATCGGCCGTGATTCCCCCGGTTGCACCGCGCACAACGACCGACCGGCTGGATAACACCCAATTCGTAATGGAACGGCCTCAGCGGGCGGAACGCCGCCTGCTGATCATTCTTCTGCCGCTGCTGATGTTGGCATGCGTGACGGGCTGGATGGATTCAGAACTCGCGGGTGTGGCGCGCTGGTACGAGCGCTACGTGCTGCTGCCGGCAGGAGGGATTTTTGCGGGATTGATGGTGTGGGCGATCCGTGTTTCCCCGGTGCGGATCTGGCAGGTTCGCACGGCCGCGCTTGCACTGGGGCCCGGCGTGGTCCTGGTCGGATTCGGGCAGCAACTGTGGGAGCTTTCCAATGCAGGATTTGACGACACCCATTACTTCGGGATGTCGGTGTGGCTGGTGTTCGCCAGCGCCCTTTACATTTTCCTGCTGCCGGCCCGGTACTCGTGGCGGTTCGCAGTGGGGTACTATCTGCTTACTGTACTCATGCTGGCGATGTTTCTGCTGTTCAACACTATCCCCGTCCCCAGGTTCGTGTTCAGCGAGATCGTGATGAACAACCTGGTTGCGCCGCCAGTGTTCATTGTGCTGCTTTCAGCTTTTACCCGATTGCGCGTGGAATACTCGCGGGCCCGAACCCACGCCGAGGACCTGCGCGAACTTGCACTGGTCGACGGCCTGACGCAGCTGCCCAACCGGCGCGCATTCGGGCTATCGTTCAAGCGGGCCAAAGCGCGCATGCAGCGGTCCAAGACCCCGCTGTGCGCCATGGTCCTGGACATTGACCACTTCAAGCGGATCAACGACTCGTTCGGCCATCAGATGGGCGACCAGGTGCTGGCGCGCCTTGGAGCGGTGCTGAAAAAGCAGCTTCGGGGCACCGACGAAGTGTTTCGATGGGGCGGCGAAGAATTTTCGGTGCTGCTTGAAGAAACCCCCGGGGCGAACCTGCCGCTGGTTGCCGAGCGCCTGCGCCAGGCCATTCAGGACGCGAAATTGCTGGATGACGGCCGCGTTACCGTAAGCATCGGGGCCACACACGTTCTGCCGGGCGACACCGAGGAATCTGTGTTCCGGCGCGCTGACGCGGCGCTTTACCAGTCCAAAAAGGACGGCCGCAATCGCGTTACTGTTCACGAAGGATCGAAGGCATAAGCCGCCTGATCACTGTGCGGCGCCAGTGCACGGGAAAGCAAGGTCGGAACGGACTACGCTTGAGGCAGACCCTCTTTCAGGCGGGGATGATATGGGCCAGCTCATCGTGCGCCCGGCCACAGAAGCCGACTTGGCGGCGATTGCGGCAATCTACAACGACGCAATCCGCACCACGACCGCCACCTTCGACACCGAAGAAAAGACGCTGGAAGACCGCCGCCAATGGCTGGCCTCCCATGACGCGAAGCACCCCGTGATTGTCGCGCAGATGGGGGACGAGGTTGCGGGTTGGGGCTGCCTTTCGGCCTGGTCGGACCGATGTGCCTATGCCGGCACCTGCGAGAACTCCGTTTACGTGGCCACTTCTGCGCGCGGCAAGGGCGTGGGCAAGGCCCTGCTGGCCGAACTGGTGAACCTTGCGCGCCAGGCCGGCATGCACACCATGATCGCCCGCGTGGCCGCAGGGAACCCGGCCAGCGAACGTCTGCACAAAGGGGCAGGCTTTGTGCGCATCGGCGTGATGCGTGAAGTGGGCCGCAAGTTCGGCCGCTTGCTGGACGTGACGATGTACCAGCTCATGCTGTAACGAAAGAGGCGCGCCCTTGGGCGCGCCTCTTGTTGTTGCGTGGCACACTTAGTTGGCGACAGAGAACTTGCTGGTAGTGTCGCAGCCGTAGGGCTTGGTTTCCTTGGTGGCCACTTCTTTGCCATCCTTGAGAGCCTTGACGGCCTCTGTGACGTAGTTGCTGGCTTTTTCAATGTCTTCGGTCTTGCCACTGCGGATGCTGTCAATCGCGCCCTGGTAGCGCAGCACACCTTTGTTATCGATAACGAACATGTGTGGCGTGGTGAGAGCCTTGTAGGTGCGGCCGACTTTGCTGCTGTCGTCAATCAGGTAGAACGCCGGATCAGACTTTTCCTTCTTGATGCGCTCTGTCAGGGCCTCACCTTCAAAGTGACCCTGTTTGCCTTTGGCGCTGCTGCAGATGCTAAGCCAGACCACGCCTGCATCGCGCTGTTCCTTTTGCAGCTTGGGCATGTGGCCGCTGTTGGCGTAGAATTTCTTGACGAACGGGCAGTCGTAGTTGATCCACTCAAGGATCACGATTTTGCCCAGATAGTCTGAAAGCTTGACGTCCTTGCCCTCGGCGTTCTTGAGCGTGAAGTCGGGCGCCTTTTTGTCGATCGTGGCGAAGTCCGGGGCCTTTTCCTCAACCGGCTTTTCGTCGGCCTTGGGTTCTTCGGTCTTTGGCGCGTCTGGCTTGACCTCAGGTCTATCTTCGGCAAGCACCATTGACATCGTTAGGGCCAGCGCGATCAGCGCGGCAAGTGAAAGCAGGGTCTTCTTCATGTTCTTCTCCGTGGGTCCGTGCCTTGGGCAACAGATGTAAGCCGCTGGCTATTCCGTGGGTTGCTGAAAATCGCCAATAGCCTACAAAGCGCCCAAGGAGAATGCGTGGGTAACTTGGAAGCAAGCGGCATCAACCTTTCGGCCTTTGGCGTGACCCGCCGTCCCATGCTCGCCACGGCCCGCGAGTCAGGTGGGGGCGAAGTGGCGATCAAGCTGCAGCCGGCACCCGGTTTTGACACCCGGGCCAAGCTGCAGGATTCGCCCAAGCCACTTTTCGAGGCATGGGGCAAAGGTCTGTTGGAAGCCGCCAAACCGCTGGTCGTGGATGTCGCGCTGGCATTTAGTCCGCCCGCGCAGGCCGAGTTTCTGTGGCGCTACACCCACCGCGACTTGGACTTTGCGTTTTTTGCCGACGCGCCGCTTACCGACCGCATCGGCGAGTTCGGCGTGCGGTTTCGTGCCTGGCTGGCGGGCACGGCCTACCAGGTGGGCAAGGACCTGTTTGAGGCCAGCCCCCGCGCCACCGTGGATGTCATGGACTTCAAGGGTCAGTACCGCGACGGCAGCGCCCACTACAGCAAGGGCGCGTGGAAGGCCGACGACAAGACCAAACGCGCCGACAAGCTGATGGCGTACATGCTGACGGAACTTGGCGTGAACCCCGGCCAAGGTGCCGAAAAATTCAACAGTGACGACTTTGACGCCATGATCTGCGCCCTGACAGCCCTGGGTGTTGCCAAGGGCGCCCCGCTGCTGCGCGGGGCGGACCTTGCGGCCGAGGTTGCGGCCCGCTGCGAACGCCGCGCCGACCTGCCGCCGGGTCGCCTCAAGGGCACCGTGCCCAGCCACGTTGCCGTCCTGGCCCAGCCGTTCTGGGAGAGCATAGTCCTCAGCCGAAGCGCTTAACGGTGCAGTTGCAGGCCGATCGAGCTACAATGCAATCGCAATGCTGACGAAAAAACAGATCAGCGAGAACTTCGCGGAGGGTCTGCGGCTCATGGACGAGTTCCCATTGGGCGCGGCACCGGCCCAGAAAGCCGCGCGCAAGATCGCCAAAGCCTTGGCCGACATGAATATTCCATACGTGGTGGCCGATGGTCTGGCCGTGCACGCCCACGGCCACGCGCGCGCGACAGTAGATGTGGACCTGATCATGACCAAGGCCGATCTGGCCCGGTTCAAGGAACGCTGGCTCGGGCTGGGTTGGGTCGAGAAGTTCAAGGGCTCCAGGGGTCTGCGTGACGCGGAATTCAACGTCAAGGTCGACATCCTGACCCCGGACGAAAAGCCCGGCGACGGCAAAGTGACACCGTTTCACTTTCCGGACCCGTCAACAGTCGGCACCGAGGTGGGGGGCATCTGGGCCGGCGTGAAAGTGCTGGACCTTCGTACCCTTATCGAGCTAAAGCTTGCAAGCGGCATTTCCTCTCCACATCGGCCGCAGGACTTTGCCGATGTGATCCAGCTGATCCGAGCCAACAAGCTCGATAGAGACTTCTCCGGTCGGTTGCACCAGTACACCCGCGCCAAGTACGAAGAGCTTTGGGGCTACGCACAAGTCGAGGAAGACTTCTAAGCGGCATCACCTGCGACTTGCCATTGCCCGACCCCGGCCCTAAACATTGCCCACATGGGCAAGCCGATCACTTACGTGGAAGCCATCACCGAAGGTCTGCGCGAAGAACTTCAGCGCGACCCGGATGTCTTCATGCTGGGCCAGGACATTGGCGTCTACGGCGGCGCCTTTGGCGTCACCAAGGGCCTGCAGGAAGAGTTCGGCAAGGACCGCATCTGGGACACGCCGCTTTCCGAAACCGCGATCATCGGCAACGCTATTGGCGCAGCCCTGTACGGCCTGCGCCCGGTCGCCGAAATGCAGTTTGCCGATTTCGTGGCCTGCGGCTTCAACCAGCTGGTCAGTAACGCCGCCAAGCTGCATTACCGTTGGGGTCCAAACGTGCCTATGGTGGTGCGACTGCCCTGGGGCGGCGGTGTAAGTGGCGGGCCGTTCCACAGCGGCTGCATGGAGGCCTGGTTTCTGAACGTGCCCGGCCTGAAGCTGATCTGCCCCAGCACCGCGCGCGACGCCAAGGCCGCCATCAAGACTGCAATCCGCGACGACAACCCGGTGCTGTACTTCGAACACAAGCACCTGTACCGCGACCCAAAGCTGCGGCAGGAAGTCGGCGAGGTTGAACCGTTGGAGTTCGGAAAAGCCCGCGTCGCCCGCGAGGGCAAGCACGCCAGCGTGATTACGTTTGGCATCATGGTTCATTACGCCGTCAAGGCCGCCGAAGAACTGGCCAAGGAAGGCATTGAGGTTGAAGTGCTAGACCTTATCAGCCTGCGCCCTTACGACACGGAGGCGATCAAGGCCACCGTCGCCAAGACCAACCGCGTGCTGGTACTGAACGAAGCCACATTGATGGGCAGTGTCGCGGGCGAATACGCCAGCTTTATCAGCGAACATTGCTTTGAAGACCTGGACGCGCCAGTGTTGCGCATGGGCGCGCTGGAAACGCCGATTCCCTACGCGCCCGAGCTAGAGCACGAGATGCTGCCCAATGCCGACAAGATCTCAGCGGCGTTGCGGAAGTTGGTCGGGTACTAGCCCGGTCGCGTGACGAGTGAACTGGCCAAGCTATGCTCGCGCCATGGATTCTACGCCGGCACCACTATCCCATACCGTGCGCCTGACGGTGCGTTTCAAGGAATCAGACCTGCTGGGGATCGTCTGGCACGGCAACTACGTCACCTACCTTGAAGACGCGCGCCAGGCACTGGGTGTGCAGATTGGCTTGAGCTACGAGGATTTCATCCGCGAGCGCTACGCCGCGCCGATCGTTGACTTGCGCCTGCAGTACAAGAAGTCCGCTCGTTACGGCGACAAGCTGGACGTCACGGCCTCGCTGCAGTGGATGGAAGTGCCCAAGCTGGTGCACCGCTACGAGGTGCGCCGCGCATCCGACCACGAACTGCTTACCGTGGCCGAAACCACCCAGGTACTGCTGCACCCGGACGGAGGCCTTGCATTGAACTTTCCGCCGTTTGTTGAGGCCGTGCGGGCGCGCTGGCGCAGGGGCGAAATCAACGCCGGCGGGCCCACACAGCCGTCACCTTTTGGATAGGGGCAGATCTTGTGCGGCATAACGGGCGTTTTGCGGTTCGACGGCGCGACCACCGACGAGTCCGCGCTGCGGGCAATGACGCGGGCCATTGCACATCGGGGGCCTGACGGCGAGGGCACCTTTCTTGCGCCCGGCGTCGCGCTGGGCCACCGGCGGCTGGCGATCATTGACCTTGAAGGCGGCAAGCAGCCGATGGCCGACACTACCGGCCGCTATCAGATCGTGTTCAACGGCGAGATCTACAATTTCAGGCAGCTGCGTGCGGAACTGGAGCAGGCCGGCTGCGCCTTCGCTACGCGCAGTGACACGGAAGTGGTGATCCAGGCTTGGGCGAAGTGGGGTGCGGAATGCGTTGCGCGCCTGCGCGGCATGTTTGCGTTCTGCGTTGTGGACCTTGTCGAACGCAGATTCATGCTCGCGCGAGACCACTTCGGCATCAAGCCGCTGCTTTTCACGCAGACCCCGCACTTGCTGGCATTTGGCAGCGAGTTTGCGGCCTTGCAGGCCATGCCCGGCTTGGCGTTGACCGGCGACCTGGGTGCGATCGAATGGTTTCTGCGCCTGCAGTACGTGCCGGGCCCGAACACGGTGTTTCACCAGATTCGCAAGTTGCCGCCGGGGCACTTGATCGAGGGCAGTCTCGACAGGCAGCCCGCGCCACCGCGCCGTTACTTTGAGCCTGGGTTCTCTGACGACCGCGCAAGCAGCCACGAACAGTGGCTGGAGCGCACAGACCAGGTGATCCGCGACAGCGTGCAGGCCCACATGATTGCCGACGTACCGGTGGGGGTGTTCGTCAGCGGCGGGATTGATTCGTCGCTGGTCGCGGCCAAGGTTCACGAGCTTGGGGCCGGTCCGCGCTATGCGTTCAGCATGGGTTTTGAAGACGAGCAGTTCAGCGAGCTTGCGTGGGCGCGACAGGTTGCGACCAAACTGGGCATTGAACTGATCACGGGCATTGCCACGGAGGACTTCTGGGATCACCTGCCGCAGCTGGTTCGGCATTACGGTGAGCCCTTTGGCGACAACAGCATGATCCCCACCTGGCAGCTCGCACAGTTGGCGCGCCGGCATGTTGCCGTATGCCTTTCCGGTGACGCGGGTGATGAGGGCTTTGGCGGCTATGAGAGCTACCTGGCGTTTGTGGCCGTTCCACGGATCAAGGAGTACTGGCGCCGTTTGAAGTCGCGATTCAGCGGCGCAGAGTTGTCGGCATTGATGTGGGCGCTTGGCCGCAAGTTGGGCGGCGCCTCGCCGCGCATGGCCGAGTGGCAGCGGGTCATGGAGTACGTGGGGCCGGATCGCCGCCGCAAACTGTGGCGGCCCCAGCACCGCGCCTTGGTCGACCTGCCGGCACCGGGTTGGATTGATGCCGACGCCCGGGCGCCGCGCCGTGATCTGCTGGAGTATGCCCAGTTCATGGACTTCTCCACGTACCTGCCCGGCGCGATCCTGACCAAAGTTGACATCGCCACCATGTACCACGGGCTTGAGGCCCGCACGCCATTGCTGGATCGCGAGGTGATGGCCCTGGCGTTTTCTCTGCCGCGATCGGCCAAGGTTGACGTGCGCGGCGGCAAGGTCATCCTCAAGGCCCTGCTGGGGCGTCTCATGGGTGAAGAGTTCGTTCATCGCCGCAAGCAGGGCTTCGGCATCCCGCGCCGCCAGTGGTTCCTGCCTGGGCGCAAGGGGCGCGCGATGTTCGAACAGGTGGCTTTGGACCCGGCCGGCGGTCTGCACGAGTGGTTTGATCCCGCGCAGATCCAGCAGTTGCTGTCCGAACACAGCGAAACCCGCGATCGCAGTGGCGCGATGTGGCTGCTGCTGGTGCTGGGGCTGTGGCGCGCGCAGAACCGCGACGTTGTGTTCGCTTCAGGTTGACACAGTTGCAGCCTTCACCGCGGATTCGTAGCCATCCGCCATAGACGCAATGTTGAACCTGGCGGCTTGGGCAAGCGCCCGCATGTGAAGGCCGGCGTGATCCGACGACTCAACAAGCTTCTGCACGGCCTGGGACAGCGCCCGCGGGTCGTCGGGCGGCACAAGCACTCCGCCCTCGCCGATCACCTCTGGCAGGCCTCCGACCCGCGACGCCACCACGGGAACGCCGCGGCTGAGCGCCTCCAGGGCGACCAGGCTGAAAGTTTCCTGCGCGCCGTCGGCTCCAATCACGGACGGGATAACAACAACATCAAGGCCGGCCAGAAGATCTGCCACCTGCGACTGGTGCAACTGGCCGGCGAAAGTTACGTGGCCGGTAAGCCTTAGCGATGCTGCCAGTGCATCAAGTTCGGGCCGGGCTGCGCCGTTGCCGGCCAGCGTCACGTGCGCGTTGACCCCGGCATCGAGCAAGATGCGCAACGCACGCAGTGCAACCTGCTGACCCTTCAGTGGGTCCAGGCGCCCGATCACGCCAATCTGCAGCGGTGTGTTCCAGTCGCCCGGCACAGGCCGCGGGGCAAAGCGGGCAGTGTCAATGCCAAACGGCACCATGACAACTTTCCTGCCGCACTTGTCAGAGATCCACTGCTGCATGAAGCGGCTGTGCACGACAATTGTGGTATCGTCCAGTCGGCCGTCGTACAGCCTGCCGTGAGGATTCGTGCCCCAGTGGTTCATTTCTTCGCCATGAAAGCTGGCCAGCAGGGGCACGCCGAGTCGCGATGCCACAGGCGCGGCGACCAACGCCGTGGATCCAAAGTGCGCATGCAAGGCGTGGGGCGCGAACGCGCGGGCAATGTCCATCAGTGCGCAGGCCTGGGCCGACAACTTTTTGGAAAATGCAGATGGCATGCGCGCGCGATAGCCGGGCCCAAAGCGTCGCCACAGGTTCCAGCGAATGCGCAGACTCCGCGCCTGCACCAAACCGCCTGCGTCCTCGGTCAGGTCGCGACAGAGTGCAAGTTGATCGGCCCAGCCCAGGGCAGCCAGCGCCGGGCGGTCCAGCCGACGGGCGCAGACACCGACGGTCCAGCCGCGATCCAGCATCGCGCGAACGTGCGACGTCACAAAAGGCTGAATCTCCATGGGAAACACGCCCGTGATCACCAGCAGGCGCTGACCCGGTTTGCCGGCTACAGCCATGGCGCGATGATAGTGATACGCCCGGCGGAACCGCAAAAGAGTATTGTCAGTCCCCGAGCGAAGCGCACAATCGTCGCCTTCCCAGCAGACTGATTGCCCTCATGGACGTTGCCGGCCGTCGTGTCTTGATCTTGGTTCCCAGCCTGAACCTGCTGGGCGGGGCAGAGCGGCAGGCGCTGCTGCTGGCAGGTCTGTTGCATGAGTCTGGCGCGGTGGTCGAGGTCTGGGGTAAGGACTCACCCGGGGAAGTCGCCGCCGCCTGCGCCAGGATCGGGCTGGTTGCGCGGCAGGTGGAGTTGAGCCTGCGGGTTCGGCCTTTGCGTCTTTGGTGGAACCTGCGCCGGTTTGCGGCACTGGTTCGTGCCGGGAACTTCGACTGGATTGCCCCTTACACTACCGGGCCGAACATTTTCGCCGCCATGACCTGGCGCAAAGCCGGGGCCAAGGCCTGCATCTGGAACCAGCGCGATGAAGGCCAGCGCCTGGGCATCAAGCCGGTTGATTTCAAGGCTGCGCGAAGCGTACCGGTGCTGGTCAGCAATTCGGCCCATGCCGCGCAGATGCTGGTAGAGAGGCTTGGCGTGGATGCGGCGCGAACTCGCGTGGTACACAACGGGGTGCAGTTGGCACCAGCGCTGAAGTCACCAAATCAGTGGCGCGCGGACTTGGGTGTGGCGCATGACGCACCGCTGGCGGTAATGCTGGCCAACCTGACGCCGCGCAAGGATCACGAGACCCTGATTCGGGCTTGGCGAACTGTTCACGCCAAAGTGCCCGAAGCGACACTGGTCCTGGCAGGCGATCACGGGGAGAAATCCCAACCTAGCCGCGAGTTGGCGGCAGAGCTCGGGCTTGGAACAAGCATCCAGTTTCCCGGCGCGGTGAAAGATGTTTCAGGCCTGTTGGGCGCGGCAACTCTGGGTGTGTTTAGCTCGCGTCTGGAAGGCTGCCCCAACGGTGTACTGGAATGCATGGCCGCAGGTCTTGCCGTGGCGGGAACGGACATCCCGGGGATCCGCGAAGCGCTTGGCGACGAAGGATGCGCACACCTTGCCCCAGTGGGCGACAGCGAGACTCTGGCGGAGCGCATTGTCGCGCTGCTTCGCGACCATCCAGCGCGCGAGGCCGAGGGGCGCCGCAACCGCGCGCGCATAGAGACTGAGTTCAGCCCCCAGCGCATGGCTGCGCAAACCGTTGTGGCGCTTCATGAGGCCGAAAGGCTGGGTGCGCCATGACTGGCAAAAAACGCAGACGTCACCCAATCCTGCGCGCCGTTTTCACGCGGCTTGGGCGCTGGTTCGCGGCACTGGACAGCGATCACAACCCTTCTCAGCTATTCCTGTTCTTCAATCACGCAATAGTCGGCGGCGCTGACCTGGTTCATGCGCAGATCGCACAGGCGCTTCGCGACCGCCAGCCCTGGGTGTACTTCACATTGCCCACCTGGCCGCAGCCTTTTGCGGAGCGCTTTCCGGCAGAGGCGCGGATCGACTACGTTGGTCGCCGCGCGAAGTCCACCGCCATGCGCTTCTTCTGGCAGGGTTATCTTGCCGCGATCATCAACCGGCACACTGCCCCGGTGCTGCTTGGTTCTCAGTCGCGCTTCTACCTTGAGATGCTGCCCCTGCTGAAACCCCACGTGAAGCGGTTTGACCTGATGCACTGCATGTTCACGCTTGAGCATTTTGCCTTGCCGTATGTGCCGCTGCTGGATCGCCGAGTGTTCATCGCGGCAACTGTGATGAAGGAGATGGCCGAATTGTACCGCGCCGAAGGCATAGACGAGGCACTGGCTGCGCGGATGTGCCTGATCGAGAACATGGTCGAGGTGCCGCCCACGTTTGCGCCCAAGCCGGACACCGGGCCCCTGCAGGTGCTGTTTGTCGGGCGCGGTAGCACGCAGAAGCGGATTCACCTGATCGGCCGCATTGCCTCGGCCTGCAAGGCCGCTGGTATCAACGCCGAATTCACCCTGGTCGGGGACGTCGACGGCTGGCTTGAGAAGGGCGACGAGCCCGCCTGCCGTCGCTTGGGCGTCATCAAGGACCCGCAGCAACTCTACGAAGTCTATGCCGGCTCGCACGTGTTGCTGCTGACCTCGTCATTTGAGGGATTCCCGCTGGTCGGCATGGAGGCGATGGCCAGGGGCGTAGTTCCCGTCAGCACAAACGTGGGCGGCATGGCCGACCACGTGATTGATGCCCAGACCGGACTGCTGCTGCCACCCCAAGACGAGGCCGCGGTTGTGCAGTCGGGCGTTGCTGCCATTGCTCGCCTTGCCGCCGATCGTGCGCTGTTGGCCACCATGGCGGCGGCCTGCCACGCACGGGCGGTGAAGTACTTCGGGGCCGAGCGGTTCAACCGGCAGTGGCGCGACCTGTTGATCGGGGCTGAGTCCGTGGACGACCGGCCCGTCAACGGCTAACTTCAGCGCATGAGCCGACTAGTCCTGGTTACCGGTGCCGCGGGTTTCATCGGCAGCAACCTGTGTGACGCCCTGCTGGATCAAGGCTATGCCGTTCGCGCTGCCGACAACCTATCGGCGGGCGAGATGTCCAACCTGGTGCAGGCACAGGGCCGGCCGGGGTTCGAGTTTCATCACGTCGATGTGTCCGACCCCGATGTCTGTAACCGCCTGTGTGAGGGCGTTTCTGCGGTGCTGCACCAGGCGGCGCTTTCGAGCGTGCCGGCCAGTGTGGCCGACCCCGCCCGGGCCCATCGCGACACGGCCACCACGACGCTGCACCTGCTGGCAGCATGCCGCACCCGGGGGGTGTCTCGTTTCCTGCTGGCGGCCAGTGCCGCGTGCTACAGCGAGCGCGCGGTCCAGCCCTTGCGCGAAGACGCCGAAATCTGGCCGCTGAGCCCTTACGCCGCCGCGAAAGTGGCCAGCGAGCAATACGTGAAGGCGTTTGTCGGCATGGGCGTTGATGGCGCCTGCCTGCGTTACTTTAACGTGTACGGGCCGCGCCATTCGGCCAAGTCAAGTTACGCAAACGTGATTCCGGCCTTCACGCGGCGAATCCTGGATGGCGGAAAGCTGTCAGTGTTTGGCGATGGCAGCCAGACGCGCGATTTTGTGCATGTGCGCGATGTCGTGCGCGCAAACCTGCTGGCCCTGCACACCAAGACGCCACTGGGGGGCGTCAGCCTCAATATTGCCACCGGTCGTCGAACTGCCTTGAACGACCTGATTTCTGCCATTGAGGCCCGCTGCGAGCGTAAGGCTGCTGTTGACCACCTGCCCGACCGCCCCGGCGATTTCAAGCACTCGCTGGCCGACGTGGCAACCGCCCGCAAGCTGTTGGGCTTTGAAGCCCAGGTCAGCCTTGAGGATGGCATCGCGACTGTCGTGGACTGGATGAAGAGCAGCGCATGACCCAGCCGCTGGTCAGCGCGATCATTCCAACGTACCGGCGACCGGGCCTGGTCGCGAAGTCCTGCCGCAGCGTCTTTGCACAATCATGGCGGCCGCTGGAACTGATCGTGATTGACGACGGCAGCGGCGATGAAACGCCGCAGGTGCTGGAGGCACTCAGACCAGAAGCAGAAGCGGCGGGCGTGGCATTGCATGTGCGAACTGTGATCAACGGCGGGCCCGGCCTGGCCCGCAACGCTGGCATGGAGATGGCCCAGGGTGAGTTTTTTGCGTTTCTGGACGATGACGACCTGTGGAAGCCGCACAAGCTGACAACCCAGGTTGCGGCCATGCTGCAGCGACCGGAGGCCGGAGCATCGTTCACCCAGTTCGTTCACGAAAGTTCCGAGGATCGGCCCAAACCCGGCCCAGGTCAGCTTGCCGATGGCTGGGTCTTTGATTCCATTTGTCGCGGCCTTACACGGGTTCACCTGCAGACGCTGATGATCCGGCGCTCGGCGTGGCAGGCCGTGGGCGGGTTTGCGGCGCTGTTCAACTTTGAGGACAGCGAGTTTGCCCTGCGCCTGGCGTTACAGTTTCCGTTTGTGGCGGTTCCGCAACCGCTGACGGTGATCTGCACTCCAGCCGGGGGCACGGTCAGCCGCGATGCCGGCCTGGAGGGCGACCTGAAGCGCGACCGTCTGAAACTGGACGTGCTGGCCGAGTTCGCCCGCAAGCACGCCGGGTCGGCGCGGTTTTCAACGACCGCGCTGAACGCACTGCGCGCTAGGGTTCATGACGAGCACATCAAGCACCTGATCTGGCTGGGCAGAGTGGCCCAGGCCCGACAGGCCTGGAAGACGGCGATGTCCGAGTGCGGCAATGATGAGAGGCTGGCAGCACTCAAGGGCAAACTGGCAAGGGCTCGCCTTGCGGGGTGGTTCGGCTTGCGGTTGAAGAAGCCCTGATCAACGCTTGCCCACCGTTGCGGATGCGAGGCTCGCGGCAAGCCGTTGATGCAGAGCCTTGGCGTCCAGACGCCGGGCGTCGTCCGCGGGCAGGAGGTCGGCGTCAGCCTGCCGGACGGCCAACTGTGACTGCTCCAGTGCCGCGGCCAGCAAACCCTCGCGTTCCAGTGTGCGTGCCAGTTGTGTGCGGGTTGGCACCGGCACGTCATGCCGGGTTGTGGCGCCGGACGTCAGGCTTCCGTCGCAGGCAATCGTCAAAGGCGTGTGGTGCGAGAAACGGCTGTTCGCAAGTTCCTGGCCATCCAGCAAGTCATGGCCGCTGCCAACCAGGGACAACCTGCCTGCCGCATGCTCAAGTGAAGTCGCTTCGATCCGTGAGACGCGCCCCGAGGTGCGTTTGAGAGTGCGTACAAACTCCAGGCCCCTGACCCAGCCGTTCTGGTGCCAGCGAAGCACCGTGGTGCGAACCGTTGTCTGTTGCGTGTGGCCATCGTCGGTTGATTCGGTTGTGTCCAGGCCGATGGCATCGTGGCCTGACAGGGCAAGCCTTTCGGCTGCCACAGCATTCTGCTGGCGGAACAGGTGAACCCCGGCCGGGCTGTCGCCTTTGGCCGAGCCATCAAACAGGGCAAGCGCCCACGCCCCATCACGACTTACCAGCGCCGCAACGTCAGGGACAGCGTCGCCGTTGAAGTCGCCACGCACGAGTGTGCACTCCCGCACCGAGGCGATGTCCCCGACTTCTATGCCCAGGTGCTTTCGGGCGGATTCATGCAGCAGCACACGGCGTGCGAAACGCGCGGCCTCGGCGTCCATGGCCGCCAGCGGGGAACTGAGCACGAACATCAGCAGCAGAATGCGCACCGGGCCTCCGCTGCAAGCATCGGCTGGTATGGGCGCGGTACTTGAAGGGATCAGGTAGAAGCCGTGCCGCGCCGTCCGGAAAGCAGCGCATAGATGGGAGTTGGGTTCGGCATTTTGCAGTGCGGGCACAGGGCAATGCGGTCGTCCATGGACGCGGGGGCGATCTCCATCGGTTCCCGGCAACCACTACAGGAAATGGTGTAGCGCAACGGCGGCCGTATTGGCTTGGCAGAGTCGGTCATGGCTGGATGAGGCGCTGGACGGTTTGTTTCAGAGTCTCGGCATTGAAGGGCCGGCGCAACACGGCGTCAGCGGGCTGCAGGTCCCCCAGCACCATGTTCGAGTAAGTGCAGATCAGCACAGGAACTTCGCGGGTTTCTACAGCGTCCTTGATCTTGCGGGCAACTTCGCGGCCGGTCATGCCGGGCATCTCGTAGTCGCTGACCACCAGGTCGGGGGGCGAAAACACGGCCTGCTCAATCGCCTCGGCGCCATTGCTGCTGCTGGCAATAGTGAAACCGTCCGCGCGCAGGATGGCGCCGGTAAGCTGCAGGTTCGCGGGTTCGTCATCCACCAGCAGGATCCGCGGCCCTGCCGGGCGCAGGTGCTGAGAGCCCTCGGCGGCTTCGCGGGCCAGGCTTGTCAGGGTTGGCAGGCCGGCGCGGAACCACGCACCCTCAATGGCATCCTTGATGGCACGGTTCGCCATCCGCAGGCCTTGCCATTGTGGGTCTTCGTGGCCGGGGCAGGGTGCGGTGTCGTGGCAGTCGGCAACGAAATAGAAATCGCCGCCGGACAGGCCACGTTCGACGGCGAACTTCATGTGCGGGTAGATGTGATTGCCCAGCCGAAGCACATGCCGTGGACAAGGGCCGGATTCGTCCTGAAAGGTACGCAGAACATCCAGCAACCGCATGCCCTTCCAGTCGGGGTATGCCGGGCAAACCGAGTCACTACCCGGCCATGCATGGCGCCAATAGGCGCGCAGCGCGCGGCGGAGGTCAGGAACACTGATGTTCTGTCTATGCGGCATCGGGCGTACCTCTGGCCCACATAGATAGAACGGAATCCGGGTTGCAAAACTTTCGCCAAAGCGCCGCGATTGCACGGTCTTATTGCCGGAATTGCTTCCGCAATTGGGGGTAGAAGTCGTTGAAAGCCGCCTCAAGCTCCTGGTAATGGCGTTGCAGCCACGCAGCCCCATGTGCCAGCGTGGCTCCCCGGCGGGTGCGGTGGACCATACGTTGAAGAATCACTCCTACTCCTTCGGTGTGCGCATAGGCCGCCAGCCAGTCGTGGCGGATCATGACCGGCGCGGCTTCTGCCAGCCTTGGGGGCAGAAGGTGCCGATGGGATTCCAGCGCGGCGTAAACCCGCTGTGCAAACGGTTGCAGTGACTGTCCGTGCTGAATGTTGAAGTCGCGTGCAAGAAAGTGGTCAAAGTAAACGTCCAGCAACACTCCCGAAAAGTGTCCCGCAGACGGCGCCAGCAGTCCGCGTGCCTGCGCCACGACGGGATGTGCGTCCGTGAACCGGTCTATGGCCCTGTGGTTGGCGATGCCCGGCCGCAGTTCCGGGGCGATACACGCAGGATCCAGCCCATGCAGGAAGTCGCCCGCAAGGTTGCCAAGCAAGGACTCGGGCGTGTCGTCGGCAAGCGCGAGATGGGCCAGGTAGTTCATTTCAGGTACACATCAAACCGCACGGACTTGCCGGTAAACACAACGTCCACACCGCGCCCGTTTTCCATAGGCGGGGCCAGCCTGGCACGTTTCACCACCACGCGTCGTGCATTACAGGCCAAGGCTGCCGCCAGGAGCCTGGGCTCGTCCGGCGCGCGATCAATCAGCGCCTTAAAGTACTGCATTTCCTTGCCGGGCAAGGCCGTGGCGCCGATGTCCGGGAACATGGGATCCAGGTAGACAACATCGACATGGCTGGCGTCGTGCAGAAACTGCAGGGCCTCGCCGCGAACCAATCGAAGGTTCCTCGCAGGCGGCGCGGCATGGGCCAGGGCGCGTTTCAGGCCGTCCTCCAGAAGGGCATGAACGACGCTTTCGCGTTCGATCATGGTTACGCCACAGCCCAGCGCGGCCAGGGCCCAGGCATCGCGGCCAAGGCCCGCGGTTGCATCCACGACACGCGGAGCCGGTATCCCCTTCTTGACCCCGCATGCTCGCGCCAGGAGCAAACCCTTGCCCGCGCGACGTCTTTGCTCGTGCTCGGGTGCGAGAAAGTCCACCCACAACGGGCCGGGCGCTCCAGGCCTCAGATCGCGTAACTGCAGGCGGCCCAGCGAAAACTCAAGCATGAACTCGGGGTCAGCCTGAGAAGGCAATCCGCACAGCCCGGCCACGACCGGGTCTGCCGCGCCGACACGGGCCTTCATTCTGATTTCCCGGGCTTGTCCAGCTCCATCAGGGCGTCTTGCGCGGCCTGGCGCTGATCGGGGCTGGTCGCGAACTCAATCGCCAGGCGGAAGTCCTGCCGCGCGCCCTCGATGTCCTTGCGCTCAAAGCGGCAGCGTCCTCGCCACAGGTAGATATCGCCGCCCTTGTAACCCTCTTTGATCAAACCCTGGAAGACCTGTTCGGCCGCCTCGTACTCAAACAGGTACAGCCCGCAGATGCCTGTCCAGTAAAGATTGTCCTGGCGCGTTGCGCCGGTGCTTTCGTCGGCGATGCGGCGGTACTCGGTGCGGGCCTCGGCGTACTCGCCTCGCTTGAGCAGCGCATTCGCCAGCACCCGTCGGGCTTCGGCGTTGCCTTCATTGATCCTAAGCGCATCCAACGCATGTTCCTGTGCTGGCTTGAACTGGCCTGCGTTGAAGGCGCGTTCGGCAAGCAGCTGGCTGCAGCGTGCCGCCAGTTCAAAAAGGGCAGTGCGGGTGGCTCCGGCGGACAGGTTTGCCGCGCGGCGGTAGGCATCGCGGGCCGGCTGGTGGTTTCCCAGCTTTTCCTCGCATCGGGCCAGAAGCTCCCATGGCCTGGGGTCGTTGGGTTCAAACTGAATGGCTTCGTGGGCCGCGCGCGCGCCCGCAGCATAATCCGTGGCGTTGTAGTCCTTCTCGGCCTGGGCCAGTGACTCGGCTGCCCATTTGCGGCGTTTTGCGGCTTCCTCGTGTGTCTGGGTCTGGGCAGCTCCTCCATTGTTGTTGCCACTGGCCGCGTTGTTGCCCGCGCCGCAACCCGAAAGGGCCAGCAACAGGGTCAGAACCAGGTATGCATTGGGTCGGTTCAAAGCAGATTCAGCTCCTTGGCCCGGTGCTCAAGTTCCGGCCTGAACTTCGGGTGCGCGATGTTCAGCAGCGCCCTTGCGCGCTGTCGCAATCCCTTGGCGTACAGATCGGCCACGCCGTACTCAGTTACCACAAATCGCACGTCGCCCCGCGAGGTGACCACGCCCGCACCCTCCAGAAGTGTGGGCACAATGCGGCTGACTGTGCCGCCGCGGGCAGTGCTTGGCAATGCGATGATCGGCTTTCCTCCGTTGCTTCGTGCCGCGCCCCGGATGAAATCCACCTGGCCGCCGATGCCGCTGTAGGGGCGCACGCCCACGCTGTCGGCGTTGACCTGGCCGGTCAGGTCAATCTGCAGCGCGCTGTTTACGGCAACCAGGTTGTCGTTGCGCGAGATGATGGCAGGGTCGTTGACAAAGTCGCTGCCCAGAAGATTCACAAACGGATTGTCATCTACAAAGTCATACAGGCGGCGGGTGCCCATCACAAAGCTGCAGATGGCCTTGCCGTTGCGGTAGTTCTTTCGCGCGCAGTTCAGTGCCCCGCACTCGACCAGGTCGACGATCCCGTCAGACATCATTTCCGTGTGCAGGCCCAGGTTGCGATGGCTGCGAAGTTCGCGCAGCACGGCGTTGGGAATGTTGCCGATGCCGAGTTGCAGACAGTCGCCGTCGTCGACCATGCCGGCAATGTGGCGTCCGATCGCGGCGCTTACGTCGTCGATCGGCTCGGGATTGAGTTCCGGGAGTGCCGTCTGAACCTGCACCGCTGCATGAAGGCGTGAAACATGGATCAGCGTGTCACCGTGTGTTCGCGGCATCGCCGGGTTCAGTTCGGCCACGACGTGCCGCGCGTGCCTCAGCGCGCCTGCCACGACGTCGGCGCTCACGCCGACGGTGCACCAGCCGTGCCGGTCCGGCGGGCTGACCTGCACCAGGGCCCAGTCCAGGGGCATGCGGCGCTCAAACAGGGCGGGAATCTCGCTGAGAAAGATGGGCACGAAGTCCGCGCGGCCGTCCTGTACGGCCTGGCGTACATTGGGCCCAATGAAGAACGCAGTATGCCGAAAATGGTCAGCCATCTCGGGTGCCGCGTAGGGCGCGGCACCCAAGGTGAGGATGTGCAGAAGGCTTACGTCGCGAAGTTCCGGCGCGCGGGCGGTCAGGGCTGTAACAAGGGTGCCGGGTTCGGCGGCGCCGCTGCCAATGAACACACGCTGGCCGCTTTGGATGCCGACAACAGCCTGAGCAGCAGAAACGGTAGTCGATCCGGTCATTCCATCAGGATACTTGTTGGCTGCGGATGTGTAAGGAAGGCACTGACCGACAACCGAGTTGCCGCAATTGGAGGCAATTTGAGCTCCAAACGCCCTCAGGCACGGGGCTTGCACGTGGTTTGCACAGTGTACCTGTGCCTCCCCTGCTTCCGCACCTTTGCGGAGTTCTGCCATGAAAAACTTGCTGGTTGCCTTGGCTGGTGCAGCTTTGCTGGTCGCGGGGTGCATGAATTCTTCGCCCTTCGCGGAAGACCCCATCGTGATTCTGCCCTGGCAGGTCTTTGTCACAACGGAAGACGTCACGCTGGCAGCCGGCATGTCCGAGGTGTCGCCCGCCACTACTGACACCCTGTCCGGCACCGTGAACCTCTCGCGCTTTGGGGTGTCGGGATTCAATCGTGTGTATGAGCTCGAAACCCCGGCCGGACAGGACTTTTCGTTCTCTGTCGTCGGGCGCGGTTTTGGAAACATCGGGCTGACCCGGCTGTCCATCGGCCACGCCGCGGATAACGGTGCTGTGCCATCGCTGGGTGCGGAAAGCCTGGTCGCGGCGGGCATGCACCTGGAGGGCGGCGGCCTGAGCTACTCCGGGAATCTGGTACACGTGATCGGTGACGGGTTTTCGCGCGTCACAGTGCGCGGCAGCATTGCGACCGACCAGGTGTTGATGGTGCAGGTGCCGCGTGATGGCCAGGCTGTGCTGAACATCGGTGTGCGGCTGCGCATTGGCAACCCCAGCCAGATTAACCTGCCGAACTTTGCCGCCCCGCAGCCACGCCCCGGCATGACCACCACGCCCATCTTCAGCAGCAGTTCCTGGCACTTCGGCCTGCCGGCGATTGCGGTGTCGGGCGACCGTTACAGCCTGGTGACTTACGACGGCGATGCTGGCAGCTATGGCCAGCGCAAGCGTCGCTGGCTGCAACTGGATTCCACGACATCGGCTGTCACGGGCGGGGAATCCGAGTGCTACTCCGATGACACCGGGTCCTGGCGGGACCAGGAGATTGCCGCGCGTGGCAACGTGCTGGCCGTCAGCTATTGCCAGGCGGGCAGCGTTCGCGCCGAGATCAGCCTGGATCGCGGCGCCACGTTCCCGTTGCTGCACACGCTGGAGAACTCCGCAGGCTGGGGTGCCCAGCGCCTGGTTCAGATCGCGATCGCGCCGGACTACACGCTGGGAGTGCTTTACTGGCGGTGCGTGTACGGGGCGGCGGGTGGCCAGGCCTCGCTGTGGCTGTGCGAGGCCGTCCCGACTGGTTTTGACATCAACAACACGCCCACGGGTTTTGCCTGGGGCGCGCCTGCGCAGGTGCATAACCCGGGGGTCGATGTGACCCCGCTGCTGATGCACCTGGAGTACAGCCAAGGCGGCGACCTAGCGGTCGGCTACGGGTACAGCATGTTCCAGTGGATTGCGGGCCAGCGAATCAGCTCGGCCCGGTTTCGTTGCGCCGTTCGCGAGTACGGCATGGGTTGGCGCGATGCCGAACTTGACCGCGAGGACCGCGTGATGCCCAGCGACCCGCACGTCGCGGTGCTGGGCTCGGGGGCAGGCATGGAGATTTTTTATGCCTATGAAAAGTCGGACGGCGTTCACCTGCAGTACAGCGCGGACGCCGGCCTGACCTGGCAGAACGCCGCGCATGTGGCCATAGCCGGGGCAATACAGCCTTCCACGCACCCGCGAATGGTGGCTGGACAGAAGCGCGTGGATCTGCTGTATGCGGCGCCGGTGGGCTGGGGCATGGAACTGCACGACCTGCATTGGACCGATTTCAGCGTGGGGACAGCCGGATCGCCGTACGCGCTGACGCAGGTGTCCACCAGCCCCGGGGGTACTCCTCCGCCGGGCTGCCCGCAGGGGGCCGTGATTCATTCTATGGCATGGTTCGGCTACGACGCCGTGATTCACGGCGACAAGGTGGCCGTGGTAGTGCACGAAATGAACTATGACTGCTACGGCTGGTGGGGTGTGTGGGGCGCGCCGGCCATGGCGGGCTGGCCCATGGGTGGAGCCATGGCGATGGCCGCTGGTGGCGGTGGCTCCGGTACCTACCAGTCGGCACCCCCGCCGCCGATTCTGCTGCCCGGCATGACCGGCACAGTGCCGGCGCCGAACATGGCCGACCGCAGCGTGCTGTCGGTGCTTGAGATCGACTAGAACTCCTGCGCGATTTCGAGCGCGAGCACAGGCGCCAGCGCCACACCCATGCCACCGAAGCCGGCCACGGCTTCGGTGGTGCCGTCCATTCGGCGCCGCGGCGAGCCGCCCAGGTGCTTGCCGCCGACGAACCCCATGATGCCTGCCCAGTGGTAGTCAACCGTGAAACGTTCATGGCCAAGAATGGTTGTGGCAGTCTGGCGAAGATGCGCCAGCAGGTTCGCTGTTGTCGCAATCTCCTGCGTCGCTTCTTCCGCGCGGAAGCGGTTGCGCCCGCCGCCCAGCAGCAGCCGGCCATCCACAAACCGGAAGTAGTCATAGCCCGCATTCAGATAACCCAGCGTGTTGTCAGTGGGCGTCGAGACCCGCGATGTCACGATCACCTGCCCGCGGCCGGGCTGGACCGGGCTTGCAGGTTCAAGCGCGGCGGCAAAACCATTGGTGCAGACGAAAGCGCGCCGATATCTGATCTGGGAGTGAACTGTGCCGGTAGTGCAGTGGGCGGTTCCTGCGCCAATGCGATCCACATTGACGGCGAACGCAAACCCATCGCCAGCCGATGCGCGGATCAGTTCCAGCAGCCGCAGCGGGTGAACACCGGCGTCGGCGGCCTGGCAGAACCCGGGGCGCATCGTGCCGCCAAGGTTCACCTGGCGCTCCACAAAAGTGGTCTCGCCCAGGGTGGCATTGACTCTTGCAGCGAAGGCACGCTTTTCGTCCGTGATCGGGTCAAAGTCGGTGCTGCCGCAGGTGTGCACCGGCAGCCCTGGAAACTCTTTGCGTACCAGCGCCAGACCGGCGCGCCGGCGCGCCAGGACTGACACGACCGTATCAAAGCCGCACTCTCGGGAGTCCTCCAGCATTTCGGTGATCTGGCCCGTGGTAAGAAAGCCGGCGTTGCGCGAGCTGGCGCCATATCCGATACCGTCGCGCTCCAGCACAAGCACGCGCAGGGCCGGGTTCCGGCGGTGCAGGAAGTACGCCAGCCAGGAACCCATGAAGCCAGCGCCGACGACCAGCACGTCCACACTCGTGGGAAGACTTTCCGGCGCAGCCTGCGGGGTTGTGGCTTGCTCCCAGTAGCTTGCCTGTCTCATGGCCGCAGCTTGGCATCTGCCTGATGGCAGGTGTAGGGGTCGCGTCGGCACGCGGCCCCTACAATCACTGCAACTCTGGCGGTAAAGTCAGTGCCGATGAAAGACGAGTCCAACAATCGCAAGCTTGGCCCGAATGACGCATGCTGGTGCGGCAGTGGCAAGAAGTACAAGAAGTGCCATCAGGGTGCTGAAGCACCCGGCGCGACATCCACTCCGGCGGCCAGGAAAGACCCGTTGATCCTGGACGAGTTCGAGCGCAACGCCATGCGCAAGGCTTGCCGTGTCAACGCCGAGTTGATGGACTACATCCGCGACTTCGTGCAACCCGGCATCACAACCCGCGAGATCGACAGCCTGATTCACCAGTGGACCACAAGCCGCGGACACACGCCGGCGACACTGGGCTATCGTGGCTTCCCGGCCAGCCTGTGCACCAGCCCCAATCAGGTGGTCTGCCACGGTATCCCGGGCGACTACAAACTGCGTGACGGCGACATCATCAACCTGGATCTGACAACGATCGTCGAGGGCTGGCACGGTGATCAAAGCGAAACACTGTTTGTCGGGCCGGTCAGTGAAGAAGCGCTGGCACTTACACAATGCAGCTTTGATTCCATGTGGGCGGCGATTGACGCCATCAAGCCGTTCAGCAAGGTGATCGAGATCGGCCGGGCCATCAGTGCCGTGGCAAAGCAGTATGGTTTTTCGGTGGTCAAGGAATACCAGGGGCACGGCATCGGTCGCGTGTTCCACCAGAAGCCGCACATTCCGCATTTTCCGGATGCCTATCAGGGCCAGCAGATACTGGCGCCGGGCCTGTGCTTCACGATTGAGCCAATGATCAACGCCGGCACGTGGAAGACGGTACTGGACCGAAAGGACCATTGGACGGTCTATACCGCCGACGGGCGGCTCAGCGCCCAGTTTGAACACACGATCCTGATGACGGAAACCGGGCCCGAGGTCCTGACCGTGACCAAACGCGGCCCCCAACGCGGCCACAAGTTTGTCAGCCCCGCCACGGTGGCCTAGAACCGGTCCGGCGGCGCCGGGTATTCCGGCGGCAGCACGAACGGTTCGTGCGCTCGGCCGTCAATGTCCGCAATGCCATAGACCTTGGCCCAGCTTGCTGCGGCCTGCACCCGGCCGCTGTACTGCATGATGTTCGCATCGGCAGCCAGGGCTGCGACCACGCGCCCGGTGAAACGCGGCGTTTCCGTGTTCGGCGGCGGGCTGCCCGAAAACGCGTCCGTCACGCGTTCTGTACGCGTGAAGCCCGGAAGCACGCAAACGGCGGCAACGTTGTGCGGGCGCAGGTTTGTGGCCATGCCAAAGGCCATGCGCGAGCACATGCTCTTGGCCAGGTCATAGGGCACATTGCCCAGAAAGCGCCCGTGGTCGCCCGCGGCAATGTTCACGATCAGCCCGCGTTTTCGCGCGATCATGCCCGGGGCCGCAAGCCGCGCGGCCACAAAGTGCGCGCGTGGCCCGGTGCGGAACATGCGTTCGAACCGCTCCATAGGCTGGTTCCAGAACGGGTCGCTGAAAGTGGTGTGGTCGTAGTTCTCGTACCCGCCCCAGACGTTATTCACCAGCAGGTCGAGGTCCGGCAATTTCTCGAACAACGCGATGACCTGCGAGTCATCGCCATGGTCGCAGGCCAAGGCGATGCCCTTTCCGCCGGCGCCCGTGACAAGCTCGGCGGTGGACTCGATGGTCTCCAGTCGGCCTTCGGTGGTTGCACCCGCAACGGACCGGCCCGTCACATATACCGTGGCACCGGCCAGCCCAAGCTCATGGGCAATGCCGCGCCCCACCCCGCGTGATGCCCCGGTTACCAAAGCGACTCTGCCATCCAGTGTCTTGCTCATGCGGTCTCCAATGCGGAGGCCCGGTGGGCGGCGCAAACGCAGCGTCAAGTTCGAGCAAGTCGCGGCCTGTCAGTTTCATGTCGGCGGCGTCCGCGTTCTGCTTCACGCGCTGGGGGTTGGCGGATTTCGGAATTGCCTGCACACCTTGCAGCCGCACCGACCAGGCCAGGGCGATTTGCTCCGGGGTCGCCTGGTGGCGGTTGGCGACGGCGTTCAACTGCTCGGGTTTGCGCAGGCGGCCTTGATCCAGCGGCGAGTACGCCTGCAGCAGCACCCCGTTCTCGACACACCATGGCAGCAGGTCGTGCTCGATGCCCCGCCGCTGGAGGTTGTACAGCACCTGGTTGCAGGCACAGCGGCCGGGCACCAGTTGCTCCACGTTCCGCATGGCGGCAAGGTCGAAGTTGCTCACACCCCAGTACCGGATCTTGCCCGCCTGGCGCAGCTGTTCAAACGCGGCCAGCGTCTCGGCCAGTGGGTGTGAGCCCGGCCAGTGCAGCAGGTACAGATCAATCATTTCTACCTGCATGCGTCGCAGGCTGGCGTCGCAGGCTTTCAGGGTGCCATTGCGTGAAGCATTGCCGGGCAGAACCTTGGAAACCACAAACACCTCTTTGCGCCGGCCCTTGATTGCTTCGGCCACTACTTCTTCTGCCGCACCGCTGGCGTACATCTCGGCGGTGTCCACAAGGTTCATGCCAAGGTCCAGGCCTGCACGAAGTGCGTCTGCCTCGGCCTGCCTGGCGGCCCGGGACTCTCCCATGGTCCAGGTGCCCAAGCCGATCAACGGCAGTGGAGCGGCAATGCGCGAGACGCGAACTGTTCTCATGTCGGGTCAGTATCGGTTAGGGTGAATGGTGCTGCCAGCACTGATCCAGCCAGCAGCCCAAGCCCAACCGGCAGATACATCGCCAGCGTGGCAATTGGCGCGAGAATCGCGCCCCACGGATGGCCGGCAAACACCCCTATTCCGACCCACAACGCGCATGCTGCAACGGCAGCCACAAGGCCTATGCCTGCAGCTCGAAGTGCCCTGTGGCACTGTGCGGCCGTGCCCACAGGATTTCTGCGCGAGGGGCCGCGTTGCGGTGGACCCGGGGGCGCGGGCTTCTTTCGATAGTCCTGGTACCAGGGGCGGCGCATGACCCAAGGCTAGCGAATTGGACAATGGCCGCGATTGCAACGCAGACATGAGGTTGTAGCAGCATTAGCCGTCGGCCAACGCGGCGGCGAGCCTGGCCACGCGCTCACCAAGGGACTTGACTGCCGTTGCCGCCTTTTCGTCCTTGAGGTTGCCTTCGGAATCAAAGGCCTCGGCGGCCTTGGGCAGGGCCTGCTGCTGCGGGATTACAAGGAATTGAAAGTGGCTCAGCATCTGGCGCAGGGCCGGCAACATGCGGATGCCGCCGAACGCGCCGGGGCTGGCGGCCATGATCGCGGCTGGCTTGTTGGCGAAAATGCCAAAGGGCTTCTCGCCAGGAACAGGGCGCGAGAGCCAATCAAACACGTTCTTCAGGTGGCCTGGAAAGCCGCCGTTGTACTCAGGACTGGCAAGCAGCAGCCCGGTGTGTTCCTTGAACACCGTGGCCAGACGCCGCGCGCTTTCGGGCACGCCTGTGGCCTCCTCATCGTCTGCGTTGAAGGCTGGCAAAGGGTAGTCGCGCAATGAAATCAGCGTGACCATCGCGCCCGCGGCCTCGGCACCCCTGGCCGCAACGCGCACCAATTTACCGTTCCAGGAATCGCGGCGCAGGCTGCCGGAAAAAGCCAGGATTCGAGCGGATGCCATCGGTGCCTCCCGGGTAGTTTTACATCGAACAACAATCGGTACGAAGGCAATCCGGGAAATGCAGAGGGATCGCAGCGTCGGCCGCGATCCCTCATTATCAGCCCCGATTGGGGGCAACAACCGGGGCTCAGGGCAAAACAGCCCAGCACGCCCGGTTGTTCCATAAATTCAGCTTCGTTTGCGGCGCCAGACCGCCATCAGCACCAGGCAGGGCCAGGCCATGCCGGCACCCGCGGCGCAGCCTCCGCCACCACCTGAACTGCTTCCCGAGCCGCCGCTGCCACCGCCACCGCCACCCCCGCCCCCGCCAGAGTTGCTGGCGGTGATGGCTGCGGACGTGCTGAAGGCGCTGTCACCGGCGGTGTTGTAGGCACACACCCGATAGGTGTACTGCTGGCCGTTTACCAGGCCGGTGTCTTGAAACGTGGTCACGTTGGCCGCGACCGTCCCGACAGTGGCAAATGCACCTGCGCCAAGTTGGCGTTCGATGCGGAAACCGCTTTCGTTGTTGCTGAGATCATTCCAGGTGACCGTCGCACCAAGCGTCGTGTTGGCGACTGCGCTTGCGCCACTGGGTGCAGCAGGAGGTGTGGCCGGGACGCCTGTATCAAACTCGAACGCGCCGATGTCCACGGTTGCGTCAGTGAAGCGCGCCTGGTCAGCCTGGTGTTTGACGTACTCGCGATTGAGAGGGTGGCCGGACGTTGAAGCATGCTGCACTGTGCCGGTGTCGCGGCAGCCGCTGGTGGTTGCCAACCGGAAGTCCTGCCCGCCTTCATTGAGAAACCCCGGCGAGGTTCCGTTCACGTTGCCGCCGCCATTGTTCACAGTGCCCTGCATCGAACCGCCGCTGTGGCTGTTGGCGAAGCCGGCTTTCAGCCAGCAGTTGCGGATGTTCAGTACGCCCGTGTTGTCAATCAGCCCGAGATTGCTGCCGTTTGCGGTTACATAGATGACGTTGTTGCGGCAATCGCAGGTTTCGCTGTTGGTGGAAAGCCGCACCAGGGTCGTGTTGCCGCTGCGGGTGCTGACAATTGTGTTGTTGTAAAGATGCAGCGTACCCTTGCGATATGTGCTGGTGGTGCCGTTGTCGCCGCCATAGTGGATGATCTGGCTGTTGCCCGCGCCATCGGGTTCGATCAGCACGTTGCCATAGGCATAGGTCGTGTCATATCCCGACAATGTATTGATGCCGCTTCCGTCGGCCTCGACCAGGTCAAGCTGGCGGTTGCCGCTCTCAATCCAGTTGTAGCGAACCACGCAGCCGGCGCTGCGGTCTTTCAGGGCGTTTCCATTGGCGCCGCTGCGCAGGGGGCCGTAGCGGTTGTATTCGTAAAGGATGTTGAAGGCCTCGCAGTAGCTGTTGTGTTCATAGACGCTGGCGCTGATGCCGTTGCCGTGAATGTAGCAGCGGCTGACGGTGATGCTCTCGGTCAACGTGCCGCTGCCTGCGCCGCCGCCCGGGCCTACAAACAGGCCGTTGCCGCAATCGTGCAGCGTGCAGTTCCGGAAGGTCAGGTGCCGGCCCTTCTCCACGTAAATGGCGGCGGCGTTACCCGCGTATGCAAGGCCGGAAGTACCCACATCATCCGTGAATGTGTAGCTGGGGTGGGCACTGCGGATTTCCAGGTTCTCGATCACGATGTACTGGGGCATGGTGTCGGCAGGCGTGTTGGCTCCGCCGATCTTGATCACGCCGCGGTTTTCGCCCCAATAGTTCAGCCCGGCGGCTGTGGTTGCCCCGGAGCCGGTGATGATGGGCAGTGCCCCGGTCGTCCCGTTGGGAACACCCTGCACGGTAATCGGGTTGCCCGAAGCGCCCTGTCGGCAGATGACCCACTTTTCGGCGTAGGGGGTAGACCGCCAGTGGATGCGCACAACGTCGCCCGCTGCCAGTGTGGCCCAGGGCACCGCGCCAATGCTGGTATATGCCTGGCCCGGGCCGACTTCGTAAACGGTTGCCGCAAGCGGCGACGCGCAAAGGACCAGCAGCAACAGCGCGAGTTTCATCTAGCCCTCCTGGATACGGACGTACTCCACCCAATCGACTTCCAGCAGCGCTTCGTCGCTGCCTTCGATGTGCAGCTTGAAGTTGCGCAGGGCCTGGCCCGGCTGCATCTTTGCGTCGGGGTTCTGCTTGTCGGGGAAGTCAGCCAGGCGGATCTCAAACACCTGCCATTCTCCGTCCTTGGCAGGGCGAAAGCGCATGTTGAAGCATGTGGTGTCGTGGGGCTTGTCCAGAAAGACTTCCAGCTGCAGCTGAGTCACTGCCCGTGTGCGTGCCCTGAAACGCAGCACCATGCCCGGCTGAACAGTGACCGTGGGGTTGTACCGGAATGCCGCGTAGTTGCCGCCGCCGCGCCGCACCAGAAGCCCGTTATCGAGCTTCTCGCCGTCTCCGTACAGGCCGCCTTCGGGGGCGGTATCGAAGTCTTCGCGGTACACAACGCGGGGTGGCAGGTCGCGTGTAAGCCTTGAGCCGGCAAACTTCTTGGCGGCACCAACGGTGCGGGCCGTGGCGCGCCGTTGCTGGCCTGGCGCGATCGACTCGCCGCACAGGGTGGCTGCGCCATGAACGCAGGCAAGCTCCAGTGCGGACTGGTCGCGACTGGCTATCGCGACACCGGATTGCATGGCACCGCTGAGGTCACCCACGGAGAACGCCAGCGGTTCACCAAGGCCGATGTTGTCGGCGTAGATGGATCGCGACTCGATGCCGATGGTGGTCAGGTTGCCGACTCTTGAAAGCTGTATCTCGCCGTCAAAGCGCAGCAGCGTCCCGCCGGACAGCCACAGGTCGGCTTGCCCGCGTGCCACACTGAGACTGGCTCCGCTGCTGAGCGGCAGCTTGGGCGCGGCGTCAGCCCATTCACCTTGCCCATATCGAACCCTGATTTTCGGGCCTCCAGCCGCCAGGTGCGCAATCGTGACCCTTGGTGTTTCGGGGCGTACTTCGGTGCCCTCGGGGGGCTTGGGAGACTCTGGTTCGGCCTTCGGCTCGTCAATCACCGGCCCTGGCTCGGGTGTCGGGTCTTGTGGCAGAACGGGCTGCGGTTCGGTGCCATGGGGTGGTTTGCTCGGCCGCACGATCTCTTCGGGCGGCATCTGTGGCGCTGGCGCTGGAGTCTGGTTGGGCGTGGGCTGTGTCGGGCTTGGCGTCGCCGCGGGCAGATCAACAGGCTGGGGATGTCGCGAGGGCACAGGCGAGGCTTCGCTCGACGCCTGCGGAGCAGGCGGGTTGAGGGTTGCGCGCAGCCAGTCCAGGTTCAGAAAGACGCCCAACATCAGCGCTGCCGCAACGCCAAGTCCCGCGACGGCCTGAATGCGTATCCGCCTCGCGCGTCGCGCCAGCGCCACTTCTGCGGCGAACTGTTGCTGCAATCTGGTGCGGGTTGCGGCCAATGCACCGGGCAACGATCCCACGGCTCGCCGGACTTGGGCATCAAGGGGATCAGGGCCGATCGGGGCAGTGGGCCGTTGCATGACATCTCCAACTGAGTAACCCCGCCGGGGCGGTGCAGGTAAGGGACAATCGGACGCTCGTAAAGCTTGTCATACACGCAAGTTATGCGTCAAAACGCTCCCGAAGCTTGCGTCTCGCGCTCAATACCGCCTGCTTTACGGCAGCTTCGCTGGTGCCAAGAACGCGGGCAATCTCGGCCTGGGCCATGCCCTCTACGGCAAACAGTGTCAGCGCCGTGCGCTCTTGCTCTGGCAACTGGTCAAGAAATGCGATCACAAGTGCCAGCTCATCGCTGTTGGCAGCCCGGATTTCAGGATCACTGGGTACGCGAATGCGGGCTGTCTCGTGTCGCCCGCTGCGCCGACGTTCCCCGCGGTGTTCATTCAGCGCGATGTTGCGGGCCACCGTGACCAGCCAGGCGCGCAGCGAACCGCCGGTGAAGGCCCCGGGGTTGCGCCAAAGCCGGATGAATGCTTCCTGGGCGGCATCCAGCGCCGCGGCGTGGTCGCCTGCCACCAGGCGCGTAATGCGCACCAGCGCATCCAGGTGCGCCTGCATCAGCGCATCCAGTGCGGCGCTTTCGCCGCGGGCAAGGGCGCGAACCAGTTCCAGGTCTTCGGGCACGGGTGAAGTATCAGGCAAACAGACAGGCGCGGTCAACTCGCGCCTGCGGCGTGCCACGCCAATTCGCGCTGGATGGCGCCGGCAAGGTCGCTTGTGGGTGCGTACCCAAGCTCGGTCTGTGCCCGTGCGCTTGAATAGTGCTGGCCGTACTTTAGGTGATAGTAGCTGGTCAGGCTGAGGGCGCCGGTCTTGCCGGTAAGCAGCCCAAGCAGTTCGCTGAAGTACGCGCCCAACTTCGCCAATGCTCGCGGCACGATGATCGGCCGGCTGATCCCGGCCATGTTGGTAACCTGTGTGGCGAAGTCCTTGAGCGTCGTGTTGACTCCACCCAGAATGTAGCGCCGCCCCGGCACACCATTACTCAGGGCCAGAACGTGCCCCAATGCGCAGTCACGGGTATCCACAAAGTTCAGCCGGGCGTTGACCATGAACGGAGTCAATCCGGCAAAGAACACGCAAGCCGCAGACAGTTGCGGGTTCCGGCTGCCTTCGCCGCAAAGACCAGTGGGGTTGACGATGACGGTCGGAGGCCCTTGTGCAGCCTCGGCCTGAACGGTCTGCTCCAGCGCGTGCTTTACGGGATAGTAGTTCCCGCCGCCCTGGCGCGAATGGTCGTAGGGCAGGTCTTCATTGGCCAGCTCGCCGGCCGGGGCCAGTCCGATGGTGGAAAGGCTGCTGGTGAAGACGGCACGTTCTATGCCGCACTCCCGGGCGATACGAAAGTGCTTTCTGATTTGTGGTATCCATGCGTCCAGCATGCCGGACCGGCGGAAAGACAGCCCACTGTCGGGGTAGGGCGCGGCGCTGTGCACGAAGTACCGGCAGTCCTGCATTGCGGCCTTCAGTGCGAGTTCGTCATTCATGTCGCCGAAAACGACTTCGCAGCCGGCGGCCCTTGCTGCCAGAAGGTTGCGATGCCCGCGCGAACGCGCCAGGCAGCGAACCAGGTAACCAGCTTGCGCAAATGCCAGGGCAACGCGGCTGCCGACAGTTCCGGCCGCACCAAGCACCAGCACGCGGTCAGTCATGGCTTTGGATCACCGCGAGGTGCGATGGCTTCAGGGGCCGCAAGGCAAACCGACGGCCGCTGGATACCTCTATGAGGGCCCCGGCAGCCGGGTCGAGGTCTACTTCCGCTTCGTTTGGCACTACGTCCAAAGGATCCAGCGGGGTCAGGACAGCAACCCCCCGTTCATTGAGCACGCGTTCCAGGTACGGATCGCAGCCGCTGCACAGGATGAACCGGGGCGCGGAGGACGTCCATTCGAGCGGCAGCGCCATGTCCTCCGGGCGCAGCAGCAGCGCGCCGGGAAGCACCAGGCACAACCCTGCAGCGTTGGGCAGTTCGTGCAGCCAGTGTCCGCTCACCTTGCGCAGGATCATGGGCACTTTATGCCACGGCTGTGGCGTACAGTCACGAACGGATGTCGCGCAGCATGTGTTCAAGCCTGCGTAGGGCCTTGGTTCCAACACCTGGGTCGCGACCAGCCAGCAGTTCGGCAATGGCCTTTGCGTCGTGGCGCTTGAGCGGCAACTCGTTCACTTCACGCTTGCCGCGAAACAGCAGCAGGCTGACGGCGCGCCGGGGTTCGCCCATGGGGCACAGGCCGTCTTGCAGCAGCGCTTCGGCGATCCCGGAGACATCGAAGGCAAACTCGACGACGCGAGGGTTGGGGCCGTCTTCCCAGGGGCAGGCCAGCAGGCGCTCATACCTCAGCAGTTCAGGCAGCCAGGGAAAGTCGCGCAGCACAGCCTGCTGCGAGTCCACAAACGAGGCCAGCGCTCGCGCATCGGCGTCGTCGTTCAGGCGGCTCTCGAACGCCGGGCTTTCTGTCAGGCGCTGCACCAGTTCGGCCTCGGGAACTTCCAGTGCGGCCTGCAAAGCCAGCCATGTGGCCGGCACACGCGGACGGTACCAAGCAGGGCCCAGGTCAATCGCGTGCAGGTCGACGATGCGGCGGAGGCGCGCGGGTTCAAGTGCCCGTAACTGAGCCAGCTCGGTTGCCGTAAGGCCAGCGACTGGCGGCTTGCCATCGCGCAGAAAGGCCTCGCGCTCGGAGCGTTTGTAGTAAAGGCGGTACAGTGCCGAAAACTGGGCCTGCAGAGTCATGACTTCTCCGCCAGCCACTGGGGCTGGTGCTTGCGAACTTCATCGCGCACCTGCTGACACTGGTCAAGGGCGCGCTGTTCGGTGGCGTCCTCAACTTCGATCGTTACGGCCTTGAGGTTGGGCAACTTCGGCAGCAGCTCGCGCAGCAGCAGCAGCGACTGTGGCGGGATGGGCCCGGCGCCATGCAGGTCGCGATAGATGCGCCCCCCCGAGTATTTCTCGACACGCGCACCGGCCAGATGCAGTTCGATGACGCGGGTTAGATCCAGTTTGTCGATGCCATGCAGGACGTCATCACCGCGGCCGACGCAAAGCTGGTAGGACCACAAGTGCCCAAGGTCCAGCACCAGGCCGCAATCGGCACGGTGGGAGAGCTCGGTCAGGAACTCGCAAAGGTGCATGTCGCCCACGACGAACTCATAGGGCGCGTTTTCGGGCAACAGCGGGCCGTCCAGGCGTGCGTGTAGGGCATTGATGTTGTCAACGCTGGCTTTCAGCGAATCCGTGCTCAGGATGGCCGGAAAGAAGAAGTCAGTGTACCGCCCGTCGATGTGGCGTACGGCAAGTTCCTCGACCGTCCAGGGCGGCTGGAGCAGCCGCTGGTTCTGGATGCAGCCTTCAATCGGGTCGTCGGGGCAGATGTGCGGGCCGACCGGGTCGAGTCCTTCATGATGGTAGGTGCGCGGAACGTCGGCCGGAATCTGTGCGAACAACTGCCGGACGTCTCTCCAGTTGCCGCGGGTGTAGACCTCCAGAAAGTCAAAACCTGTGCGTTGTTGCTTGATCAGCTTGCGAAAGTCCGGTCGAGTGTCGAACACATCAATGCCCAGACCAACACCCAGTACGGGCGCGGTCTTGACGCGCTGGAATGGTGACGGTTTGTTCATGCCAAGCGCACAGGCAGAGCGCCCGGGCCCACTAACCCCTTACTGAGCCGGCTTCTGCTCTGTGCCTTCGGCGCGGTCAGCCGGGATAAGTACGCCTTCCTTCTCACTCTCAATCAGCAACTCTTCCAGGGAACGGCTGACTTTGCCCGAACGCTTCAGCAATTCGCCCAGGACCCGCGACAGAAAGCGCACACCAAGAATGCTGGCATGCTTGACGGTTTCACGCACCTCCGGGCTGAGACGGTCGATTCGCGCCGTCACCAGGCTGCTGAGGCTGCCCGGCAGTCGTGCCGTATCCGTGTTCTTGATGCGCAGTTTGCTGCGGCGAGTAGTGCCGCTGTCGCCTTTGGGTTGTTCGCCGCGCTCAAGTTCGCCGGTTTCGTTCAGGTGAAGGATCAGTTGCTCGGTGAAGAACGGGTTGCCCTTGGCTTTGCCGGTGATCAGGCGTACGGCCTCTACGTCGAGTTCCGAGTCGCCGCCCAGCAGTACCTTGGCCATCTGCTGCGTGAACTCTTCGCCACTGATGGGCTTGAGTTCAAAGTCCTTCAACGCGGCATCCTGGGCGATCTGCAGTTCCGGCTTGCTGCCGTCGTCTGCAAAGCGGCTGGTGGCCAATATTGCCAGCGGCAGCGCGGCCACATTGCGGGTCATGGCTGTCAGCCAGGCCGCCGTGCTGGCGTCGATCCAGTGGGTGTCTTCCATTTCCAGCACTACCGGCGCCGTGTGTGCCAGTGCGCGCAAGAGTTCCTTGACGGCAATGATGCGGTTTTCGTGGCGCAGTTTTGGGTCATCCAGTCGGGCAAACGGGGAGTCATCCCAGTGGCAGTCAACAAGGTCTGCGGCGAAGCTCATGGTTCGGGTGAGTTCGCTGCGGGTGGATTCGGGTACGCGGGAGTCTTTCTCAAGGGCGTGGTAGCGTTCCTCGAGTGCCTTCTTCTTGGCTTCCTGGCTGGCGCTCTCCGAGATTGCAAAAAAGCTGCGCAGCC
This sequence comes from Planctomycetota bacterium, assembly GCA_019636215.1. GTDB lineage: Bacteria > Planctomycetota > UBA8742 > UBA2392 > UBA2392 > H3-PLA7. The sequence continues at coordinate 51,321 of JAHBXZ010000016.1, read as the reverse complement.
ATGTGCTTACGGCGTTCCAGCCGCTCTTATGCACCCCGTCGCAGGGCATCGTGATCCAGTGAAATGGTGTGCCGCGCTCTTCCAGCTTGGCGCGCAGTGCGGCTACCAGACGGGTTTTGCCAAGCCCGGGCTCGCCCAGCAGGCGCAGAACGCCCACGAACTTTGGCTCTTTGGCAAGAATTGGGTCAATGAACGCCTGAAGTTCCGCCAGCTCCGCGTCGCGCCCCAGCATCGGGTTGCGGTAGACAAAGCCGCGCATGCGCCCGCGCAGGCCGCTGGGCGAAAACACGACGGCTTCTTTCTCTTTGCCCTTGAGAATACGGGTGCCCTTGTTGGCGAACTCCCAGCGCTTTTCGCTGGCCGCCGTGATGCGCTGGCTGACAAGTGTTTGTCCGGGTTCGGCGGCTGTCATCAGGCGTGCGGCCGTGTTGACCGCATCGCCGATGCACGTCCACTCGTTGCGGCTGGAGCCGCCCAGGATACCGGAGTACACCAGGCCGGCATCAATGCCGGCACTGATGCTGACGCCCTTGAGGTCGGCAAGGGCCGGCGGCAAGGCCGCCACAAAGCTTACGGCAACGGCCTCGGCGTTTTCGGTGGCAATCGGCGCGCCGAAAAACACCAGCGCCGTGAAGCCCTTGTCGCCAAAGTCAATCTTGTTCAGTGTGCCTCCGTGACGCATGCAACCGGCGCAAAGTGCCCGGAACACGTACTCGATGCCGGCGTGGTCATTGACACCACGAAACGTGAGGAAAACCGGCACCACGTGGCGCAGTTCGGCCCGTTCGCCGGCCTCAAGCAATTGGTCACGGAAGTAATGGCTCAATACGGTGCGGTCGTTGACTGCCTCTGTGGGCGCAGGTGCTGGACCATCTACGGCCTTGTCAGGATGATTCGCAAGTGTTGAACCGCTGGACACCTGGCCGCGCTGGGCACTGTGTTCGGCCGTTGCCGCGCCTTCCACGGCCGGGCCTCGGAAGTACCAGGTAGTTGCTTTAGTGGCTGGGTCGGTGCACAGGCCCCACTGGATTTCCCCGGACTCAGCGCCAACCTTTACACCGAACGCGAAGTCGCCATGTCGGGTTTTGCTTGTGCCATGTGCCGCAAAGAACTTCACGATTTCGTCGGCGGCATCCAGTGCGCGCTTGGTTGCGCCCTTGGATTCCGGGAAAATGGCCGTAAATGCATCGCCTGCAAAGCCCGCGATGAACCCGCCCCGCTGGTGTACGGCGTTGACCATGGGGTCGAAAATCCGCGTCAGCTCGCGCGACATCAGCTCCGCGCCGGCATCACCCAGTTTGAAGGCGACTTCGGTCAGGTTGGTGAAACCACTGACGTCGACAAACAAGACCGTACCGGAAAGTTTGCCGCTGCTGCGTCCTTCTTTACGTTGCTGCTCGACGAACGCGGGAACGAAGTTCTGCATGGCTCGCCCTCAGATTGAACCTGTGATTATTGCTTCGGTTGGCGGCCGGGCCAGTGTCTATTCCGTGACTCCGGCCAGCCACAGCAGCCATTCCAGCAGCACCAGCCCCAGCAGCAGGTAAAGCAGTCCGTGCGGCAGGGTGTCACGCCAGTCATGGCTGCTGGCGGGGTTCAAGCCCTGCAAATCCGCCTTCGACAAAGGTGTGAACGCAATGGCTTGTTCCTGGTCATCAGACCACAGTGCCGCCACAGTGCCCAATCTTGTGCCAGCGGGATCAAAGATGTTCCAGGTGTCTGGCTGCGCGAACGGTCCCAGCTGCGCTGTGCCTGCGGGCAAGCGAAAGGCCCTCGGCCCTGTGGTCGCCGGTGTCGCCGACCCGGCCCTCTCAGCCAGGTAGGGCCCGGGGGTTGGCAGTCTCAAAGTGACATGCTGGCCCGGCCCCAGAAACGGCGGGATGCCGAAGTCGCGCGGCGCCTGCACGGCTTGCAGCCAGCGCATCAGCAGAAGCAGACCGCTGACTTCGCCCTGATCATTCAAGAACGTGCTCAGGTGCGGAACAAATCCGCAGTACAGCACTCGTACGTTGTTCAGCATGCCGTCGGCCAGCAGCACATTCCCGGCCGGGTCGCGAAGCAGCGGGGTCAACGCAGAATCAACCAGCGGCCAAACCTGCGCGGCGCTCAGCAGGGACAGATCCGGCAGGTCAAAATCGGCAGCCTTTGCGGCCTGCTGAAACCCTGCGCGAATGGCAACTGGCTCACCCAGCCTGCCCCATGTGGCCGGTATCGCTCCAAAACAGACGGCGGCACGACAGACTGGAGTGGCCGGCGCAACGCGATCCATCACCACGATGCCGTTCTCGCTTGGCCGAGCAAGTTCAGGCACACCCGGCAAAAGCGCGCCAATCGCCGCAACCAGGTAAGGGTTAACCTCGGTCGCGTCGGGCGGGTGCCAGAAGGTAAGCCCGCCCAACCGGGAATCGGCAAGCCGATACTCTACGCTGTCATCCAGTGCCAGCGCGTCCGGCTTTGCCATGCGCACCACGCCGACTTCGCGAGCGTGTTTGAGGGGAAGCCTGAAGCGACCCTTCGATCCATCTGCTGCCGGTGCGTTGCTGTTTGGGAGGGGCGGATGGTGAACCAATTGTCCACCGTTGCGTGTGCTGACCTCCAGCACCGGCCCGGACCCGTCTGTGCCCGGCACAAGCCGAACCGAGCTGATTCCGTCATTGGCGGCAGGGTGCCCAAAGGTTTCAACAAGCAACGGAGTACCGCCTGTCTGGCACCAAGTGCCCCCGACCGCCGAGAGTCTGGCCGGAGCCGGGATCTCGGATCGTGCAGGTCGCTGGTCACTGAGCCACCAGATGAAGCGTACCGGCTCTGCAGTCGCACTTATCGCCTGTGGCTTAGTCCAGGCGCGCACGGCACCTTCAAGCGAATCCAAATCCGGTTGATAGAAATCCAGGGCGGGCAACGCTGGCAGTCGATCCCCGACACTCAGCCAACCCGTGCCCGCGGGGCGGCCTTGTTCAAAGTGATAGAAAATGGCGCGGTCGGCCGGGCCGAGTGCGTCCACGATCTGCTGGGCGCGGTTGTGACCGTGTTCAAGGCGGGAAATCCCGTCGGGGCCTGTGGCGGCCATGCTTGGGGTGCAGTCCAGTGCGATGGCAACCAGCAGCGGCGCGGGCAGGTCGTTCGTGCTGCGCTGAAGGCCGGATGCAAACAACACCGTGCAGGACAGAATCAATGCGGCAACCAGCCACGTGAGCAGCGTGCGCAGCAGCCGCTTCCAGCCCGGTGGCCGCAGCTTGCGGGCTACCGAGTGCCAGACATGGCCGTATGTCACGCGGAGGGGGCGGAATCTGCGGGCCAGCAGGTACGCCGCGTAAAGTGCAACGGCGAAGGCAAGCAGCCACAACCAGTGTGCGTGGGCAAACTCCAGCATGCGAGAAGGTTACCCGACTGCTATCCGTGACGCGAGGCCAACAGGCCCCTTCGCGAAAGTGCAGCCAGAAAGGGGTCCAGCGGGGCATCGCTGGAGATGTCCAGATAAGTCGCGCCAGTTGCCGCAGCAGCATGGGCCGCGGCTTCGCGATAGCGCGCGACTTCGGCCTTGTAAGCATCGATTACCCTGGCATCGATGCGCAGCTTCAGCGACTCGTGGCCGGGCGCATTCAGTCGCGCATAGCCGCCCATCTTCGGGCTCAGTTCTTCGGGGGCGTGTACGCAAAGGCACATGGCCCGCGCGCCCTGTCGGGCACACTCGCGCAAGAGACCCAGCGGCACATCGACCTGCTGCAGGTCGCTGAAAAGCAGCAGTACAGTGTCCGTACCCCCGGATGCCAGCAGCGGCATCCATGCTGGCGCGGCCCTGGCTGGCCGCGCGGAAACTTGCAGTTCCGCCAGTGCGGAGAGGATGCGGGATTCCGCACTGCCCTCAAACGCCCGGGGCTCGCTGTCCAGGGTGCCCAACCAGATGCGATCCGCACCTCCAAGGGCGATGATCGCTGCGGCGGCCGCGGCACGGCGGGCCGCCAGCCACTTGGAGGAAGCGCCGAAGTCCATGGTGGGGGCGTTGTCGATGGCCACCAGAACCCGCAGGCGACCAGGTGCCTCAAACAGTTTGACGAACAGCTGCCCCAATCGACCGTAAACGTTCCAGTCCACGCGGCGCAGGTCGTCGCCCCGGGCGTAGGCGCGGTGGGCCGCGAATTCCTGACCCGCGCCAAGCTGGCGCGACAGTCGCTCGCCCCGTGCTGCTGCCCGCACGACTCGCGCGCCGGCAAGCCGCAGCCGGTGCAGGCGCGTGATCTCGCGATCCGTCAGCAGCGGTTCAGCCATGGGTTTCTTGAAAGGGGCCAGCTCGATGAGGTCATGCCCCGCCTTCACCGGGGTGCCGTGCTTTCAGTCGCTGAAGCTCGGCGGCAAGCTTGCGAACGCCCAATGCCTGATAGACCACAAATCCCAGCAGCACCGCCCACACGGCAGCATTTGCCATCCACAGGCTGGTCAGCGACGCTTGCATGCTGGACTTTTCGGCGGCCACGCGTTTTTCCAGCTCTGCGCGGTACTCCTTTTCCAGCGCGCGGCGCGCTTCCAATTCGCTGGAGAGAACAGGCCCCGCGGGCTCGGGCTGCCGCAGCGTCTCGCTCTTGGAGTCGGCAAAAATCGGTGAGGCAATCGCAATCACCGACAGAGTCGCTGCCAACCAGAGCATAGTCCGACAACCAGGTTTCTTCACGCGGAACGCTCCATGCGGATCTGCCGGGCCAGTTCATTCCATTGAACACGCAACGCGACCAATGCCAGCAGTGCGACAAGCACACCAACGCTTGCGATCTGCTTGGTCAGGGCGATTTCCGGGGCGCTCATCAGGTCGCTGAAATTGCGCGGATGGCTGGTCTGGTTGATTTCGATGGCCTTGCTGACCAGCGGGTACAGAGGCCCGAGCAGGATGCCGTAAACGGCTGTGACCTGGGTTCGTAACTGCTGAATCTCGACGGCGCGCCTCACGACCACCAGCGCGGCAAACGCCAGCCACAGGATCAGCATCGTGGTGAGCCGGGGCTCCCAGTTCCAGCCGCTGCCCAGGCGGCCGCTGCCCCAGGCATAATCGGCCCACAGGGTGCCGGTAAGCAGCACAAGCGCACCCACGCAAAGGCCAACTTCAGCGGCACTGACGACCAGCGACTCCCAGACCGGCTTTCTGGTGAGCAAGAGCAGCACGCCGCCCAGCGCTGTCAGGGCACAGCAGGACGCCGTCGCATAGGCGCTGGGCAGGTGGATGAAGAAGATACGGTAGCTCTCGTACAGGCTGATCGGGGCCCCGCCATCGGGCGTGACCACCCACAGCGTTCCAGGCGTGACCTGGGTTGGCGTATAGAAGTACGACAGGTACAGGGTGACCTGAACCCCGGCAAATCCGAGGATCGCCAGCACAATGGCAACCACCCACGCCTTGGATGAATCTGCTTTCATGTCTCGTTGAGCTTCCCGAACAGCATCACACCCAGCGCCGCGAACATAGTGTCGCAAATTCCCAGCAGCAACAGGTACGGCATCGCCCCGCGAAAGCCAAGCCCGGCCTGCAGAGCGTCAGTCGCGCCGGCCGCCCCAAGAAACACCGGCACAATCACGGGCACCAGCAGGATGGTCAGCAGCGCCTCGCCGCCCCGGATGCGGCCAGTCACGGAGGCCAACAGCACGCCCGGCGCCAGGATTCCAATGTCGGCCATGGGCACTACCAGCAGCATCAACGGCTGGTCAAAGAACGCAAGCTTGAGCATGGGCACGGCCATCGCGACCATTAGCGCCTGTGTGGCCAGCAGTACGGCCAGCACAGCGACAAGGCGTGATGCGTAGATGTTGGCGGCATCGTGCGGGGCAAGCAGCAGCGCGCTGAAGAAGGCACGCCGATGATCAGAAACCGCGGCGCGATTCAGGCCCACAACGCAGGCAAACAGGCTGCAGACCCAGAGCATGGCCAGCACAAAGCGATGAAACGTCTCGTCGCCATTGAGCCCACGGACACCAAGGCCGACGATCATGACGCAAAGCGCCGCAAACAGCGCCATGGAAGAGAGCAGGGACTTTGTGCGCAGCTCGACGATGAGCTCACGCCTGAGCAGCGCGCCCAGGGCGCTCACTCGTCATCTCCGTCCAGCAGCCCGTACTGCTTGCGCTTCTCCCACAGGTTCTTGCGTGAGATGCCAAGGATGTTCGCTGCTTCCTCAATCTTGCCCTTGGTCATGCGCATCACGTTCTGGATGTGGGCTTTCTCGGCGGCAGCCACCACTTCCTTCAGCGCACGCCGGTCATCGCCGGGAGTCGCGCCCGAAGTGCCCTCGGGCAGTGCATCCTTGAAGTCGCGCAGGAAGTGTTCGCGCTTTAAAGCGCCGGTGTGCCCGCCGAATGCAATCGCACGCTGCACGGCGTGCTGAAGTTCGCGCACGTTGCCCGGCCAGCGGTACGAAACCAGTGCGGCCATTGCCTCCGGCTCCACGGCAAGCAGCTTGCCGGTGGCGTAGCGAGACAGAAAGTGATCCACCAGCGCGGGGATGTCGCCCTCGCGCTCGCGCAGCGGCGGCACGTTCAGGTCAATCACGTTGATGCGATGGTACAGGTCTTCCCGGAACTTTCCGTCGCGTACTCGCTCGCGCAGGTCAACTTTGGTCGAGGCAATCACGCGGATGTCCACCTTCACCGGGTGATCGCCGCCAAGGCGCTCAATCTCGCGCTCCTGCAGCACACGCAGCAGTTTTGCCTGGGTATCCACGGGCATGTCGTCAATGTCGTCCAGGTAAATGGTTCCGCCCTGGGCCTGCTCGAAGCGGCCAATGCGGCGGCTTGTGGCGCCAGTGAAGGCGCCCGGTTCATGCCCGAACAGCTCGTCTTCCAGAAGGTTCACGTTGCTGATGTGGCAGGCCACCTTGATCAAGGGCCCCTTCTGGCGCGGCGAAAGCTGGTGCAGCGTTGTCGCGATGACCTCTTTGCCGGTGCCGTTTTCACCACGGATCAGCACCGAAAATTCTGACTCTGCCACGGTCTTGATGTCGTCGTACAGCCGCTTCATCTGCGGGCTGTTGCCGACCATCTGGTTGACCTTGAACTCAGTCTTTACTTCCTCAACCAGCTTCTGGTACTTGCGGCCGGTCTGCTGGCTCTCGCCATAGCCGTTGAGCAGCAGCACAATTTTTTCATTGTTGAAGGGCTTCTCCACGAAGTCCTTCGCGCCCAGCTTCATGGCTTCCAGCGCGCGCTCAACCGTCGCGTTGCCGGTGATCATGATGCTGATGATGTCGGGCACCTGTTCGCGCGCAAAACGCAACAGGCTCATGCCATCTACCTTTGGCATCACGACATCGCTGATCAGGCAATCAAACTTCTGCTTCTTGAGCTCCCGGATCGCCAGTTCGCCGTCTTCGACGGCAACCACTTCATGCCCTGCGTCCTCCAGGTCCTCGGCAAGGGTCAGTCGGATACCGCGTTCGTCGTCGGCAAGCAGGATTTTCATAGGGTGTCGGCCGCCGCGGTTATCGACCGCGCAGCTTCGGATTGAATGCCTCGCGCAGGCCTTCGCCCAGGAGGTTGAAGGACAGCACCGTGACCAGAATGGCAAAGCCCGGAATTACCATCAGCCACCAGGCGTCGGTCATGTACGCGCGCCCGTCGTTCAGAATCTGGCCCCAGGTGGGCTGGTCAGCCTTGGCGCCGATCCCCAGGAAGCTGAGTGTACTTTCGGCCAGGACCGCGCCAGCAACGCCGATGGTCGCGGCCACCAGCACCGGGCTGATGGCATTGGGAACCAGGTGACGCCAGATGATGCGGTAGTCCGACACTCCAAGAGCGCGCGCCGCCTGCACAAAGTCCTGCTCGCGCAACGACAGAATCTCGGCGCGTACAAAGCGCGTCATGCCCATCCAGCCGGTCAGGCCGATCACTGCCATCACGATGTACACGTCGCGCTCGAACAGGGCCAGCACCGCCAGGATCAGGAACAGCGTGGGGATGGTGATCATGATTTCGGTAAAGCGCATCACCAGGTCGTCCACGGTCATGGTGGGCAGGAACAGCTTCTGCAGCGGCCCCTTTACGTCCTGGATCGCGCCCTGGGCGGTGCCCGCAATCATCAGCACGGCGACCAGCAGGCCAAGCCACATCAAGGTTGCCGCAATGAAGTGACGCGTCACACGGTACGTGCCATAGCGCCAGTGGCCGGACAGCAACTTGGCGCCGTTCAGCTCGCTTGAAAACAGTGTATCGGCCCGGGCCTTGAAGCTGTCGAGGATGTCCCGACGCATGGTTGCCCTGCGCTCCAGCATCTCGCTGTGCTTCTGCAGGGTGAGTTCGCCAATCTCCTTGGTCTGCTCAGCCGAAAGTTCCTTGCCGGCTTCGGCGCCCTTGCGGCCTTCCTCAAGCGCTGATTCAGCCGACTTGGCAGCGGTCTTCAATGCGACAAGGCCTTCCTTGAGACTGGCCAGCTTCTTGCGCTCGGCATCCAAGGCTGCCGGCTTCGTGTCGTCCTTTTCTGTCAGGGTCTTGATCTTCTCCTCTTGCGTGGCGATTTCGCGTTCACGCGCGGCGGCGGCATGGGACGCCTTGGCGGATGTAATCTCCAGTTTCGCCACATGCACGGGCCACAAGAACTTGGCGCGTTCGTCCTGCAGGGGTTTGAGTTTTTCTGTGTTGGATCCCGGCGGTTCGGTCGCGTCATGGACCTCGGCAATGCGGGCATCGTGTTGGGCCAGCTCGCGTCGGGCCTGCTGCTCGGCAAGTTCAAGCTCGGCAAGCACAAGGGCGTCCTTGAGCCCCTGGGTGGCGCGCTTGAGCTCAGCCAGGGACTCCTTCTCCCGGGCGACGCTTTCGCGCTCTGTCTTGGCGCGCGCAGGACGGTCAATGCGGTCCATGTGCTCGGCCCGGGCCTCGCGTTCGACGATGGTTCGTTCCAGAAGTTCGATGCCGGCCTCGTTCTCCATGAAAGCAAAGCGGGCGACTTCGACGTCAAGCTTGCTGAACATGACCTCGACATCGGCCTGGCCGCGGATACGCCATGCCCTGCTGCGGGCGGTGGCCACGCGGTCGTCGATGTCCTTGACATCAACGCCAAAGGCTCGTGTGTGCACCATGGTTTCGCGAGCGTGGGACTCGATCACGCGGGCCTGCCGCATCAGTCGGCCATTGGGGTCTGTGCGCTCGATGTACTGGTTGTACCCGTTGACGGCCAGAAACATGGCCAAGATCACCCCGAAGATGGCCAGCGGCCGCCAGCGACGTCCCATGGCCACAACGGCCAACTGCAGGACAAATGCAGCGCAGGAAAGCGCAAGCAGAAGCCAGGCCAGCCAGTCAAAGTCCGCCCCGTATGCGATCGCGCCGCCCAGCGCCAGCAGCAGCATCGCAAAGAACGGCAGCCGCACCCGCTCGCGGCCCCAGAAGCCGGCAATGCCGCCCAGAGTGATGCCCAGGAGCGCCATGATGCCCACGGCAAGGAACCCGATAGTCAGGCTGATCGTGCTGCCGGCCCAAAGCCGCGAAGCAACGTTGCGGCCCAGGTGGTCAGTGCCCAGGAGGTAGAACTTGCCGGTGCCGTCGCCCCGGCTGAACGGGGGCAGCAGCTTTTCGTCAAGCACCGTTTCCAGCGGGTCACTCCTGGCCAGTTCGTTGCGCTTGATCTCGACCTTGTCGCCGACGTAGATGCTTTCCTTAATCTGCTGGCGGTCTTCTTCGGTGGGCGGCTTGCCGGTCAGGATTTCGCCCGACACGGCCACGCAGGCCAGGACAAAAATTGCAATCGCGGCGGCGACCGCTGGCTTGTTACGGAAGAACAGGCGCAATGCGTCGCGCAGCGGTGAAGTTGGTTTGCGTTGCTCGCTCATCGGAGTATTCGTTCTGTCTATCCCAGCTTGATGCGCGGGTCCGCCACGCTGTACAGAAGATCCGAAACCAGAATGCCCATCAGGGTCAGGCCTGACCCCACAAACAGGTTCGCCATGACGATGAAAGCGTCGCGGGTGAACACCGCTTCCAGAAACCAGCGCCCAAGCCCCGGCCAGGAATAGATGCTTTCAAAGATCACTGACCCGCCGAACAGGCTGGGCAGAAGGCCTGCCAGCATCGTGATGAACGGCAGGCTGGCATTGCGCAGGGCGTGCTTGTAGTTCACGGTGTCCCGATCTAGGCCTTTTGCCTTGGCGGTGCGGATGTAGTCCTGCCCTTGAACTTCAAGCATCTGACCCTTCACATAGCGGGTCATCACCGCAATGCCGCCGAACGAGCCGACGATGCCGGGCACGGCGACGTGCCAGGTGCGGTCAAAGAAGGCTCTTGGGCCTTCAAGTTCCACGCCTAGCGTTTCCGGCGAGATGACGGGTATGCCAAGCTGCACGGTGAAGAAGTTGATCACCAGCAATGCCAGCCAGAACCCGGGAAAGGCAATCAGCGTATAGGACAGCACGGTAATGGTCTGATCCTTGAACGTGCCGCGCCGTAGCGCCGAGAAAATGCCGATGGGGAACGACAAGGTCCAGACAATGATGGTCGTCAGTATCACCAGCGGCAGTGTCACCAGCATCTTGCGCCACATGGTCGGCAGCACGGGCTCTTTGGTGATGTTGCTGACCAGCTTCCACTCGTATCCGGCGGAGGGCGAAAATGCCGCGCCAAGGTCTGAAAAAAAGTTGCCGTAAAACGTCAGGTATTTGGTGACCACAGGATCATCGTAGCCACCCGTATCGCGCTGGCGTTCGATGTCTGCGGGCAGGGCGTTGGGGTCCAGGTGCCCTGCAAACGGGTCGCCAGGTGCCAGCACAACCAGCAGAAAACTGAGAATGCTGACCACAAACAGCGTGATCCCCATCTGAAGCAAACGCCGGATAATGTAGGAAATCATCGGGTATTGGGCCTAGTTGCGGTAGTCCTCGTCCTTCCACTGGGGCTTCTCGGGCACTCGCTTCAGTTCGTGCATCCAGAACCCGAACGGCGCACGGGCCGTGCGGATCTTGTCGTGCGTCAGCGGGCTGTCCACAAACATCTTCTTGCCGTCTTTCTCTACTTCGCGGCGCCACACTACCCGTGGATCAACTACCGTCGTGCCGATACCCGAGTAAAGGAAGATGTACGGCAGTTCGTCGGCAATCAGCTTGAACATGCGATGCGACATCTGCACTTGTTTGTCAAAGTCATACTCCAGCAGAATGTCGTCCATCACCTTGTCAGCCTCGGCGTTCTTGAAGCCGGCAAAGTTCAGACCACGCGGCGCCAGAAACTTGCCGTGCCACAACTGGCGTTTGTCAAAGTCAAGGCCACCGGACCAGCCAAGCACGCAAACCGTGAAGTTGCGCGGGCGGATGAACTGTGACAGGTACACGTTCCACTCGTGTTCTTCAATCTTCACCTTGATCCCCAATTCCTGCCAGCGCTGCTGCGCGTACAGAACGATGTCTTTGCGAATGGGGTTTTCGGGGTGCATGGTGATAGTCAGCTCAAGGGCCTTGCCGCCCTTGGTCGGAATGCCCGAACTGTAGTCATAGCCGTCCTCAACCAGCAGCGCTTTGGCCTCTGCCACGTTGAACGGCACGAACTTCAGGGATTCCGTCTGGCCGGTCTTGTCACCCGAACGCCACTTGTGGTCGAACCTGTAGTTGTGGTCATACCACGGCAGCACCGGGTAGCCCGGGCCGGAAATGCGCTCGCCCTGTCCCCAGGCAATCTTGTCGATGATTTTGTCGACATCCAGCGCCATGGCCAGCGCGCGCCGCACCAGCGGGCTGCTGACGGGCTCGCGCTCTGTGTTGAAACCCAGGTAGGCGTATGTCGTGGTCTGGCGCTTGATCACATAGTAGCGATCGCCGTACTGCTCATAGCGGCGCACCTGGTGGGGGTCGCAGCCGTACAGGTCAATGCCGCCGGTGTTGAAGACCATCTCGGCTGTTTCGCGGCCCATGTTCGGGCTGAAGATGTAGTAGTCGATCCACTTGTACTCGGGTTTGCGGTCAACGTAGAACTCGTTGCGCATCAGTCGAACCAGCTTGCCGTTCTGCCAAAGCGGAAGGTCGGTGCCGTTCAACGGGTAAAGCACCATCGGGCCCATGCTGCTGGGCTTGCGTGAGTAATCGCGGCTCTTGGCACGCAGGTACCCTGCCGGTTTGTAGTCCTCCGGTTTTACGCCGACGTCTTTGGGGCCGCGACCCTTGCGGATGGCTTCCAGTGTCCAGGCCGTGTCGTTCCAGTGATGGTAGGGCAGATAGGCGCCGGTCAGGGCTGACAGCGCGGGTGAGAACAACCGCCCGTAAACGACCTGTACGCGGTGAGGGTCGGCAAACGTGCGAACTTCTTTCACGTCGGCCCAGGTGGACATGCGCGGGCTGGCGAAGTCGTTGTCTTTCAACAGCTCAACCGTGCGCTTGATGTCACGGCTGGTGAACTGGGGTCCCCGGCCCCACCAGGGGCCGCCTTTTTCACCAAACACCTCGTTCGTGGCTGCGTCATTGGACTCGACGTAGTTGCGTGCAGTTACCACAGGCTTGGTGGCAAGCCCCAGCCGATCCGTGACAAGTTTGATGGCGTCCAGTTCGCTGTCGGCGGTAACAAAATCTGCCTCGTTGCCGTCTACGGTGACCAGCCAGGTGTTCTTGACCGGGCCCCAGAAAGGCCCGTCTACCCAGTGAATGCCTTTGCGGATGTTCATTTCGACAATGGGGTTGTGAACCAGCGGCGTGAACCCCGCGTCGGTCAGCATTTTGCCCAATGCCGCCGGCAGGCCGCCGACATCAGTCTTCAGCACACCAGCCAGGCGTTCTTTGTCTGCCTGGTCCAGCTTCGCAAGCAGTGCCCCTGCGTCAACCGCGTCATGCAGGCCAGCCCCCAGCTTTTGGCCGACCTTGGTGGCCATAGAGGGATCCACAGCGCTGGCCACGCGGTCCTTGCGGGGCTTGGACATCAGGTAAACGCGCACCTGGCGGGCGCCCTCGGCAAAGCTGCGTGTTGCGGCCAGAGCGGGGTCGGCGGCAGCGGCCTCCCAGGCCGGGCCACCCTTGAGCTTCCAGTCTTTGACCGTCTCGATGCTGGCAGAGCCCAGTCCATAAATGTCTTCCAGGGCGCGCAGCAGCTCGGCATTACTGACCGAGGCTCCCGCCAGCATGGTGACTTCGTGGTTCACCACGGCGGTGTCGGCCATGTGCGGGACAATCTGGTACATCTCATCGTACTGCAGAAGTCCTTCGTTCAGGTGGGCGGATATGTCGCTGTCGTTGGCCGATGTGGACTGGTAGATGTTCATGTCCTCGGGGTTAGCCCCGAGGTACCACACCAGCCGGTCGAGCCGGCCTTCGTTATCGGCGGCCTGCTGAGTACCCGGTACCCAGAAGATGCTCTGCAGCAGAAACAGCAGCAGCAGCACGGGAAGTACGACCAGCGAACGCTTGATCCACATTAGGGCTTCCACCTCTGGCGCCGGATTTCCCATTATGGGACAACCACGCCTTCACGAAAGAACTTTGCCCCTGCGACGGCAAACTAACTTATGGCTGATGACCGCCGTATTCAACGAATCCAGAGCCGCATCCGGCAAGACGTTGCCGAGTTGTTTCTAGCAGAACTTAAAGATCCTCGAATGAAGGGCCTTATATCCATTACGCGCGTCAAGGTCAGTAAGGACCTGACAAACGCGCGGGTTTTCTATTCTGTTCTGGGTTCGGCGGCAGATCGGCGCAGCGTGGCGCGGTTCATCGAGTCCGTCACGCCTATGGTCCAGCGTCATGTGGTTGAGGGCCTGAAGATCCGGGTCGCGCCAAAAGTGTCGTTTACTTACGATGACGGAATTGAAAAGCAGGACTCAGTGTCTAAGCTGATTGACAGCGCACTGGCATCCGACCGCAGGGACAGCAAACCCGGGCAAGACGACGAATAGGGCGGCCACAGGGCCGATCAGCCATGCCGCGAGCAGCCAAATCCGACACAACCGTGCTGCTGGACAAGTTCGACACGTATCTCCAGCGTAAATCTCTCAAGCTGACCGCCCAGCGTCGGCGCATTGTCGAGCAGATTCTGGGCATGGAGAAAACTCACTTTGGCGCTGACGACCTGGTTGACCAGTTCCGCGACGAGCGCCCGCGCGTCAGCAAGGCCACGATTTATCGCGCGCTGGGCGTGCTGGTAGAGGCGGGGATCCTTGAACAGCATGACTTTGGCGACGCGCACCGGGTGTTTGAGCTTTCCGAGGGTCGCGACCACCACGATCACTGCATGTGCACACGTTGCGGCAAGATCATCGAGTTCCACAGCCAGGAGATGGAGAACCTGCAGGATAAAGTGGCGGCTTCCCTTGGGTTTCATCCCACGCACCACAGCCAGAAGATATTCGGCATCTGCCGGGATTGCTGGAAGCAGGGCCAGCGCTGACCGCATGCCCAAAGCCCGCACGCAGCCGCAGCAACCAGTGCCTGAACAGCCTGACCGGCGCGAGTTCCTGCGCGTGGTCGTGCATGGGGGGGTGCTGCTGGGTGCCACTGCCGTGGGTGGCGTCGCTGTCTGGCAGCAATCCGGCGGCGAGTCCATCGTGCAGGCTGTGTTGCCGCTGGCTGCGATGGCTTCATTGTCGAAACTGGAGCGCGGTGCGCCCGCCCGCTTTGAGGTTACACTGGCCCGGCGCGATGGCTGGCGCGTCGTGAACCGCAGCCGTCGCGTGTACGTCACCCGGGTTGCGGGTGGCGAAACGCCCGAGTCATTTGCCGCATTCAGCGCGATTTGCCCGCACGCAGGCTGCGAGGTTGAGCTTGCCGGCAAGCAGTATGTCTGCCCCTGCCATCAGGCCAAGTTCGACGAGGCCGGTGCTGTTACTGCGGGTCCCGCTCCTCGCGGCCTGGACCCGCTGGTCTTGACAGTACAGGACCGCGACGGCCAGCCCTGGCTGCATGTCGCGTGGCAGGACTATGTTATCGGCACGGAAGAACGCACGGCCCGCACCACATGAGTGACCCGGCCCAGACCACTTCACAGATTCAGAACGAACTGCTGGCCGAGGTGCAGGCAGAGCTTGCGCGGCGCAACACTTCGCAGGTCACCCGCAAGCCGCCACCACCGGAGCCCGAGCAGGATTCTGTATCGCCCCTGGTGGCATCTGCCCTGCTGGCTTGCCTGGCGATTCTGGCAGGAACAGGTGTTGGACTCTCCCTGGGGTATGGGGCCTCACCTGATGACGCGGCGGCCTCGCTGGACTGGTTGCAGCGCGGTTCGGCGGGCGCGTTTGCACGGGCTCTGCATTGGCACGGCGCGAATCTGATGGTGCTGCTTTGCGGCGCCTACGTGTTCTGGCTGGTCTGGCGCGGACTGTATCGCAAACCAGGGCAGGCACGCTGGTGGAGGGCGGGCCTGCTGCTGGTGCTGGTGGTTGGATTCAGCCTTACGGGCCAGTTCTTGCCCTACGACCAGAACGCGCTGCACGGCACGGTCATCCGGCTGGGTTACCTGGCGGAGGCGCCCCTGGTGGGGGATTGGCTTCGCCGATTGGCGACTGGCGGCGGGGAGTCCGGGTCAGCGGCGCTGGCGCGATTCTTTTCCGTTCACGTGATCATCCTTCCCGCCATGCTGCTGCTTCTGTTGCGGGGTCTGTGGGGGGATGCACGGTACAGCGGAGGCTGGCTGCCCATGGCTGGGGTGTCAGCAGTGGTTGTTGTGCTGTTGTCTGTAGTCTCGTTGCTGTTTGGCGCCCCGCTTGGATTGCAGGGCAATCCCGGGGAGCCTTTCCCGCAGGCGCGCCCGGAGTGGTTTGCACTGTCGTTGTACGTGCTGCTGAAGGCGCTGCCATCAGGTCTGGCACAGCAACTTGCCCTGTTTGGACCACCCTTGTTGGCCCTGCTGACCATTGGCGGCCTGCCGTTTGTCGAAGCGGCGGCTGACCAGCCGGCGAGGCTCCACAAACCCATGCGCATGGCCGCGATTGTCGGTGTCGTGATGCTTTCGGGCTTGACGCTGCTGGCGGTCTGGGAGGACCACAAGGCCAAGGCCGGCTGGTTCGCCACCGATGAAATGGACAAGTTGATGGCTCAGGTCGGGCGGCGCAATGAGGCCCTGGGTCATTCCACGCATCCGCTGCCCGCCAATGCGCACGGGCCGGCGCGGGATATCCGGTTGCTGTCGATACGCCTGCGCGGCCTGTACGTAAATGACATTGAAGAAGCACAGAAGGCCCAGTGGGACAAGTGGATTTCAGAAATGGAGTCGCTTGCCGACGAGATCATCACTACCACAAACGATGCCGAGCGCCGCATCGTGCGCGCCAAGCTGCGCCAGGTGTGCGCGGACTGCCACAAGCTGCACGCTGACGACGAGATTGCGCTGGAACCCAAACTGGCCGTCCCTGTTGCCCAGTTGCCGACCAGGCAGACGACTGCGCCGCCTTCGGCACCACTGTTTGACACTGCAAAGTTGGCAATGCTGTCGCCTTCTGCAATTGAAGCCCGAGACCTGAAGTCCACCCGGCGCATGATGAACCGGTCCAAGTTTCGCCTGCGTGACCTGCTGCGCGCTGCCGGCGAGGGCGAGGGCACGCCAGAGGGAACACCAGAGCAGAACTACTTGGACCTGCGCGAAGCCGTAAAGCTCTTCGGTACCCACTGGGAGGCCAACCAGTCCAGTCACGCCGACAAGTCGAAGTGGGAAAAGTTCATGTCCGACCTGCAGCGCAACGTGGACGCATTAAAGGATGCCCGTACCGGCGAAGACGCCCGGGCCCGGTTCAACGCCATTGGCAAGGCCTGCGACGACTGCCACAGCGCCGGGGACTGGGACGAGCCATTTGAGTGGCAGTACAGTGATTTGAAGCGTTAGCACGTTCACCCCAGTGCAACAGCAATGGGGTTGATTGACCGGGTCAGCAGACCAGCAGCCCGACACACGGAGATTGCATGCGACGATTTGCCCTGCTGGTTCTGGCCGTCGTTGCCCTGGGGCAGATTGCCGTCAGCCCCGCGATAGCGCAGGAATCCGCGCCGGACACCAAGGGCGCCAGAATCAACAAGGGCGCGGCGATTGAGCCCGGCAACCTTGTGGTCGCGCTGGTTAACCCCAAGGGCAACACGCTGGATGTGTATGACCCCGTTCAGAAGAAAGTCGTGCGCAACATTGCCACGTTTCCGGCCGGGGTGGGCATTGACCACGTGGTGCTTTCGCCCGATCGCAAACGCGTGGCGTTTACGTCGCAACTCAACAACTTCATGTCGCTTTATGCCTGGAACGTGTTTGTCATCGAACTTGAAACCGGCGCACTGAACCAGATCACGCCCGACCAGGCCACGGGCACCGGCCTTGCCAAGCCTTACACCGCACAGGGCCGCGGCACGATCAAGGGCAAGCTGGCCTGGCTGCACCCCCAGGGCGGCAAGAGCCACCAGTTCACCTCGGGCAATGTGCGGCTGGACGGGCTGGAAGTGTTCGGGTTGGTCAAGGGTGACGGAAGCTTCGTGATCGAGAACGTGCCGTGCATGGAACCGATCTCGACTTACTTCTTGTTTGCCCACGTGATGCTGCCCATGTCTGCCAACTACGAAAACAAGCTTGCGCAGGGTTCGATGACCACGACGCTTACGCCCGGCGGAACCACGGACGTCGGCGAGTTGATGGTGAAGCCGCCACGCGTGGACCTGGGCTTCGCCTACCCAAGCTGGGGCAAGGAAGGCCTGTACGTCAGCGGCCTCGGCCTGGGCTACACGCAGTACACGCCATACCCGAAGGTTGAAAAGAAGGGTTGGGAGAAAAGCCTGACCGACTGGATGTTTCTGGACCCCAGCGGCGTCATGGCCAGCCCCGACGGCAAGTATCTGGCCGGTGCCGACAAGTGGTCCAACAACGACGTGCAGAATTTCCAGATCAGCCGATGCATAGTGTTCTTCGACAACAAGGGCAAGCGGCACCGGCGTGTGGACCTGGGCAGCCCCGACGTGCTGCACGTGTACAGCAACAACAACGGCGCCTGGCTGCCGGATTCAAGTGCGGTGATCGTGCCCGGCAGCTACACCAGCTACGACCTGAACGCTCCGATCATCATGGCCCCGTGCCTGTTCTATGCCAAGCCGGGCGGCGAGTACGGCATCCTGAAATCCTGGCCCCAGGCTGCGGGCAAAGGGCAGATCACAAGCCTGACCGCCGACGCCAAGGGCGAGGTGATTTACCTTGTGTTCACCCAGCTTGTGGACCAGGGCGTTATCGGCAACCTGTGGGCCTGGAACCGCAAGACCGACGAAACCACGCAACTGACCGACAGCAACAACGTGCAAAGCATCGGCAGCTACGGCCGGTAGCGGGGCGACAGACTGGGGGGGGGCGCGATTGGTTGCGCCAACCAGGGCCCGCCACATGCGCGTCAGCCCGGCCTGCCAAGGCCCGGCCTTCGGGACGCCCGACGTCGAGTCATGCTGCTGGGTCGGCCGAACAAATCCATCCGCTCAACAAGCATCGCGGGGTCCGACAATGGCGGTCGCAGGTTCACCGTGACGGAGGCCCGGGGTTTGCACCCCGGGCTGACGGTGGCCATCACGGCGGACCTGCAACTGCGGTCATGCGTGGCGCTCTTTCCGAAACGGGTAGGCCAGTTGGCCCAGCCATGTCTCTGGCATCTGACCGCCTGCCAGCCCGTAGTCCTGGGGCCACTCTTTGCGCCATAGTGCGGTGCCGAACAGCATGTCCCAGATGGGCAGCAGCACGGCAAAGTTCTTGTCAATCGCGCTGGGGTCGGCGGTGTGGTGCCAGTGGTGGAACTTCGGCGAGGCCAGCAGCCGCCCGAACCAGCCAAACTCAACGCGCGCGTTGGCGTGGATGAACACGGCATGAAAGCTGATCAACAGGATGTACGCGTACACCGCCACATCGGCAAACCCCAGCACGAACACCGGCACAAAGCCCGCCGCGCGCGTGAAAATGATGTCGCCCAGGTGCTGGCGCGAACCCGCCAGCCAGTCCATCTGTTCCACCGAATGATGCACGGCGTGAAAGCGCCACAGCACCGGCACGGCGTGAAACGCCCGATGCACCCAGTAACAGGTAAGGTCCACCACCATTACCACCAGCACGAACTGCAACCACAGCGGCCAGGCAGCGATCACGCGCCGGAACTCAAAATCCAGCAGCCATGAAAACAACAGCCGCGCCGGTAGCACCGAGGCCGCGGCAATCAAACCCACCAGCGCGTGGCACAGGGCAAAGTGCAGCAGGTCCACCTTCCAGCCCCGGCGCAGCACCGGCTGGGGTTTGCCCAGCGCGCGTTCGAGTGGCACAAACAGCAGGCACAGCACAAACAGATCCAGCACCAGAAAGTCCAGCCCGATCACTGGTGCGTCCAGCGAGAGTTCTGATGGTTGCGCGTACCCGCCGCCCAGGGCCAGAGCGAGCGCCGCCAAGACGATGCCCGCGCAAGCACGCAGTCGCTGGCCTGCAAACAGCAAGCCGACCAGCCCCAGCGCCAGCCCCACAAACAGCCCGCCTTGCGTCAGGCCGCGCAGGAGTTCCATCGGGTAATGCACGCGCAGGTCGGGTGTGCTAAGCGGCCCCGGAAAGATAAAGCATAGTGTCGCGGGCAACCCAAGCAGGCCAAGCCACAGCGAAACGGCGCTGGTGGCGCGTTTGGCCCGGTGGGGGAATCGGCTGGCGGCCTTGGGTTGCATGGTCATGACGATAGCTCAAGGTCCGCCGCGCAACCGGCGATTCTGCCTTCGGCCCAACTTGGAGTTTCGAACCCGAAACCCGTTCTCGCGGCTTCCATAGTGTGCGGCTAGACTCCGCTTCGCTCCGGAGTCCGCCATGACTGAACCTGTGCCCGCTTCCGATCCCGCCCAGCCCCCTGCCGGCGAAACCCTGCTGGAGATTACCACACCCGGCGACACTTCTTCGCCCGGCGCCACATTGCTTGCGCTGGATGCCGGCACCGGCAACGAATCCGTCCTGTCACGCATTGAACGCGCCACCGGCAGCAACCTTTCCACCCGCCCGATTGAACTCAAGACCGGCGAAGTCGGCCCCAACCCCAGCCAGGCCACGACCCGCGGTGCCACGGCGAACTTCACGGACCGGGCCTCGGCGGGTCTGCGTACCACGGCGCGCTATGTCTCGGCGGCCGAGTTGGGCCGCGGCGGCATGGGCGTGGTGCTGAAAGTGCGCGACGCCGACCTGCGCCGCGAAGTGGCCATGAAGGTGGTGCGCAGCGACCGCGCCCAGCCCGGCACACAGAACGGCAACGCCGTGCTGCGCCGTTTCATTGAAGAGGCCCAGATCACCGGCCAGCTGGAACACCCCAATATTGTGCCGGTGCATGAACTTGGTGCCGACGCCGACGGCCGCGTCTACTTCACCATGAAACTGGTGCGGGGCCGGCCGCTGAATGACGTGATCAAGTCCCTGCGCGCCGGCGACAAGGCCACGCTGGACGAATACCCGCTGGACCGCCTGTTGGGCGTGTTCATGAAGGTCTGCGACGCGCTCAGCTTCGCCCATGCCCACAACGTCATCCATCGCGACCTCAAGCCCGAGAACATCATGCTGGGCCGCTTTGGCGAAGTTCTGGTGATGGATTGGGGCCTGGCGCGCATTCTGAACCAGCCCGAAGCACCAGGCGTGGAAGTTACCGGCGGCATCGAGACCGACAGCAGCCAGCGCAAGCTCGAGGGCGATTCGCGCCCCAGCGCGCTCAGCATGGAAGGCACGATTGCGGGCACG
Source organism: Planctomycetota bacterium (assembly GCA_019636215.1). GTDB lineage: Bacteria > Planctomycetota > UBA8742 > UBA2392 > UBA2392 > H3-PLA7. The sequence goes on along the minus strand of JAHBXZ010000016.1, from coordinate 30,696 downwards.
CCAGCGTATATGGCGCCCGAACAGGCACGGGGACAGGTCAGCCGGATTGACCAGACCACCGACGTGTTTGCCCTGGGCGCGATGCTGTATGAACTGCTGGTGCTGCGCCCGCCCTACCAGGGCGAAGGCGGCACCCAGATCATCGAGCGCGCGGCCGAGGGCGAAATCGTGCCGCCCGCCGAACGCGCAGCCAAGGACCCGGAACTGCGCCAAATGCTCTCGCGCTTGCCAGGCGGCAAAGTTCCGGCCGAGCTTGAGGCGATTGCCATGCACGCGCTTTCTTACCGGCAGGAAAGGCGTTACCCCACGGCCAAGGCGCTCAAGGAAGATGTTGAGAACTACCTTGCCGGCAGGCCTGTCACGGTGCGCCAAGACCCTCTGCCCGTCCGGGCTGCAAAGTGGGTGCGCCGGCACCCGACCTTGAGCATGTCCAGCGCGGCGGCGGCTGCGGTGATCCTGATCAGCGTTGCCAGCATCATGTTCCTGGTAGCCCAGGCACGAAAAGAGGCCCTGGAGCAAGAGGGCCAGCTGCTGGCCACAGCCAAGATTGCTGAGGACGAGGCAAAGAAGCGCGCGCTAGCCGAGGGAGAAACCGCTCGCCGGGAACGCGAGTTAAGAGATGCCGCCGTTGCCCGTGAACAGGCCCTGGCCCGGCGAGCCAAGGCTGCAGAGTTCTTTCGTGTCGGTACCGAGCAGGCCGAACGCGCACGAGACATGATGGACCCCACGCTGCGCGACCGAGCCAAGGCGGAAGCCACCCAAACGTTGCGACGCGCAGCCCTGACGGATCACGACTACATTGACCCGTGGTTTGCCCTTGGTCGGCTGCACCATTTCTTTTTTGACCAGAGTGCGCTGGAGTGCTACGAAAAGGTCGACTTTCTGGCGCGCCAGGAGGGTTCGCGGGGCGATGCCCGAAGCCTCGTGTACGCGGGCGACTTCGCGCGCCTGCACCTGCAGGAGGTCAAACAGGCCCGCGAGTACTACGAGCGCGCAAGCCTGATAGCGCCCGACGACCCGCTGGCCTTGGTCGGCCGCGGCTATGTGGACCTTCTCGACGGAGAGTTTGCCTCTGCGCTCGAGCACGCCCAGCGGTCGCGAACGATTGATGCGTCGCTTTGGGAGCCATACCTTCTTGAAGGCATTGTCCGCGCCAGCCTCTTCCGCAAGGGAGAACGCGAACTCAACAACCTGTTCGACCCTGCCTTGGCCGAAGAGCTATTGTCGCAAGGCCTGTTGCGCAGCTCTAGAGAGGGCGTGCTGTTCAATGAACGAGGCACGGCGAGACTGGAGCTGGGCCGGATTGCTGACGCGCACGCGGACTTTGTTCGTGCCTGCGAACTCATGCCGGGGGCCATTGAGCCCGTCATTAACCTGAGCATCTCGTTCATGCGCCAGGCCAGGCTGGCCGAATCGCTGATGGCGATTCAGCGCCTGATTGACGACGGCACAGCCAATGTGCAGGCGTGGATGCAGTTTGGCACGATCCTGCTGCAGGTCGGGCGTGTTGACGACGGCGTGGCTGCCTTGAATCGATCGCTGGAGCTTCGCCCGGGCAGGCCTGCGCCTCTGACCAACCTTTCTCTGGCAGAGAGTTGGCGTATGAACTTTGCGCAGGCCGAAAGCCTCGCGCTGATGGCTGTTGCCGCCGAGCCTCACTACGTCACTGCGTACATCGTGCTGTGCGAGGCCAGGCTGGGCATGAAGAACTTCGTCGGCGCGCTGGAGGCCGCAGACAAGGCGCTGGAACTGCGCCCGGACTGGGCCGTGGCCCACATTGTTAGATCCAAGACACTTGCCTACACGGGGCGCTTCGAGGAGGCCCTGGAGGCCGCTCGTCACGCCGTGAAAGGCCAGCCCGAATCTGATGATTCCTGGGCGGTGCTGGGACTGGCCGAACTCGGATTGCTGAATCTGTCCACATCGGCGGAGCACTTCGAGAAGGCCTTGAGCCTGAATCCAAACAACGCCATGGCGATTTTGAACCTGGCGATAGGGCTTAAGCGGCAAGGCAAAGTTGAACAGGCCTTGCCATACGCCGTGCGGGCCTGCGATTTCCACAATCTGGGTGCCAGACCCCTGTTTGAAGTCGGCAGTTGCCTTCTGGTGCTGGGCCGGTACGCCGAAGCATTGGAGAAGTTCCTGAATGCTGCAGAACAGGAGCCATACAACGGCGACGCATGGATCAACGCTGCCCTGTGCGCCAATCATCTGGGTGACGCCAAGCAGGCGCGGGACCATGCGCTGCAGGCCACGCGGTGCCGCCCGGATCACGTGCTCAGCTGGGTGCAGCTTTGCCAGAGTGAGATCTACTTGAAGGACTTCGCGGCGGCCAATCGGGCCGTCGACAGGGCAAAGGACTGCGAGACCAACGACCCGGTTGAGCGCGCTGACGTAGCCGCCATGCTCTACACCCTTGGACGTCATGCCGAAGCCATTGACCTGGCAAAAGTGCTGGCCGAAGAATCTCCGCAGTTTGCACGCCCGCTGGAGATACTTGCCAACACCTACATCCAGCTGAAGCGTTTCGAAGACGCGCTTGACGCCCGCGCCGAACAGGCCCGCCGCGATCCTTCCAATCCATGGCCGTGGGAGTCATCCGCCGTGCTGCTCTACCAGCTTGGTCGCTATGAAGAAGCCATCGGGGCAGGCAAGAAGGCGCTGGCATTGAACGGTAACAGTGTCATGGCACACAAGTTCATAGGCAATGCCCGCATTGAGTTGAAGCAGTACGACCTGGCCGTGGAAAGCTTCGAGGCAGCCAACCGGGCTGACAAGGCCGATGAATGGCCGTGGTTCAACATTGGCGTTGCCCGCATCCGGCAGAATCGCATCACCGACGCGATTGCCGCGTTCAAGGAGAGTATCGCCAGGAACTCGACCAATGAGCAGGCCTGGTGGACGCTGGGACTATGTCACAAGAACCAGGGGCAATGGCCCCAGGCGCTGGAAGCATTCCGCCAGACTCTGCGTGTCAATCCGCGCAACGCCGCAGCCGCGCAGGAGGGAGGTTTTGCGGCGCTGGAGGCCGAAGACGCGGAAGCTGCACAAGAACTGGGGCAGTTGGCCACGCAACTAGCACCGGGTCAGTGGTTCTCGTGGTTTGTGCTGGGCCGGGCACACATAGAGCAGGAACAGTACACCTCTGCTGCCCGCGCGTTTACCAAGGCGACCGAGCTGGAGTCAAAACAGGCAATCCTGTTCCGGATGCTGGCGGTGTCACTGGCCGAAACAAGCGACCTCGCGGGTGCCGGGGCAGCCGCCGACAAGTGCCTTGCGCTTGACCCCAAGGACGGATTTGCCGCACTGGTAAAGTCCAGAGTTGCGCTTGAGCACGCCAACGAGGTCGACGACGCCCTGGCCTGGTTGCGCAAAGCCTTGGGCCATGGCGTAGAGCCCGTCCTTGTGTTTTCGCAGCCTTGGGCCAAGCCGCTTCATGAAACAGAGGGCTGGAAGAAGCTGCGCCAGGATTTCCCGGAAAAGTAGCAGGCACCACGCCCTGAAATGCGGCCTGCGAGCCGCTACAATCGACGGCGGCAAGTGCAATGCAACTATTGGCCGGGCTGGTAGTTAAATGCCGGTGAGGTTTCAGGCTTTCAGGGCACCAATTCCGGCCTTGCATGAACGATCAGTCGACCATCACCAACGACCTCAAACTGGATACGGGCTTTCTAGAGCTCGAGTCCATGGCGTCCATGCAACGCGTGGGTGCAGACGGCGACGGCACGGCCTTCAACGAAGGCGGCAGTACCCTGCTGGACCTCGATGGCCTTTCCGAGAAGCTTGCACGCAAGGCCGCCGAAGAACACCGGCAGGAAATGGCCCACGGCCACCATGTGTCTGAGCGCTACAAGGTGCTGGGCGAGATTGCCCGCGGCGGCATGGGCGCGGTGCTGGAGGTCCAGGACAGCGATCTTGACCGCAACGTCGCCATGAAGGTGCTTTTGCGCGACACGCGCCGCGCCGAAACCGACAGCGGCTCGCCCATGGACACCGGGCCGGTGAATCGCTTCATCGCCGAAGCCCAGCTGACCGGTTCGCTGGAACACCCGAACATCGTGCCCGTGCATGAACTTGGCCTGGATGCGCAGGGTCGTGTTTACTTCACGATGAAGCGCGTAAAGGGCCGCAGCCTGCGACACATCATGGACAAGCTGCGGCAGGGGCATGCCGCAACCCTGGCGGAGTTCGGGCCTGGGAGACTGTTGTCGATTCTGCTGAAGATCTGTGACGCCATTGAGTTCGCGCACTCGCGGGGCATCGTTCATCGCGACCTGAAGCCCGAGAACATCATGGTCGGGCAGTTCGGCGAAGTGCTGGTCATGGACTGGGGCCTGGCCAAACAGATTCGACCGGGCAAGAAAACCGATGCAATCCCCAAACAGGACACCCCGCAATACGAGCTGGCGGTAAGCCTGGGCAGCACCGACGGCGACACCGGCGGCACACGCGAAGGCACGATCAGCGGCACACCGGCCTATATGTCTCCGGAACAGGCGCGCGGACTGGTGGCGGAAATCACCCAGCGGACCGACATCTTCTGCCTGGGCGGCATCCTGTACGAGATGCTGTGCCTGGTGCCGCCGTTCCTGGCTGCCACGATCACCGAGGCCCTGGACAACGCCCGCGAACACAGGCTGCTGGCCCCACGCGAAAAACTGGAAGCTGTGCTTCGCAACGACCAGCTGCGCCGCGCGTTTGGCGAGCAAGGTATCGCGCGCGGCCGAAAACACCCCCGCGAACTGGTCAGCATTGCCATGCGAGCCATGAAGGAGCGGCGCGAGCTGCGCTACAACAGTGTGGCGGACTTCAAGCGCGACATTGAGGGCTATCTGTCTGCCAGCCCAATCTCGGCGCACAGGGATTCGCCCTGGACGTCTCTCAGCAAGTGGGCCAGGCGCAACCCGACACGCGCCGCCGTCATGACCTTGGCCATCGTGTTTGTGCTGCTGGGCGGGGCGGTGGCCGCGGTTGCCCGCGCCAAGTTCGCCGAAGACCGTGCACGGCTGGCCGAGGAAACCGCCGAGGCCGAAGCCGGCGCGCGAAACGAGGCCCAGCGCCGGCTGCGCGCCGAGGCCGAAGCCCGTGACCAGGCAGTGAAGGCCCGCATAGAGGCCGAGCGCGTGGCAACACTGGAGGCTGAAAAACGCGAGCGCGACGCCAAAGAGGCAGAGGCACTCAACGCCCGAAAGGCCGCGTTCGGCCCTTACAGCCAGGCTTCCGACTTACGGGCCAGAAGCGCAACGTTTCAGGACTGGGGCATCCGGGCGGAAACGTGGCGGCTTTCGGTCGGGCTTTACCAGCGCGCCATTCGCCTTGACCCCAGTTTCGTGGAGGCACACCTGGAACTTGCGGGCATTCTGGCGGACTTGGGCTTTGACGACGAGGCGCTGTACCACTACGCGCGCGGCGATGCGCTGACGGCAGCCCAGACCGGCCGCGGACACGTTGAGGCGCTGATGGCGTTTGCCATGTACGACTTCCAGCGCAAGGTTCTGCGCGAGGGACTGAGCGCAAACTTTGACGAAGTATTCCGTCGCTTCGCGCCGGTGCGTGATGCCGCCGAGCCCGGCAGCAACTACGCGCGGATTGCCCAGGTGCTGCTGGATCTTGGCGAGAGCTACCGCACGGCAACGCTGCAGGAATTCATCAAGGCCAGCCGCGAGGCCAGCGAGAAGCTTGCCGCCATCGAAGGCGAAGGTGTGCCGCTGTGGGAGGTTTACACGCTGCTGGCGATCGTGGATGAAGATGCCGGCGCATCGCCGCGCGTGATGGGCCGCAGTTACCTTCAGCGCGCGCGCGAGCTGAAGCCCAACCTGCCGCTGCTTACATGGCTGGAGGTGCGCGAGATCGGCCGCCGTGAGTCCGGGCGTGAACGCGCAGGCATTGCGCTGTGGGACCGGTTCACATCACAGTTTCCCTATGACCCTCGCGGCTACTTCTCGAGGGCGACTTTGCGCTTCAGCAGTGAGAGTGAACGCAATGCCGCCGCCGAAATCGCGGATCTTGAAGCCGCGGTTCGTCTCAACCCGGGCTATGCCGACGCACACAAGCTGATGCTGCGCATTCATGTGCGCGAAGGTCAGACTGTGGCGGCAATGCGCCACCTGGACGCCATGCGCAAGTCACAAAGCGGCCTGGACAACCACGCGATTGACCTGATTGAAGTTGAGTTGACGGCGAGTACGGGCGAGTACACGCGCATGACTGCACTGGTGCTGGCGGCACTGCATGAAAGCACGCCGCATGGGGTGCGCACGTTCGTCAATGCTGCAGGTGTGCTGTTGCGCGATCATGAGTATCGCCAGCTGGAACTGCTGTGTGACACCATTGCCGCGCAGTCCGGACCGGCAACGCCTCCGGTGGTCTTGTTGTTCAAGGGGCGCGCGTTGACCATGCTGGCACGCTTTGAGGACGCGCTGGCGCTGCTGCGCGCATTGGAAGAGTCACCACTGCTGATATCGGAAGACTATCGGCCCACCCTGCGAGACTGGGCCGATGACGCTCGTCGTTACCCGGTTCTGCTGGCCGGCAACAGTTTCCCGCCGGCCCGCCACCGCTTTGACCTGGGGCGGATTCTGGCCGTGGCGGGTGCGGAACCCGAGCGCTTCATCTCTCTGCTGGATACGGACAAGATGCGAAGGCAGGAGATTCTTGACTACGCCTCTCCGGCGGACCAGGTGCTGCGTGCAATCGGTTATGCTCGCCAGGCCCGGGATCTTCCGCCAAACCGGTCGATGGGCAAACGAACGCTTGCCGTGCTGTGCCTGAAGCAGGCCTTTGACGACGGCTATCTCAACCGGCCGCGGGTGCTGGGTGACGAGTTCCTTGCACCATTGATCACCGACCCCCAGCTGGCCAAGTATTTTGACGTGCGCTAGCAACGGTTGTTACGCGCCAAGGTCTTTCAGGGCCACGGCGGCCTGTTCGGCATTGGGCGTTTTGCCGTGCCACTTGTATCCGTCTTTTTCCATGAACCCGACGCCCTTGCCCATCACTGTGTTGGCGATGATGGCGGTAGGCTTGCCCCTTGTGGCCGCGGCTTCGTTCAAGGCCGAAAAGATCTGGCCGAAGTCGTGGCCGTCAATGGTCAGAGTGTGAAATCCGAAGGCCCGAAGCTTGGCATCCAGCGGGTCAATGTTCATGACGTCAACGGTGCGGCCATCAATCTGGGCATCGTTGCGGTCAATGATGATACAGAAGTTGTCGGCCTTGTAATGGGCACTGGCCATGAAGGCTTCCCACGGCAAACCTTCCTGCAACTCGCCGTCGCCCAGCAGCGCATACACGCGGTTTGACTTGCCATCGGCATGCAGTGCCAGCGCCATGCCCAACGCACCGCACACCCCGTGGCCAAGGCTGCCGGTGGATAGTTCCACGCCGGGGGTCTTGTTCATGGCCGGGTGGCCTTGCAGATGGGCGTCGATTTTGCGCAGGTCGTCCAGCCACTGTGGTGGAAAAAAGCCGCGCTCGGCAAGCACTGCATACAGAATGGGGCAGATGTGGCCGTTGGAAAGCACCACCCGGTCACGCCCTGCCCACAGCGGGTCCTTCGGGTCGTGCCTGACAAAGCCGCCGAAGTAAAGCGCGGTGAAAATGTCGGCCATTCCCAGGCTGCCGCCCGGGTGCCCGGACCCCGCCCTCGCCAGCATCTTGACCACGGAAACTCGCAAACGGCGGGCGGTTTCGGCCAGTGACTGGTGCAGATCAGAGTTCAACGTTGGAGTAGTCATCGCGGCGGCTGTCATAGGGTCACCCCGGGCAGATGCGCAAGGGTATAGTGGTCGTTGCCGGTCGCGGCAACTTTGTGGAGAGTTGGCAGTCCCGCAACCGACTCCCTTCCCTTCTGTACGCAGGAATCGACAATCCACGGCCCACTTTTCCCCGCGGTGCGTGAAATGGAAGACGTAGCACTTTTGTTGCAGGCGCTGCCTTATCTGCGGCGCTATCGCGAGAAGGTCTTTGTCGTCAAGGTCGGCGGCGAGATCGCCAAGACGCCCGATGCACTTGATGTCTTCGCCCAGGACATCGCGATGCTTTCGCAGCTTGGCATTCGCGTTGTTGTGGTTCACGGCGGCGGGCCTCAGCTTGACGAAGTCAGCGACAAAATGGGCGTGAAGCCCGAAAAGGTCGCCGGGCGACGCATCACCGACGACGCAACACTCGAGATGGCAAAGATGGTGTTTGCCGGCAGCATCAATACCGACATCCTTGCCGCGATCCGGCGCCACGGCGTGCTGCCGGTGGGCCTCAGCGGCCTGGATGGCGAAGTGCTGACAGCATCCAAGCGCCCGCCCAGGGAGATGACCGACCCCGAGACCGGCGAAAAGTCGATTGTTGACTTCAAGAATGTGGGCGACATCCGCGACTGCAACCCGGCGCTGGTGCGCACGCTGGTCGAGAACCGCTATGTGCCGGTGCTCAGCCCGCTGGCCTGCGACGACGACGGGCACATCCTGAACATCAACGCCGACACTGTGGCCTGCACGCTGGCCGCCGAAATGCAGGCCGAAAAGCTGATTGTGCTCAGCAACACCAACGGCGTGCTGCGCGATGTGAAAGACCCCGAAAGCCGGTACATCTACATGACCGTGCCGCAGGCCGAAGACCTCATGAAGTCAGGAACCATCACCAAGGGGATGATCCCCAAGCTGCAGGGGGTGATTGAGGCCATCCGCGGCGGCGTGAAACGCGCGCACCTGATCAACGGCCTGACGCCCCATTCACTGCTGACGGAAGTATTCACGCTCAAGGGCAAAGGCACCATGATCATCGACGCCGCCGCCGAGAAGGAATACCTGGAACGCGGCTAGCCCAAGGCCGGAGTGGAAAGTGCGGCAGGCTCGCTGTGATTTTCTCTTTCCATCCCCTTCCAGCTTTCCCTCGCCTTGCCTTGGTTACGTCGGGCTGATCCAGCGGGCCATAATCCGGCCTGCCGGGTACATGGCCAGGGCACTAAAGCCCCACCAGGGCTGGATTGGCACCAGCGCCAGCGCAAACGCAGCCATGAGCAAGCATTCGCCGCGAATGCCCGCGCCCACGGCCTTGCCCAGGTTGGGCGGCGTGGGGGATTCCCGCGCGACATCCAGCGCCTTCCACAGGCCCAACAACAGGGCCGCGGCGATCAGCAGTGGCGAGAGAACGCCAAGCACATAACTGGCTGCTGTTCCCGGCCGGGCCAGAATCACAATCGGCAAGGCAAGTGGCACCGGCATCAGCAGAATCTGCACCGCATGCAACGCCGCGCGACCACCGCCAGTGTCTTCGAACAGCGAAATGATTGTCACCAGCGCGAAGTAGACAAACACGCTGGCGGCAAACAGCACGGCAATTGTCCCAACCAGCCGGTCAGGGGAGGAACTCGGCGGCATGTGCGCAATAAGCGGCAACAGCACGTGGACGGCGCGGCAAAGCGCGATTACAGCCACAGCGGCAATCGACATCCCGATGGGCTGCCTGACGGTTACGCCGACAACGCGCCCGCGCGCAAGCCAGTTGTAAAGCAGCGTCAGGGCAATCAGCAGCAGCGCCGGGCCCGCGCACCCGGCAAGGATCGCTCCTGCAAGGCCGGCGGCATACAACAGACAGGTAGCCGTCCAGGCCGCTTTGAAACTCACTTCGCCCGTAACAATCGGACGCTTCTTGCCAAGCAGTGCGTCTTTGCGCGCGTGCAACAGGTCGTTGCTTGCCATGCCGCCCAGGTAGATGCCGCAGGTAGCCAGCAGCAGCCACGGCAGCTTGGCCGCGCCGACATTCCACAGGCTCATGGAGGGGCCCAGCGCGACCACCAGCGCCATGCCGCCGAACACATCGGCCAGCGCCGAAGGCAGGGCCGAAAGTCGCACGAGCTTCAACAGGGGCAGGAGTTTCACCGACATGTCCGCAGAGCGCTGGGTCGCGGCATCCTTAAAAGCAAGTGACAAGCAACCAATGGCCAATGTTCCTTGTTTGGCCGGGCACTGGTCATTGGGTGTTGGTCACTGGTCATTTGCCGTTCTTGCGGCCTGTCGATCACAGACTTGCCGCTTTTACTGATCTTGCCCTGTCGTGCGCCTGCGCCTTGGGCGCGCGGCTTCAATCGGCCCGGTCTTGCTGCGACCGCCGAGCTCCAGCACTGGTACCACGCCGCCGCCGCGCCTGACGTTCACAACAGGGTCGTCACTAACGCGGCCGATGCAGCCAGCGTACTCGCCGCGCACCGCGAACGCGCCAAGGATCAAGTACTTGTCCTGTTCCGCGAAGGTGCTGCCCTCAAGCACGGGCACCGAGTGACGTGCCACCGTGACATACTCCTGCACCACTCCATCCTGGCGCACGGTTTCGTCCACGGCCTTCTGCCAGGTTTCACGCGTTACAAAAGGTCCCAACACAACACTTTCGCCGCCATAGGCGCCGCCCGGCTTGAGCACGAATCGCTCCGGGTGCCGGGCGACAAACTCCAGCAGGTCAATCTCGCGCCCCAGGAAGTCAGTCTTGCGGGCAACCATCTTGCGCGTCCAGGGCAGCAACCTGGCTTTGATCTGGTTCTCGGCGGGTGTGAAGAACCTTTCAAAGGCGGCCGACGTCAGCAGCTCCATGACACCCTTGTTGCTGGCAATGCGCGCCCGCACCGGGTTAACGACAACGACATCGCCATGCCGGAAGGCATGAATCAGCTGCGAAACCAGCACTCTGCGCCGGGCCAGTTCGGGCACCAGCGCGCGGCGGCAGACAAGGTGGTAGCGCGTGTTCTTGTGGTACAGGCCACGGTCTTCCTTGTGAAACTCGAACTCTCGGGGGTCCACCAGGTCGGCCACGTAGCCGCGCTGGCGCAGGCACTGTGCCACAAGTTCCTGTTCTGGTGTTGTGGGCACACCCGCGAAGTCCACGATTGCAACGTTGGGCTTCTCGACGGTGGCTCGCGCGTGTTCGGAATATGCTGCCAGCAAGGCGTCGCAGTAAAGGTCGACCGTGGGCGCACTCGGAAACAGGCTGTGAAAACCGCACTCGCGCGCGGACTCGGTGCCCTGAAATGCGGTGTCCAGCACGTTGGAAAAGGCTGCCCCGGCCGGGCTGTCCACGTTGAACTCAAGGATGCGCGGGCCGCCGGGCGAAGGAATGAAGTCGTAGCGAGCAAACTCAATGGCCAGCCGCCCGGGCGAGTCGTTCAGCACAAGTTCTTCGATGTTCGGCGTTACGCCGATCTGTGCCATCAAGGTGACGTTGCTCAGGGCCAGCTCAATCACCTGCTCGAGCAGTGAACTGATCGCGCGGACGTCGCGCGTCAAGGCGCGAACGGCTGTCGGGTCAATCAGCCAAGGCGCCTGAATGCCGCGCAGTTTGCGGTCGTCAAGCCGAAACCCCCGCTGGGCAAGCAAGTCGCCCAGACGCACGTCTTCCTCGCGGGCGCGGATCGGGTTGCGCCTTAACACAGCGCGAAAGTCGTCCCGCATCTGGGCCGCGAGGTCGATCTTCCGTGTTGGCTTGATCGATCCATCGGAACTTGACATGGAAATGGACTTTACGGCCGCATTTTCTGTCGGCAAGTTCAGCGATGAAACGTTTCAACATTCTGAAGCCCTTGGACTTGGAACGAAAAGGCCGCACATGCGCAAAGCCGTGACCCGCCTTTTGCCCTCAATCTTGCTGTTTTTGGCAGTTACTTTCGGTGCCTCCGGCGTAACGACAGGCGCGCAGGAAGCCCCGGTTGCGTCAGGCACCTGGGCTCAAGCCAAGGCCGGCGACTGGGTCGAATACGCCATGGCCGACGGCCCCGGCCTTCGCCTGGAGGTAGTTGCGGTCAAGGAAGGCCAGGTCACTTATCGCCACATCATCCCGCGGGCCGGTGGCGAGCCACTGGTGCGGGTGCATACCCGCAAGCCTGAGGAGATTCGCCCGGTTTTTTCAGCAGCGCCTGGCGCGGCCATTACAAGGCGCGAAGCCAGCATAGAGATTGCGGGCCAAAGCTTGAATTGCGAAGTGTCGAGCTGGACGGCAGGCGGCGGCAACGAGACAAGCAAGGGCGAAGTCTGGACTTCAGCCCAGGTGCCATGTGGTGGCCTGGTCAAACAGGTTACCGATGGCAAGGACACGATGTGGCTGACCGGCTTCGGCCGCGATTCGGCAAAGCCCGAAAAGCCTGAACCCGAGCTGCGGCCCGACCACCCGCCAAAACTCGTCACGCGCGAGTACGGCGACGCGATTGCGCTGGACGTGCCGGCCAGGATCAAGAAGGAAATGGAGGACCAGGCCGTCGCGATCACGCGTCTGCGGGTGTACTTCAGCGAGGGCAGCACCCAGGATGGTGCATCGCTCGAGTTCGAGGACATGCACACCGAGGTGCCGGTGATCTTTGCGGCGTTCCTGGGCGAACGCTGCGACAAGGTCTTGGCCTATGGCGACTACTCGGCCCGGCCGGGCAGGTATGTAGACCTGGCGTTCCAGATAAAAACACTGCCGGCCAAGCTGGCCGGCATGAAGGTGAAGGTTGAACATTCCCACGTGCAGGGAGATACCGAGACTGTATTGACGGCCTTTGATGTCCCTGTGCCCGATGCCGGCGACCCCTGGAACGACATGCGCTTAAGGGGCGCCCGCCCTGGTGTGAACCGGTACAGGCTGGTGGTCAGCTATACCAACGCGCAGAAGGAAACGACAACCTATCGTGGATTCTCGCACTGGGTGATCGTACAGGCACCACCGATGTTCGAGTTCACGCACACTGCCACCGCGACGGCAACAGCGCGCAAAGCCGGCGGTACCACCCTGCTGCAGGCCGATGTGCGATGGGATGCCTCTTTCGTGCTGCACCACGGGTTGAAGGCTCAGGACTGTTCCCTTCGCGTGGTCAAGCGCGGAAAGCGGGATCTGCGGCTGGACGGCCTGTCGCCGGAAGTTCGCCGCGTGATCGAGAAAGAACGTCCATCTGCGGGCTGGCACGAGGTCGGGCGAGGACCGCTGATAAACCCGGGCATCCCGGGGCTCGAGCGCACCGTTGTGGAAGAGTCTTTCGTGACGCTCAGCTTTCGGCACGTGCTGAGCCTGACGGCCAAAGCCCTGCCACTGGATGACGCCTGGGAGTACCGTTTTGAGCTGATGCACAGCGGCATGAGTGAGCCTCTGGCCGTGTGGGAGGCTAGCGCGAAACTGAAGATCGCGGCCGAGAACGAGATCGATCGAGCCCGCCTTGGCGTGAACGGATCGCGCCTGCCAGCGCCGCTGGATGTCCCATTGTCGCGCAGATAGGCGTTACCGCGAGGCCGTGGCCTGCGGCGGGACGTGCCGGGCCGGTTCCTGCGAGGTTTCGTGCACCGGCTTGGCGGAACGCCCCGCCAGCAGCGGCAGCATTCCAACCATGACTGCCGCACCCAGCGCTGCCAGTCCCAGCGCCTTCAGGGCGTTACACACATGGCTGAAGACTTGAGTTGTCGGTTCTTCGCGGATGTCGCTCATGCCGGGAAGTGTAACCCCTCCATGCAAGACACCCGTGAAGCCGGTATGAAAGTTGAATCAGGATGCCACCACGACCCGGCCTTCTGCATCAACGTCCAGTCGAATGACTCCACCGCTGGTTGGTGATTCCGCCATGGCCCGTGCGATGGGGGCTACTACCAGCGCTTCCAGTGCGCGCTGCAGCGGCCGCGCACCGAACCTTCGGTCGTATCCGTTGCGGGCCAGGAGTTCTGCTACAGCGGGAGTCCATGCCAGGCTGGCACCGGAACGCAACAGGCCCTCGCGACGGGCAAGTGCATGCAGTTCTTTCTCGGCGATGCGCATGATGGTGCCGTGATCCAGCGGCGCAAAAGCAACTACCGCATCAAGCCTGTTGAAGAACTCCGGCCTGAAGTAGCGCATCACTTCGGCGGAGTAGTCCGGCTGGGTCGCCTGGCCGAAACCCATGGACTTCTCCGCGCCGGCACCCAGGTTGCTGGTCATCACGATCACACTGCTTCGAAAGTTGGTTTCCCTGCCGAAACGATCGGTCAATCGGCCCTCGTCGAACATGCCCAACAGCACGTCAAAAACCTCCGGGGCGGCCTTTTCAATTTCGTCCAGCAACAGCACACAAAACGGTTGCTCGCGTACCCGGCGGATCAGTTCACTGGGCTCGCCCTGGGGGCCGGTCACCAGGCGCTCGGCACTGCCATGGCCGCTGTATTCGCTCATGTCGAGCCTGACAAGCCGGTCATTGCCATGGCCCTGGCTGAACAGCTCCCGCGCTACTGCCTTGGCCATTTCCGTCTTGCCGACGCCCGTGGGGCCCGCAAACAGCAGCACTCCTAGTGGACGGCCTGGGTCGTTCAGGCCAGCCTTGAACGTGGTCAGCACCCCGGCACAGGTGTGGGCAGCTGCACTCTGACCGATTACCTGCGAGGCCAATCTGGCCCTAACGTCTTGGGCGCTAAGCGTAATGTCGTCGTGCAGAAGCATGTCCGGCAGGCCTGTCAGGCGCGTGAACTCGGCGGTCGCATCCTCGGCTTTCAATGGGCGGCCTTCGGTCGCGGACCTCAGCATCAGCTTTTGCAGCAGGGCGGCGGCCTTGCCGGGCATGGCCTCATAGGGTGCAAAGCGCCGGAAGAGCCGAACAAGCGTTGCAGGCACATCGGCATCGACAGTCACGCGCAGGTTACGGGCACTGGACTCAGCCAGAGCGGCCAGCGCGAGTTCAGCGGCCGTTGCATCCATGGTTGCCAGCGGTAACACCTGCATGGCGTCGACGAGGGCCGGCAACAGCCTGCGGCAGGCGTCAAGCTCGGCGGGCGTGCACTCGGCCACCATTCGCAGCTCACGCGCGCGCAGGTACGGCACCAGAAACGCGCCAACGGAGTCCTGCGAGCCCGCGCCGCCAACCCGGACGAGATCCAGCAGGTTTTCAACGCAAAGAATGCCATCAAGCTCTGCCAGCTCAGCCAGAACGGCTTCCAGTCGTTGCTCCCATTGGCCCAGGAACTGCATGCCCGCAATCAGGCGCGCTGCTGTGGTCTGCCACAATTGATGAGGTCGGCTGCCTTCGTCGGGCCTGGGCTGGCTGCGCTCTATCTCACGCACGGCGCTGGCCAGAAGGGATGTCTTGCCACAGCCAGGCTCGCCTAAAAGCAGCACGCTGGCGCGATCCTTGGACAGGCGGCGAACAAGCTCGGCCAGTTCCGCGTCACGCTGGTAGGCGCGCGAGTAGCGTCGACGCGAGGCCCTTTCGCCCAGGGGTTCGGCCACCGACTCCAGGGCCTCAAACTGTCGCCTTTGCGCGCGGTTGCGTGGGGCACGGCCTGTAATGGCCAGTGAACGAAGTTCTACGCCGGGTGGCGGCAGAGAGCGGCTCAGGCGTTGTGGCGTGCTGCCACGCAGTGCTTCGGTGATGTAGTGTTGGGCCAATTCGTGCATGCGCGATTTATCGTCCACGCTGAACCAAAGGCCCAGCGTTGGAACTACGCAGCCCTGCAGTCCTCCGTCATAGCGCCCGAACACTACCGGCATGTTTACGCGAACGGGGTGCTCGACCGGAAATCGCCTGACTTTGGATTGATATTCAGGCCGGATGTCCACGGGCACGCGAAGCAACTGCGGATCGATCATCGGGTCGTCCGGGAACTCCCACTCTGCCTCACGCAACAGATAGTGAAGGTGTTCTTTAATCTGGGCCAGGACGTCACTCTCGTCGCGGCCAACAGCGCCGACTTCCGGCTGCTCGACCAGCAGGCCGTTTGCCAGACCGCAATCGTCCACCCATACCAGCGCGCTGAGGCGTGTTGTGCTCATGCCGGTTCCTCCAGCATCAGCGACCCCGCCGCCCAGACCTGCAGCATCGCCAGCGATGGTCGCTGACGTGAAAGGATTCCGGTTCGAACATCCAGGCAGCGAGTCTCGACCCAGACCCGGCTGACGGCTTGCAGCGGTCCTGGTTGGGGCAAGTCAGGTTTCTGGGCCGGCTCAAGCTGCGAAACTGCCGTGCTAAGCAGGCCGAGTTCCCCGCCAGCCCACAACAGGGCCGTCGCAGACTCGCCCCGCAGCAGGGAGAACGCCAGGTCGCCTGTCGCCAGAAGACCGTATGTGTTTGTGGCGGGGTCATCGACGCGCCGAACCTCAAGATCCAGCCGCCGGCGCGCCATGGCTTCCAGTGATCCGACGTGCATCTGTACCAGCGGGTGTCCCCGGCCATCAAGGGTGCGGAAGGCAATCAGCGCGCGTTGCTCCTGGGGCGGCGAATCAAGCATCAGCTTCAGCCTGGCGGCTTCGGCGGCCAGCAACCGCAGCCTGTTGTCTCGCCACCAGCTTCCGGCATCGGGCGCGGCGGCGAGTGCAAGAGCCCGGAGGTCAGAATCGGCGCGGATTGACTTCCAGCTTTCCGGGGGCAGGGTGTCCCATTCAATATCGGCAGTCGGCCCGGCACGGTCACGAAGGCGCTGGGTGGCACCGTCTTCCCGCAGATGCGGCTTGCGTTCAGACTGCGACTGAACCCCGGACACCAGCCGTTCTACGGACTCGTCCAGCCAGGTGTACAACTGCCTTACGGCAAAGTGCCGGCGCTGGGCAGGATTGATTTCGCGGCCTGACAGCGCGCCGGTGGGTCGTGTTTCATCAAGCCATTGCTCCGCGCGGTTCAGTATTGCGTCTATGCGGGCCACAACGTTGTCAAACGCCTTGTAACTGACAGCGGCGCAGGTCCCGGGCTCGGAAGCCGCGGCTACCAGTGTGGAAACCTCTACCTGAAGCTGGCCAGCACGACCGCCCAGCCGAAGCACTGTCGGTGCGTCAGGTGCCAGTGCCGCCAGCTGTTCCGCCACCGGGCCAGTCAATCGGGACTCGATGGCGCGTTTGATGGCCCGGGCACCCAGTGTGGGGTGATAGCCCTGTTCAACCACGGCATCCATCGCCTCAGGTTCTACTTCCAGCACGCACAATCGCCGCGAAAGTCCTTCCCGTGACATGACGCCACGCAACAAACCACGGGCAATCTCTTCTACATGTTCGCGGGGCAACGCCGTGAACGGCACAACGTAATCAAGCCGGTTAAAGAACTCCGGCCGGAAGAACGCGCGTGCGGCATTCACGTATGCCTGCTCGCCCTGTACGTCGTGGCCGGAGAACCCCAGCCCGCCGCCTGCCTGCCGGGTTCCAAGGTTGCTGGTTAGGATGATCACGCAGTTCGTAAAGTCGACAGTGCGGCCGATCGCATCGGTCAGCCGGCCCTCTCCCAGCACCTGCAACAACAGGTCGAAGGCTGCCGGGTGGGCCTTTTCGATTTCATCAAATAGGATGGTCGCAAATGGCCTGCGGCGAACTGCGGAAGTAAGCAGGCCCTCGGGGTCGTCCATGGTGCCAGCCAGTCTCGAAACGGCATAGCCATCCACGAACTCGTTCATGTCAAATCGCAACAGACTGGACTCACTGCCATACAACCATGCTGCCAGCGCCTTGGCGCACTGCGTCTTGCCGGTGCCGGTGGGACCAAGGAACAGCAGGGTGCCCAGCGGCCTCTCGGGGTCGTTCAGCCTGGCCTTGGCTACGCTGACCACACTGGCAATCGCGTCGACAGCCTGATCCTGCCCAATGAGGCGGGCCCGAAGACCCTTGACGATTTCGGCCCTGCCAAGTCCGGCGCGTTCGTCCAGGAATGTCACCGAGAGTCCGGTACCGGCCTCGAACTCCCGAAGAACGGCGGTACGGTTCACGGCACCATGGCGATGCTTTCCTGCCAATTGCGCCAGGAAGGATGCTGCTTTGCCAGGCAAGGCGACGTCGCGGCGATAGCGCAGCATCAGGTCCAGCACGGTAGGCAGGGCATCGAGATCAAACCTCACGGAGTGGCGGGCCTCCAGATCGCGCTGGACCTGCAACAGGATGCGCCACACTTCAGGCTCCGATGGCTCTGGCACAGGCACCTGGTGAAACAGGTCAGACCAGCCGCGATCAAGGTCGCTCAAGACCCGCAACGCCTCAGGGGTGAACTCTGCCAGCAGCCGAACTTCACGGCGCTCGATATAGGGTCGCAGCACGTTGGCCACGCTCAGGCGCGAACTTGCGCTTTGCCCGGCTCGGAACAGTCCCAGGAAGTCATCGAAGTACAGGATGTGTCGCTGGCGCCGGCACTCAGCCAGGATCGAGTTCAGCCGGTTTTCCCATTGGCCGACAAAACTCATGCCGGAGATCAGCCGCTGGGGCGAAACCAGCCAGATCTGCCGCGCGCCGCCCTTCGCAACGCGACCACCGTCCATGGCACGCCGCAGGCTTTCATGCAGCAATGCTGTCTTGCCAACTCCGGACTTGCCGACCAATGCAAGCGGTCGCTTGTCGTTGGACCACAACAGCCGTGAAAGCTCCGCGACAGAGGATTCGCGCAGTACGGCGCGATCAAGGTCGTCCGGCCACGCTTCGCACAAGTTGCGTCCGACACGCAGAAGCTCGGCGCCACCCGCCTCGGCCTTGTAGGACTCGACCGCCTCCTGCTGTTGTTTCTCGGACCTGCGTGCCAGCTTGTCCAGGTCCAGGTTCAGTTCCAGGTGCGCAAGCCAGCTTTGGCCGCGAGTGGTGTGCCATTCGGGCTGGAACTCGACTTCTTCACGTTCCAGATTCCTGTAGTAGGCGGCCAGAACCTCCGCGGCCCGTGCTTCCAACCGATCGCCGGCCTCCAGCGTGAAGTGCAGCTCGGGCAGGCGAGGTGTAAACGCGATGCGTCGTCCATGCGCCTCGTACAGTGCAAACAGATACTGGCCCTGGAATGTGCGGCGCTTGAGGTTGATATGGACGCGGACGTGCTCTTCGGTGACGCGCGGAGAGTACAGAAGGGCCGATATCTCATCGTGACGCGGCTCTGCGGCCAGTGCCATGGCGCGCTTGCGAAGCTGCCCGGCGACGGAATCGGTGGCTTTCTTCAGGTCGTCGCGCGAGGCGTCCGCCATTCCAAAAAACAGCGGGCGAACGTAGTACTGGACCCCGGCATCGGCCGTGAACCTCTCGACGTAAAGCGGCACGACGGACTTCATGAGTCCACCTGCCTTTCAAGCAGCCGCTCAAAGGTCCCTTCCAGGCCGCGTTGCACAACCGTGTCCAGGCGCGAGCCTGTCCAGGCGATTGTCTCCTGCAACAGTTCGTCGCGGGCCAGACGCGCAGACAGGTTGTAGCCGCGACGCAGATTCCGCGGCGCGTCACCGGAGTTGGCGGTGTCGGGCTTCATGGCGGCACCGGGGTGCACCGACACAAGGACTTCGCTTGCAGGCTGGTCGTGGCCTGTCGAAAACACGTGGCGGCCGGCCTCTGGGGCCAGGTGCAGGGCGATGTCGCGGCCAGAGAACTGAAGTGCCAACGTGCCCGGTTCCTCGCGCGGTTCGACAAGAAACTTCATCGGGTTGGCCGCGAAGATGGCAAGCAACCCCCGGTTGCCCTTGGCCTGCCAAGCGTCAACGGCCGCACGACACTCGGCGTCGTTTTCGGCCCGCCGGCGCATGTCAGCAATGTCTGCATCGGTGGGCGACTGGGAGTGCCAGACAACTCGCGGATCGAAGCCGCGCGTATGGGCCCAGCCTGCATAGCCGCGTCCCAGTTCAAAAACGTGGTCGTGATTGCCACCCGCAAGCGCCAGAGTTGCGAGGTCTGCCGTCGGCACCTTCAGGCGCATCAAGTCTAGAAGCGCGTCTCGCCAGAGGATTCGCAACTCATCCATGCCTGCGCGCAAAGCGTCCTCGACAGCGAGCTCCCGCCCGCATGCGGCCAGAACCATGCTGTCTTCCAGCGCGGACGCACGAGCAAGCACTTCATCGAAGTTGCGAACGATCGACTCCAGTTGCGGCAGCCGTTTGCGGTCACGCTCGGCACTAACTGGTATCCAGGCTTTGCCGCGTTTGCGCGCGGCCTGCTCGGCAAACTCCAGCGCGCGACGTATGCGATAGGCCTCGTTGCGCACTTCCTGAATGGCAGGTGCACGCTGTGCTGACTGGGATTTTCGCCGCAGCGTGGCGCACTCAGCGGCAAGAACGGCCATGGCTGGCGCGTCGGCGACATGGGCCGACTGGCCGCCCGTGCGCTGTTCAAGGGCAATCTTGCCGTGCCGCGCAGTGAAGCAAAACTCCGTGCCGGCGCTGGCACCTGTGTTCAATGCCTCGGCAATCGGCACCAACAGCTGGCGTTCAATCTCTCGTTTCAGCGGCCGGGCTCCCAACTCTGGTTGCCATCCAGCGGCCACCAGTGCAGCCCGTGCCTCTGGCGAAGCATCCAGACTGGCGCCGGAAGCGCGAATGCCAGGCCGTCTGCGGATCAGTTCAAGTTCCTTATCCAGAACCCGCGCGACTGCCTCTGGCGGCAGCGGCAGGAACGGCACCACGCGGTCTATGCGGTTGGTGAGTTCCGGCCGTGCAAAGCGCTGCAAGGCGCCGGTGAAGTGATCCTCGGGCTGCAGGCCCCCGGTGCCAAAGCCCACGCGGCCGCGCAGAAACGTCTCGGCGCCAAGGTTGCTGGTCATGATGACGACGGTGTTGCCGAAGTCGGCCAGCCTGCCGCGCGCGTCAGTCAGTCGCGCTTCGCCAAGCACCTGCAACATCAGGTCAAAGAAAGATGGGTCAGCCTTTTCAAACTCGTCGAAAAGCAGCACCGAAAACGGCTGTTCGCGCACCTTGGCGGTAAGCAGGCCCTCACCATGGGCGCCTCCAATCAGACGTTGTACCGCGCCAGGCGAGGCAAACTCGGTCATGTCGAAACGTACAACGCGGCGCCGGTCAGAGAACAGGAACTCGGCAAGGGCCTT
The DNA here is from genome assembly GCA_019636215.1 of Planctomycetota bacterium. Taxonomy (GTDB): domain Bacteria; phylum Planctomycetota; class UBA8742; order UBA2392; family UBA2392; genus H3-PLA7. The sequence continues at coordinate 9,983 of JAHBXZ010000016.1, read as the reverse complement.
CGCAGTCTCGGTCTTGCCGACGCCGGTGGGGCCGACAAACAGAAAACTCGCCAATGGCCTGTGAGGCCGTGCCAGGCCGGACTTCACTGTTGCCAGAAGGTCAATCACCAGGCTGATGGCGTTCTTCTGGCCGGCGATGCGCTGGTCGAAAAAGGCCTGAACTTGGTCCAGCGGCAGCGGTCGGGAGTCATCCAGAATGTCCAGCGGCATGCCGGTTTCCTGCGAAAATGCCGCATAGACGTCTGCCGGCGTTGACTGACTTCCAGCCTTGTCGGCGATGAGGTTGCGCAGAAAACGCAAAGGACGGCCGGGCCAGGCTGAGTAAGTCGCATACCGACGATGCAGGCGCGCCACAGTATCCAGCGCCGGCTCGTTGGCGGCGCCGGCAGCGGCTCGCCGTAGAATGTCCGCGCCATCGGCGGCCGTTGGCTCGGTAACGTCCAGGCGGGCGAATGAACCAAGCAGGTGGGGATCCTGCCGTTCGATGAATGGCAACTGGCTGGGTGTGCACTCCACCACGACGCGAAGCTCTCCACGCGCAATGTACGGCCGCAGGAAACCGGCAACGCCCTGCTGGATCATCATCCCTTTGCCGACTTCCATCAACTCGCTCAACTGCCCCAGGTGCAGTATCGCGGCCCTGCGTGCTGCCTCCAGACGCAGGCGATCGCAGCGTTCCTGCCACATGCCGAAGCCGCTCATGCCTGCAACCAGTCTGGAACCCGAGGTGGCAAAGAATGGCGTGTCGCCAAGGCCATGCAGGGTTCTTTGCCGCACGAGTTCATGCAACATTGCCGTCTTGCCGACACCCGGCGGGCCAACCAGCAGAACACTCTGGGGCGTCCGCCCGCCAAGCAAGTCAGCCAGCCGGGCAACCTGGGCGTTCACATTCCAGGCCTCCGGCAGCGTTGCCTTGATCAGGTCATCGGCGACCTCGGCCAGAACAGAACGTTCGGGCTTGCCTTGGTCGGTTTCGCGGGCGCTTTCGCGAGGCGTCGGGACGCGGATGGCGAGGGGCGAAACATCAAGTATCAGCTCATCGCCCCTCAAATGGCATGCCAGCGCGGAGAGGCTTGCAGCCCATTCGCGCCTTCGCAGGGCGGCCAGCGTCTCTGCAGGCAATCGTCCCAGCAACTCGGCCTCGTTTGGGGCAATGACTTCCATGGCCAGGCTGGGCACAAACGCCACGCAATGCCCCGGCGCGTTGTACGCAAGCCACGGAATTTGAAGACGAAGGGGTTCCTTCCACAGTGGAGTGTCCCGTGGCGGCGGCACATCCAATGAAAGTGTGCGCACCACGAGTTCGTCCGGCACCGCGCGCCGGTGCATGAACGCGGCTGGAACACGGGCCGCCAGATCCGCTGCATTGACCGCCAGCGCGCGGCGCACACGCAGCGCGCTGCCCCCCAGCCTTGACACTTCGGGAAAGAACAGGCTTTCCCCGAAGAACAGTCCGTTCTCCAGGGGTGTGACAAGCGCGGCCAGCCTGTATTCGTGTTGCGGCATGCAATGAACTCAATATAGCCCGATCCCGCCTGTTGAGGATTGCGCCATCGGAAAACCTGTCGCGGTTCCCGGGGTTGCGCGTCTCTTGCCCGCTGCCACACTTGCCGCCCGGACACGCCATGCGCTACGAGGGCCGCATCTATCGCCCGCCCAGTGAGGCAGGCAGCTACATCCTGCAGGCCACGATTGGCTGCTCCTGGAACCATTGCACCTATTGTGACATGTACCGGGACAAGCAGTTCCGAGTTCGGGACCTTGGCGAGACCCTGCAAGACATCCGCGCGGCGGCAATGGCCGGGGCCGGTCAGGTCGATAAGGTCTTCGTGGCCGACGGTGACGCGCTGGTCATGGATATGGAACGCTGGCAGAGCATCCTTAGCGCCTGCCGGGAGGCCTTTCCGCGCCTGCGCCGAGTAAGCTGCTACGCTACGGCGATGAACGTGAACCAGAAGTCCGACGACGAATTGCGCATGCTGCGCGAGTGGGGCCTGAGCCTGCTTTACATCGGGCCGGAAAGCGGCGACGACGTGACGCTCAAGCGCATAGCCAAGGGTGGCAGTTTTGACCAGCACGTGGAGGCGGCATCCAGGGCCCATGCGGCCCAAATGCGGTTGTCGGCGATCTTTCTGCTCGGCGCAGGCGGAGTCGAGCGCAGCGCGGAGCATGCCCAGGCCTCAGCCCGTCTGGCGTCTGCCATGAGTCCCCGCTTTCTGAGTGTCCTTACGCTTACTGTTGTCCCAGGCACGCCGCTTTCGCGGCAGGAAGACGCCGGACGCTTTCAATTGCCTGACACCCGCGGTCTGCTGCAGGAGTTGCGAACGTTTGTCGACGAGGCCAAACCTGAGGATTCCGTGTTCCGCACCAACCATGCCAGCAACTATCTTCCGCTGGAGGGCCGGCTGCCGCGCGACCGGGCCCGAATCGTGCAAGTGCTGGACGCTGCCCTGGCTGGACAGATTCCGCTGCGTCCGGAATGGATGCGCGGTTTGTAGCCAGAGCGCCGAGTCACACAGACGGCGGCCTTGTAACTCGATCCCTTGGGCAAGGATCGCTGGTATGCTGCGCTAACTCTGGGAACTGCCATGGCAACCGGGCTGTTGATTGAACTCACCTACAAGGCGTCGCACTTCGTTTCGCGGCTGGATCACCCCGTTCACAGCAACCCCCACTATCATACGTGGAAGGTTGTTTTGCGCATTGCCGGCGAGCTGGATGCCCATGTTGTGCAACAGTGGATGCACGAGACCGCGCCCCACTTTGGCGAGCACGGCGACCGCGGCGTTGAGGACATTGCAGACTGGTGGATCGGCCTGGCGCGCAAGCGCTGGCACAAGCCAAAGTCGGGCCTGAAAGTGCTGGGCATCAGTGTGATGCGTGAGGACGGCATCGGCGCATTTGTAGACCTGTGAAGATGGCAGACACACGCCAAGGAACAAGCGTATCCAGCCGTGCCCGCGCCGTTCAGGCCGCCATGTTGCCGTCCGCGCCGATCGTGCCGGGCTTTGCCATTGCCGCCGACTACCGCGCCTGCGAACAGGTTGGTGGGGACTTCTATGATTTTGTTGTGGTTGACCCGTGGCACCTGGGGATTGCGGTTGCAGACGTCAGCGGGCACGGCACCGCAGCGGCTCTGGTGATGGCCGCGGCCAAGAAGTCCCTGCAGCAGGCTGCAAAAGGCAACATCAGCCCGCGTGACGCGATGGTGGCACTGAATGAGAGCCTGCTGCGCGAGATTCCGCGCGGGATGTTCGTATCGGTGCTGTACGCGGTGGTCAACATTCGTACGCGACAGCTGCGATTTGTGCGCGCCGGCCATGCACCCCTTTTGTTGCGCCGGGGCCGGGACGTCTTGAGTTACAAGCCGGATGGAACCGTGCTGGGCGTGCTGCCAGGCGCAGTGTTAGCGGCGGCGCTGCAGGAGGACATGCTGGAGCTGCAGGCCGGTGACGATCTGCTGTTGTTCACCGATGGTGTCACGGAGGCCGTGAACCCCGATCGCGAGATGTTCACCGAGGCCCGCCTGCATGAAGCCCTGGCGGTCACCGCAGGCGACCCGATGGCGGCCCTTGATGCGCTGCGCCATCGCTTGAATTCGTTCCGCCGCGGGGCCGCGCAGCATGATGACGAAGCCCTGGTTCTGTTGCGGGTGCTTCAGGCCGTGGCTGATCCAGCGCCGCTTGCCGGTAGTTCGGGCAGTCATGAGTCAAACCTGCCTCCTGGCGGGGCACGGCTGATTGGGCGCGAGATCGAGCTGGCCGATGTGCTCTCGCGACTGACCGGCAGCAGATCGGCAACGGTGACCATAACCGGCACAGCCGGCATTGGGAAAACCAGGCTGGCCATCGCTGCGGCCGGCCTGGCACTTGCCCACTATCCTGGCGGCGCGTGGCATTGCGATCTCAGCGAAGCCCGGGATGAGTCTGCGGTGTGTGCCGCACTGGCCAAGGCGCTGCAGGTCGAGGTCAGCGGAGACGACGCGGCCCAACGCCTTGGCTTTGCCCTGCATGGACGCATGGTCAGCCGCGGCGGTCGCCTGATGGTTGTCATGGACGGTTGCGAGCAATGCCTGTCGGCTTTGATGGGACTGCTTCGACGCTGGGGCGAGTCTGCGCAGGGCATCACGTGGCTGCTGACCAGTCGCGAACCGCTGGGTTTGGCTGGAGAGTCGATTCTGGCGTTGCGACCCCTTGCCGTGCCGCCCCGCAAGTCGACCGAGCGGGTGCAGTCCGTGGACGAGGCGACACTGCGCCAGTTGGCCGCCGTTCCCAGTGTGGCGCTGTTTGTCGCCCGGGTGATGGAAAGGGACCCCGAGTTCACTCTGAACTCCGAGAATGCTGACGCGGTGGGCCAGTTGTGCGTACGCCTGGACGGCATTCCATTGGCACTGGAGCTGGCGGCCGCGCGTGCCCGGGTGCTGTCGCCGCAGAAAATGCTGGAGCGCATCAAACAGCGCTTTCAGCTTCTCCGTGACCAGCGGGACGGCGGCCGCAACGCCACGCTGCGTGGGGCGATTGCCTGGAGCTGGGATCTGCTGGAGCCGCACGAGAAAGCCGCACTGGCGCAGTTGTCGGTGTTCCGGGGTGGGTTCTTTCTTGAGCAAGCCGAGGAAGTGGTAGACCTGGCCCAGTGGCCCGATGCGCCAATGGCCATCGACGTCGTGGAAAGCCTGAGGGACAAGAGCCTCCTGGATTCTGCAGATGTCCCGGAGCTCGGGGGCGAGCGCAGGTTCTTTCTGTATGAGTCGATCCGCGCGTTTGCCTCGGAAATGCTGGATCCCGCGGCCGCGGCGGTAGCCCAACAGCGCTGGCGCAAATCGCTTCTGGCGTATGCACGCAAGTGGTGGATGGGTCGGCATGGCGCAACGGCCCGCGTCTCGCGCAAGCGCCTGGCACTGGAAGTTGACGGACTCACAGAGATTTCGCGCAACGCCACGGACGGAGAGGACGCCGCCTGGGCCACGGTTTATGCGGCCACTACGCTGGACCAACAGGGCGCGGGCAAAGTGGCACTGGAACTGATTGACCGGCAATTGCCGGACGCGGCCGGTGCGCTTCGGCACTGGCTGGTGGTTCGGCGCAGCGACAGCATGTTCCGCGTGGATCCTGTGGCGGCGGAGGCCATGCTGGCGGAGATTCCGGAGGACAGCCCGGCACGATTTGAGGCCGACATTGCCCTGATTCGAAGCGTGCACTCGCGCGGCAAGGTTCCGCAGCTGCATGAGCATTGCGCAAGACTGCTGGCCAGGGCAGACCTTTCGGCGCGTGAGAAGGCCGAGGCGGAAGACTGGATGGCCACGTGCATTACGCTTCAGGGTCGCTACGACGAAGCAGAGACCCTGTATCAGCGCGCCATCGAGGTGGCACGCCAGGAAGGGGACAAGTATTTCGAGGGCAACATTGCCGGCCACCGGGCCGTACTTCAGTTCTACAGGGGAAAGCCCGCCGATGCCGAGAAGGCTTTCCAGGAGGCCTACGAAGTCGCGCGGGCTGCCGGCGACAAAGCTGGCGAGGTCAACTGGCTTGGCAATCGCGGCCTGGCCGCGTTGAGCCTTTTGCGTCTGGACGAAGCCAAGGTCATGATTGAGCGGGCCCTGACACTGGGTCGCGAGCAGGGCAACCGAACGATGGAAGCGGCACACCTGAACAATCTGGGCAACCTGGCTTCAACTCGAGGGGACAAAGACGGTGCTCTGCGATTCTATGAGCAGGCCTATGCGCTGGATGTCGAATTGGACAACGTACGCGGTCAGGCCATGCGGTTGTCGAACATCTCGAACATCCGTCGAGACATGGGCGAACTTGAACTCTCGATCGAACTGCTGACCAAGGCCCGCGCAATCTACCGTGATCTTGGCGACCGGCTCGGACTTGCGGTGCAAAGCGGAAATCTGGGAGTCTACTTTCGCGACAAGTGGCATCGCGATGGCAACCTGGACACGTTAAAGGAAAGCGAACGCCTGCTCAGGGAGTGCATCGACACTCACGCGCAGTTGGGAACAGCACGCAAGCTGAATTTCGAAATGGAGCTGGGCTGGACGCTGCTTCGACAAGGGCGCAAGCAGGAAGCCGAGGCTATGGCCCAAGGTGTGCACGATGCGCTGGAAGGCGGGGCGGCCATGAGCGCGCCGGTTGTCGAGAATCTTCGCAGGCTGCAGGAAGAACTGCGTGCGCCGGGGTGATAACTCCGCGCCAGCGTATATATTGATGTTACGGGGTGTAGCTCAGCCTGGTAGAGCGCCACGTTTGGGACGTGGAAGCCGCAGGTTCAAATCCTGTCACCCCGACCAGCTTCAGGGCCCGGCCTAGGCCGGGCCCGTCGCGTAATGCCCGCAGGCATCGGGAATTGCGCGCCAGGCTTCAAAGTGGCCGGAGATAGCCAAGGCGCATTAGTGCCCCAAGGATGATGGCCACCCCCGCGCCAAGCAGCATCAATGCGTTAGAAAGGCGACCCCGTCGTGCCGATCCCAGGGCCCGTCGTGCCACCAGTGCGAAGCCTGCGATCGCCAGGCCGACTCCGGAGAGCAGTGTGAGCCATGCCGGAACCTCGCCCAGTCCGATACTGCGTGCCGGCAGGTCCGGGTCGCCCGCGCCTGCCACTTCCGCCGCCTGAGACACAGTCGGGCCTGCGGCCGACACCGGGCCAACCTGCCACGCAAATCGCACACGGGGCATGCCGCCCGTGTCGGTGTCCGAGCGCGCGCCGGGTACCGGCTGTCTGCCCCGACGGTCATCGAACGCAAGCATCTGCGTGGCCGGGCTGTGCACAACGGCCTGCGGGCCGCTGAAGAAGTACTCGACCTCATGCAGGCCTGTACCCGGGCTGGCCCTGGCCACAATCACGAATCGATAGAAGATGCGGGTGGAGTGGGTTGGGATGCCCTCGGGCGCATCAACGTTCGCTGCTTCATTGTTCAGGTCGCGAAACTCAAATCGTGACGCGTCCGGTTCCAGTGTCGCCTGACGTCCGCCGACGTTGACTGTGATCGCCAGAACCAGTGGATCGATGATGTCGAAGAAGCGCAGCTTGACTTCCTGTCGCGTCACAGTGCCGTCCTGATTGCGATCCAGCCCTGCCGCAAGTTCGGCATAGCTTGCGCGCACGTCGCGATAGCGGAACTCCAGCGCAAGCTCCAGCATGTTGTCGTCGAGTATCGCGATGCTGCTGGCCATGTCGGCCTTGTCGTCCAGGGGGTGGGCGAACAGCAAGGGGGCACAAAAGAAGGCCAAGGCCAGCAGTACGTTTCTCACAACCATAGCTTAGCACCGCTTGCCGAATCGGCCTTCCTGCGCAATCATGGCCCCATGGAACTTCCTATCCGCCCGCGCCGCAACCGCAGAAGCGCCGCCATTCGGGGACTGGTGCGGCAGACCAGGCTCAGCACAGAACAACTGATTTACCCGATGTTCGTGCACGACGACGTCAAGGATCACCCGTTGGAGTCGCTGCCTGGCGTGACCCGCTGGTCGCCGGACGGCCTGCTGCGAGAGGCCGAGCGCGCCCACAAGCTGGGTATCGGTGCAGTAGTTCTGTTTCCGAAGATACCAGACCGGTCCAAGAACCCGGACGCAGACGAGGCGTTGAACCCGGAAGGCCTGGTTCCCAACTGTGTGCGTGCCCTGAAAAGGGCCCTGCCAGAGCTGTGCGTGATTACCGACGTCGCGTTGGATCCCTACAACAGCGACGGCCATGACGGGCTGGTTCGCAACGGGCAGGTTGTGAACGACGACACCGTAGCAGTGCTGTGTAGACAGGCGCTGGTTCACGCCGCCGCCGGTGCGGACATCGTCGCCCCCAGCGACATGATGGATGGCCGGGTGGGCGAAATCCGCAACGCGCTGGAGGCCGCCGACCACGACCAAGTGGGAATTCTCAGCTACTCGGCGAAGTACGCCAGTGCATTTTACGGCCCGTTTCGCGGTGCATTGGATTCCGCGCCGCGCGACGGCGACAAAAAGACCTACCAGATGGACCCCGCTAACTCGCGCGAGGCGCTTGTCGAGCTTGCCCTGGACGAAGCCGAAGGCGCGGACATGGTAATGGTCAAGCCTGCCGGGCCTTACCTTGATGTTGTTGCCGCGGTTCGGGCCGCCACCCGACTGCCAGTTGCGGCATACCAGGTCAGCGGTGAGTACCTGATGTTGAAGGCCGCGGCCAAAACCGGCTGGCTTGACGAACGCGCCACAGTGCTGGAGAGCCTGTTGGGAATCGCACGCGCGGGCGCGGATATGATCCTGACATACTATGCGCCTGTAGCCGCGCAGTGGTTGCACGAGAAGACCTGACCGGTCGCAATTCCTCAATCCGCGGCCTTACCAACATTGAGTGTGGCTGACTGTCGGCATACAATGCAGGAAGGTCGGAGTCTGCATGACAGAGGCAACCACAACCCTGCGCAAGCGTGACGAGATCGTGGAGCGCCTGATGGCGCACCCGTTTTCGTTTGCCCTGGGTGCTGCTGTGCTGCTCGTGCAGGTTGCGATTTACGTGACCGAGATTTCGGGTGTGCCGTTCGGGCGGTTCTTTGCGCTGCACTTTTCCGAAATGAACGTAGGCGGCCTGCTGTTTGCGTTCACGCATTACGCGCCAGTGTCTGGCAACACGTTCGGGGCCGGCTTTCTACCGCTGGATTTCCTGTTCAGCCTGCTTCTGTTCGGAGTGTGCGGATTCTCGCTGCTGCACTGTGGTCCCGTCGTGGAGGGTTACTACGGCACCCGCCGCACGGTTGCCACGTTTGTCCTGTGTACCCTGGCCCATGCTGCGGTGGCCGCAGCGATTCCCGGCGGATGGGCGTACAGCAGCCTCGGGTTTGCCATGTTCCTGGCTGTGACATCGCTGCTGGTGACCATGGAGCGCCGCGACGAACACAGCGAGGCCGAGTCCGATTACCGCGTACTGGTTGTGCTGGGCGGGTTGGTGATTGCTGCCATGGGCGCCGGGTTTCTGCCGCATCCTTCCTATCACGGCCTGCTGGCCGCGGCCGGCGTGGGCCCCGTGTGTGCCGTGACGGCGTTTGTGCTGAACCGCCGACTGCAGATGCGCCGTGTACGCATGCGTGGCGAGGGCAAAGTCGGGGATCTTTACTTCGTGGACGAGGTTGACCTGCTGACCCGCACCGAAGTCGAAACCCGCATGGACAAGCTTCTGGGCAAGATTGCGGCCACAGGCATGGACAGCCTGACCATCGACGAGCGCCGTTTTCTGAAACACGCCAGCCAGCGCCTGAAGCGTTCGCCCAGCGAAGAAACCCGGGCCTGATCAAGCAACCGGCGGTTCTGCAACCGGGGGCAGGCTTGGCGCCTGCGCATCGGATTTTGTCGTGTCGGGCGATTCCATGGTGTCCCAGGGCCGGCCCTGCTTCTTTCGAAACACAAAGCCCGGGGCAAGACGGACAATCTCCAGGCCGGGCTCAACCCTTGTCTGGCAGGCCAGAACGGAGACGCGATCGTCGCTGCCGGGGCGTTTGATTCGGCTCTTGCAGTTCTTGCATGTGCCGGCAATGCAGAACAGGCCGAAATCAATCGTGATCTCGCCGGTCATCAGCCCCCAGAACTGCATTCCTCGCCACAGGCTGTTGTTGTCGGGCAGAAACACCCTCGCACCGTCAACCCTGATCGGCACCAGGCTGGTGTACGGCCGCAGGATCTCGTTGGCGTCAGCAATGCTGGCGTCATCGGCGTCGGCAAAGTAGTGCTTGAGATCCAAGGCCAAGCTGATTCCCGTTACGCAGTCGTTGCTGCCATGTTGCGGCAAGGTGCCATGGTGCGACCCAGTGAAGCCGTCCAGTGTCGCCCCTGACGGCAATCCATTGTTACGAGATCGTACCATCGCTGCCAAGTCCGCACAGGTCAAGGGTTTGGCGCCGTTACGTGCCGGTTCGGTTTCGAAGGCCAAAGTTTGGCACGTTGGCTGCTTTGTCAGTGGCACAGCAGCCAACGATCAGGAGCTCTCCATGCGCAAAGTGATGACAATCCTCGCCG
>JAHBXZ010000015.1 GCA_019636215.1 Planctomycetota bacterium | reverse complement strand
GGAGCCGACGGCACAGTCGCCACCGGCGACGGCACGGTCATCAACGGCCCCAACGGCACGAACACGGTGGGTGTGCGCTACACCCTGCTCACCGACGCCGTAGGGCACACGCACGTCTACACGCCGTTCAACGCAACATCACCCAAGCAACCCGGCAACTACACCATCAACGGCAACGGGGACATGTTGCTCGGCGGCCTGTCATGCATGGACAGCGTGGTTGTGTACCACGGCACCAAGGGCCGACCGGAGGGCACCACGCCCTTTGCGATCAGTTCACAGCACACCGGCACGGCATCGGGCGCAGGCGACCCCGGGGCAATGCAGCAGTTCTTCAACACCAACGACGTGGGCTGCGCCTGCCGCAACGAAGACCCCAGCCTGCCGACGCTCGGCAAGTACCAGATCGCGCCATCACTCGGCATGGTCACCGACGGCAACGGCGGAACAGTGGCCGATTTCCCGGTGGGGATGGAGTTCTGCGGCGGGTACACGAATGGTACGAGCCAAATTAAGATCCTTGGTGACAGCAAAGAGGAAGCTGCAAAGAAGGCGGCAGTCGAGCGCGACAACCAAGATAAAACGGCACTAAAAATACGATATAACTGGATGACTGAAGAGGAGTTCGAGTACGAGTACAAATTTCGCCGAGCACTACTTGCAGCGATGGACAAGATAGTAGAAGGTCCGGATGGCGACGCTAACTGTTTTGCTGGAGACAACAAAACACTTCCCTCGACGTACTGGGAGCGCGTCAAAGAAGGTAATGTATTAACTAAGAAATGGAAGGTCAAGCAGGGACAACAGGCATCAGATGCCGTTCGCGCACTAGAGAATGGCCTAAAAGATGGCACGGCTAAATTCGATTGCACGTTGGCAGTTCATGTGGCTACACTCATAGCGGCGCTCGCCGTGTCCAATGACGAGTACTTCAATAAGTGGTTCGAAGGAAAGTCGCTCGGCGACTTTGACAACTTGGATTACTATAATGAAAAGGACGGGACCGAGTCACTACCCGGCGACTGGGACTACTTCCCCAATGACCCGCGATACAAGGGGGATCATCCTGATGGCAACTGGGCGGGCGAAAACGTCATTGCTGGTGAAAAGAATGCGGACGGAAAGAGAACATATGCGGGCAACGGTCTTGACGAGCGCAAGACGGCAGACCAGATTAACGACACACTGAAGAAAATGTATAAGGGCGCTCCTGAGGATTGGATGGCTTCCAAGCAGCGCTCGCCGCGCCGGATAATACCCCCTGGCGGCAGAAAGACTGCGAAAGGGAAGTTGCAAATGCCCGCGAAGGAGCAAGGCGCCAAAGATGCTGGCGCTTCAAAGGAGCCGAACAAGGAACCGCCTGGAACAGGAACTAATGATTAGTTGAGCAAGGAGTGAAAGCGTATGCGATCGGTGATTTTAAAAGGTCTTCCTTTTTTGTCTTGCGCACTTGTGCTTGTGGTCTCATGTGTTGGAGTGGCTGGCGGTGTGCCGCCGCCTCTTTCTTCGTCAGAGGGCGGTTCTCTGCGATCCCCGGCACCTTGGTCCAGGCTGACCATCGAAGGTTTGAAGGAAGCCGAGTCGCGAAGTGGAGGTGTATACGCCGAGCTGAAGCAGTACCCTTGGCGGGCTGGACGACCGGCTGCCAACGAGTATCTCGGTCGCCTCACGAAAAACAGAAAGCCACATGCTTCTGAAATAGATGATCTGAAGGCCTTGGGAGCAAACCCACACTTCTGGGGGTGCCTGCTATACATCGTAGAGCATTCGCATGAGCTTGAGCCCCTTGAATTGGTGGCGTTAGTTTGGCGCTCGATTCTTAGACTTCCGGCATCAGCTCCGTATGAAGAGTTGTTATTGATTGCGGGAGGTGGACCATTGATGCAGATGCTCCTTTCAGGAGAAGGCCCTATCAAGGATTCTCCCATGGGAAGAATTTGTGCTCCTTTCGGGCTAGAAACTGCCAATGCGAATGATCTAGATGGGCTGTGGGGGTATTTCACCGGCTACGGAGGAGATGCAACAATTGATCCCATTGTACGCCTAGACTACTTTGCGGCTTTTATGGACTTGGACCCGCTCTGGCGGGCCGCTTGGAGGAAGTCGCCACACATCATGGAGCTAGAAAAGAAATTCAACACTTGGGGTCTCGACCAGCGTTGGAATGCTGTAATTTCTGCCAGAAACGCAAGAAAAGTGAAGGTGGAAGTCTACCTCAAACTACGACGCCTCTGTCTTGATGGTTCAATAAATATGTCACCCGGGATGTTTGATGGCGATTAGGTGACAATGCTGATGCCAGTAACACAGCTGGCATCGGAACCCGCGCCAAGGTGAACTGGTACCGCGGCAACAATGCCCGCACGGACAACTCGCCCCCGGCCACGCCCGATGGCACGACCGCGCCCAGCCAGACCACCAGTTATGACACGACAGACGACCCCAACGCCGACCCGGACAACCCGGCCAGCGATGGCAACGGTTCACGCCACAACTACACCACCATCGGCCAGGTCAACCTGACCTATGACAACAACCGCAATGTGCTGGCCGACGGCACACGCCAGTTCCGCTACAACTACAAGAACCAGTTGCGCAAGGTCTGGCGCAAGAGTGACGGCGACAGCACCACCACAGGCCGCGTGGCCGAGTACCGCGAAGACGCTTTTGCAAGGCGCGTACACGCCCAGAGCTGGTGGGAGCTGGGCCGCCATGCCTACTTTGACACCCGGTTTGAGCTGGATGTGAACCTGGATCTCGACGGCGACGGCTCGTACCTCGAACTGGTCGACGGCGGCATGCAGAGTACCATCTTCCCGCCCAACGCTTATGCCGAACAACGTTCCCAGTGGCCCAGCCTGATTGACAGGCCCACCGGCGACAACGAGGCCCATTACTTTGACTTCGTGCTGGATGTCCACCAGCCCGCCGTCGGCACGGTGTACCACGGTTATGTGGCCTACGAGGAATACCAGCTTCGCATCTTCACCGACCGCTACGAACTGTGGAACGACGCCAGCGGCACACTGATTGCCACGGTGTTCCAGAGCACCCCGGGCCGGCGCAACATCGGCCTGCGGGCGGGCAACAACAGCGGCGTGTGGGTGGATGGCACCCAGATCATCGGCGGCGGCATTCCCATCAAGGTTAGACCCAAGGCCGGGTTCGGCGCCCGGGCATTGAGTGTGGCCCAGGGCCTGCCCGCGATCACGCTGTTTGAAAACCTGACCTACCTGCGTTCGTACTACCGTACGGTGGACGACGAGAACGGCGTTCCGTCCAGCGGACAGCCCCGCGTCACCGTGCAGTACTTCGACCAGAAGCGCCCGGTTACCGTCATTGAAATCACCCCCATCCTCCCCGAGGAGAACCGCTGGAAGGACGACCAGTCCGGCGATGGCACACACACGCAAGTCAACAACGCCTCGGGCTCAGACACGCGCATCTACCTGGTGACTGGCCGCCGCACCACCGGGCACGTGATCACCAGTGAGGCGGACTCCTACGTTGCAACCGGAGACGGCACGCTGGTCAAGACGCCTGCGACCGCCACCATCGGCGTCAGCATTACCGTCAAGACAGACGCGGTGGGCCAGACCCAGTTGTACTCACGCGCCCCTGATGGCGGGTCCTTGCCCGCGGCGTACCCGCTTGACAGTCCCGAGAGCATGCAGCCCATCGGCACCTATGAGTACGCCTGTGTGCCTGTGTATCACGGTACCGCGGGCGAACCCGACGACACCACCGACGTCGCCCCGCCCACGGGCGGCGTGGCGCCGGGCAGCAACGTGCCTGACCCCGACCGGGTGACGTCCTCCGCGCCCAAAGAAAGCAAGGCGTCACGCTACTTCAACAGCGACAACACCAAGTGCAACTGCCGCGATGGCAACCCAAGCCAGAGCAAGATTCCAGAGACGCGGGTTAATCCGTCCACGGGCAACATCCAGAACGACAACGGCGGCGACGAAACGGACGTTCACGACGACGTCGAGGAATGCATCGGACCTGTGTGGGACGGGGCAGCCTCACAAGGAAGCGACGGCAATTGGTACGTTCACATTGACGGCGTTGTTTATCGAATTGTCGACCCAAGCAGGATTCACTCCGATGGTTCGTTTGACATCGGCCCATGGGATTGCGAAAGCAAGAGCTACGGCAACATCGAAGAAGTGGTGTACGAGGAATATCAGCCTACCTACAGCGGAGGCCAAGTCAGCGTTCTGGGATACCTTGCGGGCGTTGGGGCGGGTCTCTTCTGGAGCTTTGGCGACGCCATTACGGGCCTCGCCAACTCATTGGGCGAATTCATCAAGAACCCGGGCGGGTTCGTCAAGGACATGTTCGACGGCCTTGGCCAGCTAGTCAACGCGCTCAAGGCTGGCGACGTCATGGGGGTGCTCGACAAAGCCATGCCCGGTGTAGCTGGCTTCATCCGAACTCACTTCCTTCCGGGAAGCGAACGGGTCTCCAGCTACGACAAGGGCAAGGCGCTGGCCGCCATGATCGTCGAGATAGCCAGCAGCATCAGTGGCGGTCCCGGAAGCATCATAGGAAAGGTCGTGTCACATATCGGCAAGATGGTCGCGGGCACAGCCGGTATTGCGGGTGCGGCGCTCAAGGCCGCGGAGTGCGCCGCAAACTACTGCTTCGTCGAGGGCACGCTGGTCTGGGTGGTGAAAGACGACGTAGACATGGACATGGCCCTTTTGGCGATGCGCACGGGCCAGAACATCGAACAGTTCTTTGACCTCGTGCCGATTGAGACCCTGCGTCCTGGCATGCTGGTGCTGTCGAAGTCCGAACACGGCTTTGACACCCCGCTGGAACTGCGGGCTGTCACTTTCACGACCTCCCGCCTGGTGGACGAACTGGTCGAACTCACGATCGTGGACGACCGTACGTCCAGTGTCAGCCGCATTCGCACCACGCCGGGCCACCCGATCTGGACCTGGGCCCGCGATGGCGAACTGGTTGACGTAGCTTGCACCATCGCCGACGAGCAGGAAGGCTTGAAGTATGTCACCAATATCAACGGCAGCCGCAAGCAGGCCGAATCGGGCTGGACCTTTGCGACAGACATCAAACCTGGCCAATGGACCGCAGGCACGACAAGCCCGCAGGGAGTTGTGGCCCGGGTGCAAAGCATGGACGCGCCCGGCACCCGCGTCTACAATTTCGGCGTAGAGGGTACACGGACCTACTTCGTAAGTGGTACGACAGTTTGCGGTTCAGCCCAGCCAGTATGGGTGCACAATACCCACCGGAGAACGAGCAAGAAACCTCCGAATCAGCACGGCTCAAAGGGGAAGCCAGATCATCAAGAGGCGGTGGCAAAGGACAACAAGCGCATGGTGAGTGAGGCAGGTGACGGGCAAGAAGTGCTGCGCGAGCGGAGAGTACAGGGCCATGACGGATGCAGGCGAGTACCGGACAACCAAGTTGTCGAGGACGGCAAGACTGTAAAAGTTGTGGAAAGAGAGCGTAAGCCGAACAGTAAGTACGTGAAAGGAAAGAAAAGCGAATATGAGAAGCGAGGGATAGAGGCCGAATTCAAGGGCCTCGATGAAGACTAGGAGTTGACATGCCGGAAACCAAGTTATTGCTGACTCCCTCTGACTCAGACTCACTTTTTGAGTTCGCATTAAGTCGCGGTGCGGTGTTTGTTGGGGATTCCCTTATCGATACACCACAGCCAGAGTTGCTTTCCCAGTTGAATAGGATTCACGAATCCACAAAAGAGCATTTGTACTTGCTTCATTCGACTTTCACCAATAGTCCGCTGGGTCAGGCATTGGTCATGATCAAGGTCGATGACCGGCGATGGGCTGTGAAGCAGAGATATGGTGGTCCTTACATTGATTTCCTGTTGCCATTGCGGGAACGAAAGGGCCTGGTGGTACCCGCCACTATTGGCCATTATCCTTTCTTCTATGATTTTGCTGAGAACCGCAAGGGTGCAGGCGATGCACTGAAACGCTTCTATCGAAGTCTATGCGTTCACTTACGATCGCATTTAAAGCGAGTAAGACTGGGCAAGGGTTGGTTCTACTTGGGCGATGACGCTAGGTTGAGGCTGAGTGAGGGCTGGGAGGTCAACCTCGGAGGAGTGACACGAGTCGATGTCATGGAGGCTTTGGCAGCGTTGCAGTAGATGCTCAGGGGCGCTGGACCTGCCACTGGTACTTTACTGGGTACCGAATATTGACGACAACAACAGCACACGCTGCGCCGCCCCCTTTGAAGGCGGTGCGTTTCTGCCGGTACGTTGCTGCGCAACGCTACACTCGCCGCAAGGCCGGCACCCGGGCCAAGGTGAACTGGTACCGCGGCAACAACGCCCGCACGATCCCCGCGCCAATGGGCCCGGGCGTCACCGATAAACGTCCATACTTCTGGCAGGAGGCTCTGCCATGGACATCAACCCCAACATCCTTGCCATTGCTGTCTGCGCCGGCGTGACCTTGTCTGGCCTGACCTATCTGGCCCTGGAGGCCTGCCGCTGGTTCAGACAGCGCCGTAATCAGCCTTAGACGCGCCCGGATGGTCCGGGTGCGGGTTTCAACGTCGCGGCGGCCCCTTGAGGCCGCCGCTTTTCATTGGAGAGCCTATGTTCCTTTGTTCCAGCCAGTTGAAGCACCATGTGGTGGCCTCAAGCCGTGGCCGCTATGCCCTCAACTCGATCGCGCTGACCCGCCGGGGTGTCATCAGCACCGACGGCCACAGCCTGGTCCTGGCACCCTACCCCGAAGCAGACCCCGCCGAGGCCCCGATGATCGAGGGGGTCAACCCGGCTTCGCCCCCGGCCACGCCGGACAGCACCACCGCGCCGGGCCAGACCAGCAGCTATGACACCACCGATGGCGCGTGAAGTTCGCAGGCCTGGAGCTGGCAACGTACGATGAACGAAGCAAAGAGCTGAAGCAGAGCGCACGTGCAAGCAGCAAAGGCAAGAAGTACAAGGAGCGAGTGCCACCCATGCGCCCGGTTTACCCTGTCACCCATGCTCCCAGTCTGTACAGTTTTCGTTCCGGCTGCCGTTGCGTGAAAACAGCCGGCGCGGGTTACAGGATGGTCTTGCCCAGTGCGCTGGCGATCAGTTCCACCGCCAGTTGGCCCGTCTGGTTGTAGACGTCCAGAATCGGGTTCACCTCAACCAGTTCCAGGCTGGTCAGCGCGCCACTTTCGGCCAGCATTTCCATGGCCAGGTGGGCCTCGCGGTACGTCAGGCCGCCTGCCACCGTGGTACCTGTGCCGGGGGCGTTGCGCGGGTCTACCGAATCAATGTCAAAGCTGACGTGCAGGTAATCGGTGTTGCGGGTGGCCAGGTTGATGGCCTCGCGCATCACGGCGGCCAGGCCGCGCTCGTCGATGTCTTTCATCGTGAAGGCGTGCACGCCGCTGTCCAGGATTGCGGCTTTTTCCTGGCGGTCGAGGTCGCGCAGGCCCAGCAGCACCACGTCATTGGCAAACAGCTTCGGCCCGAAGCCGCCGATGTGCGTCAGTTCTTTGGGCCCCATGCCCAGTGAAGTCGCCAGCGGCATGCCATGGATGTTGCCGCTGGGGCTGGTTTCGGGGGTGTTCAGGTCGCCATGGGCGTCAATCCAGATTACGCCCAGTGTCAGTTCGTCGGGCGTGCCTTTGGCGGCAAGTTCGGCCTCTTCTTCTTTGTAACCGGCCACCAGCCCGGCAATCGTGCCGATTGCCAGGGAATGATCGCCCCCGATCACCAGCGGAAACCCGTCCTTCTTGACGATGCGCTTGACGTGTTCGTGCGTGGCGTCGCAGGCGCGCTGGATCAACGCCAAGTGGTTGGCCTTGCCTTTGATGACCGGCGCGGCCGTGGAAATCGGCGGCGGTGTCATGCCGGGCGCGACAGGGCCGGTGGGCTGAACAACGGAGGTCTGGGCGCGCTCGACATCGCGGATCAGCACGTCGCCGTGGTCGGTGACTTCGTGGCCGATGGCGCGCAGTTTTTCGTGCAGGCCGGCAATACGAATCGCGCTGGGCCCCATGCCCACACCGCGGCGGCCGGCGCCGTGATCCATGGGCACGCCCAGGATGTGGACGTCGAGTCTCTCAAGCACACGGTTGGCGCGGCGGCTGGCCATAGCCCGTGGATTATAACTTATCCACACACCCGTGGCCACGAGGGGCGGTGCTCGCAAATGCCGTCTGTAAAGGCCTTTGGGCGGATTCTGTCGCGTCGTGCGCCCCCAGGCTTGCCATAGGTTGGAGGCCAACATGGACCTGAGCGCCGTTCCGTACCTGATTCTTTCCCGCCGCGTCGAAGACCTGAAGGTGTACGTCTGCCTGTGCCTGGTGGATCACCTGGTGGTGGGCATGGGCCTTTCGCGCGACGAAGCCCTGCGCGCGATGATCGCCGAACTCAATGCCCGCCACGGCGACCAGTGGGGCGACACGGAAGTCGACTTTCCCTTTCCCGGCCGCAACTGATGCCCGAAACCCTGGCCCAATACTGCCGCCGCGTGTTCGGCCTGCGACCGGCCGCCGTCGCGCCGCCGCGCCCCGCCACCCTTGCGCTGCCGGGGCCGGCAGGGCTGCACGTGCTGCTGGGTGATTCCGGCGCGGGCAAAACCCGCGCGCTGAAAGCCCTGGGCCGCGCCCACCGTGGCGCGCGGTTTGTGCGACCATGCCGGGGCGGGCAACGTGTCGCGGATCTGTTTTCGGGCACGCCCGGCGAACGCGCGTTTGCCTGCCTGGCAGCCTGCGGGCTGGCCGATGCGCGCCTGTGGGCCCTGCGCGCGGGGCAGCTTTCGGCCGGTGAACAGGCGCGGCTGGGGCTTGCGCTGGCCCTGCGCGAGAACCCGCCGCTGCTGCTGGTCGACGAGTTTGACTCGCACCTGGACTTTGACTGCGCCCGCGCGCTGGCCTGCAACCTGCGGCGCCTGGCCACAGCGCGCGGCCTGCGCGTTGTGCTGACCACGCACCGGCCCGAACTGCTGCCCTGGCTGCAACCTGATGCCGTGCTGCGGCTTGGGGACGGGCTGCAGACGCTGCCCCTGCCCGCCCCGGCCGACCTGCGCGATGAGCTTGCCTTTGCACCCGGCAGCCTTGCCGACTGGCGGCACTTCGCCCGCTGGCACTACCTTGGCCAGGGCAGGCCGGGGCCGGTGTGCGCCGTCTGGCTGGCGCTGCTTTCGGGCCGCCCGGCCGGCATTGCGGTGTTCGGGTACCCGCACCTGCTGCTGTCGGCCCGGGCGGGGGCGCTGGGCCCGGCCTATGCGCCACGCGCGGTGCTGGCACAGGGCACGCAAGCCCTGAACCGAGACCTGCGGCTGCTTTCGCGGGTGGTTGTTGATCCCCGGTTGCGCGGCTGCGGTGTGGCCGGGGCGCTGCTGCGCCACGCTCTGCCGCGGCTGGGCGTACCGTTTGTCGAGTGCATTGCCCAGATGGCGGACCACAGCGGGTTTCTGCAACAGGCGGGATTTGCGCGGCTGGCCACGCTGACCCAGGGCCGGGCAGCGCAATCGCTGCTGCGCGAGCTTGCGCGCCGCAACCTGGACCCCGCGCGCATCGGTTGCGCGCAACTGGCCGACCCGGCACTGGCCCGGCGGGTGGCTGCACTGGTGCAATCGCGCATCCAGACCGGGCACGGGTCGTTGCGTCGCGGGCGCGGCAACGCGGCCGTCCTGGCCCGCCGCGCGCTGGAGCGCCTGGGCGCGCGGCCTGGCTACTTCCTGTGGCGCCGGAGCCCCGCATGAACGACCTGTGGCGCAACCTTGGTTACGAACCGCATGCCGGGCAACACGAGTTCCATGCCGCCGACCGGCGCTTCAAGCTGCTGATTGCCGGTGCGCGCTTCGGCAAGAGCATGGCCTCGGCCCTTGAGATGCTGCCCGAAGCCACCGCCATGCGCGCCCGCGGCTGGATTGTCGCCCCCAGCTACGCGCTGGCCCGGCCTGAGTACCGGTACCTGCGCGATGCGCTGGCACTGGGCGGGTTGATACTGGGCCAGGCCGAGGGCGGGCGCGACGGGGCCTCGCGCCTGCACACCCGCGCCGGGGGCGAACTGTGGGCGCTTTCGGCGGGACGGCCCGAGGGCCTGCTGGGCGAGGAACTGGACTGGCTGCTGCTGTGCGAGGCCGCGCACCTGGACCGCCAGGTGTTCGAGCGCTACCTGCGGCCGCGGCTTGGCACGCGGCTGGGGCGGCTGGTGGCGGCGACCACGCCGCGCGGCAGCAACTGGATGCACGAGCTGTTCCTGCGCGTGGCGGAACTGGGCGACTGGCAGCGCCTGCGGTTTGCCACCTGGGACAACCCGCGGATTGAGCGCCAGGAGATTGATTCCGCCCGCCAGCTGCTGCCGCCTGAAGTGTTTGACGAACAATACGGCGGAGAGTTCACCGCCCGCGCGGGCCGCGTGTACCCCGAGTTTAACCCGGCCCTGCACGTGGCGACACTTGCCGCCCCGCCCGGCAGCGTGATTGATCGCGGCATAGATTTCGGCTTCACCAGCCCCACGGCCTGCCTGTGGCTCGCCCGCGACGCGCAGGACCGGCTTCTGGTCCTGGCCGAACTGTACCGTCACGGGCAGGTCATTGAGGAACTGGCGCACGAGATTGCCGCGATCGACACCGCCCTGGCCGCGCCGGGCTGCGTGGCCGGGCGCGCGTACTGCGACCCGGCGGGTGCCATCCAGATTGCGTCACTGCGCCGCCACATGCTGGACGCCGTGGCCGCCGACAACCGGCTGGGCGGCATTGACCTGGTGCGCGCGGCGCTGCGCCCCCGCGCCGATGGCCGGCCCGGGCTGATGGTAGACCGGCGCTGCGTGAACCTGCTGCGCGAGTTTGAGGGCTACCGCTGGGCGCAATCCGCGGGCGACGCGGCGCGGCCCGAGAAAGGCAACGACCACTGCCTGGACGCGCTGCGCTATGCCGTGGCCGGCATGACCGTGACGGTGGGCTGGCAACAGGGGCCCCGGCTTTGCTAACCTGCGGCAATGGGCAACTTCAAGACATCCACATGGGTCGCGCTGGCGGTGCTGGTGGCGCTGATCTTTGTGCCGGCGATGTTCATTGATGTCGAGAACATGCGGCACAACACCGCGCCGGATTCCAACGGCCTGGATGCGCCGCCGGCCCACCACCTGCTGCCACCGGCCAACACACCGCCGCGAACCCCGCCCGAGCCGTTTGTGCCGCCGGCCAACCACCCTGTGGATTGACCGGCAGCGCCGTGCAGGGCCGGTTTAATCCGAGGCCGAAGGGCGATTGTCCGGTGTGCAGCGCAGCGATTCCAGCAACGTCTTGTGCATCTGCTCGGACGCGACGTTGTCCTGCTTCAGGCCGACTGTCATCACCATCAGCGGGCCGGCTGCGGTTTTCATGACGGTCATGTGCACAATCTTGGACTCATTGACCGTGTGAAGCTGGCCGGGCTGGTCCGTCTGGTGCAGGGTGGTCCATGAGAACTCGGCGCGCAACTGCCAGACGGTCACCTGGTTGTCCTGTCGCTTGTCTCCCAGCATGACGGCCTTGGCCTTCTTGGTGACACTGCTGGAGGTAATGAAGTTCATGGTGTCTTTCTCGCGTTTGGTTTTGGCAAACGCCGCGCAGAAACTCTCGGTGACCTCTTCGATGGTTTCGCCGCGAATCTCGGGGCCACCAACCGGGTCGATGCCGGCCATGACCTGGTAACCGATGGTTGTCCGGGGCGCGCCACTCTGGCGATAGTCGCCCCCGCTTTTGGCAGGAAGAGCCAGCCTGGTGGTGAGTCCGCTGCGGGTTTCCGTCCAGTTGTCGGCGCGTTTGAAGGTGTAGCCCGCGTCGGCATCGAACGTCGTGGACTTCAGGATTTCAAAGGACCGAAGCAGCTTCTGCAGGGCGGCCTCAAGCTCGGGGCGGCCCTTGTCGTTGATGACATAGCCCCAGGCGCTGGCGTGATAGATGCCCCGCTCGTGGTAGTACATGGCGCAAAGCATGACACACAGCAGGTCGGTGCGATCCTTCCAGCCGTTGTAGGTATCGGTCTTGGGGTTGTAGGTCGCGCGTTCGCCGGGCTTGAGGTCCCAGTAACCGGGAACCTTGGTCTGCCCCCAGAACAATGTGCGCGGAGGCCTGGCGTCGTCTTCCCATACCTGCTGGCCCAGCCGGCTTCGATCGATCCACGTGGTCCCCGGCGAAGGCAAGTAGCCGCCCGAAGCCTCGTCCAGGTTGCCCTTGAGCCATGCTGTGAAGTGACTCCGGCGGTCGGCGCTGGTCGCAAGGACTTTCTCGCCGGGAAGGCGGCCGAACTCTGCCCACTGGATGCCCGGCTCGGGGTTCCCGCCGGCCTTGTCAACGGTGCCGAAGGTGTCCTGGTCGCGCTTTCTGGGGTGCCGCAGGATCAGCGCGTTGGCGTTGTTGGCCCCGTTGAGTGCGTACTTGATGACTTCGGCTTCGTGTTTGCGGTCTGGCCCGGGCACCCACTTGATCAGCGTGCCGGGTGGGGCGCTGACGGCGAAGTTGCGGACTTCAAACTTCTCGTCCGCCGCGGGCAACTCCTGGGCGCGCGGCGCACTGAGGAAAGTGCTGATCAGGACGAGTGGAGTGACGGCCAGGAACACGGTGCGCATGGGAGACCTCTGGATGGAGAAAACGGGGAGAGGCGGGGCACTCATGCTAACGGCCCGGGCCGCAATGCGGGGCGGTCAGCAGCGCAATGTCTATCGCCGACGATAATGCGCCTGCGGCGATTCATGATCGCGCAAATCCACGGCCAAGGCAGGGGGCGGGGCCGACACAGAGGCTTGAGACCCGCCGGGCCTACATCAGGTTGAGTTCAAGTTTGGCGGCCTCGGACATCATGTCCTTGGTCCAGGGTGGGTCCCACACCAGCGTCACTTTGGCCGCGGCCACCCAGTCCAGCGCGCGCAGCTTGCGTTCGACATCGCCGGGCAGGGTGCCGGCCACCGGGCAGGCCGGGCTGGTCAGTGTCATGCGGATGTCGACGGCGCCGTCAACGCCGACGCTCACGTTGTAGACCAGGCCGAGTTCATAGACATTCACCGGGATTTCCGGGTCAAAGATGGTGCGCAGCTCGGCGACCACGGCGTCTTTCAGGCGGCGGACTTCGTCAAACGTCAGGCTGCGGGGATTGCCCTGCGCATCTTTGGGCAGTTTGTCCGGGTTGGGCGGAACCGTCGGCGTGGGCGGAATGCTGTCGCGCAATGACTTGGGGGCGGATTGCCCGGGCGCGCCACGGTTGGCAAGGGGATGATCCGGTGCCGGGGCATCGGCCACGGGGGTCACTTTGTCGGGGGCCACCAATTGCGCCGCGCCCTGCGGCTGGGCCTGTGGCGAAGGTTGCGGCGTGGTTGATTGCATGGTTTTGCCAGGTTGCGGTGATTCCGTGTCGCGCGGCGCGGACCCAAACAGAAACTTTGCAACCCGCGTGACGATATTGGCCATTACCGAAACAGCTCCTGCACTTTCCTGCCTGCGGTGACAGCCACCGTACGGCTTCGACCACAGATACACACAGACACACACAGATTCAAAGCACTATGCGCCGAATCTCCAGCTTGGGGCGCGCGAAGTTCAGAAGCAGGCAAACCTTGAGTCCTGAAGCCCTCAGGTAGTTGAGGCACTGCCCGACGTGCGCTTCATCAAGGCCCCTTACAGCCTTGAGTTCAACCAGCACCTGGCCCTCGACCACAAGATCGGCGACGTAATGGCCAACTATCTGCCCCTTGTACGCGACGTCGTAGCTGACCTGTTGTTCCACATTCAAACCTTCGTCACGCAACTCAATCACCATCGAGTTCTCATAGACCTTCTCACTGAATCCGTGACCATGGGAGTTCAACACGTTGTAGGCGCATTTCAGGATGCGCTCGGTGATTGCTGCCGATGGACCATCTGTGTTCATCTGCGTTCATCTGTGGTCGAAGTGCCCTACCGAAACAGCTCCTGCACTTTCCTGATGCCTTTGACCAGCGCGTCTACCTCGGCGCGGGTGTTGTAAAACGCAAAACTCGCGCGGATCGTCGCCGGCACGCCAAAGAACGCCATCACCGGCTCGGCGCAATGCTGGCCCACGCGCACGGCAATGCCCTGTTCGTCCAGGATCATGCCCGCGTCGGCGGCGTGAATGCCATCCAGCACGAAGCTGATCACGCCGGCCTTGTGCGCGCTCGTGCCGATGATTCGCAGGCCCTTGATCGCGCCCAGTGTCTCCGTCGCGTAACTCAGCAGGTCGTGTTCGTGGGCCTCGATGGCCTCGTGGCCGAGCTCCATCACATAATTCAGCGCCGCGCCCAGCGCGATTGCATCGGCGATGTTGGGCGTGCCGGCCTCAAACCGGTGCGGGATGGTGTTGTAGGTGGTTTTCTCGAAGGTGACGGACTTGATCATCTCGCCGCCGCCCTGCCAGGGCGGCATGTTCTCGAGCAACCCGGCCTTGCCCCACAGCGCGCCGATGCCAGTGGGTCCAAAGGCCTTGTGGCCACTGAACGCGTAAAAATCCACGCCCAGGGCCTGCACATCAATGCGCATGTGCGGGGCGGCCTGCGCGCCGTCGACCATGATGACCGCGCCGACGGCCTTGGCCATGCGGGCCATCTCTGCGATCGGGTTGATCGTGCCCAGTGCGTTGGAGATGTGCACGCAGGAAACAATCCTGGTGCGGCGCGAAAGGCGCTGCTTGAACTGGTCCAGGATCAGCGTGCCGGTTTTGTCCATCGGCGCGACCACCAGCTTCGCGCCGGTTTGTTCGCAGATCATCTGCCAGGGCACGATGTTGCTGTGGTGCTCCATGGCCGTAATCAGCACTTCGTCGCCGGGCTTCAGGTTGGCGCGGCCGTAGGTGTTGCTGACCAGGTTTACGGCCTCGGTGGTGCCGCGCAAGAAGATCACTTCGCGGTCCTCGGGCGCGTTCAGGAACTTCTGCACGGTGCGGCGCGATGCTTCGAACTTTTCGGTGGTTGCGTTGGAAAGCTCGTGTGCGGCGCGGTGCACGTTGCTGTATTCGTGCTCGTAGGTGTGCCGCAGGGACTCAATCACGCAGCGCGGCTTCTGCGCCGACGCGCCGTTGTCCAGGTACACCAGGGGCTTGCCATGCACCGTGCGGGCAAGGATGGGAAAGTCCGCCCGAACGGCGGCGACATCGAATGTCTTGAGTTGGTTCATGATCTGGCGACTCGGAATGAACAATGACCAATGAACAAGGAGCAATGCACCGCCACTACAGGCATTGTTCATTGATCATTGTTCATTGCTCCTTGCCGTCCCTCCCAGCCCGTGAAATCTTTCGCCCATCTGCGCGCTCAACCACTGCTGCACTCCGGGCACTGCAATGTGTTCGATGATCTCGTTGGCAAACGCAAACGTCAGCAGGTGCCGCGCCGTGGCTTCATCAAGCCCGCGCGAACGCAGGAAGAACACCGCGTTGGCGTCCAGTTGCCCGCTGGTGGCCCCGTGGCTGCATTTCACATCGTCGGCGTAGATCTCCAGCATCGGCTTGGTGTCCACCCGCGCGTCGTCGCTCAGCAGCAGGTTGTTGTTCTGCTGCTGCGCGTCGGTGCCCAGCGCGCCGGGACGCACAATCACCCGGCCTGAAAACACGCCGCGCGACCTGTCGTCCAGCACGTTGCGAAACAGCTGGCGGCTTGTGGCGTGGGGCTTGGCGTGGTCGACGTGGATCTGGTGGTCGAACAGCGCGGTGCCGCGCGCCAATGCAAGGCCGCGCAGGTCGCAGTGTGAACCCTCGCCGTCAAGTTCTACGCGCAACTCGGTGCGCGCGAACTCGGCTTCCAGGGCAATCGAATCCAGTACCAGGCGCGCGTCGCGGCCCAGACGGGCGTTGAACTCGCCCACATGCACGGCCTGTGCGGAATCGGCAACCACGCGCGCGATTTTCAGCGAAGCGTTGGCGCCGATCACGGCCTCGGTGATCGAACCCAGAAAGTGCCGGCCCGTGCCGCAGAAGTGTTCTGCAACGGAAAGTTCGGCACCTTGTTCCAGTTCCAGGCGCAGGCGCGTGAATGCCGCGCCGTCGCTGCTCGAGTAAACCACCAGCACCGGGTGCTCGATCTTCACGTTGCGCGCCACACGGATCACGGCCCCGGCGCGGGCACAGGCCGCGTTCAGGGCAACAAAGGGGCGCTCGGGCGAGGCCTGCTGCAGCGGCGCCAGTTCGCGCGAGATCGTGACGCCCGCGGGAAGGCCGGACAGTCGCGATTGGGCTTCATCGGCGCGGCCGTTGACGAACACCACGCGTGCCCCGCCAAGGTCCGGCGTGTCGTGCTTCACCGGGGCGGTCGAAGGCACAGACCAGGGCTGGGCCGTCACGGCCTTCAGCGGCGTGAAGCGCCAATCCTCATCGCGGATCGTCGGCAAGGCCGGCGGGATCGGCGTCAGCGCGGCAAAGGGATGCTGTGTGGTGGTGGATGCCATGTCAGACCGCCGCCTCGAGCCAGGCGTAGCCTTTCTCTTCCAGTTCCAGTGCCAGTTTCGCGTCGCCGGATTTCGCAATGCGGCCTTCCAGCAGCACGTGAACGTGGTCGGGCTGCACGTAGTTCAACAGCCGCTGGTAATGCGTCACCAGCAAAAACGCGCGGTCAGGCCCGCGCAGGGCATTCACACCCGTGGCCACAGTCTTGAGCGCGTCAATGTCGAGGCCGCTGTCAGTTTCATCGAGAATCGCCATGGCCGGTTCCAGCACGCACAGCTGCAGGATCTCGTTGCGTTTTTTCTCGCCGCCGCTGAAGCCTTCATTGATGCTGCGATTGAGCAGCCCTGCGTCGATGTCCACCAGCTTGGCCTTTTCCTTGACCACGGCGAGAAACTCCGCGCCGGAAAGTTCGGGCTGGCCGCGATGCTTGCGGTGGGCATTCAGCGCCGTGCGCAGAAAGTACATGTTGCTGACGCCCGGCACTTCGACCGGGTACTGGAAGGCAAGAAACACGCCTTCGCGGGCGCGCTCTTCGGGCTCGCGTTCCAGGATGCTCACGCCGCGCAGTTTGATGTCGCCCTGGGTGACCATGTAATCGGGGTGCCCGGCGATCACCTTGGTCAGGGTGCTTTTGCCGCTGCCGTTGGTGCCCATGATCGCATGCACTTCCCCGGCGTTCACCGTAAGGTTGATGCCGTGCAGGATCTCGGTGCCGTTGATGGCGACGTGGAGGTCTTCGATCTGGAGAAGTGGTTGGGTCATGGTTGTTTGAACTGCGGTTACGAGTTTTGGGTCTTCGGTTTTGGGGAATGGCAAAAGCGTGAGTACTTCGTTGCCCTGATTTGTCGCAGTTCGCGGTTGCAGTACCCCAAAACCCACAACCCAAAACCCGAAACCGCCGTTTGATTCTTATCCCACCGCCCCTTCCAGCTTCAGCCCCAGCAGCTTCTGGGCTTCCACCGCAAACTCCATGGGAAGCTCGCTCAGCACGTCCTTGCAGAAGCCGTTCACGATCAGGTTCACGGCGTCTTCTTCGCTCAGGCCCCTTTGCCGCAAAAAGAAAATCTGCTCGTCGCTGATCTTGCTGGTGCTGGCCTCGTGCTCAATGATCGCGCCGGCGTTGCTGCTTTCGATGTAGGGCACCGTATGCGCGCCGCATTTGTCGCCCAGCAGCAGGCTGTCGCAGGCACTGAAGTTGCGCGCGCCGACGGCCGACTTGAGGATCTTCACCTGGCCGCGGTAGGTCTGGTCGCCGTGGCCGGCTGAAATACCCTTGCTGATGATGGTGCTTTTCGTGTTGCGGCCGATGTGAATCATTTTGGTGCCGGTGTCGGCCTGCTGGTAATCGCGGGTCATGGCCACGCTGTAGAACTCGCCCACGCTGTTGTCGCCCTTGAGGATGCAGCTGGGGTACTTCCAGGTGATGGCGCTGCCGGTTTCGACCTGCGTCCAGGAAAGCTTGGCGTTCTCTTCGGCCACGCCGCGCTTGGTGACGAAGTTGTACACCCCGCCCTTGCCGTCTTTGTCGCCGGGGTACCAGTTCTGGACAGTGCTGTACTTGATCTGCGCGCCCTTGAGCGCCACCAGTTCAACCACCGCAGCGTGCAGCTGGTTTTCGTCGCGGCTTGGCGCGGTGCAGCCCTCCAGATAGCTGACGTAAGCCCCTTCATCGGCGACCAAAAGCGTGCGTTCAAACTGGCCCGTGCCCGCGCTGTTGATTCTGAAATAGGTGCTCAACTCCATCGGGCAGCGCACACCCTTGGGGATGTAGCAGAAGCTGCCGTCCGAAAACACCGCGCTGTTCAGCGTGGCAAAGTAGTTGTCGGTAAACGGCACCACCGTGCCCAGGTACTTCTTGACCAGCTCGGGGTGGTTGTGCACGGCCTCGCTGAAGCTGCAGAAGATGATGCCGGCCTTCTTGAGTTCTTCCTGAAAGGTGGTCTTGACGCTGACGCTGTCGAACACCACGTCAATGGCCACGTTGCTGGTCACGCCGGCAAGGCGCTTCTGTTCGTCCAGCGAGATGCCCAGTTTCTCGAACGTCGCGAGAAGTTCGGGGTCAACTTCGTCCAGCGAACTGAGCTCTTTCTTGGGCTTGGGCGCCGAGTAGTAGATCACCGACTGGTAGTCAATCGCCGGGTACTTCGGCTTCTGCCAGGTCGGTTCCTTCATCGTCAGCCAGTGGCGGTAGGCCCGCAGCCGCCACTCCAGCAGCCACTGCGGCTCGTTCTTCTTGGCCGAGATCAGGCGCACCACGTCTTCACTCAACCCGGCCGGAACCTGGTCGCTGTCAATGTGGGTAACCCAGCCGTGCTTGTATTCTTGCTCGGTGAGGGCCTGGATGGATTCGTTCTGCGCCATGGTTTTGCCGCGTTTGGTGCTGCCCTACCCTATGTATCCCCTTTGTGGATAAGGGGCAAGACTAAAGCGGACTGTTTTAGTCCATTATTGCGTTTTGCTTCCGCCCCGGCATGGTACAAGGCCGTTTTACACGATACACAACACCGATGGACATAACGCAGCGTCAGCAGGCCATCATTGCCGAATTCACCGCGATTGCGGATTGGGAAGAACGTTACCGCCGCATCATCGAGGCCGGGCGCGAACTTGCCGCCATGGACGAAGCCCACAAGACTGACAAGAACAAGGTCAAGGGCTGCCAAAGCACCGTATGGCTGCACGCAGCCGTGCAGGACGGCAAGGTCGCCCTGCAAGGCGACAGCGACGCCATGATTGTGCGCGGCCTGATTGCCCTGTTGCTGAAGGTTTACGACGGCGCGACCCCCGCCGAAATCCTTGCCACGCCACCCGAGTTCATCAACGCCACCGGCCTGGGCAGCCACCTGAGCCAGACCCGCGCCAACGGCCTGGCGGCGATGGTGAAGCAGATCAAACTCTACGCCACCGTGTTCGCCGCCATGCAGAAGAAGTAGCGCAGTCAGTGGCAGCGCCGCGTCTGCGGCCTTACAATGTGGCCATGCGTTTGAGCCTTCCCTACGCGCCCGAAACCCCTGACTTTGTGGACACCCCGCAAGGCCGCAAAGCCGTACCCGAGCGCATGACCGTGCGCGAGTTTCTGGACTTCGGCTTTGAGGAAAAGCAGCACTGGGAGTTGATCGGGGGAGTGCCCGTGATGAGTCCTGCGCCCAACTACAACCACCAGCGTCTGGTGCTGGCGCTGGCCCTGTTCGTGAATGACGCCTGCGAACGCAAGCGCGGTCTGGAGATGGTGCAGGACGTGGACATCCTGTTTGCCGGCGACCCCGACCCCGACTGGCTTCGCCCGGACATTGTCGTGGTGCGCGGCAAGGAAGTGGGCGATGGCAGAATGCCCCTGCGCACCCTGCCGCAGCTCATTGTAGAGGTGTGGTCGCCCAGCACCGGAGGCCGCGACCACGGCATCAAGCGTGAGGTGTACGCCCGCGCGGGTGTGCCCGAATACTGGATTGCCGACCCGGCCACGGGCTCGCTTGCCGTGTTCCACAAGCCATCGGCTGAAGGGTTCGACCAGCAGCCCGCGGACAAGGACGGTTTTGTGATCTCGCCCTTCATCGCCAAGGCCCTGCGCATCCAGCGCAACGGCAGCAAGTACCGCGTGCTGACGAAGTAGGCGGGGCTGGCGTTCGGCGCGTCCCGACTGGTGCACACATGACGCCGCAACCCCCGCACAAAGAGGGCGGCCCAGAGTTCCTGCTGGATCTGGCAATCAAGTGCCTCGACATTTCCCGGCTCTACCGCGAAGGCGAGCCCCTGTCGTATCGCGACCTGGTGGTGAAGCTCGGTTACTGTCGTTGGCGCAAACACTTGACTAAGGCGGTGTTCAAGTCGGCATTCCAGGCCTGCCCGGAGAAAATGCCCGACTGGCAGCAGTGGTCGTGGGATCAGCGGTGGTCGCCAAGCTGGTACCTTGAAGACGAGGGCGAACGAGTGGTTGTCGGGTACTACTCGCCTGACAGTTGGTGGCGCAATCGCAAGCGGAGCTACTCGGACCGCGCCAAGAGCTACGCGACATTCGTGAAGCACATTCTGGACGGAATCGCGCGCCGCGTGGAACAGTGAAACAGCACCCTGAAACCCGCGCGAGTTAATCGAGTGGCCCGCTAGACTGGAGGCCCATGACCGAACTCGCTGCGTCTAGCGAACTACAGCCAGCAAGCGGTCGGTTTCCTTCAGGTACGCCATGACCGGGTGCGAGGCATTGAGCCGCACCTCAATGGAGTCACCAGTTGGTTGGATCGCCGCAAACGGAAAGTCCTTGGCAATGTCGGCGGCTTTGGTTCGCCAGCCCATGGGGTCTCGGGCCTTGGCAGCGTACAGCTTCACTGCCAGCAGCAGACCCTCGGACTCCGCCGTACTTGAAGCCGCCGTGGCAAGCATCTTGGTCTGGTCGAGTACCCAGTCGCCTTTGTCGCGGTCGCCGGTGTTCAGAAGCGCGGCCGCCTGATCCGGGTCGCGAAAGTTGCCCCCGCGCTTGGCCAGGCCATCAAGCCGGTCGCCCCAGCCCTGGTGACGCAGCCGGGAGTCCTCAATCTCCGACCCAAGCCAATGCCCAAGATTTGTCGCGCCGTGGCGCTCAAATGCCGCCTCGGTCCAGGTTTTGGCAACGATCACCTGTGATGCACCGTCCAATGCACCCGCATCGGGCCTTGCCACCAGCGAGTAAGCCCCTTCTGCCCTCGCGACCTCCAGCGCATTCGCCGTCTTCAGTTGGTGGCTTGCTGCCAGTTCTTCCAACTGAGTTGCCGACAGACGGCCATCACTGGCCAGGGGAACAACGCACTTGAGCAAGAATATGCTGTTCTTCATGTCGTAGCAAAGCAGACCGGTCAACAGCGGCCCGTAATCGGCATCGCGGCAGAACTGCGCCAGCTGCAACAACTCTTGCCAGCCATGGTCTGTTTCGCCGGATGCATACAGGCATCGCACGCGGACGGTCATCACCCGCACAGCGGCCCCAAAGCTTGCGGGCAGGTCCGGTTCTCCATCAACCATGAATCTGAGCAAGACCTTGCCCGGGGCTGGTACTGCTGCGGCCAACTGGCCGGGCACGTCAGCTGTGCTGTCAAGGAACGTAGCGCGACTGTCCGGCGTGTCACCATTGCCACCTGCAATGACCCAGCCCTCGTGGGGGTGTTCCACCTCAATTCGCGATGCGCGCTCGTTCAGGGCATCCAGTGCCTTGCGTGCCGCCTCGTCGTGGGCGGGAAACTTGAACTGTCTCAATTCAGGCCGCGCGTCCAACACGCCTTGACGCATCACGGCATCGAGCGCCGACAATCGCTTCCAGTAAGCGACGCGCATGTCGTCCAGGGAGGGATCCGGTGGCAGAAGGTCCCCCAAGGCCTTGTCTTCATCGCTGCGAAACGGCCCGGCATAGCGGACTCGGTTCCGCTGTTCGACCATGAAGTCGTGTTCATTGTCCGGCCGGCCAAATGGCAGAAAGCCAAGCCACCCGGCACCCGCGAACACCGCCAACGCTAGGGCAACAGCCGCCAGGATCGCAATCCGCGTGCGCTTCTTCATACCTGGATTCTATGGCCGAGGCCGAGTCACGCGAATGCAAATCGCCCCGCAGAACGTAGCAAGGCCCTGCAAAGCGACCGGACAGATCCTTCCGCCCCTGATCGCGCCATGCCCGCATCACCGCGTCAGGTCGTAGATCACGAACAGCGGCACGCGCAGGTTGTCGGCGATGTCGGGCCATTTATGGCAGGCCTCGGGGGTTGGCCGGGGTTCGGTCAGACGCGTCAGCCTGAAACCCGCGCCGAGAAACGCGGCCATGGTGCTTTCCAGTGTGCGGTGAAAGTTCGTGATCACCGTGGCCGGCGAAAAGGTGTAGTCGCGGCCGGATTCGTCGAAGTAATCGTCGAGTTCAAAGTGCAACCGTTCGCCCCGGCCGTTTTTGATCCAGCCGCTGCCGGCCGTCACCATCGGCGACAGGTTGCAAACCACAAACCGCCCGCCGGGGCGGGTCACGCGCGCGGCCTGCCGAACGGCGGCGTCCAGGTTCGGCACGTCCACCAGGCTGAGATAGCTGACGGCAAGGTCGAACGTGGCGTCGGGGATGCCCGCCAGTTCCTCCATGTCGCCGACCAGGTACTTTTCGCGGTCGGACTTTTCAGCGTTGGCCTGCTCAATGAAACGCGGCTGCAAATCCACGCCCACGACTTCGGCCCCGCGCGATGCCAGCATGCGGCCAAAGCGCCCCTCGCCGCAGCCAAGGTCAATCACGCGCTGGCCGGCCACATCGCCCAGGGCGGCCAGCATCGCGTCGTCCAGCAGGGCGACACGCGAAACATCGCGCCCCTGCTGCACCCGCGCAATCCAGTGCTCGGCATAGGCCGCCCACTGGGATCGAAGTCGTTCTTTGTCAGCCATGACGGGATGTTACCGCAACGTGGCATCGGCGTCTCGCCGATGGGTGGCATGGCCGTCCCGGCGATGCCACATTACGGCAAGGCGCCCAGGGCGTCGCCTACTCTTAGCGTGCGGATGTTGTTCGGGGGTTGCTGTTCGCCCCAGGGGAAACGGCTGACCACAACAATGCGGTCGCTGGTCAGCACCAGGCCTTCGTCGAGAATCGCGCGGGCCAAGTTCGAAAGTTCCTCGGTCATGCCCGGGCTTTCGCCTTCTTCAGCGCTGGTGCGCACGGCCAGAACGCCCCACAACAATGCGTGTCGGCGCAGCACCGCCGGGTCGGGGTGGGCCACCAGAATCGGGATCGGCCCCCTGACTTTGCTCAGGTACCGCGCCGTCACGCCCGATTCGCTGCGAATCACGATGAACTTCGCGCCCAAGGCCTCGGCGATCATGGCCGCGCCGAACACCATGGCCTTGCGCAGCGAATCCCCGGCCTGCTGGCTTAAAAACTCGGCCTGTGCCACGCGCTGGGCCAGCACCTTTTCGACGTCGCGCGCGACTGTGGCCATGGTGCGCACGGCTTCCATGGGGTATTTGCCGCTGGCGGTTTCGGCGCTCAGCATCAGGGCGTCGCAGCCGTCTTCAATCGCGTTGGCAATGTCGCTGACTTCGGCGCGGGTGGGCGTGGGGTGCTCAATCATGCTTTCGAGCACCTGTGTGGCCACGATCACCGGCTTCAGGGCCAGTCGACAGGCGCGGATGATTTCTTTCTGGTGCAGGGGCACTTTCTCGACGGGCAGTTCGATGCCCAGGTCGCCGCGCGCGACCATGACCGCGTCGCTGGCGTCCAGGATTTCGGGCAGGCGCTGCAGGGCCTGGGGCTTTTCGATTTTGGCAACGATCTGCGCGTTACAGCCCAGGGCGTTCAGGCGCGAACGCAGGTCGTCGATTTCCTCGCGGCGGCGCACGAAGCTCAGCGCAAACAGGTCGGCACCCAGGCTGGCCCCGAACTCCAGGTCGGCAATGTCCTTGGGTGTCA
Source organism: Planctomycetota bacterium (assembly GCA_019636215.1). GTDB lineage: Bacteria > Planctomycetota > UBA8742 > UBA2392 > UBA2392 > H3-PLA7. The sequence continues at coordinate 75,515 of JAHBXZ010000015.1, read as the reverse complement.
GCGCCGGGCTTGAAACGTTCGTGCCCGGCAGGTTGATGCCCTTGCGGCTGCTGACCAGGCCGCCCACATCGGCCACACAGAGCAGCCGGTCGGGCGATTTTTCCAGCACACTCAGGCGAATCGCCCCGTCGTTGATGAAAATCGGCTCGCCGGGGTTCACGTCGTCGATAAAGCGATCATAGCTGCAGGTCAGCTCGCGGGCGTTGCCAAGGGCTTCGCCGCGCACAAAGGCGATCTTTTCGCCCACGCCCAGCACGAAGCTGCCACCCTCGATCTCGCGCAGGCGGATTTTGGGGCCACTCAGGTCAAACATGATCGCGACCTGGCGGGCGCGCTCAGATGCTACGCGCCGCACGGTCTCAAACGTCTGGCGATGCACTTCGTGGTCGCCGTGGCTCATGTTCAGACGCGCCACGCCCAGGCCGGCGTCAATCAGCGCGCCAATGACCTCGGGCGAGCGCGAGGCCGGGCCCAGCGTGCACACAATCTTGGTGCGCAGGGGCTGGCCGCGGGTGGTGCGTGTAGTGAAGTTGGCCATGGGCTTCCTGTGTGCCGTGTTCTGTGTCCCGCGTCAACTGATTCAGCATGGCACGGCGTCTCTCGCAGAGGCGCGGAGTCGCGGAGAACTGCCAAGCCTGGACTTCGCGCCTCTGCGCCTCTGCGAGAGCCAGCCTTCGCCGTACGCCGAAGTCAGCCGTTGCAAACCCGCGAACGCCCATTGTCGATCCGCGAACATGGTTGGCAATAATGCCTCGCGAAACTGCGCGCAGGGTGGCGCGTGGGGTACACTTGGGGGGTCTACTGTGCGGAGAACCCCATGATTGGCTTCAAGGTGCTTGCCAAGGACGGCCTGAAGGGTCCCTTTCTGAAATGCAGCGTGATCAAGGCCATCACCAGCGCGGTGATTCCGCTGGATGCCCGGCTGCTGGACCTTGAAACCGGCAAGTACGTCTCAGCCGCCGAACTTGTGGGTGAGCAGAGCGACCGCCGCAGCGCGCCCAAGCTGCTGCGCGAAGTAGACCCCGATGTCACCGTGCCCATGCAGCAGGACCAGGGCCCGGCACTGACCCTGGCTGAATCCACCGGCCCCAAGGCCGACAACGGCGAAGCACCCCGCGTGTTCCTGACCGGCAAGACCCCGCTGCTGCGCAACAAGCAGGTGCGCATGCCGGCGCGCCGCAACCCGCGCAAGCTGCTGGACGGCGCGCAGGAACTCAACCTGGACAACCCCGCGGCCTGAGCCTGCCCGTTGTACCGGCGCTCGCTGGATGCCGGCCTGACGGCCGGGCCGATTTGCGTATAATGCCGGCCTGCGAGGAACGCCGTGCCGATACCGGGTTACAAGGTGCTTACCAAGGGCGGGCTGAAGGGCCCGTACCAGAAAAGCTCTGTCATCAAGGCCATCACCAGCGCGCAGATACCCCTGAGCGCCCGGCTGCTGGACCTGTCCACCGGCAAGTACCTTTCGGCGGCCGAGCTGGTGGGTGAAGAAAGCGAATCGCGCAAGCCGCCCAAGCCGCTGGAACAGTTCGACCCGGACGTCACCATGCCCATGCGCGAAGAAAAGCCGCCCGCGCCGCGAAAACCCGAACCCCCGCCCGACGACAGCAATGAGCTGCGGCTGGCATAAACGCCCGCATGAACGCACAACGCCCCCGCTTGCGGGGGCGTTGCAACAACCCGTGATGCACTATTTCTTGCGGGTGTACGTAACCTCGATCTCGCGGTACTCAGGGATCTTGCCGTCCTTGTGCTCATAGGCGCTGAAGATCTCCAGCTTCTGTTTGTCGGCGCTTTCCACTGTCAGCAGGATGCGGGTCTTCACGTCGTACTCAGTCCCGCCCCAGGTCATCTTGTAGGCCGAGCGCACGGTGAATGCCCCGGCTTTTTCGTCGAACTCGCCTTCATAGATGTTCATGGCCGGAGAGCTTGAGACCAGCTGCACGTACTGGGCTTTGCCGGTGGCGCTGTTGTAGCCCCAGTTGATTTCGCCCTTGTGGGCATAGGGGCCGTCCTTGACCTCATAGTTTTCACGCAGGAACAGGCCATCCAGCAGGGCCACGCGCTTGACGCTGCTTTTGCTGGCCACGGGCTCGGCATCGGGCTTCATCCACATGCGTGTGTCGGTGTCAAAGTCGCCCACCAGGCTGCCCAGCAGCTTGTGGGCCGGCCCAAGCAGCGAGGGTTTTTCGGGCTTCTGTTCCTGCGACGAGGCCGGGACGATGCCGACCAGCGCCAGCGTGACGACGGCCAGCAAAGCGGTGCGTATGCGGTTGTTCATGGGTTCTCCGAAATGGGGCGTACAGGTTGACAAGGCAGCATGGCCGGCACAAGCGCTACTCGAACTTGCCGGCGACGATCTCGCGCTTGAATTCGGTGATCTTGCCGGCCTTGACGGTGGCGCCGATGTCTTGGGCAAAGGTGATCTCGGCGCGCACAGGTTTGCTGACCTTTACCGTCAGCCTGCCCCCGGCGTCCTTGAGTTCGGCGTCCACGGGGCCATCGGTGGACAGCACGTGCAGGAACACGTCGCCGGCGGCTGCCTTGCCGGGCGTGGTTTCCAGGCGCCACTTGCAGGCAAACTGGCTGTGCCCGCTTTGCGGTGGGTCGAAGGTCTGGCCGCCGTAAGTGTAACCGTTCACGCTTGCCAGCTTCGCGTCGGCGGGCAGCAGGCACTGGCCGTGCAGTTCACCGGCGCCATCCTTGATGGTGAACAGGTTGCCCTTCAGCTGGGGTTCGTTGCGGCAATGGATCAGCCAGGTCTTGGCAAACTCGGGCTGGGTGCTTTCGACGTGGTCAAGAATCACGAACAGCCCGGGGCGCAGGAAGACAATCTGGCGCGTCCACAGTTTCAGCTTGGCGGGCGAGTAGGCGGCCGTCACGTCGGCGGCCACGAACAACGCCGCATCGGTGTTGGCATAGGCGACAATGTCGCCGCGTTCGAACTCCGATTGCCGCTTCTTCCAGGTTTCGAGGTCCGCCACCGGCCACTGCCATTTCTTGGCCTGGCCGCCGTCGTTGGCGTAGAGCACCCGGCCGCCATCGCGCATCTGCTTCCAGGTTTCGGCGGGGTCGTGTACCAGCACACAGTTGTGGGCAATCGTGCGCACCAGCCAATTCATGGCGTGGCCTGAACCCCAGTCGTGGTACTCGCCGCTTTCCGTGGCCAGCGATTCGTGCCGGAAGATCTCAAAGTTGCCGGCGTCAAAGTGCTGGTGCGCGCAGTAATAGTCGCTGCACTCAAACCGGAACCACGTGGCGTCGTCGGCCCAGCTGCTGCGGGCAAACACTTTGCCGATGCCCAGCGCGGCATGGGCCAGCGGAAGCTGTGCCAGCGGCAGCGGGTCGTCGGGCTTGTCGTCCCACAGGAACAGCTGCACGTCCGACTGGGCGTTGCCGCCCCGGCGCCGGAAGTTGGCACAAGCGCGGGCCAGTTCGCTGCCCCGAAAGTGCGCCGCCAGCAGCACCCGCGTGTTCATCGGGAACTCGTTGTGGCCGCCGTACATGGCTGCGGCGTCGCCCTCCAGCGGGTAGCGTTCGGCGCCGTACCAGTCCTTGTGTTTGCCCGGGTAGCACTGGAACAGCTCATAGGCCAGGCGCTGGTAGAAAAAACGCTCGGCCTTGGCCATGCCCTCATAGCCCTCCACGCGCCGGGCCAGCTCCAGCCCCTGGCACAGGGCCCACAGCGCACCCTTGAGGTACCAGCCGCATTCCGTTCCGCCGCCGCCGCGCCCGAACTCCATCAGTACCGGCAGCACGCGCTGTTCATAAAGAAAAGAAAGGGCCTTGTCGCGGAACTCCTTGGCCCGGGGGTTTTCCGTCCATGTGGCGTAGGCGATCTGCAGATAGACCAGGATCTTGGTCATCGTGCTGTTGTGAAAGGCGTTTTCGTCGTCGGTGAAGCTGTCGAAGTTGGCGTTGAGAAACTGGATGAACTGCTTGCGGTCGTCGTCGGTCAGGTGGTCGCGAAAGTAGTCAAAGCACAGGGCCACGCGCTGCATCCAGACCCAGGTGTCCTGGTGCACGTTGGTCGCGCCGCGTTTGGCATCGGCCCGGGCCTGGTCGAGAAACGGCTTGACCCGATCCGGCGTGAGCCCCTCCACGGCCGCGACGATGCCCGCGGCCTGCAGGGTATCGCCGGCGCAGCCCTGGACGCGCTTGTAAAGCTCGGGGTAATCCCTGGCCCGTTGCTTGAGCCAGGCCACCGGCCCCAGTGTGCGGGGCTGACTGGCCTTGAGCACTTCGGCCCAGGCGCCGGATTTGACGGCGGGCGCGGGTTTGGGGATCTCGGGGTCTTTCAGCTTCTGGCGCTGGGCCGAGGCCGGGGCAAAACCAAGCCAGACAAGCAAGGCCAGCGGGATCAGCAGGCGGTGCATAGGCGGCTCCGGGACAGGCGGCACCAGTATAGAGCATTTTCACAGTTCGTTTGCAGCAGCGCCCCGCGCGCAATGTGGAGTACCCGTGCTGCCGGTGACCGGGGCTAGCTTTCGTACTTCGGCCAGCTGGTGATGTCGTCGCCGCGGCCGTATTCGTTGATGCCGTTTTCGCCCACGCTCCACAGGGCAAAGCCCTGCGGGTAATCGCCGGTGACAGGGTGGCGCAGCTTTTCCTGGCAATCCTGGGCGGTGATTTCAATGACGCTGCCGTCGATCAGTGTGATCTTGTCGGCCACGGTACCCGCGCGAACGTCGATGATGTTGACGTAAATGAACGGGTTGCCCCAGGGGTCCAGCACTTCAAACAGGTCCGTGCTGGCGGTGTCGGGCAAGTCCAGCGCACTGGATGCAATCGCGTCGGCCAGAAAGGTGTCGTTGTCCAGGTTGCCCATGCGCGAGGCATCGCCGAACAGGTTCTGGTCCAGGTACGGCCCGCCCTCGCGGCGCGAACGCAGGGCCAGCACCAGGGCCTCATTGCCCCGGTTGGTGTCGTTGACTTCCAGCAGGTTCAGGGTGCGGGTCAGGTCGCCCAGTTCGCGCAGGCTGCCCGGCGGGGCCTGGCCCCAGCGGCTTTCAAAGGACGCGATGTTGGCCTTAAGGGTTTCAATCGTGGCCGTGGCGCGGGCGTTGTCGCGCTTGGCGAACACACCGCCGAAGCTGACCACCAGCACACCCACAAGCAGCAGGATGATGCCGATGACGATCATCAGTTCGATCAGCGTGAAGCCGCGTGAACCCCGGCGCGCCATCAGTTACCGGCCTTTCCGCCCAGGCCGCTGTCATAGATGAAGCGCACGCGCCGCACCTGCACGGTGGCCTTTACGCCCGCCACCGCCTGGGCAAAGAACGCGCAGCGCTGCTTGAACTGGCTTTGCTTGACGTCCTGGCTGGTCAGGTCGCCGATCGTCACGTTCAGCTTGACCTCATAGCCGTTGATCACGGCCCAGTATTCAATCGCGCTGAGGTCCGTCGAAAGCTGGCGGCGAAGGGCCAATGTCAGCTTCTCATCCTTGTTCAGGGGAATGCCGCCGTAGCTGCGCACGTCGATCAGCGCGTAATCCTTCTGTTCTTCAGGCTTGGCGGCGTTATCAAGCCGGAAGCGCCGCGTCTCGTAGTACACCCGGCCCTCGGTGTCCACGCCCAGCAGCACCGACGCCACCGGCTGGGATTCCCCGGTTGCCGCAGCGCTGCACTTGGTCAGTTCAATGCCGCGGTTCATGTAGGCGTCGCCGGTGCGCACGAACTCGGCCTCGAACACCGCCAGCGTGGTATGGGGTTTTTCGACCTCCAGCCGCGAGATCACGCCGGTTTCGGCCTGGTTCACACCCAGGTTCAGAATGCCCGAGCGGATGGTCGTGGCGCCCGAAAAGCCGCTGTCGGGCTTGGGCTTCATGCGCGGCACCCATTCGCCGAAGTAATCCGCGGTGCTGTCTTTCTTGAACTCAATGATTTCAAAGTAGCGGCGGTCGTTTTCATTGATGCGCTGCAGCCATGTGGCGGCATAGGCCAGCGCCGACGATGACTGGTAGGCGCCCCGGCTTTGCGTGTCCGGGAAGAACTCGGACACCTTGGAGGCCTCCAGGTGTTCCTCAAACGCCGCCTTGGCGGCCGCGTAGTCGCCCAGCGCGTACATCGAAAACGCCCAGGCGTTGAAGGCCGCAAGGCTGGGGGCCTCGGCGCGCTGGCGCGGGTCGGGGCTGCGGGACTTTGCGGTGCGGGCGTACTCGCGTGCGGCCAGCACCAGCGCGAAGCTGAGTTCGCGGGCCTTGGTCAGGTACGCGCGCTTGACCTCCATGGCATCGGCGCGGTCGGCAATGGCCAGCGGCGCAAGTTCCGCCAGCTGCAGGTACAGCGTGGCCAGCGAAAGCTGCGTCGCGGGCTGGTTGGCATAAATACCCAGGCTGGCCGACCAGAAGGCCGCGGCCTCTTTCATCGGCGGAACCAGTTCGCCGGCGTAATCCACCTTTTCGCCGCCCTGGATTTTGATCGCCAGCGCGTCGCGGATGCCCTCAATCTCCAGCACCGAGATTTCGCCCAGCCGGGTCAGCGCCGGGTAAAAGTTCGGGCTGACTTTCAGGCAGCGCGAAAGGTAATCCTTGGCCGCCGAAAACACGCCGGCCTTGAAGTTCAGGTCGGCCACGCGGTAGTTGCACAGCACGTCGCGGGGGTTTACATCAAGCCCCGCGGTGAAGGCGGCCATGGCCTCGCGGAACATGCCGAAGTGCTGGTACAGGCGACCCTCGGCGTAGTACGGGTCTGCCGAAAGCGGGTCCAGCGCCTTGGCCGACGCCAGGTACCGCAGCAGGTCAGGTGCCGGGCGCTGGGCCACCGTGGCCGGGTTGCGCAGGGCGTCATCGGCCTGCACGTGCAGAACCAGCGCGCGGGCGATGTCGGGCCGCAGCGGAAACACGGTGTCGGGCTTGGGGTTGAAAAAGGCCTGGGCCTCGGCCCACAGCGGCAGGGCCTTGAGGGTGTCGCGTACCTTCTGGGTATCGTGGTCGCCGGCGGTTGCGCCGCGCTCGTTGCGGTACAGCAGCATGGCCGCGAACATCAGCCGTGAATCCTGGAAAAAGCGGCTGGCCGGCGGCACACGGTCCAGTGCGGAGTTGGCCGCGCCGAAGTTGCCCAGCCCAAGTTCGACTTCGCCCAGCAGCAGGTTGGCGCGCCCGAGTTCTTCCTCGGGGGACAGGTCGGAAATCAGCGCGCCTTCGGGCGGCGGGGTCTGCAGCAGGGTGACCAGCGCGGCCAGTTCCTCGCGGGCCTTTTCGGTGTCGCCAAGGCGCAGGTGGCACAGCGCCAGCAGATAGCGCGACTCTGCAAAGTTGCGCGCGGCCGCCAGGTGTTCGCGGGCATCGAAGTAAAGCTGCAGGCGCTCGACCAGTATGCGCCCGACGGCCAGGCGGAAACGCTCGCGGTCGGGGCTTGGGATGGTCGCGCCGGACTGGTCACGGGCGCGCAGCGCGTCGAGGTAGGTCGAAAGCTCGGCGTCCAGGTTGCCGCGTTCCTTGAAGAACGCCGCCAGCTCGTCGTAAATGCCGGGCAGCAGCGGGCTGCGGTCGCGGATGTAGACAAACTGCTGCTGGTAAAAGCGCGCGAACTCGTTGCGTTCTTCGGGCGTGAAGCCGCCGGCCACGTTGGGGTCGTTGCGAATCAGGTCGCGCCTTGCGGTTTCCCATTCCTTGACGGCCTGCTGGCGCTGCTCGCCCTGGAACTGGTTGACGTAACCCTCCCATACATCGACCCAGGTCTGCGGGTATCCGATCACGCGCACACCGGCCAGCGGCACCCAGTACAGCCGGCGCTTGGCGTCCACCACCGTAAGCTTGCCTTCGGCCAGCGGCTGGCGCGGGTTGATGGCGTAAAAATAAAACCGCGCGTCCGGCGGGCTGGCGGGCGCACCATAGCGCGCAAAAGCGTCCTTCCAGGGTTTGGTCACGTAACGGCGCGCAAGGCCGGTGCGTTCCCAGCGGTCGATCTTGAGCTGGAACTCGCCTTCGCTGGCGCCCAGCAGCGTACTGCCGCCTTTGTCGGAAAAGCGCACCGGGCGCACTTCCCATTCGCGGTTGGCGCCATCGGCCTGGATTACCAGGTAATTGCGCGGTTTTTCGGTGATCGCGGTCTGCGCGCACAATGGCGCGGCGGTAAGCAGCACAAGCAAGCCAAGCAGGGCAGTTCGCGTGTTCACGGCGTCTCCTAGTCCTTGAACTCGCTGGTGTCAGTGTCAGACAGCGTAACCTTGCGCAGGTCGCGCGGCACAATGCCCCGGGCACGCGACAGATCAGGCATGGTGCCGGTGGGCATGTCAAAATCCGTCAGCAACGGGTAGTCCGGAACCGAAATCGGCAGCGGCGGCAGGCGCTCGAAGTTTTCCTGGCCCAGCATCCAGCCCGAGGGCCGGGGCAGGCGGTACACATCGCGCTCGTCGTAGAACAGGCGGTTCACCTGTGCCGGGTCAGGCGGCGTGGGCGAGATATCGGGCGGCTTCTGCAGGCGTTCCAGCGCGCGCATGCCCGTCTGTTCGTCAACGCCCGAGGCCCCGATTGCGGCCTGGCGGGTTTCGCGGTCAATGGTGTCGATGCCCGCGCCGGTCAGAGTCGCATTGCGGGCCACGTACAGCACGCACAGCAGCACCGCGCAGAAGAGGATTCTCTCTTTCCACTCGGACAGCTTGCGCAAAATGGTGTCTGTATCCATGGCTGTTACCTGTCCCGGAACGAACGGGGTTGCCCGACTTTGCTCTGCTGTGATTCCGGCGCGCTGCGGTCCACCGGGTAGCTGCTGGATTCATTCACGCGGTAGGCCACGATCAGGACTGTTGCCGTGATCAGGTTGTCGGCCGGGTCCAGCAGGTCGGCCTTTTCCAGTTTGAAGCGCTCGACGGCCAGGTAACGCGTGCGCGAGTCGCCCTTCATCGGGCGCTGCAGGTCCAGCAGGAAGTTGTACAGCGCCTGCTCGCCGGCCTGCACCTCAATCTCCAGGCCCTCCGATTGCAGGTACGGGGCCTCGCCGTCGGCCGTGGGCACTGCGGGCAGGCGGCGGGCCTCCAGGTCTTTGTCCACGGCCTTGAACGCCAGTTTGTTCAGCCATGTCACGCCGGTGCGGCCCACGCTGGCACTTACCGTGGCCACGATGTCCAGCCGGCGCAGCAGGTCCGGCACACGCGCGGCCGCAATGCGGTCTTCGCCGGCCTTGAAGCCCAGCGCGGTGTCGCCTTCGGGCCGGAAGTAGCGCTTGAAGGCAAGTTCGCGGGAAAGCTGCGATGCCTTGTTGCGGTAGTACTGCACCTTGTCGTCGTCCCCGGCATCGGCGCCCAGCGACGCCAGGGTGTACTGCGGGTCGGTCTCAAAAGTCAGCATCTGGTTGCGGGCGGACTCCACCTGCTGAAGGTTCTGGGTGCGGTCCTGGATCTTGCGACCCTCCACCACAGCGGGCTCGCCATTGTAGGCCTTGGCGTCCTTGAACAGCGCGCTGTAGTTGGCCTTGAGCAGTGACGCGGTGCTGCCGCGCGCGGCCTCGACGCGGCGCGAGGAATCGGCCAGTTCGCGGTTGGCAAAGAACAGCAGCACGGCCAGCACGACCAGCACGACCAGAAAGCGCGCGTGTTTCTTCAGGAAGTCCATTACGCGCCCCCCTTGCCGGCCGGCCCGAGGTCAAGCTCGATGGTGTATTCCACGTTCATGCCCGGCACTGTGGCGCTGGGCGATGCGGCGCCGGGAACCACGGCTTTCACGCCGGGGATCTTCTTGATGGCGTCGCGCAGTTCGTCTTTGACCTTGATCGGGTCGGCGCCTTCCTGGCTTTCCAGAAAGAAACTCATCTTCAGCACCGTGCGCGGCACGAAGTTCTTGTCGCCTGTGGGGTTGCCGGTCTGGGTTTCCAGGACCGCGCTGCGCACACGGGCGGTGTCCGGTCGCACCTTGGCAAGCTGGGTGAGAATCGCGGTTGAAACGCGGCCGGGCGCGGTCGCAAGGTCGGAGGCATCGGCGCGCTGCTGGGCGCGGATGTTGCCTTTCTTGTAGACCTCAATCTCCTTGCTGGCGTTCAGGTAGCGCCCGATCGGCGCCTGCTGGCGGCGCTTGAGTTCATCGGCAGCCGTGGTCGCAGCGCGCGAGGAAAGCAGGTACAGCGGCACCAGCACCGCCAGCACCGCGGCCGCGGCCAGGTACAGAAACAGGCTCTTGTTCAGGAACTCGCGGCGTTTGCGCACACTGGCGGGCAGAAACGCGATGCGTTCGGCGCGGCGGTCGGCGTTGATGCGCGCAAGCCCCACGGCCAGCGCCAGTGCGGGGCGGTAGGCGTTGACGGTTTCCTGGCTGCGGTCGGAAAGCCCGTCCAGGCTGACTTTTTCCAGCGGGTCGAAAATCTCAACCTGCTTGCGCGTGCGGTTCATCATCAACTCGCGCAGGCCCGGAATGCCCGCGCCAGGGCCGCACAGCAGGATCTTGCCGGCATCCAGTTTGGGTGCCTTGTGCGCCCCCTTGGCCAGCATGATCGTGCTGGTGATCTGCTGGAAAAGCCGCGCGGCGACTTCCTGGCCGGCATCGACGCCGCGGTTGCCCTGCAGGTTGTCGGCGGCAATGGCCGGGCGCAGGTCGATTTCGTTGAACAGCACGCGGCGCACGGCGTCGCGGTCGCCGCCGTATTCCGGCAGCAGCCGGGTGATGAAGTCTTCCACGCCCACGCCGATGTCGCGCGCGTACAGCAGGCTGCCCTCGCGCACCATGATGATGTCGGTGTTTTCGTCGCCGATGTTGGCAATCAGGTACACCGTTTCGCTGTCGGTATCGCCCGAAACCTGGTAGGCCGAAAACAGCGCCGGGCAGCCCGGCGTCAGCGGGCCAAACGATATGCCCATGGCGCGCAGGCAGCCCGCGAAGTGGTCAATCACGTTCTCGCGCGCAAGCCCGATATGGATCACGGGCGAATAGTCAAAGTCGCAGCCGCTTACGTGGTCGGCCAGCACTTTGCCTTCTTCGCCGGAAAGCTCGTCGGCTTCCAGCTGCACCTGGCGCTCGATCATGCGCGGGTCGGTGCCGCTGGGCGTAAACCGGTAGAACACGTCGCGCCCATGCACCAGCACCGCGGGGCTGCCCGGGCGCACGCCCAGGCTGGAAAGCGCGCGAAACGTGCTGGCCAGCGGGGCGTCGGCATAGGCCTCGGCCTTGGCCTCGGGGTCGCGCCGGAAGCCCGGCAGCACCAGCGCGTGGTCCAGCCGCCAGGTGCCGCCGCGGCGGGACAGGCCCGCCAGCGCGGAAAGCGAAGCACCGATGTCCAGCCCAAAGGCCATGCCTATTCCCCCGTGTCGGCCGGAAGCCCGGTCGGCAGCTTGCCCCGAAGTTCGGTGATGCGCCGCAACAGCGCGTTTTCGCGGTCCATCCAGTCCTTGCCCAGGCTGCCGTCGCCGAACTTGGCGCGCATCAGCCAGCCTTTTTCCTGGTCACTCAGGATCCGCGCCAGAAGCTGCTTGTCGGCCAGGTTCAACTGCGAGCGCGCCTGCACACCCCGGTCGGTCGCAATGTTCTTCAGCCCCTGCTTGCTGTAGTCCGCCGCCTCGGCAATCAGGCGTTCGGCCACGTCGACCAGCCGCTCCTTGGCCTCAATGCCGCGCAGGCAACGCGGGTGGTTGGTGACGACGGTGCGCAGCTTCAGCATGCCCTGCACGTACTGGCCGCCGGCCAGAAAGTCGCGCGCCGAAACCACAAACGGTTCGCTGTCGCGCTGCTGCACGTCGATCTCAAGCAGAAACAGGTTCTTGCGCGCGGTTTCGCCCAGGCCCACAAAGTCGTTGGCCACGTCAATCAGCTGCACCAGCCCGATGCGGGCGCGCTCGGCGGCTTCCTTGGTGGCGGCGCTCATGGCGGCCTGCCCGGCCTGGCGCAGGGTTTCCAGCGACTCGGCCTCCCAGCTTGTGCGCATGGCCGACAGCCGCGTGGAGATGGCAATGGCCTGTTCCATGGCGCTGCGGTACAGGCGTTCGTTGCGGGTCAACTGCGGCACATTGATGCCGTCGCGCAGTTCGACCAGCCGCAGCTTGTAGTCCTTGGCCGCGCCGTCAATCGCCAGCGCCGCCGTCGCAAGCTCCGGCTGGCAGTAGGGAAATCGCCGGAAGATCTCCAGGGCGCGCTGTACGCGGTCTACCTGGTCTTCGCCCTGCTGCACGCCGGCCAGCAGCGCGACCGTCTGCTGCAGTTCGTCCAGGCCCTCGCCCTGGGCGATGGATAACGAAATTCCCTGCGGATTCTGGATGAACAGTTCGCGCCCGCCGGGGTGCTGTGTGGCCGAAAGTGTCGCGCCCAGGCCCGCGGCTGCCGACAGTGTGTTGCCTGTGCCGGTGTTGGAGGCCGTCAGGGTGCCGATCGGCTTGCGCACCGTGGGGCTGCCGATTTCACTGCGGTACTCCATCAGCGCGCCGCCCTCAAACCGCAGCAGTTCGGCCGGGGCAAACGCCGGCGTGGCCAGAACGTGCAGCGCCACGCGCTTGGCCGCGCCTTCCAGCGGGCCGTCGGCTGTGGCTGCCAGGCGCGCGTTGATGACCGCGGCCTTGCCTTCGCCGCCCAGTTCAAGGTTCAGGCGCACGCGGCGTTCGGCCAGCGGGTCAAAGTAGTCAAAGGCCGCGGTGATGCGCGAATCACTTACCGTTACGGCGGGAGGCCCGGCCAGCATGGTCAGGGCGTCCAGGCCATCTACGCGGCCGTCGGCCTGGTGCATGGTGATGCGGCCGCCGCGCAGCAGGGTGCCCTCGCGGCCCTCCAGCCCGATGCTGCCGTCGTTGCTGATGGACCAGGTCATGCCCTCGACGGTTTTCAGTGTGTAGGGCTGCCACCAGCGCGGTGCGGTGTCGTCTTTTTCGGCCGTCACGTCGTCAAAGGCCACGCTGCCGCTGGCGCCGCAGATGCCCACCGCCACGGCAAAGGCGCGGGCGCCCGGCGGCGCGGCGGCAGACCCCGCTAGTTCCGTCCACTTGTCGATGCGCGTCTTGAACGCCACCGGCGTCACCAGGATCGGGTCGCGGTCGCGCGGGTGTTCCAGCCAGAAAATGGAAACCACCGCAACGCCGAACCGGTCCACACTGAACTCGCTGTTCACCGCAAAGGCCGAGGCCTTGATGCCCTTGGCGCCGCCAAGCTCCATGGCCGCGCTGACCACATAGCTGGCCGAGTTGCCCGGTGAGTACCGCGCAAGCTGCATCGCGTACTGGCCGCCGCGGGCGCCTTCGACCAGCGCAAAGCTGTCCGTGCCCGCGACTTCATAGCGCCATCCCTTGGCAAACCCGCCTTCGTCCTTTTCATCAAAGCTGGAGTTGACGGTGATCATCCCGCCCGGCCGCGCCGGGCCGTAGTTGCCCTGGCCATCGCCGCCGATCTGTTCGCCTTCGTCGCGCGACAGCATCCAGGCCGCGTACAGCACACCGCCGGCAATCGCCAGCACCACGATCACTTCAATGATGCCGAACACCGCGCCGCTGGAAACCTTGGCCACTTTCTGGGTCAGGGCCGCGCGGTCGTGGGCGTCAAGCTGGGCGGTGGACTCGCCGGTGGCTTCGGCGCCGGTGGCTGCCGCGCCGGGGTCAAGTTCGTCCAGGTCGTCCTGTTCGCCGGCCGCACCGGGGGCACTCAGGCGGGCCTTGATGTCCTCGCGCGCCAGCTTGGGCGCCGTCATGCCGCTGGAAATGTTCGGCTTGCCCTGAAGCTGAAACTCGAAGGTCTGCAAACCGATTTCAACGCGATTGCCGGGCTTCAGGCTGACCGGCGCAGTGATGCGCGTGCCATTGACCGACACCCCGTTCATGCTTTTCAGGTCTTCCAGCACGTAGGTCAGGCCGTCGCGCTTGATGTGCGCGTGGTGGCCGCTGGCCTTGGTGTCGCCTTCCAGACACAGGTGGTTGTCCTTCTTGCGGCCGATGGTGAAGACATCCTGCGTGATCGGGTGAATCTTGTCGGCCAGGCTACCCTCAATCAGCACCAGGGCAGCGGGGGCGACAACGGTGCGGGTGCTGTCGACCTTGTTGCTGTCTTCCTTGCGCGGCTTGTCTTCGCCCACGGCCGAAAAGTCCGCCGCGCCGGCGCGCGAGGATTGCACACCGGCCATGACTGTGCTGGCACCCGGGCCGCTGTTGGCCTCAAACACCATGTCGCAGGCGCCGATGGTGACGACGTCGCCCGGTTTGACCAGTGCTTCCTTGATGCGGCGACCATTGAGGAAGGTGCCGTTCTGGCTGTCCAGGTCCACGATCGCCCAGGTGCCGTCTTCGCGGGGCTCAAACCGGCAATGGGCCCGCGACAGGCGGTTGTCTTTCACCACCACGTTGGCGTGCTGCTCAGAACGGCCGACCGTGGCCGCTTCGTGCAGGTCAACCGGGGGGCGTTCTGACTTCTTGAAGGTGATTCGGGGCATGGAAGACCGTCCGGCACTACGCAGGCCGGCGCATAAGTTGGGGGTTAGTGCAGCGCGGGCAAGTCTATGCCCAAGTCATGAAGGCCGCAAGGTTTGCCACGCAACCCGTTTTGCGCAATTCACTTCGGGGGAAGCATGTAACCCGATTCGCAAACAGGGGTGTCGCGAGGTTGGCGCTTGGCTCAGAACAAGAGCCGCAAGCGCCAGCGCGCGGCGCAGTTCGCAGGCGGGAGGCCGGAGGCGCGAGTAGCTGCAACGACTCAACCTGTGTCCCGTTTTGCTGTTAACTCCGGCCTCCCAACTCCCGCCCCCAAACTCCACACTTCGCACCTCTTTCCCCTGCCATTGTCGCTGGGTCGTCGTTAACTAAGGAAGCATGTCGGGTCGCAAACACCTTTGGCCGTTGTTTCTGCTGCCTGTGGCGGCGGTGCTGGCCTTTGTGTGGATTGCGCCCAGGCGCCCCGGCGCGGTCAATGAAGCCGCGCCCGGCGCAGGCAACGGGCCAAAAGTTGCCGACCTTGGCAGCCGGGGCCGCGACCTGCCTGCCGAGAATGCCCCGGCCAACGAATCCGAAACCGACAGGCCGCCCGGCCCCGAACCAGAGGGCGGCGAGCCCCCCGTTGAGGAACAGGCCAACAGCGCCCGCGAAATCGACATCTACCTGGGTCAGTTGGCCCACGCGACCAAGGTGAATGACGGGCGCGGCATCAACCTTGCCCACCAAGCCCTGCGCAATTGTCGGCCGCACGAACTTGTCGACGAGCGCGTGCAGGCAGCCCTGGAACCCGAGCGCAGCGCCTTTGTGCGCACGCAGTTCTTTGCGGCATTTCACGCCCAGGAGCCCGCCCTGGGCTGGGCCGCGCGCGCGCTGGAACTTCGCGCCGGCAAGTTCCTGGGCACCGACGAAATCTATGACCCCGGCGAAGAAGACGAGCTCAAGGCCTATGCCCACACGCTGCTGCGCCGATTGGTGCTGCAGATGCAGTCTTCCGAACCCACCGCCGACCCGCGCCCGCTGGCATTTGCCCGCAACGCGCTGGACACGCAAATCCCGGCCTGGGCGCTTGAACTCACACTGTGGCACATCACTGAAGCCGCGATCCTGACCGACCGGCCCGAGCTCGCGCGCGAGTTTGAGCAGGAAGTGCGCCGCCTGCTGGAACGCGGCACCGCCGACCTGAAACTGCGAGAGCAGGCCTTTGCCGTCTACGCAACCGCACAGGCGGACGTGCCCGCGCTGCTGGCCCAGATGGACGCGCCCTGGTTGCGGCCTTACACCGCGACCCTGGTGCAGATGTTCCCGGTGTACACCCCGCCGGGTCAGCTCAAGGCTGGTTCGCTGGTGCGCACACCGCTGGGCGACCGGGTGATCCAGCAAGGCGACGCTGTTTCGGCACTGGTCGCCCGGGTGCTGGCGGGCAATGCGCCGCAGGCTGAAAAGCAACTGCTGATCCAGCGACTGTGCCGCACCGAACTGCCCAAGGCCCGCGAGCTTCTGGAGACCGGCCTGCAGCGCAAAGACGCCAACCTGGGTGATTACCTGGCCGCCTGGGGTTATCGCGCCCGGACCACCGAAGATCTCAAGCTGCTGGCCGAGTCGGCCGCCGCCGCTGACTCTGCCACCGCCACCGGCGCGATTGAGGGCCTGCGCCAATGCCCGCTGCCCGAAGCCGCGGCTGAACTCGCCCGCATCATCGAGCAAGGCGCAAACCCCGGCACACAGTCGCAGGCATTGGGCGCGCTGCTGGCCCGCGACCCGCGCAAGGCCGAAACGATTGTCGAAAGTTACCTGGGCCCTGACCGCGACGCCGCCGTGCGGGCCGTGGCCGTGGCGCACATCCCGGCCAAGAACACCGACCGGCTTAAAAAGGTAATCGACGAAGACGCCAGCCCGCGCGTGCGACAGGCCGCACTGACTCGCCTGGGCGAAATGAACGACAAGAAACTGCGGCCGTACTTTCTCAATGTCGCCAACAACGACCCCCAGCCGCTGATCCGCCAGCAGGCCAAAAAGTACGCCGACGAACTGAAGGACTAGAGGTTGAATCTGTGGCTTGGGCGTCTCGCCCAAGTAAAAAGTGCCACGGCCGTCTCGGCCCTGCCGGCAGGAGCGAAACGCCCCTGCGACTTTTTTACACGGGCGAGACGCCCGT
This sequence comes from Planctomycetota bacterium, assembly GCA_019636215.1. Classification (GTDB taxonomy): domain Bacteria; phylum Planctomycetota; class UBA8742; order UBA2392; family UBA2392; genus H3-PLA7. The sequence goes on along the minus strand of JAHBXZ010000015.1, from coordinate 59,032 downwards.
GCCACCCGTGCTTTCAACCTGCACGAACCACTGGCCGGGTTCGGCCGTCACAGGTGCATTGGAATCCTTGCCTGACCACCCCAGTCAGGCACCCTGGTCTGGTGCCTTTGCGTGCCTACTGGATGGTGATGACAAACCCGCGCAGGGCCGTGTTGCCCGCGCTGTCGCGCACCTGCACGATGAACGAATACAGGCCCACGGCCGCGGGTGTGCCGCTGATCGTAGTAAAGCCCGGGTCAGGGGCCGCCGCAGAAACATGGATTGGCGCGCTGGTGCCCGACGCAATCTCGGTCGTGGTAACCAGCAACTCACCGTCGGCCGAATAGCACAGCGCCTCGTGCTGCTGGCCGCCGGGCATGGCCACGGCGGTGGGCGAAGCCATGAAGATGCTGTCAAATGAAGCACCCTGGGGCCGGGCGATCTCCACACCACCGGAGTAACCGCGCAAGACCACGCGGCGGGCGTCGCGGCTGGCGTCAGCGGCCGTGAGCGTGGACGGCAGGCCCGACCCCACCGGCACCGAAACCAGCGTCACGGGGTTGCCGGCGGTCCATGCGGCGCTCAGTGGCATCGGGAACTTCTGCACGCGCGGGGCGCCGGCGGTTTTCTCGACCAGGTAGGGCGTGCCGGTGTCCCAGTCGATCAGCAGTGATTCACAGTTCTGCGCGCCGCCGGAGTACATGAAGTAAAAGCGCTCGTGCGAAAGCGCAATCGGGCTGCCGGGCGTGGCCGGAATCAGCGGTTCCTCCACGCGCACCAGGTGACAGTCGCCTCGCGAAAGCCCGTTGTCGCCGAAGTCGCCGATGTAAAGGTACTCGCGCAGCGGGTCCGGCCCGGGGCCAATGGCAATGTCTTCCCAATCAGTGGGCGTGTAGCCCAGGCTGTACCGCTGGCGTACGTTGCCGGTGGCGTCGACGGCGAACAGCTCGGCCGTCGCGCCGCTGTCGTCATGCACCCAGTAGATGCCGGGGTTGCGGCGCGAGGCGCAGATGCCGCTGGCCTCGGCCAGCATGCCCCCGCCCTGGCCTTGGTCGAGTTGACCGCTCTGGCTGAAGCTGCCCCAGTTCAGCGCCCCGTTGCGGCTATCCAGTGCAAGGCCGGGTGGCAGGGCACCCGAAATGATGCTCCAGGTGTATCCCACGCCGGTACCGCCGGCGGCAGAAAGGCTTTCGCTGTACGCGCTTCCCTGTGTGCCGGAGGCAAGGCCGACGGTGGTGATGACAAGGTTGCCCGGCGGCACGACGTTCAGGGTGCGGTCAAAGGTGACGTCGGCGCTGCCGAACTGCGACTTCACACGGATGCCGAAATGGTACAGCCCCGGTGTGGTCGGCGAGCCTTGCAGGTAGTTGGTTGTGGTTGAAGAAGCCGGCAGTGACATGCCCGGCGGCAGCGAGCCCCAGCCGATACTCCATTCCAGGGGCTGCTGGTCGGCATCGGCCAGCTTGCCGCCGGCCAGCATCTGCGCGCTGTAGGGCGTGTCTTCCAGGGCCGAGGGCAGTGTGGCTGGCGAGAGGGTAAAGTACGAATAGCCGGGCTCGGCCGGGTCGCCGGGTTCGCTTTCGCGGCAGGCCGCCAAGGCGGCCAGCACGCACAGGAATGGAAGAACTCGCCTCATGCGTCAGCGCTTTTTGTCGCTGTTGCCCACGGTGACTTCTTCTTCGTTCATGAACACCTTGCTGGCTTCCACCCGCAACTGGTGGGTGACCTGTGTGCCGTTCTCGGCCTTCAGCACCAGCGCGACGCCGGTCATGTTGAACTCGATCGACCAGTTGCCCTTTTCTTCGCGGTAGTTGTCCTGGGCCGCGCCGCCGCGGAATGTGTCGTTGCCGCCGCCGTCGGTGCCCTTGACGTAATGGTCGCTGACAAACTTGTACTGGTAGAAGTAGCTGCCATCGCTGCCGAAGTGGTACCAGATTTTGGTTTCCCAGCTGGAGCTGTTGGCGCCGCTGCCGGATTGCTTGTACCGATAAATGTGCAGGCACTTGCCGTGCAGTTGTTTGCTCAGCTCGGCGCGCCGGGTTTCGGCCTGCGGCTTGGCGAACTGCACGGATTTGACCACGGCATCGACATAGCCGTGCAGCTTCTCGCGGTCGCCCTTGGCGCCCACAAACGTCACCCCAAGCGCGTTGGCGCTTGGGCCGATCACCATCACGGCGCGGGCCGTGTAGGTTTCATTGCCGTAGTCCTGCGTGATCCGGCCACCCTCCACGCGCGCCTGGCCCTGCGGCTTCAGCACCACGCCTTGTTCGATGCTGGACAGATCCATGTCGTCGTGCAGAAACGCTGCGCCCGAGGCCGCCGTCATGCCTGTCTGCATCACCACCAGGCCCAGCCCGCGCTGGTCGTCGGGGCGCATCAGGAACATCGGGGCCTTGCCGTCGCCCGCGCCCTTTACACCCGCGGGAACCACAAACGATAGTCCCAGAAAGTCCGTCTTGAGGCGCTTTCCGCCCTCGTGGCCCACGCCAAAGGTGAGTTCGGTGCCATCGAGCTTATCGACTTCTTTCTGGTCGGTTTTCCAGTTCGGGTCGTCCTCGACCTTGCGGGCCTTGCCTTTGTCGTCGGCCTCGGCGGGGCGGGGTTCAGTCTTGGCAGTGCCGCCCTCTGCGGGCCTGGAGCCATCCAGCGGTGCGCGGGTGTACTTTGCGCCGTCCACAATGACCTTGTCGCCTTCGGCGGCCAGGTACAGCGATTTGGTTGTGCCACCATCCGGCGACATCACCAGGTTGCCGCAGGCCGGGCCGATTTCGATGCGCCACTTGCCGGCCTCGCGGTACTCACTTTCGGCCTTGTAGACCAGCGTGTAGGTGCCGTCCTTGCGCAGGTCGACATTCAGGCTTTCGCTGCCTTCGGTGATGGACAGGCGCTGGTTCTCCAGCAGGCCCAGCCAGTGCATGCGGGCCTTTTCGTGCTGCGGCGCGGCCCAGGCCAGGGAATCCATGATGGCGGCCACATCCGCGGCGGCGCCTGCCTTGGAACGCGCCAGCACCAGCACGGCAAAGCCCTGGCCGTCGGCCCCGACCTGCCCGCGCGCGGTGCCGTAAACTTCGTCGCCCTCGTAGGTGGCGGACACTTTCTTGCCGTCAACCTTGGGTGCGCCCACGCGCTCCGCCCAGGCGTCGTCGTGCATGGACGTAAGGTCCATTTCTTCGGTGAACATGGCGCTGATTTCGTCGGCGGACATCCCGGTGCGCGCCACCACAACGCCCCATTTTCCGCTGCCCTTCAGCAGCAACGCGTTGCCTGCAGGGCTGAAGCTGGCGCTGAGGCCCTCGGGCAACTTGAAGCCCAGGCCTGTAACGCTCGATTTGACGCGGGTGCCGGCCGCGACATCTTTGCCTGCGGCAAGTTCCTGTCCCTCCAGCGCAGCCTGCAGCAGGCTCTGGCTTGAGGGCTGGGGCGGCTGGGCCAGCGGCTGGGCACTAAAGAGGAAGAAAGGTGCCGCCAGGGCGGCCGTGCGGGCAAGGTGTCCGATCAGGGGCATGCAGGTCTCCGGCGAGCGGCCAGCGATTGTATCAGAACCCGCGATGGCAATGGCAGAACTTTAAGCCCGCCCGCGGCGGGCAATCCTGCCTATACTCCGGCCCTTCATGGCCTTGCGACTTCTGGCGATCCTGTTGTTGGCTGCCCCCGGTGCGTTGTGCGCACAGGGGTTCAGCCTGCCGGCCCGCGCAGGCCGCGCGCTGCTGGCCGTGGACGACGACCTGCGCGAACCCAGCCAGGCCATCAAGCCGCCCTGGGGCCTGTGGGCCAACCGCGCGCCGTACCCGTATTATGACGGGCCGGTGGGCATCGACGTGGCCGACGACCTGGTGGCCCGGGACATCTGGTTCGATTTCACGGCCGACCTGTGGCTGACACCCAACCACCTGCGCGGGGCATCCATGATGATGCGCGCGCGGATTGGGCTGTTCTTTGTTGATGTCAGCTACTTGCAACTGGCCCGCATGCGGCACCACGACTACATCGACGCCGGGCGCGTGGAGAACTGGGCGCAGGTGACCGACGCGCGCGGGCACTTCGGCGTGACGGTGCCGATCCCGGTGCTGGGCTATGCTGACTTCGGCGTGGGCGCGGCCGGCTTTGACCACACACCCGGCATTTCGCGCATCGGCCTGACCTTTCGCGCCAGTCTGAGCATCTACCCGGTGTGGCCGCTGGAACTGGAGGCCGGGGCAAGCCGCGCGCAGTTTTTTGACGGCACCGGCGTGAACGACTTTTCGGCCCGTGCCCACGTGCAGGTGCTCCGGCACCTGTTTGTTGCCGCGGGCTGGCGCTGGATGAACGTGGACGGCGACGGTCTTTCCACGCACGGATTTACGCTGGGCTTCAGCTTTCAATGGGGGAACCTGCGCACGTTCTTCTGGGACCCGATGCGCGGGCCGGCGTGGTGACAATGCCGGGTCATGGCGCTTGCTTACGCTTCGCGTTCAGACCGATGCGCGGGCCGGCGTGGTGACAATGCCGGGGCCATGGCGCTTGCTTGCGCGTCGCGTTCAGACCGATGCGCGGGCCGGGCCGGGGCTTTGACCGTCAACCATCAACCGTAGACTGTCAACCCGATGCTGTTTGACACCCACTGCCACATCAACTTTGAAGACTACGCCGCCGACCGCGACGAGATGCTGGCCCGCGCCCGGGCCATGGGCGTGACACGGCTGGTGTGCATCGGCATGCTGCCCCAGGGCGGACGCCAGGCCCTTGCGCTGGCGCGCGCGCACCCCGGCTTTGTCTACGCCAGCGTCGGCTGCCACCCCTACGACGCCGTGCATTACACCGACACCGTGGCCGCCGAGTTCCGCGCCCTGCTGCGCGAACCTGAAGTCATCCTGTTTGGCGAAATGGGCATTGATACGGTCAAGTCGCCTTCGCCGCTGCCGGCGCAGGAGGCCGCCTTTGAACGCCAGCTGGAACTGGCCGGCGAAACGGACAAGCCCGTGTGCATCCACAGCCGCGAGGCCTTTGGCATCTGCCAGCGGCTGATTCGCCGCGTGCACCCGCGAGGCTGGAAGGGCTTTGCCCACTGCTTCAGCGACGGGCCCGAAGAAGCGCTGGGCTGGAAGGAACTCGGCTTCAAGGTGAGCTTTGCCGGGCAGATCACCTTCAAGAACAGGTCATGCGACCCGATTCGCGCCGCGGCCGCAGCCCTGACGCCCGAAGACGTCGTGATTGAAACCGACGCGCCGTTCCTGGCCCCGCAGGCGCAACGCGGCAGGCGCAACGAGCCCGGCTTTGTGCGCCACACGGCCGAGAAACTGGCCGAGATCTGGGGCCTGAGCCTGGAAGAAACAGCCCGCCGCACCACCGCCACGGCCAGCGGCGTCCTTGGGCTATGAACGCAGCGCCTTGCGCGCCGCCATCACAATGCGCGCGCAGGCCTCGGCGTCGCTCAGCGCGTCGTGGTGGTTCAGCTTGATGCCCATCACCCGGGCCACGTTGTCCAGGCTGGCCGGGCGGATGCCCAGCGCGCGGCGCGCCTGGCGCACGGTACACACCCAGGGCAGGTCGGGCACGTCGTGACCGGCCTCGTGGCAGCAGGCCTCCAGCACCCGGCGGTCAAAGCCGGCGTTGTGCGCGGCCAGAAACCCCACGCCCTCAAACAGCTCGCGCAGGATCTTCCAGGCCTGGCCGAAGCTGGGCTTGTCGTGCAGGTCGGCCATGGTCAGGCCGTGGATGTACGTAAAGCCGATTTCGTGATTGGGCGGGCGGATCAACTGCCGCACACGGCGCGCGATGCGCCCGCGCTCAACGCGTACAATGCCGATGCTGCAGGCGCTGCCGGGGTGTGTCGCGCTGGTCTCAAAGTCCAGTGCCACAAAGTCGCCCGGCGGCGGGTCTATGAATGTGCCGGATGTGTGCGGACGGGCCATGGCTTCAGGATAACAGGGGCCGGGACAGGCCGGTGCATGGCAGCCGCCCGCGGCACGGGACAGATCCGTGCCGCGGGGCGGTTGCGCCTACTCGGCCTTCTTTTTCGGGGCGCGCCTTGCGGCGGGCTTCTTGGGCTTGTCGGCTGCGGCCTTGCCTGCGGGCCTGGCCGCCGGCTTGCGCCGCGCGGCGGGCTTGGCTGCGGGCTTGGGCGCTGCGGCCTCGGCCTTGGGTTTGCCGGTGCGGGGCTTGGCCTCGGCGACGGGCTTGCGCCGGCGGCTGGTCTGGCGGTCGCCGCTCTTGCCGGCAGGTTCCGCGGACGGCCGGTTTTCGGCCGGTGCCGAAGACGGCTGGGCCTGGGCCGGTGCCGGTGCCGGTGCCTCGGTGCGGGCTGCCGCGTCCCCGGCCGGGCTCTGTCCCTGCGAAGCGGGGCCTTGCCCGGCCTGCTGTGGCGGGCGGTTGCGATCGCGGTCGCGGCCACGGTCGCGTCCGCGCCCGCGGCGACCCCGGCGGCCGCCGTCGCGCGGGCGGTCACCCTGCGGGCGGTCACCCTGCGGACGTTGCCCGCGGTGGTCGGGCCCGCCTGCGGCCTGCGCCGCAGGTTCGCGGATTACTTCCATGGGCGGCAATTCGGGCAGTTCGGCGCCGAAGCTGACGGCCTTGTCGGATTCCTGCTGTATGCGCTGGCCGCGGCTGGCGCGTTCCTGTTCGCGCTCGCGCTGGCGCCTGCCGCCGCGCCTGCGGCGCTTGCCATCGCGGCGTTCACCGCCGAACGTGGTGCCCGAAGCCCCGGTTGCGGCAATCGGCACCGGCACGTTGCTGCGCACCTTGGCGGCCTCGTCGCGCACGAAAGAGTTGATGCGCTGGTCCATGTCATAGACCACTCGGGCCTGGCGGTCGTTCAGGTAGTAAAAGCGCTGCTGGCCGAGTGTGAGGTCGCGGGCGTACTCGAACAGGATGCGCTTTTCGTACTCTTCCTCAAGCAGGTCGATGTCTTCGCGGAACTCGCTGTGCAGGTGCGACAGCACGTGCGGGTGAACCTGCACCACCAGTTCCACCACACGGTCTTCGCCCAGTGCCAGCTTCATCTTGCGCAGCAGGCTCAGGCACATGGTCTCGGCCGAATGCACCATGCCAAAGCCGCTGCAGGTGGGGCAACTGACGTAGGTGTAACTCTTGATGCTGGGCCGGATGCGCTGGCGGGTCATTTCAATCACGCCAAAGGGGCTCATGCGGGCCACCTTGGTGCGGGCGCGATCCTTGCGCAATTCGCGGCGCAGGGTGTTTTCGACGTCGGCGCGGTGCTTGGCGCTCATCATGTCGATGAAGTCGCAGCACACGATGCCGGCCAGGTCCCGCAGCCGAAGCTGGCGGCAGATTTCCGGTATGGCCTCCATGTTGGTCAGGTACGCCGTGCGCTCGGCGTCGCCGGCGGACGTGAACTTGCCGCTGTTGACGTCAATGCTGACCAGCGCCTCGGTCTGTTCCACAAACAGATAGCTGCCGGACTTCAGGTTGATCTTCTTGTCAAAGATGCGGTCAATCTGGCCTTCCATGCCTTCGGCAAAGAACAGCGGCACATCTTTGTCGTACAGCTTCACGCGATCCTTGAAGCTGGGCATCAACTGGTCAAAGAAACCCAGCACGCGCTCGTAGACCGCACGGTCGTCAATCACGATTTCGTCGGTTTCGGCCGTGAAGTAATCGCGCACGGTGCGGATGGCCGGGTCGCTGTCGCTGTACAGCAGTGCCGGGGCGGGGGCCTCCGCAATGCGCGTTGTGATGACATTCCACAGGCGCAGCAGGTACGTCAGGTCGCGGTTCAAATCTTCAAAGCTGCGGTTGATCGCCGCAGTACGAATGATCACGCCCATGCCTTCAGGCACCGGCAGGCGGTCCAGGATCTTGCGCAGTTCATTGCGCGCGCCGCCGTCTTCAATCTTGCGGCTTACACCGCCGCGCTGGCTGTTGGGCGTCAGCACCATGTAACGGCCGGGCAGGCTGATCATGCTGGTAAGGCCGGGGCCCTTGCCGCCCTGGCTGGCCTTGGCTACCTGCACCACGACTTCCTGGTCACGGCGCAGCAGGCCCTGGATCTTGGGCAGCGGGCCGCGGTGAAAGCGCAGGGCCGGGCCATCGGGCGGCGGCAGGCCGTCGCCACCGGAAGAAGACGCCGGCGGCTGGGTGCCGGGCGGAAGGGTCTCGGGATCGGCGGTTTCAAACAGGCGCTTGGGCAGGTGGCCGCCGCGTTTCTTGGGCAGGCGGCGCCTTCTGGGGCGGTTGGATGCGTCTTCACGCTCCGCCGATGGCGCCTCCTGGGGCGCCACGGGGGCAGTGTTTTCCGGCGCGGGTTGCTGTGGCGCCTGCGTGCTTTGCGGCGGCTGCGGCGGGGCAACTGGCTCCGGCGACTGCTGTGCCTGCGGCGCGGGCCGATGCTCACCGGCCTGCTGCACGGGGGCCGGCGCGGAAGTTCCCGGCTGGTCCGTGCGGGCTGCGGCTTCGCGGGCCTCGCGACGGCGGCGCCCGCCACGGCGACCGCGCCGGCGACGTTTGCGCAGAGGCAGGCCGTCGGGCCCAAGCTGCGGGGGCGGGTTCACACCGCCGGGGCCACTCTGGGCGGCCGGCGGCTGGTTGCCGTCCTCGGTGGCGTCATCATCGTCATCGTCGTCGTCGCCATCGCCTTGGTCATCTGCCTGTTGCGCCGGGGCCGGGTTTGAATTTTCCGGCATGGGCTCTGGTGCCACCGGGGGAACATTCAGGGGTGAATCCGTGACGCGGTGGCCGGTCTGGGTTTCGTTCAGCTTGTCCAGGAACTCGGCCTCGCGCGGGCCCCCGTTTTCCGCGGCGGCATCGCCGTTGCTGCCTTCGTCGTGGCGTTGCTGGGCGGCCTGGCCGTCGCCCACGAACTCGTGCACTTCTTCTACGTCCTGTTCGCCGGAACCAGCCAGCATGGCGTCGTCGGGCAGCGGCTCGCGAATGCGCAGGGTGCGCGGGAAAAGCTGCGAAAGCGGCGGGTTGCCCTCATAGGCATACAGCACGTCGCTGACGTGCAGAAAGCCGTTGCGCTCCAGGCCGATGTCCACAAACGCGGCCTGGATGCCGGGCTCGACGTTCTGGATCATGCCCTTGTAGATGTTGCCGACGTGCTTGAGCTGGCTGGGCCGGTCCACGAAGTATTCAAACAGCCGGTTGTCTTCGATTACCGCGATACGGCATTCATCGCCATCGGCGACGTTCATCAGAATCCTGCGGGCCATTTACTCCCCTTGCTGAGCCGTATTTTCAGGCTCGCTGGAGGCGGTGCCCGGGAGAGTTTCGTCCAGCACGGTGCGGGTCTTTGTGACCAGCACGGCCAGAGGATCGAGCCCCAGGATTGTCAGCAGGTCCGACGGCTTCATGCCGCCCGATGCGCCGGTGCGCAGGCGCATGAAAAGCCGCCCCTGCCCAATCGAGGCCGCAAGCACAAAGGCCCGCGCGTCAAAGTTGCGTGCCGCCTTGTCGTCTCCGCGCGAACGCGAATACGGGTGGCTTGTGCCGGACAGAAAGGCGTCCAGCCTGGCCTGCAACTCGACGGGATCGCGGCCTGGCGGCAGCTCGCAGTGGTATTCCGCGGCAACCACATGCGGGCGCCCGGTTGCAATCCGCGCGTCCAGCAGCACAAGGCCGGACGGCATCTGCAGACCGAGAACCTGCACAAGCTGCGCGGGATCCAGTGGCTGCGCCCCGTGCTCGAGGTCGATGTCGACAAGTTCGTCGAAACTCTCGACCCCAAGCGGCAGGGCAAGCGCAAACGAAAGCCGGGGGTGCGGGTTGAACCCCTGGGTAAAGGCCACTTTCAGCCCCGAACGGCGCAAGGCCAGCTCGAAGACCCGCATGAGATCGTGGTGGCTGATGAAACGCAGTGCGTCGCGTTTTTCAAAGCGCACCCGGTACCTGCTGATGGCCATGGCTTCGTCTACGGCACTCGCGGGCGACGCGAGCCAACCGTGAAACCGCTGATCCTTCTCGTCTCCCGGACGGAACAACCGCCCCGTCCGTAAAATTGTAAAGGCGGCCCGTAACGGCCGCCGTGTTAACCAGCCGTCTTCGGCTTGCGCCGCAGAGAGGCACGATAATCAGAATCCACATGAAACTCGGTGCGCAGTGAACTGCCCTGTGCCACCGTGCCGGCCACGGACACCTTCCATGTCACGTCGGCCGCCACGCCCTTGGCAAGGTCATACACCAGCATGCCTTCCTTGATCTCGGGTGCTGCAAACGACACCTGCATGCCGTTGACTGTCTGCGTGTGCTGGGCCACCAGCGGCGTGGCCGTGAAGCTGAACTTTGCCGCCGTGGGTTCGGCCAGCGTGCCGTACAGGCGTTCCAGCTTGTACACAAACCGGTACTCGGCCGTTGCGCCGGGCAGCACGCCCAGGGCAAACCGGCGGGTGACCTCTGTGGTTTCGCCGATCTTCAGCCTGGCGCCCTTGGCGAACTCGGCATTCATGCCAAGCGCCACGTGCACCGGGTCAATCAGGTTGCCGGGGTGGTTGCGCGCGTCGGCGTCGTTGTAGTCGCCAAAGTACTGTGTGTTGTAAAGGCGGCCCTGGTCGTCCACGCTGAAAAACGCAGACCCGGAACCGGGCAACGCCTGGTTGCTGCGCTTGCCTTCCATGGTGCCGGCATTCACGCCCACCCAGCCGGGAATGTTGGCCACATCGGTGCGGGTGCCGTCGGCATGGATCTCCTGGAACTTGGCGGTGCGGCCGTCGCGGGCAGGCCCGACATAGCCGCTGTAGCGCGCGCGGCCGTTGTCTACCAGCAGGCTCCACTGTTCGTACTGCATGGCCAGGCGCAGGTCCGACCGGCCTTCCTGTTCGTCTTCGGCCAGTTCCAGCATCACCAGGCCGGTGAAGTTTTCGTGGCGCACAAACGCGTCAATCGCCTTGCCGTCCTGGGTGCTGTGGCCGCGGCGGTGCGCGTTGAAGTACACCTCGTAGGGAAAGCGGTCATCGGCCACGGCGCGAAAACGCGGCTCAATGACAAGTTCGCCCGCCGCCGCGGTGATGTCCTGCTTTTCCAGGTCAACGCTGAAGTCGTAGGGCTCGCGCGCCTGGGCGGCAGCAAAGCTGACCACCAGGGCGGCCACGCCGGCTACCAGCAATCCAGGGATGGCAAATCGGGTCAAACGCAAGCCAAGGCTCCGTACAAACGTGGCGGGATGGTAGCGGCAAAGGGGGGAGTGTCAATCACGGGGCATGGATCTCGGCCAGCAGGTTGCCCTCAGCGTCGCGGTACTTCGGCTGGCCGCCGGCGTCGCGCAGCGGGTACACCAGGCGCACCTCCGTGCCGTACGTCCACTTGTTCATGCGGTCGTTGAAGGCCCGCGACTCGGCCTCGATGGATGCAAACTCGCCGGGAATGCGCACCACCATGCTGCGGGCGTCGGCTTCAATCACCACGGTGCTGGCGTCCACCCAGCGCAGCACCACGCCGCGGTCCGGGCCGGGCTGCCTGTCGGGCTCGGGCTCGGGGGCGCGGGGGCGGTTGTCGGCGGGCCCGGGCTTTTCGTTGCCCGGTTTGCCTTCGTTGGCGCGGGGGTCCTCGCCGCGGCGGATTGCCTCAAGTTCTTCGTCGGTCGGCTCATAGCCCAGCACGGCCATGCAGCCGCCACACAGCAGAACCACGCAAACCAGCAGGGCAGGCACTCGCATGGCGGGATGGTAGCGGCGCCTGCCGGTTCAGAACAGGCTGCGGCGCGGGCCCCAGCGCTGCAGGTACTCCTCCAGGCGCAGCTTGCGGCGGGTGCTTTCGCTGGTCATGTAGCGCACACTGCCGAACACCGGCCGCTGCGGCCCCCAGGCGCGGTCAAAGCGCCCCAGGCACCAGAAAATGCCGCTGTAACTGTTGGGGTCGCGGCCATCCAGCGCGTACCGGTTATTCAGCTGGATCATGGTTGCCACCGCGGCCTGCGGGGTCGGCGACCACTGCAGAATCTTCTTGCCCCACAACATGCGCAGGTAGTTGTGCATGCGCCCGCTGTGAACCAGTTCCCGCTGGGCGGCGTTCCAGACTTCGTCGTGGGTTTCGGCGGCTTCAAACTGGGCGGGCGAGTACAAGTGCTCGCGCCGGTCGGCGGCGTGTTCGGCCAGCGTGCGCCGCGCAAAGGCTGGCAGGTTCTCCAGGCGGTCATAGCTGTCCGGAAACGCCCGGCAAAAGTGAAAGCCCAACTCGCGCCAGGTGACCAGCTCGTCCAGGAAACTCTCCGCGTTTTCGGGCAGGCCCCACCAGCCGTGGCGTTTTCCGACCGGCTTGCCCACCACGCGATCAGGCGTCCAGTCGCAGTGCTCAAACACCGCCCGGGCGACTTCGTGGGCGCCGATGTGGCCGAAGTGAAGCCAGGGCGAAAGCCCGCTGGCCGCGCAATCGTCGGGCTGGTTGCGGTCCTCGGCATAGCGCGACAGCCGGTGGCGCAAAAACGCGCCCAGGGCCTGCCGCGCCGCCCTGGCCCCGCCGCAGGTTTCCACGGCGCTGACTGTGTGATCAATCGGCAGGCCGGCAAGATTCGGGCTGGCAAGGTCGGCCGCCGGCCAGCGCCGCAGCACCTCAGGCGGGATGGTGCCGCCGGGCAGCTTGCGGCCCTGCAACGGGTCGGGTTCCGGGAACTCAAACAGGTGCGGGCGCAACTGCTTGTGCAGGTGGATGCGAAACGACGCTGCGGTGTGAAACGCCCGCTGTGCGGCATGCAACGGGTAGAGGCCGTTGCCGTCCACGGCCTCCAGCGCGCAATCCAGTTGCTTGGCGGCGGCATCCACCATGCGCGGCAGAAAGAAACAGGGCCAGTCGTCGGTCACCACAGCGCAGGCCTGCTTGCCCAGCGCCGCCAGCAGACCTCGGCCCGCGCCCGGCGCAGGTTCCACATAAGGAAGATAGGCCGTGTTGGTGGCCGCAAGGGCCGCGGCGTTGTCGGCCATGCCCTGCAGGACAAACCTGTGCAGCCGGTCGCTGGCCCAGGGGTAATCGCAGCGCAGCGGCTCCAGCACAAGCAGCGGCTTGCCCAGTTTGGCGGCCAGGTTTGCAGCGTGCTGCAAGGCAAAGTTGGCCGTTGTTCGCCGCGCGGCGATCATCCAATACAGCACAAAGTTGCGTTCAGGGCGAACCGGCGCGTGATTGCGCAGGGCAACGCGGCTGTCCGGCACTTGCATTTTGGCTCCGTGCGGCGGGCACCCTTGTTCGCGGTGCCCGGCGGCACTATTCTGACCCACCCCTTGCCAGCTTCTACTGCTTGCCCTGCCCTGAGGGAATGCCATGCAAAGACCGCTAATGATCGTGGACATGCAGCGCGGCAATGTAAGCGAATACAACCGCTTTGCCCCGTCCAGCATCGCAAGCCTGGTCAAGGCCGAACTTTTCAACCCGATCATCTTCACGCGCTACGTGAACACTGCGGATTGCCCGGCCCGGCTGTTCCTTGAACAGAAAGACTTTGCCGATTTCATGACCGCCGGCATGGACCCCAAAATTGCCGAAGTCATGGGCGCTTCCGTGCCCGGCCTTGATGCCTACGGCGTCACTGATCTTGGCGAAAACTATGGCGCCAAGCGCTATCTGCTTACCAAGAACGTCTACAGTGCCGTGACGCCGGAGTTTGAGGAGCTGCTGTCAGAGCTCAACCTCGACAACACCGGCATCTACATTGTGGGTGCCGACACAGAGTGCCAGATCATGAAGACGGCACTCGACCTGTTTGAACGCGGCGTTGAGCCCATGGTGTTTGCCGAGTTCTGCGGCAGCCATCGCGGCCTGGGCATGCACCAGCGAGGCCTGGAATTGCTGATTGAGTTGATTGGCCGGGACCGGGTGATCAAGGACTACATGCCGCTGCGCCAGCGCTGGGAACGCGCCAAGAAGGGCTAGTCTTTTTGCAAGTTGTTTTGCAACAATGAGTTGCGTTGTTTTTGACAGTTTCCGTTTTCACGCATGCCGGGTTTGGTGTTAATGAATTCGGAAAAACTGAGTGTGGTAACTGTGGGTTCTTACACATAATCTGTTAGCCTGTCCCCGCGTTTAGGGCAGTCAAAAACCTGGAGGAAGCAATGAACAAGAGGCTTACTGCACTCGCGCTGGGAATCGGCGCGTTTGCCCTCGCTGGGATCATGGCCCAGCCCCTTGCGGCACAGTGATGAGGCGGCGGCGGAGGGGGAGGTTCTCCCTCAGGCGGTGGTGCCGGCCCGGCAGGCGGCGGCGGTGGTGCAACAGCCAGCGGCGGCGGCAAGGGTGTAGCCAAGGCTGCCCTTGAAAAAGACAAGTACGGCAAGGCCGGGTCTTCCGGCAGCAAGTCGACCGGCAAGCCGGATTACGGCAAGGGCGGCATTGAAGAGCTGGTGCCCGAAGAAAAGCGCCCGGTCTGGGAAAAGCCCGACAACAAGACGCTCGAGAAAGCAGCCAAAGACAAGAAGGCCGTGGTTCTGTTCTTCCTTGAGGAAGGCATGGACGCCACCGGCGCTACCAAGCTGCTGAACGGCGAGGACATCTCCAAGCTGTCCAAGGAAAAGGCCGTCTTCATCCTGATTGAGTACAACAACGACCGTACTCCTTCACTGGACACCGGTACGCCGATTCCTTCCAGCAAGCTCAGCAGCCCCAACCCAAGCCGTGACTACAACATCACGACTGTGCCGGCCTGGCTGGTCTGCGACTATCACGGCAACGAGTACTCGCGCTTCACCCGCGCGCCCGATGGCAAGCAGTTGGCAACCAAGGTTGACGAAGTGAAGGACGCGATGGAGATCGTCAACAAGCGTCTGCAGAAGAATCTTGATGAAGCCAACAAGCTGCTGGAAGCCAAGGACACCGTCGGGTTCCTGAAGTCTGTCATGAAGAACTTCAAGGAAGGCGTGGTCGGCCTTTCCGCGCAGGAAGACACCATCCGTGCCTACCGCAGTACGCTGGACAAGGCCCGGCAGGAAGTAGACACGATCCTGGCTGACAAGCCCAAGGACGGCGAGAAGCGCCTGAAGGATATGCAGAAGACCTACAAGGGCACCGAGTTGACGAAGGACATCAACGACGCCCTGCAGATCCTGAAGGGCAAGTAAGTACTGCAGAAGACAAACCAAGGGGCGGCCCTGTGCCGCCCCTTGCCTGTTTTCTGGCACTCGTGCCCGCACCTGCCGGAAGATTTGCGGCGAAACGCTGCTTGACACGGGGTACCTTTTGCGTGTCAGGACTAACCGAGGGCCAAACATGAAGAACCTGCTGAAGCACCGACTCGCCCTGCTGCTGGCCGCGCCCCTGCTGCTGCTGGCCGGCTGCGACGACCATCACCGCGAAGAAGAAGACCATAACGTTGTCGTGATCGACCACGTGCCGGCCGGCGGCCGCGATTTCGGGTTGATGCTGACCTTTGACCATGATTTTGCAGAGCGCGACATTTCCGACAGCCACGACCTGGACGGCTTTGAGTTCAGCCTGGCCGAAACCAGCGTGGTGCTGATCACCCTGACCGGCCAGGGCGGCTTTGACGGCTTTCTTGATGTCTACCGCGGCGACTTTCTGTTTCTGTTCGGCGACGACGACGGCGGCCCCGGCCTGGATGCCGTGGTAGTGGGCACACTGGCCCCGGGCAACTACTTCATTGTGGTGGGCGGCGCGGCCGGCAGCGTGGGCAACTATGCCGTGGACATCATGATTGAGCCCACCGGTGGCGCGGACTTCGGCGTGCTGGGCGTGCCTGCGACGGCGATTGACAACGCCAGCCTGAGCAACGCCAGCGACGTGGACAGCTACATCTTCACGGTGAATCACAGTGCGGTCCTTGATGTGTACCTGACCCGCACCAGCGGTAGCTTCGACGGCAATCTGCAGATCCTGAACGAGTACGGCGAAGAACTTGCCTGGGCCGACCCCACGGGCATTGCCGACCCGGCCGCGATCAACATCGCCCTGGCACCCGGCACCTATGTGGTGCGCGTAGGCGCCAGCAGCGGCAGCGGAAACTACCGCGTGCAGATCGACCTGAACTGACCCAAACCACCCAACCAGCCAAAGGGCGCGCGCCAAAGGCACGCGCCCTTTCGCATCACCACCGCGCAGCCGGTGGCACCGCCCTTGCCTTCGCCCTATACTCCAGCTGGCGTTACCCCCGCCAGGAACAGAACGTGGAACCACTGGAAGTTTGCAACAAGGCCGCGCAACTGGCCAACCAGGGCGATCTTCAGGGCGCTGTGGAACTGCTGGATCCCCTGCTGGCGAAGTTTCGGGACTTCGGGCCGGCTTATGTCATTCACGCCCGCGTGTTCCTGATGGCCGGCGACGGCGCCCAGGCCATGGTGGACCTGGATGCCGCCGATTGGGCCAACCGCGAGTACGGCACCCAGGAACAACGCAACGAAGTCAACGAACTGCGCGCCCTGGCCCACGCCATTCGCACCATTTACGGCGGCAAGCACGAGGCCGAGCCTTGCAAGGCCGCCGTGGAGGAACTCATCAAGCACCGCAGCCCGCCCAGCACCCTGTGGCTGCTTCCCGCAACCTGCCTGGAACACCTGTACAAGGTGAGTGACGCCGAAGCCTGGCTGAAGCGCCTGGCCCCGGTCAAGGAACTCAAGAGCCCGCTGAGCATGTACTTTGCCAAGCCCGGTCTGACGCAACTGCTGGCCATGCCCAAGAACGTGGCCGAGGCCATGCCGGTGCATTTTGCGCGGCACCTGAGGGCCAAACGCGAGGGCGACAAGAAGGGCGCTGAAAAGTACGCCAAGCGCATGGCGGAAATGCTGCAACCGGGCGACCTGTGGGGCGTGATGTACCTGTACGCCGTGGGCGAGACCACCTTGAACACGGTTTGAACGATCAGGAGCCGGCCAGCCAATCTGGTCTGGGTTTGGCCCGGGCAAAGGCAATCCAGGCCCCCAGCCCCAGCGTAAGCGCGGCAAACAGCGCGTAACGCAACCCGGTGGACGCGTGGCTCTGGCGGAAGATGCCCTCAATCAGGCCGGCCAGCAGCAGCAGGGGCACACAGCCCATGGCCGTGACGCTTGCATCCTGCGCGGCCAGGCGCAGCGCGTCTTTGCGCGACTTGCCGCCGGGGTTCAGCACCCGGTGACCAAGCAGCAGGCCCGCGCCGCCGCACAGGATGATTGCGCCGAACTCGGGCACGCCGTGGGGCAGAATCCACGCGAAGTACGGCACCGCCAGCCCCTTGTCGACGAACAGCGCCGTAAAGGCGCCCAGCATCAGCCCGTTTTTGGCCAGCAGGTAAATCGTTGGCAGGCCCAGCAGCGCGCCGAACGCGTAACACAGAAACGCCACCCTGGTGTTGTGCGTGAACAGGAACTGCGAAAAGAAGATGTCCATGTCCATGTCGGTGTCCTCCGCGCCAAGGCCGGACGCCAGGTAGTCACGGCTGGCCGAAGGGTCGCGGCCGGCCGCCAGGTCGCGGTCGACAAACAGGTAGTAGTTGTCGGGGTTGTGGGCCACGGCCACAAACGCCACCAGCGTGGGCAGTGCGGTCAGCAGCAGCGCCGCCAGGTGGTACTTCCAGTGGCGTCGCACCGCGGCAGGAAAAGCAAACAGCGCCCCGTACAGCACGCGCGAAAGCGCCGGGCGCCGCTGGCGGTACACGGCAAAGTGCGCCGTGGCCACGGATTGTTCAATGTATTCAGCCAGGCGTTTGTCGGGCGAAAATGCGCGCACGCGCGCCAGCTCTGTGGCGGCCTGGCGGTAGGCGCTGGTAAACTGTTCCACCTGTTGCAGTGTGCGGGGACGGGCCAAAGGCCTGGACCAGCGCATGCCTTCCATGGCCAGAAAGCGCCAGCGGTCCATGGCGCGCGAAGCCCAGCTTGTGTGGTGGTGAGGCAGTCCGGTCATGACGAACATAGCTTACTCGGCCCAATTCACTGACGCCACCCGTCCTGTGCCCCAGGCCGACCGCGTGGGCACGATGCTGCACATGCACCGCGTGCCGCTGCCCGAAGACGTCGAGGCCGCCTTTGAGGTTGCCAACCCGGTTTCGCGGGTGTGGGCCACGCTGATTGACCTGGGGATCATTGTGCTGGGGTGCCTGGTCCTGATGCTGGTGTTTGTGGTCAGCACGATCTCGGCGTTGATGTCGGGCAGTTCGCCGCTGCTGACATGGACGCTGCTGATCCTGCTGTTCATGTTTTTCAATGTGGGCTACTTCTTTCTGTTCGAGGGCATGTTTTCAGGCCAGACGCCGGGCAAGTCCCTGCTGCGCCTGCGCGTGATTACCGAAACCGGGCAGGAAATCGGCCCGCGCGAGGGCATCACCCGGGCATTCATGCGGCTTGTGGTGATCGGCCCGATGCCGGCGCTGCTGGTGATCGGGTACTTCAACGCGGAATGGCTGATGGCCATGGCCCCTTTTTCGGCGCTGGGCCTGCTGATGTTCATTGACCGCAAGGGCAGGTCGTTGTCGGACTTCGTGGCCGGCACGATGGTGATCAGCCAGCGTCCGCCGACGCTGGCCACCAACCGGCCGCACGTGCCGCTGTATTTTCAGTTGCCGCACCATTACTTCCCGCTGAGCCACATCGAGATGAGCAAGCTGACGCCCGACGATTACGTGCGGCTGGAGGAGTTCGGGTCAAGGCTGAGCACCATCAGCAACGCCGCACGGCAGCAGGCGGCCATGGCGGCCGCAGCCGCGCTGGCGACCCGCATGGGTTACGGCAAACCAGTGGATCCGCCCTACGCAGAGCTGTTCTTGTTCGAGATGCACGCGGCGCTGAAGCAGCAGTTGCAGCAGCTGTACCCCGACCTGTACCAGTGATGCGGCAGATCAGCCCAGACTGCCGTCGAGAAAGTTGCCCGATGCAGCCCCACACAGACGCCATGACTCCGGCAGTTCGATTCGGGCTTTGCATTCTGTTGACGCTTGTGGCCGGGCTTGCGCTGGCGCAGGGCACGGCCCAGTCGTCGCTGGAGGCCGTGTTTGCCGCCAAAGACGACAAGACCCGCGACAAGCTGATTGCCGGCCTGAACGGCCGCGAACTGGCCGACCCTTCGGCGCGTGATCACGCCCTGGCCCTGCAGCGCCGCGCCCCTGCCAGGCTGCCCGACCTGAAAGAAGTGCACGAGGGTGCACTGGATTACAACTATCAGGTGCGCACCAAGCGCACGGTCTACAACACCTATGCAATGCTTGACCTGCCCAAGGGCATCAGTGCCGCCAAACCTGTGCCGCTGGTGATCGGGCTGCACAGTGAAAAGGGCACGGCCTGGTATGAACTTTCCGGCCTGCGCACCTGCCTGCGCGGCGGGGCCGCCGGGCTGGCCGATTGCATCCTGGCCTGCCCGATGGCGCTCAATCGCGGGCTGGCCTCGCACGACCCCACCACCAACCCGCCCGGTATCCAGGCCTACTTCGGCTGGGGCCCTTCACCGGAGGGTGTCGACTCCGTGCTGAACCTGGTTGACGGCCTTGTGCGCGACTTCAACATTGACCGCGACCGGATTTACATCACCGGCGGCGGAATGGGCGGCGAGGCCTGCTTCCGGCTGGCGCAGCTGCGGCCTTCGCAGTTCGCGGCGATCTGCGTGCGGGATGCTTTGCCGATGCATTACCTGACCGAGATCAAGCCCACCGAGGCCAAAAAGATCGACGACCTGCGCGCGACGGGCAAACTGGGCGAGCAAGCGGTCGAGTTTCCGTGGCTGGATTGCCACCGCAACATTCCCGTCACCTGGGTGCACGCCAACGACGACAAGAAGTACCCCACCGCCTGGGCGCGCAAGGCCCGCGACGAAATGCAGGCCGCCAAGCTGCCGCTGCAGTTTCACGAGTATGAGGGCTTTCACGGCAGCGCCAAGGTCGAGTTGATCGCGCAGGCACTGGGCGAAATGCTGCAACACAAGCGCGACCCCAACCCGGTCGAAGTCACCGCACGCGGCATGAAAGACGACGACAACCCTGGCAACAGCCGCCACGGCTGGCTTGAGATCAAGCAGCAAAGCTGGCAAGGCAAGCGCGGCGACTGGCCAGAAAAGCAGGCCGCCGGCGGCATTGCCAGCGTCACCATCAACAAGGCCGAGAACCTGATCACGGTGACTACCGAAGGCGTGACTGAACTTGTGCTGTGGCTGCACGACGGGCTGGTGGACCTGAACAAGCCGATCCGGCTGGTCGTGAACGCCAAGGAACGCGAGCCGGTCACCGTAAAGCGCGACCAGGGCATTCTCGCCCAAACCGCCTGGGACATGCGCAACACAGGCGAGGCCTACACGGCAAGGTTGACCGTAAAGCCATAGCTTTTCAGCCTTGGCCCCGTACATGCACAGTGCGTTACCAACAACAGGTTGGCGCACCCCAGCCGGAACCGCGCGACGTTTCAACTCTCCTGCAGACGCAAAACTTCGCCAAGCTTTGAGTCGTCCCCTCCAAGTGCGACCACTCTCTCCCGCAGCGTGTTATGCAGTGACTGGCGATCTGCGCAATTCATTGCCAACGGAACAAGTTCTTTTGCAATGCGATGTGCGAAGTCCAGTGCCATGTCCTGCCGTGCCTTACTGATAGCACCACGCCCAGCATGAACAAAAGTGCTCCTCTCGTCATACAAACTGCCTATTCGCTTCTTATTGGCTTCGTAGTCACTCCGACTAGATGAGACAAGGGCGCCTCCGAAGCTCGAAACACAGGCGCGCAAGTTGAACTTGGCGTTCAGCCCGAATGCTGTCTCCATAGAGATAACCGAGTAGACCAAGGAGTCGAGACGACTTCGCGAACTGACCGCCCGACCGAGCATTGACCACATGGCACATAGGTTGACACGTGGCTCACTCGCACGGCCCTCATAGAACTCTGAAAAGCACGTCGTAAGATTCGTCGATGCAGGATGTGCCGTCAGCTGCTCCTGTACATCAGGCTTAGAAAGTGGCAGACCGTAAACCCTTCCGCCCATTTCCCTGCCCCTGCTACCCCAAGACCAAATCCCGCCACCAGTATCCGACTGTCCAAATGTGGGAAGCACTCCCGCATAGTCATCATCGGGGAGCGCCAGTCTGCATGGCGGCATCAGGCCGCAGAAGTAAAGTAGGGCATTTGCGGCATACGCCGCGTTTCGCACAATCTCTTCTGCGGACGCCGTAACGGCG
Source organism: Planctomycetota bacterium (assembly GCA_019636215.1). GTDB lineage: Bacteria > Planctomycetota > UBA8742 > UBA2392 > UBA2392 > H3-PLA7. The sequence goes on along the minus strand of JAHBXZ010000015.1, from coordinate 38,071 downwards.
CTGCTGTCCCCAACACCGAGGACGATACCAAACCCGCTAAAGCTGAAGCGGCCGGCATACTGCTGAAGCGTTTGCTGAAGCCCTTCCAGTATTGCTTTGGGCTCGAAGCCATTCGCCGATGTAGCACGGGAAAGCGACTCTAAGTCCGGCGCGCAATAGGTAGCCCCGAGCAGCGATGCGTGCCCTGTGTTCATTTGAAGGCCAACGATTGGTACGCAAAGCAACCACTTCCCCGGAGCCGATGCGACTAACCCATCAACAGCTTGCCACAAGGGCTGAGAATTGTGGTCGCTGATCTGTGGTAATGCGCCAGCGGCTTTCGCAAGCCCGTGCAAGTGGGTGCTAACAATGGACAGTATCTTAGCCTCCCCGACCTTGTTCGCCGTGATCTTCGAAAGATACGACACTAGATCAACTAGTGCGCGATCTGCACTCCAATCGATGCTCAGGCAAATCGGGTTCCCCGATGTCTCAAACGTCCGTCGCAGCTCATGAAGTTTCGGCTTCTCGGTCCGTAAGTGAACTTCCGAACCGCCTAGGACTTGCCGCAAGTATTGCTGTACCTTGTCGCGCTGATTTGCATCCATGTTCCGCCCCCTCGGTACGGCACTTGTAACTGTGGTAGCTGCTGTACTGAAGTCACAACGAAGGTGAGATTCAAGTTGAAAGCGCATTGCGGTACAGGCGGACTGACGACACGTGACCGGCGTTCGACGCCGGAAGTGCTTGCACGCCGCTTTACGCCGGTTGTTTCTTGCGGGGTTTTTGTTTCTTGGCGGGTGTCTTTGCGGGTTTGGAATCGCCCCCGCCCTTACGTGCGGGGCTGAAGTACCGGCTCAGGTACTTGCCGGTGTAGCTGCCTTGCACCCTGGCGACTTCGCTGGGTGGGCCTTCGGCGATGATCTGGCCGCCTTCGTCGCCGCCCTCAGGCCCAAGGTCAATGATCCAGTCCGCGCACTTGATCACGTCGAGGTTGTGCTCGATGACAACCGCCGTGTTGCCCTTGCCCACCAGCCGCTGCACGACCTCGATCAGCCTTGCCACGTCGTGAAAGTGCAGGCCGGTGGTAGGTTCGTCCAGGATGTACAGAGTGTGGCCGGTGTCCGGCCTTGCAAGCTCGGTGGCCAGCTTCACGCGCTGGGCCTCGCCGCCGCTGAGTGTCGTGCTGGGCTGGCCCAGCTTGACGTAATCCAGGCCCACGGCGTGCAGGGTCTGCACGATCTTGTGAATCCCCGGGTGGTTCTCAAAGAACGACTGGGCTTCCTCAATGGTCATGTCCAGCACGTCGGCGATGCTCTTGCCGCGGTACTTCACCTCAAGGGTTTCGCGGTTGAAGCGCGCGCCCTTGCAGGTTTCGCAAATCACCTGGATGTCGGGCAGGAAGTGCATTTCGATCAACTTCACGCCCTGGCCTTCGCAGACTTCGCAGCGCCCGCCGGGGACGTTGAAGGAAAAGCGCCCGGGTTCATAGCCGCGCATCTTGGCCTCGGGCGATTTGGCAAACAGGTCGCGGATCAGCCCGAACACGTTGGTGTATGTCGCCGGGTTGCTGCGCGGCGTGCGGCCAATCGGCGACTGGTCGATCTCGATGATCTTGTCAATGCGCTGCAGACCCTCGACTTTACTGTGCTTGCCTGGTTCGGCCTGCGCGGCGTGAAGCTCGCGCGCCAGGGCCCGGGCCAGAATGTCGGTGACCAGCGTGCTCTTGCCGCTGCCGCTCACTCCTGTCACGCACACGAGTCCCCCAAGCGGGAAAGCCACATCGATGTTCTTTAAATTGTTCTCAGCACAACCGCGCAGCCAGATGGCGTCTTTCCTGCTGACAGGCCGTGTGGTCTCTGGCAGCGGTATGGATCTCCGGCCGGTGATGTAGTCCGCAGTCAGCGAGCCCGCCTTGGCGATGCCGCCGGCGGGCCCCGCGTAGACCACATTGCCGCCGTGGGCGCCGGCGCCGGGGCCAAGGTCCACCACATAATCGGCCGCGCGGATCGTGTCTTCGTCGTGCTCGACGACCAGCACGGTGTTGCCGATGTCGCGCAGTTGCTTCAGTGTGCCCAGCAGCATTTCGTTGTCGCGCTGGTGCAGGCCGATGCTGGGCTCGTCCAGCACATAGCACACGCCCACCAGGCCGCTTCCCACCTGTGTTGCCAGGCGGATGCGCTGGGCCTCGCCGCCAGAAAGCGTGCCGGATTTGCGGTCCAGCGTCAGGTAACCAATGCCGACGTTGTCCATGAAGCCCAGCCGCGCGCTGATCTCTTTCACCACGGCCTTGGCAATCACGGTGTGTTCGGCACTGAGTTTCATGCCGTTGATCCAGCGCATGGCCGCGCGCACGTTCATGCGCGCGATTTCGCTGATGCCCTTGCCGGCCACGGTCACGCCGCTGGCAAAGGGTCCAAGGCGCGAGCCGTGGCAGGCCGGGCATTCGCGTTCGGCCATGAATCCCATCACCCATTGCTTGACGCTGTCGCTCTGGCTGTTGCCAAAGCGATGCTGCAGGTCCGGGATCACGCCGGGAAAGCCGCGCGAACCCTTGTAGCCCCATTTGCCGTTGGTGCCCGGCTCGCCGTACAGCAGCACCTGCTGCTGGTTCTGCGGCAGCTTCTTGAACGGCGTGTTCAGGTTGATGCCCAGTCGCGGGCAATGCTTTTTCAGCGCACGCTTGTACCAGAAGGCCTCGTGGGGCTTGTTCCAGCCCTGCAGCGCGCCCTGTTCAAGCGTTTTGTCGGGGTCGGGCACGATCAGCTTGGGGTCAAGCTCGGTGTGGATGCCCAGGCCGGTGCATTTGGGGCATGCGCCCCAGGGCGAGTTGAACGAGAAAAGGCGCGGCTCAAGCTCGCCCATTTCGGCCTCGGGGTGATCGGGGCAGAACATGCGGGCGGAGAACTGGTGGTCGTGCCAGGCTGCCCCGTCGCTTACGCTTCGGGCTCCAACGGCACCCTCGCTTGCGCTTCGGGCTCCTGTTTCCTGCTTGGCGACTACGCACAGGCCGTCAGCGAGCTTGAGCGCGACCTCGATTGCTTCGTTCAGGCGCGAGCGCGCGTCCTTGTCCAGCACGATGCGGTCCACCACCACGTCAATGTCGTGCTTTTTGTTCTTGTCGGCGCACTGGGTCTTGGGGCCGACCTCGGTGATCTCGCCGTCCAGGCGGGCGCGCACAAAGCCGTCTTTCATCACGCGCAGAAACACGTCGCGGTGTTCGCCCTTGCGGCCGCGCACAATCGGCGCCAGTACCATCAGCTTGCTGGACTCGGGCCACTGCATCACGGTGTCGACAATCTGCTCGGCGGATTGGCGCGTGACTTCGCGCGCGCAGATCGGGCAATGCGGCACGCCAATGCGCGCGTACAGCAAACGCAGGTAGTCGTAGATCTCGGTGGTCGTCGCCACGGTGCTGCGCGGGTTGTGGCCGGCCTGGCGCTGCTCGATGGCGATGGTGGGCGGCAGGCCCTCAATGCCTTCAACATCGGGCTTCTGCATCTGGCCCAGGAACTGGCGGGCGTAGGCGCTCAGGGACTCGATGTAACGGCGCTGGCCCTCGGCATAGATGGTGTCAAAGGCCAGCGAAGACTTGCCGCTGCCCGAAAGGCCGGTGATGACAATCAGCTGGTCGCGCGGCAGTTCAAGGTTCACACCCTTCAGGTTGTGTTCCCGTGCGCCGCGAATCGTGATGTGGGTCAGGGGCATGGCATGCTTCTACCACGGCATGCGACATTTCATAACGGGTGCGGGTCGTTCGCGTCTCCGCTGTCCAGAAGCGGCACCTTGTGCTGCAGGCACAGACGGCGCATTTCATCCTCCGCCGGTGCGGCCAGCTTCTGAACGCCGGCCTCCACCAGGACATTCATGGCCTTGTGCCTCGGTTGGCGGTCCAGGCGCGCCAGGCCTCGGGCCGGGAGTCCTTGAATCTTGCGGCATCCGGGGGGCTCAGGGTTTGCAACAGCTTCGACCGGCATGCGGCGGGAAGCTCGTCTGCGAAATGGCCGCGCCAGGTCTGGGAGGAGTCACTGGCGATGTCGGCCACCAGGCGCCTCGCGGTCTCGACACCGCGGCGAGTGGCCAGAAGTTCCATGCTGTCGCCCTGTGCGGCGACCTGTTCGATCTCGCGCTGCATGTCGGCGGCCGTTGCGGCCTGCTCTGCGCCGCGCACTTCGCCTGCCGCCATCAGCCGCAGGCTGGGCAGTAGCCACGAGAACGTGCGCCAGCGGCCTGTCATCTTCTCCCACGGGGCAATTGCCGCCCGGGCGCCGGCCATGTCGCCTTCCAGCATGTGCATGGAGGCATCCACGCCCGCGGCAATAAACCGGTTGTCATAGTTGTAGCCCTTGCGCATGTGGCCCAGCGCAGCATCCATGGCCCGGCGGGCCTCTTCAAACCGGGCAAGCCGGAACAACACCCAGGCGTGTTCGCGCCCCAACAGCCACGCATTCTGGTGATCCCAGCTGGTGGCGCGGCCGGACGCCTGCTGCAGAACATCCAGGGCTTCTTCCATTCGGCCTTGCTCGGCCAGGGCAACGCCGAGATAGCCCCGGGCCGTAACCCAGTCTGACTCGCGGGGCCAGCCCGGCTGATCGCAGCGGGACAGGCACTCGCGCAACAGGGGTTCTGCCTGCTTGAACCTGCCCACTCCGACAAGCCAGCGGCCCATGTTGTTCAGGCCCGTCACGATGTCGGTGTCGCGGCCGTGCTCGCGCATGATTGCGAGGGCCTGTGTCCAGATCCGGCCTGCGTCGAGAACACGGTCCAGCATGAAAAGGTAGATCATGCCCAGGTTCACCTGGGCGCGCATGACCAGGAAGTGGGCGCCGGTGCCGGCAACCAGTTCCAGCGCGTCGAGATACGCGGCCTCGGCCGGGATCGGCTGGCCGAAATTCGCGTAGTGCACGCCCAGCGCGATGGCCATATCGGCGGCAGCAACCCGGTCGCCGCTGCCGCGGGCCAGCTCGGCGGCTTGCTGCAACAGGGCTGCGGCGGCATCAGGCTGTTTTCGGGCGTAGGCCAGAATCTGTGCGCGGGATGCAAGCACTCTTGCCTGGCCGGCAAGGTCGTTGGCACCCGCAAAGGCCTGCTCGGCTTCGTCCAGCCGGGCAAGCGCGATATCAGGCGGGTCGTTGGGCCCGGCCATTCGGTGCAGAATGCTGGCGGCCAGCAGGGGGTCGTTGCCGGCACGGGCGAGATCCAGCGCGCGTGGCAGATGGCCGGTGTGCGCGACGCCCTGAAGCTGGATCGCGGCATGCAGCAGCACGCTGGCGCGCAGCACGGGGCGGGTGGCGGCGGGTTCCAGGTCCAGCGCAGATTGCAGCACCTCGTCGCTCTCGCGGCCGCGCCCAAGTTCATGCAGTACGCCGGCAAGGGCCTGCCGCGCCTCAAGTTCTGCGTCAGCGTCAGCCCCGCGCCCGAGGCAGCGCCGCCAAAGGGCCTCGGCCGTGGCAAAATCGACCTGTTTCTGGGCGTAACGGGCGGCAGCGCGCAGGAATCGCAGCTCGCGCGCACCCAGCGCCGCGGCCTCGGCGGGCAGGCCCTCAATTGCCAGTGCCAGGTGGTCGGCCAGTTCATGGGCCACAGGCGCAAGCCGGTCCTCGCCTGGGCCGAATGCCTGTTCAATCAGGTCCGCCGCCGCGCGATGCAGGCCGGCGCGCAGTGTCAGCGGCTGAAGCTGGTAAGACGCATCGCGCATCACCGCGTGGCGGAACACATACACCGTCTCGGCGCTGGTGAGATCACTGATGCGGTGCGTGGGCTCGCGCATGGCGTGATGCTACCCGCGTTGGGGGCCCCGCAAGAAGGGCGCAATGCCGAGTTTGGCACAGAACTCGCGCATCAGCGCAGGCCGAAGCACACAGGCTGCCCGGCAGCTTGTCAGGGGTCACAGCTTGCCAGCCACCTGTTGCCGTGGCGGCGTGGCAGGGCATATTCGCGGTGTGCCGCATCGAGGCCACACATTTGCCGGCTTTGCCGAGTTCCGCGACCAGGGCGCCCGTTTGCGCGACTTGCGACCCGTGGTCAGCGTGGGCAGTTTCGACGGCGTGCACCTGGGCCACCAGTACCTGCTGAACGAGCTGGTGGAATGGGCCCGGCGCGAACATGCCCCGGCCGTGGTCGTCACCTTCCGCCGCCACCCGCGCGCCATCACCCTGGGCCGCGACATGCCTTCGTTGAACTCGCCCGAACACAAGCTGCGGCTGCTGTTCAAATCCGGCATCGACGCCGTGGTGATGGTCGATTTTGACGAATCCGTGCGCAACCTCAGCGCTGAACGCTTCCTGGTGGATGTGATCAAGAACGACCTGAACGCGCGCGGCATGCTGGTGGGCTTCAACAATCGAATCGGCAAGGACGGCGAGGGAACGTTCGACCGGCTGCGCGAGCTTGGCCTGCAGCACGGGGTCGAAGTGCGCCAGGGTGACCCCGTGACCGTAAGCGGCCAGGCCATGAGCAGCAGCGCGATCCGCAGCCATGTGGCGGCCGGCGATTTCCTGTGGGCGCGCAAACTGCTGGGCCGGCCCTACAGCATCGGTGGCCTGGTACAGCACGGCGACAAGCGCGGGCGCACGATCGGCTTTCCCACGGCCAACCTGCCGCTGGAGGGTCTGGCGTACCCGCCGCTGGGCGTGTATGGCGTGCGCGTAAAGGTGGACGGCACGTGGCATCTGGGGGCAGCCAACATCGGCACCCGGCCCACGGTCGACCCGGCGCGGCGGGCCCCGCTGCTGGAAGTGCACCTGTTGGACTTTGACGGCGACCTGTACGGCCGCGAGCTGGAAGTCGAGTTTCTGTTCCATGTGCGGCCGGAACAGAAGTTTGCAGGGCTGGATCAACTGAAACAGCAACTGGCGCTGGACGTGGCCGAAATCCGCAGCCGCGCCGCGCAGGAGGAGTACCAATGAGCGAACGCGAAGAACTCAAGCAGCTGGTCAAGCGCACGATTGCCGAAGGCCCCGTGAAGCTGGCCAGCGGCGCAACCAGCGACTTCTACATCGACGGCCGCCTGACCTCGCTTTCCGGCCGCGGCCTGGAGCTGGTTTCGCGCCTGATGTACGAACGCATCCGCGGCCTGAACATTGTGGCCGTGGGCGGGCCCACTATGGGCGCGGACCCTATCATCGCCGGCATCATGCAGGAGGCCGCGCGCCACGGCGAACACATGAACGGCTTTATCATCCGCAAAGAAGCCAAGGGCCACGGCATGCAGAAGCTGGTGGAAGGCCCGGCCCTGCGCGATGGCGACCGGGTGGTGATTGTCGAGGACGTGGTGACCAGCGGCGGCAGCGCGATCACCGCGATTGAAAAGCTGATGGCCCAGTACAAGCCCAAAGTGGTCAAGGTGATGGCGATTGTGGACCGCCTCAGCGGCGCACAGGAAAACCTGACCAAAGCCGGGCTCGAGTTCGAGGCCCTGTTCACCCGCGCGGATTTCGGGCGCTAGGCCGCAGCTTGATCAAGGCTTGCCTATGGGATTGGCAAGCGGGGGCAAGCCGCTTTTGTCGCGATGCCGGTTCATGGCCGAGACCAATTCCTGCGCCGAGTCGGTTTCTCCGACCTCATGCAGAATAGTAAGGCCCTGGTGCCAGCGGTGCATGCCGTCGTCGGCGCGACCGAGTCCCACCAGGCACAGGCCCGCAAAGGCCTGATGTTCGCCCTCGAAACTCCGGTGCCCCAGCTGGCGGTGAATGTCCACGGCCTCCAGCAGCAACGGCAGCGCATCGGAAAACCGGTTCTGGGCGTAGTAGGAGCATCCCAGGTTCCCCAAGGTTACGCCCACGAACCGCTGGTTTCCGATCTCACGGTGTATTGCCAATGCCTGGGCATACACACGCTCTGCCTCTGCGGATCGGCCGAAACTGGCGTACAGCACACCCAGGTTTGTAAGGGTAGCGCCCTCGGTACGCCGATCGCCGGTTTTGCGGCAGCTATCCAGCACCTGGAGGTAAAGGGCTTCGCCTTCATCGATTCGCTCGGCGCGCAGCCGGAGGTTTGCCAGCATGCCAAGAACGCTTGTCTCGGTGCGGAAGTCCCCGAGCTCGCGCAAGAGCGCACAGCTTCGCTGAAGGAAGTCTTCCGATTCTTCAAGCCGCCCGGCCACAAGGCACAGGGATCCTAGATTGCTCAGGGTAGTCGCCTCGCACCAACGGTCGCCCAACTGGCGCGAAAGCTGCAGCGCCTGCCCGAGAAGCGCCTCGGCATCGCGCATTCGACCGCGCTCGCGCATCAGGGTGCCCATACAGCGCAGTATGGCGGCCTTGCCGTGCTCAAAGTCGATATGCGGGTGCTCCTCAAGCGCCTGGCGGTACACACTTTCGGCCTCCGGCAGCAGTCCACTCTGGTGCAACACGACGCCCCAGAATCGCAACGCCGCGAGGCGAGGCGGGCCTGCCAGCAGCGACGCAAGTGCCTGCCAATGCGAAGCGGCTTCGGCGGGTTTGTACTGCGCCTCGGCATGATCGGCCGCGCGTCGCAGATAGAGGCGCTGAAGGGCCAGGAACTCCGGTTGCAGCTTCGCGGCCTGGCCGGCATGCCAGGCAAGCTCTGCGGCGATGGAATCCGTGACATGGGGAGCTGCCGCGGCGTGGTCGGGCGAGTCCAACGGCGGCGGCTCCGGGGCGCGCCCGCCGAGTGATTGCTCGATCAACTCCAGGGCAAGGGCGTGCAGGCCCATGCGATCGGCGGGCAATTGCAATTCGTAAGCGGCATCACGCAGCAGGGCATGCCGGAACAGGTATGCGATCTCGGCCGAGCTCACGGGCGCATCCTACTTTGGGGCCCTTGCGCGCGCTCGGGTGGCAACGAGCCTTGCACCGGGTGCCCGCCAACACTCATGATCGGGGGGACGCGCGGCGCCTTGGCGATTTCGCCGGCTTGTCCTGCGGCGCAAACAGCAGTTCAAGGTAATTGCGGTACTGCATCAACTGGCCGACAATCACCGATGTATCGGCATAGGTGCGGGCCATGATGTACGCACCCTCAATCACGCCCGTGGCCATGTCAGCCACGGTGTCGATGTCCACGCTGATCCGCGGCGGTGTGGCCTTGGCGGCCTGTCGCAGCTTGGCCGCAATGCTGTCGCGCCACAGCCGGAAGTTGGCCGCGCACAGCCTGCGGAACTCTTCGCCCCACAGGTCACCCTCGTAGCAGAAGCTGGCAAACAGGCAGCCCGGGTTGGCGCCGCCGAGGCCGCGGAACATCTCGGCAACCAGCCCCACCATCAGCAGCACCTGCTGCAGGGGGTCGCGGCTCAGGCCTTCGGCCTTCTGCATCACGTCGCGCAGCAGGGCCTCGTCCTGCTGGGCAAACCGCTTGACCAGTTCAAACGCCAGCTCGTCCTTGCCCTTGAAGTGGTAGAAGAACGCGCCCTTGGTCAGGCCGGCGCGGGTGATCACCTGGTCAAGTGAAGTCCCGGCCATGCCGTGTTCCATCACCAGGTCGCGGGTGACATCCAGGATGTGGCTGCGAGTTTTGCTGCCGTCTCGGGGCATGGGCTTATACTAGACTGTTTAGTTTGTTTCCGCAAGGGCCCGGGCGGTGTCCGGCCCGTGCTGCTTTAACCGCCTGAACATCGGCATCTATGGCGATCAGCCAGAAACTCAGGCGAAAAATGGAAATTCTTCTGGACGGGGCGCCATTCGTAGGATACCAACTAGTCGGTATAGATACGAACCAGAACTGATAAGGAGATTGTCGCCATGGCTGAGATTCTTGGATGGGTTGCGCTGGGGCTTATCCCCGCGTTTCTGCTGCTGGACTTTTTTGTGAAGGCGCGCAGGTTCGACACGCCGCGATTCTGGCGCCTGTACTCGTTCATCGTGACGGCCGCCATTGTCGTGCTGACCTACCAGGTGGGTGTGTGGTTCGGCGAATTCTGGCCGGGCATGACACTGTTTGACCTCAGCGGCTGGGGCATGCTGGGCGGCGCCGCCGTGGGCGTATTCGTGTACGAGTTCGGGCACTACTGGTTTCACCGGGCGTCGCACACCTGGCGGCCCCTGTGGCGATTCTCGCACCAGATGCACCACAGCGCGGAATCGCTGGATGCCTTCGGCGCCTACTACATCTCGCCCATTGATGCCACGGTCTTCACGCTGCTGGCCACGCTGGTCGGGTACCCGCTGCTGGGCCTGTCACCGGAGGCCGGCGGCCTGATGGCCGTGGCGCTGACGTTCTTTGCCATGTTCCAGCACGCCAACATCCGCACTCCGCGCTGGCTGGGTTACATCATCCAGCGCCCGGAGTCGCACGCGGTTCACCATGGGCGTCGTGTGCATCGCTACAACTACGCCGACCTGCCGTTGTGGGACATGGTGTTCGGCACCTTCCGCAACCCGGCTGCCTACCAGGGCGAGGTCGGCTTCTACAAGGGTGGCTCGGCTCGCATCGGCGCCATGCTGATCGGCAAAGACATCGAACGCGACGGCCCGGCCAGGCCGGCTCGCAGACCTGCCAAGGCCGGGCTGGAGCTGGAAACCACACTCAGCCGCGCAGATTTCGGCAGGTAACCGGCGATTGCATAAGCCAACAGCCCGCCCCCTGATGCAACGCCAACCGCAAGGCCCCAGGCAAGTACGCCCGGGGCCTTGCCATGGTTCCCGCGACTTTCGCCGCGCGGCCGGGTTGCGCTGAAACTGCTCCGCCCCTGTGCGCGCTCAGCGTAGCTCTACAGCGCGCCCGGTGTCCCAGGGGCCGAACGTGTGGCGACCAAAGGGCATGGGTTCGACCTGGCCGTTGTTGCCCACAGGTTCGCCATCCGGGTTGAACCTGCCGGACCGTCCTGAGCGCGCCGTGAGTCGCACACCTGTCTCATCGACATCCACAATCTCGTACCCGAGCCGGACGACGTCGCGTTCCCTTTCGAGAATTGCGTCCACCGCAGACTTGTCGCCAGCTTTGAAAGCGCGCCACAGCTCATTAATGGCGGCAACAAGTTCGTCTCCTTTCTCTGCCCCCTCGGTGCCAGCCCAACTGATGCCAGCGACACGAACTCGGCGCGGATCAACCGCGTCCAGGTTCCGCACGTGCATGGGGTCGAAGGAGCCTTTGGACGTCCAGACAACCACGGGCTGCTTCAGCTCGCCGGGATCAGTTGGAATCGGCTGGGTTTCATCGGCCACCGCCGGTTGGTGTTCAGGGCCTTCGTTGACGGGCTGGTCAGCCGAACCAAGCCACAGGACCAAGGCCAGCCCAGGCAAGACCACCAGTTGCGCCAGCAGAATCCAACGCCACATCTTCATGGCCAACTCATCCTGGTCGGGGGCCTGCTTTGACTGACACAGAGCTGTTCGAGGGGTGATTAAAGGCTAACGCCCGCCTTGGGCGGGCGTTAGCAAAATCGTCAACCTAATACGCCACGGCGAACAGCACCTTCTGGCCTTCTTGCCCGCTTACGACACACTTGCCGCGTTCGTGCTCGGTCTCCAGGGGTATGCAGCGCACGGTGGCCTTGGTTTCTTCCTTGATGCGCGCCTCCGTGGCCTTGTCAGGCCTGAAGAAGCAGCGCACGAAGCCGCCGCCGGCCAGCTTCTGCTTGAGTTCCTCGTAGCTGGCGGCGTCGCTGATACTGCGCTGCTGGTGCTCACGGGCGCGGGCGTGAATCGCCCCGTGGGCTTCATCCAGCTTGGTGCGCAGCCAGTCCCGCGTGGCCGCGCCGAACTGCACAGTTTCCTTGCCGCGGTCCAGTCGGCGCTTGAGCACAAACGCCCCGCCATCCACGTCGCGGGGGCCGATCTCGATGCGGAAGGGCAGGCCGCGCTGTTCCCAGTGGTACTGCTTGTCGCCGGGGCGCATGTCGCGGTTGTCAATGATCACGGTCTGGCCGGTCAGCTTGTCAAAGAACACGCTCAGCAGGTCGCGCCCGCCCTGGCGCTTGCGGGCGGCTTCGACTTCGGTTTCGCCGCATAGTTGCCCGGCCAGCTTCAGGCAGGCCTCGGCGACCTTCTTGTGTTCGTCGTCGGTCTTGAAGATGGGAATGATCACCGCCACGCAGGGCGCAACGCGGGGGGGCAGAATCAACCCCTCATCGTCACTGTGGGCCATGATCATCGCGCCGATCAGCCTTGTGCTGACTCCCCAGCTTGTGGTCCAGGCGTGCTGCAGCTTCTGGTCGCGGCCGGTGAACTTGATGTCAAAGGCCCTTGAGAAGTTCTGCCCCAGGTTATGGCTGGTCCCGCATTGCAGGGCCTTTCCGTCCTGCATCAGGCCTTCAATCGTGTAAGTGACGTCCGCGCCGGGGAACTTTTCGGCCTCGGTCTTGCGGCCCTTGATGACGGGAATCGCCAGCACGTCTTCGGCGAACTCGCGGTAGACCTCGAGCATGCGCAGGGTTTCTTCCTGGGCTTCCTGTTCGGTCTCGTGCGCGGTGTGGCCTTCCTGCCACAGGAACTCGGCGGTGCGCAGAAACAGGCGGGTGCGCATCTCCCAGCGCATCACGTTGCACCACTGGTTGATCAGCACGGGCAGGTCGCGATAGCTTTGCACCCACTGGGCGTACATGTGCCCGATCACCGTTTCACTGGTGGGGCGGATGATCAGGGGTTCTTCCAGTTCGCCGGCGGGGGCCAGCTTGCCATCGGGGCCTTTCTCCAGTTTGGAATGCGTGACAATCGCGCATTCCATCGCGAAGCCCTCAATGTGCTGGGCTTCTTTGGTCAGGAAGCTCTGGGGGATCAGCAGGGGGAAGTACGCGTTGACGTGGCCGGTTTCCTTGAAGCGCCGGTCGAGTTCGCGCTGTATGGCTTCCCAGATCGCGAATCCATCGGGCCGGATCACCATGCAGCCGCGCACGGGCGAATAATCGGCCAGTTGCGCGGCCTTGATGACGTCGAGATACCATTGCGCGTAGTCTTCGGCGCGGGTCTTGATGTTCTTTGCCATGACAGGCCTTTCGTGGCACGGGCGGTGCCGGTGCCAAAGCGGCAACCCCGGCGCGAGGCGCGGATTGTTGCCTTGATGGGTTCAATTACAAGGGTTGAAAGGATGACGCGGCCGGCTTCACGGTCGGGCAGTCATGGCGCGGCTGGAAATCGTGTGGCGCATGGGTGCAGAATAGCGTGCGGTGTTGACGTGTCAAGACCTGGGTGTGGGCGCCGCCCCGGTGGCGTGCGTGGCATCGCCGGTTGCGCAGCAACGCCCCGGCAACGCACAGTGTTACCGGGAGGGCCATGAGCAGGGGCAGGGGCAGGGGCAGGGGCAGGGGCAGGGGCAGGGGCGGGACGCGCCTGCAGACGCATCGGCGGGACGCCGATGCCACGTCACATGGCGACAGGTCCGCGCGGCCATTCTCGGTCGCGCCATCGCCTTTTCCCGGCGAAATCCCCTGGTTCCAAGTCACAATAACCGGGCACGGAGATTCCCATGCGTACCCTGCTGGCGTTGAGCGCCCTTGGCTGTCTGCTTTGTTGCGGTGCGGCCATCTCCTTGGCCCAGGATGCCCCCGCGCCACAGGCCGATGCCGGCAACACCCGCGCCGAACCCGCGCCCCTTTCCATTGACGCCGAGATCGCCCGCGTCTGGGCACGCGACGGCATCAAGCCCGCCAAACCCGCCAGCGACGAGGAGTTCCTGCGCCGCGTGTACCTGGACACCGTGGGCGCGCCGCCCAGCTATGCCGAGGCCCTGGCCTTCCTTGATGACCGGGCCCCCGACAAGCGTGCGCGGCTGATCAACGACCTGTTGATGGACCCGCGCTGGGGCCAGCACTTCGGCACCCAGTGGGCGCTGCTGCTTTCCAACCGCGACGGCAACCCGCTTTCGGGCAACCAGTGGTTTGCCAGCTGGATTGCGGGCGAACTGAACAACGGCACCGGCTTTGACAAGATCATGCGGCGGATTGTCACAGCACAGGGCGACCTTGCCGACAACCCCGCGATTGTGCCTTACTTTGCCGACGGCCAGGGCATCCAGCTGGCCGACCTTGTAGGCAAGCTTTCGCGCGGCCTGCGCGGGGTGCAGATCCAGTGCGCCCAGTGCCACGACCACCACTATGACCCGGCGCTGACCCAGAAAGTCTTTGAGGGCTACGCCAGCTGGTTTGCCGTCACCCGCGCCCAGGTGGACAACGGCATTCAGCCTGCCCGGGCTTTTGTGTTTGAGGAACCAGGCGCCGTGAAACGTGTGGTGGACCTTTACAACAAACGCATGACCCTGCGCGCTGACCAGCGCGAACAGGTCGAGACCTACTGGCGCTTCATCCAGCCCAGCACGCCCGACGGCGCCAAGGCCGAGCACAAAGACGCCGCATCATGGCGCACCACCTACGCCGACTGGCTGGTAAGCGACGACAACATCCAGACCCGGCGCTATGTCGCCAACCGGCTGTGGAGCTTCGCGTTCGGCAGCGGCATCGTGAACCCGGTGGACGACTTCACGCCCGTCAATAGCGCCAGCCACCCCGAGCTGCTGGACTGGCTGGCCGACCTGCTGCGCGACAGCGGCTGGAACCTGCGCGCGCTGTACCGCGCAATGCTGAACTCGCGCGCCTACCAGCTTTCCAGTGCAGGGGCCGACAAAAAGGCCCAGCCCTGGCACTTCGCGGCCTACCCGGTGCGGCAACTTTCTGCCGACCAGTTCATCGGCGCGCTGCTGAACCTGATGAGCGACAGGCAGATCGCCGACAACGTCAAGCAGTCCCGCGACGCCGCACTGGACCGCTTCGCCGCTGAACTGGCCAGGAACAAACAGGCCGCCGACGAAGGCAAGGTCGAGCCCAACCGCCCGCGCTACAAGTACGACCTGCAGGCCTGGGACAAGTTCAGCAAGGGCTTCAAGGCCATTCCGGCGCGCACCTACATCACCCGCTTTGGCGCCGGGCGCTTTGCGGCACTGAGCCAGGACGACGAAATGAACGCCAGCGAGGGCTTCACCGGCAGCATTGACCAGGCCCTGCTGGTGCTCAACGGCGCGTTCACCAACGGGCTTGCTGCCAATACGCCCGAAGGCCTGCTGGGCCGCATCACCCGCGAGTTCGCCGCTGACAGGCGCATCGAGGCCGTTTACCTGCACGTGCTGTCTCGCCGACCGACCGAGGCCGAGGCCAGGCGCGCCGGCGACTTCATGGCCGCCAACGGCAACAAACCCCAGGCCGCCGAAGACCTGCTGTTCGCCCTGCTGATGACCACCGAGTTCGGCACCAACCACTGACCGAAATCCAAACCGCACGTCACCAACCAGAGCCCCACCCGCCGGCAGAAGCCTTGGCGAAAGGGAAGGGTCAGCGAACAGGCGCACGAAGCGCCCTTCGACAGGCTCAGGACAAGCCCTTACATCCTTTAGGCCCACTGGGCCGACAGAACGTAGCCCCGGGCGGAAGCCCGGGGAAACAGGCCTCACCCAACCCAAGCCCCGGCAGGGGCGACAGAGTACGGCAAGCTCCGGCACCACTGCCCGGGCCTGCTTGGTTGGTTTGGCAACAACCCAAGGCAGGCCCTTGGCCACGGAGTGGCGCGGGAATCTCGCCCACGGCTTCAGCCGTGGGGATGCGGCGTTCCCCGTGCCCGCGCCCCAGGGGGCGCAGGAAGTGTCTCGATGGACTTTGGGCCGCCGACAGCCCCGCCTGCCAGGGCGGGGGCGACGCCATGGCAAGCGCCGCCCCTCGGCCTTGCGCCCGGACTGTGGGTCAACCTGAGGCACTGCCCGGACCGCGGTTAGCTTGGCACGCGGCCTCAGGCCCGGGTAGAATGCAGGCCGCGGTGTCACGGTAGATGCGCGGACGCGGACCAGGAGTAGCAAGGGGATGGCACCCACAACCGGAAGTCCTGAAACACCGACCGGCCAAGGAGCGTCACCTTCACAACCGCCAGTCAATCAGACGAAACAAAGTAGCCTGACCCCTTTAGTGTTCGGAGCTGTCGCTTTGGTCGCAGTCATTATAGATAAGAACCCGCTTCGCAGATTGCTTGAGGCAATCGTCGCCATTGGTGGGCTGGGTCTCGGTGTATGGGACCTGGTAAAAGAGCTGACCCGAGAGCGACGCATATGGGATGAAAAGTGGACTGTTGTTGGCGGCGTTACTACGTATTCTTGGGAGAATCAATGGACCAAGTTTGCAAGGTACACGTTCGCTGCATCGAAAGACGAGGCGGACAGGCAGTACAATTGCCTCAATGCATCAAGATGCCCATATCGACGGTGCAAAGGCGGTCCGGGTCAGATTGAAAGTGCAGGTGGACAACCAAGAAGCTGGGATGAGGATCTTGGCAAATCAGAGGTCGACAGTCGGAGCAGCAATTCCGCATCGGCTGTCCCTGGATACATGCGTGGTCAATGGAAGTCACATTGGGGGGAGTGATCGGGAGCCATGGAATACGTATCGGAATGGGGCATATATGTCCTTGCGTCGCTGCTGGCGGTGACAAACCTCTCATTGGTTCTAGAAGTTAGGCGACTTCATCGCCGACTTCGGGCATTGAGGGACACGTAATCGCGGGCCTTTAGAATCGTCCGGACGCCTACCAGTTTAGACCAGCCAGATGGATGGCACGCATGGAACTGGTGATCTCAAGGCCGGGCAGCACGGGCGACCGTTACATCACGGCGCGGGTGAGTGACACCACCTCCAGCACGATTGTGGTGGCCGATGTGGGCGGGGCTTCGGCCCCGGTGTATGCGGCCCTGAACGGGCAGACCCAGGGGTTTGTGGTCTATGACTTCTACACCGGCGACAACACGACCGGCGGCGAGTGGACCGATGACCCGAACCACTTGCCGTTTCTGAATGTCACCCGCTTCACCGACGAAAACGCGGATTTCCAGAGTTACATGGTGGGGTGGACAATCATTGCCGACGTTGAAAAACCCAGCTTCCTGACCATCTTTGCCGTGCCCACGGCCACGCGGGTGGAAGTGTTCGGCGACGCCACCGGCTTGGGCGCTGATGGCAAAACTTATCGCCTGGTCGCACCCCCGGGCGTGGACCCGACGACCGGGGCCTTGAGCAAACCCAACACAGTGCTGAGCAAACGCGCCAACAACCGCGGCTGCCAGTGGCTGTGGTCTGGCTATCAGTACGTGCCCCCACAAGTCGGCCACGAAAGCGGCGGCAGCACCACCGGCGCCCAGGGTGGCATCAACGAGCTGGGCACCTGCTACTGCTGGAACCGCACCTACGACGTGTTCATGGGCCGGTGGACCACGCCCGACCCGGCGGCGACGCCATGGGGGAATCTGTGGGATTACTGCATGCTCCGTGCAAATCAACTCGTGGATGCAACAGGACTGGAGTGCACGATCACAGACCTAGGCTTCCAGCGAGCACCGCGAAAGTGGTCGAGCGCCATAGCCACTGGAGTGTCACGCGAGTCCGATGTGGACGTAATCGAGAAGTCCACCCGGATAGAGGTCACAAATGTTGAGTCTAAGTCGGATTCGGCTGAGGTTACGGGCAAATTGGCAGGCAGCTACAAGGGAGCGGGAGGAGGATTAACGGTCACCAAGAAGGTTGAAAAGACAACGGCCCTTCAGAAGGGAAGCGCCACAACTGTATCTCATCGATTTATCGTCTCCCGCCGGGAGCGAGAGTACACTGTCCAAGACAAAGAATGGAAGGTATACAAGGTTGAGGCGTCGGGCTGTGATGCCTGTACGTGTGGTCATATCGGAGGCGAGATTGACTTCAAGAACGGAGGCCCCAAGCAGAAAGTGACTCCCATGAACTGGAGGTCCAAGTACGAGCATCTTGGCAATGCCGACGGGGGCGGCATCCTCTGTGCAGACCGAGACTCTCAACGTGACTACGGGAAGGCTTACAAGGAGTGGATCGGCGATACAGACAAAGAGACTCTGAAACGCATCAAGGCAGACGGGTCGACAGAAGTGGTACTTGAAGGAGCAGACCGTACTAACATTAATCGCAAAGCTCAGGAGATTCACGATGCCGGCGTTGACGCATGGCTTAGATAGGCGTGCAATTCAGACTTGCGCATTCCTGGTCCTGCTCCTTGTTTCTGGTGTTGCGTGCGCTAGTTCTGCACACATACCAAAACAGGCTGTGGGATTCGTACTGGCTCATCCTGACAACTCAGACGCGCTTCTTTCGGAAGCTGAAATCGGGCAACTGGTCCATAGGGGCTCCTTCCCCTTGGAGTTTGTTTTGGTGCGCCACAGTGACGGCAATCAATCCGCCCGCACGGTCGTACAGCGATTTGTCGTTGATCGGTATTCGGGTGATCCACCAAAGTTTGTCCTTCGCCGAGAAAACGGGGACATACTTATCGAGGACCCGAATGAGAGCCTCAGCGACTTTGGAACTCGCGTAACCGAGAAGTTGCGCGAGATTCGCGCCGGTGCAACAGAGCCGCAATCGTAGTCAGGACATCTTTAGCGCATGAAAACTGGTAGCGGTCAACGGATCGCAGTCAAGCGTCTGTCGAACCCGTTGACGAAGTGCGGTTAACGGCGTCAGGCTACTTTGTTTGTTGAACCGAGCAGACGGGTGACAGAAATGGAACTGCTGACCTCAAGGCCGGGCAGCACGGGCGACCGTTACATCACGGCGCGGGTGGATGACACTACCTCCAGCACGGTTGTGGTGGCCGATGTGGGCGGGGCTTTGGCCCCGGTGTATGCGGCGCTGAACGGGCAGAACCAGGGGTTTGTGGTCTATGACTTCCACACCGGCGACAACACGACGGGCGGCAACTGGACCGATGACCCGGATTACGTGCCGTTCCTGACGGTCACGGGCTTCACCGACGAAAGCGCGGATTTCCAGAGTTACATGGTGGGGTGGACCATCATTGCCGACGTCGAAAAACCCAGCTTCCTGACCATCTTTGCCGTGCCCACGGCCACGCGGGTGGAAGTGTTCGGCGACGCCACAGGCCTGAGCGCCGATGGCAAAACCTATCGCCTGGTGCCGCCAACAGAACAGCCCGGCAGTTGCGGTCTGGGTGGCGCGTTTCTGGCACCCGCTGCGATTACAAGCACAGGCCTTTGCGAGGCCTCGAACTTCACATAACTAGTTACACAAGCATCACTTACGCACTGCTACAAATGCCAAACTTGACGTGTTCGGGTCGGCCCCTGGCCTGCTAGATTGCGGCCATGCTTGCCATCGACACGGGACAGGTAGTCGGCGAAGTCATGCGTTTTCTTGTCATCGGCGGCGTGATCGGCCTGGTGATGTACTTCGTTGTGCTGCGCGGGCCTCGAAAAGCTGCGGCCGCACGCGCTGCGCAGGCCGCGGCACCCGTGCCCGATGTCGCGGCGCTTGATGCCACTCGCGCCGTCCAAGCCGGCACACTGGAGGAACTCAAGGCCCGCATTGCCGCCGTGCAGGCGCAACGCGACAAGGCACTGGCCGAACGCAAGCGCCTGATGGACGGCCTGGGCGCGATCGGCGGCAAGGGCGACGCCGGCGTGACGATTGCGCTGGCCAGCGCCCAGGAACTTGCCGAAAAGGCGCGCGAACTGGGCAAGCACGAAAGCGACCTGGGCGCCCACGACGCCGAGCTTTCGCAGTTGCAGACGGAGCTGAGTGCCGCCGAAGAACTGCTGGGCGAAGTGGACGCCCAGCGCGACGCGCTGAAAAAGCAGGTGCAGGAACAGGGTAAGGAATTGTTCAAGCTGCGCGCCGAGATTGAGTCCACCCAGCGCAAGAGCCACGAACAGCGCGCCCGCACCATGATGCTGACGCGCAGCAACGTGCGCAAAACCGAAGTCGTTGCCAACCGGCTGGAGGACCAGCTGAAGCACTGGGTCAAGAACACCGGCAACCTGAACACGAATTGGAGCCAGCACGGCCACGCCGGGATTGTGTCGGACTTCTTTGCCAAGCTGGACCGCGAGTTTCTGGACCGCTATTTCTCGCACGCCACCAACCCCGAATACTCGCGGGGCCAGCGGCGCATGATCCGCGTCCGCGCGGGCGAAGGCGGCGGGTACGGCGAACTGATGATCACGCTGGACGACGACGCGGGCCGCACACTGGGCCTGCGCTATGACCTCAAGAAGGAAGCCCCCGACGCGGTGTGCGTGGGGTTTGTGCTGGCGATGTATCTAAGAGCCCTCAGCCGCGAACTGCGCGATTATTCGATTGGCGTGTAACAGGAGCCGCAAGCGCGCGGTGCCGTTGCTTGCCCGGACTGTCAGCGCCGAGGTGGCATCGACCTGCCGGAAAAAAATGACAGCGGGCCGCCCCGAAGGACGGCCCGCTTATAAGGTGCGCAGGCGAACAGAGATAACTTCAGTCCCCCTTAAAAACCGAAGTCACGATCCTGCCCGACTGCGCGTTCCGACTCCAAAACCATCTCCCCCCCTTAAAAGGAGACAGCCCGTAGGAGCCGGCAAACTGGTCTTATGTTGTCAACGCCTGAACTATACCACGCCGATTTTCACCGCGTGGTAATGCAGGCGAATTCCTGGCGTTTTGTTTATCCTGCCTTCGCAACCCCGCAAAGGCCGCCCCACACTATTGCCGATGCGCGGCAACCGCCCGGAGCCCGTCATGACCGGCAACGACGACGCTGAATCACGCCGCCGCGCCGTGCTGGCCGCGGTGCTGGCCGTAAAACGCGGCTTTATCTCTCCCGATGACGCCATGTCCATGCTTGACGGCGTTATGGACGCCCCACCCGCACCAGTCCACACGCCAGCGCCTGCCGCGCCCGTCCCCGCCGCGCCCGCACCGGCCAGCCCCGACGACTTCGGCACTGTGCTGGCCATCAACCCCGGGGCCGATGTCGGCACCCTCACCGTGGAACTGGATGCGCTGATGCAGCAGGGTGGCTCGGCACTGCAGGGCTTGGGCCTTTCCGAACAGCAGGCTGAGTCCCTGCTTTCGCTGCGGCCCGGTGCCAGCGATGCCAAGACGCGCGCCCGCGCGGCGCTGACGGATGTCGCGCGCGGGCGGCTGGAAGAACTGCGCGCGCAACTGCCTGTCAGCGGTGCCGGGCGCTATGCCATCAAGCGCGAGTTCGCCCGCGGCGGCATGGGCCGCATCCTGGTGGCCGTGGACACCGCCGTGGGCCGCGAAGTCGCGTTGAAAGAAGTCCTTGGCCCCCACGAGGGCAGCTCGGGCGCGCGCAGCGACCCCAATCCCCAGGCCGTGGAACGCTTTGTTCGCGAAGCCAAAGTAACCGGCCAACTGGAACACCCGAACATCGTGCCGGTGTATGAAATCTGCCGGCGCGACGACGGCAGCATCTTCTACACCATGAAGCTGGTGCGTGGCCGCAGCCTGGCCGAGAAGCTGGCCGAGATCCGCCACAGCGGCCGCCCGGACACCGACAAGCGCGCCATGCGCCTGCAGCTGATCGAGTCCTTCCTGGCCGTGTGTCACGCGATTGCGTATGCGCACAGCCGCGGCGTGATTCACCGCGACCTGAAGCCGCAGAACATCATGCTGGGGAGTTTCGGCGAAACCGTGGTGCTGGACTGGGGGCTTGCCCGCGTGGGCAACGAAGAAAGCACCGCCGGGCCCGCGCGGGTGTCGCCGTCGCTGGTGCGCAACGGGCGCGACAGCCACACCGTGGACGGCACGGTAATCGGCACCCCGGCCTACATGCCGCCCGAGCAGGCGCGGGGGCAACTGGAACTGGTGGACGAAAAGAGCGACGTGTATTCGCTGGGCGCGATCCTGTACGAGCTGCTGTCCGGCCGCCCGCCCTTTGAGGGCATGGGAGCGGACTCCATCCTTGAAAAGGTCGTCAACGGCCGGCCGGAGCCCCTGGCCCAGGCCAGTCCCGGCGCGCCGCCTGACCTGGTGCGCCTGTGTGAACGCGCCATGGAGCGCGAGCGTTCCGTCCGCCTGCCCAGTGCCGAAGCCCTGGCGCGCGAAGTGCAGGCCTTTCGCGACGGCCGCAACCTCAGCGTGTACGACTACAGCTCGCTGGAACTTGCGCGGCGGTTTGTGGCGCGCAACCGTGCCGCCACGCTGGTCAGCGCGCTGGCGGCGATGGCACTGGTGACCGTGATCAGCTTCAGCATCTACAACGTCGCGCGTGAGCGCGACGCCGCGCGCGATGCACTGGCCCGGGCCGACGCCGAACAGGCCGAACGCGAGGCCCTGCAGGCACGCCAGAAGCGTGAACGCGCGGAACTGGTTCTGCAGCGGCAGGAAGCCGTGGCCGGGGCGGTTTCGCGCCTTGCGGCACTGGAGCCAAAGGAATCCGACCGCCAGGCCCGCGAACTGCTGCACTCGCTGCTGGCGCGGACGCCCGAACAGCGGCGCTACTACGGCCCGCGACCGGAGGCCTCGCAGGCTTGCGCGCGGCTGCTGGCTATCGCCAACGCACGGCGCGAACTGCATCGGCTGGCCACCGAGCCGGTGGCCGGAGTCGCGGAGAACCTGCTGCCGCAAAACGAACTTGCGGCACTGGCCGGCGCGCTGCTGGAAGACCGGCTTCTGGCGGTGATGCTGGCATCGCTGAACGACGACTTTGCGATGGCAGAATTGATCCTGGACGGAACCGACGGCCCCGAACAGCGGCTGGCAGACGCGCGATACAGCCTCTTGCAGGCGCGCCAGGCGTTGCAGCGCAAGCGCGCGGCACGGATCAACGAGATCCTGGGCTTCATCCGCCGGGGCAAAGATGACTCGGGAGTGTCCGTCAATGCCGACCAGGTGCGCCTGTATGTCGCCGAAGTCGGCCCGTGGCGGGAGGAACAGACGGCACAGATGCTGATTGCTGCGCTTGCCGACGTCTGCAGCACGGCCGGCGAGTGGGTCGTGCTGGACGCGCGCCGCCGCCTGGAGATCGAGTTCGCCAGCGAGGTACTGCTGCTGGCAGCGGCCCCTGCGCAGGCCGTGCCAGCGCTGGCAGAGCTCATGCTGGCGCTGTCGGACGAGGAAGTGACGATCCGCATCGCAATCACCCTGTGCAAGATGGGGCACGAGGCGGCCTTTGACCCGCTGCTGAAGCTGCTGGCAAAGCACGGCGTAGAGTCGCTGGTCTGGGTCCGCGTGCGCCGGCACGTCGGCCGCGTACCCGCGCCGTCCAACCTGGTGGAGCCCGAAGACTTTGACGGGCTGGCGCTGCTGGCACGGCTGCACCTGGAGCAGGGCAACCGCGTCGCGGCCTCGGCCCTGGCGCGCAAGGCCATTGCTCTGCAGCCGGACAAAGAAGAACCACGCATGATCTTTGCCCAGTCCGCACACTCGATCTTCAACGACATGCCGAACACGGTGATTGCCAGGAACCTGGACCAGCAGCTGGCGGAACGCCCGAACTTCGCCCGGGCGCTCAGCCTGCGGGCCAGGCTGATTCACGTCGTGCCCGGGCCCGAAACCTGGGAAAGCCGCAACGCCCGCGCACTGGAAATGCATGACCGCGCCGTGGCACTGGCACCCAAGGACTGGATGACCTGGCGTTCGCGTGCACAGCACCGTGCCCTGCCCGCGACCCGCGCCGCACGTGACCCCATTGACCCGCACGGGGCGATGAAGGACTTTGAAACCGCGATCTTGCTGATGCCGCGCATTCCCGATACCTACCGCGAACTGGCCGGAGTGCAGCGGCTGCTCGGCCTCAATCGCGAGGCCATGGCCTCGGTGAACAAGGCACTGGACCTCGACCCGGACAGCGCCGCGAACTGGCAGTTGCGCGCGGCGCTTCACGCGTCCCTGGAGGACTGGGGCGCGGCGATCCGCGACAACACCCGCGCGATTGACCTGGCACCTGACCAGATGGTGAGCCTGATCAACCGCGCCGGGGCGCGACTGCAGCAGGGCGACGCCCGCGGCGCGCTGGTTGATGCCAACGCCGTGTACGCCCTGGAAGGCGAAGGCCTGCCCCCGCTGTTCACCCTGCGCGCGGACATCCATGAGGCACTGGGCAACTACGAGGCCGCGATTGCCGACCTTGAGCTCTACCTCAAGCTGCGGCCCAAGGATCCTGACGCCGACGAGTTCCGTGCCCAGATCGAACGCCTCAAGGGGCTGCGCAAATGAAGCGCGCCCGGGGACGGCCCCGGGCGCGGGTTTCTGCCGCTGTCTCTAGAACGCGCGTTCCACGCTGATGACGTCGTACTTCTTGACGCCCTCCGGTGTCTGTACCTGCGCGCTTTCGCCCGGGGTCTTGCCCAGGATACCCTGCGCGATCGGGCTCTCGATGCTGATGATGCCGCGGTCGAGATCGGCCTCGTAACGGCCGAAAATCTCGTAGACCTTGGTCTTGCCGTCCTCGCGCTTGAGGGTGACCTTGGTGCCGAAGCCGGCCTTGCTGGGGTCGACTTCACCGGACTCAATCACGCGCACGCGCTTGAGTTCTTCCATGATGCCCTTGGCGGCTTCCTTCAGGCGTCCTTCGCGCTCGCGGGCGGCATCGAGTTCGGCGTTTTCCGAGATATCGCCCATCGCCAGCGCTTCGCCGATCTGCCTTGCCACATCGGGCAGCTCTTCTTCCTGGATGCGCTTGAGCTCGGCCTCGCGCTTGCGCTGGCCGTTTGCGGTGGCCAGGATTTCCCCGCCGCCCTCGGCCTCGACTTCCGCGGCCTGTGCTGCTGCCTTCTTGGCCTGCAGGTTGGGGAAGCTGCGCAGCAGAATCTCGCGCAGGGTGCTGTTATGGATGTCCGAAAGCCCGCGGCAGCGGTCAATCTCATGCAACAGGTGCGCCGCGCGTTCCTCGGCAATGCCTTCAATGGCCGTGGCCAGCAGGCGTGAGTTGCGCTCTGTCATGGCGGCCCGCAGCGTGGCCAGGGTCTCCTTCATGCCGGTTTCGCCGCGCTCGATGCGGGTCAGCACCTTGTTCATCACCCACAGGATGCGGGCAAACAGGTCCTGCGCGGTGGGCAACGCGATGGACTTGGGCAGCGACTGGCCCAGGATGCCGCGCTTGGCGAACCACAGGTACTGCAACGGGTAGACGTCCGGGTCGGCGGCCACGGCGGTCAGGGCGTCGTGCAGTTCTTTTTCATTGCCATTGTCAATCAGCGCGCGGGCAATCATGTCCCACAGCGACGCAAGGTTCTTGAGAAACGCCTTGCCGTATGTGGTCGGCCAGTTGCTGTCCAGCCTGGTGTGCTGCTGCAGGGCGCGGCCCTGGTAATCGGAATCGCGCACTTCCTCAATGCGGCGCAGGATGTCTTCGGCGCCGCGCACCAGGTCGTCAATGCTGTAGTTCAAGCCCACATTGGCCGTGGGTTCGCACTTGCGGATGTCTTCAATCATGTACCAGCCAACAATGCGGTCGCCGGCCAGCGACGCGCCGCTGTCGCGGTTGCGGGCATCCAGGTCGCCTTCGCGCTGCACGATGGCGGCCACCTGCGCGCCAATGTGTTCCAGCAGCGTCTTGCGGGCATCCGAAGCGGCGCTGTCCTTCAGGTAACGCCGCAGCACGGCCAGCTTCTGGGGCAGGCGGATGGCGTTGTCGAACAGTTCGCGTGTTTCGTCCTCGTGCGTCATGGCCGTCACCAGGCGCTCAATCGCCGGGTTGGCACCGGTGCCGACGCGCACGTACTGGTGGCGCGCCAGGTCCTTGCGCACGTTGGCCCACCACTTGGTCCATGACTTGGCGTCAATCACCCGCGGCACCAGTTCCGCCTTGATGCGCTTGAGATTGCTCTTGTTGTCGTGGCCCTTGAGAATGCCAAGGATCACCGCCTGCGGGTCGTCCTTGCAGCGGCGCTTGAGGGCATCAATGTCGGCCTCGCGCTGGACCATGATGTCCTCGGGCGGCAACTTCTTGAAGAAGTTGGCGGCCGCGCCCATCTTGACCTTGTGGCCGGTTTTTTCCTTGAAGTCGATGATCAGCTCGGCCGCGCCCACATCCATGGACTTGACCTGGCCCAGGCCCCAGCCGGCGTCGTGGTGCAGCCAGTCGCCGGGCTGAAACGCCATCTCGTTGCACAGCGCCTTGACGAAGCGGTTTTCGTTTTCCTTGGATGCGGTCTCGGCGCGCTCGATGGCCTTTTCAAAGCCGGGCTGGGCGCCATAGGCATTGGTGAACACGGTAAGAGCCAGCGCCTTCTGGTTGGCGTTGCGCGGCGCGACTTTGGCAAGCTCGGCCAGCACTTCAGCGGCCAGACGCGGCTCGGACAGCGAATCCAGCTTGGAGACCACCTGTTCCAGCAGGGTGCCGGCCTTTTCGCCATGGCCGCTGCGGGTCAGTTTGTCGGCCAGGCTGAGGAAGGTTTCAATTTCCTTGGGGGCCTTCTGCAGGGCGTCCGACCAGGCGGATTCAATCTCGCCAAGTTGCTCCTGCTTGATCAGTTGGGTGATGCGGGCTGTCTCTTTATTCAGGCTGCTGACCATGGTCTCGGCTCTTTCGCAATGGCGAGGGCAAAAAAATAAGCGTCGGCAACACGCCCGACGCGCTTACGCTTATAGGGGTACGCAAGGGGCGATGCAAGGAATGGTTTTGGCCAGGGCGAACTGCAGTGTCTGGTGTCTCGCGCCTGGCGTGTGGTGAATGGCGGCACGCTGAACGCCGCGGGACGCACCAGGCCCTGCTGTTTTGCCGTGCTGCAGATACACGACTCCGCCCTTCAAACCGCTGCTCGTTTGGCTTCCTCAATTGCCTGGTCCAGGCTGGTGCAGAAGCGCAGCTCGCCGGGCTTCTCCACTATGTGGGCCTTTGCCATCACCCGTTGCGGCTGGGCCTGCAGGCCGCCGATGATCACGCGCACGCCCCGCGCGTTCAGCTTGCGCAGCACACTTTCAAGTGCCACCAGGCCGGTCACATCCATGGTGGGCACGGCACTCATGTCCAGCACCACCACCTTCACGTCGGGTGCCATCGCGGCCAGGTTGCCCATGGCCTTGTCGGCCGCGCCGAAAAACAGCGGCCCGGCGATTTCATACAGCACCACGCCCGCGGGCAGGGGTTCGCGCAACGCGCCGGTGCCGCCGGCCACCACGCGCGCGCCGCTGATTTCCGCCATGCGCCGCATGAACAGCAGCGCCGCCAGGACAATGCCGATGCTGACGGCAATCACCATGTCAAAGGCCACCGTAAGCCCGAAGCACACCAGCAGCACCGAAAGGTCACTGCGCGGCGCCACGCGCAGCATGTGCAGAAAGTGCCGCGCGTCGCTCATGTTCCAGGCCACAATCAGCAGCAACGCCGCCATGCTGGCCATCGGCAGGTATGAAAGAATCGGGGCCAGCGCCATCACCGCCGCCAGCACAAACAGCGCGTGGATGACGGCCGTAACCGGGGTCTTGCCGCCGCTGCGGATACCGGTGGCGGTGCGGGCAATCGCGCCCGTTGCGGCAATGCCGCCGAAAAATGGCGCAACAATGTTGCCCAACCCCTGCCCCACAAGTTCGCTGTCGGGGTCGTGTTTGGTTCCGGCCATGCCATCGGCCACCACGGCCGAAAGCAGCGATTCAATCGCGCCCAGCGCGGCAATGGCAAAGGCCGGACCGACCAGCGCCCGCACCAGGTCCATGCTGAGGCCCAGCGGCGCGCCGTCAGCACCGGGTTCCTGCCAGGGCAGGATGAACACCGGCAACTGCTGCGGGATGCCGCCAAAGCGGCTGCCCACGGTGGCCACGGTCGCGCCCTCCCATTGCGTGTTCAGCAGGTACGCCACCACGGAGCCCAGAATCACCGCCACCAGCGGGCCGGGGACACGGCGCGTGATACGCGGCCAGACCAGCAGCAGACCAAGGCTGAATCCGCCCACCGCAAGGTCCGGCCAGTTGTAAGTGCCCAGCGCCCCGACGATGTCCGACACGCGCTCCCAGTAATGGTCGCCGCTGGCCGCGAAGTTCAGGCCCAGGAAATCCTTCAGTTGCAAGGTCGCAATCACCACCGCAATGCCTGCGGTAAAGCCCGTGGTCACCGGGTGCGGCACAAAGGACACCAGCCGCCCCAGCTTGAACAACCCCATCGCCAGCAGAATCACGCCCGCCATGGCGCTGGCCAGGGCCAGCCCTCCCAGGCCGTACCTGGCGCTGATCGGCGCCAGCAGCACGACAAACGCCGCCGTGGGCCCGGACACATTGCTGCGCGAACCGCCGGTGACGGCAATCAGCGCCCCGGCCACAATCGCGGTGTACAGGCCGTGCTGGGGCGGCACGCCGCTGGCAATGGCCAGTGCCATGGACAGCGGCAGTGCGACAATGCCCACGATCACGCCGGCCATAAGGTCGGCGCGGAACCTGGCAAAGCTGTAGCCCTCGCGCATTACGCCGCGCATGGCCACAGCCAGCGGAAACGGGGATTTTGCGGTTTTCAGAAGAGTCGCGTCGTGACGCGACGATCGGCCAGGCTCGGTTGACATGACCAGCACCAGTCTGTGGCGAACCACAACCGGGACTGCGAGGCGGGTTGAAGCAGCGCAATCAGCCCGGAACCAGCCCATCTGCCGGGCACTCAAGGGTCCGGCACGTTGGCGAGTATAGATCGCACCGCCCAAGGTCAACGTGCAAGATCATCACGCCATGAAGCGTGTTCCGTGAGTGACCTTCGCCGCCATGCCGGGTATCCTGTGGCCGGAGGACTCCATGAGGCGCATCATCCCCGCCGGCCTTTGCGCGCTGGCATTGCTGGCGTTTTCGCCCTCGCGCCCGGTTGCCCAGGCCGAGCCCCTGCAATGGCGGCTGCCGCCCCAGGCTGTGCTGGAGTTCGAACGCACCAGCGAAGACTACGGCGAAACCTTCGGCGGGCTTGAGGGCAGCTTCATGCTGACGGGCGCGCAGTTCAAGCCCAACGGCGCCATGGACAACACCGTGCATGCGCAATGCCCGGCCAGTGAAGTGCTGCCGCGCCTGCTGTTTCACCTGCCTGCGCCGGGGCCCAAGCCCGTCACGCAATGGAAAGTGTCGTTCGATACCTCGACCCAGAAGCTGGCCCTGGCGCGGTTTCCTGATCGCATCGACCTGGCCTTTGAGTTTGCCGGCACCAAGGAGTACGCCTCCAGGGATTGCCCTGTCGTCAAGGTGCGCGCGACCGGCAGCGACCCCGAGCCCGAAAAACCCAAGCCCGGGGAACCGCTGCGGCCGATGGGCGGCATCAACCCGGTGCTGGTCGATTTTGTGCTGGAGGCCGAGGTCTTTTACGACCCCCAGGGCTTCGCGCGCGGTTTTGCCGGCAGCATGTCCTGCAAGTCGCCCCTTGAATGGCAGGCCAAGGAGCGCAAGTGCGAGTTCGCCTACCAGTTGGCCCGCCACGACCTGTTTGCCGAGCCACGCAGCTTTGAACAGCGCGTGAACCGCTGCATTGAGAAGGCCCTGGCGCTGGTCAAGGCCGACAAACTGTGGCGCACCGGCCGCGGCACCGCGGCGCTGGTGGCCTACACGCTGCTGCAATGCGGTGCAAAGCCCGACGACGAAACCGTGCTGGCCGCGCTGGCGGCCATGCGCGACGGGCCCAAGCTGCAGCACTTCGGGAAGCTGTACCACGCCGCGCTGTGTGTGATGGCCCTGGAGGCCCAGGTGATCCCCGAGGCCGAGCGCATCGGCGTGGCCGAAGGCAAGCCCCCGGCCGTGCTGGTGCGCAACCTGACACCCGAGAACCGCAAGCTGATGCAGGAGTACCTGGATGCCATCACCGAAGCCGTGCTGACCGACCACCCCGGACTGTGGAGCTACGCCAACGAAAAGGTGATGCGCCCCGACCTCAGCAACACGCAGTTTGCCGTGCTGGCCATGGCAGCGGCGCAACGCTGCGGGCTGGAACTGCCCAAAGGTGTGCTGAAGCTGGCCGGGGAACAGATCCTTCGCTTTCAACAGCTGGAAGGCCCCAAGCTCAAGCGTGTCACCGGCCGCGATGCCGCCGGCAAGTTCACGCGCAGCAACAAACTGGTGGAGGCCCGCGGCTTTGCCTACCACCTGCCCGACACCCCCGCGGCCGGCTACGCCGGCAGGGTAGAAGTGCCGGCCTACGGCAGCATGACCTGCGCAGGCATTTGCAGCCTGCTGCTGCTGGCCGATATGGTGGAAGCCATGACGCCCCAGCGCCGCAACCAGGAAATGCCCACCGGCATCAAGACCTGGCGCCAGAAAGTTGAAGAAGGCATCGAGTGCGGCCTGGCCTGGCTGGAAGTGAACTGTTCGCTGACACGCAACCCGCACGCCAAGGACAACACCACCAACTATTACTTTTACCTGTATGCAGTAGAGCGCGTGGGCGCGCTGACCCCCACCGAGCTGCTGGGCGAAAACGAGTGGTACAAGCAGGGCGCGGCCGTGCTGGTGATGAAGCAGAAAGACGACGGCAACTGGAACGACCTGTATGACAATTGCTTTGCGCTGCTGTTCTTGAAACGCGCGACCGTGCCAACACGCACCCGCGTCATCACCGGCAAGTGACCTAGCGATAACTGGGCAGGCGGATCACGCCGAGGTCGGTCACGCCTGGCCCGGCCTCAAAGACAATGCGGGCGTCGGGATAACTGGCGTCGCGGCTGCGGCTCCACAGGTACAGCACGTAAACCTTGCCCGGCACGAGTGTCACGGCCTGACTGATCATGTACCCATGGTCATCGCTGTGTATCTGGTTGCGACCGTCGTACCACGTCCCGTTGCGGGCGAACCAGTACTGGTGGTCGGCCTGGCTTAATTTTGAGGCGGCCTCGGGTCCGATCAATGCGGCAACAGAAGCGGTGTCGGTGGGAGCCATGGCGTCCAGCTCTGCCTTGTATGCAGCGGGGTCGTCGGGTTTCAGCGGCTGCAGGCCCTGATCCAGCATGGCGCGACGCACTCGCAGCGCGGTGTCGTCCTGATCCAGTTCATGCACGGTACCGCTGACGTAGGGCAGCCCCTCTCCGACTTGTCCGACAGCTTTCAGGCACAACAGGTTTGTCACCGCCGGCTGGATTGTCCCGGATGCCAGTTGGTGAAGCAAAGATCCACCAACTTGGTCAAGTTGCCAGCCGGAGTCCGCGACAATGGAGCCCATGGCCGGGACGCCAATGTGTCGGCCACGGCTGTTGCTGTGCGAGTGCTGGTGCTCGAGATCGCCCACGGGCCACAGCGCGTTGCGCGGCAGACCTGCCACCCGGGTGCGCGTCGCAAGTTTTTCCGCGTTGGAAAGATCATCCAGCTTGCGGCCTCCGAGCCTGACGACACGGGCCAGGCCGTCGACCTTGTGCAGTTGGATGCTTGCAATCAGGTGACCGTTGGCCGGAGCTTCAAGATCGCTGGAACGTTCCTCGCCGCGATCGATCAGACCGTCACGCAGCAACTGTCTATGCGGTGGTGTCGGGTCTGCGAAGGGTGCGCCGCCGACCACGCCGATGTCGAAGTCAACCAGCGCTCCAAACGCCCGCAGTGTCGGAGAAAGCCAATCACCGTGGATACTCACTGTCAGCGGTTCTGGCGGCGCGTCAATCACGCTGACTGCTTCGTCCGTCGGCGCGGGCAGCCACTCACTGACGTAGAAGCACCCGTCCGTCAACCGGTAACTTGCCGGCACGCCCCGCCTCAACTCCGTCCACCAGACTTCGTGTGCCTCAGAGAAGCTGAAGTACCCACGGCTTCCCTCACAGAGGCTTTCCACCCGGGCGGGCCATCCGGCCGGCACGCGCACAATCACGCGCGACCAGCCTTTCTTGGCGGGCGCGGTGTACGGATTGAAAGGGACCTCCCGGTCCGGTGGCTGCACAAGCGCGCGGTTGCCGGCCTTTCCCGAGGTCTTGCTGTACCGGAGGATGGCCTGGTCAAAATCGGGCGCAATCCGCAGTGTCACCTTGGTTTCGTCATATTGCGGCCCGACAAAGTCCGACTCGACTTCGTACTTGTCCTGCCCCCAAAGAGTACCCAAGCCGAATGTGATTCTACTGGGCTGACCGGCTCCGACCTCCACATAGCACGCGCCGGAATCCGTATCCTGACGCACGCCAAAGCCGCAACTGATACTGCTCGAACAGTACCTGCGCCGTTCAGCGGGCGCCTCGGATGGCGGTCGCTGCAAGACTGGCTTGTCGGGCTGAGGGCGCGCCACATCCGGCAGACTCCACTGGCTTGGCACTACGCTGGGGAAGCCAACATGGCTCACCGGATTGCCTTGTTCGTCAACGAATCGGAAGCAGATGACCCGTCGAAACCGCGGGGTGCGAATGGCCAGTCGCGCAACCCCATCACGCTGTATCTCGAAATGGCAGCGCACGCTGCCGTAGAGGTATGAGTTTACTTCAAGCTCGTACTCGCCGGGCTCCAGCCCCATGGACCAGGGTGCGGGCTCGCCATCGCCGCCGAGAGTCAAGATTCCGTTCTTGTACTGGGAACAGACCTGGTAAGGGACCCACCACTGACCCAGCCGCCTGAAAAGGGATGTGCTGAACCTGTAAGGCTGAAGGCTCTCCCCGGCAGCATCCTTCAGGTCAACCACTGCGGTCCCAGTAGCTCTACGCAACAGCGTCCAATGGTCAACCGGGGACTGACGCAAGTCCATATCGAACTCGCCGGACGGCCACATCGCGGGGTCTTGCATCGCGGGCTTGCCGGACATTGCCGCCTTTGCCGTGTCCCGCATCGGCTCAATCACCGACGCCGCCCTGTTCGACACCGGGCCATTGCCGTCGGCGGGCGAAGTCGGGATTGTCGACGCGTAGGCCGCCAGCAGCAGAGTAACGACACATAGTACGATCGCGCGCATCATGAGCTTGAGAACGCACGCTACCGCCCAAGGTTCAGCGATAACTGGGCAGGCGGATCACGCCGAGGTCGGTCACGCCTGGCCCGGCCTCAAAGACAATGCGGGCGTCGGGAAAACTGGCGTCGCGGCTGCGGCTCCACAGGTACAGCACGTAAACCTTGCCCGGCTCGAGCGTCAGGTCCTGCGTGGCCACGTACCCGTGGTCGTCCGTGCGCACCGGGCGGGCCACGTCGTACCAGGCCCCGTTGCGGGCAAACCACAGGCGCTGGGCGTCGGTTTCAAAGGCCTCGAAAACGGTGTCGCCCAGCAACGCGCGCAGCCGGGTTTCGGTGGGCTCCTGTACGGCCTGTTGCAGTTGCACGGCGTAAGCGGAGGGACTTTCGGGCTTGATCTCCAGCCGCCGCCGCGCCAGCACGGCGCGCACCTGCGAGGCCGTATCATCCTGCCCGTGTTCGATCACCAGCCCCTGCACCCAGGGCAGGCCCTCGCCCCCGTCGCCCACAGTGCGCAGGCAGAACGCCCTGTCAAAGTGCGGCTGGATGGTGCCGCCGCGCAGCAGCGTGGCGATGTCTCCCTCGTGCTTCTGCCACGCGCCATCCAGGGTAAGCAGCGTGGACACCATCGGGCCCCCGACCTCTGCAATCTCTCCGTTGCGGGAACTCTCATCGTGTTGGCTGCCGCGAGCCACACCGCGCAGGTGCGCCCTAGTGGTCAGGGTTGCCCCGGCAGCAACTCCGGTCAGTGATTCGGGCCCCAGGCGAATCTGGCCGGTCGTTGCCCCATCGCGCTGGTGCATGGTCAGCTTCACCCAGTTGGTGCCGCCTTCCGGAACCTTGATGCGCGGATGGCTTGAACGCGGGGCGCGCTTGTCATCGCTGAACATGTCTCCCACCAGCCCCAGGTCGAAGTCCACCGTGTGGGCGAACGCCTGCAGTGTGGGCGACAGGCCGCCGCAGTGCACGTCAATCACCTCGGCATGGAAGTGCCGCGATTCTGTCACGACCATGCCCACGGACATGGTCGGAACTTTCTCCCACGCCGAAGCGTACAGCAGGTCGTCTGTCACGCGAAACCAGCGGTCAACGCCGGGGGCCGTAGCCAGGTACCAGCGCCCGCCGCCGGCGGAGGCAAACGCGCCGCTGGCCTGGCGACCCTCAAAACTGAAGTGTACGCGGGCCTCAAAGTTCGCCGTCACGTCCAGCACAAAGCGCCCTTCGCCCTGGCGCATCGGGGCTGTTGCCGGGTCCACGGGTTCAGGGGGTTGGGGCAGTTCGTTGTGGGCATCTGCTTCGATGATCAGTTTGCCCCCCGGTGGGTCGGCATCGCGTTTGCGCATGGAGGCCACGCGGTCGGCGAAATCGGCCACGGTGTTCAGCGTGACTACGGTTTCCTCCCAGGCGGGGTCAGTGAAGTTGCTGGTGACGGCGTATTCCTCGCGGCCCCAGATAGCCCCAAGGGCAAAGCGCACGGTGCACTCGGCACCCGCGAACACACGCACGTAGTAGCGGCCGGCGTCTGTTGGGTACAGCTCGGTTTCAGGGCGCCGGCGGATGTTCTGGGTGAACCGCTCACTGCCGCTGCCGCCGGAGCCTGCCACTACTGGTTCCTCCGTTGGCGGCCGGCGAAACGCAATCATGGGCGCGCCGGGGTGGTCAATCGGGATCGGCCGCGGGCTGATTGTGTTCACCGTCGGCGGCGAGCGCAGCCACAGCACCGGCGTTCCGTCCGCATGCACAAACTGAAAGCAGATGACCCGCGTCCAGTTGGGCAGGGTCAGGCGCTCCTGGCGCGATTCCGAAGAACCCACGGAAAAACGATGGCGCAGCCCACCGTAACGGTGGCTGTGCAGGTCCAGTTCATAGTCGCCGGGTTCCAGCCCCGCAGGCGGCACCCCGTTCTCGCCCATGCCGAAGCAACGCAGCAGGTTGGTGCGAAACGCCAGTTCGCAATCCTCGCGCAGCCAGTACTCACCCAGTTTGCGCCACAGCGCGGCCTCACAAAGGTGTGCGGGCACGGGCTCGCCGCCGGCGTCGTGCAGCGAAAACTCCACGCGCGACCCGCCGCGGCGCAGGGCGTGACCGTAATCAGGCCGGTGCAGCGCGGGCCCGGGCTGTTGCTCGGCCTCGGGCTGGGCTTTGGGCTGCGGCTGCGCGTCCACTGTGGGCTGCCGCTCCGGCTGCGGACCTGGTTGCGGGGTTGGGTCAGGCCTTGCAGGCCGTTGCGCGGGGGGCGCGGCTTCTTCGGCCAGGTGATTGCGGGCCGGGCCGGCCGGGCGGTCATCCTGCAACAGCCACCAGATGCCGGCCAGCAGGGCGAGCAGCAACAGGGCGACTGCGGCAATTCGCGCGCGATCCATACCCATGAAACGCCGATTGTCCGCCCGAGTTCAGGCCCAGGGCAAGACCTTTCGCATATTCGATAAGGGCCGACAGGCCTTATGGCGGGCAGAATCCTTGTAACGCCCGGGTTGCCCGGCCCGTAACCTGTGTGGCTCGCGTGGGAGGGGTCGTGGCGCCGGATGCCAAATCGGAACTGAGCAGGCTGGCCGTGCTGCATCACGGGCCGCTGTTCGGCTATTGCCGGCGCAGGCTGGGCAGTGAATCGCTGGCCGAGGACGCCCTGCAGGAGGTTTTTTTGCGCGCCCACAAGTACTTCAGCACCTTTGACCAGTCCCGCGACGCCCGCAAGTGGCTGTTCGGGATCGCCCATAACGTGTGCGTGGAAGTCGCCCGCAGCCACGGTCGCCTGACCACCAGCGACGACCTGCCCGAACCCGCCGACAACGCCACCAGCGCCGCCCTGGAACGCCTGGCCCGCGAAGAATCCATCGAACATGTGCGCCGCGAACTGGACCGCCTGCCCGACCGCACCCGCCGCATCCTGGAACTGCGGTTCTTCGGCCAGATGACCAGCGGCGACATCGCCAGACTTGAAGACATGAATGAAACCGCCGTGCGCGTGGCCCTGCACCGCGCGCTGGAAGGTTTGCGCAGCAAGCTAGCCCGGGGCAACGAGGCCGGATCATGAACCACCCAGAGCTGCATGACCTTACCGCCCTGGCCTATAACATGGTCGAGGGCCCCGAGCGCGAGCGCCTGCTGGAACACGTGAACCTGTGCGATTCCTGCCGCGAACTGTACGACAGCTACCTGGAAGAACAGGCGCTTGTGCGCGACGTGCTGTATCGCGACGCGCGCAGCGGCCCCGCCGAGG
Organism: Planctomycetota bacterium; assembly: GCA_019636215.1. Taxonomy (GTDB): domain Bacteria; phylum Planctomycetota; class UBA8742; order UBA2392; family UBA2392; genus H3-PLA7. The sequence continues at coordinate 2,393 of JAHBXZ010000015.1, read as the reverse complement.
CCCGCGCCCTCGAGAAAACCCTGCGCGCGCTGGCAGACGCCGACACCCAAGCCGCGCCTGTGCAGGGTGCAAAGATCTTCCGGCTGGTTACCTGGAAAGTCGTGGCCCAGGCGGCTGCCGTGCTGGTCGTGGCACTGGCACTGCTGGTGATTCTCAAGCCTGACCCAAAGCCCGAGAACGAAATCCTGGCCATTGCACCCGCCCAGGCCGCGCCCGGCAAAGTGGTGGGCGGCGAGCTGCTGGTACCGGCCCTGGGCCAGTGGCAGCGCGCCGACGCCGTGCCGGCCGACGAATGGGTGCTTTCCGGCAAGGGTACCCCGCTGGTGATTGATTTCCCGGGCGGGGCCACGGCCACCATGCAGCCCGGCGCGGTCTTTCGCATTGCCATGAATGACGGGCCCGGCGGCCCGGTGCTGACCATGCTGCACGGCAACGGCGCTTTTGTCGCCGGCCAGCAGCCCGATGTCTACTGCCTGCGCTGGCGCGACGGCGAGTTCGTACCCATGGCCGGCACCAGCATTGCCTTTGAGGCCAGCTATGCCGACGACTGGCGGCCCGACGCCGGCGCCGTGCGCGGCTGGATGGCCGCTCGCCACATGAATGTGCAGGTCACGCAGGGCAAGGGGCTGTACCTGCCGTCAGCCCGCGACGTGCTGCCCGGTGTGCTGGTTACCGGCGAAGACCTGCAGGCCGCAGCCGACCGCGCCCGCGTGCGCAAGGCCGGGATGCCCATGGTTGAGCTGCACCTTGAGGCGGACTCGCGCCCCGACATGGAACCCATTTTTGCGGAACTCAAGCTGCGGCTGGGCGAGATCCGCACCGGCAGCAGCGAAGTTGACCAACTGCTGCGCCGGCGCATGGAAGAAGCCCAGCACTGGGCCTTTGCCGCCAACGGCAACCCCCGGCAGGTGCAGGTGGTCATCCGCCGCACCGGTGAAGCGGGCCGCACGGCCCGGGCGATGGTCAGCGACGGCGACCTGCGCATGACGCTGGAACGCCTGGATGACGACCAATGGGCGGCCATTGTTCAGCAGGGCGACGCGCGCCCCACCACGCACGCCGGCGACGCGCAGACCCTGCGCAACGCCCTTTCGGAAGACGCCCGCCGCCTGTTCGACGAAGCCGTCGCCAGCCTGAACCAGAAGAAGTAGCCCCGTCTTTGCAAACGCAGGCGCGCGGCGCCATGCGCGAGACGCGCATGGAGACGCATCGGCGAGGACGCCGATGCCACGTAGTTAGCCCGTGGTGTTGGTCAGTTCGGCGCGGAGCGCCGGTTCAACATTAGCCCCCGGCAAACGCCCGCGAGCCGAAGGCGACGCGGGCGTGCAGCCGGGGGATTTCGCCAAAGCATGTTTCCGAGGCGCGGAGCGCCGACACAGACCCGGCAGTTCACACAAACCCGATTGTGTCGGCGCTCCGCGCCTTTGGGGGATTGTTGGCTGGCAAACTCTCAAGTTGCCGCCACCAAGTGACGATAGTTGTTCATGCGCGCTGACACCGCATTCTACGTTCTAGCAGCCCCCGCGCGGCGCGCGGCCCGCGCCCTGTTCTGCGTCACGGTGGCGCTGGGTGTGGTTGGCGGCATCGCTGTGGCAGATAGCTTTATGAGTTCAACCGAGTTCGTGGCTAAACCACCGGCAGTCAGGCAGGCCGACCTTGACGCCCCCGTGCCCGAACTCGGTTTGCACGAAATGCTGGCGGCCATGCAGTGGAAGGAGCGCGACGACCTTCCTGCCGGGCTGTTTGATCTCGGGAACGGTGTGCATTCTCCGCGCCATCCGCAACGTGCGCTGCTGTGGTGCGCGAGCACGGGTAAGGCCGTGGGACCGTCGTATCACTTTCTTGCGCTATACAAAGCCAACTGGAACGCCACCGACGGCGATCTGCTGGCCGAAATGCAGAAGATCAGAACCGAACTGGCGTTTCGGAAGGACCCCGACCCCGCGCGCCAGGCCGTGATGGCGCTCGGCATTGCGCTGGCGGCGCTGCAGGTGAACCAGCAACACACCAATCCGGGACCGGAAACGCTCTCGGTGCGTTACGCAAGTGCCATGTTCGCTGAGGCGATCCTGCACACCCGGTCGTTGGGGCAAGACACCTGGGCATACGGCGCGCTTGGCGCGGCGATACGTTCGGCCTGGGCGTACATCAAACTGTATCCCGGCCCCACAGCCGCGATCCGTAGATTGCTGTTGCCGGATGCCGTCGTGTGGCTGGAGACCCCCACGCCGCAGCGTGAAGCGCAGGACGAGTGAGCTGCGCCGCAGGCCTTGTCTGGGGCCTTGGCTGCGTTAGAACGGCCCCATGAAGCGTGTGCTTCACTTTGCCCGACGTTTTCTGCCGCTGGCCTTTGGTGTGGCCGTGCTGGTGTACCTGTTTGCCTTCCGCACTGA